>NZ_JAABNR010000017.1 GCF_009925085.1 Stagnihabitans tardus | reverse complement strand
CCCCCCGCCGGAGGGGCTTTGCCCCTCCGGACCTCCCGGTTTGGGGGGCTGTCGGGGATTGGTGAGCGGGGCTTTATGGTCTCTATGACATAGTGCGACATCACCGGGAGGGTTTCACGCCCTCGCCGGTCTTTTGCGGATATCCCGGGAGGGTTTCACACCCTCCCGGACCCACCCGTGGGATATTTGTGCCAAGGTGAAAGGGGAAAAAGTGCCCTGTCGGCTCAGGGTTGGGCCAGGAGCCAGTCGGCGGTGCCTGTGGTCGTCAGGGTCAGGGTCTGACTTTCCGGGAGCGTGACGGTGCAGAGGCTTGCGGCCGAGGTCGAGGCGTCCTGGCAAAGGACCATGCCGTCAGGCGCGCTGAGGCTGTAGGAGAGGGCGCCCTTCAACCGCAGGAGGCCGATCTGCACCGGGGAGCCGCCGGGCAAGGGGAGGGCGAAGCTCTGGCTGCCCTCCTGGCTGTGCAGGGAGACCTGGAGCAGCGCGGGGGGCGGGGGGATTTCGCTGGCGGCCAGGGTGATGGCCTCGCGCAGGGCGGAGTCCTCGGGGGCGAGCGCCCGGGCGGCATCGAAGAGCGCGGGGGCCGAGAGCTGGCCGGGCAGGGGCGGGGCCTTGGCGGGGTCGGGGACGGTGGCCGCAGGGTCCGGCGTGGGTTCGGCGGAGCCTTCGGTGGACGGTTCGGCGCTGGTGGTGGGGTCGGCGGGACTGAGCGGGGTTTCGGTCAGCTGCAGCCCCTGCATCAGCCGTGCCGCTGCAAAAAGCAGCACGGGGTCGCGGGCGGTCTCTCCCAAGGCTGCCAGGCGATGGGCCTCCATCAGCCGGGCGGCGGGACCCTCGGTCGGCTGAGCCTCGACCGGGACGGCAAGCAGGAAAAGGGGCAGGAGAAAGCGCATGGTCTCCTTTTGCCCGATCCGGCGCGGAAAGAGAAGGCTCTGCCCGGGGACATGGCCCCTCTGCACCGTCTTCGCCTTGTGCCCGCCCGCTTGGCCCCCACCGTGCCACCCCCACCGTGCCACCTCCGCCGGAACCCCGTCGCAACCGGACTTGCGGTCCGCCGGGACTGCGGCGTAACAGGGAGATCACCCCGCCCCCTCGGCGCCGCAGGAGAACTCGATGCAAGCCCTGACCCGCGAGATCCTTGACCGGCTGATCGGCTTCGACACCGTCAGCTCGAACCCCAACATGGCCCTGATGGACTATGTCACCGGGCTCCTGGCCTCCCATGGGATCGAGGCCGCGCTGATCCCCGATCCGGCCGGGGGCAAGGCCAATCTCTATGCCTCCACCGGGCCCGGTTCGGGGGTCATGCTGTCAGGCCATACCGATGTCGTGCCGGTCGAGGGCCAGGCCTGGAGCCGCGCGCCCTTCCAGCTGACCGAGGCCGAGGGGCGGCTTTACGGGCGCGGCACGGCGGATATGAAGGGCTTTTGCGCCGCCGCCATTGCGGCCATGATCGCGGCCTCCAGGCGGAGCTTGAAGACGCCCCTGCACCTGGCGCTCTCTTACGATGAAGAGATCGGCTGCATGGGCGTGCGCTCGCTCGTGACGATGCTGGAAGCCGCCCCCCACCGCCCGCGCTTTTGCATTGTGGGCGAGCCAACCGGGATGCAGGTCGCCACGGGCCACAAGGGCAAGGTGGCGCTTCGGGCCACCTGCATCGGGCGCGAGGGGCATTCGGCGCTCGCCCCCCTGGCCTTGAACGCGCTGCACCTGGCGGCGGAGTTCATCCAGGCCTTGCGCGCCGAACAGGCCGAGATCGCCGCCCATGGGCTGAAGGACGGCGATTACGACGTGCCCTACACGACGGTCCATGTCGGCAAGATGCAGGGCGGGGTCCAGGTCAATATCGTGCCGAACAAGGCCACGCTGGATTTCGAGATCCGGTCGCTGGCGGGCGACGACGCAGGCCAGATCATCGAGCGCCTGCGGGCCCGTGCGGCCCAGATCGTCGCGGGCTACCCCGATTTCCCCGAGGCCGCCATCGTCATCGAAAGGCTCTGGGATTACCCGGGCCTCGGCACGCCCTCGGATGCCCAGGTGGTGAATTTCGTCAAGTCGCTCAGTGGCGCCAATGGCACGATCAAGGTGGCTTTCGGCACCGAGGGCGGGCTTTTCGACGCCCGCCTCGGCATTCCCACGGTGATCTGCGGGCCTGGGTCCATGGCGCAGGGCCACAAGCCCGACGAATATGTGACGCTCGAACAGATGGGCCGCTGCGAGGCCATGCTGGCCAAGCTCATCGACCGGCTGGAGGCGGGGCTGTGATCGAGATCACCCGGCTGGAGGAGCTCGCGGCCCAGGGCTTCGACGACATCATCGACGTGCGGGCTCCGCTGGAGTTCGCCGAGGACCATCTGCCCGGGGCGATTTCGCTGCCGGTTCTGGATGATGAGGAAAGGGCCAGGGTCGGCACGATCTACAAGCAGGTCAGCCCCTTTACGGCCAAGAAGCTGGGCGCGGCCCTTGTGGCGCGCAATGCGGCCCGGCACCTGGAAGAGGCCCTGGCCGACAGGCCCGGCGGCTGGCGGCCCCTGGTCTATTGCTGGCGCGGCGGGCAGAGGTCGGGCAGTTTCGCGCTGATCCTCGGTCAGATCGGCTGGCGGGTCGAGACCCTGAAGGGCGGCTACAAGGCCTGGCGGTCGCTGGTCGTGCGGCAGGTGCATGACACGCCGATCGCCCCGCCGCTTTTCGTCCTGGATGGCAATACCGGCACGGCCAAGACGGCGCTTCTGGCCCGGCTGGAGGCGATGGGCCACCAGGTCATCGACCTCGAGGGCCTTGCGCGGCACCGGGGCAGCCTGTTCGGCGGCATGGGCGGGCAGCCCAGTCAGAAGGCTTTCGAATCCGCGCTGGCCATGCAGCTCGCCCGTCTCGACCCTTCCCGCCCGCTGATCGTCGAGGCCGAAAGCGCCAAGGTCGGCAATCTGCGGGTGCCGGCGCCCCTCTGGACCGCGATGTGCCGCGCTCCCCGGATCGAGGTCATGGCGCCGCTTCAGGCCCGCGCCGCCTATCTGACCGGGGCCTATGCCGATATCACCGCCGACCCCGCACGGCTTGCCACCGTCATCGCCCAGCTCCGCCCCTGGCATTCCCGCGAGGTGATCGCCGACTGGCTGGCCCTGGCCGAGGCAGGCGCCTTCCCGCCCCTGGCCCTTGCCCTGATGCGTGACCATTACGACCCGCGCTACCAAAAGCACCGCGAGCGCAGCGCGGTCCCCAAGGTGACGCTCCAAGCGGAAAGCCTGGACGAGACTTCCCTGGACCGCCTGGCGCAAGAGATCGCAGCCGCCCTCCCCAACCCCTGATTTCATCTTTTCCCAAATATCCACGGGGTTTCCAAAGGGGAGCGTGCTCCCCTTTGGGCAGGGGGTGCGGGGGGCGGCAGCCCCCCGCTTCCTCCCGGAGGTTTCAGAGGCACTTCATGCCTGTGAAACCTCCGGGACCCCGCGAGAATCTGACTGACGCAGATAGAAGCGCCAGACAGACTCTCGTCCTTTCCGTGTCGCCTGTCTTTCGACAAAACCGGATTCCACCTTTGTCGGACAGGCTCTAAACCAGCACGATCCCCGGCTCCCCCGCCACGACCTCGCCGATCACCCAGGCCCCCAGAGCCTCCGCCAATCCCGGCGCCAGGCTCGCAGGCACCGAGGCCAGAAGCCCGCCACAGGTCTGCGGGTCGAAGATCAGCCGCGCCCGGGGCGAGGTCAGGTCCGCCCCCCTCACCCGGCCCAGCACCGCCGCGCGGTTGGCGGGCTCCAGCGAGGACCCCGCCCCCATGGCGGCCAGCGCCTCGGCCCCCGCCATCAGGGGCAGGGCGCCCAGGTCCAGCCGCGCCGCCAGGCCCGAGGCCTCGAGCATCTCCAACAGATGCCCCGCGAGGCCAAAGCCCGTCACATCGGTCATCGCATGGGCATGGGGCGCAAGCACGGCCGAGGCCGCGCCCTGGGCCTGGCCCATCGCCTCCCAGCAGGTGGCCACGATCTCGCCCAGCATCACCCCCTTGGGCGCCAGCATCGCCATCTCGGCCGCGAGGATCGTGCCTGATCCCAGGGGCTTGGTCAGGATCAACGCATCGCCCTCCCGCGCCCCGCCCTTGCCCGTGGCGCGCATCGCCAGCCCCGTCACGGTGAAGCCCACCGTCAGCTCCGAGCCTTGCGAAGTATGCCCCCCCACCACATCGGCCCCCGCCGAAGCAAAGACCTCGGCCGCGCCGCCCATGACTTCCGACAGCCTGCGGGCCTGCAAGGTCTCGGACAGCCGCGGCAGGATGACCTGGGCCAAAGCCACTTGCGGCGTGGCGCCCATGGCCCAGACATCCCCCAGCGCATGGATGGCCACCAGCCGCCCCATCAACCGAGGGTCCAGGCAAAACGCCCGCAGGTGATCGGTGGTCAGGACCTGGACCCCGCCCACGACCTTGACCACCGCCGCATCGTCTCCCGGGCCGCTCAGGACCTCCGCCCTCTGCGGCGCTGGCAGGGTCTGCGACAGAGCCCGCAGCGCCTCGGCCCCGAGTTTCGCGCCGCAGCCGCCGCAGAGCGGGCGCGGGCCCAGAGCCTCGGCCAGGCCCCTGACCGGGGGCACCACCGGCGCCGCCGCCTCTGGCACCGCGCCGAACATCGCCATGAAGCGGCGGTCGATGCGGTCTTTCAGCCCCCAGGCCCAGGCGCCCTTGGCCCGCATCCCCCATTTGTCCGCCAGGGCCCGTTTGCCCCCCAATGAGACCAGCTTCAGGTAATCCTTCTGCGGCCGGAATTCTTTCAGCGGTGCCCCGGTCAGGCTGGCCTTGAGGTTCTCCAGCAGCACGGGCGCGGCGCGGACGGCAAAGACCCCGGCCTTGGGACGCGGGTCATGGGTCATATGGGCGCAATCCCCGGTGGCGAAGATCAGCGGGTCCGAGGTTTGCAACCGCGCGTCCACCGCGATGAAGCCCTGGTGCAGCGCCAGCCCCGTCTCCTCCAGCCAGGCCTGGGGCCGCCCCCCGGCCACCGAGAGCGTGAAGTCCGAGCCGATCACCCGGCCATCCTCCAGCCGCAGGGCACCGGGCAGGGCCTCGGAGGGGGTGCCTTGCAGGAGCTCGACGCCCTGGGCGCGCAGTTCGGCCAAAAGCGCCTCCCTTGCGGCCAGGCCCTTCAGCGGCGCGCCCCGGTCGATCAGCGTGACCTTGGCGCCGGGCAGGCGATGGGAGGAGGCCAGGGCCAGCTCTACCCCGCCAAGCCCCGCGCCGATGATCACGATGCGGGGATCGCGGGGGGCGTGGGCCACGAAGGCCTCCCAGGCCTCGGCATAGGTGCCAAGCGGCTTGGCGGCATGGGTGGAAAGCCCCGGCAGGTCGGAACTGATGCCGATGTCGATCGAGGCGAGGTCATAGGGCAGCGGCGGACGCCCCTCCAGCCGGATCAGCCGGGCCGCGCGGTCGATGCCGGTCACCCGGTCCAGGATCAGCCGCGCACCCGCCCGGCGCGCCAGGCGGACCAGGTCGATCAGGATCTCGTCGCGCCGGTAATGGCCTGCGATCAGGCCAGGCAACATGCCGGTATAGGGGGCGACGGGGGCGGGATTGATCAGGGTCAGCGCCACGCCCGGCAGGGGCGCCATGGCCCAGGCGCGGGCGACAAGGGCATGGGAATGGCCGCCGCCGATCAGCACGAGATCCTGGACAAGCGGCAGCGGTTCTGGGGGCATCGGGGTCATGGGCCGACCCTAACCCCAAGCCTTTGGCTTGGCGAGACCCCCCGCCATCGGCAAGCCCTGTTGCTTCGCGGCCCGGGGGTTGCTAGGCCTGTGCCCCATGTCCCAGCGCCCCCGCATCGAGGTCCGGCAAAGCCTGCGGCTGAAGCTCACCACCGGGCTTCAGACCGCCATCGAGGTCCTGCGCATGGATGGCCCCGCCCTCGCCCGCCACCTGGAAGAGCAGGCGGCCGAGGTCCCGGGCCTGGTCGTCAAGCCTCCACAGCCGCGCGACTGGCTGCCGCGCTGGACCGGGGTCTTCGAGGGCGAGGTCGAGACCCCGGCGGCGGCGGCCTCGATGATGGCCCATGTGACGGCCGAGATCGACCGGCGGATCAAGGGGGCCACCCCGCGTCGGATCGCCCTTGCCCTGGCCGAGGCCCTGGGCCCTGCGGGCTGGCTCGAGCGCCCGGTTGCCGCAATCGCCCGCGACTTGGGCCAGCCGGTCGCGGCTGTCGAGGCGGTGCTGACACAGGTGCAAGAGATGGAGCCCACGGGGATCTTCGCCCGGGACCTGGCCGATTGCCTGCGGCTCCAGGCGGCGGAGGCCGGTGCGCTTGATGCGGTCATGGCGCTTGTTCTTTCGCGGCTTGACCTCCTGGCCCGGGCCGACTTCGCGGCGCTGGCCGGTCTGGCCGAGGTCGAGGAGGTCGAGATCCTCAAGCGCTTCCGCACGATCCGCACCATGACCCCCAAGCCCGGCGCCACGTTCGACGACCGCGCCGCCCCTCCCTTGCGCGAACCGGACCTGGTCTTGCGCGGGGGCGTGCTGGAGGTCTCGGGGTCGTCGCTGCCGGGACTTGCGCTGGCCGAGGGCGCGGGGCGCGGCGCGGCTTCGGCGCTGAGGGGGCTCGAGCGGCTGGTGGCGGCGCGCAATGCGACGCTGTTGCGGGTGGGCCACGAGGTTCTGACCCGGCAAAGGGCCGCGCTGGAGGGCGCGCCGCTTCAGCCGCTGACCATGGCCGAGGTGGGGCGGGCCCTGGGTCTTGCGGAGAGCACGGTCAGCCGGGTCGTGGCGGGAACCTCGGTCGACACGGCGCGCGGGGTCTGGTGGCTGCGCAGTCTCTTCTCGCGCGATATGGGCGGGGTTTCGGCCTCGGCGCTGCGAGACAGGGTGGCCGCCCTGATCGCCGCCGAGACGCGGCCCCTGAGCGACCAGGCCCTGGCAGAGATGCTGGCGGCCGAGGGGGCGAAGATCGCCCGGCGGACCGTGGCGAAATACCGCGAGGAGCTGGGCCTGCCGCCCGCCTCGGGGCGGCGGTAGGGGGGCTCTCTTGGCGTCGAGGCCCCGGGTCAAGCCCGGGGCGGCGGGGGACGTGGGAACGGTCGAGCCGCGTAGCCCGGGGTATACCCCGGGGGCTGGCGGGTGGCGCGGGGTAGGGTGCGTGATCTCACGCACCTTGCGCCAAGGGCGCGCCTCCTGGTCGAGGCCCCGGGTCAAGCCCGGGGCGGCTGGGGGAAACGGAGGGCCTACTCCTCGACCTTCATCACGATCTTGCCGACATGGCCCGGGGCCTCGATCCGCCAATGGGCAGCGGGGGCCTGGGACAGGGGGAACTCGCTGTCGATCAGGACCTTGACCTTACCCGCCGCGATCAGGGGCCAGAGGTGAGCCTCCAGCTCCGCCGCGATCCGCCCCTTGGCGAGGTCGCTTTGCGGCCGCAGGGTCGAGCCGGTGAAGGTCAGTCGCCGCGTCATCAGCTCGGCGAAATTCACCTCGGCCTTGGCGCCCAAGGTGAAGGCGATCTGCACCAGCCGCCCCTCATCGGCCAGGGCGGCGAGGTTCTGCTGGATATAGGGCCCGCCCACCATGCACAGGATCAGGTCCATCCCCAGTTTCTTCGCCTCGGCCCCCCAGGGGTCGGAGCGGTAGTTCCAGGCCTGCTCGGCCCCCAGGTCGCGGACCACCTTCTGCTTTTCAGGCGCGCCCACCGTGGTGAAGACCCGGGCCCCCAGCGCATGGGCGAGCTGGATCGCCATGGTCCCGATGCCGGAAGAGCCGCCATGGACCAGGAACTTCTCCCCCGACTTCAGCCCGCCGCGCATCACGACATTGGACCAGACGGTGAAGGCGGCCTCGGGCAGGGCCGCCGCCTCGCGCATCGAGAGGCCCTGCGGAATGGGCAGCGCATGGCTTTCGTGGCAGGCGGCATATTCGGCGTATCCGCCGCCCGGCAGCAAAGCGCAGACCTTGTCGCCGATCTTCCACCGGGTCACGCCGGGGCCCGTCTCGACCACCGTCCCCGAACACTCCAGCCCGGGCAGGCGCGAGGCGGTGGGCGGCGGCGCATAAAGCCCCTGGCGCTGCAGGACATCGGGCCGGTTCACCCCCGCATAGGCCAGGCGAATGACGATCTGCCCATGGCCCGGCACCGGCACGGGGACCGAGCAGGGGTAAAGCACATCAGGGCCCCCATGGGCCGAGATTTCCATCGCCAGCATGGCATTGGACAGGGACATGTTACGCGCCTTTCTTGACGTATCCGGGCAGGTCTTCCGCTGGTTGTGGCGCGGAAATCCTTTCCAGGAGCTTTAGCGGCCCGGCCAGAAGCGCCCGGGTCACCGGATTTTCCCGCAGCCTGGCCTTGGTCTTCTCGAAGGCCATGACATCCTCGATCCGCCGGTCGATGAAAGCGTCGATATCCTCGGGCGCGCCCAGCCAATAGAGCACCACCGCGCCGTAAACCGCCGAAAGCGTCGCCCGTTTCGTGTACCAGTTCACATCGCGGGAGGTGTCCCCCAGCGCCGTCCAGATCGTGTCGGCGGTATGCCAAAGCGCCCGCGCGCCATCGCCTGCGTTCTGCGGCAGGGCGTAAAGCGAGGTCGCCCGCCGCACCGCCTCGCGGTCGGCAAGGCTGAGACGCAGGCGGATCGCATGGGCCACCCGCTCGCGGAAGCGCAGCGCGGTCAGGTCCTCGGAGGCAAGGCGCCGCGCGAGCTCTGCATCGCCCAGGTGATGGAAGGCCAGCGCCAGGTCGAGCCCGCCCCGCGGGAGAAGCGCCCGGGCCAGGGCCGGATCGACGCCCGAATCACCGATGGCCGCCGCCAGGGTCGCAGGCCCCCAGCCGTCGAAGACGACATGGGGCAGCGCCGCTTCGACCAGGCGTTGCAGGGTTTGCGCGTTTTCCATGGGGGCATGCCTCTCGCAAAGGTGGACAAGCGGGGGTTTCGCTGCTATGCGGCCCCTGCCTGCACAATCAGTGCAACTCTAGCTTAGGAAGGTGGTGAAAACCACATGCAGGTCAGCGTTCGTGATAACAACGTCGAACAGGCCCTCCGCGCTCTGAAGAAAAAACTTCAACGCGAAGGTGTGTTCCGCGAAATGAAGCTCAAGCAGCATTTCGAAAAGCCTTCCGTCAAGAAGGCCCGGGAACAAGCCGAAGCTGTCCGCCGCGCGCGCAAGCTCGCCCGGAAGAAGCTTCAGCGCGAAGGCGGTATGTAAGCCGTTTCATGTGCTGGGGGAGCGATCCCCGAAGCCAGCCCCCGACCGAAAGGCCGGGGGTTTGTTTTTGCTCCCCGGGGGGCGCCGTAGGGTGCGCTGAAGTGCACCCTACTTGCCTTCCTCAGGGCAGAATTTGCGCCCCGGCCGGAAATCCGGGCCCTTGGGGAAATAACACGGGCCAAGGGGCGTGAATGGGCCTATGGCTGGGATGTATTCCCGAAAGGCGCCCCATGCTCATCCGCTATGGCTACGACATCACCGTCTCTTGCCCGCAGGACACGCCGCTCATCACCATGATGTCGGTGAGGGACGAACGGCGCGACGATATCCGCATCCAGGGCGCGGTCGAGACCTTTCCCGCTGTCCCCACCCGCGCTTACCGCGACATGTTCGGCAACACCTGCCGCAGGGTCGTGGCGCCGGCGGGGCTCTTCCGGCTGCGGGCCGATTGCACGATCGAATCCGACGAGGCGCCGAACATCGCCTCGCCGGATCTGCGCGAGGTGCCGGTGGCCGATCTGCCGGACTCCGTGGTCTTCTACCTCCTGGGCAGCCGCTATTGCGAGACCGACCGCCTGTCGCAATTCGCCTGGGACATGTTTGGGGCGGTGACGCCGGGCCAGCCGAGAGTCCAGGCGATCTGCGACTATGTCCACAACCACATCCGTTTCGACTACATGAAGGCCCGCGTCACCCGCACGGCCTATGAGGCCTGGCAAGAGCAGACCGGCGTCTGCCGCGATTTCGCCCACCTGGCGGTCACGCTCTGCCGCTGCATGAACATCCCGACGCGCTATGTGAACGGCTACCTCGGCGATATCGGCGTGCCGGTGACCGGCCCGATGGATTTCGCGGCCTGGATGGAGTGCTACCTGGACCACGCCTGGCACACCTTCGACCCGAGGAACAACAAGCCCCGGATCGGGCGCATCGTCGTGGCCCATGGGAGGGATGCGGCCGATGTGCCCTTGATCCACTCCTTCGGGCCGCATGTGCTGGAGAAATTCGCAGTCTGGACGGACCGGGTCTAGCGCGGGGCGGGGCCCGCCGCTAGTCTGGCGGAAAGCGGAGGGTGCCATGCTCTTTTCCCTGATGGTGGCGGGGGTTCTGACGGTCGGGCCATGTGATTGGCCGGAGTGGGAACATGGCAGCCTTCCCGAACCGGTGATCGATCCCATTCCGCTTCCTGCGGGCAGTGCCTATCACTTGGCCGAGGACCTCATCGCGGATTACCTCGCCAAAAGGCAGTTTACAGGGCCCTTGCGTCTTGATGCGGCGGAAAACCACATTCCGCAGGGGCCCGGCAAATGGGGCCCGTTACCCGGCGTCGGGCTGAAGAACCTTGCAACCCTGCCGCCCTCTATCGCAGACATCCGATGGGTGCAGCGGGTGACGCTGGCCGGGACGCGCCTGGCAGACCTCTCGCCCCTGGCCGGGGAAGTGCATTTTTCAGAGCTGGACCTGTCGGGCACAAGGGTCGCCGACCTTGGGCCGCTGCGGGGGGCAGGGCTGCAATGGCTCGACCTTATGGGGACTTTGGTCACGGACCTCTCGCCCTTGGCGGGGATGGACCTGCATGACCTGAACCTGTCGGACACCCCTGTCCGCGACCTCTCGCCGCTTGCCGAGGTCCGGGACCTTGCCGTCCTGAACCTGTCGCACAGCCAGGTCGCCGACCTTGGGCCCCTGGCAGAGCTGCGCGACCTGACCGACCTGGTGCTGGAGGCGGATCAGCCCATCGACCTTGCGCCGCTTGAAGGCCTCGCGCGGTTGCAAAGGCTGACCTTGACGGGCAAGGGCTTCGTGGACCTTGCGCCGCTGGCCGGGGCCCGGGCCTTGCAGGAGATCACCCTGCGCGGCACCGGGGTCACCAGCCTGCATGGGCTGGAGGATCACGGGGCGCTGTTGAAGGTGACCATCGAAGACCAGGCTCTGCCCGATCTTGCGGGAATGAAGGGGGCCACCGCACTCTCCGAGGTCAATTTGTCAGAGACCATCGGCGGCGATCTGCGCGGACTGGCGGGGGTGCCCAACCTGAAGCGGTTTTGGGCGCATCAGGCTTCGGTCACCAGTCTGGAGGGCCTCGGCGGACATCCGGACCTGGAATGGATCACGATCTCGGGCGGGGCATTCCCCTCGACTGCGCCGCTGCGCGACCTGCCGCGGCTGGAGCGGCTTTGGTTGTGGGATGGTCAACTGGCGGATACGGTGGGGCTTGGGGCGCTGCCGGGGCTGACGAGCCTGCAACTGAACGGCAACCGGATCGAGGACCTCTCGGGGATGAAGGGGGCGCAGCGGCTGGAATGGGCAACCCTTTATGGCAACCCCTTCGACGACCTGGCGCCGCTGGAGGGCCTGCCCAACCTGCAAAGCTTGCAGATCGCCGGGACCGGGGTGCGCGACCTTTCGCCCCTGGCCCTCATGCCTGCGCTGACCCATGCCAGCATCGACTGCCGCCCGCCCGGCGAGATGCAGCATGATTACTGGAACTTCGCCCCGCTGGAGGGGCTTGGGATCACGGTCGGGCGCTGGAACAGCTTGCCTGTTTCGGGATTTTAGCGGTGCGCTGAAGCGCGCCCTACACGCTCAGCGCCGTCGTCTGCACCACGGTCCGCAGCGAGAAGCTGCTCTGCATCTGCCGCACGCCGGGCAGGCGGGCCAGGTATCTGCGGTGGATGCGGGCGAAGTCTTCGGTGTCTTCGGCCATGATCTTGATCAGGTAATCGGCCGAGCCCGCCATCAGGTGACACTCCAAGACGTCCGGAACCTTGGCGACCTCGCGCTCGAAGGCATCGAGCAGGTCCTCGGCCTGGCTTTGCAGGGTGATCTCCACATAGACCGTCGTGGGCTTGCCCATCTTGCGGGCGTCCAGAAGCGCGACATAGGCGGCGATGAAGCCCTCCTCCTCCAGCCGCTGCACCCTGCGGTGGCAGGCGGAAGGCGAGAGGTTCACCCGCTCGGACAGTTCGGCATTGGTCACCCGCGCGTCCTTTTGCAGCACCCCCAGGATGCGGCGGTCGATTGCGTCAAGCTCTTCAGTCATGGGAGGATCTTTCGTCATGGGCGCCCTTGGCGCAAGGATTTCCCGAAAACTGTCTGACATGCCAGCCACAATTCAAACCGTGACGCAAAAATCTGCGCCAAGCTGGGTCCATCAGGGGTTGGCCCCCCATAGGGAGAGAGCAAGATGAAGATCGGTTGCCCGAAAGAGATCAAACCGCAGGAATTCCGCGTCGGCATGACGCCCGCCGCCGTGCGTGAGGCCGTGAACCGCGGTCACGCCGTGGTGGTAGAGACCAAGGCTGGCGAGGGCGCGGGCTTCACGGATGCGGATTACATCGCGGCTGGCGCCACGGTGGGCAGCGTCGATGACGTCTTCGCCGCCGACATGGTGGTCAAGGTCAAGGAGCCCCAGCCCGGTGAGCGCAAGCGTCTGCGCAAGGGGCAGGTGCTGTTCACCTATCTGCATCTCGCGCCCGATCCGGAGCAGACGGCTGACCTCCTGGCCTCGGGCGTCACCGCCATCGCCTATGAGACGGTGACGGATGACCGGGGCGGCCTGCCGCTTCTGGCGCCGATGTCGGAGGTCGCGGGGCGGCTTTCGCCCCAGGTGGGGGCCTGGACCTTGCAGAAGGCCAATGGCGGCCGTGGCGTGCTGTTGGGCGGTGTGCCGGGGGTTTTGCCGGCCAAAGTGCTGGTCATCGGCGGCGGCGTCGTGGGGACCCATGCGGCCAAGGTCGCTGCGGGGATGGGAGCGGATGTGACGGTGCTGGACCGCTCGGTCAACCGGCTGCGCTATCTGGATGATGTCTTCGGGCGCGACTTCAAGAATGCCTATGCCGATGCGGCGACCACGCTGGAGCTCGCCCGCGAGGCCGATCTGATCATCGGCGCGGTCCTGATCCCGGGGGCGGCTGCGCCGAAGCTGATCAAGGCCGATCAGCTGAAGCTTCTGAAGCCCGGCGCGGCCCTTGTGGATGTGGCCATCGACCAGGGCGGCTGCTTCGAGACCTCGAAGGCCACGACCCACCAGGACCCGATCTATGCGGTGGACGGGATCATGCATTACTGCGTGGCGAACATGCCCGGCGCGGTGGCGCGGACCTCGACCTTGGCTTTGGGCAATGCGACGATGCCCTTCATGCTGGCCCTGGCCGACAAAGGTTGGAAAAAGGCATGCGCGGAGGACAAGCACCTGCTTGCGGGTCTCAACACCCATGCCGGAAAGCTGACCTATGCGGCGGTGGGGGTGGCCTTGGGCCTGCCGACCATCTCGGCGGCGGAGGCCTTGGACCTGTGACCCAACCGGCGGGGAGAACCCCGCCCTGGTCCAAAGGATGCTCAGATGGTGAAGCTCATCTTGTTGAAACTTACCGTCTTCGTGGTCTCGCTCGCCGCCTTTCTCGTGCTTTCGGCGGGGGCGATCGAGGTCATGACGGGCATGTTTGGGAGGAACGGTCGCGGGGTCGGCTTTGGAATAGCCCTTTTGGTCTATTTCCGGCTGGTCGGCTTCGCAGCCGCCGTCTCCCTCATTCTGCTTGAGTTTCGGCGAGGCCGTGCCGCCTTTCTGGTCGGCGCGGCCCTGGTCTTTTGGGCTTCTGCCTATATCGCGCCCTATGCTAGGGTTCGCGAGAACGCGATGGCTGCTGCGGTCGTCCTTGTCATTCTTGCGGCGGTTCTGCTGCTCTCCAGCCTCGCGCAAAGGGCCCTCCGGCTGGACCGGGCCGCCTAGGGCGGGTTTCATCCCGCCGCGCCCGAAACGAAAAAGGCCCCCGGATCGCTCCGGGGGCCTTTGAACGTATCGCGGTTTACTTCTTCAGCGAGTCGCGGATCTGCAGCAGGACCTCCAGCTCGGTCGGACCGGCGGGGGCGGCTGCGGCCTCGGCGGCCTCTTTCTTGACGGCGGCATCCTTCAGCTTGTTCACGGCCTTGACCAGCAGGAAGACCACGAAGGCGATGATCAGGAAGTTGATCACGGCGGTGATGAAGGAGCCATAGGCAAAGAGCGCCGCATGGGCCTCGCGCGCGGCGGCCAGCGGAGTGCCCGGGGCCACTTCGCCCGAGAGGACGACATACATGTTGGTGAAGTCGATGCCGCCGATGATCAGACCGATGATCGGGTTGATCAGGTCATCGACCAGCGATTTGACGATGGCGGTGAAGGCCGCGCCGATGATGATACCGACGGCGAGGTCCATGACATTGCCCTTGGCAATGAAGTCGCGAAATTCCTTGATCACGTCACTGTTCCCTTTTCCTGCGGCTATTAGGCCTTTGAAACCGGGTTGGCTCCCGGATTGTTGCCCTCTGTGCCACAGTCCGCCCAAAAGCGAAGCGAATTTTCGCTTTTCCGGCAGGAAATGGTTAACGAAGCGGCGGCAGGGTCACAGTTTTCATCCGGCAGGCCGCCACATCCGGGGCGCAGGCACGCGGCCTGAGGTCGGTCGTCAGGCACAGCCGCACCTCCTCGATCCGCCCATCGCCGCAGGAGAGCGCGATGGAACCCTCGGGCAAAGCCGGGTTGGCCTCGTAGAAAGCCTCTTCCAGCACGGCGGGGGGGACTTGCAGCGGCACGGTGACGCGGCCGAAGACCGAAGGGATCTTCAGGCTCTCCCAGGCCTTGCGGGCGGCGGCGAAATAGCCGCGCGGCGACAGGCCCGAACAGCGGCCATGGGACTTCCACTCATGCCAGGCGAGGCTCGCGGAGGGCATGATATCGGTCATCGCCGCCGTCTCCTCCCGTGTCGCGTCGCGCTGGTTGGTGCGGCAGTAAGAGGGCCAGCCGCCCTCTTCGTATTGCGGCCAAAGCCCGTGCAGCACGAAGGTCAGCCCCCGCCCCGCGTCGCATTGCGGATCGTCGCGGGCATCGCCCGTCTCCAGGCACCAGGACGAGGACCAGGACAGCGACAGGACGTAATAGTCGAAATCCCCCGCCCTTTCGCCATCGGCCCAGGCGGGGCAGGCTGCAACCGTGGCGAAAACCCAGGCGATCAGCCCCAAAATCACGCGCATTTCCGCTTCCCCTTGGCCTTTGCATCAGGTATACGGCCACCGACTTCCCCCCGAAAACGAGAAAGTCGCGGCCTAGGTCGCAGCCGTTTTCCCGGCGCGGGAGAGATTTGTAAAGGAGTGATCCGATGTCCAAACCGCTCATGGCCAAGGCGACCGCAGTGTGGTTGGTCGAGAACACGACGCTGACCTTCCGGCAGATCGCCGATTTCTGCTCGATGCACGAGCTGGAAGTGCAGGGGATCGCCGATGGCGATGTGGCCACGGGGGTCAAGGGCTTTGACCCGGTGGGCAACAACCAGCTGGACCAGGTCGAGATCACCAAGGGCGAGGCCGATCCGCTTTACCGGATGAAGCTGAAGTTCAACCCCGCCGCCGTGGGCGAGGAAAAGCGTCGCGGGCCGCGCTATACGCCCTTGTCCAAGCGTCAGGACCGCCCGGCCGCGATCCTCTGGCTGGTCAAGTTCCACCCGGAACTGACCGATGGCGCCATTGGCAAGCTGGTGGGCACCACGAAGCCCACGATCCTTGCGATCCGTGAGCGGACCTATTGGAACATGGCGAATATCTCGCCGATTGACCCGGTCGCCCTGGGCTTCTGCCGCCAGTCGGAGCTGGACGCCGCCGTTCAGGCCGCCGCCCGCCGCAAGGCTGCCGATGGCGTGGTCATGACCGATGACGAGCGTCGCAAGCTGGTCTCGACCGAACAGTCGCTTTCGATGGGCGAAGAGCCCCGGATGCCCTCGGGCCTTGAAGCCTTCACCCGGCCGCAGGAAGAGCCGAAGAAGCCCGCCGACTATTCCGACGCGGAGAGCTTCTTCAACCTGCCGCAGGGCGATGACGACGACGAGGACGACGACGACCTCTGAACCCAAGTTGAGGCGAATTCGACAGGAATGCCCGGCACTTCGCCGGGCATTAACGTTTTCGCGGATGGACGGAATCGCCCCGCTGTGGTGTTCTGATCCCCGGGGAGCCATGGGTGTGTCCTCCCCTTTTTCCTGACTGACCTGACGACCGAAGACCAAGTCCGACCTTGCGCTGCCCCCTGGGGTCGCATCGTCGCCTCATAGGCCCATGGCACCCTTGGGGGGCTTGCGGCTGTCGCACAGGCTCGCCTGACCGGTTCAACCGGTTCAAGGGGCCTGTCCCGATCTGGCCAGCGCATCTGGCCGGACCGATCCCTTTCGCCTGCCGGAGCAACCGCATGGCCGTATTCATCGAAAAGATGGACGCGCCAGAAGCGGCGTCCACCTCATATGCCATGGGCTCGGGAGATGTCTTCCGGGGCAGCCTTGGCACGGGTCAAAGCGACTGGATCAAGGTCACCCTGGTGGCCGGGCAGTCCTATGCCTTTGCCGCCATGGGGCTTGGAGCCCTGGGCTCTGGCGTCGTGGACGGGCGGCTGGTGCTGCGCGATGCCTCGGGCCGGGCGCTTTACGGCGACGAGGACAGCGGGCCGGGGCTTTCGGCCATCTTCACCTATGTCCCGCAGACCGGGGGGACCTTTTTCCTCGATGTCTCCTCGCATCGCAGCGGGGCGGCGGGCGGCTATGCGGTTTCGGTCACCTCGGGGACCATGGCCTCGCTGGGGCCCGAGGCCGGGGCGGGGGCCTTGCTGCGCGAGGGGGCGGCCTGGGGTCCGGCGGGGCAGGGCACGACGCTGACCTGGGGCTTTCGCGCGCCTGGGGCGGCTTTCGATGCCAATGGCGACCCGGCGCCCTTTGCCGCGCTGACCTCGGCGCAACAGGGCGCGGTCTTCAAGGTGCTGGCCGCCTATTCCGAGGTCGCGGGCGTCAAGTTCCAGCAGGTGGCCCCGGGCGGCACGACGACCCAGGCGACGCTTCTGGTCGGCGCCTATACTTCCACCACCGATGGCGCCGGGGCCTTTGCCAACCTGCCGGGCAGCCGGGATGCGGGCTCGGTGGACGGCGATGTCTGGCTGAACAACGATTCCGTCTCGACGACCTGGCTGCCGCGCGGCAGCTATGCCCATTTCGCCATCCTGCACGAATTCGGCCATGCCCTGGGCCTGGATCACCCGGGCGATTACAACGCGGGGCCGGGCCAGGTCATCACCTATGCCACCCATGCGCAATTCTTCCAGGACAGCACGCAATACACGGTCATGAGCTATTTCGACGCCTGGGCGACCGAGCCCAATGCGCCGCGCAAGAAGCCTGACACCTTGATGATGTATGACATCCTGGCGCTGCAGAAGCTGTATGGAGCCAATGCCGCCGCCCATGCCGGGAATTCGACCTATGGCTTCAATTGCAACGTCGGCGGGCCCTATGACTTCAAGGTCAACAAGATGCCGCTCCTGTGCATCTGGGATGGCTCGGGGATCGACACGATCGACCTCTCGGGTTTTGGCCAGAACCAGAAGATCGACCTTGTGGCCGGGCGCTTTTCCGACGTGGCGGGCTATCGCGGCAACCTCTCCATCGCGGTGGGGGTCTGGATCGAGAATGCCGTGGGCGGCATGGGGTCGGACCTGATCCTCGGCAATGGGCTGGGCAACCGGCTGGTGGGGCGGGGGGGCGATGACACGCTGGACGGCGGGCTTGGCAACGATCTCTTGACCGGAGGCCGGGGCGCCGATGTCTTCGTCTTCGACAAGGGCGAGGGCAGCGACTGGATCACCGATTTCGACAATGCACTGGACGTGCTGGACCTGGACGCCGCGCTGTGGGGCGGGGTCGCGCTGTCGCATTCCGAGATCGTGGCGCGCTTCGCCCAGATGCGGAACGGCCATGTCGTGCTGGATTTCGGGGCCCAAGAGCTGCATTTGATGGGACTTTTTTCGGTCTCGGGTCTGGAAAGCCATTTGCGCAGCGATTACGGCTAGAGACTGTCCGACAAGCGCGGGCACCGGAATTGTCGAAAGACAGGCGACAGGTTAAAGTTCGGAGGCTGTCTGGCGGGTCCTTCCGCGTCAGACCGGCTCCAGGCCAAGGGAACAGGAGACGACATGGCGACGATCCTCGAGACCACCGATGCAGCCGGATCGCGGGCCACGACCTATCAGATGGGGCTGGGCGATGTCTTCCTGGGCAGCTTCTCCGGGGCCGAGACCGATTGGGTCAAGATCACCCTGACGGCGGGACAGGTCGTGACCTTTGGCGCGGTCGGGCTTGGCGGGCCGGGCCTTGCGGCGACCGACCTGGCCCTGCGGCTGCGCGGCGCCAATGGCACGATCCTGGCCGAGGATGACGACAGCGGCCCCGGCTATATGCCCTCGCTGACCTATACGGCCACGGTGACGGGGAGCTATTACCTCGACCTGCGCTCCTTGGACACGGGCAGCCGCTATGGGCTGGCCGCCAACCTGGGCAACCACTTGAGCCTGACGCCCGAGCTGGGCGCGGGCGTGCTTTACCGCGAGGGCGCTTCGTGGTCGGGCACGGCGGGCACTGCCACGACCCTGACCTGGAGCTTCCGCAGCTCGGGTCCGGCGCTGGACGCCAATGGCGACCCCGCGCCCTTCTCGCGGCTGAGCGCCCTGCAGCAGGACGCCGCCCAGGCCGCGCTGGAGGCGTTCGGCCAGGTCGCGGGGCTGGGCTTCGTCCAGGTGAGCCCGGGCGGGTTCTCGGACAATGCGACGATCCGGATCGGCGCCTATACCTCGACCGACGACGGCGCCGGGGCCTTTGCCTATTTCCCCGGCTCCCGGGGCAATTCGGCCGATGCGGGCGACCTTTGGCTGAACCTCGATTCGGTCAGCGATGCCAACCTGGCCCCGGGGGGCTATTCCTGGTGGGTCATGCTGCACGAATTGGGTCATGCCATGGGGCTGGACCATCCGGGCGATTACAACGCCGCCGTGGGTGTCGAGATCACCTATGCCAATTCGGCGCAGTTCATCCAGGACAGCACCCAATACACGGTGATGAGCTATTTCGACGCCGTCGACACGACCTCTGCGGCCCCCGATATCTATGCCCAGACCCTGATGATGTTCGACATCAAGGCCTTGCAGGTCATGTATGGCAAGAACACCGCTTTCAACGCCGGGGCCACGGTCTATGGGTTCAACACGAACCTGGCCGGGTCAGTCTATGATTTCTCCAGCAACGACACGCCGCTCCTGTGCCTCTGGGACGGATCGGGCCGCGATACCTTGAACCTGTCGGGCTATGCCGGGGCGCAAAGGATCGACCTTGGCCAGGGCAAGTTCTCGGATGTGATGGGCTATCGCAACAATGTCTCGATCGCGCTGGACTGCATCATCGAGAATGCGACGGGCGGCAGCGGGGCGGACAGGATCACCGGCAATGTCTTTGCCAATGTGCTGCGCGGCGGACGCGGGGCGGATACCCTGGCAGGGCTGGCCGGCAATGACACGCTGATCGGAGGCTTTGGCAACGACCGCTTCGACTTTGCCCTGGGCGGCGGGGTGGACCGGGTCGAGGACTTCAGCCTGGTGGCCGATGTCGTGCGGGTCAGTGCGACCCTCTGGGGCGGAGCAGCCAAGACCGCCGCCGAGGTCGTGTCGCAATATGCCGGGCTGGTGAACGGCCATGTCGTGCTGGACTTCGGCGCCGACGAGCTGCACCTGATGACCCTGGCCTCGACCACGGGCCTGGCCGGGCAGCTCCTGATCGCCTAAACCCCGCGCCGGGCCCGGAGTGCCGCGCCGATCGTGCCATCGTCGAGGTAATCGAGCTCTCCGCCCATGGGCACGCCCTGGGCGAGCGAGGTGAGCCGCAGCGCGAGCGGCTCCAGCGCCTCGGCGATGTAATGGGCGGTGGTCTGGCCCTCGACCGTGATATTCAGCGCGAGGATGACCTCGGTGATGCCATCGGCCTTGATGCGGTCGACGAGGGCGGGGATGCGCAGTTGCTCGGGCCCGATGGAGTCGAGCGCCGAGAGCGTGCCGCCGAGGACATGGTAGCGCCCCTTGAAGGCGCGCGAGCGCTCCATCGCCCAAAGGTCGGCCACGGTTTCGACGACGCAGATCTCGCCCGTGGCCCGGGCGGGGTCGGCGCAGATCGGGCAGAGGTCCTGGGTGCCGATATTGCCGCAGGTCCGGCAGTCGCGGGCGTTCAGGACGACATTGGCCATGGTCTGGGCGAGGGGCGCCATCAAGGCCTCGCGCCGCTTGAGGAGCGCCAGGACGGCCCTGCGGGCGGACCGGGGCCCAAGGCCGGGCAGGCGGGCCATGAGGTCGATCAGCGCCTCGATGTCGCGGGTGTCATTCATGGCGGGGTTCGGTTTGGCGGAAAGCGCCGGGGGGCCTTCTGCCCCCCGGACCCCCCGAGGATATTTGTGCCAGTATGAAAGGGAAAGAGGCGCTTGCGGTCAGGGGCGGGAGGTTCGACCCTTGGCGCGCTGGGGCGGCCGTCTGGAGGCGGCTGGGAAGATGCGATCTGGCAGGCCGCAGCGGCCCGGGGGAACAGGTGTCTCCCAAGGGGCGCGGCGCCATCTCAGAAGGGCAGTTTCATGTCGGGCGGCAGGCCCATTTCGGCCATCAGGCGCTGCATTTCCTGCTGGGAGCGGGCCACGGCGCGGGATTGGGCGTCGCGAATGGCGGCGAGGATCAGGTCCTCGATGACCTCTTTTTCAGAAGGCACCAGGATGGAGGGGTCGATGTCGAGGCCCGTGACCTCTCCCTTGGCCGTGGCGCGGGCCTTGACGAGGCCGGCGCCGGCTTCGCCGATGACGACGGTGCGGGCGAGCTCTTCCTGCAGCTCGGCCATCTTGGACTGCATGTCCTTGGCCGCCTGCATCATCTTGGCCATGTCGCCAATGCCGCCCAACCCGCCCAGACCCTTGAACATCCGCCGTCTCCCTTTCGTTCCGGTTTGGATAGCAGATGGGTTCGGGGCCGGGAAGGGTCAAGAGCGGCGGAACAGGAGGAGTGCGGGGGCGAGGAGGGAGAGGGTGAGGAGCCATGGGGGACCAGCGCAGCCCTCGCGGATGGCGGCGGTGCGGATGTTCGCCCCGTCGTCAAGGCCGTAGAACCAAACCAACGGCAGCAGGCCCGCCGCAAGGGCGAGGAGGGTCATGGCGCGGCGATGGACGAGGAGGGCCATGAGGAAGACGGCTGCCAGCGCCAAGCCTGGAAGGGAGGTCCAGAAGTCCAGCACCGGGGAGAGGGCGGTCACAGGCACGCCGTCCCAATCGGGGGCCTCCTTGTCGCAAACCTCGGCCCGCAGGGGGGAAGGGAGGAGCAGAAGAAGGAGGGGGAGGCGGCGCATGGGGAAGGTTTGCGGGGGGCGGGGCCCCGGGTCAAGCCCGGGGCGGAGGGGTGTGGGCGGCACTGTCGCCCGGGGACAACCCCCGGGGGAGGTCATGGCGACGGGGGCGCTTTTCGTGTCGAGGTCCCGGGTCAGGCCAGGGACGGCGGGGAGAGGGTGCGCCCGTGGTTCTGCGTAGCCCGGGGGGAACCCCGGGGTGGCGAAGGGGAGGTGCTGCCGGTGGGGGCGCTTTTCGTGTCGAGGTCCCGGGTCAAGCCCGGGACGGCGGGGCGATGGCGCAACCGTGGTTCTGCGTAGCCCGGGGTATACCCCGGGTCTGGGCCCGGGCGCGCCTACTGCGTCGCGGGAGGTCTTGAGTTGCCCCAGAAACCCCGGGGATCAGCCCTCTTCGAAAGGGTCCCATTCATCCTCGACCTCGGGCAGGGAGTCCGCCTGGGCCTGGGCTGCCAGCTCTTCGGGGGCGCGTATCTCGGTGATCTTCGCCCCGGGGAAGGCCGTCATGATCGCCTGCAGCATCGGCGTCTCCAGCGCCTTTGCCCGGGCGGCGTTCAGGACCGCATCCCGCGCCTCGGCAATCGTCGGCGCCCCGCCGGTCGAGACCACCGAGACCCCCCAGCGGCTGCCCGTCCAGCCTTGCAGCCTTGCCGAGAGCCGGGCGGCGAGGTCTGGGGCGGCCTCGCGGGTGGGTTCGAACTCGATCCGCCCGGGGGCATAGCGGGCGAGGCGGAGGTGGCTTTCGACCTCGACCAAAAGCTTCATGTCGCGCTTTTCGCGGATCAGCGCCACGACCTGATCGAAGCTCTGGTAGAGCACCTCGGCATCGGTTTGCAGCGCCAGCGCCTGGGCGCCCGACATCATCGGGCCGCGCGCGGGCGCCCGTGTCATCGGCGCGTGCAGGGGCCGCCCGAGTCCCGGGCCTGAAGGCGCCCCGCCTGCCGGAGCCGCGCCGGGCTGCACGTTGCGCAGGTGGCGGATCAGGGTCTCCGGGTCGGGCAGGTCGGCCACATGGGTCAGGCGGATCACCGCTATCTCGGCGGCCATCATGGCGTTGGGGGCTTGGGCCACTTCCTCCAGCGCCTTCAGCAGAAGCTGCCACATGCGCGACAGGCTGCGGAGCGGCAGGGCTTTGGCCATCTCCGCCCCGCGGTTGCGTTCGTCGGGCGAGAGGGTCGGGTCCTCGGAGGCTTCGGGGGTGATCTTGGTGACCGAGACCCAATGGGTGATCTCGGCCAGGTCCCGCAGGATCGCCAGCGGATCGGCGCCATCGGCATATTGGCCCGCAAGCTCGGTCAGGGCCTGGGACGCCTGGCCCTTCATGATCATCTCGAAGAGGTCCATGACCCGGCCCCTGTCCGCCAGGCCCAGCATGGCGCGGACGGCATCGGCCTGGACCTCTCCGGCGCCGTTGGAGATCGCCTGGTCCAGAAGCGAGGTCGCATCCCGCGCCGAGCCCTCCGCCGCGCGGGTGATCAGACCCAGCGCGCCATCGGTGATCGTCGCGTTTTCCCCGGCGGCGATCTTGCGGAGGAGGCCCATCATCACCTCGGGCTCGATTCGTTTCAGGTCGAAGCGCTGGCAGCGGGACAGGACCGTCACCGGGACCTTGCGGATTTCCGTGGTGGCGAAGATGAACTTCACATGTTCGGGCGGCTCTTCCAGCGTCTTCAGAAGCGCGTTGAAGGCCGCCGTCGAGAGCATATGCACTTCGTCGATGATATAGACTTTATAGCGGGCCGAGGCCGCGCGGTAGCGCACCGAATCGATGATCTCGCGGATATCGCCCACCCCGGTGCGGGAAGCCGCGTCCATCTCCATCACATCGACATGGCGGCCCTCGGAGATCGCCCGGCAGGGCTCGCAGACGAGGCAGGGCTCGGTCGTGGGGCCCCCTTTCCCATCGGCACCGACGCAATTCAGCCCCTTGGCGATGATCCGCGCGGTCGTGGTTTTCCCCGTCCCCCGGATGCCGGTCATGACAAAGGCATGGGCGATGCGCCCCGCCGCGAAGGCGTTCTTCAAGGTCCGCACCATGGCTTCCTGGCCGACCAGGTCGGCAAAGGTCTCGGGCCGGTATTTGCGGGCAAGGACGCGATAGGCGGGGTCGGTCATCATGAGCCTCGGATTCTTTGCCCCAAGGTAGGGCCATGGGGCGGCAAGGTAAACCTGCGATGGGGGTTGAACTGTCATGATCCACGGGCAAGGTGGCGCCATGACACTCGACAACCGCCCCTATGAGAGCCTGAAGGTCGGAGACCAGGCCGAGACACGCCGCCTGGTGACCTTCGATGACCTTTATGTCTTTGCGGCGGCCACGGGCAATCACAACCCGATGAACCTGCCGGATCAGGACCTGGACGGCGACGGGACGCGCGAGAGCCGGGCTCCGGCGATGTTCGTCGCGGCCATGGTGGCGGCGACCCTGGGCAATCACCTGCCGGGGCCGGGGACGGTTTACCGCAGCCAGAGGCTGGAGTTTCGCGGCGTGGCGCAGGTGGGGGATGAGCTGGTCGCCCGGGTCACGGTCACCGGGCTGCGGGAGGGGGTGGTGACGCTCTCCACCCTGGTCTCTTGCCGCGACAAGGTTATCGCGGAGGGCGAGGCCGAGGTTCTGGCGCCGACCCGCGCCATCTCTTTCGACGACAGCGAGTTGCCCGGGCTGGTGGTGCAAAGCCACCGCCAGTTCGACGCGATCCTCGCCCGGGCCAAGGGCCTGGCGCCCCTGCCCACCGCCGTGGTCTGGCCGAGTGACGCGGCCTCACTGTCGGGCGCGCTTGCGGCGATGGCGGAGGGGCTGATCCTGCCCCTGTTCATCGGCCATGACCTTCCCGCCCTGGCCGCGCGTCTTGGCCTGCCCTTGGGCGGGGCGGAGGTGATCGAGGCCGCAACCGACACCGAGGCCGCCGCCCTGGCCGTGGACCTGGTCCACCAGGGCCGGGCGCGGGCGGTGATGAAGGGCCACCTGCACACCGACACGCTCTTGCGCCCCATGCTGGACCGTCAGACCGGGCTGCGCATCGGCCGCCGCTTTACCCATGTCTTCGTCATGGATGTGCCGGGCGTTTCCCATCCGCTTTTGGTCTCGGATGCCGCCATCAACATCGCCCCGGACCTCGAGACCAAGGTCCAGATCACCCAGAACGCCATCGACCTCGCCCGCCGCCTGGGGATCGAGACCCCCCGCGTGGCCATCCTCTCGGCGGTCGAAGAGCCCATGGCCGAGATGCCGTCCTCGACAGATGCGGCGGCGCTGGCCGCGATGGCGGGCACGCGGATCACCGGGGGGCTGGTTCAGGGCCCGCTCGCCATGGACCTGGCCGTCAACCCCAGGGCCGCCCAGGCCAAGGGCGTCAAGGGGCCGGTGGCGGGGCGGGCCGATGTGCTGATCGTGCCGGGGATCGAGGCGGGGAATATCCTGGTGAAACTCCTGACCCACCTCGCCCATGCCGAGGCCGCGGGCCTCGTCCTGGGCGCCCGTGTCCCCGTGATCCTGACCAGCCGGTCCGATGGGTTGAAGGCCCGCCTGACCTCTTGCGCACTTGCGGTCTTGCAGGCGCAGGGCTGACCGCCGCTCAATCCGCCACGGCATGGAACAAGGCCACTCCGTCGCATGGGCAGGCGGCTAAAAGCGCGCTACAAGAGCCAAAGGCGGCCTGAAGGAGGAACGGGTGCGGCTGGCAGTTCTGACCGATATCCATGGCAACCGCGAGGCGCTCGCGGCGGTTCTCGCCGATGTGACGGCGCGGGGCTGCGATGCCATTGCGGTCCTCGGCGACATCGTGGGCTATGGGCCTGACCCGGGCTGGTGCCTTGACCGCATCCGGGAGCTGAATTGCGTGACGATCAAGGGCAACCATGACGCCGCCATCAAGGGCTCGGGCGCCGATATGTCGACCAATGCGCGGCTGGCCATCGACTGGACCCGCGCGCAGCTTGCCCCTGACCAGGCGGATTGGCTGGATGCCCTGCCCCTGACCGCCGAGATCGAGGGTCTGGCCCTGGTCCATGCCAGCGCCGAGGCCCCTGCGGACTGGATCTATGTGACCTCTGAGCCCACCGCCACCGGCTGCCTGCGCGCCTCCCGCGCCCGGCTGACGCTCTGCGGCCATGTCCATGTGCCCCAGCTCTACTCGCTGGACATGCGCGGCATGGTCGCGGGGATGACGGTGAAGATCGGCCAGGCCATGCCGCTGTTGCGCACCCGCCGTTGGCTGGCCGTCGTGGGCGCGGTGGGCCAGCCCCGCGACCGCTGCCCGCAGGCCGCCTGGGCGCTTGTGGACACGACCCGCGACGAGATCACCTTCCGCCGCACCCCCTATGACTGCGGTGCCACCGCGCTGAAGGTCCGGGCGGCGGGCCTGCCCGAGGCGCTTGCCCTGCGGCTTCTGAGCGGAGACTGACATGCTGAAACCCGAAAAGGGCCTGACGGTCGATGGCTTCACCTTGGGCGATCAGCTCCACGAGGGCGGCTTTGCGACGATCTGGGCGGTGACCCATCCGCTGTACCGCTCGGCGCTGATCATGAAGGTGCCCAAGATCCTCGACGGCGATGATGGCCCGACCATCGTGGGCTTCGAGACCGAGCAGATGATCATGCCCCGCCTTTCCGGCCCCCATGTGCCGCGCATCGTGGCGGAGGGCGGTTTCGACACGATGCCCTATATCGTGCAAGAGGCGATCCCCGGCCAAAGCCTGCAAGCCCGCTTCGACAAGGGGCCCTGGGCGCTCTCCGACCTGATCGAGACCGCGGCCCGCGTGGCCGATGCCCTGGCAGCCCTCCATGCCCAGGGCGTGGCGCATCTGGACATCAAGCCCGCCAACCTTCTGATGCGCGAGACCGGAGAGGTCGTGCTGATCGACTTCGGCCTTTCCCGCCACCGCGACCTGCCCGACCTTCTGGAAGAAGAGTTCCGGATTCCGATGGGCACCTATCCCTATATCGCCCCCGAACAGGTCCTTCAGACGCGCGGCGACCCAAGGTCGGATATCTTCGCCCTCGGCGCGCTTTTGTACGAGATGGCGACGGGCAAGGCGCCCTTCGGCATGCCCTCGAAGATGAAGCAGCTGAAAAAGCGGCTCTGGCTCGACCCCGTTCCGCCGCGTTTTCTGCGCCCCGATCTGCCGGAGTGGTTGCAGGAAATCATCCTGCGGGCCTTGGAGGTCGATCCCGAAAAGCGCTACCAGACCGCCGCCCAACTGCGCTTTGACCTGGCCCACCCGGGCCAGGTCGTCTTGACCGCCAGGGGCCGCAAGCTGCGCCCCGATGGTTGGCTGACGATCTGGCGCCGCCGCCGCAAGATGCGCGGCCTGACGCGGCTGGGGGCGACCTGGGCCAAGGCCGATGTGCCGATCCTTCTCGTCGCCGTCGATCTCTCGCCCGAGGGGGAGGCTTTGCATGACCTGCTTTTGACTTGGGTCCGCCGCATGCTGACCCATCAGCCGGAATCCCGCGTGGCCTTGGTCAACGTCATTCGCACCGCGCTTTTGGGCATCGACACGGGCACCGATGCCCAGGGGCAGAATGTCCATGTCAGCCGTCTGGTGGCCTTGAAGCACTGGGCGGCGGGGCTGGAGCTGCCCGAGGCGCAGCTGACCTTCCAGATCCTGGAGAACTCCGACGCCGCACAGGCCATCCTGGACCATGCGGGCCAAGTGGGGGCCGATCACATCCTGATGGGCGCGCGGGGCCATTCGACCACGCGGCGCTATCTGGGTTCGGTCTCGGCCAAGGTGGTCGCGGAGGCCTCTGCCTCGGTCACGGTGATCCGGGCACCCGGTTGACTTTGCGCCTCCTTTGGTCAGGCTGGCCCTGCGGAGGATCACGATGAAGACAGTCGCGCGGAAATGGGCAAGGCTGCCCGAGGTTTACCAGGTCAGGGCCTCGGGCGACGGGGTCTGGGGGTTCTGGACCGGCAAGGGCGATCACGGCGCGGATGTCTTCTGCGCGCCCGTGGCGGGGGGCCATCCCGAGCAGCTGACCTTCGGTGTCGATCACCACGAGATCCGCGATGTCTCGGGTGACGGGATGCAGCTGATCCTTGGCCAAAGCCGCAATGGGTCGGAGCATGACCACCTTCTGCTCCTGGACCGCCGTCTGGGCAACAAGCTGCGGCTTCTGACGCCCAAGCAGGAGAGCCATTTCCTGTATGGCGGGGCGTTTTTCGACGGCGGGGTCGTCTTCCTCGCCGACCATGATTACGCCACGGGGCATGGGGTTTCCGGCGCGATCCTCTGGTGGCAGGACCTCGAGACCGGGGCGCGGCGCGAGCTTGGCCGCCTGCCGAGGCTCGGGGCGGGGCCCGAGGTCTCGCCCGATGGCAAGCGGCTGTTGCTGAACGTCTCGACCAGGGCGGCGGGCTCGGGGCAGGTCTGGCTTTGGGATGGCGCGCTGCGTGAGGTGCTGTGTCTTGGGGAGCGTGAGAACACCCGTGGCACCTGGATCGACGATGACCAAATCGCGGTGGTCAGCGACCACCAGGGCCGCGACCGGGTCGGGGTCCTGTCGCTGGAGGGCGGCCTCGAGTGGCTGGGCGGAGAGCCAGACTTCTGCCCGCATGAGGTCATCGCGGGGCATGGGCGCTGGGCCGTCGTTTCCCATGACCACGGCCAGGTCCGCGCCCATGAGTGGCGCGGCGCCTGGGAGCCCATCGCCAACCCCTCCTCCCGCCGGTCCTTCCTCCCCTGGGCGGCCTTGCCGGATGGCTGGCTGGGAGAGGCATATGATGCCGATGCCCCGCATGAGGTCTGGGCTGCGCAGCCCGAAAAGCCGCGCCGCCTGGACGTATTCAAGGGCCCCGGAACCCCGACCCCCCGTGACTTCCGCTGGAAAGCCCCGGATGGTGCCGAGGTCCAGGGCTGGCTTTACCTGCCCGAGGCGCCAAGGGGCCTGGTCGTCAAGGTCCATGGCGGCCCGACCTGGCATTCCGAGGACTGGTGCCACCCCTGGATCGGCTTCCTGACCGAGATGGGCTGGGCCGTGCTGGACCCGAATTACCGGGGCTCCACCGGCTTTGGGCGCGACTGGCGCGAGGCGATCAAACTCCAGGGTTGGGGCGCCGAAGAGCAAGCCGACATCCGCGCCGGGATCGAGGCGGCCCTGGCGCTTGGCATCCCGCCAAAGGTCGCGGTGGCGGGGGTCTCTTACGGCGGCTTCTCCAGCTTTTACGCCATCACCCGGATGGCCGACCTCGTGGGCGCCGCCATCCCGGTCTGCGGCATGTGGGAGCTGGCTTTGGACTACCAGGCCACCGGCCAGGATCACCTCCGCGACTATTCCATCGAGATGATGGGCGGCACGCCCGAAGAGGTGCCGGAGCGCTATCTGAACGGTTCTCCGGCCTCCTTCGTGGATCAGGTCAAGGGCCAGGTCCTGGTGGTCCAGGGGCTTTGCGACACCAATGTCTCGCCCGAAAACGCCCATGCCGCGCTGCGCGACCTGAGGGCGGCTGGCCACAAGCCGGAAGAGCTGTTCTTCAAGGACGAGGGCCATGGCATCACCCGCCCCGCCAACCTGGAGACCTTCTTCCTGCGCGCCCAGGCCTTCCTGGAGAAATCCCTGTGCTGAAAGGCTTCTTCATCCCCGGCCCGCAGGATGATGGCGACGCGGTCACCGGGACCTATTACGAGGTCGCCAGCGCCGACCCCGAGGCGAGCCAGGTCTGGGGTTACACCGACCGCCTCTCCTATGCCCCCGGCGAGACCCTTGTCCTGCACGCCATGGGCCGTGGCCCCGCGCGGCTGACCATCCTGCGCGACGGGCTGATCCCCGAGGTGGTGGTCGATCAGGACATCGCGGTCACCTTCGCCGAGACCCCGCGCCAATGTTCCGTGACAGGCTGCGACTGGCCCGAGGTCTTTCGGCTGACCCTGCCCGACTGGCGCTCCGGCGTCTATGTCATCCGCCTGACCGTGCCGGGCCACCAGTCCGAGCATATGTTCGTCCTCCGGGGCGTTTCCGACCTGACCATGATCCTGAGCACGGGAACCTGGTGCGCCTATAACGACTGGGGCGGGTCGAACCATTACCAGGGCATCACCGGCCCGCATGGGGTGGAATTCGCGCCCGAGGTCTCGATCCACCGGCCCTGGGCCAAGGGCTTTGTCCAATGGCCCGAGGATGCGCCGCGCATCCCCCATGCCTCGCCCCTGCTGACCCGGCCGCGCTATCCGCATATGGATTATGCAAGGGCCAAGGGCGTGTCGAAGAAATACGCCTCATCCGGCTGGGCGGCCTTTGAACGGCCCTTTGCGCTCTGGTGCGAAGGGCAGGGGATTTCGCTGAGCTATATCACCCAGCACGACCTCCACCGGGGGGTGACGCCGGGCAAACGCGCGGTGATCGTCGGGCATGACGAATACTGGACCTGGGAGATGCGCGACCATCTCGACGCCTGGGTCGATGACGGCGGAGAGCTTGCACGCTTCGCGGGGAACTTCTTCTGGCAGACCAGGCTGTCCGAGGATCTGGCGGTCCAGACCTGCTACAAATACGACGCGCCCCGGTCGGACCCGACCGAGGACCCGTCTCGGCTGACCTCTTACTGGGATCACCCCGGCGTGGGGCGGCCTGCGGTGGCCTCGATGGGGCTGACGGGGTCGATGGGGGTCTATGCCGGCTGGAGCCGCTGCGCCGCCCATGGGTCGGGGGGCTTTGCGATCTACAGGCCCGAGCATTGGAGCCTGAAGGATTCAGGCCTCGGTTATGGCGATGTTCTGGGGGCGGCCTCGAAAATCTTTGCCTATGAGGTCGATGGGGTCGAGATGACGATGACCCAGGGCCTGCCCTTTCCCGCCGATCCGGGGCTCGTGGGGGAGCTCACGATCATCGCCTGGTCTCCGGCCACGACCTTGGCCCATTCGACCGGCCCGCATGACGAGGACAAGTTCATCGGGCGGCTCGATGCCGAGGAGGTGGCGCAGGTGGTTTACGGAGCGGTCACGCCCGAGACCCTGGGCCGGGCGAGCCGGGGCAATGGCTGCATCGCCGAATATCGCCGGGGCAGGGGAGCGGTCTACAACGCCGGGTCCTGCGAGTGGGTGGCGGGCCTCATCGCCCGCGAGGCGCCGGTCGAAAGGGTGACCCGCCGCGTCCTTACGGGCGCTTGGGGCTAAGCCGGTCCAGGGCGAGGACCGCGAGCCCCGCAAGCAGGCCCCAGAAGGCCGCCCCGACGCCCAGAAGCGAAAGCCCCGAGGCCGTCACGGTCAGCGTGATCGTCGCGGCAAAGCGCTGCGGCGGGGCGGCGGCGAAGGCCCCCGTCAGGGCTCCGGTCAGGGGACCCAGAAGTGCCAGGCCCACCAGCAGCGTCAGGATCTCGGCCGGGAGCTGGCGCAGAAGGGCGATGGCCTCGGGCGAGAGGAGGCCCAGAAGCACCCAGGCCAGAGCATAGAGGAGCCCGACCTTCCAGCGCTGGCTGCGGTCGGGGTGGACATCGTCTCCCATGCAGATCGCCGCCGTGATCGCCGCCATCGAGATCGTATGGGCGCCGAAGAGGGCGCCGAGGGCCGAGAGGCCCCCCGTGGTGATCAGGGCGGGGGCGACCTGGGGCTCATAGCCCGCCGCGCGCTGGGTGGCGAAGCCGGGCAGGTTCTGGCTGGCCATGGTCACGAGGTAAAGCGGCAGGCCAAGGCCGATGAGCGCCTGGGTCGAGAAGGCGGGCGGGATGAAGGTCAGTTCGGGCAGGGAGAAGGAAAGGCTCGGCGGCGCGCCCCAGAAGGCGGCAATGAGGCCCATGGCCAGCGCCGCCAGGACGGCGAGGGCCGGGTTCTTCAGCCGCACCAGGGCGAAGGTGGCGATCATGGCGGCGGCGGCGAGGCCAAGCGGCGGGGCGGCGGCGAAGCCCTTGAGGCAAAAGGGCAAAAGCACCCCCGCCAGCATGGCCGAGGCCAGGGCATCGGGGATGCGGGAGATGAGGGCTCCGAGCGGTTTGATGGCTCCAGAGGCCGCGATGAGGGCGCCGGCAAGGAGGAAGGCGCCCACGGCTTCGGCCATGGTCAGGCCCTGGGTGGCCGCGATGAGCGCGGCGCCGGGGGTGGACCAGGCGAGGACCACGGGCACGCGGGCGCGGGTGGAGAGAAAGGCCGAGCCAAGCGCCTTGACCAGGCAGATCGTTGTGACCCAGGAGGCGGTCTGGGCGGGGGAGGCGCCGACGGCGGCGGCTGCGGCGAGGACGAGGGCGATGGTGGAGCCAAAGCCCACGAGGGCCGCGACCAGCGCCGCCGAGATCATGGAAAGCCGCATCGAAGCCCCTCTGTTGCTGGCGCCTAGCTGGACGAAAGCGGGGGGGCAAGTCAACCGGGGGGGCTCTGCCGACTGTGGGGTTGGGCCCTGCCGACTGCAAGGTCGCGATCTGCCTGATGCCTCGCCCCGCCGACTGCCAAGTTGGGCCCCGCCGACTGCACCGCACCGCAGGACCGGACAGGTCGCCCTGCCGACTGAAAGGCCCGGCTCTTCGCCCTGCCGGCCCTCCCGACGAAGGGCAACGCAGGACCCCAGACCGCCACCCTGCCCTTGCAGTCGGCGGAGCGCGGATGGGCTTGAGGCGGCGCCCCCGCAGTCGGCAGAGCCCCCCGGCGACGCAAGGACCGGGCGCGCAAAGCGCGTCTGGTCCTGCGGCGCAACCCCTCTCGCCGCTGCCTACATATCCACCGTCACCGGGAAGTGGTCCGACCCCGCCAGCACCGCCGCCGAGAGCTCGGCCACCCCCGCCACGCCCGGATCGTTGAACGGATGCCAGATCCGCCAGCGTGCGCCCTTGGTGAAGAGGTCATGGCTGACCATGATGTAATCCAGAAGCGCCTCGAAATAGCACTTGTGGACCGGGTTCCAGAACCGCGCCGTGGTGGGGGTCAGCCCGCCCCTCTGGTTGATCGCCAAAAACGCATGCGGATCAAACAGCCGCTGCGGGCGGGGCAGGCGCAGCCCCATGACCAGCTCGACCCCCGAGACGCCGAAGAGCTGTTCATACTTGTCCAAGCCCGGACCATCGTTGAAATCGCCCATCACCATCAGGCTGTCACCCGCCGCGAGATGACCCTCGACCCTGGCCCGGACCCAGGTGCATTCGGCCAGCTGCTTCCTGCGATTGGCGATCGAGATGCGCCGCGCCTCCTCGGCGCTGTCGGCCCCATGCGGCGCCTTGGACTTGGCATGGACCCCGATCAGCCGCAGCTTGCGATGAGCCGTGGTCACGGCAAGCTCCAGCGGAGGCTTGGAAAACCGGATCAGCTCCTCGTTGCCATCCCCATCCGCATCGTGGCGCAGACCCGTGTCGAAGCGCGGCGCCAGGTGCAGCGGCGCCCCATGACTCGTGGCGGGCTCCCCCTGCGGATCATGACGGGCCTCGATCACATCGGGGTCGTAGAGGAAGGCGATCTCTTGCTCGGTGTCCGAGGCGAAGCCCACGACCGCCCGCCGCGCCCGCAACCCGATGCGCCGGGCCAGGGTCTCCAGCGCCCGGACGCAGGAGCGGCGGGCGGATTGGTCGGGCGCCTCGATCAGCATGATCCCATCGGCATCCAGCGCCGTCAGCACGATGCCGATGGCGGCAAGCTGCCCCGCCCGCGAGACGCCATAGCGCGAGGAGGGCTCATCGTCGTCCAGAAGCCCGCCCTGGTCGTCGAAAAGCGCATTCATCCAGGCGACATTCCAGGTGGCCAGTCGGAGGCTCTGCCGCTTCATGCCGCCCGCTTCTGGATGTCTTCCCAGGCGGCGTTGATGGCGCGCAAACGGTCTTCGGCCAGCTTGACCGCCTCGGGCGGGACACCGCGGGCGATCATGCCGTCGGGATGGCTGTCGCGCACCGCCCTTGCCCAGGCGCGGCGGACCTCTTCCAGCGGCGCGCCGGGATCGACGCCCAGCACCGCATAGGGATCGCCCGGCACATGCCGCGCCCGAAGACCCGCAAAGCAGCGCCCATCGAGGCCAAAGATCGTGGCGACCTCGGCCAGGAATTCCTCCTCGCCCTGGTGGAAGGCGCCATCGGCCATCGAGATGTGGAAGAGCCCCTCCATCAGGTCGATCAGCACCTCGCGCTCGCCGGGGAACATGGCGGCGATCTTGCGGGCATAGGCGTCGAAGCCCGCCACATCCTGCCGCGCCAGGTTGAAGACCCGGGCCGCCGCCTCTTCCTCGCCCTTGGGGATCAGGAAGACCCGGCGAAAGGCCGAGACCTCGTCGCGCGTCACCTGGCCATCGGCCTTGGCCATCTTGGCACCCAGAGCGATGACCGCGATGGTGAAGGCGACCGACCTTTCGGGGCGGGTGCGGAAGCGGTCGAAAACCTCGGTCAGGCCCTGGCCCGAGACCAGGGAGGAGAGGGCTTCGACGATGCGCGACCAGATCGACATGGGCGGCAGACTAAGGCTTGGGCGGCGCCAGGGGAAGGGCGCTTTCGACGAGCCTCAGGCAAAGCGCGAGCCCGTTGCGGCAGGCGGCCTCGTCGCCGCGCCGGATATGGTCCAGCCAGAGCCCGTCCAGTGCCGCCATGATCAGGTCGGCCAGTTCTGTCACCCCCTGCGCGCCGGTGGCATGAAGGAGCGTCTCCAGCTCGGCCCGGTAGCGGGCGTAAAGCTCGGCCTCGGTCGCGGCGATGGCGGGATGCGACAGCGCCGCCGACCAGAGGTCGATGCGCATCCGCAGATGGGAGGGCTCCAGCATCTGCGGCGTGAAGCCCGCGTGCAGGAAGGCCTCCAGCCGCTGCATCGGGCTGGCCTTGCCCGCCATCTCGGCGGCTCCGATGGCATGAAGCCGGGCCGAGGCCAAGCGGTAGGCCTGGGCCAGGACCTCGTCCATCGAGGCGAAGTGATAGGTGATATGGCCGAGGGAGAGCCCCGCCTCGGCGGCGATCTTGCGGGCGGTCAGGCTGGCATAGCCGTCGCGTTGCAGGCAGGTCAGGGCGGCCTCGGCGATCTCGGCACGGCGGTCGGGGCGGGCTTTGGCGGGCTTTCGGCTGTCGGAAGCCGCGTCCGGCGGGGGGGTGGATTTGGGCGGCATATGGCTTCCTCTTGGCTTTTCCATTGGCTCAGGCCAGAAGGGCAAGGTCAAGGAGGCGCAATGGGCGAACGGTTTTCTTATCAGGTGACGGCGAAGGATGGTGCGGCGCGGACCGGGGTGATCTCTACCCCCCGGGGCGAGATCCGGACGCCGGCCTTCATGCCCGTGGGCACGGCGGCGACGGTCAAGGCCATGATGCCGGAATCGGTGCGGGCGACCGGGGCCGATATCCTTCTGGGCAACACCTATCACCTGATGCTGCGCCCCACGGCGGAACGGATCGCGGCCCTGGGGGGGCTGCACAAGTTCATGAACTGGGAGCGGCCGATCCTGACCGATTCGGGCGGGTTCCAGGTCATGTCTCTGGCCAGTTTGCGCAAGCTGACCGAAGAGGGCGTGCGGTTCTCCAGCCATATCGACGGGTCCAAGCACATGCTCTCGCCGGAGCGGTCGATGGAGATCCAGAAGCTCTTGGGCTCTGACATCGTCATGTGTTTCGACGAGTGCCCGGCACTTCCGGCCGATGATGCGACGGTGGCGGCCTCGATGCGGATGTCGATGCGCTGGGCGCAGAGGTCGAAGGATGCTTTTGGCGACCGTCCGGGGCACGCGCTTTTCGGGATCATGCAGGGCGGCGTGACCAAGGATCTGCGCGAGGAAAGCGCCACGGCGCTGAAGGCCATCGGCTTTGACGGCTATGCTGTGGGCGGTCTGGCGGTGGGCGAGGGGCAGGAGGCGATGTTCGGCGTCCTGGATTACGCGCCGGGCTTCCTGCCGGAGGACAAGCCGCGCTATCTGATGGGCGTGGGCAAGCCCGATGACATCGTGGGCGCGGTCGAACGCGGGATCGACATGATGGACTGCGTTCTGCCCTCGCGCTCGGGGCGGACGGGACAGGTCTGGACAAGGCGCGGCCCGGTGACGATCAAGAACGCAAGGCACCAGAACGACCCGAGGCCGGTGGACGAGGCCTGCACCTGCCCGGCCTGCCGCAACTACTCCCGCGCCTATCTGCACCATGTCTTCAAGGCCGACGAGATCATCGCCTCGATGCTGATGACCTGGCACAACCTGCATTACTACCAAGAGCTGATGCAGGGTCTGCGTGATGCCATCGCGGAGGGCAGGCTGAGCGCTTTCGTCGCGGAGTTCCATGCGACCCGCGCGATGGGCGATATCGAACCCTTGTAAAGCGGAGGGCCTTCGGCCCAAGCCTTCCTGTCGGCTGCGGCCTTCGCCTTCGCCTCCTTGGGTTTGGCGGGGCGGTGCCACCAGGGGCGGATCGGTTGCATTGGCGGCTTTCCCCTCATCCCGCCTTTACCCTGACGCTTTGGTCGCCTTGCGCCCGACGCGGGTCAGGTTCATGCTGGGCGAAACGTGATGGGCTTGGGGCATTGAAACCCCCGGGCCGATGCCCCAGATTGGACGAACGGGGAAGGTGAAGTGGGTTGCCGCAGTCGGGACCATCGCCTTCCTGCGAGGACAAGGAACCGAAGATGACGAACAAACTCCCGCAAAGCTACCCGGTCTTGCCGCTGCGCGACATCGTGGTTTTCCCCCACATGATCGTGCCGCTGTTCGTCGGTCGCGAGAAATCGGTGCGCGCCCTGGAAGAGGTGATGCAGGACGACAAGCAGATCCTGCTGTCGTCGCAGATGGACCCTTCGGTCGATGATCCGAGTGTCGAGGGCATCTTCCGCGTGGGCGTCGTGGCCAATGTGCTGCAACTTTTGAAACTGCCCGATGGCACGGTCAAAGTGCTGGTCGAGGGCAAGGCGCGCGTCAAGATCACCGAATTCCTGCCCAATTCCTCGTTCTTCGAGGCCCGGGCCGAGGTCCTGGAAGAGACGCCGGGCGACAAGCTGACCTCGGATGCGCTGCTGCGCTCGGTGGCGGACGAGTTCGAGCGCTATGCCAAGATCAAGAAGAACATCCCCGAAGAGGCGCTTTCGGCCGTGGCCGAGACGCATGAGGCGCCGCGCCTTGCCGACCTCGTCGCGGGGCACCTCGGCGCCGATGTCGCCTTGAAGCAGGAGATCCTGGAGACGCTGGATGTGGCCCAGCGGCTGGAAAAGATCTACGGCCATATGCAGGGCGAAATGTCGGTCCTGCAGGTCGAGAAGAAGATCAAGTCCCGGGTCAAGACCCAGATGGAGAAGACCCAGCGCGAATACTACCTGAATGAGCAGATGAAGGCCATTCAGAAGGAGCTGAACGAGGGCGACGAGGGCCAGAACGAGCTGGACGAGCTGGAAGCGCGCATCAAGGCCACCAAGTTCTCGAAAGAGGCGCGGGAGAAGGCCGAGGGCGAGCTGAAGAAGCTGAAGTCCATGTCTCCGATGAGCGCCGAGGCGACCGTCGTGCGCAACTACCTGGATTGGCTTTTGTCGGTTCCGTGGGGCGTGAAGAGCCGCGTCAAGAAGGACCTGATCGAGGCGCAAAAGGTGCTGGATGCCGACCACCATGGCCTTGAGAAGGTCAAGGAGCGGATCGTCGAATACCTGGCGGTGCAGGCCCGGTCGACCAAGCTCAAGGGGCCGATCCTGTGCCTCGTCGGCCCTCCGGGCGTCGGCAAGACCTCGCTGGGGCGGAGCGTGGCCAAGGCCACGGGGCGCGAGTTCATCCGGATTTCGCTGGGTGGCGTGCGGGACGAGTCGGAAATCCGTGGTCACCGCCGGACCTATATCGGCTCGATGCCGGGCAAGATCATCCAGGCGCTGAAAAAGGCCAAGACGACCAACCCGCTGATCCTCTTGGACGAAATCGACAAGATGGGCCAGGATTTCCGGGGCGATCCGGCCAGCGCCATGCTGGAGGTCCTGGATCCGGAACAGAATGGCACCTTCACGGACCATTACATGGAGGTCGAATATGACCTCTCGAACGTGATGTTCCTGACGACCGCCAACAGCTACAACATGCCCGGGCCGCTTCTGGACCGGATGGAGATCATCTCGCTCGCGGGTTACACCGAGGACGAGAAGCGCGAGATCGCCAAGGGCCACTTGCTTCCGAAGCAGGTTGCGGCCAATGGGCTGAAGAAGGGCGAGTTCGAGGTTTCCGATGCCGCGCTGACCCATGTGATCCGCTATTACACGCGGGAAGCCGGCGTGCGGAACCTGGAGCGCGAGATCGCCAAGCTGGCGCGCAAGGCCGTGACCGATATCCTGAAAGGGACGACCAAGCATGTCTCGGTCGATGAGGCCAAGGTCGAGGACTACCTGGGCGTCCAGCGCCACCGCTATGGCCTGGCCGAGAAAGAAGACCAGGTCGGCGTGGTCACCGGGCTGGCCTGGACCAGCGTGGGCGGCGAGATCCTTCAGATCGAGGCGCTGAAGCTGCCGGGCAAGGGCCGCATGAAGACGACGGGGAAACTCGGCGATGTCATGAAGGAATCGATCGACGCGGCCTCGTCTTATGTCCGCAGCGTTTCCCCGGCCCTGGGCGTCAAGCCGCCCAAGTTCGAGGCCATGGACATCCATGTCCACGTCCCCGAGGGGGCTACGCCCAAGGACGGGCCAAGCGCGGGTCTGGCGATGACCACGGCCATCGTCTCGGTCCTGACCGGCATCCCCGTCCGCAAGGATGTGGCGATGACGGGCGAGGTGACCTTGCGCGGCAATGCCCTGCCCATCGGCGGGCTCAAGGAAAAGCTGCTGGCCGCCCTGCGCGCAGGCATCAAGATCGTGCTGATCCCGCAGGAAAACGCCAAGGACCTGGCGGAAATCCCGCAGAATGTGAAGGACGGGCTGGAGATCATCCCCGTCACCCATGTCCGCGAGGTGCTGAAGATCGCGCTGGTCGGCGAGCCCGTGGCCGTCGAATGGGACGAGGCGGCCGAAGAGGCCGCACAGGCGGCACGGACGGCCCGCCTCGACGAGGCGCCCTCGAAAACCGCGCATTGAGGACTGGACGCCCGCCATTTTGGCGGGCGTTTCCTTCTCCGAAATGCCGGGGCGTTAACCTTTTGGCCCGCCCTGCCTAGGCAAGCCGAGAAAATCCGGCTAGCCTGTTTCCAAATCCTCAACAATGGACATCAAGATGGCCGCCAAACCCGCTTCTTCCCGTTCCAAAGCCACGCCCGCTCCCGCAGCGGTGCCCGAGGCTGCGCCCCAGGCCGAGAAGGGGGCAACGCTGAAGATCAAGGGGCTGATCGAGCGCATCGCGGAAAAGTCCTCGGTCAAGCGCAAGGATTTGCGCGACGTCGTCGACGTGACCTTGGCGGAACTGGGGGCAGCGCTGGCCAAGGGCGAGTCGGTCAACCTGCCGGGCCTTGGCAACCTGCGCGTGGCGCGCAAGGCCGATAATGGCATGATCATCCTGAAGCTGCGCCAGCCCGACCCCAATGCGGTGAAAGAAAAGCCCTCCAAGGGCGAGGATGCGGGCAAAGAGGCTCTTGCGGAGGCCGGGGAAGCTGGCTAAAAGCCGCGCCATCGGGTCGCTAGCTCAGCGGTAGAGCACTACCTTCACACGGTAGGGGTCATAGGTTCGATCCCTATGCGACCCACCATCATACGAAAGGCGCGTCCCACGGGGCGCGTCTTTTGCTTTGGGGCCAGGAGGTCCCGGGTCAAGCCCGGGACGGCGCATCGCCGGGGGCAGGCGGCTTTTTCGATTTGCAGGCGGCGCCCCGGGGCGGTAAACCCGCATCGGGGGTGGTTAGCTCAGTTGGTAGAGCGTCTCGCTTACACCGAGAATGTCGGCGGTTCGAACCCGTCACCACCCACCAATGCTGGACCTTTGCGCCGCTTCCCGCCATGCTGGACCGCAGGGAGGACCTGACATGGCACGGATTTTCGGCAGCAATACCCCCGATACCCTTTATGGCGGCCTGCTCGGCGACCGGATGCGCGGCTGGGATGCCGCCAATCCCCCGGGCGATACGGGGCCCGACACCGACCATGACGAGCTCTGGGGCGGGCTGGGCGATGACACGCTGTGGGGCGGGGCGGGGGATGACTATCTCTCGGGCGCCGAAGGCAACGACCGCATCTTCGGCGGCTCGGGCAACGACCGCTTGCAAAGCGAGGCCGGGCGCGATGCGCTTTACGGCGGCGACGGCGACGACCTCTTGATCCGCTATGACGTCGCGGGGCCGGGCACGCTGGAGGGCGGCGCGGGCACCGACTGGCTGATGGTCAACTATGCGCTGACCTCGGTGGCGATCACCTTCGACCTGGGGGCGGGGCTTGCTTTCCTGCCCGACGGCTCGCGGATCTCCGGCTTCGAGCGCATGGTGTTTCGCGGCTCGACGGCGGGCGACAGCCTGACCGGGGGCGCGCTGGTCGACTTCCTCGGCGGGATGGAGGGCGATGACACGCTTTCGGGCGGCGATGGCTTCGACGAGATCTATGGCGGCACGGGCAATGACGTGATCCTGGGCGGGGCGGGCGCAGGCTACCTGGTGGGCGAAGAGGGCGACGACCGGCTCGAGGGGGGCGCCGAGGCGGATACCGTCTTTGGCGGCACCGGGCGTGACACGCTTCTCGGCGGCGATGGCGATGACGACCTCGTGGGGCAAGAGGAGGCCGACCTCCTGGAAGGCGGCATGGGTCACGACCGGCTTTGGGGCGGCGAGGGCGATGACTCCTTGCGCGGCGACGGCGGGCGGGACCTGATGTCGGGGGGCGACGGCGCCGACACCCTGCGCGGCGGTGGCCATCGCGACGTGCTGGCAGGCGGGGCGGGGGCGGACTTGCTGATCGGCGGTTTCGGCTTCGATGTCTTCGACTTCATGGAGACCCCCGATGGCAGCGTGGACCATGTCGCCGACTTTGCCTTCGGCGAGACGGTGCGGCTGTCGGGCGCGGCCTTCGGCCTGGCGCCGGGCGGCAGTTTCGGCTTCGAGACGGGCAGCGTGGCGACGCTGGCCGATACGCGGGTGCTGTTCGATCCGGCCACCGCGCTTCTGGCCTTCGATGCCGATGGCGCGGGCGGGGCTGCGGCCATCGTCTTCGCCAGCTTCGCCGCAGGGACCAACCTGACGGCGGCCAATCTCTTCATCCTTTGACAGGAGTTGTGCGCTCATCGCCAAGGGCGGAGGGGCCCGCGTCGTGCTATATGGGGGGAAAGGAGAGCTGACATGAGCTGGAACCCCCTTCTGGACCACACGATCCCCCTGGGCGATGCCGTCGACGCCATCGAGACCGTGATCGTGCCCCGCGCCCGCGACCTGGGCGGCTTCGAGGTGCGCCGCGCGCTGCCCTCGGCGCAAAGGCAGATGGTCGGGCCCTTCATCTTCTTCGACCAGATGGGCCCGGCCGAGTTCCTGACCGGGCAGGGCATCGACGTGCGGCCCCATCCGCATATCGGGCTCGCCACCGTGACCTACCTTTACAAGGGGCGCATCCATCACCGCGACTCCCTGGGCACCGATTGCTGGATCGCGCCCGGCGATGTGAACCTGATGACGGCGGGCATCGGCATCACCCATTCCGAACGTCAGGACCAGGAGTTGCGCGCCGCGCCGCATGGGCTCTTCGGCCTGCAAACCTGGCTCGCGCTGCCCCTGGACCGCGAGGATGATCCGGCGGCCTTCTCGCATACCGTGGCGGGCGCCTTGCCGCTCTTGCAGGGCGAGGGGAAAGAGGTGCGGCTGATCCTGGGCAGCGCCTGGGGCGAGACTTCGCCCGTGGTGACGGCCTCGGAGACGCTTTACGCCGATATCACGCTGGAGGCCGGGGCGGCGATTCCCTTGCCGGACGACAGCGAGGACCGCGGGCTTTACGTGTTGCAGGGCGAGGTCACCGTGGCGGGCCAGGTCTTCGAGCCCGGCCGCATGCTGGTCTTCCGCCCCGGCGACCGGATTTCGGCGCGTGCGGGGGCGACGGGCGCCCGTCTGATGCTGTTGGGCGGCGCCACGATGGAGGGGCCGCGTCACATCTGGTGGAACTTCGTGGCCTCGTCGAAAGACCGGATCGAGGCGGCCAAGGAGGCCTGGCGCGCGGGTGACTGGATGCATGGCCGCTTCAGCCTGCCGCCGGGGGATGACCATGAGCATATCCCCGCGCCCGAACGCTGAGGCTTGACAGTCGGTCGGCGGCTTGACCACGGTGGGTCAGGCCCGGAAACGCTTTGCGGGCACTGCCGATGATCCCGAAAGGAATGGCTTTGGCCCTTTTCACCCATTTCAATGTCAACTCCGACACCGACAGCGCCACGATGGCGCTGGATCTGACCAGCCTGACCCCCAGCCAATTCGTCTTCCGCGATGCCTTCGGGGCCGCAATCACGTTCTTTGGCACGGGGCTGACCTATGGCCCGACCGGCCCGACCGGCGGCCTTGTCAGGGGCTTCGAGGAAAAGACCATCGCAGGCGACACCGCCTTTTCGGGCAGCGGTTTCAAGCTGAACGCCGCAGCCCTTGCCGAGGCCATGGCCCTGGTTGCGGTGGACGACGGCAGGGCGATCTTTGCGATGCTGACCCGGGGCAATGACACCGTGCGCGGCAGCGCCAACGAGGATTACCTGGTCGGCGGCCAGGGCGCGGACCGGCTGTTCGGCGCGGGCGGGTCGGATTACCTCGAATCGGGGGCGGGCAATGACACGATGACGGGCGGAGCGGGCTCGGACTGGTTCTTCTTCAAGACGCGCGGCGATGGGGTGAACGTGATCACCGATTTCATCGACACGAACCGGATCAACGACGATTTCCTGCATATCAGCCGCGCGGCCTATCGTGACATGACGACGGCAGAGGATGCCAATGGCGTGCTCCTGGTCTTTTCGGCCAGCTCTTCGGTCTATGTCGCGGGCTGGACCCTGGCGGAGATCGGCCGAGACGACTTTATCCTGATCTGAGCCCCGGGCGTCTGGACGCGGTTGGAAATTTCTCGGGGGCGTGGCGATGCGGGGTTGACGCCCCCCGCTGCCTTTCGTAAGACGCGCCCTACGTTCTGACGGACCGCTTGCGGTGGTAGCTCAGTTGGTTAGAGTACCGGCCTGTCACGCCGGGGGTCGCGGGTTCGAGCCCCGTCCACCGCGCCAGTCGGTCCGAATGAACGTGATGAAGTGCGGTGGTAGCTCAGTTGGTTAGAGTACCGGCCTGTCACGCCGGGGGTCGCGGGTTCGAGCCCCGTCCACCGCGCCACTTCAAAAGGCCCCTGTCGCAAGACGGGGGCCTTTGACGTTTTGGGGGACGTCGGGCGGGGTTCACCCCGCCGCCCCGCCTTACAGCGCCGTGCGATAGCGGATATGCCCGTCGTATTCGGACAGCTGGTCATAAAGCGCGCGGGCCTGGGTGTTGGTCGCCTCGGTGTGCCAATAGATGCGGTGCCAGCCCTTGGCGCGGCCGATGGCCTTCAGGTCCTCGATCAGCGCCCGGCCGAGGCCCTTGCCCCTCGCCTCGGGGGCGACGAAGAGGTCCTCCAGGTAGCAATCCTCGCCCATGACCCAGGTCGAGGGGTGGTGCAGGTGGATGGCAAATCCCAGCACCCGGTCCCCCTCGCAAGCCAGCCGCACCGCCACGGGGCTCTCCGGGTCCATCAGCCGGGTCCAGGTGAAGGCCACCTGGGACTCGGGCAGGGGGTGGTCGTAAAAGGCCAGGTAGCCCGCCCAAAGCCCGCGCCAGGCGGCCTCGTCGGCCGGGGTTGCGTCGCGGATCATGCCAGCTTCTCCAGCACCCGCGCCCAGGAGCGGATGCCCTTGTGGAAGCTTTCCAGGTCGTATTTCTCGTTGGGCGAGTGGATCTGGTCGTCGTCCTTGGCAAAGCCCATCAGGATGGCATCAAGCCCGAGGTAGGTCTTGAAATAGCCCGCCACCGGGATCGAGCCGCCCGCACCGACAAAAACCGCCGGCTGCGCCCATTCCTCGGTCAGGGCCTGGCGGGCGGCGGCAAAGGCCGGGTGGTCGATTTCCATGACCGAGGCCGGGCCCGCGCCGTGCTCCTTCCATTCGACAGAGCAATCCTCGGGCAGCTGCGCCGTCACCCAGGCGCGGAAGGCGTCGCGCAGCTTCAGCGGGTCTTGGGTCCCCACCAGCCGGAACGAGACCTTGGCATGGGCCTCGCCCGGCAGCACCGTCTTGAACCCGTCGCCGGTATAGCCGCCCCAGATGCCGTTGACCTCGGCGGTCGGCCGCGCCCAGAGCTTCTCCAGGGGCGTGCGGTCGACCTCTCCCGCCGGGACCGAAAGCCCCACATCGCCGAGGAAGCGCGCATGGTCGAAGGCCAGGCCCTGCCATTGCGCCCGCAGGTCGTCGGAAAGCTCGGTGACGCCGTCGTAGAAGCCCGGAACCTGGATGCGGCCCGTCTCGTCGCGCAGGCCCGCGAGGATGCGGGAGAGCACATGGATCGGGTTCTGCGCCAGCCCGCCATACATGCCCGAATGCAGGTCGCGACTGGCGGCGCGGATGGTGAATTCCTCGCCCAGGAGCCCCCGCAGCATGGTGGTGATCGCAGGCGTCCGCCCCTCGTAAAGCCCCGTGTCGCAGATCAGGGCGACATCGGCCTTCAGCTCGGCGGCGTTCGCTTTCAGGAAGGGGATCAGGGAAGGAGACCCCGATTCCTCCTCGCCCTCGAAGAAGATCGTGAGCTTGCCCGGCAAGGACCCATGGACCGCCTTCCAGGCCCGGCAGGCCTCGACGAAGGTCATCAGCTGGCCCTTGTCATCCGAGGTGCCGCGACCGCGCAGGACTTTCCCCTTGGGGGTGTCTTCGACCACCGGGTCAAAGGGGTCGCGGGTCCACAGCGACAGCGGATCGACCGGCTGCACGTCGTAATGGCCATAGAACAGAAGATGCGTGCCCGACCCGGTGCCACCATGGGCCACGACCATCGGATGGCCCGGCGTCGCCCGGGCCGAGGCGTCAAACCCCAGCCCCGCGAGGTCCGCCACCAGCCAATCGGCGGCCTTGGCGCAGGCCTCCTTGTAGGCCGGGTCTGTCGAGATGGAGGGGATGCGCAACAGCTCTTGCAGCCTTTCGACCGCCTGCGGCAAATCGGCGTCGATACGGGCCAGAACGGCGTCCAGGGTCATAATTCTCTCCTTCTCGTGATAGCCAAGACAGGTTAGGTCGGACCAAGGGCCCTGTCCATGGCCGGGCCGCCACGTTAGAACGATTCGAACCTGTCGGAGGATCTGATGCGCCTGTCTGTTCTTGCCCTTTCCCTTCTGGCTCTTGCCGTTCCCGCCGCTGCCCAGGAGGTCGAGACGACCAAGATCGGCAAGTCGGTGGTCAAGTTCCACGTCTTGCCCTCGCTGGACGAGACCGAGCTCAAGACCCTGCGCCTGGTGGCCACGAACAAGCAGGCGCTGGCGATCTTCCTGCCCGACGGCGGCAAGACCTTTTCGGCCATGGCGATCTCGCCCTCCGAAGGCTTCATGCGCGACGGGGCTCCGGTGAAATCGGCGACCGCGGTCGGCGGCTTTCCCGATGCGGCGACGGCGGCGGCCGGGGTGGTCGAACTTTGCGACAAGGCGCGCAAGAAGGGCTCGAAGCCCTGCGTCGTGGTGCTGGAGATTGCCCCCAGGTAACGCCGGGGGCTGGGGCGAAATGACCAATGGGCGGCGGGCCGGATTTGATGCAGGTCAAGGCCGCCCCAAGGCAGATGTCGCATGAAGAGGCGCGACAGGAGAACCAAATGAACTATGATGCCGCGCTGGACCTTGCCCTGAACCGTCTGCATGACGAGGGGCGCTACCGCACCTTCATCGACATCGAGCGCCAGCAGGGCCGCTTCCCGCAGGCCACCTGGCACCGCCCCGATGGCACGCAGAAGGAGATCACCGTCTGGTGTGGCAATGACTACCTGGGCATGGGGCAGAACCCGGTGGTCCTGGCTGCCATGCACGAGGCCCTGGAGGTTTCGGGCGCGGGTTCGGGTGGCACGCGGAATATCTCCGGCACCACGGTCTATCACAAAAGGCTGGAGGCGGAACTCGCCGACCTGCACCAGAAAGAGGCGGCCCTGGTCTTTACCAGCGCCTATGTCGCCAATGATGCGACGCTTTCGACGCTGCGGGCGATCTTCCCGGGGCTGATCATCTATTCCGACGCGCTGAACCACAATTCGATGATCGAGGGGATCCGCCGCGGCGGTGGCGAGAAGCGGATCTTCCGCCACAACGACGTGGCCCATCTGCGCGAATTGCTTGCCGCCGACGATCCGGCCGCGCCCAAGCTCGTGGCCTTTGAATCGATCTATTCGATGGACGGCGACTTTGGCCCCATCAAGGAGATCGTCGATGCGGCTGAGGACTTCGGCGCCCTGACCTATATCGACGAGGTCCATGCGGTGGGCATGTATGGCCCGCGTGGGGCAGGGGTGGCCGAGCGTGATGGCCAGATGGCCCGGATCGACATCATCAACGCGACCTTGGCCAAGGCCTACGGCGTCTTCGGCGGCTATATCGCGGCAAGCGCCAAGATGGTCGATGCCGTGCGCTCCTATGCGCCGGGCTTCATCTTCACGACCTCTCTGCCGCCCACGGTGGCGGCGGGGGCTGCGGCCTCGGTCCGCCATCTGAAGACCGCTCAAGCCCTGCGCGATGCCCAGCAGACCAATGCCCGCATCCTGAAGATGCGGCTCAAGGCCCTGGGCCTGCCGATCATCGACCACGGCAGCCACATCGTCCCCGTCCATGTCGGCAACCCGGTGCATTGCAAGATGCTGTCCGACATGCTCCTCGAAGACCACGGCATCTATGTCCAGCCGATCAACTACCCCACCGTCGCCAAGGGGACGGAGCGGCTGCGCTTCACCCCCTCGCCCGTGCATGACGCGGGCCAGATAGACCGCCTGGTCAAGGCGATGGATCGGCTTTGGGGCCACTGTGCGCTTAACCGTGCGCAAGCTTCCGCCTGATGTCACATCAGATCACGCTTCGGTGTGCGGAAAGGCTTGCCCTGTGTCAGGCTTTGCGGAATACGAATGTTGACGAGTCGTGAAAGGGCGACTCGTTGGGGTCAGGCAGGATAAGGACAAGCGCATGATCGGGCGGCTATTCCGCGCACCGACGCCGGAGGAGGAGGGGCCCAAGGGCTTCGACGACTACGAGCTGCGTTTGGGTGACCTGATGCGGGGCGAACGCGCCACGCTGGGCAAGTCCCTGCTGGACGTTCAACGCGAATTGAAGATCAAGGCGAGCTATATCGCCGCGATCGAAAACGCCGATGTCTCGGCCTTTGAAACCCCCGGTTTCGTGGCGGGCTATGTGCGGTCCTACGCGCGCTACCTGGGCATGGACCCGGATGAGGCCTTTGCGCGTTTCTGCCGCGAGGCGAATTTCGAAGTGGCCCATGGCATGTCGGCCGCGGCCTCCGGTCCCGCGACCAAGCCGGTCCGCGCCGTGTCAGAGCCGCGCGATCCCTTCGTCCAGGCGACCTTCGTGCCGCGTTCCGAAAGCCTCTTCGCCCGGGTCGAGCCCGGCGCCGTGGGCTCTTTCGCCGTGCTGATCGCACTGATCGGCGCCCTGGGCTACGGCGGCTGGTCGGTCCTGCAAGAGGTCCAGCGCGTGCAACTGGCCCCGGTGAACGAGGCACCCTCGGTCGTGGCCGATATCGACCCGCTGGGCAATGTGAAAGTGGCGCCCGAACAGGTGGCCTCGGCCGACCTGCCCGCCCGAGCCGAGGCTTTGGAGGTTCCGGTCATGGTGCCGCGCGATGGCCCCATCGCCGCAATCACGCCGGAAGTCGCCGTCGACGCCAATGCCGTCGAGCAGGCCGTGGCCGAAGCGACCACCGATGACCCCCAGGTCGTGGCCGATGCCGCTCCCCTGGTCGAGATTTTGGCCATCCGCTCTTCCTGGGTGCGGGTTTCGGGTGCTGATGGCACGGTGCTGTTCGAAAAGATCCTTGATGCGGGCGAGGCCTATACTGTCCCCGCGCTGGCCCAGGCCCCGGTCCTGCGGGCGGGCAATTCGGGCTCGGTCTATTTCAAGCTGAACGGCAAGATCTATGGCCCGGCCTCGCCCGGTGCCTCGGTGGTCAAGAACCTGTCGCTGGATGTCGCGGCGCTTGAGCAGGCCTTCCAGCCTGCTGACTTGAACGCTGATGCAGACCTGGCCGAATATGTCGCCCAGGCCACCCAGCTTGCCGTGCCGGTCGAGGCCGAGCCGCAGAACTGAGATTGCCTGTCTGGGCCCGGCGTCCTATCTAGGGACGGCAACCCGGAGGCTTTCATGTCGCACAATCCCATCCGTCCCTGGCGCAATATCGAACGGCGGGTGAGCCGTCAGATCAGGGTGGGCAAGGTGCTGGTGGGCGGCGACGCGCCGATCTCGGTGCAGACCATGACCAACACGATCACCTCGGACGTGAAAGCGACGCTGGAGCAGGTGCAGCGGGCTGCGGTGGCGGGGGCGGATATCGTGCGGATTTCCACGCCGGACGAGGAGAGCACGGCGGCGCTCCGCCATATCGTGGCGGAAAGCCCGGTGCCGATCGTGGCGGACATCCATTTCCACTACAAGCGCGCCATCGAGGCGGCGGAGGCGGGTGCGGCTTGTCTGCGGATCAACCCCGGCAATATCGGCGACGCCAAGCGCGTGGCCGAGGTGGTGCGGGCCGCCAAGGACCATGGCTGTTCCATCCGCATCGGGGTCAATGCGGGCTCCCTGGAAAAGCACTTGCTTGAGAAATATGGCGAGCCTTGCCCGGATGCCATGGTGGAATCCGGCATGGATCATATCAAGCTCTTGCAGGACCACGATTTCCACGAGTTCAAGATCAGCGTGAAGGCCTCGGATGTCTTCATGGCGGCGGCGGCCTATCAGCAACTTGCGGGCGTCACCGATGCGCCGATCCACCTTGGGATCACGGAAGCCGGGGGGCTGACCTCCGGCACCGTGAAATCGGCGATTGGCCTTGGGAACCTCCTCTGGGCCGGGATCGGCGATACGATCCGCGTCAGCCTTTCCGCCGATCCGGTCGAAGAGGTCAAGGTCGGCTTCGAGATCTTGAAGTCCCTCGGCCTGCGCCACCGCGGCGTCACGATCATCTCCTGCCCCTCTTGCGCGCGGCAGGGCTTCGACGTGATCAAGACCGTGTCTGCCTTGGAAGACCGCCTGGCGCATATCACCACGAGCCTTTCCCTCTCGATCATCGGTTGCGTGGTCAATGGCCCGGGAGAGGCCCTGATGACCGACATCGGCTTCACCGGAGGGGGCGCGGGCAAGGGCATGGTCTATCTTGCGGGCAAGCAGGACCATACGATGGGCAATGACAAGATGATCGACCACATCGTCGAACTGGTCGAGGCCAAGGCGGCCGAGATCGAAAAGGCTGCCAAGGGCTGAGCCGAAGGCGTCGTTCCGCCGCGTAGCCCGGGGTATACCCCGGGTTTACCCGCGAACGGCCGCCACGATCTCTTTCATGCCCTCTTCCGGCACATAGCCGCGCAGCATCTCGTCGCCGATCACGAAGGTCGGCGTGCCGGTGATGTTCAGCTGTTGCGCCAGGGCGTGGTTGTCGGCGATGACCTGCGCCACTTCCGGCGTGTCCATCTTGGCCAGGATCGGCCCGGGCTCCAGCGAGAGGCTCTCGGCCAGCCGCCCCAGGGTCTCGGCATCGGGCGAGCCCCGCAGCGCGATCAGCGCGTCATGGGCCTTCTCATAGGCCGCATCGCCATGCAGCATCCGCACCGCGATGGCAAACTGGCTCGAGGCCAGGCTGTCCGGTCCCAGGATCGGGAATTCCTTGACGACGAAGCGGATATTGCCGTCGCCCTCCACCAGGTTCGCCACTTCCTCATAGGCCTTGCGGCAATAGGTGCAGCGGTAGTCCATGAACTCCACCACCGTCACATCGCCCTGAGGGTTCCCGCCCACCCAATCGGCCTTGGAGGCCAGGATCGCGTCCTTATAGGTCGCCAGCGCCTGGGCATCGGCCTGGGCCGCAGCCTCGGCCTGGCGGCTTTGCAGCACATCCATCGCCTCGACCAGGACCTCGGGGTTCTCCAGGAGATAGGCCTTCACCTCGGCCCGGAAGGCCGCGCGCTCCTCCGCCGTCATCTCTTGGGCCAGGACCGGGGTGGCGGCCAGCATCAGGGCAAAGGCGTAGCGCAGCATGGGAACCTCTGGACAGACAGTCCGTGTCATGATCAATCGGGCCAAACCATGGGGCAGCGGCATGCAGAGATCAAGACGTGGTGAGGTCGATCCCTTCATCGTGATGGATGTCGTGGAGGCCGCGCGCCAGGCCGAAGAGGCCGGGCGCCACATCATCCATATGGAGGTGGGCCAGCCCGGCACAGGCGCACCCCGGGGCGCGACCGAGGCCGTGGCGGCCTCGCTGCGCGACCCATTGGGCTATACGGTCGCCCTGGGGCTCCCGGCGCTGCGCCAGGGCATCGCGGGGCTTTACCGCCGCTGGTATGGCGTCGAGCTGGACCCCGCGCGGGTCATCGTCACCTCGGGCTCTTCGGGCGCCTTCCTTCTCTCCTTCACCGCGCTTTTCGATGCCGGGGACCGGGTGGGGATGGGCCTGCCGGGCTATCCCTCCTACCGGCAAATCCTGAAGGCGCTGAGCCTGGAACCCATCGGCATCCAGACCCGCGCCGAGAACCGGTTCCAGCCCGTCCCGGCCGATCTGCCGGAGCTTCAGGGCCTGATCGTCGCCTCTCCGGGCAATCCTTCGGGCACCATGCTGGACCGCGACGCCCTGGCGGCCCTGATCGCGGCGCAACCTCAGGGCTTCGTCTCGGACGAGATCTACCACGGGCTGCACTACGGGCCCCGCGCCGTCTCAGCCTTGGAGATCAGCGACGAGGTCCATGTGATCAACTCGTTTTCCAAGTATTTCTCGATGACCGGCTGGCGGATCGGCTGGATGGTCGTCCCCGAGGACCATATCCGCCCGATCGAGCGCCTGGCGCAGAACCTGTTTATCTGCGCCCCCCATGTGGCCCAGGTGGCGGCCCTGGCGGCCCTGGACTGCATCGACGAGCTCGAGGCCAACCGCGCGACCTATGCGGCCAACCGCGCCCTGATGCTGGAAGGCCTGCCGAAAGCGGGCTTCACCCGGATCGCGCCCCCGGACGGCGCCTTTTACATCTACGCCGATGTCAGCGAGTTGACCCAGGACTCCCGAGCGCTCGCCGCCGAGATCCTGGCGGAGGCGGGGGTGGCCGTCACCCCCGGCCTTGATTTCGACCCGGTCCGCGGCCACCAGACCCTGCGCTTTTCCTATGCCCGCGCGACGGCGGATATCGAAGAAGGATTGCGGCGGCTCCAGGCCTTCATGGCGTCGCGGCTGCCCGCTCTTTGACGGTCGAGATATAGATCGCGCAGGCGATCAGGATCCCCACGCCCGCAAAGGTCCAGCCATCGGGAAAGTCGCCGAAGAAGAGCAGCCCGAAGATTGTCGAGGTCACCATCTCGGTATAGGCGAGGGGCGCCAGGAGCGAGGCCTCGGCATGGTCATAGGCCTTGACGATCATCCAATGGCCGAGGTTGGCGATGACGGCCAGCGCGAGGAACAGCCCCCATTGGCTCGCCGTCGGCGCGACCCAGACGAAGCCCACCAGGGCGCTGGCGATCAGCCCGCCGATGGCATTGGTCTGAAAGGTCGTGACGATGGCCGGCGCCTGGCCCGAGATCTTGCGGGTCATCAGAAGGTAAAGCGCCAGCGCCGTCCCCGAGCCAAGCGCCAAAAGGCTGCCGGGGTTGAAGGCGCCCATCCCCGGGCGGATGATGATCAGCGTGCCGACAAAGCCCACCCCCACGGCGATCCAGCGCCGCAGGCTGACCCTCTCGCCCAGGACGAAGGGCGAGAGCGCGGTCAGGACCAGGGGCTGGACGAAGAAGATCGCGAGCGCATCGGCGATGGGCAGGAACTTCAGCGCCGAGAAAAACAGGAAGGTCGCGGCCATCAGCAGGCAGGCGCGGGCGGTGTGCAGCCAGGGCCGTTCGGGCACCAGGCCTCCGCGCCGGGCGGCGGCGGGCAGGGTGACGAGCGCGCCAAGGGCGAGGCGCGCCCAGACGATCTGCAGAACGGGGATGCCGTTCTGGCCCAGGTATTTCGCGATGACATCGATCATCGGCAAGACGCCCATGGCGCCCAGCATGAAGAATATGCCGATCAAGGTCTTGGCGTGCATGGGCCCTCCGGTCCGGGCAGCTTGGCGCAAGCGCCGGGGCGCCGCAAGGCCGCGACCCGGTCCAGTTGCCAGGCGGCTCTAGCGCCAGTTGCCGCTTGACGCCGCGCCCCCATGGCGCCATCCTGAGCGAATGGCACAAAAACGCTGGCAACATCTTCGCCCTGGCCCTGTCTCAGCCCCGCTGCAATAGGCGGGGCGCGGCAATCCTTCGACTGCGCGCCCTATTTTCCGCGATTTCGACAGGTATGCCATGCTCCTTTCCGCCAAATCCCTCGGCCTCACCATCGGCCAACTGCTGTTTTCCGACCTCTCCTTCACGCTGAACCCCGGGGATATCCTCGGCCTGATCGCGGCCAATGGGCGGGGGAAATCCTCGCTTTTGCGCTGCCTTGCGGGCCAGGCCGAGCCCACCGCCGGGGAGATCACCCGCGCCCGGGGGGCGACCATCGCCCTGGCCGAACAGGACCCCTCTGACCTTGGGGCGACGTTCCGCGACACGGTCTTGCAGGGCCTTGCCGACCCGGAGGGCGAGTTCTGGCGGGCCGATATCCTGCTCGATGAGCTGGAGGTCCCCCAAGGCTTCCGCGACCTCCCCCTGGGCCAGCTCTCGGGCGGCTGGCAGCGCACGGCGCTTCTGGCGCGGGCGGCGGTCAGTGAGCCCTCGGTTCTTCTCTTGGACGAGCCCACCAACCACCTCGACCTCTCGCGCATCGCCTTGTTGCAGCGCTGGCTGAAGGGGCGGACGGTCATCGTGGCCAGCCATGACCGCGCTTTCCTCGATGCGGTCACGACCCGCAGCCTGTTCCTGCGCGCGAGTGAAAGCCGCCTTTTCGCGCTGCCCTATACGCCCGCCCGCTTGGCCCTGGCCGAGGCCGATGCCGCCCGCGACCGCCAGCATTCCAACGACCTGGCGAAGGCGGATCAGCTCCGCCGCCAGGCCGCGAAGCTGAAGAACATCGGCATCAACTCGGGAAGCGACCTTCTCGTCGTCAAGACCAAGCAGCTGAAAGAGCGCGCCGAGAAGATCGAGGCCGAGGCGCGGCCCGCCCATCGCGAGGGCTCGGCCGGGGCGATCAAGCTGAACCCGACGGGCAGCCATGCCAAGGCGCTGGTCAGCCTGATGGATGCCGAAATCCGGGGCGAAAAGCCGCTTTACCGCACCGGGACGCTGTGGATCGAGCCGGGCGACCGCGTGGTGATCCTTGGCGCCAATGGCACGGGGAAGTCTCGGCTGGTGGCGCGGGTCCTGGCGGCGATCCAGGCGCCGGACCCGTCCATCAAGGTCACGCCCTCTTTGGTGCTGGGCCATTCCGGCCAGGGGCTGGAGCAATTGCCGCCGAAATCCACGCCCTTTGACCTGGTGATGGCCCATCGCACCGGGGATGGCCCGGCCCGCAGTCTTCTGGCCGAGGCCGGTATCCGCACCGATATGCAGACCAAGCCGCTCGGCCTGTTGTCAGGCGGCCAAAGGGCGCGGCTCGCCATGCTGCTTCTGCGCCTGACCGCGCCCAACTTCTACCTTCTGGACGAGCCCACCAACCATCTGGACATCGAGGGCCAGGAGGCCCTGGAGGCCGAGCTTCTGAAACCCCAGGCCGCTTGTCTTCTGGTCAGCCACGACCGCGCCTTTGTGCGCGTCGTGGGCAATCGGTTCTGGGAAATCCGGGGCAAGAAGCTGGTCGAGGTCGACGGCCCCGAGGCGTTTTTCGCCGCGCAGACGGGTTAGTCCTGCCAGCGGGCGAGGGCGTCTTCGTCCTCGTCCTTGGCCTGGACCCATTGCCCGCCGTCTTCCTTCTTCCAGAAGGGCGCGCGGGATTTCAGGTAGTCCATCAGGAACTCCGCGCCCTGGAAGGCCAGGGCGCGGTGGCGGGCGGCGGTGGCGACCATCATGATGGGCTCGCCGACCGCGAGCGGCCCGTAGCGGTGGATCACCAGGGCATCCGAAAGGCCAAAGCGCGCCGTGGCCTCGTCGATGATGGCGGCGATGGCGGCCTCGGTCATGCCGGGGTAATGCTCGATCTCCATCACCGAAAGGCCATTGTCGCCGCGCACCACCCCGGTGAAGGAGACAACCGCGCCTGCCCCCGTGGCCGCCGCCGTAAAGGCGTTCAACTCGGCCCCGGCGTCGAAGGGCTCGGACTGGACCCGCAGCATCTCAGCCCCCGGTCATGGGGGGGAAGAAGGCGACCTCGCGCGCTCCGGCCAGGGGGGCGTCGAAAGAGGTCAGCTTTTGGTCCACCGCCACCCGCAGGCTTTTCAGATCGGCAAAGGCCAGGGCATGGGCCTCGTCCCGGGCGGAGAGCTCGGCCACCAGGTCGGCCACCGTCGCGGCATCGGTCGTGACCTTTTCCCGCGGCAGGCCGATCCTTTCGCGCACCCAGGCGAAGTAAAGGACGGTCAGCATGTCAGTCCCTCAGATGCGGCAGGGACTTGGCGAAATAGTCCCAGCCGGTGACGGCCGTCAAAGCCGCAGCGACCCAGATCAGCATCAACCCCGCCCAGGTCGCATAAGAGGAGCAATCCCGCGTGCCGCAGAAGGGGATCGGCGTGACCAGACCCTTGGAGACCAGGTCGGCATATTGCTCCACCGTCTTGCCTTGCAGCCGCACGGCCTCGATATGCTCCAGCCCGGTGCCGAGGAAGAGGATGGCGATGGCCACCATCTGCGCCGTGGTCTTCCACTTGGCCAGCTTGGTGACCTTCAAAAGCCCCGCCTTGGCGCCGAGGTATTCGCGCAGGCCCCCCACGAAGACCTCGCGGAAGAGGATGACCGTGGCGGGCAGGATCAAGTAGGGGTTCAACCCCGAATTCATTCCCGTGAACCCCGTCAGCACCATCAAGGCGATGACGACCATGGCCTTGTCGGCGATGGGGTCGAGCATGGTGCCGAACTTCGATTCCTGCTTCCAGAGCCGCGCCAGATAGCCGTCGAAATAATCCGTGATGGCGGCCGAGACGAAGAGCGTCAGGGCGAACCAGTCGGCCCAGGGGCGGTTGAAATAGAGGAACATCACCGGCACGGCCGGCGCGGCCAGGAGGCGCAGCGTGGTCAGCGTGTTGGGGATCGTCCACTTCATGGTGAATGACTAGCGCAAAGCCCGGGCAGGGGAAAGGGGCGCCAGGGGGCAGCCAGGGGAACTGTGCGGCAGAGGGCACAGGGGGGCCGCTGGGGCGGAGACGGGAACGGGCGCCGGGGGCATCGAGCCCCCGGCGCCCGTTGCTGCCGCGGGTCAGTATTTCTCGGGGACGTAAAGCTCGCGCGGGAGGGTGGCGCGTTCGTAATCGGGGTTGAAGACCCGTTCGGGCAGGGTGATCTCGTCGTGCGGGACCGGATGGCAGGGGTTCAGCGACAGGAAATGCGCGATGCAGTTCAGCCGCGCCTTCTTCTTGTCATTGCCCTCGACGATATACCACGGCGCCTCGGGGATGTTCGTGCGGGCGAACATGTCTTCCTTGGCCTTGGTGTAATCCTCCCACCTGACCCGGCTTTGCAGGTCCATGGGCGAGAGCTTCCACTGTTTGAACGGGTCATGGATGCGCATCATGAAGCGCATCTGCTGTTCCTCGTCGGTGATCGAGAACCAGTATTTGATGACCTTGATGCCCGAGCGCACCAGCATCCGTTCGAACTCCGGGACGGAGCGGAAGAATTCTTCCACCTGGTCCTCGCTGGCGAAACCCATCACCCGCTCCACCCCTGCGCGGTTGTACCACGACCGGTCGAAGAGCACGATTTCGCCCGCGGCGGGGAGGTGGGGGATATAGCGCTGGAAATACCACTGGGTCTTTTCGCGGTCCGAGGGCGCGGGCAGGGCCACGGTCCGCACCACGCGGGGGTTCAGCCTTTGGGTGATGCGCTTGATCACGCCACCTTTGCCGGCGCTGTCACGGCCCTCGAAGAGGACGACGATCCGCTCGCCGGAATGGACGACCCAGTCCTGAAGCTTGATCAGTTCGGCCTGAAGATGGATCAGCGCTTGCAGATAGGTCCGGCTGTCCAGCGCATCGGGGTGGCGCTCGCGGTAGAGCCGGGCGACCTCGCGCGAGATCGTGGCGTCTTCCAGCTCCAGCTCCAGGTCCTCGTCGAGGATCTCGGCCAGTTCCTCGGCCATCCAGTCGTTCGCCTCGGTCATCGCGCCCTCCGTTTGCCTTCGGGTAGGGGGCGCGTGTAACGGCTGGGTGACAGTTCTGTTACGGGTTGAAGAAGTTGTAGATCGTCTCGGCCATCGTGGCCGAAATCCCGTCGACCGCCATCAGGTCGGGAATGGCCGCACCGCGCACCGCCTTGGCCGAGCCGAAATGTGCGAGCAGCGCGCGCTTGCGCGTCGCCCCGACGCCGGGGATATCGTCCAGGGGCGTGATCGAGACCTTGGCCGCGCGCTTGGCGCGATGCGCGCCATTGGCCCAGCGGTGGGCCTCGTCGCGCAGGCGCTGGATGAAATACAGGACCGGGTCGTTCCTCGGCAGGGCCATGGGCGGCAGGCCGGGGCGGTGGAATTCTTCCTTCCCCGCATCGCGGTCGATGCCCTTGGCCACGCCGACAAAGGCCACGTCATCCACGCCCATCTCGGCCAGGGCCTCGGCCACCGCCGAGACCTGGCCCGCACCGCCGTCGATCAAGAGGAGGTCGGGCCAGGCATCGGTCTTGCGCTCGGGGTCCTCTTTGAGGAGGCGTTCGAAGCGGCGGGTCAGGACCTCGTGCATCATGCCGAAGTCATCGGAGTTCTTGCCCGCGTCAGACTTGATGTTGAACTTGCGATACTGGCTTTTCAGGAAGCCCTCGGGCCCCGCCACGATCATGCCGCCCACGGCATCGGCGCCCTGGATATGGGCGTTGTCATAGACCTCGATCCGCTTCGGCGGCGCGTCGAGGTCGAAGGCCTCGGCCAGGCCCTGGAGAAGCTTGTTTTGGGTCGAGCTTTCCGACATCCGCCGCGCCAGGCTTTCCTTGGCGTTGCGCGCGGCGTTCTCCACCAGCTCGGCCTTTTCGCCACGCTGGGGGATCGCCACCTCCACCTTCCGCCCCGCGCGTTCCGAGAGCAAGGCGCCGACCAGGTCGGGGTTCTCGACCGGGTGGGACAAGAGGATCAGCGGCGGCGGCTCCTTGTCGTCGTAGAACTGGGCGAGAAAGGCCTCCATGATCTCGGGCTCTTCGGCGCCCGCGCCGGTCTTCGGGTAAAAGTCGCGGTTGCCCCAGCTTTGGTTCGCGCGGATGAAGAAGACCTGCACGCAGGCCTGGCCATGTTCCAGGTGCAGGGCCACGACATCGGCCTCGGTCACGCCATGCGGGTTGATCGCCTGGGCGGACTGGATATGGGTCAGCGACCGGATGCGGTCGCGCAGCGCTGCGGCGCGTTCGAATTCCATGGCCTCGGAGGCGGCGGCCATCTGGGCGGCCAGGTCGGCCTGCACGGAGGTCGTCTTGCCCTGCAGGAAGCGCTCGGCATCGGCGACCAGGGCCGCATAGCCCGCCTCGTCGATGCGGCCGACGCAAGGGCCGGAACAGCGCTTGATCTGGTATTGCAGGCAGGGCCGCGTCCGCCCCGCGAACATGCTGTCGCTGCAATTGCGCAAAAGGAAGACCTTTTGCAGTTGGTTCAGCGTCCGCGTCACGGCGCCCGCGCTGGCAAAGGGGCCGAAGTAGCTGCCCTTCTCGGTCTTCTTGCCCCGGTGCTTCTTGATCTGGGGGAAGGCGTGTTCCTTGCCGATCAGGATATTCGGGAACGACTTGTCGTCGCGCAGAAGCACGTTGTAGCGCGGCTTGAGCTGCTTGATCAGGTTCTGCTCCAGAAGCAGCGCCTCGGTCTCGGTCTTGACCGTCAGGAACATCATCGAAGCGGTCTCGGAGATCATCCGGCTGATGCGCGCGTTATGGGCATTGCCGCGCGCGTAGTTCGACACCCTCGCCTTCAGGTTGCGCGCCTTGCCGACATAGAGAACCTCGCCGGTTGCGTTCAGCATCCGGTAGACACCCGGAGAGGAATCGAGCGTTTTCAGGTAGTCTTGGATGACCTCCTGGCCGGTCCTGGTCTCTGTCATCTCCGGCCTCCGATTCTGCCGCTTTGCTGCAATGATACAGGGCCGGAGGCAAGGGGGAAGGCGTCCACAGCTTCTGTGGATAACTCTGCGGAGAAGATTTCAGGAGTGCGGATTTTGCCTTGGATTCTTGGGCCCTGAACGATTTGCCTAAAATTTAGGCACAATGTTAAGCAATTGATTTCATTCAAGAGAATCTTCTGATGGCAGCAAGGCCCTGATAAACCTAAATATTTCGTGAAGGATTTTTGACGGTGGTTGCGAAAGTGGACAAGTCGTCGCAGGGTCATTCCAGACCCAGCACATCCGGGGTCTGCCAGGCCAGATGCTGGCCTCCGTCGGTGGCGATCATCTGGCCCGTGACTCCGGGGGAATCGAGGAAAAATCCAAGCGCCGCCGTGATATCCGAAGGGTTGGAGCCGCGCCCCAGAACAGTGGCCGCGCGCTGCCTTGCGAAGTGGCTGTCGGACTGCCGCGCGCCCTGCAACGTGGGCCCGGGGCCAATGGCATTGACCCGCACATCCGGGGCCAGCCCCATGGCCGCCGTCCGCGTCAGGGTCCAGAGCCCCGCCTTGGCGATGGTATAGGACATGAACTCGGGCGTCAGCTTCCAGACGCGCTGGTCGATCAGGTTGACGATCAGCGCCTGCGAGAGCGGCTCTCCGGCCGCATCGGTCGTGGCCTTGGGGGCCTGGGCCGCGAAGCTTTGCGTCAGGACGAAGGGCGCGCGGAGGTTGCTTTCCAGCGCCCGGTCCCAGGACCGGCGCGAGGCGGTCTTGACGTTGTCGTATTCAAAGATCGAGGCGTTGTTGACCAAGAGGTTCAGCGGCCCGCCCAGGCCCTCGGCGGCGCGGGCGACCAGGGGGACGACCTGGGATTCGTCCAGGAGATCGGCGCGCAGGGCCAGGGATTGCCGCCCCAGGGCGCGGATCTCAGCCACCAGGGCCTCGGCCTCGGGGGCGGAGGCGGAATAATGCACCGCGACGTCAAAGCCTCGCCGGGCGAGGTAAAGGGAAATCTCGCGGCCAACCCGTTTGGCCGCTCCGGTCACCAAGGCACGCATCTTCAGCCCTTCCCGCAGACACAGGGGGCGGTGCCCAGGACGGGCCGCCCGCAATGCCCGCATTTGGCGCGGGTTTCGGCTTTGTCCACCCGGGGCGGCGCGATGGGGCCGCGCAGGAAACGGGTGACGGCCGAGGCGGCCATCGAGATGATCAGCATGACCATGAGAAAGATGATGACGATCTTGAACATCTCAGCCCCCCAGGCCCGCGCGCATCAGGCGCTCTTCGATGGTCTGCAGCATATCCTCGGCCAGGTTGAGGCCAAAGCGGGAAAGCAGGCCCTTCTTCGGGCCGAAGACCTGGTAGCGCACCTTCTCGCCGTAAAGCGCCTTCATCTTGGGCACAAGGTGGCCAATGCCATCGGCCAGGCCAAGGTCGACCGCCTGTTGCCCGACCCAGACATCGGCATTGAAGAGGTCATGGTCGGCCAGCCGCGCCCCGCGCCGCGCCTTCACATGGGCGATGAAGGCCGCGTGGATCGGTGCCTGGATCGCCCTCAGGCGCTCGATATCTTCGGGGCGCTGCGGCAGGAAAGGGTCGGCGAGGCTCTTGGACTTGCCCGCCGTCACGACGCGGCGTTCGATCCCCTGGCGGGCCATGAGTTCGGGGAAGCCGAAGGAGGCGAAGATCACGCCGATTGAGCCCAGGATCGAGCTGTCATCGACCCAGATGTCATCCCCCGCGCAGGCCAGCCAATAGCCGCCCGAGGCCGCCATGTCCTCGACAAAGGCATGGACGGGGATCCTGTGTTGGTCGGCCAGGCGCCGGATCCGGGCGGCGATCAGTGAGGATTGCACGGGCGAGCCGCCCGGCGAGTTGACCAGGAGGGCCACGGCTTTCGGCTTTTTCGCGAAGGCGCGCTCGATCAAGGGGGCGGTCGCGGCGTCGGAAAGGCCGCGTCCGGAGGTGATGGCGCCGTTCAGGCGGATCACGGCGACAGTGGGCTTGCGCGGGAAGATGGGAAATCTCATGCGGCGAAGCTATGGTGTGGGGGGCTCTGGGGCAAGGTGAGGCATGATCGACCGACTTGAAATGTTCGTGGCTTTGGCGGCGGAGCGGCATTTTGGCCGGGCGGCGGAGGTCTGCGGCGTGACGCAGCCCTCGCTTTCGGCGGGGATCCGGGGGCTGGAGGATCAGCTTGGCGTCCAGCTCGTCTATCGCGGCAGCCGGTTTCAGGGTCTGACGCCCGAGGGGCAGCGGGTGCTGGACTGGGCGCGGCGGATCCTGGGCGATGTGCGGGCGATGCGCGACGAGATGCGGTCGGTCCACAAGGGGCTGAGCGGGGTCGTGCGGCTGGGGGTGATCCCCACCGCCCTGCCCATGGTGGCGGCGCTGACCGGGCCCTTCGTCGCGGCCCATCCGAATGTCCGGGTGACGGTCCTGTCGCGCACCTCGGCCGAGATCCTGTCGGGCATCGAGACGCTGGAGCTGGATGCCGGGGTGACCTACCTCGACAACGAACCCCTGGGCCGGGTGTCGCAGGTCGCCTTGTATGTCGAGTATTACCGGTTCCTCTGCGCGCCGGGGAGCGCGCTATCGGGCCGGGCGCAGGTGACCTGGGCCGAGGTGGCGGGCGAGCCGCTTTGTCTTCTGACCGGCGACATGCAGAACCGGCGGATCGTGAACGCGCTTCTGGCCGAGGCCGGGGTGAAGGCCGCGCCGGGGGTCGAGAGCAATTCCTCGATCGCGCTGATTGCCCATGTGCTCTCGGGGCGCTGGGCGAGCGTCGTGCCCAAGGGGCTGGCCGAGATGTTCCGGGGGGCCGGGCTGGTCTCGGTGCCCATCGTGAACCCGGAGGCCGAGCATGTGGTCGGGCTGATCGCGCCGAAGCGGGAGCCGCAGACGCCGGTGCTGATGGCGCTGATGGAAGAGGCGGGGCGGTTGTCCCGCAGGTGAGCTGCGGGCTGGCGCCCTTGCCCCTGCCGGGAGGAAGCCGGGGGGGCTCATGCCACTTGTTTCTCGAACCAGTGGCGAAACAAATGGCATACCCCCCCGGACCCCCCTGCTTCAAGGGGCCCTTGGGCCCCTTGAAAATCCCCATGGAGTTTGGGAGGGGGATGAATTGATAGGATTTGGCTATCGATTGACGGAGGTTTGATATTGATTGACGGGGTGACTGGGGGCATCAAGGCAGGAATAGCCAGCGAAAGGTCCCGGGATGCTTGATTCCGCCAGCATGATTGCCCGTGTCGAGGAGATCCTCGATGCTCACAAGGGGATGGAGGGGGCGCTCCTGCCAATCCTCCACGCGGTTCAGGCCGAGTTTGGCCATGTCCCCGAGGCGGCCTTGCCGGTCATCGCCGAGGCCCTGGTCATCACCAAGGCCGAGGCGGCCGGGGTGATGAGCTTTTACCACGACTTCCGCGAGAAGCCTGCGGGGCGGCATGTGCTGAAGCTGTGCCGGGCGGAGTCTTGCAAATCGGTCGGCGCGGATGCCTTGGCCGATCATGCGCGGGGCAAGCTGGGGCTCGACTGGCATGAGACCTCGAAGGATGGCGCGGTGACGCTGGAGCCGATCTTCTGCCTTGGGCTCTGCGCCTGCGGGCCGGCGGCCTTGGTCGATGGGAAACTGGTGGGGCGGCTGGATGCGGCCAAGCTGGATGCGATCATCGGGGGGCTGAAATGACTTTGAAGATTTATCTCCCGCTGGATTCGGCTGCCGTGGCTTTGGGCGCGGATGAGGTGGCGGCGGCTGTGTTGGCGGAAGCCAAGGCCCGTGGCGTGGCGGTGGAGCTTATCCGCAATGGCTCGCGCGGGATGGTCTGGCTGGAGCCCCTGGCCGAGGTCGTGACGCAAGCCGGTCGCATGGCCTTCGGGCCGATGGAGCCCTCCGATGTCGCGGGGCTCTTCGGTGACCTGGCCAAGCATCCCAAGGCCCTGGGCCTGACCGAGGAGCTGCCCTGGATGAAGGGTCAGACCCGGTTGACCTTTGCGCGCGTCGGCGTGGTCGATCCGCTCTCGCTGGCGGATTACGTGGCGCATGGGGGCCTTGAGGGGCTGAAGCGTGCCGTGACCATGACGGCGCCGGAGATGGTGGCCGAGGTCACGAATTCGGGCCTGCGCGGGCGCGGTGGTGCGGGCTTCCCGACGGGGATCAAGTGGAAGACGGTCTCCGAGGCCAAGGGAGACCGGAAATACATCGTCTGCAATGCCGATGAGGGCGATAGCGCGACCTTTGCCGACCGGATGCTGATGGAGGGCGACCCCCTGACCCTGATCGAGGGCATGGCGATTGCGGGCCTGGCCTGTGGCGCCGAGAAGGGCTTCGTCTATATTCGCAGCGAATATCCGGTGGCGATTGCGGTGATGCAGGCCGCGCTGGATGTGGCGCGGGCGGGGGGCATCCTGGGCGATGTCCTGGGCTCGGGCCGGCATTTCGACATGGAGGTTCGTGTCGGTGCGGGCGCCTATGTCTGCGGCGAGGAGACCTCGCTGTTGAACTCCTTGGAGGGCAAGCGCGGCATCGTGCGCGCCAAGCCCCCGCTTCCGGCGCTTGAGGGCTTCATGGGCAAGCCCACCGTGGTCAACAACGTGATCTCGCTGGCCTCGGTGCCGGTGATTTTCGCGAAGGGGGCGGAGTTCTACAAGGGCTTTGGCCTCGGCCGGTCGCGCGGCACGATCCCCCTGCAGATCGCGGGGAATGTGAAGTTCGGCGGGCTTTACGAGGTGGCCTTCGGGCTTTCGCTGGGCGATATCGTGGACAAGATCGGCGGCGGCACCTTGACCGGCCGCCCGGTCAAGGCGGTGCAGGTGGGCGGGCCTTTGGGCGCTTACTTCCCGCGCAGCCTCTTCGACACGCCCTTCGGCTATGAGGAATTCGCAGGCAAAGAGGGTCTGATCGGCCATGCCGGCCTGACCGTCTTCGACGACAGCGCCGATATGCTGGGCATGGCGCGTTTCGCCATGGAGTTCTGCGCCATCGAGTCTTGCGGCAAATGCACCCCCTGCCGGATCGGCGCAGTGCGGGGCGTCGAGACCGTGGACCGCATCGCGCGGGGCGATGCCGAGGCGAAACCCTTGCTGATCGACCTCTGCCAGACGATGAAATCGGGCTCGCTCTGCGCCTTGGGTGGCTTCACGCCTTACCCGGTCATGTCGGCTTTGACCCATTTCCCCGATGATTTCGCAGCCAAAGAGGCGGCGGAATGACGGAAAAGGTAAAGGGCCCGGCCAGTTACTTCCCCTCGATCGAGGCGAAATACGGCCAGCCCATGGACCACTGGTTCGCGGTGATCGCGCCCATGCTGGACCAGCCCCATATGCAGATCGTGGGGCATCTGAAAGAGACGCACGGCCTTGGACATGGCCATGCCAATGCGATCGTGGCCCATCAGCTGGCCCAGAAGAAAGGCGCGTGACATGAAGGACTTCATCCTCCCCGACCGCGATTTCGGCACCCCTGCCGCCAAGTCGAAGACCATGGTCAGCCTGGTGATCGACGGCTTCGAGGTCACCGTGCCCGAAGGCACCTCGATCATGCGCGCGGCCGCTGAAATCGGCATCCAGGTGCCGAAGCTTTGCGCGACCGACTCCATCGACGCTTTCGGGTCGTGCCGGCTGTGCCTGGTGGAAATCGAGGGCCGCAACGGCACGCCCGCCTCTTGCACCACGCCGGTGGCGCCGGGGCTGAAGGTCACCACGCAGAACGCCAAGCTGGCGAAGCTGCGCAAGGGGGTGATGGAGCTTTACATCTCTGACCACCCGCTGGATTGCCTGACCTGCTCGGCCAATGGCGATTGCGAGTTGCAGGATATGGCGGGCGCGGTCGGCCTGCGCGATGTGCGCTATGAGGCTGTGGAAAACCACTTCCAGCCCCGGCAGAACGGCGAGGCGAACCCGCTTTATATCCCCAAGGACAATTCCAACCCCTATTTCAGCTACGACCCTGCCAAGTGCATCGTCTGCTCGCGCTGCGTCCGGGCCTGTGAGGAAGTGCAGGGGACTTTTGCCCTGACGATCTCGGGCCGCGGCTTCGACAGCCGCGTTTCGGCGGGGCTCAAGTCCGACACTTTCCTGACCTCGGATTGCGTGTCCTGCGGCGCCTGCGTGCAGGCCTGCCCGACCGGGACCTTGCAAGAGAAGTCGGTGATCGAACTGGGCACCCCGCAGCGCGAGGTCATCACGACCTGCGCCTATTGCGGCGTGGGCTGCCAGTTCAAGGCCGAGATGCGCGGCGATGAGCTGGTGCGGATGACGCCCTACAAGCATGGCAAGGCCAACCGGGGGCATAGCTGCGTCAAGGGGCGGTTTGCTTACGGCTATGCCTCGCACAGCGACCGGATCCTCTCGCCGATGATCCGGGACAGCATCAATGACCCCTGGAAAGAGGTCTCCTGGGCCGAAGCCATGGAATTCGCCGCCAACCGGATGAAGGGGATCATCGACACGCATGGCCGCCATTCGGTGGGCGTGATCACCTCCTCGCGCTGCACGAACGAGGAAACCTACCTGGTGCAGAAGCTGACCCGGGCGGTCTTCCGCAACAACAACACCGACACTTGCGCGCGGGTCTGCCACTCGCCCACGGGTTACGGGCTGGGCCAGACCTTCGGGACCAGCGCGGGCACGCAGGACTTCGACTCGGTCGAGCATGCCGATGTCATCATGGTCATCGGCGCCAATCCGCATTCCGGCCACCCGGTCTTTGCCTCGCGCATGAAGAAGCGGCTGCGCAAGGGGGCCAAGCTGATCGTCATCGACCCGCGCCGGACCGAGACGGTGCAGGGCGCGCACTACAAGGCCGCCCATCACCTGGCCCTGACGCCGGGGACGAACGTGGCCGTGGTCTCCGCCCTGGCGCATGTCATCGTCACCGAGGGCCTCTTCGATGAGGACTTCATCCGCAACCGCTGCGATTGGGACGAATTCCAGGCCTATGCCGAGTTCATCAGCCAGCCGCAGTTCTCCCCGGAAGCCGTGCAGCTTCTGACCGGCGTCAAGGCCGAGGAAGTCCGCGGCGCCGCTCGCCTTTACGCAAAGGGCGGCAATGGAGCGATCTACTACGGGCTGGGGGTCACCGAACACTCCCAGGGTTCGACCACCGTCATCGGCATCGCCAACCTGGCCATGCTGACCGGCAATGTCGGCCGTCCCGGCGTCGGCGTGAACCCGCTGCGGGGGCAGAACAACGTCCAGGGCTCTTGCGACATGGGGTCTTTCCCGCATGAGCTTCCGGGCTATCGTCACGTCAAGGGCGAGGCGGTGCGCGACATCTACCGCGAGGTCTGGGGCGTCGAGATCGACAACGAGCCGGGCCTGCGCATCCCCAACATGCTGGATGCCGCCGTCGAGGGCACCTTCAAGGGGCTTTACTGCCAGGGCGAGGATATCCTGCAATCCGACCCCGACACCAAGCATGTGGCTGCGGGTCTGGCGGCCATGGACTGCGTCATCGTCCATGACCTCTTCCTGAACGAGACCGCCAATTACGCCCATGTCTTCTTCCCGGGCTCGACCTTCCTGGAGAAGGACGGCACCTTCACCAATGCCGAGCGTCGCATCAACCGCGTCCGCAAGGTCATGGCGCCGCGTCAGGGTTACGCCGATTGGGAAGTGACCCAGATGTTCGCCAATGCCATGGGCGCGGAATGGGGCTATACCCATCCCGCGCAAATCATGGAGGAAATCGCGCTGACGACGCCCTCCTTCGCGGGCGTGACCTATGAAAAGCTCGAGACCATGGGCTCGATCCAATGGCCCTGCAACGAGAAGTCGCCGGAAGGCACGCCGCTCATGCATGTCGACGGCTTCGTCCGCGGCAAGGGGCGCTTCATCAACACGGAATATGTGGCGACCGATGAGCGCACCGGGCCGCGCTTCCCGCTCTTGTTGACCACGGGGCGGATCCTGTCGCAGTATAACGTGGGGGCTCAGACCCGCAGGACGGCCAATGTGGTCTGGCATGACCAGGACATCCTGGAAATCCACCCCCATGACGCCGAACAGCGCGGCATCAAGGAGGGCGATTGGGTCAAGCTGGCCTCGCGCTCCGGCGAGACCGCGCTGCGCGCCACGATCACCGACCGGGTCAATCCGGGCGTGGTCTATACGACCTTCCACCACCCCGACACCCAGGCCAATGTCGTCACCACCGACTTCTCGGACTGGGCGACCAACTGCCCGGAATACAAGGTGACCGCCGTTCAGGTCGCCTTGTCCAACGGCCCGACCGAGTGGCAGGAAGAGTACAACGCCCAGGCCGCCAAGTCGCGGCGGATCGCGGCGGAATGAAGGGCCACCGCCCCCAAAGCCGCCTGGCCTTCGGGTCAGGCGGCCAGACCCCGGGCGCGCGCGAGCTGCCCGAGGAAGTGGCGGTGGCGATTTCCTTCAATGGCTCGACCCAGGCGGTGATGATGGCCACTCCGGCCGATCTGAAGGACTTCGCCCGTGGCTTTGCCCATACCGAGGGCCTGGCTGACCTGGACGAAATCACCAAGATCACCCCGGTTCAGACCGACAAGGGCATCGACCTGCAAATCTGGGTCAAGAAGGCCGCCGAGGCCCGGCTGGCCGCCCGTCGCCGTTACATGGCCGGGCCCGTGGGCTGCGGGCTGTGCGGCATCGACAGCCTGGATGAGGCGCTGCGCGACCTCACCCCGGTCACGACCGATCTTGCCATGTCCCCCTCCGAGGTCATGGCGGCGGTGGCCGCCCTTCCGCAGTTCCAGAAGCTGCACGACACGACCCGCGCGGTGCATGCGGCGGGCCTGTGGTCCTATGGCGAGATGCTCACCGTGCGCGAGGACGTGGGCCGCCACAACGCGCTGGACAAGCTGGCGGGGGCCTGGCTCTGGGACAACCGCACCATCCCGGGTGCCCTGCAATCGCCGCCGAGGTATGGCGCCGTCGTCCTGACCTCGCGCGTTTCGATCGACATGGTACAAAAGGTCGCGGCCTTTGGTCAGCCCATGATCATCGCCGTCTCGGCCCCCACGGCGCAGGCGGTGGAACTGGCCGAAAAGCTGAACATCACCCTCATCGCCCTCGCCCGGCCCGACCGGTTCGAGGTCTTCACCCATTCCCACCGCATCCGCCCCGAGGTCGCCCATGTCGCATGACACCGAAACCCTGAGCCCCCATGCCAAGCTGGTCACCATGGCCAACCAGATTGCCAAATTCATGGAATCCAAGCCGCATAAAGAGGGGCTGGAGGGGCTTTCCAATCACATAAACGACTTTTGGGAGCCCCGGATGCGCCGCCATCTGTTCGAGCTCCTCGATGCCGGTGGCCAGGGCCTCCGTCCCCTGGTGATCGAGGCTGCAAGCCTGATCCGCCGTCCCGCCGCCTGACGCAAGAAAGTTGACCGCCGTCCGCGCCTTTCCCAAATTCGGCCCCAATCCTGTGGCATGGGGACGGAACGCGCGGGAAAGGCGAAAAGCTGCATGGCGACAAGAACGATCAGGATCGGCGGCGCTGCCTTGCGCGGACCCATGCGGGTTCTGTCCGTCGCCCTCTGCGCGGTCTTTCTCCTGGTGCTTTGGCGCTTTTGGGACCTGCCCCCGGTCTATGAGGCCGCTTCGGTCGTGCAAATCCGGCCGGGCGGCGATTCCATCCCGCTGATCGAAAGCCGCCTGCTCACCCGCGACATGCTGGAGACGACCGCGGCCCGCCATGGCGTGGGCTCTGTCGTGGTTCTGTCGCAGGCGATTGCGCTGCATCCCCTGACCTCGCGGGCGGGCGAGTCGATGGGGCTGCCCTTGCGCGACATCGGGTTGATCATCTCGGTGCGCCTGGGCGATGCGAGCCAGGCGGTGCGGGTGGCCAATGACGTGGCGCTTCAGGTCATGGACCTGGCGGAGGCCGGGCAGATCGATGCGGGGGCCGAAAGGCTGAGCCTCATGCGGTCGGAGGAATATCGGTTGTGGCAAGAGGTCTCGGCGCTGCGGTCGGTGCCTGATCTGGACGCAGCGGGCGCAAGGCAGTTGGTGCTGCTCGAGGCCGAGCACGCCGAGATCGTCCAAAGCCTGGCCCAGCAAGAGGTGCGGGCCCGGGTCGAGGGGCGCCTGAAGGCGCCGCCCTATGCGATCCTGGCCCGGGCGCATGAGGCGCAGACCATCGTCCCCCCCCTGCGCGAGGCGCTGACGGCCCTGGCCGCCGCGGCCCTGGCCCTGGCGCTTTTGTCGGCCTTGATCGGGCGCGAGATCAGGGTGCCGTCTCCGTCAGCACCGTCCGCAGATAGCGCCCGTAGTCGTTCTTCTTGAACATCTCGGCCCGCTTTTCCATCGCCGCGCGGTCGATCCATCCGGCACGGAAGCTGATCTCGTCGGGGCTTCCCACCTGCTGGCCCTGGCGTTCGGTCAGGGTGCGCACGAAGTTGCCCGCGTCGATGAGGCTCGCATGGGTGCCGGTGTCCAGCCAGGCGAAACCCCGCCCCATGCGCTGAACCGAAAGCGTGCCCTCTTTCAGGTAAGTGTCCAGGAGATCGACGATTTCCAGCTCTCCACGCGGGGAGGGCTTGATCGCCTTGGCCCGGCGCGGGGCGTCTCCGTCAAGGAAATAGAGCCCCGTGACGGCGAAGTTCGAGGGCGGGACCTCGGGCTTTTCGATGATCTGTTGCACGCGACCCTCGGCGTCGAAAGCCACGACGCCATAGCGTTCCGGATCGGCCACGCGATAGCCAAAGACCGTGCCGCCCTTGTCCTGGGCCATGGCCTCGGACAGCATCTCGGGCAGGCCGTGGCCGAAGAAGATATTGTCGCCCAGGACCATGGCCGAGGGCGCGCCGTCCAGGAAATCCTCGGCCAGCAAGTAGGCCTGCGCCAGCCCGTCGGGCGAGGGCTGGATGATATAGGTCAGCTTCAGCCCCCATTGCGACCCATCTCCCAGAAGCCGGATGAAGGCCGGTTGATCCTCGGGCGTCGAGATCAGGGCGATCTCGCGGATGCCCGCCAGCATCAGGACCGAGAGGGGGTAATAGACCATCGGCTTGTCATAGATCGGCAGGAGCTGCTTCGAGACGCCCATGGTGATCGGCCAAAGCCGCGTGCCCGAGCCTCCGGCGAGGATGATGCCTTTGCGGGTCATGTCAGGTCCTTGATGATCTGGGTCAGATGGGCGCGCCAGTCGGGGCGCGGGATGCCGAAAGCGGCGGTGAAGGCGCTGCAATCGAGGCGGGAGTTGGAGGGCCGCCGGGCGGGCGTCGGATAGGCCGAGCTGGGGATGTCGTTGATCTGGCAGGGAAGTCCGGCCTGGGCCATGATCTCGCGGGCGAAATCGGCCCAGGAGGTATCGGGGCTGCCTGCGAAGTGGTGGACGCCGCCCTTGGCGCCTTGGGCCATGGCGCGTGCGGCGGTCAGCAGCGCCTCGGCGATGGCGGCGGCCGGGGTGGGGCCGCCGACCTGGTCGGCCACGACGTTGAGGCTTTCGCGCTCGCGCCCCAGCCGCAGCATGGTCTTGACGAAATTCGCGCCATGGGCCGAGACGACCCAGGAGGTGCGCAGGATCAGGGCATTGGCCCCGCTTTCCAGCACCGCCTGCTCTCCGGCCAGCTTGCTGCGGCCATAGGCGTTCAGGGGGGCGACCGGGTCGGTGGTCTGGAAGGGCTCGGTCCCCTGGCCGTCGAAGACGTAATCGGTCGAGATGTGGAGGAAGGGCAGGCCCTGGGCGGCACAGGCCCGAGCCATGGCCCCCGGGGAGGCGCCATTGATGACGGTGGCGGTGTCTTCCTCGGTCTCGGCCTTGTCCACGGCGGTCCAGGCGGCGGCGTTGATCACCGCGTCACAGTCGCGGATCGCAGCGGCGCAGGCCTGCGGGTCGGAGAGGTCGGCCTCGGCCCGCGACAGGAAGCGCGCTTCCGGCGCCAGCCGTTGCAATTCCCGCGCCACTTGGCCGGTTTGGCCGAAGACCAGAAGCCTCATGCTTTCGTCCCCAGCCGCTGGCCCACGCCCTGGCGGGCGAGCAGGGGCCGCCACCACGCCTCGTTGTCCAGATACCAGCGGACGGTCTTGCGCAGGCCCTGTTCCAGCGTGACCGAGGGCCGCCAGCCGAGTTCCTCACGGATGCGCTTGGGGTCGATGGCATAGCGGGCGTCATGGCCGGGACGGTCGGTCACGAAGGTGATCAGCCGGTCATGGGGGGCACCGGCTGGGTGCATCTCGTCCATCAGCGCGCAGATCGTGCGAACGAGGTCGATATTCCGCGCCTCATTCTCGCCGCCGATGTTGTAGCTGCGGCCAAGCTGCCCGCGCTGCACCACGGTCAAAAGCGCATCGGCATGGTCCTCGACGTAAAGCCAGTCGCGGACGTTCAGACCGGCGCCGTAAACCGGGATCGGACGCCCATGCAGCGCGTTCAGGATCACCACGGGGACCAGCTTTTCGGGGAAGTGGAAGGGGCCGTAGTTGTTGGAACAATTGGTCAGCACCACCGGGAGCCCATAGGTCTCGTGCCAGGCGCGGACCAGGTGGTCACTCGCTGCCTTGGAGGCCGAATAGGGGCTGCGGGGGTCATAGGGCGTCTCTTCGGTGAACTGGCCTTCCTCGCCCAGGGAGCCAAAGACCTCATCCGTCGAGATGTGGTGGAACCGGAACCCCTCGGGCTTGCCCGCGCGCTGCCAATAGCCCCGCGCGGCCTCGAGGAGGTTGAAGGTGCCGTTGATGTTCGTAAGGATGAAATCCCCCGGCCCGTCGATCGACCGATCGACATGGGATTCCGCCGCCAGGTGCATCACCGCATCGGGGCGATGGGTGGCAAAGATCTCGTCCAGCCGGGCGCGATCCCGGATGTCGGCCTGTTCGAAAGAGTAAAGGTTCGAGCTCGAAACCCCCGCCACATTCTCAAGATTTGCCGCATAAGTGAGGCTGTCGAGGTTCACGACCTCATGGCCAAGGGCTATCGCACGCCGCACGACGGCGCTTCCGATGAAGCCCGCGCCTCCGGTGACCAGCAGTTTCATTTCGGCTCCCAGGTGAAGGGGCTGACCCAATCGGCCAACAGGGGCGCGACCTGGTCCTTGGCGGACAACACGGGGGCAGTCACCCCCCAGTCGATGCCGATGGCAGGGTCATCCCAGCGGATGCCGCCGTCGCAATCGGGCGCATAGGTGTCGGTGCATTTGTATTGCACCTCGGTGTCGGGGGCGCGGGTCACGAAGCCATGCAGGAAGCCCTTGGGGACCAGAAGCTGCTTGCCGTTCTCGGGCGTCAGGTCGATGCCGAACCACTTGCCGTAAGTGGGCGAGCCCTTCCGCACATCGACCGCCACGTCGAAGATCGCGCCCCGCGTGCAGCGCACGAGCTTGTCCTGGGCATGGGGCGGGCGCTGGAAATGCAGGCCCCGCAGCGTGCCCACGGCGGCCGAGAAGGAGTGGTTGTCCTGCACCCAATCCACGGGCAGCCCCGCCTCGGCCAGGCGCCGCGCGGACCAGGTTTCCGAGAACCAGCCCCTTGCATCGCCAAAGCGTGCGGGGGTCAGGATGACGCAATCGGGAAGGGGGGTCGTTTCAATTTGCATGGCGGCATTTGGCCCAAGTGGCCGGTTCTTGCCAAGCGCAATTTGACGCTTCCCCCTTGGCCTTTGGGGCTTTGGCGGCCATATAGGAGGCAAATCTTCATACCCCGAGGGCAAGATGTTCGGAATGGCAGAAACTCCTGCGGCGGCGGAGCTGATCAAGGACGGCTCCGAAGCCACTTTCATGAAGGACGTGATCGAGGCGAGCCGCGAGGTTCCGGTGATCGTCGACTTCTGGGCGACCTGGTGCGGGCCCTGCAAGCAGCTGACCCCGGCCTTGGAGGCCGCGGTGACGGCGGCCAAGGGCAAGGTGAAGCTGGTCAAGATCGACGTGGACAAGAACCAGATGATTGCGGGCCAGCTGCGCATCCAGTCGATCCCCACGATCTATGCCTTCTGGCAGGGCCAGCCGATCGACGGCTTCCAAGGCGCGCTGCCGGGGTCGGAAATCAAGAAGTTCATCGAGGGCCTGATCGCCACGGCGGGCCCCGACAAGGGCCTGACCGAGGCCCTGGAGATGGCCGAGCAAATGCTGACCGAGGGCGCTGCCGCCGATGCGGCGGAGACCTTCGCGGCCATCCTGGCGGAGGAGCCCGAGAATGCGGTCGCCTATGCCGGGCTGATCCGGGCCTATCTCGCCGTGGGCGATCTCGACAAGGCCGAGGGTTTTGCGGCGGCGGCGCCGGCCAAGATCGCGGGCGCGCCCGAGATTGCTGCGGCCAAGGCGCAGATCGAGCTTGCCCGCCAGGCCGCCAATGCCGGGCCGGAGCAGGAACTGCGCGCGGCGGTCGAACGCGACCCGGAAAACCGCCAGGCCCGGTTCGACCTCGCCACGGCGCTCCATGCCAGCGGCGATGTGCAGGGCGCGGTCGATGTGCTTCTGGACCTCTTCAAGCTCGACCGCGAGTGGAACGAGGGCGCGGCCAAGGCGCAGCTGATCACCATCTTCGGCGCTTTGAAGCCGCAGGACCCGATTGCCCTGGCCGGGCGGCGGCGACTTTCGTCCATGATCTTCGCCTGACTTGTAATCTCCCTCTGGGGCGCCAGATCATGTTGATGACCGACCTGCCAGAGACCATCGCGCTGTTTCCCCTGCCCGGGGCGATCCTGTTCCCCCGGGCGCGGCTTCCGCTGCATATCTTCGAGCCGCGCTACCTGACCATGCTGGCCGATGCGCTGAAAAGCGACCACCGGATGATCGGCATGATCCAGCCCCGGGGCGATCAGCTGCACCAGGTGGGCTGCGCGGGGCGGGTGACCTCTTTCTCCGAGACCGAGGATGGGCGCTATATGATCACCCTGACCGGAGTCTCGCGCTTTCGGGTCGTGGAGGAGGTGGCGGGGTTCCAGCCCTATCGCCGGGCGCGGATCGACTGGCAGACCTATCCCGCCGAGCGCCGGGCCGAGACCGATCCGGGGATGGACCGCGACAAGCTCTTGGCCGACCTGTCGCGCTATTTCAAGCAGCGGCAGCTGGGGGTCGATTGGGGCGCCTTGAAGACGGCCGAGGACGAGCTGATGATCAACGCGCTCTCGATGCTTTGCCCCTTTGGCCCCGAAGAGAAACAGGCCCTCCTGGAGGCGCCCGACCTGGTCGCCCGCCGCAAGGTCCTGCAGACGCTGATCAGCTTTGCCGTCCAGTCGGGCGGCGAGGACGAGGTTCTGCAATGACCGAAGTGCAGTTCGACCGCCGCATGCTGGAGGCCCTGGTCTGCCCGCAGACCCAGACGACGCTGCGCTATGATGCGGAACGGCAAGAGCTGATCTCGACGGCGGCGGGGCTGGCCTTTCCGATTCGCGACGGGATACCGATCATGCTCCTGGGTGCCGCGCGCGAGCTGAACGGCGGCGGGGGCTGATGCCCAAAGGCTTCGGGCGCCATCAAAATAAGGTCATCCGGGGCCGCCTGGCCCTGCGGGGCTTGACAGGTGGGTCAGACTCCGGTTGGTGCGAAAATCGCAACAATTCACAGACCGGAACGGTGTCGTGACTCAATTCTTCCAAATGGCCGCTTCGAAGCTGGCCGCCTTCGCTGTGCTGGCCACGCTTGCGGCCTGTGGTGGAACCCCCAAGGTCGAAGAGCCTCCGCCCGCCGTGCCGGGCTACGAGGCCGTGGTCGATGGTGGCTTCGAGATCCCGGCGGTCGATCCGGCGTTGTTGAAGGATGGCTACCAGCGGACCCAAGTGGTCTATACCGGCGATGAAGAGCCCGGGACGGTCGTGGTCGATCCCTTTGCCCGCAAGCTTTATCTGGTCGGCGAATATGGCATGGCCACGCGCTATGGCATCGCGGTCGGGCGGCAGGGCCTGTCCTTCCGGGGCACGGGCAAGATCGGCCGCAAGGAGGAATGGCCCTCCTGGACGCCGACGGCCAACATGGTGCGGACGCGGCCGGACCTGTACCTGGAATATGCGGGCGGGCGTTCGGGCGGGCTGGACAATCCCCTGGGCGCGCGGGCCATGTATCTTTACCGTGGCGGGCGCGACACGATGTTCCGCATCCATGGCACGATGGACCCGCCCTCGATCGGCCATGCGACCTCGGCGGGCTGCATCCGGCTTTTCAACCAGGACGCCATCGACCTGTTCAACCAGATCGAGGTGGGCGCCCAGGTGAAGGTGCGGACCTTGGAGGAAAGCATCGCGGCCGAGGGGCCTTATATGGACAATGCCTTTGGCCGCGCGGTGCCTGATACGTCCGAGAACCAGGCGCAGAAGCTGAAGGACGAGGAAGCCATCGCCAAGAAGGCCGCCGAGGATCCGGAATTCGCGGCGCGGCTCGCGGCGGCGCAAGAGGCCGAGCGCCGGGCCATGCTGCAAGCGGCGGCTGCTGGCGGCTGAGGGCGGCCAGGGTTTGGAAATTTGGGGGCGTCCTTGCGGGGGCGCCCTTTCGCTTTGGCGGCAGGCCCAGGGGGGGCTCGGACCCTGGACTTGGCGAGGGGCCCGGCACGGGATGCTTTACCGGAACGGGGGGGCCTCGCCTGCGGCTCGGCCCGCGCGGCGGCCGTGGCCGGAGAGGGCGCTGCCCTCTCCGGACCTCTCCCGGGATATTTTGGGACCAATGAAACCAAGCCCGGGGGAGGGTGCTCGGGGGGAGGCGGTGCCTGGGCCTAGCATCGGCCCCTCTTGGTCTCAGGCCAGGATGACGTAGTCCTTCAGCGTGGGCTCGACGCAGCGCCAGGTGCCTTTGAAACCGGGGCGGATGATGTGGCTTTCTCCGGCGGCGAGGCGGGTGGCGTGGCCCTGTTCATCGACCAGGAAGGAGAGGCCTTCGAGGATGCGGATATATTCCCATTCCTGGTAATCGACGCGCCATTCGCCCGGGGTCGTGTGCCAAAGGCCCGCGTAAAGCATGCCCTTGTCGGCGCCATGCGGGGTCTGGCCTTCCGCCGCGCCCATGGGCCGCTCTTCCAGGCTCCAGGTCGTGTGGATGGGGTCTCCGGCCACCACTTTCTCGGGGTCGGGACGGGAAATCTCGGGCGTGACGCCCTGGCGGGTCATTGCGATCAGGTGCTGCATCGCGCCATTTCGCCGGGGAATTGTCCTCCGGTCAAGCCCGGTTTGCGCTGCGTTGCGGCGCAAGAATCTTGCGCGTGCGGACAAATCATGCCCATATCCCGGGCGAGGAGCCACAACGGAGCCCGAAAGATGAGCGCCACCCCGACGACGGGCCTTCGCCCGGTCCTGCCGCCCGATATCGCAGCGCTCAAGGGGCAAAGGCCGATTGTCGTCCTGACCGCCTATACGACGCCCATGGCGCGGCTGGTCGATGCCTCTTGCGACGTGGCCCTGGTGGGCGATTCGCTGGGCATGGTGCTGCATGGGCTGCCCTCGACCCATGGCGTGACCCTGGAGATGATGATCCTGCATGGCAAATCCGTGATGCGGGGGCTTGGCCGCGCCATGGCGGTGATCGACATGCCCTTTGGCAGCTATGAGGAAAGCCCCGAGCAGGCCTTCCGCAATGCGGCGCGGATCGTGGCGGAGACGGGGGCTCCGGCGGTGAAGATCGAGGGCGGGGTGCATATGGCGCCGACGATTGCCTTCCTGGTCGCGCGCGGCATCCCGGTCATGGCCCATATCGGGCTGACGCCGCAGGCGGTGAACACGCTCGGCGGCTACAAGGTCGTGGGGCGCGATGCCGAGGCCGAGAAGGTCATGGCCGATGCCCTGGCGGTCGAGGCGGCGGGGGCTTTCTCGGTGGTGCTGGAGAAGGTGCCGGTGGGGTTGGCGGGGCGGGTGACCGAGGCCCTGAAGATCCCGACCATCGGCATTGGCGCGGGGGTGGACTGCGACGGGCAGGTCCTGGTGACCGACGACATGCTGGGGCTTTTTACCGATTTCCGGCCCAAGTTCGTGAAGCGCTATGCCGAGCTTGGGCAGGGCGCGTCGGAGGCCATCGCCGCCTATGCCGAGGATGTTCGCGCACGGCGTTTCCCCGGGCCGGAACACGGCTTCGCGGACGCGGTCAAGAAATGATCCTGCGGCGGGTCGAGGAGCTGCGCGCCCTGGTGCGCGGCTGGAAGCGTGAGGGCGCGGTCGTGGGGCTGGTGCCGACCATGGGGGCGCTCCACGAGGGGCATCTGTCGCTGGTGCAGGCGGCCAAGGCGGGGGCGGACCGGGTCATCGTCACGATCTTCGTCAATCCGCGGCAGTTCAACAATGCTGCGGACCTCGCGAAATATCCCCGAACTGAGGAGGCCGATGCGGCCCTCCTGGCGCCTTTGGGCGTCGATGCGGTCTTTGTGCCGGAACCCGATGAGGTCTATCCGCCCGGCTATGCCTCCGAGGTGACGGTGGGGGGCGTGGCCCTGCCCCTGGAGGGCGCGCTGCGGCCTGGGCATTTTGCGGGCGTGGCGACCGTGGTGACGAAGCTTTTCGGCATGACGCTGGCCGACCGGGCCTGGTTCGGCGAGAAGGACTGGCAGCAGCTGCAGGTCATCCGCCGCATGGTCACCGACCTGAACCTGCCCGTGGATGTGCAGGGCGTGCCGACGCTGCGCGATCCCGATGGGCTCGCCATGTCCTCGCGCAATGCGCGGCTCTCGGCCGCGGCCCGGGCCAAGGCGCCTGCGCTGCATCTGTGGATGACGCGCATGGCGGCCGGCGCAACCGTGGCCCAGGCCGAGGCGGGGCTTCTGGCCGCAGGTTTCGAGCGCGTCGAATACCTGGAGTTTCACGATGCCGAGACCCTGGGGCCGCCGATCCCGGGCCACCCGCAAAGGCTTTTGGCGGCGGCCTGGCTCGAGGGCGTGCGGCTGATCGACAACATCGCCGCTTGAACCGGAAGGGCGGCGCGATTACCTCAAGGTCAGGAGGTCGCCATGCTGCGCGCTATTCTGCTTTGGGCCCTTGTCCTGCCCTTCGTCCACTGGATCGTGGCCACCTGGCTGCGGTCGCTGCGTCGCGAGGCGCTGGAGCGCGATTTCGACGATGGCGGCGAGGCGGGCACGCGGGAAGACTTCATCGCGCGGGGCATGGCACAGTATCAGCGATCGCTCTGGGCGCGGATCGCGGTGCTGGTCTATATCATTCCCATTCTGGCCGTGGTGGCGATCGCCTGGGCCGTCAACTCGAATTGAGGCCGCAATGAGCAAGCTGAAGTGGATATTCCGGGGCGTCCTGGCCCTGATCGTGGCGCTGCTCTTGTGGTATACCCTGCCGCAGCATGACGTGGTGCGCATCACCGAGGTCTATAACAGGATCACCACGGTCTCCTGGGCGAACAGCGCCTTCTATGCCTCGCCCGACAGCGGGACGGCGGAGGCGACCAATGGCCGCGACATCCGCTTCATCTCGGCCGCCTTTTCGGATGGCGCGCCGATGGTTTACCGCAACGAGGACACCGGCTGGATCTGGCCGCCCTATTTCAAATATGACAGCTCGAACCTGCAGGCGGTGGCTTCCAGCCTGAAGGGCGAGAAATGGGTGATGGTGACGCATTACGGCTGGCGGATCCCGATCCTGTCGATCTTCCCCAATGCGATTGCGATCCGCGAGGTCTCGGGGCCGGATTACACCTATTTCCCCTGGCTGAACCTGGTGATCATTGCGCTTCTCCTGGGCCTGGCCTTCTGGATCCGCGCCATGTGGTTGCAGTTCCGGGAGCGGATGGTGGACCCCGCCGTGGCCGAGGTGCAAGAGGCGGGCGACCGCACCAAGGGCTGGTTCCGCCGCCTCTTCCGTCGCTGAGCGGAGGCCTGCGGCCAAGCCTGTCTGTCGGCTCCGGCATGCGCCTGCGCCTCCGCGTCGGGGGGGCGCTGCCCCCCGGCCTCTTGGGTTCGGGGAACCCAAGAGGCTCCCCCCGGGATATTTGAGCCAGTGTGAAAGGGGCAGGGGGCTTGCGGTCAAGCCTTGGCGATAAAAGGAAGGGGCGCCTTGGCCGAGGCGCCCCTTCCCATTCATTGGTCCGCAAATATCCCGGTGGGGCGTCTCCGCCGCCTGCACCCCATTGATTTCGCGGGTTTCTGAAGGTCTGCCGCTCTGCGATCTGATTGCTGGGATCGACGGGAGGTTTTCGGATGGCGGATGGTGGGGACGGGTTTG
>NZ_JAABNR010000016.1 GCF_009925085.1 Stagnihabitans tardus | reverse complement strand
ATTGGAGGTGGCATCACCTTCGACGACAAGGTCCTGCGCGAAGACGCTGCGGCGAGCGTTTGCGACGGCCGGGTCCGGCCAACGGTCGAGGTCGCCATTTGGGGTATTCATCTTGGTGCCGCCTTAGATCAACTTCGTGCCGCACGACTGGACCAGAAGCGAAACGAAAGGGCAACGCGCGGCGATGTGATCGGCGAAGATGCGCGTCAGGACCGCGGCCCTCAATCTGTTGTCACCAAGTTTATCCGTCGCCTGCTGTGCAAAGTAGAAATGTCGCATGGCGCGGTCGGAGCAGGACCGGGCAGGGCGGAGACCCCCGATATCGCAGGCCTGACCGGTCCTGCGGTCAGGCTCATTCTGCCGCGTGAGGCGCAACTTCCGCCGCACGGCGGTCGGCGCGTTTTCCAGCCCAGCCCTTGGGGCCGGGAGGTTTGCGGCCAGTTGGCGTGTAGCGGGTGCGCTGCTTGCCGATCTTGACCGGCTCGGCAAGTCGGGCGTCCTGGATCTCCTTGGCATAGGCCAGTGCTGCGGAGAGGTGCTTGTTCTCGGTGATCGCGGCATGAGTGACGCGCTGCTGGTCCGGGTCGAAGACTTTGTAGGGCAGAGAGAACCCGTTCCAGCGCACCTCGAACCGTCCATCCGGCCAGGCATAGGTGTCGACATACTTGCCCACGAGGCCGCGCGAGACCTCGCTTTCCTCCAGCATGATCCGCTTCCGCTCATAGGAAAACGTCAGCTGCTGACCGACATAGCGTTCGTCGCGCCAGCAGAGGATGTCGGCCAAGCGGTCCGGGCTTTCGGTCACGGCACGGTGCAGGTTGTCAGGGCGGGCAGGGGTGCGGGCAAATTGCTGGTTGTGGCGCTGGATATAGCCGGGCAGCCAATCGTTGCCCGCAGCCATTCCCGTCACGCCCTCAAGCCGCATCTCCTTGACCAGACGATCCTGCAGGGTGCGGTTCTTGCGTTCAACCCGACCCTTCGCCTGGCTGGAGTTTGCACAGAGAATCTCGATATTTAGCTCGAGAAGCGCACGTCCGAACTGCGTGGCCTGATGCCCGGATTTGGCATCCGCTTTGGCCACCCGAAACACCGAGTGCTTGTCGCTGTAGAAGGCCACCGGCTTGCCGTGCAGGCGCAGATAGCCCGCCAGCATCTCGAAGTAGGCGAAGGTGCTTTCCGAGGGGACGAAGCGCATCTCCTGGATCGCGCCCGTCGCATCATCCACCGCCACGATCAGCGTGCAGGGCGCATCGCGATCCTCAAACCAGCGATGGTCCGAGCCGTCGATCTGGATCAGCTCGCCATAACATTCCCGCCGGAGCCGCGGCCGGTGGAAAACCCGCCGCTGGTTGCGCGACAGCCAAAGCCCGTCCTCAACCATCCACTTGCGCAGGGTCTCGCGCGAGACCTTCACACCATCACGCTCGGCCAGCTTCTCGGCCGCCAAGGTCGGGCCGAAATCGGCATAGCGCTCACGCACGAGGGCAAGAGTCAGATCGCGCAGCCCCTCGAGGGAGCGGTTATTCGACGGTCGGCCACGCGCCTTGTGCCGAAGGGAAACAGCGCCTTCTTCCCGGAACGTCTTCAGCAGGCGCTGAACCTGTCGGTCACTCAGACACAAGACTGACGCAGCTTCTGACGTCGACATTCGCCGAGCTACAACACTCGACAAAACCTCGACGCGGTGAACCTCGCGCTCGCTCATCAGCACCCATCCCATGCCGCCGACTCCTCATGCCAGAAGAACAGGGCGACATTCTAACTTTGCTCAGGTGCGACACTTCTACTTTGCGCCTACACAATCAAGTCGCATAATTTTGATTATGTAATGTAAACATCCATCATACAGGACTGACCCCAGTCCAACAAACTAAGGGCTCTCACGTTTCCAGTGTTGCGCAATGTGAGCCCGAGTGAGCTGCTCACCCCTTTTTGAGATTTTTTCGATCCAGTCAGGCGCCATGGCTGAAAAATTGGTGGGATAGTTGGCAACTTCGTCGGCACTTACCAGGTCCGGCGGAGGATTCAGGATCCGGTCGTCGGCTTGGCCAAGGTAAGGCAGGATGAAGCCCTTCAGAACACCGCCCTTCTGCAAGTCGTATAATCGTTGCATAGTTGCGTTCTGAGATCGTGAGAACATGGTGTCCATCACAGCATACATGCGGGATCCCCAAAAGGTTGGAGCTGAGGACATCGCGATGCTGTAGCCGGCCCGCGAGACTACAAGGCGCTCATACTTACCGACGTGAAGGCTAATCGCTGGGTCACGATCCGACCAAAGCGGCGCAAGGCCCAAGTTATCGTACACGCCCCCATCGGTCAAAACGACCTGCTGGCGAGACCTTTGGCCATTCTTGTTGAAGATCATCGAGAGTTCGAGGGTTGGCAGAAAGGCCGGGTAAGCGGCAGACGCGGTTACCGCGTCGGAAATCCTCACCGACCCAGCGTCCGCAACCCCGCGGCGCCACGAGCCAACGCCGTCCTTCGCGAAGTAGAAGGCTGAGCTGGCCATGATGTCACATGCGACGATGATCAGATTGGGACGATCTTCGCGAAGGTCGGATAGAGTGCGCCCTTCAAAAAGGTCGTCAAGAACGCGCCGCAGCACGGTTGTCCTGCTCGCCCAACGACGTGAGCGACTTTCCAGCAAAAATCCTAGGGATGGCCGAACCGCACGAGGAAACGCCTTCAAGGCAAGCCTTGTGCTCCCCAGGGTTAGGCGGTTCAGCCAAGTTAGCGTGCAGCTTGCAACCGCCTTCGGCCCCTCGGCGGTGGTGAACAGCACTTTGATTGCTGGACGAACGAACCCACGAGTCAGGACCTCAATGATTACGCGCTCAAACTTGTCGAATTCACCTGGGTAGCTGCAATAGAGCGCCGCGACAACGCTGCCGCCGGACACCGCCGAGATCGTCGATACCTCGTCGAGGAGTCCTTCGGACCTCAGCGCCCTGAGGCAGCCGAGATGGAACGCCATGGCCCGGCTTCCGCCACCAGATAGTGCCAATGCAACACGCTCTGGCGCCTTTGATTTAGTGTCACTGTTCATTTGTATGGGACATGGTGCCTTCGAGGCTTACACGGCCCTGCCAGGCAACGCGGAGCCAGGTTTCACGTTCCCCGCAGATCATCATGGCATACGGCACATCAGTAGGATCTAAGTGCCGTGACAAGTAGGCAAAGACCGTCTCGTCGTCTCGGCTAGGTCGAGCTGCCGCATGAACAGGGTGGCTATGCCACTCGCCGACATAGTGCAGTCGACCCGCAGTTTTAGCCGCCATTCCTTCTATGATTGGCCTGAGGTTCCGAGCTCCGCGGACAAAGTAGGTTGGCGCTTGTCGGCTGTCAGGCGGAGCAGGTAAGGCGGCGACAATGTTGACGGTGCCCCGAATAATGTCGAACGTGCCTACCAACACACCACCTGTCTCATTGGGGGCTGCTGCGGCCCTAAGGTCTGCCATCATCGTCAGCACTGATTTGCTGACTGCAATACGAAGGTCGACCGACGTATGTCGATGCACTGGCGAAATCGGCAGCGCTATTGGCACAATGCCCCCAGAGTCAGGGTCGAGCCGCCAAATCACAGCGGTGAGCGCCGTAGAACCGACCAAAGAGACCAACTGGCCAGCGGCAATCCCACACAGGGTCTGCACCTGCCAAGGCGGCAGCGGCCGTGTGAGGTCTTGGCAAGCATTGGCGTATCGGATGCGGTCGATTCTGGCGGCATCGAGATGCCCGGCAAGTCCTGGCGCAGTAGCAGTCGCCAGAAAGTACTGGGCCTCGATCTCGTCAAGACGGGTTGTCCGTCTAGCGTCTTCGGCAAGGATCACAAGGTCAGCCCCATCGGGACTGAAGAAGATGCTGGCGGCTCGCTTTATGTCTTGCCGGTCGGACAAGTGGGCGACGACCGCTGGAGAAGCGCTGAAATCGACCACAAGGTCGGCCAGCGCGAGTTTGTCAGCGTGCGGCTCCATACGAAGAACGTCTGCACGAGTAGCGGTTGCATCAGCCTCAACAAAAAGATGGTTGACCTGATCTGCAAGCGCGTGGGCTTTGGGCGCGCCAACCCACGCATCGCCATAGCTTTGGCGAACTGTGTTGTGGGGCAACACCACATCATCGTCGATGATGGTCCAGGCACCGATCCCGGTTCTCGCAGTGTTCATTACGACGTTGGAGCCGATTGCCCCTGCCCCGATGGCCACAAGTTGCGCATCAGCACGTTCTGGCACCGCTGAATGTGCTCGAGCCGTGCTCCTATCCAAGCGCTGTACAACGCGCCAGCCTTGAAGCTCGATGGTACTCAAGTCTTTGACCAACCGAGGCAGCATGGCTTGCCCAGTAAATACCTTCCCGTTGTCTCGGTGCGTGATCGTCAGACCAAGGCATTCGCCGAAATCCGCCAAAGTGCCGACGGGTTGATAGGCCCAAACCTCCACGGCCTCGTCCGGCCCCTCGGCGGTCCTACGCTTCGGCACGGATACAAGGAGCAGAGGGTAGTGGTCGGCTGCATGAGCCAATTGCTCTGGCGCAACGATCCACTGTCGCATTTCGGTGAAGAGGTTGCCGCCCAGTTCGTCGGATAGTTTCAGCAGGCCGCCAAGGTCATACGGACGCGCGTGCAACGCACCATGTACCTGCGAGGGCAAAACTGTCGAGAAAAGCGCGAAGCGTGGCAAGCCTTCGCTGTCAGACCTCTGATGCGTGTCTAAGCAAATTGTCCAGCGCTCTTCGTGTTCAACCGCACCGACGAGATGCCAAGGACCGACTGGCTCTCCTGCTGGAACGATCAACGTATGGGCCGTACCTGGGATTAACGGCTCAAGGCCCTGTTCATCCTGATGAAGCAGGCCGCTTGCAGTCCGCGACAGCCAATCGCGTAGCCGTTCTATCAAAACTTGTGCAGTTAGCGTCCGCGACAGGTCCTGCCACGCCTCCTCCCAGACGCAAAGGCTTAACCCATCAGCCCCGCGATCCCTGACCGTGTGAACGAGGCCCACTGGGAAGTCGGCACGTAATGAAAGCACTAGTGGGCTCGCAACGTCGCCAGGTGAAAACACAAGGCGCAACGGCTCTACCGGCTGGATCGGGACTACCCGATCCTGTGCCAATTCTGGCTCTATCTCAATGTCAAGCTCACATCCGTCCGCCTTGATCAGTGTCGCGAAGGGATGGTCAACCGATCTAGTCAGATAGCCGACGACCGCTTGAGCGAGCTTGGAGGAGGCCTCCGATACGCCCGCTGTCACAAAGACCCCGCACGAGGCGCGGGAGCGGCTATGACGGCGGGGGTACCACCAGCTGCCTTGCGTACCTTAGCGCCCGTGCCGCCAATCTCGATGACCAGCGGCTTCGGGCTGGTCTTCGAGGGATGCTCCATTGTTACTATAAACTGACCGCCGAGGTCGCGTGCAACCCGCTTGTAGTAATTGACGGCTTGGCGATGAGGCGGCTGAGTCGTGTCCTCGGACGGAATTGGGTCGCTGGTCGAGACTAAGATGCCGGCCGTTCGGCCTTGGGTCTCGTAGAGCCAGCGTAGCCGGTCGACCGGGTCTGTCTCCTCGGCACCCTTCTCCTCCGCGAGCGACGTGTAACTCGAATGGTGGGGGACGTTATTGATATCCCATTCAAGCCGGGTGTCGTTTTTGTGATACCTCGTCACCCGTACTATTCCGTCGATCGTCTCGTGGTCGACATCTGCCGAAAGGATCAGCTTTGTCGCACGGCCTTGGACTTCGAAGGTCGCCTGCACAAACAAGGCTGACGCGTTGCGCACGATGACGCCGTTATCAGTGTGCTCGGCGAACGGCGAATGCGCGAAAAACTCCACACTGTCTGAGGCCAGGTTGAACTCCGGGCAAAGCGTACCTGCGTCGCTAATTAGGTTGCGACGCTTTGACGGTTCGATGTCACGATCCCGGAGGAACTGGTCCAGCGCGTCCGGCCTCGAGAAGACCCGGATGCCCTTGCCCTCGATAAACCTATGCCGCGCCTCCGCTCGAAGTGTCCGGGCCTGACCCTCCACACCCTCCTCAAGTATGGCAGTGGCGGGCACCCACATCGTCTTAATTTTGATGCGGTCGCCGCCTTGGTACTTGGCCGCATGCTCCAGATGGAATACGTCCTTCGCGCGATTGCAATGATCGGTGTCGAGGTGAGTGAAGGCGACGACATCGATCTCCTTGTCGTCGCCCAGGCACTCCCGCAACTCTTTCTCAAGATCGCAGCGCTTGTCTGAGGCATCGTCCTTGTTACGCATGTCTGCGAAGTCGAAGAGCGCGAGACGGCCGTTCTCAAGCTCGATCAAGCAGCTGTCGGCGTTACCAATGTTGAAAAAGCGGACAATGTGCAAATCTAATCCCTCACACCTAAGGCCGGCCTGCTTGCCTAAAGTCGAACATAAAGAGAACTTGCGGCTGCCTCAAGAGCGTTGTGACGGAGGATGATACCGGCTGAGCCCGCTACCGCTTTCGCTGCAGCATTGGCCGTTGAGCACTGGCGTCAGTTCACACTGGCTACTTCCTTGCAGTGGTCCTTGACTTGCATACTCCACAGTCGGCTTCGTGCTGCGCCGTTTAAGAATGGCCACTTCGAAGAGAATCTCCTGCACCCTATATGGGCTGAGCGTCGTCGAACGGCCCCCTCCCGACTAAGCCGACGGTCCAGCCCGGCGGGTTTTCCCGCCGGGCCAGCTTGTCGGTCGGCTTCAGAAGCCGACCTCGTCGTCGCGATCGACCAGTTCGGGCGCATCGCCCTCGGCCGCCTTCGGGCGGCTGAGGAAGTCGATCTTCTCGGCGATGATCTCGCAGCCGTAGCGGTCGACGCCCGCCGCGTCGGTCCACTTCGTGTAGTGGATCCGGCCCTGCACCAGAACCTTCATGCCCTTCTCGCAGTTCTCGGCGACCGACTTGCCGAGCCCGTTGAAGCAGGTGATGCGGTGCCATTCGGTATCCATCACGCGGTAGCCGTGCTCGTCGCGGACCGCGCGGCCTTCCGAGAGGCGGGGGCGCGAGGTGGCCAGGGTGAAGTGGGTGATCTTCGTGCCGCCTTGGGTGGTGCGGGCTTCCGGGGCCTGACCGATGTTGCCGGCGAGGATGACGATGTTCTGCATGGTGGTTCTCCTGAGTTTCCGCTGAAGGGACCATCCCTTCGACAAGACCCGGCAGAAGCCTGTCGGGAGACGTCCGCACGGCTGGGCCTAGACCAGCCGGAAACCTCCGAGGGCCCGGGGTGGCGCGGGCAGGACGCTTTGCGGCCAACACGGCCCGGGCAGGAGTTGGGGTTGCGTGCAGGAAACCGAACAGGCTTAGGGGACTGTCCGTCGAAGGGGAGGTGCCTCAGCCGGATCACAGGGGGAGAAACCCAAGCAGACACGCCCAGACCGATCTCATCCGGCAATGTCAGGCCCCAGGGGGAAAGAACCCGGGAAGAGGAGAGAGTACGATCACCACGTCCACCCGAGCCCCCTGCCCCGCTCGTCTCTTGCCGCGCGGTCCTTGCACGACTACGCCTGCTGTATTGGATCAACCGGAGCACCCGATGCCTGATTTCAACCTGGCCACCATGTCGCTCGCAGACCTGCGCGACTTGCAGAAGTCCGTGGCCAAGGCCATCTCCACCTTCGAAAATCGGCAAAAGGCGGAAGCCCGCGAAAAGGTCGAGATGCTCGCCAAGGACCTTGGCTTCACTCTTGCCGAACTGGCAGGACTGGGGGAGCCGAAACGCAAGCGGTCGCCCTCGACGAAAACCTTCCGACATCCGGAGAACCCGACCCTCACCTGGTCCGGGCGGGGACGCAAGCCGGGCTGGTTTGCCGCCCATGTCGATGCAGGCAAAGACCCAGACGTGCTGCTCGGCTGACTTGCGGGAATCGCTGTCCAATGGACCGCCTCGCCCCATTTGCTGTTTGCGAGGATCGCGAAGCCGACCCCGCGTAGCCGCAGTGTTCCCGTCGATCGGGCCGACCTAAAGGTGAAAGGCCCTGGCGGCGGCGGCCGCCACCCTCGTACGCCCGACGCAATGGGTGGGGAGTAGCCAGTGACAGTGCGGCTGGGCTTTTCCCGCTGCCGGAAAGCGCAAGTCATCCCGAGTGGGGCTAGAAAAATTGTAATCTTCGTGCTACATATTTTGAAAATCTGTAGTGCGAAGGTGGCAAATGCCTACTCCACATACTCCTCCTGCGGCCGTGCGCCGCGCCCTTCGGAAGCTCGGCGCGGATATCCACGATGCCAGACGCCGTCGAAAGCTACCGATGGCGGTCGTCGCGGAGCGCGCCTTCACGTCCCGTTCGACCTTGCAAAAGGTCGAAGCCGGCGACACAAATGTTAGCATCGGCATCTATGCAGGCATACTTCAGGCTCTTGGCCTGCTTGAAGGTCTTGGTCAAGTTGCGGACATAAGCAACGACAGCGTCGGGCAGGCACTGGCGAGTGCCGATCTGCCAAAGCACATTCATCTCAAGCGGCCAACGAGGTCGTCCCGCGATGGCTGACTTCGAAGTCCATATCGATCTCCACGGTCGCACTCGCCCGATCGGACTGGCGAGAAGCAACCGCGTTCGCGGCACAGAGACCATCCTTTTCGAATATGACGGCGCTTGGCTTGAGGACGCCGAGCGCTTCTCACTCGAGCCCGCGCTTGCTCTCACGCGTGGCGCCTTCGCTCCTCCGGCCGGACTGGTGACCTTCGGATCCATCGGCGACTCCGCGCCAGATACGTGGGGCCGCCGCCTCATGCAGCGCGCTGAGCGACGCTTCGCCGACCGCGAGGGCCGCGCAGTCCGCACGCTCGCGGAAAGTGACTACCTGCTCGGGGTCGCAGATGAGACGCGGCTCGGCGCGTTACGATTTCGCTGGGTCGGCGAAGAGGCCTTCCAAGCGCCGATCAGGGCCGGCGTGCCGGCCCTGATCGAGCTGGGCCGTCTGCTTCAGATCACCGAGCGGATTCTCCGGGACGAGGAAACGGACGAAGACCTTCAACTGATCTTCGCGCCCGGCTCCTCCCTCGGCGGTGCACGGCCGAAGGCCTCGGTCATCGACCAACATGGCCATCTCTCCATCGCCAAGTTCCCGAAGGAGACCGACGACTACAGCATGGAAACCTGGGAGGAGATCGCGCTGCGGCTGGCCGGCCAAGCCGGCATCGCCACCCCGCAACACGAACTTGTCGAAGTGGCCGGCAAGTCGGTGATGCTATCGCGACGCTTCGATCGCGATGGCGCGATCCGCATCCCGTTCCTGTCCGCAATGGCGATGATGGGCGCCAGGGACGGCGAGCGTGGCAGCTACCCCGAGATCGTCGATGCCCTGGCCCAGCATGGCGCGCAGGGAAAGACGGACGCCCACGCGCTCTATCGGCGCGTCGCCTTCAATGTGCTGATCTCCAATGTCGACGATCATCTGCGCAACCACGGCTTTCTCTGGCTCGGCAAGGCCGGGTGGTCGCTCTCGCCCGCCTATGACCTCAATCCGGTGCCCACCGATCTCAAGGCGCGTGTGCTGACGACGAACATCGACCTCGACGAGGGAACCTGCTCGCTCGATCTGCTCGAACAGGCGTCGGAATATTTCGCACTCACGCTGGCGCAAGCCCGAGCGATCATCAAAGAGGTCGCGACCGTGACCGCGACATGGCGCGAGACCGCGAAGGCCGTCGGCGCCCGGTCGGCTGAGATCACCCGCATGGCCAGCGCCTTCGAGCATGACGATCTCACGCGGGCGCTGGCGCTATGACCAGGACCTTTTTTCATAGCTTCGATCCGCAAGCCGCAAGCCCGGTCTCCGGGGCCACCGTTGATCTAGAAGTCTCCGAGATCGAGGATGCCGGTATCCGGGAGGTGCTGCAGACGCCAGGCGCAGCCTATGGCGCCTGGTCGATCCTCGATGCGCTGTTGACCCCGACCGGCGCAGGCACGCCGTTCGTGTTCAGGGAGCCGCTCGGTCAAGCACGGGAGGTCAAGGTCGCGCTCTCGGGCTTGTTCGGACGGTTCGTCGCGCGTGCCTACCTCGAGCGCTACTTCAACCTCTCGATCTTCGCCCATCTCGGCAGCCGCACGATCGACCTTGATCGCCGCCGTCAGGTCAAGATCACGCGCCTATCCCGCGGCGACCTGCCCGACTGGATCGCCTGCGCATCCGACCTGTCGTCGCTGACTGTCGCCGAAGCCAAGGGTTGCCATGATGTCGGCGGTCCCGCCAAAGCGCTGGACCGAGCATGGGCGCAGGCCCGGCGGATCGACGTCACCGCCCGAGGCCGCAAGGTCACGGTGAAGCGTATCGCGATCGCCACGCGCTGGGGAATGGCGACGGCCGGTCCAGCCGATGCCCGCCTTTCGGTTCGGGACCCGGTCGAGGAAGGCGAGCCGCATACCCAGGAGGAGAAGGACGCGCTCTTCATCGGCATGCTTCGGCTCCATATCGCCAATCTCATCAAACCGCTCGGGCATGCCGAACTAGCGGACGCGCTTCGCGGCCTCACACTGCAATCATTCCCGCGAAGGCTCGAAGGTGAGACCCAGCGGGCGCGATCGCTGCTCGACACATCCCCGGTGCGGGATGTGGACAAGGCGAGCGCCGCCATGGACGGTCTGATCGGCGGCATCGTCACCCGCGCGGGACCGCTTACCGACACCGGCGTTGAGCCTGCCGATCAAGAAGCACTCTCCCGCCTTAATCTCCGGCCAGTCTTTGTCGGGGTCGAGCACGAGCTCATTCGCGCTGCTATCGATGCCGAGCCGCAAGCCATTCGCAGCCGTCTCGCCGAAAAAGGGAGTCCGGACGAGTTTGCACGACCGGACCGTGCCGGCGGCTGGATCATTCCGCTTGGCCAAGAGCGGCGCATCATAGGCGGCATCTGAGACAACGACGGCGGAAGACAAGCATCATGGAAAACGGCCCGCCAGACCATGCGGGCAGGATCGGGGCAGAAGACATGGACGCGCAGGAGAATGACCTCTCGAACGAAGCCGCAGCACTTGCCGACATTCTCAAATGGTCGGCGGATCTGCCCGCCTGGCAGCGCGATGCGCTCAGGCGGCTGTGCGGTCAGTCCAAGCTGGAGACTGCCGACATCACGGCGCTCGTCGCGATCTGCAAAGGCGCTGATGCCGGCAGTCCGCTCGATGCGAACCACGTCAGGGATCCTGCAGCCAGCCACGCCGTCGTCAGCCTCAACGCTCTCCATGGCCTCTCGCACGTCAATGCCCTTGCGCCTGGAGAGCGGCTGAGCTTCGGCAAATCCGGCCTCACCGTCATTTATGGCGATAATGGCGCCGGCAAGTCCGGCTACGCCCGGGTCCTCAAGCAGCTCTGCCGCGCGCGGTCGCCGAAAGGCGACGCGATCCTCCCCAACATCTATGCGGCCGGCTCGGGCACTCCCGCGGCCAGCATCGACTTCTTTATCGGCGCCCAGAAACGAAGCGCGTCATGGACCCAGGGTAGTCCGCCGGACGCCATGCTCTCCGCCGTGAGCGTGTTCGACTCGCGGACTGCCAACGTCCATGTCGAGAACACCAACGATCTCGCCTACACGCCGCTGCCGCTCCGCATCCTCGCGGGGCTGGCGCAGGCCTGTCAGGACGTCAAAGCCACACTGGCTGCCGAGGTGAAGGCGCTCCAGGAACAGACCCCGGCCGTTCTTTCCAAACCCGAATGCAAGCCGGAGACTATAGTCGGCAAGCTGATCTCTGGCCTGTCGGGCAAGACCAAACCGGAGACCGTCGAGAAACTTGCCGGTCTGTCGGCCGAGGAAGAACCCCGACTTCAAACGCTCAACATCGACTTGGCCAGCGACCCGGCCCGCACCGTTCGCCAGCTCCAGGGCCAGGAAGCCCGGATCAAGTCAGCGATCGAGCAGCTTGATCGGCTGATCGCCGCCGCAACCGACGAAAGCCGGGTGGCGCTACGCGTGGCCCACACGCAACGTGCGACGGCGCGCTCTGCCGCTGCGGCCGCCTCAGCCAACCTGTTCGCTGATGAACCTCTGCCCGACATCGGCTCAGACGTCTGGAAGGCCCTGTGGGAGGCGGCCCGGGATTATTCGCGCGCCTCCGCCTATCCCGACCGCCCGTTCCCTGTAACCGAGATTGGCGCCCATTGCGTCCTGTGTCAGCAGCTGCTCAGCGAGGAAGCCTCCAAGCGGCTCAGCAGTTTCGAGGCTTTCGTGCAGGACGAGAGCAAGCGCCGCGAACAGGAGGCGGCGACCGCATATACCGAAAAGCTCGAGGAGATCTCGGCGCACGCCGTCTCCATGCAGGATCTCATGGCGATCGTTGCGATGATCCGCGATGATGTCGGCCAGGAGGAAGCCGCGAACACCCTTCGCCGCCAGATTCTCCAATCGGCGTGGCGGCTGCGCGCTATCCTGAGAACCCACGGCCTTGCGGTCCTGCCTGATCTTCCGGCGTCTGGCGCCATCTCGCTCGATCCCCTGCGCACGGCGCTCAGCGGCATCGCCACGCGCATCGAAGGCCTCCAGTCGGAAGCCAACTCCCCGCAGCGCGCCGCGCTTATCGCCGAGCGCGATGGCCTTGCCGATCGCAAATGGCTCGGCGTGGTGAAAGCCGATGTGCTGGCCCAGATTGATCGCCTCAAGGTCATCGAGGCGGTCGAGAAAGCCAGCAAGGACACCGCGACGAACAAGATCACCACTCAGAGCGCCCGTATCGCCCAGGCGCTGGTCACCAACCGCCTGCGCGGGCGGTTCGCGATCGAGGTAGACAAGCTCGGCGTCGCCGGCCTCGCTATCGAACTTCAGCAAGCTAAGACAACCGCTGGCGTCCCCTTCTTCCAAGTCCGACTGATCAACAAGCCGAGCGAACCGGTCGGCAAGGTCTTGAGCGAAGGCGAGCATCGATGCGTCGCGCTCGCCGCTTTTCTTGCCGAGTTGTCGACCATCGACGCGCAATCCGCGATCGTGTTCGATGATCCCGTCTCCTCGCTCGACCATTTGCATCGCGACAGGGTGGCGGTCCGGTTGGCCGAGGCCGGCCAGACGCGCCAGGTCATCGTCTTCACCCACGACATGGCGTTCCTGCTTCTCCTTGATGAGGCCTGTCGAGCAACCAGAGACCGTGAGGCGACGCCCGTGGCATACCGCTTGATCAGCCGCGGGACGGAGAATGCGGGCTACTGTCATCAGGATCCACCGGCCAGCGTCATGCCGATCGACAAGGTGATCGACGGAATGAAGACCCACTTGGCCAACGTGAAAATCCATCACGAACGCGGCGACCAGGCGAAATGGCTGCGCGAGGTGACGTCCTTCCAAGACCAGCTCCGCACGACCTGGGAGCGCGCCGTCGAGGAGGTTGTAGGACCTGTGATCCGCCGCCTGTCCCGCAAGGTGGACACGACGGGCCTCATCAAGCTTACCGTCCTCACCCATGTCGATTGCACCGCCATGCGGGAAGCGTTCGGGCGTTGCTCGGCACTCCTTCACAGTCAGCCCGGTGAAATCAATCCCAGGCTGCCCGCGCCATCGGTTGTCGAAGCAGAAATCGACGCCCTGGAAAAGTGGATCGCCGACATTCGGTCGCGGCAGGAGAAGGCCGCATGACTGAGCCGACGATGCCTCAAGCCACCTAGTCGGCGGGTCCCGTCCCAGACCACCTTTGGTAACGAGATCAGGCCTGCCCGGCGACAATGGCAAAGATTCAATCTTGAGATGAGAACAACGCCCACGCATTCTGCGGTGAAATGGCATTTCAGGGGGCATTATGAATCCGGTCGTAATCGTCATGTTGGTTTGGTTCGCGCTCGCCCCGATTTTTCTGGTCCTGTGGCTGATCGCCAGGCGGAAATTGAAACGGAAGACCACCGAAGCCGAGACCGCGGCGACGGCCCACAAAGAAGCGCTCGCCAAACTTACGGCGGACCACGAGGCGACCAAGGCCAAATATGCCGGGATCATTTCCCAAGAGGTCGAGGTCGCGCGTCTGCAAGGCATAGCCACCTCGCTCACCTCGGACATCGAGCGCCTCCGTGCCTCCTATGCCGAAAAGCGGGCTTTGTTCGACCGGCTGGAGAGTCAGGTTGCCATCTATGACGAACGATTGGCCTTTGCCGAACTGGGCCTTTACGAACCGCATTTCGATTTCACCGACAGCGAGGAATTCAAGGCAAAGATCGTCGAAGTCCGGGATCGCCAGAAAGCAATGGTCTCGGCCAAACAGGCGGCCCTCTGCCCCACCGAATGGACCGTGGATGGCAGCAAGGCGAAGGGCGCAACGATGATCAATCGTCAGATGCGGCTGACAATGCGGGCCTTCAACAACGAGTGCGAAGCCGCCATTGCAAATGTCCGCTGGAACAATGTGGTCGCGATGGAGAAGCGGGTCCTGGCGGCCGCCGCTTCGATCGACAAAGAAAACACGTCGATGAAGCTGTCGCTCAACGATCGCTTCGTCGCACTCAAGATCGAGGAACTCCGCCTGACGCATGAATATCGCGAACAGCTGAAGCGCGAAAAGGAAGAGCGCGCGGAAATGGCGCGGGCCGAGAAGGAAGAAAAGAAGTTGCTGGCCGAGGCAGAGGCGGCCGAGCGGGAAGAGGCCAAGTACCAGGCCCTTCTGGAGAAGGCCCGCAAGGAGGCGAATGGCGAGGGCAACGCCCAAAGGATCGCCGAATTGGAAGCCGCATTGGCCGCGGCACATCTCGCCAGTGAGCGCGCCCGCGCCATGGCCGAAATGACGAAGTCCGGCTATGTCTACATCATCTCGAACGTGGGTTCGTTTGGCGACGATGTCGTGAAAATCGGGCTGACCCGGCGGCTCGATCCCGATGACCGGGTCCGCGAACTCGGGGATGCGAGCGTCCCGTTCAGCTTCGATACCCATGCCATGATCTACAGCGACGCAGCTCCCGCTCTCGAAGCGGCCCTTCACAAGGAATTCGCCGAAAAGCGGATCAACATGTCGAATTTCCGGAAGGAGTTCTTCCGGGTTTCGCTGGATGACGTCGAGGCAGCGGTCACGCGGCTGGCGCCGACTGCCGGGTTCTTCAAGGATCGGGAGGCGCAGGAATGGCACGAAACTCTTGCCCGCCGAAATGCCAGCCTCGCTGACATGCAGTCGGCGGCAGCAAGAGAACTGCCCGCTTCGATCTGAAGGACCCACTTCTCGGGGCGAAGAGACTTTCGCCCGTAAAGAGTCGGGGGGCTCACGCCCCCCTCTCGAACTTCACCACCGGGATACCCAGCTTCTTGGCCTTGTCGGCGAGGTTCTCCTGAATGCCATTGCCCGGGAAGACGAGGACGCCGACGGGCAGCACATCCAGCATGGCGTCGTTGCGCTTGAAGGGGGCGGCCTTGGCGTGCTTGGTCCAGTCGGGCTTGAAGGCAACCTGTGTCACGCCCCGGGCCTCGGCCCATTTGGCGGCGATGAGTTCGGTGCCCTTGGGGCTGCCACCGTGCAGCAGGACCATGTCGGGATACTTGGTCCGGACTTGGTCAAGCTTGCCCCAGATCAGGCGGTGATCGTTGAAGTCGTTCCCACCGGTAAGGGCGACCTTGGGGCCTGCGGGCAGCATCACTTCGGTCTCGGCGCGGCGCTTGGCGGCAAGGAAATCGCGGCTGTCGATCAGGGCGGCGGTCAGGTGCTGGTGGTTCACCATCGAGCCGGTGCGGGGCCGCCAGGTCGAGCCCGTGTGATGCCAGAACTCGGTCGCGGCGTGATCACGCATCATGTCCATGCAGTTCCGCCGTTCGGTGAGGGTCAGGCCCTCGGCCACCTGGCGCTCGAGTTCGGTCGATTTCACCTCGGAGCCGTCCTGCTCGCGCTGAAGGCGGCGCTGCGCCTGTTCGTTGTCGTCAAGCGACCGTTCGATCCGGGCCGTGGCGCGGTGGAAGAGGTTGACCTGGCCCCAGAGCACTTCTTCGAGGTCGGGTTCCATCCGGGTGTCAGCAAGGCTCGCGACGAGGGCGTCGAAGATATCGGCGACGGCGCCGCGCAGGCGGTCCGCGTCGGGCATCGGGCGCGGATCGGGCTCGTCATCAAAGGGGCGGTAGCCGTAGAGCTGCAGCTCTTCAAGCGCATGGGCGGTCTGGGAGGCGGTGTGGGCGGGTTCATAGGCGTCGTCGCGGGTTTGGAACGTCATCTTCTTCTGGCCTCCGGGGCTCTCTCTGGTCCGCGCCTCATCCCGCGCGGCCTTCATGGGCAGCGAAAGCCGTCGGGGGGCAGTATCCTTCACCCGCCCTTTTGCGGGCCGGAACGCATGTGGAGGAGGACGGGGGGGCGGCTGATTTGACTTTCGCGATGCAAAGGCGGGGCTTGCCCCGCCGGCGGAAATCAGTCGCCCCCCGTCCTTGAAGGGTACTGACCTTTGACGGCCGCCTGCCCATCTCTTGAAGGCCGTGTGGGGGAGGGGTGGATCAGTTAGCCCTGGAAGGAGGCGAGGGAGGACGGTCCTGACCCGCGATGGATCTGCACCCCCCTGCCCCACCGTTCAGACTACCCCTGCGCGGAGGTGCCTCAGCTCTCCAGGCGCTGCCGATCCTCGGACCTGATCTGGCATACCAGATGCTGACGCAAGGCCGCTGCGCCGTCGGCCCTGAGATCGTCGTTGAAATCCCCGTGCCGCGGTTCCAGCACCCGGGGCTCAATCCCGGCCTCGTTGGCTCTGGCACTCAACCTCTCTGCCGCGCGGTGCCCTGCCGGATCGCGGTCGATGGCGATGTAGAGGCGCTGCAGCCCCGGGGGCAGCAGGAGGGCTCCGAGGTGACCGGACGAAAGCGCAGCCCAGGTCGGAAGGCCGGGGGCCGCCTCACGGACGGACAGCATGGTCTCGATGCCTTCGCCGACGACGAGGATGTCATTACATGGGGTCAGCCTGACTGCATTGCCCAGAAGGTGGCCCATCGCCCGCCGCTGGATCTCGACCTGCGCCTTGTCCTTGCCGTCAGGTGCAAGCCAGGTGCGATGCACGCCCTGCAGGCCCCCTGCCCCATCGGTGACCGCAGCGATCAGTGCTGGTCGGGGGAGGCTCTCGGTCTGACCCTCATCCCGATGCCAGCACTTTGGGTGGAAGCGTAAGGCGCTGCTCGTCGCCCCACAGGTGATGCCGCGAGCGCGAAGATAAGTTTCCGCAAGCGTGCCTGTGATCGGCACGGAGGCTGTATAGAGGCGCGCGGCGGCTTCTGGTGTGCCGCCCGGGGTCTTGGTCTTTCTGGGTGAAAGGTTATCCGGGACGACCGGTGCCGGACGGCCAAGATGCGCGCGGGCCTCGGCCAGGAGATCGGGGAAGCGAGTGATCCCCGTGCGTTCGCGGATGATGTCGAGAAGGTCACCGTGATCGCCGGTTGCGGCATCGGTGTATTTCCCAGCCGTACCCGGTCCGGAGGTCGGCCCCGTGAGCCGCACGAACAGCGAGCGGCCGGGATTGTTCTGCAGATCGCCCACCATCCAGTAAGAGCCTTCCCGCTTGCCGGCGGGAAGGTAGTGACGGCAGACGCTTTCGGCGTTTTGCGCGAGATCACGCAGGATGTCTTCGGTTTCCAATGACATGAGCACTCTAATCAACCTTGGCGTGCATGTAGGGCTTGCACCGGGAACCGCGCAAGGAGGGTGCAGAGAATGGGGACACCTGAAGCATCGGTGGGGCAGAAAAGCCGAAGCTTCCAGGCGATGATTTCCGAGAAGAACCCATCGGCCTTGAGCCGATCCTTCTGATGAGCGGTGAAGCCCGAGAGCTCGATCCGGTTGACCCCCATGACCCGAGAGCGGTGCAGTTCCAGCCCCTCGGCGAGTTTGACGACGGTTTTGCCCTCGAGCAGCAGGGCATGGACTTCGACCGGAGTCAGGCTGGGCGCCGCACCCTTGGCGAGCGTCGTGGCCACCCAAGCGGGCGAGACCCTGCGGCCGATAATGCGCTGACCGTCATCGGTCTGCAGCCGATAGACCCGGGTTTCGTCCTGGGGGAGGGTTTTCCAGATCGGCAGCAGGAGGCCTGCCACGATATGCAAGGTGGATTCCGAAAACTCGGGCACCTCGGCAAGTTCGACCTCCCATGCGGCAGAAAACGCCGCGCGGTCAGCCTCGAGCCAATGCGTGTCTTCCATCATTTTGGTCGGAACGGTCGCCGCCTCCATCGGTCGGATCAGCCGGATGCGAGGTTCCATCGTGCCGTCCTCCAGCATCAGGCTGGTGGCGGACACCTGCACCGCAGCGCGGCCTGAGCGGGAGTTGACCAGCAGCCGGGCCTTGGGGTCGTCCAGCCAGTCGAGTGCGTCAGCCAGCGAGGTGGGACGGTTTCTGACGCGCTGCGCGATGGTCAGAAGCTGGGTTTCGGCGCTTGATCCAGGATGGGTGTAGATCACCTTGGCGTCCGTAACACGGAAGCTCTCGGCGCGGAGCGTCTCGAGGCCGAGGTCATAGACCCCGGCAGCGATCGCGCCTTCGATCCTTGCGTCGAGCAAGGTCTCGAATTCCGTGAAGAGCACGCCCTGCATCGCGATGGTCAGGGCCAGCAGGCGGTTGAGGAAGGTGGTAATCGGCGGCAGATCATCCTTCAGACCATTGGCGTCGGTGAGCGTGAGGCCAGTGGCGTCTTCGAACTCACCGAGCGAGCAGCCCGCCACATCGCCGCGATAGATCCGGCGATAGAGCTGCCGCAGTGCGTCGCGGGCATAGGGGGATTCGAGGTTGTCCTCCGGCCGGAACAGCCCCTGACCACCGGTCTGGCGCTGGCCCCGTGTGATGGCACCGAGCGTGTCGAGGCGGCGCGCGATGGTCGAAAGGAACCTCTTTTCCGCCTTCACATCGGTGGCCACTGGCCTGAAGAGCGGCGGCTGCGCCTGATTGGTGCGGTTGGTCCGCCCCAGGCCTTGAATTGCCGCGTCTGCCTTCCAGCCCGGCTCGAGGAGATAGTGCACTCGCAGGCGCTGGTTTTTCGCGCCGAGATCGGCGTGGTAGCTGCGCCCAGTACCCCCGGCATCCGAGAAGATAAGGACGCGCTTGGCGTCATCCATGAAGGCCGCCGTCTCGGCGAGGTTGGCCGACCCGGCGCGGGTCTCGACAACAAGCCGCGCAGCCGAACCCTCGCCTTTTCGCACGATGCGCCGCGACCGCCCGGTAACCTCGGCGACCATATCGGTGCCGAAATGCTGGACCACTTGATCCAGCGCCCCGGGGACCGGCGGCAGCGAAGCCAGGCGCTCGATCAGCCCATCGCGGCGGCGCACCGCCTCGCGGCATTCCACGGGCTGGCCATCGCGGGTGACGGGCCGCGAGGAGAGATTGCCCTCGCTGTCAGTGAAAGGCTCATAGAGTTGCACAGGGAATGAATGCTGAAGGTAATCCAGACAGGCCTCGCGCGGCGTGATGTCGACGCGGACGTCGCCCCAGTCCTCGGTCGGGATTTCCGACAGGCGGCGTTCCATCAGTGCCTCGCCGGTCGAGACGATCTGGATCACCGCGGCGTGGCCCGCCGCAAGATCGGCCTCGATGGCGCAGGTCAGGCTTGGTGTTTTCATCCCGGACAGGAGATGGCCGAAGAAGCGCTGCTTGGCGGATTCAAAAGCTGAACGCGCGGCGGACTTGGCCTGCGCGTTCAACGTGCCGCCCTCTCCGGTAATGTTGGCCGCCTCCAGCGCGGCGGCGAGATTGCGATGAATCACGCCGAACGCGACGGCATAAGCATCGTAGACCTCGCGCTGGTCTGGCGTCAGCTCATGGACCAGCATCTCATATTCGACGCCGTCATAGGAGAGCGACCGCGCCGTGTAGAGGCCAAGCGCCCGGAGATCGCGGGCGAGGACCTCCATGGCGGCGACGCCGCCGGCCTCAATGGCTTGCACGAACTCCCCGCGTGTGGCGAAGGGGAAATCCTCCCCACCCCAAAGGCCGAGACGCTGCGCATAGGCCAGGTTATGGACCGTGGTCGCCCCTGTGGCCGAGACATAGACCACCCGGGCGTTTGGCAGCTTGTGCTGCAGCCGCAGGCCCGCCCTGCCCTGCTGCGAAGCCTCGGTGTCGCCGCGGTCACCCTTCGATCCTGCCGCGTTCGCCATGGCATGGCTTTCGTCAAAGAGGATGACCCCGTCGAAGTCTGGCCCCAACCAGTCGATGATCTGGTCGACGCGGGATTTCTTGGCCCCGCGCTCCTCGGACCGCAGGGTGGCATAGGTCGTGAAAAGGATCCCAGCGGAGAGGGTGATGTCGCGACCTTGGGCGAAGCGCGACAGCGGCGTGACTTGAAGCCGCTCCTGGCCAAGGGCAGACCAGTCGCGCTGCGCATCCTCGAGGAGCTTGTCGCTCTTCGAGATCCAGAGGGCTTTGCGGCGGCCTTGGGCCCAGTTGTCGAGGAGGATCCCGGCCGACTGGCGGCCTTTGCCCGCCCCCGTGCCATCGCCGAGGAAGAATCCGCGCCGGAAACGGACGGCGGCGGGGTCATCGTCCGGCGCGGCGGCGACCATGTCGCCGGTGTCATCGACGGTCCAGGATCCCGCCAAGTGCGCGCCATGCGCTTCGCCCGCATAGATCACCGTCTCGAGCTGCGCGTCGGAGAGAAGGCCGTCGCGCAGGACTGCAGCGGGAAGTTTCGGGCGATAGGTCGGCTTCGGTGGTGCGACAGAGGCCATGGCCGCTGACTGCACCAACTTCGTCGGGTGCGGCGCGGCGCCGGGGATGTCGATGGCCTGCAGGCGGAAGGTCTCGTAGATCGCATCCGACAGGCGCACGGAGCCAGGGTCGTCCGCCGTCTCGCTCAGGGTGTAGCTTAGGTCCTCGGCGTCGAGTGCGACGACATGCTTGGCGGCACTATTGGTCGGGGGCGCTGCCCGCAAGGCTCTGACCGCGGTGCTGGGGGCACGGGCAGGATTTCCCGAGAAGGGAGAAGAGGGGCGGGGGCGAGCGACAATGCCTTCTGCCAAGGCGAGGCGCGGTGGGACATCCGTCACGATCCGGGCCAGGAGCTCTGCAGGGTCAGCGCACATGGTCTGGGCGATATCAGCGGTTATACCGCCCAATTCCCCGCCACGGCATTTGTCGAAGACCGAAATCCGCGTCTCGAAGCTGGTGCCGTGCTTAGCAAAGGCGGCTCCGGACACCGCGCCGGTAAACACCAAGGTGGCGCTCTCGGTCAGCCGGGCGAAGGTCTCGGCCCAGGCAGGGGCGTCCGGTACGAAACCCGCCCCGGTGATCGCGACCAGGCGCCCGCCGGGCACAAGCCGCGCAAGCGCCGAGCGCAGATGCCGGACCGTTGCCTCGGTGTTGCGGCCATCGACATGGGCCACAGCCGAAAACGGCGGGTTCATCAGGATCACGCTCGGGCGGATCCCGGGATCGAGGTGGTCGTCGATCTGCGCAGCGTCAAACCGCGTGACCGGGGCACCCGGGAAGAGGAGTGCCAAGAGTTCGGCGCGGGTTTCGGCCAGCTCGTTCAGTGCCACCGCCGCGCCGGTCATTTCGGCCAGAATGGCAAGGAGTCCGGTTCCGGCCGAAGGCTCGAGAACCAGTTCACCGGGCGTGATCTGCGCCGCAGCCAAGGCCGCCAGCCCCATGGGCAAGGGCGTACTGAACTGCTGGAAGCGCTCCATCTCTTCCGAACGCCGGGTGTGGGTTGGCACAAGGCTCGAGAGCTTGGCGAGTATCGGCGCCAGCGCGGTGGGCGAGCCAGCCCGGGCAAGAAGCGCACGACCAAATTTGCGCAGGAAAAGGACCAGCGCAACCTCGCAGGCTTCATAAGCCAGCTTCCAGTCCCAGGCGCCCGCAGCATCGGAGCCGCCGAAGGCACGCTCCATTTCGAGTCGCAGGCGCAATGCGTCGATCTGAAAACCCTGCGCAAGATCAGGCTGCAGCGCGGCGGCGACGGCGAGAATGCGGGCGGCGATCGAGGGAACGGGCGGCAACGCCAAAGGCGGCGCAGCCAGAATGGCAGGCGGAAGGTAGGTCATCGGGGAACTCCGGGATCAGGGGATGGTCAAGCCCCGGGAGACACCTCTCTCGGCATCCCTCGGGCTCGCCCCTGCCCCCTCCCCGCTCTGCCTCTGGCCGGCCGCAACCGGCGCAGATCGGCAAGGGCGTCAAGCCGCCCCTCCTTGCATTTGTTCCTTATTTGTTCTATATGTGAGAACCAAGCCGAGAAGGAAGATTCCCCATGGAAGACACCGCCTTTGCCCTCCCCGCCACTCAGAAGCAGATCGCCTATGCGCGGTCGCTTGCCCTGAAAAACCAGACGCTCCTGCCTTGGGAAGTCCAGCAGGATCGCCGCTCGCTCAGCGCTTGGATCGACGCGCAAGCCAGGATGAAGCCGCTTTCCGATTTCGACCGCCTGCCGTCCTCCAAGCAGGTGGCCTTTGCCGAACGCCTCGCCCGCATCAAGCGCCGCGCCGTCCCGGAAGATTGCTTCCGCGACAAGGGGCTCATGTCGAAGTGGATCGACGGGAACCGGTGAGCACAGCACCGGCTGGTGATGCCCTTGCGATCATTCAGAGTTTTGCCATGTCGTAGGTTGGCAAACAGAGCATAGTTGCCAACCTATAGGTTGGCAGATTGGCTCTTCAGAATTTCAACTGCGGTCAAATGCCTGTCCGAGCCGCGCCAGCTCGGTCAGAGCCGCTTCTTTCGTTTGCACGTCGTCCTCGTCGGCGATGAGCCTGCGAACGGTGCTGACAGGCATGAACATTCTCAGCGGGTTCGAAACCAAGGACTGGAACCCGTAGCTCTCGTAGAGCGCCTTGCGACGCGAGACGCGGTCGGGATCTCCGCAGTCGAGCACATCGAGCATGACCACCGCGACGCCAATGGCGTCGGCCGCAACGGCAATTCTCCGGAGGGCATCGACAAGCAGATCGCCGCCAAACCCGCCGCCGCTGAACTTCCGATCCCGCCCGATCATCGAGATGTAAGCGGCGGGAATGTTGCCATGCGAAGGCCGGGTCCGCGCAAACGTCGCAGGAAGATCCGTAAACTGAACCGCGTGCGCATTCAGGGCATAGAAGCCGATGACCGTGCCGTCGGGGTCAACCATCACGTAGAGGCGGACATTATCCGCCTTGGCGAGCTTGTTCGCAGTCTTCTGGAAATAGTTGTCGACTTGCTCGACACCGCAAGAAAAAGCCGCCCGATCATGCCTCGAAGGATCGAACGGCTCGATGGTATAGGCGACCGGTTGCGAAGCGGCCATTTACTTCGACACAACCGTCTCGCGGTGCCGACGGAAGGCTGCGCGCAGGGCCTCGGTCGGCGCCGCCGGCGCATCAAGCGCCGCAAAGAACGCCTCATGATCGACCGGCTGAAGCACCGTCCGGTCATGCGCTGCGATCGTTGCTAGCGCGGCCTGATAGGCGGCATTCATCGTGAAGACGGAATCGTCGACGCCGGACAGCGCCGCCGCCTGCTGGATCGCATTTTTGATGCGCGGCTTGGTCCGGAAATTCATCCGGGCCTCGTTGCGCTCATCGATCGCGCGCGTGGTGTCGTGGAAACCGAGCATGGTCGCCTCCTGAAAAGTCTTCCAACTATGTACGCCACATAGACGTACGTTTCAAGCGTGCGGTCAGAAAAGTTCTTCGAAAGTCGCACCCTCACCCGAACCGCCGCCCTCCATCGGTGAACGTGTACTCGTTGATGATGATCCCTTCATCGACGGCCTCGTCCGAGGTCAGATGGTCGTATTCGGCCTCCAGCTGCCGATAGAGCCAGCGGGCAAGATCGCGCAGCGCCTCCACGACGATCTCTTCACTGCCCTCGGCCGGCGCCTGACCGGTCGGGCTGTCGCGCGTCACGTCGATGGTCATGCAGTATTCGTGATAGTAGCGGCCACGATGGGTCACATTGGCACTGAGCTGATAGAAATTGCGCCGCTGCGCCTCCTGCAGGCGGTCGGTGATGCTGTGAAGGGCCTGATCCTGCGGGGCGTAGGTGCGGATTTCCCGGGCGGAGCCCTTGGCATGCCGGACTGTGGCCTCGTAGCAGGCACCGTCCCCTTGCGAGGAAAACCCCGAGAACCATAAGCAGGGCCTCGCCCGGGTGCCTCCGCCCATCAGCCGGACGGGACGGGTCTTGAGGTCGACCCCGAGGATGTCACAGATGCGCTCGAAATCGTCATAGACCGCGTCCCACCAATCGTCGGTGACGGCGGCTTCGCGATACCAGATGCGGGCCTTCTCTTTGGCTGCGTCGGAGAGTTCCGGGAACTGATAGACCGTGGTGCAAATGGTCTCAGGCATCGGGGTCGTCCCCGTTCAGCACTTTGTCCAGCCAGGTCTGAGTACCGACCCAGCCGATGACCTTGCGCGCGCCGAGGTCGATCACTGTTGCTCCGCCCCCGAACGACCCGAGAATGGGACGTGAGGCTGTGTTAGCGAAGTCGAACCCCCAGAGACCCTGAAGGTCGAGATCTTCGGCAAGGCGCAGGACGAAGGCAACCACGCCGTCGGGATCGCCACTCTCGTCATCGCGGAACCAGAGTTCGCCAGACTTCCCTTCGTCGTGCGGCGAAAGTTCGAAGCCGCGATACTGGGGATCATCTGCCTCCTCGTCCTCTGCGCGGCAGCGCTGCAAGATCGCCATCGCGGCGGCAGCCCTTTCGGGCGTGCCGACATCGAGGAGGCAGGAGAAGTGCGTGAAATAATCGGCCATTGGGCCCTCCAGATATTGGGGCGCCCGGCCTGCGTGGCCGGGCGCGATGGAAACTGTGAGATTGGCGGGTGCAGTGCGGATCAGCCCTGCTGCGGCGAGAGCGCCTGATCCCGAGCAGCCTGGTGGGCGCTGAGCAGGTCGCGGTAGTAGCGCTTGCGCGCCGCGCGCCAACTGCGGACGGCGAGCGTGTCGGGATGCAGTCGGCGGATCGCCGTGCGCAGAACCGTCAGGTTCGATACCTCGGGCGGCAGGCCAAGGTCCTGATAGGCGGGGCACATGTCAGCGGACCTCCACAATGGGCGGAGCCAGATTCGGATCGACCAGAGACTCGATCTTCTCGGCCCGGCCCATCCAAGGCTCGGGTCGGATTGCCTTGGCCCAGTCAGTGAAGCTCGGGATGAAGCCGAGATCTTCGCGGACATGCTGCTCGCCGACCCAGCGGGTCGGGATGATGCGCCCGGTGGACAGCGTGATCGTCGGACCGAAGATTGTCTCCGAGAGCCAAATTCCGGCAGAGTGGTGGAACATCGCGCGGTGACGGAAGTCAGCAGAATGGGCTTTCGAGCTATCGTACCAAGCATGAATAGGCTGGTAGTCGTCGACCGTGCCGCCCCATTTTTTCACCGAGGACAGGGCGTGGTGGTAAGGATGGGCCATCGCATCCTCCTCAGAAATCATGGGTGTAGAGTTCGGACGACGTGAAGCGTTCGTTGAACTCGAGGTGGATGGAACGGGCTGCGGCGTCGAAGCAGAACTCGCCAAAGGCGCCGTCGTTGTTTTCCCAACCGCCGTGGGTGTCGCTCAGGAAGTCATAGGCCAGTTGCTCGACGACATCTTCGAGGGAAAGCTGGCGCATCTCGATCTCGGGATTGTCCCAGGTCAGCGCGGCGTAGCCGATTTCCATGGCGGGGAATTCGACGGCGAGATCGCCGTTCCAGGCCGCGATGCTTTCGATCTGGCCGCTGTCACCCTCACCGTCGAAGGTCACGGTGACATGGGTGATACCGGCGGCGGCAAGCCCGTCGAAAAGCCGGTCGCGATTGGCGGGACGCAGCGCGTCGCTCCGGGCGGCGCGTTCTGCTTGCGCGGCGAAGATCGCCGCGAAATCGACGGTCGAAGGAGGCAAAGGGGCCGCAAGGGTGGGTTCAATCTGGGTCATGGGGATCTCCGGGAAGAGGGGAACGGGATGAAACCGGACCGGGTGCTTTCTCTCGCCCCGATCGGCTCGCCACACCCCCCGCCCTCCTCTGTCTCTCGGTGTTCACGCGGCGATCTGCAGGGCGCGGGCGGCGAAGGCGCGCCAGAGGGGATCGACCAGCCGCGCCTCGAGGAGGTCGGCGCGCTGTCGCAGGCGGGCGGCCAAGTCGGCCTCGCGCCAGTCGCTTGCTCGCAGGGATTGGGCGCGCAGCGCACTCGCCTCGGTGACCACCGAGCGCGCCTCACCGGCGTCCTTAACCGGGTGGCACCAGGCGACGCAGCCCGAGGCGGCGAGACCGGCCAGAACCAACCGATCCTCGCGGTCGAGAACGGCAAGGATCTGCGTGCCGTCCTCGGGAACCAAGGCATCTGCGGCGCTGATCGCGCCCTCCATAGCTTCCGCGAGCGTCGAGAACCGTGCCAGCACGACAGGCGGCGCGGTACCTGACAATGCCGCCGCCGGATGCAGGTTTGGCGTCGTCAGCGCGAAGGACAGGCTGGGATCGAAAGCCGCTGTGGCCAGCGGCGGGGGAAGAGCGGCAAGCGCACCTGCGGGAAGCAGCGGGGCAACATGATCGAACATGGGGGAAACCTCCGGCGGCGCGGGGGCCTCTCCTCCCGCTTCAACCGCCAAAGACAAAACCGCCGCCCTCTTCCTCGAAAGGGCGGCGGCAAGTTCCTGAATGGCGGCAACTGTGCGGTCACATCTTGCCGAGGCCGCGCAGCGAGACCTCGTATCCCGCGCCAACGATGATGTGGTCGTGCAGCGTCAGGCCAAGGAAGCGGCAACCCTTCTGGATTTCCTTGGTCATCGAAAGGTCGGCCTCGGACGGGGTCGGATCGCCGGACGGATGATTGTGGATTAGGATCAGTGCACTGGCGCCGAGGATCAGCGCGCGCTTGATCACTTCGCGCGGATAGACCGGGACATGATCGACCGTGCCAACTGACATCCGCTCGTCGGAAATCAGCCGGTTCTTGCGGTCTAGATAGAGGACGTGGAACCGCTCCTCTGGTCCCCTCACCGTGACGGCACAGTAGTCGCAGACGGCAGCCCAGGAGGTCAGGACCGGGTTGTGGTTCAGATAGCGGCCAAGGATTTCGCGAGCCTCGAGGATCACGGTTTCTTCTTGCGGGGTCATGGGATCGATTCCGGAAAATGAAGGGCAGTTCGTCGCCGGTCTGCGATGCGCAGGCGGCGAGGAGATTGCCGGGAAGGGAGAGGGCAGATGGAACAGCGCGCCCCCTGCCCCGCCGAAGGCGCGGGATCGTGGAGGCGCGACGAAGGCCGGGCTCAGCCGACGCGGTCGAGGAGCTTCTTGGCCCGGCCTTCCATGTCGAGGCGGGCGTCCTGCTGGGTCTTATCCCGCGCAAGCCGGGTGATCCCCTGAACAAAGTCAAAGATGCTCTCGGGCGGCCGATGTTCCTCAAGGAACACCTTTTCGATGATCTTGCTGGTCTCGGCCTTGGAGAAGCCATGCTTTCTCAGGAACTCACCCCGCTCGTCATCGGTCCGCGCCACGATCTGCTGCCGCGCCGCCTTGATGCCGTTCACAAAGCCCTGCGCCGAAGAATTGGCGAAGCGGGTCAGCGCCGGGGCGGCCTCATGGGCAAAGCGCGAAGCGGCATATTTCGAATGGCGGATGGTGATTTCCTGGAAGTCTTCGACGCCCCAGAGGTTCCGGTTCTGACAAACCGCGCGCAAGTAAAAGCTTGCGATGCCAAGGGTTTTCGCGCCAACTTCCGAATTCCAGCAGTAAAATCCCCGGAAGTAAAGGTCGGGCGAGCCATCGGCCAGACGCCCCGCTTCGATCGGGTTGTGATCATCGACCAGGAACAGGAAGACATCGCGATCCGAGGCATAGAGCGTCGTCGTATCGCGGCTGATTTCGACATCGGGGTTGTAGACCCCGGTCGACCAGTCGAGCGTGCCCGGCACTTTCCACCGCGTGTCGCCGGTGCCGTTGCCCGCGATCCGCTGGACCGCCTCAACGAGTTCGTGGTCATGGATACGGCCGTAATCCGGACCGGTCACCGCGCGCAGTTCTGTGCGGCCATCCTCGGTCTCGAAGGTCTTCACCTGCTCGGCGCGATGGGAGGAAAGGCCGTACTGCAAATTGATTGCTGCGAGAGGCGCGGGCAGTTGCCGCAGGTAGGAGGCCGGTGCGCCCACGATGCTGGCGAGCTGGCCGAAGGCCCAATGCGTCGGCGCGACCGGTTCCTGCGCTCGAGGCAGGATAAGTTGCATCCGCTCCGCATTGTCGCGGGACGCCTCGACCCGGATCTCGGGCGTCTCGACGATGCGCGACCGGCTCCGCTCCGACCGCCCCTTCACCGAGGCCCAGAGGTCGTCGAGCGACAAATACCTCTCGTCATCTGGCCGGTTGAACCATTCCGACGAGACGCGCCCGTTCCGCTCGCCCCGGCTCACATCCACCTTGTAGCCACCGGTCTTGCGCGTCTGCACCGGTTCAAGAACTTCCTGAACGCCCATAAGTCACACTCCGCGACAGGTGCCGGAAGCCACTCTCCCAGACCCTCAACCCGTCACCGGAAAACCAGCCCAACTCGGACTCTCGATTCCTGCTGCAAATTGGGACTGACGGTCTCCGTCTGGGCGAAAAACCGGCAGACGCTTGAAGTATGGCCGGGGCTTGCACCCTCTCGCATAAATCCCCAGTTCGAAGAAATCGGGCGGCTTCACGAAGGCGAATTCATGATCGACACATTGACCAAGTTCTTCGAAAGCTACCCGCAGAGCTTCCTGGATACGAACGGCCCCTTCAGGGGCGGGATTTCCCCGGAACTGATGGATCGCATGCTGGAGTTTCGCGATCGGCAGCTGCATGTCTTGTCCTATGCGCACCACTATCGGGTCGACCAGGAAACGGTCCAAATGCTGACCGACCTCGCCTATGGCACGAAGCCTGCTGGCCGCGAGGAAATCTACCGAGAGGCCCAATTCCCGTTTCCGGCACTCCTTGTCGAGTGCCCAGACCCAACCGGTGAAGGCTCCTATGTTGCCCTGACGACGGTGGTGGATAACTGTATGTACACGCAACGCATGATCGTTACCGCCAACGGGATCGTCCCAAGTCTCCTGGTTTTGAAATCCTCGGGCCTGAAAGGCGAATTGATCTTTACCCCTACCTATGAAGCGGCACTGTTGGGACCGAAGCATCCAGAAGGTGAGGCCGCCCTTAAAGGCGAAAGCGAAGTCTGCAGCCACTTCGTGGCGGTCGTGGCCACGATGTGTTCGATGCTGAAATATAAGGGCATGATCGAAACCGAGGAGGTTCAAGCGTTCAGTCGACCTGAGCGGCGGCGCGCCGAAAAGGCAGGGAAGCCGCTTCCCGACACGCTTGTTACCCGTGTTCGGCTGGGGTCCGCTGGCAAGATCCAGCTGAAGGCAACGCATGTAGAGCGGGATACTGATGACCCCTCAGGTAAGAGGCGCGCGCACTGGGTAGCGGGCCATTACATGAAACACATGGCGAGACCTGAAAAGGTGTTTCGTATGCCGCATATCCGGGGCGCCGGTCCCGTGATTCCGCAGACGCGCCGAGTTGAATTGCCCGAGATCGCAGATCAACTGGCAACGAAGGAGCGACTTGCGACCACGGGTGAGGTCGAATAGCCAGCGGCAGCTTCGGGCATCACTGCCAACCTCCTCCTACACGATCGTTCGGCCCGCCAGGTTGGTGTCGGACAAAGAAACCGACCGCAATGAGGCATTGCAAACCGTGGAACTCAGATATCCGATCAACCTGATGGGGGCAGAGGGCGGCGCCGAAAACGGCGACGTCGTGACCCGCGACGGTGAATTTCTTGGAACATGGTCCTTTGCAAAGAACGAAGCCGAGGAGACCGGCATTTTTCACTTCACCGCAGATGGTGAGGCGGAACCGAGGTTTTCCGAGAGCGTCCCGTTCCTGACCAGCGGATTGCTCACCGGTCAGGCTATGAGCAATCTGTGCCGATCCATACGAGATTGGCACGAGGGGCAGCCGTAACTCGCATCTTGGCATCAGCGGCAGCTATTCTGGCCCGGCGGGCATCCCCGCCGGGCCAGGTAGTGGGTCGGCTCAGAAGCCGACCTCGTCGTCGCGATCGACCAGTTCGGGCGCATCGCCCTCGGCCGCCTTGGGGCGGCTGAGGAAGTCGATCTTTTCGGCGATGATCTCGCAGCCGTAGCGGTCGACGCCCGCCGCATCGGTCCACTTCGTGTAGTGGATGCGGCCTTGGACCAAGAGCTTCATGCCCTTCTCGCAGTTCTCGGCGACCGACTTGCCGAGGCCGTTGAAGCAGGTGATGCGGTGCCATTCGGTGTCCATCACGCGGTAGCCGTGCTCGTCCCGGACCGCGCGGCCTTCAGAGAGGCGCGGGCGTGAGGTGGCGAGGGTGAAGTGGGTGATCTTCGTGCCGCCCTGGGTGGTGCGGGCCTCCGGGGCCTGACCGATGTTGCCGGCGAGGATGACGATGTTCTGCATGGTGGTTCTCCTGGATTTCGCTGAAGGGGCCATCCCTTCGACAAGACCCGTCAGAAGCCTGTCGGGAGACGTCCGCACGGCTGGGCCATGGACCAGGCGGAAACCCCCGAGGGCCCGGGGTGGCGCGGGCAGCCCTGGCACGGGGCAACACGGCCCGGGCAGGAGTTGGGGTTGCGGGCAGGAAACCGAACAGGCTTAGGGGATTGTCCGTCGAAGGGGAGGTGCCTCAGCCGGATCACAGGGGGAGAAACCCAAGCAGACACGTTCAGATCGATCTCATCCGGCAATATCAGGCCCAGGGGGAACCATCCCGGAAAGGGAGAGTGGGATCACCAAGCCCAACCAGCCCCCCCTGCCCCGCTCGTCTCTTGCCGCGCGGTCCTTGCACGATTACGGCTGCTGCATTGGATCAACCGGAGCACCCGATGCCTGATTTCAACCTCGCGGTCCTGTCGCTCGCCGATCTGCGGGAATTGCAGAAGTCCGTGGCCAAGGCGATTTCCACATTCGAAGCCCGGCAAAAGGCGGAGGCCCGCGAAAAGGTCGAGATGCTCGCCAAGGACCTCGGCTTCACCTTGGCCGAACTGACGGCCCTGGAGGAGCCGAAGCGCAAGCGGGCACCATCGACGAAGATCTACCGGCACCCCGAGAACCCGACCCTCACCTGGTCCGGGCGGGGACGCAAGCCGGGCTGGTTCGCCGCCCATGTCGATGCGGGCAGGGACCCGGAAGAGCTGCTCGGCTGAGAAAGCCGTGGCGACGCGCTGCCGCCTTGGCGGGGGTCATGCAGGCCCCTGCCCTGCCGGATCGATGCCCCTCCAATCACGGTAGGCCCGGGCCTCATGTCCGTGTGCTTTGCATTCGGCACAGAAGCAGGCCTCGAAACCCGTCGACGGTTTCGTGCCGACGAAAACCGCAGGCCGCCCGCATTCATGGCCAAAGGTGCCAGGCTCCGCGTTCACGCAGCGCGGCCAAAGACCGCCGAGCGCGGCAACGGGACGAGAATAGCCGGTTGGAAAACCATAGGGAAAGCAGGTCGCGGCCATGCGCGATCTCCTTGCTTGCGCTGAAGGGAATGCCGACCTTGCGTCGGTGCCTTGTGCCAGTCGGCGTGTACGACGGGCAGGCGAAGGGCCCGGGATGCGCAGCCGCGCCGCCCGGGCCTTTGAGAGAGACGTGGGGATTAGCCCCACGGGTCGTGCTCTCCAATCACCAAAACCTCGTCACCGTCGATTTCATCGGCGGGGACGGCGCCATAGGAGCCATCCCCAGCCTGGAAGACCACGATGGCAACCATCAGCGTGGCGGCGAGGCTGGCGGCGTAGGCGTGTGCATCTTTGCGGGACATCTTTTCGGCTCCTGTCTGGGAGGCGGAGGACCATCCCCCGCGCGACAGGACCCCGAAGGCCCGAGACGGTCTGACATCACCGGGTGCGTTCGGGCATGCCCCGAATCCGCCCGGCGGCACGGGTTCACCCCGTAGTCCGAGCCCTTGTGGCTTGATCTCGAAGACCGGCCTCGGGCCAAGGAAGGGACGGGCGAGCGGGGGATGGTGCTCTGGCCACAGGAGCCGCCAAGATTGTCCGCATTCTGTGGATGCTCAGCCCGCCAGCCTTGCAGCCAGGATGAAGGTCAGAGCGATTGACCTTGGGGATGGACCCTATGGTACCCTGCCCCCGATGCCGGGGACAGGGTCATGTTGGGAGAGCACCGCCCTCGGGCGGGCTGATGGTTTCTTTCGCAAAGGCTCAGGCGGCGAGGTCGACCTCCCCTGCCCCACCGTCGTCACTGTCGCCGACCACTTCCAGCCTTGCGTTGCGATAGCCCTCCCGGGCGATCCAAAGCTCGGCGGCGGCCCTATTGGCCGCGAGGTGCAGCAGCTCGCTCGTGCCGCCGAAGTCGAGCAGGATCTTCACCTGCCCGGGTTGCGGCACCTCGACGACTTCGAAGGCCAATGTGCTGTCGGCGGAATGGCTGCGCATGATGGTGACAAGGATAATGCCGTCGGAAGAGAAGTTGCCCTCGTGCAGCGTGAAGGAGGCGGGCGCGGTCCAGGTTTGATGGGGGCGCGGCGGTTCCTTCTTCACAAGGCGGCCGATGCCGTTCGACCGCTCCCAGGCAGCGAGCTTCTTGGTGAAGCGCGCGGGCGGTTTGGGGCTGCCGTCGGAGTAACGGACCAAAGCACCCAATGGCGCGGTGTCGATGATGGAGTTTGCAGACATGATTCCTCACTCTGAATGCGAAGAAACGCACTCATTGCATTGATATTGTTTGGTTTTATGTGAAGTGCGGGCGGGTTTCCCCGCCCCCGAAGCTTCAGATCACTCGGCGGCGATCATTTGCGCCGTCTCGGGCGGCAGATCGGAGACGAGGAAGGCCGGAAGGTCGATGTCCTCGAGGGTTTCGACAGGGTCTGCGGTCAAGTCGTCACGATCCCCCACGTCACCGCCCTGCCCCTCCGTGCTTGCCTCACCCTGCAGCGCAACCAGATCGGCACGGCGCAGGACCTCCGGCAACCAGCCGCTGCCCTTGAGGAGCCGCTCGGCCTCCGTGGCCATCTCGGTCTTCTTGAGATGGTCGATCAATTGCGCCGCGCCTTCGCCCTTCGCCTCGCGCACAGCCTCGACAATCCGGACCTTGGGCACGCGGGAGAGATAATTTTCCGCCGTGGGTTCCCAGCCCGCTTCGACCATGTCGAGATCGACGGCCTTTGCCAGCATGTCGGCATGCTTCATGCGGCGGGTGAGACCGGAGGCCGAGATGCCCGCGCCATAGGGGTTCACCCGCTCATGGAGCGCGTTGACGCCTTGGGAGAGGCAATGGGCCAAGAGCGAGAGACGGCTCGCGGCATCAAGCGCCGTGAGATAGTCCCAGAGCCCAGCATCATCGCCCAGAGGGAGCTCGGTCTCCCATGCCGCATGACGCTCCTCGATGGCCTGGGCCACTGCGCTGTCCTTCAGGTCCGGCGCCTGCGCGGCCATGTAGACTGGGCGCACCGAGGCCTCGAGGCAGGATCCCGAGGACGACGACGTGCGGAAGGTGTCGGTCACTAGCTTCAGAAGCAGAAGGGTCAGGGCCACCTCAGGCGACCGCCCCAGGGCCTCGCGCAGCGCAAGGGTGCGGTGGGCTGTGAGTTCCATGACCAGCCGCTCGGGCAAGGGCTTCAGCGCGCCGTCGTCTTCCTCGTCGGGCAAGGCCGAGAGGGGCTGACCTGCCGAGGTAATCACCGTGCCATAGGCGCTGATTGCTGCGCCCTGCCCGTCCGACGCGCCATGGTCGATGCCATCGTCTGGGTTGACCCCGGTCTCGATCGGTGCCTCGTCTTCGGGCCGCACATAGCCACGATGGAGGACCAGCTTGCCCTCACGGTCGAAGGTGACGAAGACCCCTGCCCGCCCGATCTCCACCGGATCGAAGATCACGGGCCGGGTCTCCAAGGCTTCCATTGCATCGGCCAGTTCGCTGAGACGAGCGTCAATGTCCGCGGGGATTTCGTCGGCTTCGGACCACTCGGCGTCGAGTGCCTGGTATTCGGCGAGAAGCTTGGCATGCTCGGCTGCCTCGGCCTCCGACATCGCCGCAGCTTCGCCGGACAGACGACGCAGCCCATAGCCGAAGCCGTAGGGCAAGTCTGCCGCAACCTCGACCCATTTCCAGCCCTCGGCGACGAGCGCCTGAGCCACGGCCTGCAGCTTCTCGCCGACGAGGCGCTCCAGAAGCGCGACGTCTTCCAGCCAGCCGCCATCGTCGCCCTGGAAGAGATCCCGCGCCACGGTCCCGCCCGCCGCTTCATAGGCCTCGATGCCGACGAAGACCGCGCGGCGATCCGACGCGCGGACCGAGGTCTCGGTCAGCATGCGCCGGATGGCGTAAGGTTCCTTGTTCCACGAGCCCTTCACCGCCTCCCAGACTTGCAGCTGGCGCGCAGTATCCGACGTCACGGTAAAGGCCATGAGCTGCTCCAGCGTCATGCCGTCTTCGGCATAGACGTCGAGGAGGGCAGGGGCGACGGAGGTCAGCTTCAGCCGTTGGCGCACGACATGGGGCGTCACGAAGAAGGCAGCCGCGATCGCCTCATCGCCGAGGCCCTTTTCGCGCAAGGCAGCGAAGGCGCGGAACTGGTCGAGCGGGTGCAAAGCGACGCGCTGCATGTTCTCGGCCAGCGAGTCATCCTCGGCGAGGATCGCGGACCCGGCGTCCCGCACGATGCAGGGGATCGGCGCGGTCTTGGCCAACCGCTTCTGCTTCACCAGCAAGGACAGCGCCTGGAAGCGGCGCCCACCGGCCGGGATCTCGAACTTGCCGGTCTCACCGCCTGCCTCATCCAGCACGGGCCGGACGTTCAGGCTCTGCAGGAGCCCACGGCGGGCGATATCTTCCGCCAGCTCCTCCACCGACATCCCGGACTTGATGCGCCGGACGTTGGACTGGCTCAACACCAGCCGGTCGAAGGCGATATCGCGCGAGGGCGACAGGGTCACATTCTGAGCAGCTTTTGCCATCAGACCATCTCCACGACGGGCGCCGGAAGCCACTCTCCCGATCTCATTCACCGTCACCCTTCACCTGCACTTCTCTGACTTTTCTTCGTATTGACGCGTGTCGCGCAAACTTGGGTGAGACATGGTTGTCTTTGACCAGCGCATTAAGTCGCCACTGGGGGAGCCGCGGTAGTCAAAATGAGGGATGCAGCTGGTCTTCGTAGCAATGTCCACCGCGGTGGACATCACACAGGCACAGACGTCGAAACCGAAAGTGTTGCCAGAATGGCTGATGGTCTGAAGCTATCGGCCCTCTTTCCAAGCGTGATGCTGTGGAAATAGGCTGCGTAGTTTCTAACCCGAGTTCCAAGTTGCAGGAGGATGAAGATAGCAGTTGCTGTGCGCCTAGAACCCACTCGCTTGCTGGCTTCGTTGAAGGTGCCCGGTTGAATACCCATCATCGGCGCGAGGTTCTGTGCATGTCTTTCGATGTCGTCCCATGTTCGGAGCCCCGCTGGAGCGAATGCCGTAGCTTCTCGGCAAATCGCGGTCAGCGTTGGGACGGAGGGAAGCAGATCGCTCTCGACTCTTTCAGATTCTTTTTTTTCTTTTTCGGACTTAGAAAGGTGCCGGACAGTTTGACCGTCATTGGCGGGCAGTTTTGTTGTAATTTTAACGTCCACCACGGTGGACATTTGACCAAGATGGTTCGTGACCTGATCCAGCAGGCAACGATATTCGTCCACTGCCAACTTGCGTCGCATCATTCTGCGAGCGTTTTCTGAAACGGCGCTTCCGGGTTCGATAGTGTCGATATGAGCCAGACCGACGAGAATTTGTTTCCGCAGGAAGACCTGATCGCGGCGGGTCTCTTCGAGTTCTGCGGCAGCATCAAGGAAATCACCGGCGCGTTTCAATAGCGGTGAAAGCGAAAGGCCAAAGCTGACGACCCGACCATCACGCGAGCTGACGCGATAGCGCTTTCGGTTTGGGCTGTCGTGGCGCTCGATCATCCCAAGATCGATGAAACGGTCGATGTGACGACGAAGGGTCCGCTCGTCGATACCGCCGACTCTTCGGCAGATCTCGAAGTTCGATGCGAACACAGTGTCCCCTTGCCCTGGCCGCAGGAAGCTGATGAGGGCCTGCAGGGTCTGGATATGCCCCGGCTTCAGTCCGAAGACACACCTTGCATCGCGCAAGGCTCGAAAGACCGCCCAGATGTCGGGAGGCGTACAATTCTCATGCCGGTCGCGCTGTCTGGCGCCGGCGGTACTTGTGGAAACCTGAGTGAATGCCATGTTTGTTGAACGACGGCCACGTCGGCCCATAGCTTTCCCGGCCTCGCGCACGATTTCTCGTGCAGAAGGCAACAAAAATCATGTCCACCGAATCGGCGACTCTTGACCGGTATGTGGGAGATTGCTACATCATAGGTGCAAATCGATGATGGGCTCTCCGAGGGAAACCTTGGGGGGCTCTTTCTTTTTTGGCCTTCGCTACTCTCCTTCTGCTCGCGTTACATGTTTAGGGGCAGGGATCAGTCTTCCTGCCTTCGCTCTTCCAGCCATTTCTGGAAGAGGTCACGAAGCGTGGCTTCGGCGCGTTCCTCCAGCCAGAGGCCGAAATCTGGATTGTCCTTGCGGTTGACTTTAATCCCGATGGACTTGGCGTCGACGGAGAGGGTCGCAACAACCTTGCCACCCTCATCCTTCACCGTGGAACTGCGTCCCTGCGCTGAGAGGCTTGTTGAACTCTTCGCAGCCCGCTGACAGGCACTGTACACAGTCTGGAACCTGTCGATGCCGGTAGCGTCTTGGGGCAGGGCAGCGAGGGCTGCTCGCGCAACCTCGGTAAGGGGGACCTTTGGGGCGAGAGCTGCAAGATCACCCCACTGACGCCGCCCGGTACCATGCGCCGGGCCGATGAGTCTGATCAACTCGTCGGGAAGTTGTTCGATTACCACTCGGTGATTAGAGATGCCTTGCCTCGTCAATCCAAGTGCGTCCTGGATGACGCCGGGCTTATATCCGGCTTCTTGCATCTCCTTGATGAACAAGGCTTTCTCAATAAATGACGGATCTAGGCGGAGGTTGTTCTCTTGTCCTTGGGCGATCAGCGAAGCGTCGTCATCCAAAGTCCGGACGATTGCCTTGACCGGTCCGCCAACTTTTCTAATCGCGGCAAGTCGCCTGCGCCCGTAAACGACGCGGTAGCGATCCGGCTGGTCAGAGGGCCGAACCATAATCGGGACCTGCTGGCCATGCTTGCGGATGCTTTCGGCTAGCAAGTCGATACCGTCGTCTTCGAAAGCCAGCCGGTCCCGCAAGCCATCGACCTCGATCTGATCAGGGTCAATATCTCGGATGGAGTTGGCCGTGATCTCTCGAAGTGACTCTCGCAGGCCGCCAACGGATCCGCCAAGCTTTGTCGGTTTTGCTGGGGCAGGGGACGAGGCCACGTCCACAGGAGGTTGGTTGAAGATATTTCGGCCCATCAGCGTCGACCCCATGCCATTTGAATCGTCTGCTCAAGCTCGTCCGCGACGTTGTTCACGCTGCTCATGGCCCGGTCGATCGTCTTGCGGATCAACTGGCTCGGATCGACTTCATATATCGTCTGCTGCGTCATTCCGGCGTCCGAAATCGCCGTGGACTTCAGCATAGGTTCCGTCATGACTTGGCCAGCCAGGATCGAACGCAGATACCCTGCCATCTGCGTCTGCGGACCATCTGATGGTTCGTAGCGTGTGATCAGGAACTTCACAAAATCCCAGGCCACCTTTCGCCCGATCGCCTCTTCGACGGTCTGCACGGTCTCTGAAGCAAGTTTTAGGAACTGGCTCATCGAGGCGATATCGAGCATCCCCGGCACCACCGTGACCAAAAGTCCTGTCGATGCTGCAAGAGCAGTCAGGGTCAGGAACCCAAGCTGCGGCGGGCAGTCGATCAGCACCAGATCATAAACTGCGGCGACTTCGTCGAGCGCCAGCGACAGCCTTTCGGCAAAGATAGGCTGCACGCGACGCGCCAGGGCATTCGCCGTCTCGGTTTCGTACTCCGACAGGAGCAATCCAGCGGGTACCATGTCTAGGTTGTGGAAGTAGGTCTTCTGAATGACCGATGAGAGCGGCACTTTGTTTTCATAGCGCAGGGCGTCGTAGACAGTGCCGCTTTCTGCAAACTCCAGCTCGGGCCGGATGCCGAAAAAGGTGGTCAGGCTGGCCTGCGGATCAAAGTCCAGCGCCAGCACCCGATATCCTCGAAGGGCGAACCTCTGGGCAAGATGGATCGTGGCTGTGGTCTTTGAACTGCCGCCCTTGAAATTGACGACCGAGACGATTTGAAGTCGATCGCCGTCCCGGCGGCCCGGCAAATACGCGTCAGCATTCTTTCCGGTCCGGGCAAGGATGTCGCGCAGGGTGTCGATCTCTTCAGCTGAGTAGTAGCGATGCCCACGTCCGTCAGTGAAGACCTCCGGAAAGCTCCCATCCTTATGGCGGTTGCGTAGATTCGACGGGCTGACACGAAGCAGTTCAGCCACCTCCGTTGAACTGAAGCGCCGCAGCGACTTGCGTTCCTCCGGTTGAAAGGCAGCCCGCATTTGCCGGTTCAAAGACTCGGCCAAGCTGTCCGCAAATGCACCGATGTCGGCAGTGCCAACCCCGCGATTGAGTTTCATGCCTCGATCAGTCATTCACTGCCCTCAGGCCCCTACCAGGGCTCTTTCTGATTTTGACGGCATTAAGCCGATCTGACGCGTTTTGTCGTCAGAACCGAAATGACATGAACGCGTGAGTCCATCAAGAAGAATCTACATATGGTGGAGAAAGTTATGCACATCCCTAGCGAGCTTCAACCGAGTGCGCGTGTCCTGTGATCCATAGTCGAAACTGCAAGTGAGCGTTCAAGCTCTTCACCTTCGGTCGCCGCGTCAGAACGGCGACCTTGGAGTCCATGGCGTCTTAAGCCGGCTCGCATTGGCAGTTCGAAAGGTCGCCCAGATCACCGGAGTGTTGAAAGCAGCCCCAGTTTCTCGGCCCGCCCCAAGAGCATTTTCACCGATGACGGCTGCCAGTTGGTCCGCCCGCGGGGCGTACGCTCGCGCATCGCTTCCAGTCGAGTGCAGATCGCCTGAAGCGTGATGTCGGGGTCCGCGCCCTTTATGGCGGCGACGATGGCGGGCAGGCGGTCGTCGGTCTCGCGGCGGCCGGCGCGGGCGAGCACAGTCTCGAGCAGAAAGCCGTCGCGCACATAGGCGTTCACGGCACGTAGCAGTCGGCTCTGCGTCCACTGGCGCTCGCGGGGTAGGGGGCCGTTGACGATGCGCACTACGTCTTCCCAGGCCATGTCGGGGCGCAGGCGGCGGACATGGGGAACCCAGTCCTGCGCCGTCTCGTTCAGGCGCTCCATGTAGCCGTCCTGTCGCGCCAGCCGCACCTTGCGCAGCGCCGCCGGATCCCGGGCGCGCAGGCCCGGATTGCCGCCAACCCGGCCTTCGGTCCGTGCGCTGGCCAGGCCGGCCTTGGTGCGTTCGCGGATCAGGGCGCGCTCGAACTCAGCGGCGGCGCCCAGGACCTGGAGGGTGAACTTGCCCTGCGGCGAGGACGTGTCGATCGGGTCCATGATCGAGCGGAAGAAGGCGCCTTTCGCCTCCAGCCGCTCGATCACTTCCAGCAAATGCGAAAGCGACCGCGCCAGACGGTCGATGCGCACCACCACCAGCGTGTCGCCCTTGGCGATCCGCTCGAGCACGCGGGCCAGCACTGGCCGCGCGCGGTTCCCGCCTGATGCTTGCTCCTCATGGATCTCGGCGCAGCCCGCAGATTTCAGGGCCTGCGACTGGGGCAGGGGGGTCTGATCCTCGGTTGAGACGCGCGCATAGCCGATCAGGGGCATCAAAACAGGTCGTTTGCAGTTGCACATACCACTAATAAACGACCGAATGCCCGCGGCATCGTCACATGTTCAGGTGTCGGATCGCCCGAGCTGCGCCTCCACCTCAAGTCCCGACTTAGCGATCTGCTGGTTGACGTCCATCCTACCGTCAAAGATGAACAGGACGTAGGCGACGTCATCGCGCAAGGTGTAGAAGATGTTGTGCCGGCGGCGAAAGATCAGTCTTCGTATTGCGCGCGGCGCATGCCAGACATGGCCAATCTCAGGCTGTGCGCTGATGGTTTCTCGAATGAAGCGGTCAATGTCGCGCTGGAACTTGTTCGCGAGCGCTTCGGACAAGTGCCGGTCATGATCCCAGATTGCCCAAAGGCAATCCTCGGCGCTTTCCGTCAGGAAGACTTTCATACGTCAGCGATGCGTGCCTGGAACCGTGCAAGGCGCTCTTCAGCAGAGGCATCTGTCAGTTCCCTAAGACGCCCGGCTTCAAGATTTGCCAGTCCGGCCGCAATCCCGCGGTCGATCCGCAGAAAAACCAACTCTTCCCAGTCAGCCACCGAAACCGTGACAGCAACCGGCCGATCCTTCTTTGTCAGCAAGACCGGTCCTCGTTGCGCTGCGTCGATGAAGCGGCCAAATTCCTTGCTGGCAACGGTTGCGGACATGGTTTTCACAGCAGACTCCCTGTTCGTGGTCCGGATTATACGGATAATCCGGATGAATGGAAGACTCATGAGGCCGTCAGAGCCCCGCGGCTTTGGTAAGATTCACCCGGAACCTGTCGCGACGCCGCTGGTAGCGGCGAGTCATCTCGGCCGAAGCATGTCCGAGCTGCTTCTGGACGTAGCGCTCGTCTACCTCGGCGCTGGACGCGAGGCCTGCGCGCAGGGAATGTCCAGAGAAGAGCCGGATGCGCTCTACCTCAGGCAGCTCTGGTCTCAGGCCGGCGTTGTGGACACAAGCCTTGATCAGCCGGGCGACATGCTTGTCGGATAGGCGTTCGGACGTGGCCTTCAGCCCATTGCGGCTGACCGAAACGAAGATCGGGCCAAAGTCTATCCTGGCGTAGTGCAGCCACTGGCTCAGAGCATGCACCGGGCAGGTCTGGTCGGACGACCCGCGAGCAATCTCCACCTCACGCCACCCGGTCTTGCCGCGCAAGGTGAGAAGGACGCCGTCGTCCAGGATTTCGGCCCATCCGCCGCTATCGGGCGTGTCGTCTTTGCCGTGATCCAGAGACACGATCTCTGACCGCCGCAGGCCGCCGGCAAAGCCGATCAGCAGGATCGCCCGGTCGCGCAGGCCGCGCAGATCGTGGGGCAGGGTGGCCAGCATGTCGCTCAGATCTTCGGGCAGGATCGCTTCCTTCTGCACGGGGGGCCGGGAATGCCTGCGCCGGATACCCGCCAGAACGCTGGCAATGTGGCGGTCCTTGCGGTCCAGCCGTTCTCCGCGCTGCGCATAGCCCCAGGTCAGGCCGGACAGCCGTCGCTCTATCGAGGAGACCGAGAGGGGTCGAGACGCCGGCTGCGGTCGGGAGGCCGACTGCGACGGGGCCTTGCCGCCCGGCGCTGCCAGATCGGCGATGTAGAGCCCGATCAGCTGGGGCGACGAGGGGAGAGGGTCCGCGCCGCGCATCCGGCACCAGCGGGCGAAGTGGGCCCAGTCATTGGCATAGGCCTTCAGCGTGTTCTCCGACGCCGCCTGACGCGCATAGTCTCGCGCGGTTTCCACCAACCGGTCGAGCGTGCCGGAGCCTGCAACATGGGAGGGCAGGGAAATCGTGGTGTCGACTGGTCCGGCGCGCTCGTCCCTGTCCTGGGCATCTGGGCCATTTATCCTGTCTGAAGCTGATTTCTCGGGTGTTTCTTCCATGTTATTAAGCATACTCTCCTTGTGTCCGATAATGCAAGATTATTGGACATAATTGAGATCAGAAAGCAGCGGCGTTTTTGGCGCAATGTTCTAGCCAAAAGCGCCGTTGTGAAATAGCGTGACCGCATGAGAAAATCCCGCATCAAGCCATCAGAACCCTTGCCGATGCTGACACCGCTGCCGGGCTGGATCACCGCGACGTCGCCGGAAACGCTTGAGATGGCCGCGTTCCGGTCTGGGGCCGCATTGGCGCACATCACTCTGGCGACGACCGCCGACCATGTGCCTCAGGCGCTTTGGCGTGAACGGCTGGCGCTGGCGGCGGCAGAGGTTTCAGCGGGTATCGCGGGACGCCGCGAAGGGGCCGGTGCGATGCGTGATGCGCTGCATCTCACCAAGGCGGGCGATGATCCCGGCCCTGCGGGAAACATCTTGCGGCAGTGGTCGCGAGCAGTGTCACGGCCGATCTCGGTCTTAAATCTGGGCCGCGCGCTGGAGGGTGTCGCGCCGGAGCGGATTGCCCTGAGCCTTGACGCCACCGGGCCAACCCCGGTGGACCGAGCGGCGCAGGTCATCGAAGCCGTGCTGGAAGACAACCCACGGGGCGAGATCGCTGCCCTGATCCTGGCGGATGCGGTGCTGTCGCTGGCCTTGGGGCGAGATCATCTGCTGCCGCTTCTGGGCCCGGTGATGACGGCGCGCGACCTGCGCCTGCGAGGCGACGACCTGCGCCTTGCCTGCCACCGTTCCGCTGTAAGGGGGGTCGGCCAGGCTCTGCCCTTGGCGGGCACTCTGGCGCGGGCGGCGGCACGTCTGCGTGCAGCGGTGCCGAAGCTGCGGGCCAAGGGGGCCGCGCGGGCGGTGGAAATGATGCTGTCGCAGGATGTCTTGACCCCCGTGGCGCTCGCCCGGGCGATCCCGGAAAGCCTGTCGGACCGTGCCGCGCGGCGGCTTTGTGAGCGGCTGGTGGAACTGGGTGCGCTGCGGGAACTGAGCGGGCGCGACACCTTCCGCCTTTACGGGGTCTGAGCATGGCACGGCGGGAAGAGGGAGGGCTTGACCGGGACCTGGCTGACCTGCCGCCTGATCTTCGCTGGCGGGAATGGCTGCGCCGGATCGAAGCGGTTTTGTTTGCCAGTAGCGCACCGGTGGCGCGGGATCATCTGGCGCGTGTCGTGGGGCAGGGGGTCTCGGTCTATCTGTTGATCGAGGATCTGGCGGTCGATCTGGAGGGCCGCCCTTATGAGGTGGCGCAGGTGGGTGCCGGGTGGATGCTGCGCACCAGGCCCGCCTATGCGCCCGCGATCCGCGCCGCGGCGGATGTGGGCGGGCATGCGCTGAACCTGTCAGAGTTCGACCTCGCCGTGCTGGCGGCGATTGCGTTTCACCAGCCGATCAGCCGCGACGGGTTGAAGGACATCTTCGGCAAAGAGATCAGCCGCGACCTCATCGGGCGGCTGGCCGAGCGCGACCTCATCGGCACCGGCCCCCGCGAACCCCGCCGCGGCGCGCCTTATACCTTCGTCACGACCGAGGCTTTCTTGGCTGCCTTTGGGATGGAGTCCTTGCGCGACCTGCCCGATCCTGAGCAACTTGCTGATGCCGGCTTGGCGGGATCTTTGGAAGCCCCTGACGTGTAAGAGGCCGCGCGAGTTGCGACAGGAGTGCCGCGGTCTTCGTGAAGCCGGGTCGCGGCCCGCAGCAAGGCGGCCAGATCAGGCTCTCTGGAGGAGGAGGCCGGCCCCAGCCCGGCAGTTTTGCTAAGCCGATCCGTAAGTATCCTGACCAGCCCGATGTGGTTTTCGGCGGCGCGGGTCAGCCCGACCCAGAGGGTTAGCGGGCCACGTTCTGTGGGGTCTCTTACCTCGATCTGCCGCTCTGACAGCCGCCGGAAGAAATCGTAGCGAACCCGATGCGACAAAAACGGGATCGTTGATGTCGCCGGGCCAACGGGCACTGGGTGTTTCATAAGCCGCGCGGCGAGAGACTGCCGGTCGTCCCGCGCGCGCCCAGCGGAATCAAGGCGCAGCAGATCGTCAATCAGGCGCTCGAGGCGCCGGGCGCCCAGGCTTGCCGGGCCTGTTGGTTTCGCGAGGTGAGCGTCGCAGAAGGCGCAGTACTGCTGTGGTACAAGGCGATCCCGCTTGAACGGCGCAAGGCCCTGACCACAAGACGGGCAGCGGTCACGCAATCGGCAGCCATGGCGAAAGCAGGACACGCGGGTTGCCAAGGTCCAGCTGCGCCGGAAATAGGGCACCGCGTCTTCCCGCAGGCAGGTGGTACAGAACTGCTGCCAAGAGGACTGCGCCGTCGATGTCCCTGCATCTTGCGGCCGGGTCCGCAGCCGCAAGCGCAGGATCGAAAGTGGACTGTTGGCCAGACAAAGACCGTCGATCTCTTCGGGGCAGATCGACGTATGGTCGAGCAGCAAGCGACGAACAGCATCCGGCAGATGCCGGTCAAGTTGTGCCGACCATGCCCCACCGGCGGCGCCGAGCACCGCTCCGAAGTAACGCGGCGGCGCGCCATTGGCATGCGCAAGTCGGTGCAGCCAGCTTGACAAAAGCTCGCCGGGTGCCGGTTTGACGTCCACCGGCCAGCGACGTCCCGTCGCCAGTCCATAGCGATGGGCGGGTGAAACCGTGATCCTCGGCGCAGTGCTGGTCATGTCATCGCATGGCGCAGGTTAGAGTTCCGCCGCCGTGACAGCGGCACATAGCCGAGGGCCATGATGGTGCTGGACGTGATCCTTTCCTCACCGTTCTCAACAGCTGCCACCGCCCCCCGGGTGACGATGTCGACCACCTCTCCGATCAGCCCTTCCGACAGATCATGGATCATTCTGGCAAGGGGAGGTCGTGAGAGGTTTGAGGCGTGGGCAAGCGGCATGCTGGCCTCCAGACTGTCGAGAAGCGTGGCGAAGTCTTCGTCAAAACCCCATCGCGGCACCGGGACCGTATCGAACCGCGAGCCCATTTCTTCGGTGTCGTGCAGTGCATCGTAGACGGCGATTTCGCCGACAAGCACTGGCGAGATGTCATGCACGCGTGCGATCCGCCGCAGGAACGAGAAGATTGCCTTCACATCCTGTCGGCGTCCGCGCAGCGCACTGTGGAATTCGTCGAAGATGAGCAGGCGCGGCTTCAGGCTGTCGAGAAGATGATCGACCTGTTCGCTGGCGCGGGACAGGCTGCGCCAGCCGGCAGCCTGCGGGGCGCGCAGCCCGGACAGGATGCTGGCGTAGAAATGCGACAGGCCAGCCCCCTCCCTGGTCTGGATGACCCAGACCCTTTGCCGGTCAACACGGCGGAGATGTTCGACGGCGAAGCGTTCGGCGATCATGGTCTTGCCGTTGTGATAGGGGCCGGCGAGCAGCAATCCGCGCGGGCGCAGGGATGAGGGTCGCTCGAGCAACTGTTGCATCGCATCGTGCGCCGCTGCGGCACCAGGATGGCCGATCCAGCGAGGTGCCCGGATATGCGCGATGCGGGCGGCCGCATCCGCCTTCAGAAGCGCCGAGCTTGTCGGCAGAAGATGGTCGGCCATGTCACCAGGTCTCGATGGGAAAGACGCGGCGGGGCCGGTCAGGCTCCGGTCCAGGATGAGCCGCCTCTGAAGCGTGCCCGGCACTGTGATACGCTTTCGGCGCGTCTGCCGCGTGTCGGGCCCGGGTTATCTCCCGCAGGTGCGCCTTCTTGGATTGTGCCCCCGCGACCGTTGCAGCGATCTCCCGGCGCAGGATGGTCTTGTCCTGCACGGGGCGTTGCTGGCTCTGGCGCTGGCGCGCCCGGTCCGCCTCATGTTGCCAGAGGGTGATCGACATGGTCATCCCGTCCCGTCGTCCGACCGGACGCCAGACACGCGTGTCGGGATCGGCGATGTAGATCCGGCTGATGTCCCGGGGGTCATAGCACAGATCGAGGGGTTCCAACCTGTCGCGCCGGGCCACGAGAGGCCCGAGCCAGTGTTCGAAGTAGTCGATGGCGAACAGGCTGACGCCTTGCGGCGAGATGCGGCGCGTCTTGCGAGGCAGGAAGTTGAGCAGGACATGGTCAGGATCATCGATCGGCCGGTCTGTCGGTGGACGCCGCCGAACCCATTCGATGGCCGGAACGGTCAGCTTGCGCGCGTTCTGGCTCTGGTTGTGATCGATGATTGCCAGGGCGATGCAGCGTTCAAGGGCCGCGAAGGTCAGACTTGCCCTTTCATCGGACGAGTAATCGCCGCGGTCCGCGATCGACCGCCCGGTCTTGCCGGGAAGGGAGCGAAGCACCGTGTTCACCTTGCCCAGGAGCCGTTCGACAATGCCACCCCGATGAACCGTGCCCTTGTTCCGGGTACGGACGGCTATCCCGAAGTCGGCGCATCCTTTCGTAAAGGTACTGCTCTGGAATTCCTTGGCTGAGTCGACAACGATCTGCTTCGGTCGGCCGTACATTTCCCAGGGATGCGCTATCCCGCGTTCGGCCAGCCAGTCATCCTTGCGGCACATCGCGTGTACAAGGCACAGAGCGACCGAGAGCCGGGATGGTCGTTCCAAGGTCAGGCAAAAGCCGATGATCGCACTGGTCGCCACATCGGCGGCGATGGTCAGATAGGGCCGTCCCACGAAAACGCCGTGGTCGTCGATCACTTCGACGAACTGGATATCGGCCGGCGTGTGATCGATCTGGACCACCTCAAGGGCGTGGTTGGCGCGGATGTAACCCGGACGCGGTTTCAGGCGGTGCAGGTGCTTGCCACCGGAAAGCCGCCGCCGCGCGATCTCCTCGGGAGTGAAGATGAGCGGAATCCGCTTGGCCACGGTGACATAGGCCGGGGGCTTGAAGCCTTGGCCGGCACAGCGCGCGCGGATCTCGTCGACGATTGGCGCGAGATCGGGTTGCTCCGGCTGCAGCCACATCTCCCGCAACGTCTCGGAAATGATGGCTTCAACGCCGGTCGATATCCTCGCACGCCGCGCCCTGTTCGTCCGAGGCAGAAGCGACGAGACACGACGCTCCCCGCGATACCGGGCGAGGTGATTGTAGACCTGCCGGGCCGAAAGGCGCAGTTCTGTCGCTGCCCGGCTGACAGACTCCCGCATTGGCAAGTCGCCGTCGAGAACCCGGTCAAGTTCGCGAGCGATCCGAACGGCCTTTGACCAGACCTCGTCAGAAGCGCGGTAAGCTGCCCGTTCCAATGGCCGATCTTTGCTGAGCGCTGTCATGCCACCGTGCCCTTCGAAACCTATTGAAGTCCGAATTGAAATTGAAATCGCAAAGCAGAAAATTGCGCCGATTCCGGCGCTACCATCGTGAAAACTCGTCATAACCATGCAGTGAAATCGTGAAGGAAAAGCGACAGTGGTTCCTGCCCGGCCCGATGGACGACGAGCCGGACTACCTGCCGCCGGGACCACGGGCCGAACCGCGTGAAACCGAGGTCCTCGACGATTGGCGAAAGGCAGAGGGAGGCCAGCCAGCCCGTCTTGCCCGTGTGGCCGGTCGCGTCGGCGCGCTGGACGACCGCCTGAAGCGCGGACCGGAAGGATGGCGGCACAGGCTGGCACTGATGGAGGCCGCAGATCTGAGCTGGCACACCGGTGACCGCATTAGCCAGGATCGGCTGGCTCTCTGGATCTCGCTGCGCCTGTCCGGTGTCCAGGACGACACGGCGGCGCTGGCGCGAGTCGGATGGGCGGTTCGACGGCTGACGGGTGGGCCGGGACCGGAGCAGGACTTGGCCGCCTTCCTCGACCGTCGCGACCCCGGGAACCTCAGTGATGAGAGCGAGCCGTTCATGGATCGCGCGAGCGGTTGGCTGGATCTGATGGGGCAGGCCACAGACCTGCACCCGATCACTCGCGCCGCTATGGGCTTTCACCTCTGGAGCTTGGCGGGTCTGGGGCAGCACCGTGACCGGATGGAAGCGGCAGTCGCGGCGGCGCGGATCGCTGCCAGCGAGGGGAGAGGAGCAGTTTTCGCGCCTCTGGCCATGGGCGGGGCAGGGGGGTTACGCGCCGGTGGTTCACCGTTCGAACGTCTGGCACGCTGGCTCGAGGGGATGGAGGCCGCGTGCCTGACCGCGATGCGGCAGCTTGACGATATCGAGGCATGGTCGGCGCGGGCAGTGGCCGCGATGACCCCGCTCTCGGGCAGAACGCCCCCAGCCTTGCGCGCGGTGCTGACCGAATGGCCGCTCGTCTCTGCGCCGATGGCCGAGGCCCAGACCGGCGCCAGCCGCGCTGCCGTCCAACGCAACCTTGCGTGGATGGAGGCTTATGGTCTGATCAGCGAGGTAACAGGACAGGGCCGTTACCGGATGTGGCGCGTGGCGAATTGAGGGGCTATCCTCATAACGAATGACTCCGTCAGGCAACACAGAAAAACTGCGCACGATGTGGATCGCGGTGATTGCAGGGCTGGGTTATGGACCTTCAAGAAACTCCCATGGCGCAAACGTTGGCGTAGCTGCAATTATACGATTCCGAAAAGCTTTGAGTTCTGCCGAAACTGGCACATGGGTTCCCTGATGCGGCAACACTTCCCCGTGCAGTTGTGCGCGCAGCTCCATCCAGCGTGCCTTTAAGACCTGCCAGTTGTGATCATCATAGGTTCCGCTGACAACGACAGGATGAATGCAAATACGTGGTGGATCGCCGTTGGCGTGCCCATACCATTCTTCTAGGTCTTTCAGCCAGCGGCTGCCCTTGCGGTCCACGCGACCGATCTGTTGTTCGACAATTCCCGGGTTCCATTCTGCATGCAGTATAACCACTGTGCGGCAGGCTTCATGCAGGTTTAACCCCTCTCGCCCAACGCGGGATTGAGCGAGAAGTACCATTGGCCAGGTAGAGGCGCGGTTGAATGCAGACTGCAGCAAGCGGCGAGTTTGAGGTTGGGTCGCGCCAGACATCATCCGGGCAAAATTGCCCTCTCGCCCAGAAAAGTCCTGAAGATACGACGCCAGCCGAGACTGCAATAAACTTTCGTTTTCTTGCTCTTCATCGGTTGATAGTTCATCCAGCAACCATTTGAACAGCGACAGCATTTCGTCGCCGGACCACGGTGCGTCAGCACTCTTACGCCTGTCGCCAAGCGCCTCCAGTAGTGCCCCGATCTCACCTTGCAGTTCCTCGCCATCGTCATCTTGGCGCAAATAGCCAACCAACAGCGCAGCGGTATCATCCATCGGTGCCAAGCCTTCGATTTCACGATGCAGCCTTGCGAGCTCTGTTCGGCGCGCACTGGACCATTTCCGATATCGCTCGGTAAGTATCTGGTTGATTGCAGTGATACCGCCTGTGGTCATACGGAGATCAGGGTCTTTCATGGCGGCTAGAACGGCGGGTTCGCTCTCGTCCCGAATTTTTGAGGCTGGCCAGTGCCGTCCGTCTCTGAGCCGCCGGAGCATTTCGCGCGCATCCAGTAGCCGGGTCAACGCATTCATCGGAGCTATGAAACGCCCGAAAACAAGGACCTTTTCGTTTAGTTTGGCATAAGACTCGATCAGTCGAACTGCGGCCAATATCGCAGGATGGGTGTAGATATCCGCAGGCTGGCCACGGAAGGCATCGAACCAGAATGACTGCGGGCCTTCTAACTCATCTATCTGCTGCAGCTGTTCCGCGGTTTCGGATTCGAGTGCGAGGCCAAAACCGTACGCTTGGGCCACCGAAAGACGTGCACGCTTCACGCGATGATCATCTTGGGGCAAGATGGAAAGCGCTTCAGCTGCACAGAACCGACGCAGCCAGTCGCGCGTGAACCCCTCCGTTGTCGGTGACACTTTCAGGTCCTCAACAACACGATAATCACCATGCGCTTCCTGAAATGCGCGAATCTGCGGGTCGTGGCGCTTATCCCTTCTTAGAACATAGGGACGCAATGCCTTTTGAAATCTGGTTGCAGCGTTCTCGAAGCTGTCAGTCAATGGCTCGTCAAGTTCTTCGACCTGGATGCGTTTGACGATATCGACATAACCGCTGATCCATGCGGCAAGTTCGGCAAGCGGCGTGATGTCTTCGCCGTCGTCCTGACCGCTGATCCGGCCCAGTGTGTCAATCCATTGAGCAGAATCCAGTTCAACAGGCGTGGCCGTCATCCCGAGGCGGAATGGATCATCGGACTCCCAACTGACTGGCCCGAGAATGCGCGAAAGGCTGGAATCCTCCCCACGGGCCTTGTGGGCTTCATCAACGACGATCAGGTCGAACCGACCCAGCCCGTACCCTATGAGTGGAAGGATCTTGCGCTTGTATTCATCGGCCGCAAGCCATCGGTGGTCGCCGACCAAATCATCGAGCACGCTCCGACACAAGCCGTGTTCAATGATAGTGTTGGCAATCGTGCGGGCGGCGCGGCGGGTGGCATGGACCTGGCTGACCTCACCACGGTGAAAGCTGTTGCGCATGAAATTGCGCCGTTGCCCGGCCAGCAATCGCGCAACATTCGGAAGCAACTCACGCCGCCATCCACCTGCCGGACCGTCGCTTGGATTCGGGAAGCGCATCGCTGCAAAAGTATGAGAGATCATCAAGACCTCTTCGTCGTCCCACCCCTTTTGAGGTAATTCGCGTTGTTGCCTACGGTTCCTTAGCCAGTCCTTGTGCTTGCGTTTGTGTTTTTCATTTCCTTCGGCATCTTCCTCGGTGAGGAAACCTGCGATAAACCCGTCATAGCTGCGCAGTGGCAGCAGGGTCTGGTCATCAGGGTGAAATAGCCTCAGTTCCTTCTGCCACTGTACGCCCAACCCAGCCGGAAGGACAATCGCAGCTCTGCCGCCTGCCTTGCGAACTGATGAAATGAGTGCAACCGCTATTCGGGTTTTGCCCATCCCGACTTCGTCGGCCAGCAAAGCGGCCCGCTGACCGGATCTGATCCGCGCAGCAAGTTGCGCAACAGATGCGCGCTGTCCAGCATCGAGCGGTTCATCCGTCTGTTGAGACGCGAGCTGCTCAAGATAATCAGCGGCCTTCATCCAATCCATGTCAGATGCCCTCGTCAGCCCAAAGCGACGGAAGGTCATCGATCTTCCATTCCCGAGCTACAGCCTTCAACGATTGTTCCAGCAGGGTCAGGTCGATGTCGTCTGGGCACATCCGCGGGTCCATTAGTGCCGGTAAGGGATTTGCCTTCGCATCGCGAAAAAAGCCAATCATCGGCTGCTCCTGCTTGGAGATCGCGCGCAAGGTGTGACGCAGTTCTCGGCACCAACGCTGCCAATCTCGCGGGTCAAGTCTTGCCTGGGTCTCGCCAAGCCGCACCAGAAGGCTCATCATCTGGCGAATAGCATAGGTTGCGGGTGGCAAATCCGGGGTATCCGAGGCTTCCACCATTGGCTCACCGCCTTCGGGTCCGTCATCGGGCTGATCTGCGTCCAAGGGTTCTGGGAACGCCTGCAGGCCGGCCAAGACGTCTTCCACTGTCAACTCGGATGGCCGTGGCACAACAAGCACGCCCTCCGCGATCACGGGAACGCGCCAGCCACCATGTGTCAGCGTGATAACGGCTGGAGCAGGTGCAGGCCAGATGCAGGGCGTGGGGCACGATGCACCGTCCGGACCTATGACATCCAGAACAATCCCGCCTGGCGCACAAAGCGTATCATCCTTCCAGTTCAACCAAGACGCTGGCGGCAGTGTTTCAGGCTCTTCGGGGAGCACAAACCCGCTGCCAGACTGTAGCTTCGAAGGCTCGACGGTCTCGTTGAACTGGATTGGCAACAGGGTCGCAAAACCATGCTTGCTGTTCTTTTGGCTGCGCCATTTCAAGCCTTTGGGAAGATCGACGACAACGCCCGCTTCAAGATTGCCACCCGCACTGGCGGCCTTTTCAAATCCGTTCCGGCTGAGATTTCCCGACCCTAGATAGACGCGCCCAACGGCCTCGTCGTGCCCTGCGCCGAGCAATACAAACTTAGCGTGAAGTCGCCCGTCCTCGCCATGCATAGCGGAAATCGGGCGCCGGAGATTCCAACCGGCCGCGGTCAGGGCAGGGCCGCGCATGGCCAAACCTTGACAGGACAATGGGTTCAAGAACAGGTCCAAAGTCGCCGATTTCTTCAAGAGCTTTTCTTCGACCAGCCTCTCGCGAAACCTCTCAAGCAGCCCCGCGCTACCATCGCCTTCTGCTTCAAAATATCCGGACCCAAGGATTAGGCGATCTGCCTTTTTTCCCAATCCAAGTCGATCGACAACCTGTGGGAGCAAAGCCTCAGACCGGCTGTCGATGAAACGCGGCGGCAAGGTAGAGGCCGGAAGGCGCTTGATCTCGCCCTCAAGCCGCGCATAGGGCAGTGCACCGTCATATTCCCGTTCGATCAGAGCGCAATCCCCGCGTTCACGCAGCCATTCGAACATGTTCCAGGCCGCACGAATATCTGCGATATCCTGATCTTGCGGATCATCGGTCTGAAGATCAATTGACCAGAACAGGTCGATACTGTCCGTCAACGGGTCTTGCGTCCAGTTTCCCGTGCTGACCGCGAGCCTGATGGTATATCCGTCTTCATCGCGTTTACGAAATCCCAGCAAAGCAACCTTGGCGTGCAAGAGGTTGTAACCTCGATCCTGCAGTCGCATCCACATCCAGGCTAGACCCGATATGTCCGAAATTGCGTTGATTGTCGGGTGAATGAACGTGGCCAGTACGGGGCGGGCCATTTCTCCCGTGAAGCTGCGCCGGATCTGCCCCATCACCTTGGGCGTTGCCGTAAATCCGCAGAGGAAACCGAAATCCCCGAAACAATCCTTGGGCGGCATGAAGAGGGTGATAAGCGTTGTGTTCGTCATGCTCGTTCTTCAGCTGCTGTGTCCCGACATCCTGGGTTCACATCGCCGTTCAGTTCGGTGACAAGGCAATGAAGATTGTAAAGTCGGAATAATTGGGGTGCGAACTCGGCATCCTTGACGGGTTCGCTTGCATCGATGCTTGGCATCTCTCCGGCTGCTGGTCCCAGACCGATACGACCGTCCCGCCACCTGATCACCGTTCCATCGCGCTCGGCCAGCTTTTGAAGAAGCTGTTGGTCGGAAAAATCCCGGACCTCTGACAGGAGTTTCCGGCTGCTTAGCTCATCTGCTGCGTCAATTCTGGCACCCAGGCGGCGGGCGCATTGGCGAAGCGCCGCGAGGGGCTCGCCCACGGTTTTGTTGGCCTCTCCGAAGGGCAGCCAAGCAGCCTCATTGGCATCGCGAATCTGAAGCAGACGTTCTTCCAAGCGATATAACACCGCCAGTGCGGCACTGCGTAAATCCATGAAAGCCGCCCCCGCGCGCAGGTCCGTCCAATGGTCGGCAGTTATCCCGCTGAGCGGTTCGACAGCATCGAGCTGAGCTGCACTGGGCCCGGTCTTGAGTGCCACAAGAGCACGCCGACGCAACGTGGACGGATCGTCACCTCCGACAAGCTGGGCCAAGATCAGCTTCCGCACGGCGGGTGGGACGGCAGCATTCGGTGACAGGTCTTCGATTACCTTGTTCAAACCATGAGGGGATCCTCCATGTGCCCATGCTGCCAGAACACGACGGTAGTTTGCCATCACCGGCAGGTTCAGCATCTGCGCGCCTGCGGTGTGGATGGTGAAAGCACCAAAGCGACTGCCCCGCACGAACCCTAGCGCGACCAGCGGTTGCACCATGGCCATGCGCATGGGTTGAATTACATAGGTGCTGCGTCGCTTGAGGTTCTTGAAACTCCAGTCCTTCAGCCCTTGCATCTTGCGTAGACCGCGCACACGACGGTCCGCAAGGCCCTGTTCGATTGCTTTTCGCATCATCAAAGCCTCGACGGCGTTGCCGACTGGCAAGGCCGACACACCCAACTCTTCGGCAATGGACACCGCCAAAACCGACCAGAGAAGCGGCATCGGAAACCACATGCCACCCAAGCCTGGAACTGAACGATCGTTGTAGTGCCGCACGGCGCTGGCGAGGCCTAGGTTCTGCTGCCTGCGCTGCGAAAGGATAGTGTCAGGCGCGAGTATTCCCCAGGGCGTCAAGAAATATTTTCCTGATGTGCGCGGGCATGAACAGAGGCCAGGTCCAGGAAATCCAACCGTCCATGATCAACCCAAAGTACTGCCACACCATTCAATTCGTACGTCGGGAGTACGTCTCGGACCAAGGCGGCATAGGCTGAAAGCTGCGGCCAGTAGAGTCCGAAACCCTCACCCGGACCGCCGGTCTTGTGGTCGATCAACAGGCATCCCTTCCGCCCAACGGCCAGCAGGTCGATCATGCCGGGAATTTCAGCACCCTCTTTAGTACGTCCCAAAAGGGGGATTTCACAAAGCAGATCAGTGTAGCCATCGGCCACAAGCCAGCCTTTCAACGCAGCTGCTCGCTCCGCGATCAGTTCCAGAGTCGCATCGTCCAACCCGGTAGCCTTGGGCAGGGATTCAGTTAGATCAGGTCGCGTCAGGCAAGTCCGCAAGGCAAGGTGGATCGCTGTGCCACGCGCCGCGTCGCTGACCGTGTGGGGCCATGGTGCGCCCAAGGCGATACCCTGGCTGCTAGGGGCGGGCAGCGCGGTTGTCGATTGCGATGGTTGCAACCGCCAGGGTGTCAAGGTCCCAGCCGCTAAGGGCGTCGCGCCGCCGAGCCGTGGGAGATCGGTGATCTCAGTCGCCGAATACTCGGTGAAGCCTGCGTGTTCGGGCAACTGCCTGATGATGGCCGGGCACTCGATCCCGCCGATGCGCAATGTATTACCACCGATCTGCGGCGCGCAGGCATCTGCGAAAACATGGAACAGGCACTTGGCTTCCGGGGCTTCCTCGTCCCGCTCCTTGAGGAAACCCGGCCACTCCAGCACCAGCCGGTCGCGCGCCCGTGTCAGGGCGACATACAGCAGGTTCTTCGCATTGGCCTCGAAATCTGCGCGCCGATCCTCGATGAACCGCCGCTCGGGTTCGGGCGCAGCAAATCCTGGGGTATGGATCAGCGCGGCCGAGGCCAGAACGGCTTCCATATTGTCGATCTTGTCCAGTGCAGTGAACTGGGTCGCGGTGCTGCCGGGCCATTCTTCGATCCCGTGATCAAACTCTGCCACCACCGTGATCGGCCACTCACGACCCTTGCAGGCGTGCCAGGTAACGATCTCTACCGCTTCGGCACTGTTGGCAGCAGGGTCGGGGCGGCGGTCGAACTCGCGCTCAGCCGCGCGGGCATCGAGCCAGCCCAGGAAAACCTTGGCGCTTTCGCCATGGAACCCCGCGGCGGCCTTGAGGTCGCGATGCGCGGATTCGAAGTCGATCGCTTCGGCTTCAAACCGCAGAAGGTCTGCGCGGGCCTGAGCCGCATCTGGCTGACGGTCAGCCCAAAGCCGCAGTCCGGAGGCATTGATCACAAGGTCAACTGCCTTGGAAATCGGCACGCGCGCAAGGCAGTCCGACAGGGCCGCCAGCCGCATGAGGACCGGGTCATCCGCCAGACTCCCCTGGATCTGCGCGCTCATCGCGGCTTGCAGGCTGATCGGATCCGGGCCGAGGGTACGCAGGACCAACGCGGAATTGGTATCGGCAGGGTTCGCGGCATAACTGAGCGCCGCACGCGCCGCTTGAACAACCGGACTCGTCGCCCAGCCATCTTCGGCGATGCGGACAGGAACGCCGCGCGCGCGCAATTCCTCGGCATAGCGGGCGGCTGTCGTGTGCCGGTAAACCAGAAGCGCGATATCAGAGGGGCGGACGGCCCTTGTGGCCTTGGTGTGCCGGTCGGTGATTGGTTCGCCTGCGTCAAGGATGCGGGCGATGCGCTCGGCGATGTGTTCCTGAGGCTTCGAGAAGTTCTTCACCCCGCGCCCCTTGACGATGTTCAGCACTTCCAGCGCCGGACCAGGCACCGGGTCGCGGGTCGGGGCCAGCGGATTGTAGCCCGCGCCAAACAGCCCGGCGCCCATGGCATTGACGAAGTCCATCACCGCCGGCGTTGACCGCCAGTTGCGATCCAGGGGTTGCGTCGCCTTGGGGTTGGCCGCTGCCAGCGCTTGCGACAGGCGGGGATCAGCGCCCTGAAACCCCATGATCGACTGCTTCACATCGCCCACGAGAAGCGCCCGAGGCGCGCGGGCACCCAACTGCCACAGCAGCGCGAACTGCACCGGATTGGTGTCCTGAAATTCGTCGATGATGACGCAGTCGATCTCATTCAGCACAGCTTGGCGCACCGTTGGATCGGTGCGCAGTAGCCGTTCTGCGCCCGCAATCATGTCGGCATAGTCAATCAGCCCGAGTGCTTTCTTGCGCGTCTCATAAGCCTCCATCACTTCCTGGGCACAGGCGATCAGGCAGCGAAAGTGCAGCTTGGCATCGGCCAAGGGACCGGGGTGAGAAGGCAGCGCTTCCGCAGCCTGCATGATCTCAAGTGCAAGGTCATCATAGCCGTCGGGTGTTTTTGAACTCCGGTTCGAGGTGAAGAGGCTGCGCAGGGACTGCCAGAGGCTCCAATCCCGGTCCAGCAGGGTTGGATCGCGATCAACGCGACGAAAGAGGGCAAGGTTCTTTTCCAGCGTCTCGCGGGGGCCCTTGGCGGTGATGCCCGCCATGCCGCCTTCGGGAAAGGCGGCAAGCATGGTGGAGACTGCCTTTGCCAAGGCATCCCAGGCGGCGGCGGGATCCGCGAGCACCTCGCCATAGATCGAATCGAGCCGCGTCAACGCGGGTGCGATCAGGCCTGGATCACGGCCTTTGTCCCCCAGCCCCCGCAACAGGTCGATCATCGACAGAACGCGGCCGCGCAGGGAATCCTCGACCGTTTCGCCCTTTTGCCAGTTCGGCTGATACCCGAACCGCTCAGGTTCGGCCTTGATCGGGTCAAGCGCCTTGGCATGCGCCAGCGCTTGCCGGATCAGCAGGTCCCGCTCGGCATCGCCAAGATGACGCGGTTGCAGCGAGGCACCCGCCGCCAGCGCATGTTCCGTCAACAGCCGCAGTCCCAAACCATGGATGGTGGAGACATAGGCGCGCTCAACGGCCATGGCCTCGGCCACCAGCCCGTCCGCCAGAAGACCCGCCCGGATACGTTCGCGCAATTCGCCTGCGGCGGCTTCGGTAAATGTCACGGCAAGAATCCGTTCGGGCCTTACGATCTTGCGCTTCACCCAGTCGGAAAGCTGGGTCTTGATTCGATGGGTTTTCCCTGCGCCCGCGCCGGCGGGCACGATGACCAGTCCTCGGTCCAAGTCTGCTGCGTTCATGGTCATGCCTCCTCGATCTGGCGAATGAACGCGGTAACCAGGGTCGAGCCATCCGTCAGCGCATAAGGTGTGAACCCCGCCTCCTTCTTGAAAAACCCCTCGTCGGCCGAGGTGTTCAGCACCACCCGTCCGGCGCCAAGCTGGGCCAGCCGTTCAGCAAGCATGGCAACAGCCGCATCATTGACGGCATCGCCCATGTCGCGGGCGGGCGATCCGTCTGCAGGCACAAGGCCGGACGTCAAGAGCCCGCCGTCATTCATCAGGTGATAGGCAATCCCCACCTTGCGGCCGATCAGAGGGTCCATCCCATCGCCCTCGCGCCGAATGGGACGGGCGAGCATGTCACGATAAAGCCCTGCCTGCAGATCCCACCCAGCCTCCATGCGCCTGCGGCGGCCCGATGTGCCACTTTTCTTGTGATCGACGACAAGCAGCGCACCGTCTGGCAATTCAAGGATCGCATCGGCCTTGCCGTGAAGATTGATGCCATGCGCCTCACCGGCCAGCCAGATCTCGTTGCCGATGATCTTTGCGCCAAGCGCCAGCAGATGTTCGCGCCAGCGCAGCGCTGCCTGAAGAATCTCGCGTTCGAGGCCGCTGCGCTCCATTTCCCACGATGCGCTGCGCAGAAACCCTGCGTGGCGGGTGAGCGCGCGATCGGAGGCTTCGGCAACCGCGACAGTCAGTGCCGCAGCTTCTGGCACAGGCTGATCCTTGAGGAACACATGCTCGAACACGTCATGGGCGATGTTGCCCTTGGCCATGACATCGAGTTCCTCTGCGGACCAGGACATGCCGCCTGCGCCAACCTCCTCCAGAAGCCAGGCCAGTGGGCTGACCAGAAGCGTTTCCAGCCGAGACGGCGACTGAGGTTTGGTAGTTCCATCATCCTTGCGCCGCAGGGCCAGCAGGTCGATGCCGGGGAAAGACAGGGCCTCGGGCAGATCGTCCGGTTCCGGTAGGGGCGGAAGGCGGTGGTGCGCCACAGGCCAATCGCCGGGCGGCAATCGCGACAGGTCCAGGATCAGATCCTGCGCATCCTCGACACCCGATATCGCCCGCGCGACCAGGGAAAGCCCGGCCGAGGGTTGTTGCCGTGCCCCGGCCAGATCGCGCCACGGGATCAGAAAGGTCACGGTGTCGGTAACCGCCTGAAGCTGTTGATCGAAAAGAGACAGGCCTTGCGCCAAACCCTCAGCCCGGCCGCGAAGGTGCAGCCCTGTTGTGGCTCGGATCGTGATGATTTCGCTGTCCAGAAACATGGGATTGGCGCGCGGACGCGTCGGATACAGACCATCGGTGAAATCCGTCACGATCAGGTGCCGGCAGGGCCGCCACGGGCTTTCCAGTGCAGACCACAGGCTGACACCTTCAAGGTTGCGCTCTGGATCGGCAACTAACGGGGGAGCAATCTGGATACCGCGCAGGATCGCTTCCCAGTCCGGGTTACCCTCGCCGGGCGGGATCGACAGACGGGCGCGGACCTCGTTCCCGTTCGCAATGCGCTCGCAGATACGGTCGATCAGGAAACGCAGTTGCGCAAGGCTGCCAGCCGAGGCGCGAATGTCAGTCCAGAGGTCCTTGTGCGCAGGGGTGGGCGACAGGACATCGCCGCGAAAGTCACCGCCGATCAGGTTTTCCGCGAGGTCGCGCCCGGTCTGTGCGGACCATGGCATCAATGGTGACAAGGTGAGGCTGGCCAGGACCATAGCAGGTGTGGGTGTTCGCTTGGCCAGTGCCAGCTGAAGGGCTGTCTCACCAATGATGTCGCGCTCGGGCAGGCTGGAGGGAAGCCCGGAAATCGGCACGCCCTGCTCGGCGAAGGCGCGGGCAATCTGGCATGGGTCACCCGAGGCCAGCACAGCAATCTCGCGCGCCGAAATACCGCTTTCGATCAGGGCCCGCGCACGGGCGGCGGCAAAATCAGCGCAGGCCGCCAAATCGCGCAGACCATAGAAGGCGAGGCTGTCATCCTTTGGCCCGGCCTCGATTGCTGCCTCGGCCACCCCGCCCTGCAGGGCGTGCAGCCTCGACCCTTCACGCGCCGCGCGCCCCTTGGCGGGGGCCTCTACAGCCCCGAATTCCTGCTGAAGCCGTGCGTAAAGGGCCTTCATTGCGGCTGGCGCATGCGGATCGAGCGATCCCTGAACCACCGGCAGCGGGTCAAGAAACCGCCCATGCGGCAGCTCCAGCACATGGCGCACCGGGGCCAGCCCTTCGGGTAAGGCGTCACCCAGTTTTCGCCAGAGTTCGACAAGTGCGTCCAGATGCCGCCGAGCGCGACTGTCCTCCATCGGCCCGGTCGCCGGGGCGCGCAGATCGGCCGTGGCCAACACTAGACCCTCCAGCGCCGCACTGACGGCCGAGATCGTCTCGACCGGCGCATTGGCAAGGCTATCCCGCCAGACCGGATCGGGGTTCTCCAGAATCGCCCGCCCCGGCGCCCATTCCGGTGCTTTGGGAGCAAGGGAAAGCTCAGCAAGGCCGGTATCGGTCAGCCGGTACTGCAGGCCCGAGCGAGGATCGACGACGAGAAAAGGGTAGAACATGAGTTTCGATCTCGCTGCATGAAATGTCGAGTGTAACGGGATGCCATTCTGACTCAATGGTTTATACGACTATTCCCGCTCTCTTCTGCGCGTTCAACAAGCTCGCTTCCGGATGTTTGACCTTATGATTACCCTCCCGGATAGACTTCGAAGAGTTCCTCTGCGGCACTGATATCGGATGAAAGCTGCCTGTAATCCCGAACCACTTGCGAGATGATGTCCGCACCTTCGACGATTTCCGCCCAACGGTGTCGAAGCACAGCAGCGGGATCAAGCAGACCCAGCATATTGCCGGCAGTCGCCGCCGTTGAATCGCTGTCCCCACCGTGGGTGGCTGCAATCAGGAGGGCCTCTTCGAAGGAGTTTCCCGCAAGGCAGGCATAGAGCGCGATCGACAGGGCCTGTTCGGCGATCCAGCCACCACCCAAGGATTCGACTGTTTCCCCAGCCCCGTCCCGAGGCGCACGAAGCGCAGCTTGAATTGCCTGTGCGGTCTCTTCGCCCCCCGTCAGTCGCGCATAGGTCTCTGCCGTCTGGGCTGCGGTCTTCTCCAGATCAGCACCCCCCGCGACATCGGCAAGCATTTCTGCCCAAGCGGCCGCCGCAAGCTGGCCAGTGCGGTGGCCATGCGTCAGGGCGGATGTCTCGATGGCCATCGCGCGCACCTGGTCGCGCGGGAACATCAAGCCGATGGGGGCCACCCGCATGATGGTCCCGCAACCTTTGCTGTTGTTGCGGGCGAGGTCCCCAAGATTGGCGCTCGCCGCGAGGGAAGATAGGCAGGTATTGCCAGGCGCGCGGCGGATCCGAAGGCGGGGGTCGTTGATAAGCCCCACATCGTCGGTCTGAACCTTCGGATTGCCACCTTGAGTTCTGTACCAGCGCAACAGCGCGTGATGGATGACGGACGGCGGGTGGCAGATACCCTTCAGAGCGCCGCGAACCCGCGCGCGCAGGATCCCCTCGACCGTGAACAGCGTCATCTGGGTGTCGTCTGTGATGGCGCCGTGCAGCCCCATGTGCGGTGGCAGTTCCGAAATTCCGTCCGGGAAACGACGACGGATTTCAGCGAGCGACAGGAACTCGATCTCGGCTCCCAGACTGTCCCCGATGGCCCCACCCAGAAGACTCGCATGGAGTCGGATCAGCGGCAGCCCGTCATGTCGGGCGTAATCGGTCACAAGGCGTTCCTGAACTTGCGTCTCGATGGCCCCGGGCCGTGCGGCGCGGACGAGGGTCATGGCCTTGCCCGCTGGATGTCCGCGCTCAACCAGTAGAAGGGCGGCAATCGTTCCCGCACGCCCCAGTCCACCCCGGCAATGGACCAGCACCCGGCCGCCATTTTCCAGGATCCGATGAAGGTGGGGCGACAACTCGCGCCAGCGCGCCATGGCCTGTGGCGTTGGCACACCCAGATCGGGGATCGGGATGTGATGCCAATCCATCCCGCGTGCCCTTACCGCATCACCAAGATCCGTGACAGAAAGCAGATCGAACTCAGAGTCCTCGATCAAGGTCAGGACCGCTTTCGCTCCCCAGGCCCTTATCACGTCCAGATCAACATCCAGATTGCGGTCCCATCCCTCGCCAAAGACACTGTCGCCTTTCTTGCCAGGACAAAGGGTCAGACCGAGATGACCGTTCCCAATAGGCAGGCTGTCGATGCGAAGGGGGTGGGATGTGCTGTCACGAAGCAAGCGCTGTACTTTCTTTGTCGATTCGAGCTGAAGTTACTCTTGGGGTGCGTCAGTTTCGGTCGTATCAGAAACTGGGTCACCAGAAGCTGCCAAGAACTGCGCCTCAACCTGATCGCCCCACCTCACCAAATACCATTCCATTTCCTGACGGCCTCCAGCGCGGAAACGGACCATCAGCGATCCGTCTTCCAGACGCTCGGTCTTCTGTTTCGGATGGAACACATATCCAGCAGCTTCATCGGCGACCTCAGGCAGAAAGCGCCAGACCACGTCCTGCGGTTCTTCGCGCCAGACGCCGAAGCTTTCTGACAACCACTCCTGCAGATCGAACTCTTTGGGGCGCTCATAGACATCAGGCTCCAAAGAAATCTGTTCGAAACCAGCCAGTGCAAACAGACGCAGATCGTCCTGGTATTCACTCCAGGCCAATAGATATTGGCGCCCCTGACCAAATAACACCGCAATCGGGCCGAGCCGGGTATTTCGTGAGAGTTTTGCGCTGCCACGAGCGCGGTGGTCGGCCGAGATCATGACCCCTGCAAGAATTGCCTCCCGAAGTGCAGAGAGAATCTCAGAGGGGATTCTTTCGCGCGGTCCAGGTCGAAAGGCAACTCCATCGGCCGTCAGTTGCGCTTCAAGGTCAGCGGCGATCTTCCGGCGGCGATCCTCGCGGAACATGGCCTGTACCTTTGTCAGCAGGCGCTCCAGCGTGTCTGCCGTCACCTCATCCCCCTCGCGCCGTGCGATTGCGGCTGCGCGGTGCCCCGCGGTCAGCTCATCGAGCGTCGGCTCGACCATGCGGCCCAATGAGCCGGGCGGAAAACGCCAGTATTTTCGTCCGCTCTCTCCTGATATCTCCTCTATCTGGGGGTATGCGTTGCGCACGGCATCACGCATACGTTCTGCCGTGCGGCGCGATACGCTGAATTCCCGTTCGATATCGCTGAGGGAAACCCCTTCAGCTGAACCTTGCATGGTAAGTGCCAGCTTTTGCAGATCTTCTTGGCGGGCGTAGCGCATGGGTCCTCCTGGCAAAGCAGAGCCACCTTTGCGGTGTGAGGCTATGGCGTCAACGGCCAAAGCCGATCGGCCGCGCCGCCCCCATCTTAGCCGCATCTTCACGGGTCAGCTCGCACAGGATAGCCTGTGGGTCCGAATTGCCCAGTGCTCGCATCCTGCGGGCGACGTTTGCGAAATCCCCGGGAGCGAGTCGATCGAGCGCCCGCAACTCGGCCGGAGGCGAACACGGAAAATGTGCAGCCCAGGCCAGTGGAAGTTGATCGACTGAAAGAAAGTCGAACCGGATGCGGAAGGTGAACCGGCGATGTGTCGCGGGGTCCAGCTTTTCGACGAAGTTGGTTGTGCAGACGAAGGGCAGCGGGTGGCTTTCCATCCAGGTCAGCATTTCGTTGACCTGGCTCACTTCCCAGCTGCGCTCAGCGCCGCGGCGGTCGGCCAGCAAGCTGTCCGCCTCGTCGAAGATGAGCATGGCACCCTCGGCGCGCGCCTCGGAAAAGGCCCTCGCAATGTTCTCCTCGCTCTCGCCAAGCCACTTCGAGATCAGGTCCGACGTGCGCTTTTCGATCACGGGCATGCCAATGACCCGAGCTAGATGCCGTGCCCATGCGCTTTTGCCGGTCCCTGCTGGACCTTCGAGGCAGAAGCTGATCCGCCGTGGTGCGCTTGGGGCCCCCAGGCGCGCCTCGATCCGGCCCAGATCGGCATCGGCGCGCGTTAGGTTCGGTTGCCAGGGTACCTCGGCATGGTGACGCGGCGCAATGTCCGCCCCGCCCTTTGCCAGACGGGCGGCCGCATCAAGCACCTGCGAGACTACCGCCACCCCTCCATTGCAAAGCAGTGCCATCCGCATCGCGTCAGACACCAGCGCCGGGGCCTGATCGTGCCTTTCCGCCATCGCCGGCAGGGCCGCATCCGGAATGCCTGTCCCATGGCGTTCTTCAAGCCGTTGCCAGATTCGCGCCCTGACCCGACCCGATGGAGGCCGCATTAGCGCCGAATAGCTTATCCGCCGAAGAAAGGCGGGATCACAGGCATTGACTGAATTCGTGGTCCAGATCACCGGGATCGGGTTCGTCTCCAGGACCCGGTTGAAATGAACCTTCGACGGCGCCTCGCGAATGAAGGGGAAGCCCCCCGCCCCAAATAGGTCTTCCATCTCGTCGAACAGCAGAACGGTGTCCGATCGTTGACCCAGCATGCGGGACGCCATGGACAGTTCAGCGAGCCGTTCCCGACGTGACGGTTCCCCCCCGTCATCATCGGTTTCCCCCACCGCGCGCAGGTCCGCGCCAATCTCGCGCGCCAGAACCTTGGCGAATTCGGTCTTTCCTGTGCCGGGAGGGCCGTAGAGCAGAATGTGCACGCCCGGTGTGCGCTCGGCGAGTGCGCGGGACAGCAGGTCACGCATCAGGTCTGCATCCCGTCCCAGTCCCTCGAAATCCTGCCATTCAGCCTGGGGCGCTGCCGCAGGCGGGAACATCAGCGCGATCAGGTCACTGATGCTATGCACGTCGGCAAGCAGCGCGAGGATCAAGCGGTCCGACAGGTCGAACGGCATCCGGTTGTGGCGCCCGCCGCGGCTGCGCTGCACCAGCCCCGATCCTGTTAGTCGGCCTGAGGCGCGCATCGCGGCCCGGATTTCAGACTCAGGAGCCGCGCAGAACCACGACAAAAGCAGCGGGACGGTGACCTCCTCGGTTTTCAGCGCCCCATCGATGACATGTTCGAACCCATCGAACAGCTTGTAGAGGGCAACAAAGGTCAGCATGGATGTCTCGACCGGGGATAACCGGAAGTGATCCCCTAAGAGGGCTGCGTTGCGCTGCACGATCTCGCCCTCGCCGCCATCTGCGCTCGGCACGAGGTCGCGAGCGATGGCCCGGACCTTGTTCCACCACTGGATGCCTGGCCGGGTACGGGGCCGCTCGGGGCAGTTCACTTCGGTCAGGTATTCCAGCCAGCTGGGCAATTCCTTGGCGATGCGGCTTGCCGGACCGAAACGGTCGGCCAGCCGGGCGATCAGATCAAGAGCGAGGTGTTGTTCGTGGGTCATTGTCCATCTCCATCGTTTCGACAGAGATGCCTCAGCCATACGTCAGAAATGGACAGAGGTTTGCAGCTCTGAACCAAAGTCTTCCATACGCCGACTGCAATGACCCCTCGGAACTGGCAATACCAAGTAGCGGATCAGATTTAACCTGTGGGCAGTCTAGAAATAGTCGCACACCATGTAGGGGCGTCAGCGACATGAAGGTCTCTGCGGAAGCAGACCGATAAACGGCAAGATAACTCGATGGATTGCTGATATGTGGGGCTGGAAAATTAAAGCATTGGCCTAGCAAAGATTTTGACCAAGCGCTTGATTATATCAACGTCGAATCGCGTGATTGCATAGGGATGCTCGTCAAACGTCATCTCATACTGCTGACCGCTCATCAGCTTGAGAAAGCTTGGCAGGCAAATGTCACGCTTGCATATCATGGCGCCGCCTTGCAGCGTCACGGCGACCCTGAAACTACAGGTGGGATCCGTGGCCTCTGGCAGTTCGAGATATTCTGGTTGCATCATATCATTCTCACAAAAAAGGCGTTCACTGCCGATACCCCGAGGATGGCGCTCCACGCAAGCCATTGCGAAGGCTGGAGGTCTGCGATCTGTCCGAATTTGACGCATGTCTCTAAAAGGATAGGTTCAGCAGACAGGAGCGCAGGAATGAACGGTCAGTCAAGGACTTTAGGTGAAAATGAAGGTATCAGCATTTTGTATTGCCACGGTTGGGGTTCACACTTCGACCCCAGCAAGAACAAGATCCGTGCCCTTTCCAAGATGCGCCCGGTTGACGGCATCACAGTCGACTACACCCTGCATCCGCATCTGGTCTTCGAGAGGTTTGCAGCACAGTTGAAGCGTCATCCTGAGGCGCTTGTCGTCGGAACAAGCCTGGGCGGCTTCTTTGCCGCTTGGCTAGGTGCTGAGTTTGACCGTCCATTTATTGCGATTAACCCCTCGATCACACCGAGCACCACTCTGCAAGCTTACGTTGGTCGTGGGGTCAACCACGTCGGAGTCCCGTATGAGCTGATGGAAGATTGCGTCATGGCTTATGACGCGCTCAGCTTTCGCTTGGACGGACGGGGCACCATAGTTCTCGATATGGGTGATGAAATTCTGGACGCGCAGGCAACGCTTGATTTTATCAAGGGACGTCTGCCAATCGTCGCCTTCGAGGGTGGATCCCACCGCTTTGACCATATGGCAGAACTGATCGAAAGCCGACCAGACCTGTTCAATGCCTACTGAATGTATGAGAAGTGCGAGCCGTCGCAACGCCCCCTCGCCAACATCATTTACCGCAACATTGAGGGAGAGCCAGATGGCCGAAGCGCTTGAAACCATCGACGGCATTGCCCGGCGCCTCGGTCGGGACGTGTATTATCTTGTGCTCGTCGACGAGGCCGGTGGCTTCGGGGATAACTACACCGATGTTTCTGAGATCACAGACTGGCTGGATTCGAGGCAGATCGGTTGGAGCCTTTGTGCAGGCTTTGACGAAAATACCGTTTGGATTGAAGGCGGGCCAGGCTGCATTTTCCTCGATATTCACCCCGATCTTGGGCCTGAAGCAATGGAAATGGTAGAAGCACATTTCATGAATGGTGAGGGCGAGCCCGCCATTCCAGGCTTTGTACCAGCCATGTTGCGGCTTATGAAGGCGCTCAGCTTTGCTGACAGGGACGATCACGACTAGGGTCAGGACCCATTGATCTGCTTGAGGCCGCTCGGCCTGCATGATTCAAGTCCCCGAACTGACGGGGGGTGATGATGAGCAGTCTATACTGGCTGACGGACGAGCAGATGGAGCGGCTGAAACCGTTCTTCCCGAAGAGCCACGGCAAACCGCGCGTCGATGATCGGCGGGTTTTGAACGGCATAATCTTCATCAATCGCAATGGCTTGAGGTGGTGCGATGCGCCTCGGGAGTATGGCCCGCCGAAGACGCTCTATAACCGATGGAAGCGGTGGGGCGACATGGGGGTCTTCGTGCGGATGATGGAGGGTCTGGCCTCCGAAGGCGGCGAGGAGAAGGTTGTCATGATCGACGCGACATATCTCAAGGCGCACCGCACGGCTTCGAGCCTGCGGGCGAAAAAGGGGGCCCGACGACCAGCGCGGACGCCTGATCTGGCGGAACAAGGGTGAATTGAACACCAAGCTGCACGCCGTCACGGACGCCAAGGGTCGTCCGCTGAAGTTCTTCATGACCGCAGGCCAAGTCAGCGACTACACCGGCGCCGCAGCCCTGCTGGGCAGTCTGCCCGCCGCCGAATGGATGGTCGCGGACCGGGGATATGACGCCGCCTGGTTCCGAGATGCGTTAAAAGACAAGGGGATACGCCCCTGCATCCCCGGTCGGAAGTCGTGCGGCAAGACAGTCCGCTACGACAAGCAACGTTACCGGCGCCGCAACCGGATCGAGATCATGTTCGGCCGATTGGAAGACTGGCGCCGCATCGCAACCCGTTACGACCGATGCGCAAAGACCTTCCTCTCTGCAGTCGCCCTCGCCGCTACCGTCATGTTCTGGCTTTGACGATCAATGAGTCTGGACCCTAAGTTCACGGCTTAAAATATGAGTAATCGTCTGTTAGAAATGGCTTTGCTGTATCTATGGCATTCTGGATCATTTTTCCAAGCTGGCTATGCTGCCGCTCTTTTTCTTGAATCTGCAAATAAGCATCCTTAAGGGCTTTTGCGTCGCATTTAGAGTAAAGATTGGCGATCATTTGTTGCACGGTGTCTCTCATGGTCCTGTGGATCGCTGCAATTTTCGCCTGTGCCTTGTCTCTATGAGGCTGGACAATGTACCAAGCTTGTGTGGACTTCATTCCAAATGGCTCAGCTTTTTTGAACATGCGTTGCAGTGTGGTGGGCTGACCAGCCTCCACCAACTTTTCTGCCATTAGCTTAAATTTTTCACTATCTCCAGCACCGAAGGATGTCGAAACTTTAAGTGCTGGTTTTAGGTCGCAAGGGTTATACGTAAGCATAGATATTTTTGCACCATAGAAAATCTCGGAGATGGCATTCAGGTATTCCTTGGCGAAATTGATAGCCAATCGGCGATCATAATAGCTGCGGATCAATGCCTTAACCGTTGCATCAGGATTTTGATGCTGCTCTGGGTCATGGCGCATGTTGTTTGCGACATGCGTTTTACTATCCATAAGATTACCGAGGAAGATAGTAAGTAGCTCAGCTGCGTTCTTAGGAAACACTTCTATATACTTGGAATCAATACTTGACGGCGGGAAAGCTTTCTTCATTTTCGCTTGGGTTTCTTTTGACCCCTCGAATTCCGGATAATAGAAATGCGACGTCTTCTGGATCATATCGTTTTCAGCGAACTCTTTTTTCATCTCTTCATAGAGATAAGGGAGCATCGGCATCCATCCTTGCGGGACTTCTCCATCTTTCAGAAAATCTTCGTCCTCTTTCGTGAAATAGTTGTTAACGAAAGACCTCTTCATTGAGACGGCTTGAATCCAGCCGTCTATTGCACCTTCATGGGATTTAGTTTTCTCTAATATTTCGTCGATACCAATACCATTCGCATAAACTGCATCCAAAAGCCCATAAAGTGCTCCAACGCGAGAGGTGCGTATTTTATTGGTAGCAGCTAAAGCAATGTCAGCCCTCTCATTGCAGACAGGGTCTGCACTCATAGCAACGATTGCTTGGTAATCTCGCTCAAGAATGTTGAAGGCAATGTCTGTAGCCGTTTCAATTTCGCCAAGTTTGATATGGCAGCGCAAAGTCTGGAATTGACCTTCTGGAAACCCCCGGATATCGGGTGCTTTGAACCAGTTTAATGCCAAATGATATTCTTCTTTTGCGAAGTGCGCGATACCTGCATATTCTGCTATTTGCCGTCGGACATAAGGCTTTACTGTTGATCCAAAATCATAGGCTTCTTTGAATTCTACTACGGCACGGTCAAGGTCCGCGACTTTATCTGTCAGACCGTCGAACAGACCCAAAAGAAGTGTGCCTTTCATGATGCGCAGTTGCGGGACATGATGTTGTGGAATTCCGCCTTCATTTAAAATAGCCTTATCGACAATTGCGAGGGCATCTTTCACGCGTCCCAATTTTGCATACTCTGCTGCAATCTTTGCCGCTTCAAGTGCTTTTGTTCGCTCTGGATTGGAAATTTTATCATCTATATCGGCAATCGACGTCGTGATGCTGTCGAGCCTTTTGATGACTTGATTGAAACCTGCAATGAGATTGTTGTTAGTCGTCTCACTAATGAGGTTCAGCTTCTTGAGTTCCTGCAAGCACTCTTGCTGTGTTAAATCAATGGCAAGAAAGCCACTGTTTATGCGTTTCGCAACACCTTTTAGACCATGAGCAACGCCCTCAAATCCCGTGACGACATTTTCATTTAAGGTTAGGACATTTTCCGATAGCTTATCTACACTCGCACCCACCTTGAGAATGCTAGCATCCACTGCAGCCATCTCACGAGAACTTCTCGCAATGGCACGAAGATGATTTTCCATGCTACTCATCTTGCTATAGGTAATCATGTCCATTGGAAGTCTCCTTGTCATCAATTGTCTTGATGTAATTTACAACAATCACATATGTCAAGATTGTGTGCAAAAGGTTTCAAATTCAGGAAAAATCAAATTGATTTACCAAAACTGCATAAAAGCTCCGTCCTTGAGGACAGGGATGAATAGGCGATGTTCAGTCCACTGTTGTTGTTCTATATCTGTTGATTTCCACTGAGAGCTGACCCGGTTCGGCTCAAGATTTCCGTTGAGATTTGACCCATGTGACCCTCCCCCGAGCGAAGCGCGAGGGGGTCAACGGAGTGATTGACATGGGACTGCTGAACGTCATCCGGAAGCTGCGCCTGCGACAGGGCTTACCGATCCGGGAGATTGCGCGCCGCACCGGGCTGTCGCGCAATACCATCAAGAAGTATCTGAAGGGCGATATGGTTGAGCCACAGTTCGCGACGCCGGAGCGACCGAGCAAGCTTGATCCCTTCGCCGAGAAGCTTGCGGTCTGGCTGAAGACCAATGCCGGGAGGCCACGCAAAGAGCGGCAGACGCTAACGAGGATGCACGCCGATCTTGTCGTTCTTGGATATACCGGTTCCTACAACCGTGTGGCGGCCTTTACGCGAGAATGGCGAGCAGATGGGCAGCGCGACCACCAAACGACGGGTCGTGGGACGTTCGTTCCGCTGGCCTTCCGCGCTGGCGAAGCGTTCCAATTCGACTGGAGCGAAGACTTCGCAGTTGTCGGCGGTGAGCGCGCGAAGCTTCAGGTCGCCCACATCAAGCTGTCGCACAGTCGGGCCTTTCTCTTGCGCGCCTATTCCTTGCAGACCCATGAGATGTTGTTTGATGCGCACTGGCACGCGTTCCGGGTCTTCGGTGGCGCGCCGGAGCGCGGGATCTACGATAGCATGCGCACGGCAGTGGATCGTGTCGGCCGCGGCAAAGAACGACAGGTCAATATCCGCTTCCTCGCCATGGCGAACCACTATGTCTTCGAGCCGGAGTTCTGCAATCCAGCGGCCGGCTGGGAGAAGGGACAGGTCGAGAAGAATGTCCGCGACACCCGTCACCAGATGTTGCAGGGCATGCCAAGCTTCCCTGATCTCGCCGCGATGAACGCCTGGCTGGAAGAGCGCTGCTTCGAACTGTGGCGCGAGACCGCCCATGGCACGCTTCCCGGGCCATCGCCGATGTCTGGGCAGAGGAACGGAGGACCTTGATGCCTCTGCCAGTGACATTCGACGACTTTGTCGAGGTGAGCAAGCGCGTCTAAGGGGGCTGCGAGGCGCTAGTAACGAATTCCATCTCGCCGCCACTGCGCAGAACCTAAAACGTTTAGCAAAACTGGCCCCAGCGTGAGGCCGAGGCGGCTTTCGCAACCCCCTCGTCGAATAAACTGAAAAATAAACCTATTCAGCGGGTTAAATCGGCTGCAAAGTAGCCGACCCAACATATGGTAGGTCGAGTTTTTCACCCATATCGGTCGTTTTTGTCCCGACACTTCTTCCAGCTTACAGTTTTTCAACGCACCTTGAATAACCCATCATGTTGGGTTAATGTAAGGGTATGGTCACGATATACAGAGCCAATGGGCTGCGCGTCATTATCTTCACGGACGACCATGAGCCGGCCCACGTGCATGTGTTCGGGGATGGCCAGGCCAAGATCGATCTGATTAGCCCTAGCGGAGCTCCTTCTCTTGTCTGGGCTGAGGGTATGAAGGCGAACGATCTGCGGCGGGCTATGCAAATGGTTCGTGACCAGCAGGAAGAGTTCCTTGCCAAATGGAGGGAAATCCATGGCTGACCTGACTGATGCTGAAATCAATGCTGCCCTTGAGCGTGGCCGGGCCTTGCGTCTCTCTGAGCCGCGAGCAACATCTGCTCGCTATGATCAGAACAGCGGCCGCGTCATCGTCGATCTGACGAATGGCTGCACGTTCGCCTTTCCTCCCCGCATGGCGCAGGGACTAGAATCTGCGACCGATGACGAGTTGGCTGCGGTTGAAATCTTGGGCGCAGGCTACGGCCTGCACTGGGATGCCCTCGATGTCGACCTGTCCGTGCCGGGCCTTCTTGCGGGGCTGTTCGGCACGAAGGCCTATATGGCCCGGCGGGCGGGGCAAGTCTCGTCGCCCGCCAAGGCTGCTGCGGCGCGCGCCAATGGTGCGAGAGGTGGTCGGCCGCGGAAGCAGGGATGATAACCTCATTCAAAGCTTAGGAGGCGACTGCATTGGGGGTCAGCCCCCTTCGCTTTCGTCTCCCTCTCCCCAGAGATATTTTGCAAGGTCTCCGCGGGTGAGCGCGGTCAAGTATCGCTGCGCATCAGCTTGATCTGAGAGCTTGAACTGCGCCCGACCGTAGCTGTTCTCGCGGATAAAGGCGGCGGCATTGATCAGCGCTGAGCGGGTGCGCGGACCGTATGCACCATCCACGCTGCCGCCGTAAAACCCGCCAAAGGCAAGCTGCTCTTGGACGGCGCGTCGACCTTGAGCAGAGAGTGCTGCAAATGCGTTGGCGAGAGCATCTGTTTGCGCAAAGGCTGCACCAGCGCTCAGAAACATTGCAGGAAGGGAAAGGAGCAGAGAACGTCTTTGCATTTTGGGCCTCTTGGTTTTGGTGTCTGATGACCGCAGGTGCAGAAGATTTCCGGCGGTAATGGTTCAGGTTTGCATCAAAGCTTGAACTTCTTCTTTTCGCTTTCGGTCATACGAGGGGGGTTGCGATCCAGCATTCGGCGGGCTGCATCGCGCGCCTCCTGTGTCGGGGCTTTCTCTGCAGCAATCTTGAGCCGTTCACGATCAATGAAGGTAATCTCGATCGGCCTGCTTGCGGCACGCTTTTCAGCTTCCGCTTCGTATTTCGCGATGTTGGCGAGGGCCGTTTCACAGTTCGCAATGGCGCGCGCCTGTGGTGTCGTGGCTCCAGTCTTTTGGTTTCCAACCTGGGCACGGATTGCGGAAAGGGTTGCTTGGATTTCGGACTTTTTTGACATGCGATTTCCCTGTGCTGATGCTGCGAAGCTAGCGGGCCTACTGGCCCGCCTTCTCCATTTTGCGCTTCAGGGCGCCGTTTCCAACGAACACCAGGATACCGGCGAGCATGATAGACAGCGGCCAGATCAGGATCAGCCCCAGTCCGAGGGAGATGACGCCGACGATCGCGCCCAGCACGATCATCAAAAGCCCCCAGAGCGCTGAGACATAGAGCAGGCCAAATGGCCCAAAGAAAAAGGTCAAGACCAACGCGAGTGTCAAGCTCTTGCGGCCTTCGACAAGTTGAACGGTCAGCTGCGGGGCGGGGGTTTGGTCGGTCATCGCGGGTCCTTTCTGCGAGGTTACAGAGAGAAAGCGCGTGGCACTGATGATCTGTGACAGAGGGTCTGAACTTTTCCAATGCCAATCGACAATTTGGTCAAATCTGTAAAATAGACCCAAGGATACTGTCACCCATCCTTGGCTCTTTGACCTGCTAGAACTCAATTGACCGATCGTGACCGAGTGCAGGTCGTCGGGCGCATAGTCGGCGGCAATAGGGACCCCAAGACATGCCCCTACTACTCAGTTACAGCTTTTGTCATTGCCATCTTGTCGGCAAATCGAGCCCGCGGAGCTTTCGTCATCAGCTGATGATCGCACTGGTCCAGACGGGCTGATGCTGACATCCGACTGTTCCAGCAGCCACAGAAACTCCTCTGCCGACATCGTTGATCGCGCAACCATAGTTTCGTCCTCGCCTGATGTGCTGCCTTCGGACGGCTCTACTTTTGTCATCGCACAAATCTCCTGATGAAAGACGGCCCCCAAACAGGGGGCGAGGTCAAAGGTGTGAGCGATATCCTGACTCTCCAACCGGTTGGTGGGCAAGAGCCTATACGTCTATCACGGCTCGACTATTCGACCGGCCCGGCTTGCCAATTCCGCATAGCCTGACAGGGGCAACTTTGCCGACCAATGCCTGTCCCGCTCAATCCCGAGCATAAACGGGCCGCGATAGGCTGCGAGCTCAGCCAAGGAAAAGCTGCCAACCTCTGGGCATCCGAGCCCCAGATCGGCAAGCCCGAAGGCCAGGTCTGGAAACTCTGGAAGAATCTCGGTGGCCAGCCACACAGCGGGGCCATTGGGATCGAAAAACCTTACCACTGGCTTCAAATCCAGATGGCGGGGGCGTGCTGCTGCCTGTGCCAGTCCATTTTCGAGAAGCTGCTCATGCTGTTTTTTGGCCAAAAGTTTCATCTTCAGCGGTCCTTGTTGCGATACGTTTTCCCAACGCTGCGTGGCGCCGGCATGCACCTGTGCGGCGGTTGTATTGATGGTTTGACAAAATCTGGAAGGGAACGAGGTTCCGGGGTGGCTTGTGACACCACCCCGGAGTCTTTTTGGTGAGTTTAGCCGCGTGGGCTGCACGGGTCGGCGTAAACAAGGCGATAGCAACGCCGCAGCAGGTCACGCAGCCAATTGATTGCAGAACTGTCCAGCGGCCGATTGCCCCGTAAGACTTCGCGCACGAACCGACGCGATCCTGGCTCATGGGCGGCCATATAGGCCGGGCTGCTTTCCAGAAGGCGCGTGAAGTGAACCCAATCTGGCAAATTTTTGGTGCGGTAGAAGTTGACCGACATCTTGCGAAGTTCGGAAAGGGAGGCCTGTTCTTTCAGCGCAACCACATAGGCTTCGCACTCAGCCCGAGCGATGCCGCAGATGGCTTGGTTCAGGGGATCTGGAACCGTCCAAGATGCGTTCCGCAGGACGACGACCTCGTGAAAAGGCGTGCTGTATGTTGTCGGTCTTCCGCTTGCGCCGACCAGAGTGATACCTGCGGGCTGAATGGCGACCACCTCGAGGACGCAGATATCATCACCCCTTTCAATATCGATTCTGAGACCAACCAGGTCGGTCAGAGCAATACGGTTCTGGCGGACGGCGGCGGCGATCGTTTCAGTAGTGAACTGCATTGTAACGAGTCCTTTTATGGATGGATTTTGTGGGAGAGCGTTGGCCCGGTATCGGTTGTGACAGCCGGGCCAGCAGGTTTTCGGGATCAGCGTTCCAGTTGGCTTTTGAGCCGGGTAAGGGCGCGCTGAAGCGCCTTGCGCGTCTTCGCGTCTGCCCCCTCGAGCGATCCCGCGCATTTGGCGGCAATCAGGCTTTGATCGGCCTTGGAGAGTTGGCGCACGGCGTCGTTGATGGCGATCGCCTCGACAGGGTCGGTCTTGCAGGTGATCTGTTCGACATCGACTTCCGCGGGCGTGCGTGTGGCGCGCAGAGCTGGATTGAAGAAGCTCTGAATGTCGCGCTTTACCCGCAGGCAGACAAACTCCCGCGCTGGGTAGACCGTGCCCTTGGCCGTGATGACCTGCAGCGCGCCAGTTTCCGGGCAGGTTTTCGCGCGTTTGATACACAGGGCGATGGCGTCTTGGGCGAAGTCTTCGGCCAAGGATTGGTATGCGCTGGAGGCAAGGGCGCGTCGAGCGACGTAAAGCGCGGTTTTGTGCAGGTCGGCGTAGCATGTGCGGGTGCGATTGGCGGAATGAGCCATCGGGCGTCCTTTCTGTTTTTGAGAAGGAGCGGACCCAGATCGCCTCAATGGGGAGCGCGGTTTCTGTCTGGTCCTCTCCAAAAGAGGGCCAGACAGAAAGCGTGCTTCCTGTCCCTGAAAGCGCGTCACTCTGTGACGGGCGTCTTCTTACTTATATTGTATATAGCGAAATCTTTTGGATCGCAGATCGAGGGGGTAGAAGCGCAAGTCGTTGTATTTCATGCGAAAAAGCAACGTCGGGGGACTGTCGACGGATCGTCAACAATATCACAGACACCCAAAGCATTTGGTATCGACACACCCTGTTTTACTGTGAATTTGTAGAATTATGGATGGTGGATACTTGACGCGGACCGATGTGATATTTATGATACTGTATCACATTCATTCGACATAATCGTATCAGTATAGCAAAGCAGACCGATCTTGAGCCAATCTTCATCAGCATGAACCCAGAGAAATGGCTTGAAAATCTGCAGGATATCGAGAAGCACACTGCAGAGGTGGACTGGCTGATCGGCGGCCTTTTGCAGAGCCAGGGCCTCGCAATCCTTTACGGGCCAGCTGGCATCGGCAAAACGTTCCTCAGCTTGTCGATGGCCCTGTCTCTTGCGGCTTATGAAAAGACTCCACAGGGCGACCTGCGAGGCTGGTCCGGATCCTTTGACCTGAAGCCCCTTCGAAAAGCCCATGTCGTCTACTGGATCGGCGAGGGTGGCGTTTCCATTCGGACCCGCATCAAAGGCTGGCTCAAGACCTCGGGTGACAGGACTAATGCGCCCTTCAAGCTTCTCGATCAAATCGCGACCGCAAATACGCTCATGGATGCGGCAAGGACGATGGCGTTCTTCGGCAAGCTTCAGGCTGCGATCAAATCAGAGACTGCGGGGGCAGACGGAAGCGAACCTCTGCCTGCAAAAAAACCATCGGAGCAGTCGAAGGAGCCTCTTTTGCTTGTCATCGACACTTTGTCGGCGACGCATCCCGCCTTCGATGAAAATGACGCAAAGTCGGCCGGTGCGATCATGCAGAACTGCCGGCTTTTGATTGACAAGTTCAAAGCAACCCGGCCGCTTTCCATCCTGATCATCCATCACAGCACCAAGCGCGGCGGCATGCGCGGCCATTCGCGGCTTATCGGGGATCCGGATACGGTTCTGTCGGTTAGCAAGATCGGCAGGGCTGCCGAACGCGCCTTGGTCTTGCGCACCGAAAAGCAGCGCGCGGCAGAAGCGAAAGGCAATCTTTTCCTGTCCTATGATGCAGTCACGATGCAGTTCCAGCGGCGCGGCGCCGTGTCGAACCCCGACAGGCCGAAGCGTGGTCCAAAGCCTGATGCAAAGCTCCGGATCCTCAAGACCATTGCGAATGAGATGCGTCATGAAGACTTCACCAACGAAGACCTCCGAAGGAGACTTGGCGAAGATGTTGCGCTGGTTACGGTCGCAAAGCTGACCAAGAAGCTGTTCGACAAGAAGCTGCTGGATCGCAAGAAGACAAATAGCGGCAATCCGGGGAATGCTCCGAACGCCTATGCTGTCGTGGGTGACGATTTTCTGATGCGTGCGCATGCCGAACTCGGGGCGTAGGCTGCCCCGCCCGCGCCTGCTGAGCTACAAAACAAGCGGGATGATGGCGAAAACTCGCAAGCTCCGATGAAAAAAACGACAGCGCCCCCCGACACTCCGGACAAGGCACAGTCACAATAAGGCGAAAGCCCGCGCTTCTTCCTTGTCAAACCAAGGAAGTCAGCATGGCAACCCTCTCCATCTCGCCTCAACGCATCATACATCGTCGCCACGGACTGCCCCTCGGGCGCTCACTTCCGGCCATGGCGCCGATCGGTTTTCATACGGCTCAAACAACCTCGACCTTCGGCGATCTCATCGCAGACGCAACCGATGCAGGACTTGTAACCATCGCAGGCACCGGTGCAGGCAAGGGCCGAGGTCAGGTCATTCCTGCCCTCTTGAGCTGGCCGGGGTCAATGATCGTAACCGACCCGAAGGGCGAGCTTGCTGCGGTCACAGCGCGTTATCGTCGTGAACTTGGCCAGAAGGTCGTGGTCCTTGCCCCTTTTTCAAACCGCGCGACCGACGGGCTCAACCCGCTCGATAGCCTGAACGCCGGAAACCCATATCGCGTCGAGGATGCGATGAGCCTTGCGCGGCAGATGACGCCTCGCGAACGCCTGACCGATCCATTCTGGGAGGACCGTGCACAGCTAATTCTGACCTCTACGCTTCTCTTCATAGCCACCCACTTGCCGCAACCTATGCGGCGGCTGGACATGCTGCGGCGCATCTGGTGCGGGCGTGATGACCGTCGGCATGATGTCTTGGCCATGATGCTGCACTGCGGACTTTTTGGCGGGCTGATTTCGGATGGCGCGAACGAGTTTCTCTCCGCACCAGACAAGACGCGCGGGTCAATCCTCTCGACCATCCAGAATGCGCTCGGCTTCCTAGCATCGCCTGGTGCCGTGAGCACCCTTGCACAATCCACTTTGCCGCTCTCCGAGATCGTGCAGGGCGGGTCCTATACAATCTACATGACGGTCCCTCCGCACCTCACGAAAAGCCACGGCGTCTTGCTGCGTCTCTGGCTCAAGACACTCATCGGTGCCGTAATGCGCCGTGAACGGCGGCCAGAGGTCGACGATCTCTTTCTGGTCGATGAAGCGGCTCAGGTAGGCCCAATGGAAGAATTGCTCGTCGCATCCTCGCTGCTGCGCGGTTATGGACTTCGCACCTGGACCTTCTGGCAAAGTATCGGCCAGATCCGCTCCATTCATGGCGAGCGAGCGCTGGAACTACTCGACAATGCCGGCGCACTATCGATGTTTGGGGCGGCCAATGCGTCCTCTGAGGCATCAATTCATCAACTGACCGGCTGGGAGGGCCGTCTTCTTGGACAAAATCCGAACCGGATGATCCTTGCCCGGGCTGGCGAAATGCCAGCCGAGATTTTGCGCCTTGATTACCTAAGCGACCCCGAATTTGCTGGGCGCTTCGACACAAACCCCTTCCATCAGCCGCTTGGCATCACGAAACAGTTCACGAGGTAAGCACGATGGCCATCAGCATTGACGACCTCAAAGAACTGCACCTCATTTCCGAGCACATACGACAATACGAACAGCAGGGCGAGGAGAGCCTTTTCGGCCCGAACTGGCGCGACACCGCCCTCTATGCGCTCATGCAAAAACCGGATGGGCGCAAAGCCTTGCCACAGCGGGAAAGCCTCAGCGTCGAGGACAGGCATCAGCTTGTCGAACTGCTTGACGGATATCTTGCACGGGAACAGCCGGAAGCCGACTACATCGAGCTATTCCGCCTCTTCATGAAACAGAGGCAAGAGACCCGCTTTCATGAAAGCGAGACCTAGGCCCGACTGTATGTTCTTGCCGGAACAGTGAAGGCGCCGTTGTCCTCTGACGATACTGTCGAGGACGACTTCAGTCCAGATGACCTTAACGTTGATTCGGACGAGATCATTCCATACTGAGTTATTCGCACAGAGCTGAAATGCGCTCTTTGCGCTGCTGTCGCGTAGCCCTTAAACGGGGTCATTCTCAATTTGTGTGGTTTAGAGGAAGCATTCGGGCCCTGAGCGAGTTCGGTCCGGCTCGCCCATACATCGCGCGCTTCAAGGTCTTCAATCGGTTGATCTGGCCTTCGGCTTGACCATTGCTCCACTCCATTTCGATCGCATTCCTGACCGCATCAATGTCTCTGTTCAAGGTTCGGGCGAACCGCACGATGGGCGCAAGGTCCGTTTCGATCGCATCGTCGATCCAGGCGGGCAGCGGGTCTGCTTTTCGACCACGCAAGATGCCATTGAAACGCAAGGCGAGGCGCCGCATTGTTGTGAAGGCAGGCGAGCCTTCCTTGAGAACTTCGACTTTTCTCGCCTGTTCCAAGGTGAACTTTCCTCTTGGTTTGATGCAGAGTGCGGCCGCAATAACCGGGTGTCGCGTAGCCCTTAAATGGGGTCATCCTCAATTTGTGTGTCACGGTCTGACCGAGCTTCACAGATTGAAGGGATCAGGCCGTGGTATCGAAGAAGCATTGGGCTCCAACCGCCAGTGTGGAGGTT
>NZ_JAABNR010000015.1 GCF_009925085.1 Stagnihabitans tardus | reverse complement strand
GGGAAAGAAGGGCCGAAGCCGGTCCATCTGGGCTTCGGTCAGCCAGAACAAGTTGCTCATAAATCAGGTCTCCTGGCCGACCGTGAATCACGGTCTTAGAGCGTGATCAATGGGTCCTGACCCTAGGGCTTGCAGGAGGGATAGGGCATCTCCTCGCCCGCGACCTGGGGGCAGATGCGGCCCTGGGAAAGAAGGCCGAAGCGCGGCTCCCAGGTGGCCCAGTCCGGTTGTTGCGGCCCGGGCGTGGCTTGCCCATGCTCGGCCCATTGCAGCGTGAAGATCGTGTCGCCCGCCGCCAGGACGATCACCGCCGCCGTCTCGGACTGGCCCTCGTAGCTGCCGCAGGACAGGATCATCGCGGCCTGGGCGGAGGCGCCCTTGAAGGGCGGCAGCTCCACGGGGGCGGCGAAGAAGCTCTCGGGGCAGGCCTTGTGGAACCCGGCGGCGAACTGGTCGCGAAAGGCCTCGGGCGTGGCGCTGGTCGCAAGCCCGGCATTGGCGGTCAGGGTCATGAGCTGGCTCCAGGCTGCGACGCTCTCGCCCTCCGGTGCCAGTTCCAGGATGTGGAACCCGTCCCGCTCCTGCTGGTCGCCGATCCGGAAACGGGTGGGCGCCGGCATGAAGACCACCTGTCCGAAGGCCGGTTCGATCACATGGACCCAGGGCGTGGCGGTCTGGGCCATGGCGGGCAGGGGCGCCAGCAGGCAAAGGGCAATCCGTCGCAGCATGCGTCATCTCCGGTTTCCGTCAGTTTGGCAGAGCGACCACGGACCGGGAAGGGAATTTTCGCAGATCGGCCGGAAATAAAATTTCGTGAAGATTTTGTGGATTGACCGAATCTTGCGTCGGGAGCAGTCTGGCAAGGACAGGAAGGGAGGTCCCCATGCTTGTCAGTCACATCCTCAAATCGAAATCCGACGACGGAGTCGTCACCTTGCCGCCGGGCTCCACCGTGGCCCAGGTGGCCGAAACCCTGTCGGCGCGGCGGATCGGCGCCATCATCGTCTCGCGCGATGGGCGCAGCGTCTCGGGCATCGTCTCGGAACGCGACGTGGTGCGCGAGATCGGGCGGCGCGGTGCGGCCTGCCTGGCCGACCGGGTCGAAAGCCTGATGACGGCGCAGGTCACGACCTGTGCGCGCTCCGATACGGCCGACCGCGTGCTGGAGCTGATGACGGCGGGGCGGTTCCGGCATATTCCGGTGGTCGAGGCCGGGCAGATGGTGGGCCTCATCTCGATCGGTGACGTGGTCAAGGCGCGGCTCCAGGACCTTGAGGCGGAGAAGGACGCGCTGGAGGGGATGATTCGCGGCGTCTGACCTGGCGCGGCGCTTTGTCTCTTGCGCTTGCGCGCCGTTTCCGCTGCATTGGCGAAAACTGCTCGGAGCCCCCATGCGCATCGGCCTCTATCCCGGCACTTTCGATCCCGTAACCCTGGGCCATATCGACATCATCCAGCGCGCCATGGCGCTGGTTGACCGGCTGGTGATTGGCGTCGCCATCAACCGCGACAAGGCGCCGCTCTTTGGCCTGGAAGAGCGCGTCGCCATGGTCGAGGAAGAGTGTCGGGCGATCTCGGCCCGGGTGGGGGGCGAGATCATCGTCCATCCTTTCGAGAACCTCCTGATCGACTGCGCCCGCGATGTGGGCGCGGGGATCATCATTCGCGGCCTGCGGGCGGTGGCGGATTTCGAGTATGAATTCCAGATGGTTGGCATGAATCGCGCGATGGATTCCTCGGTCGAGACCGTCTTCCTGATGGCCGATGCGCGGCGCCAGGCCATCGCCTCGAAACTGGTCAAGGAAATCTGCCGCCTGAACGGGGATGTGTCGAAATTCGTCACCCCCGCCGTCGAGACCGCCCTCGTGCGCCGCCTGCGTCGGGCGAGATAGTTCGAATTTTAGCCGTTAGTCAGGCGTCAAGACCCTTGGGCTAATCCTCGGGGCATGAAACAGCATATCTCCCGGATAGTCCCGATCCTCGCGGTCTTCGTGGTCAGCCTCATGGCCTTGGGGGCGACGGTCGGCGTCGCAGTCCTCGCGCATGAGGGCACCCGGCGCGTGGCGGTCTTTGCCACCTCCGAGACCTGGCTGGCGGTCCGGGAGTCCGGCCTGCCGGTGGTCAAGCTGGCGCTGGGCGGGATGCTGATCGTCGTCGACGGCGTCGCCGCCCCCGAGGCGCTGGAGCGTCTGCGTGCCGGGACGCCCTTCTTGCTGGATGCAAGTCTCATTCCCGGCTGCGAATCCCCGGGCCAGGGGCCCGACATGAAAGTGCGCTCATGACCATCACCCTTGAACTTCTGCGCCAACACGTGTCCCGGGCCATTGGCCTGGTGCTTTGGCTTCATGTGCCGCTCGTCGCGGCGCTGGCCTGGGCCCTGGCGGTGCCCATGACGCTGCCGGTGGCCGCAACCCTGATCCTGACCGGCATGGCAGAGCTCTTTGCCGTCCGCAGGCCCCAGGCCGCGACCTCGCACCTGATCTTCGCGATCGTCTATGCGGCCCAGGTGGCCATCCTCGTCGGCCTGATGCGCGACCATCCCTGGCAGGCCGACATGCATATGTATTTCTTCGCAGCCCTGGCCATCATCGGTGCCCTGTGCAGCTGGCCCGCGATCCTGGCCTTCGTGGGCTTCGTCGCGGTCCATCACCTGGCGCTGAATTTCCTGATGTCCGAGCTGGTCTTCGTCGGCCCCTCGGACTTTGGCCGCGTCGTGATGCATGCCGTGATCCTGGTGGCAGAGGGCGTGGCGCTTGGCGCCCTGACCTATCTTCTCGAAACGATCTTCACCGCGCAGGCCCATGTGCTTCAGACGGCGGAAAAGGCCCGGGCCACGGCCGAGGGTCTCTTGTCGCACCGCGAGGAAGAGCAGGCGGCCCAATCCGGTGTCGTCGCGCGCCTGATCGAGCGGATCACCGACCTCGCGGGGGGCGACTACAGCCGGCAGCTTCAGGCCAGCGGCTTTCCCTCCGAATACGAATCGGTGGTCAATGCCCTGAACCTGCTTGGCCACCGTCTGAGCGCAGCTGTCACCACGGTGGCCACGGCCGCGCGCGGGGTGCAGGAGTCGGGGGACTCGCTGGTCTCCAGCGCCCGCGCCTTGGAGGGGTCTGCTGCGGATCAGGCCGCTCTTCTCGACCGGGCCCGTTCGGCCTTTTCCGGCCTGGGGCAGGGGATTGGCGCCACGGTCGTCCTGGCCTCGCAGGCCGATGAGGCCATGCAGGAGAACCGCGCCGAGGTTGCGCGCGGCACCAATCTCCTGGGCGAGGTTGTCGAGGCCATGGGGTTGATCGAACAATCGACCGGCCAAATCCGCCAGATCGTCGAGGTCATGGACAACATCGCCTTCCAGACCAACCTTCTGGCGCTGAACGCCGGGGTCGAGGCCGCAAGGGCCGGCGAGACGGGGCGCGGCTTCGCTGTCGTTGCCTCCGAAGTGCGGGCGCTGGCGCAAAGGGCCGCGGAATCGGCGCGGGAAATCCGGGGCTTGATCGACCAGGGCCAGGGCAATGTCGAGCTGGGCACGCGCAAGGTGGGCCAGACGACCCAGGCGCTGGAAAGCCTGATCGCCACCGCACAAAAGGCGGCGGGCTTCGTCTCCGAGATTGCCGGGCAGATCAACCAACAGGGCCAGGGCCTGCATGGGCTCCAGGACGAGGTCAATTCGCTGGAGGCTCAGGCGCGCCACAATGCGAACCTTGCGGGGCGGATCCTTTCTGCCGGCAACGAGTTGCAGCGTCATTCGGGCGAGCTTGGGCGCGGCATGGCCGAGCTTGAGGGCAATGGCGCGCGCATTGGACGTCGTGCGGCATGATGCCGGGAAAAGAATAGAAGTGGCGCGAAAGATGCGCCACTTCGCACAGGAATATCGGAAAATGTAAAGAGTGGGCGGCTTTGCGGGCTGTTGCTCGTCCATGATGCGGTCTCTCTGTGCCCGCGTCGGTCCAGCTTTCCTGCCAAGCCTGGTTGCAGAAACCCCGATCTTCATGCCATGCAAGGATATTCACCCCCGGGGACAGCCTCATGGTCACGCTCAAACAGATCGCCAATGCCGTAGGCGTCAGTCAGGCCACCGTGTCGCGTGTCCTGAACTTCGACATGACGCTGTCGGTCGCCCCGGCCACCCGTCAGGCGATCATCGAGACGGCGGAGGCGATGAACTACGCCACCCCTCGTGCGCGCCAGCGGGCCCGTGCCACCGAGGCCGCGCCCAAGATCGCGCTCATGCATTTCCTGCGTCCCGATCAAGAGTTGGCCGATCCCTATTACGTCGGCCTGCGCCTCGGGATCGAGACGAGGGCAGCGGCGCTCAAGCTCGAAACCGTCAAGATCTATCACGGCGACAGCCTTCCCGCGCCCGAGATCCTGGCCCAGACCTCCGGCCTGATCTGCATCGGTGTCCATGATGCGGCAGAGCTCGACTGGCTCAAGACCCATGCCCATCACGTCGTCTGCGCCGATTTCACCCCCGAGGATGACGAGCTTGACGCTGTGGAAAGCGACCTCGGCGGGGCGATGCGCAAGCTGTTGAAGGCGCTGGTCGGCATGGGGCATCGCCGAATCGGCTTCGTCGGTTGGTGGGACCATGACCGCGAGGGCGCGATCAAGAGCCGCGAAAAGCGCTGTGCCGCCTATATCGACTGGATGACCGAGGCCGGGCTTTACGATCCCGATATCGCGCTGGTCGACTGGAACACCGAAAGCGCGGGTTACCGCCTGACGCAATCGGTCCTTGCCCGGCCCGATCGCCCGGCGGCGCTGGTGTGCGGCAACGACAACATGGCCGTGGGCGCCTATCGCGCCATCCACGAGATGGGGCTGAAAATCCCTCAAGATATCGTCGTCGTCTCGTTCAACGACATCTCCGTGGCGCAGTTCATGAATCCGCCGCTCTCGACCATGCACCTGCCCTCGGAAGAGATCGGCGAGACCGCCGTCGACCTGCTGGTCGAGCGCATCCAGGGCCGGACCACGCCCAAGCGCACCATTCTTGCGCCGCGGATGATCTGGCGCGGTTCCGCCCCCAAGCCCTGAGCCCCCAAACGGTCATGTCGCTTTCGGCACATGCGATGCCGCAATGCAGCGGAAAATTTTTACTAAAAACTTGCCAGATGATTTTACCTGCGCTAGCCTTATCCTCATGGCGGGGGAGGAGCCCCGCGATTTGGGAGGAGCCAAAGATGAAAATGACCGCCTTCAAGGGTGTGATGGCCGTGGCCGGCATCCAGCTGATCACCGCCACCATGGCGCTGGCCACCGACATCACCGTCTGGTGCTGGGCGCCCGAATTCAACGGCGCCGCGATGAACGAGGCGATTGCCCGTTACACCGCCGCCAACCCGGACACCAAGATCACCGTGGTCGATTTCGCCAAGGGCGACCTTGAGCAGAAGCTGCAGACCCAGCTCGCTTCGGGCACCACCGAAGGCCTGCCGGACATCGTCCTGATCGAAGACTACGGCGCCCAGAAGTATCTTTTGTCCTTCCCCGGCGCCTTCGAGCCCCTGACCGACAAGATCGACTACAGCCAGTTCGCCAAATACAAGGTCGACCTCGCCACCGTCGACGGCCAGACCTATTCGCTGCCCTTCGATTCGGGCGTGACCGGGCTCTTCTACCGTTCGGACCTCTTGGAGCAGGCGGGCTACAAGGCGGATGACCTGAAGGACATCACCTGGGAGCAGCTTTCGGCCATCGGCGACAAGGTCAAGGAAGCGACGGGCAAGCCGCTCTTGTCGATCGACATCAACGACGCGGGTGCGATGCGCATCATGCTGCAATCGGCCGGCTCCTGGTATTTCAACGCCGACGGCACGCCCAACATCAAGGACAACCCGGTCTTCAAGGCGGCCCTGACCACCTGGGTCGGCATGCTGAAGAACCAGAACCTCTACAAGTCGGTCTCGGGCTGGGGCGAATACACCGGCGCCTTCAACAACGGCGATGTGGCGGGCGTCTTCACCGGCGTGTGGATGACCGGCGGCATCAAGGGCAACAACATGGCCGGCAAATGGGCCGTGGCGCCCATTCCGAAGCTGGACGGCGTCGAGGGCGCGGGCCATGCCTCGAACCTGGGCGGCTCGTCCTGGTATGTGCTCTCCTCCGCCCCGTCCAAGGATGCGGCCATCGACTTCCTGCAAAAGGTCTGGGCTTCGGACGTGGACTTCTACCAGAAGATCCTGGTCGGCCAGGGCGCCTTCGGTGCCTATCTCCCGGCGCGTGAGGGCGAGGCCTATTCGGCCAGCGACGACTACTTCGGTGGCCAGTCGGTCTGGAAGGACTTCTCGGATTGGCAAGCGGCCATCCCGGGCGTGAACTACGGCATCTTCACCAACGAGGCTGACGCCGCCGTGGCTGCGCAGCTTCCGGGCCTGGTGGCTGGCGGCGACATCGACGCCGCGATCGAGGCGATCGACGCGCAAATCGCGCAGCAGATCCAGTAATCCTCCCGAGAAGGGCCCTTCCGACCACAAGGTCGGTGGGGCCCGATCCTTTGGAGCCCGACCCCGCGCCAAGACGGGGCTTTCTCACATTCCATGCCAATGGGGGGACGAATGCACACCGGCTTGACCCGGCGCGAGAACCTTACCGGCTGGGCCTTTACCGCCCCTGCGCTGGTGCTTCTCGGGCTTTTCATGATCTATCCGATCCTCTGGTCGCTCTACATGAGCTTCATGACCGGCAAGGGGATGAATTTCAAATTCGGCGGCTTTGCCAATATCTATCGCCTGACGCAGGACCCGATCTTCCTGCATGCGCTTGGCAATACGCTGACCTTCCTGGCCATCCAGGTTCCGATCATGATCATCCTGGCGCTGGTCTTTGCCGTCGCCCTGAACAACCCCCGCCTGCGTGGCCGCGCCGTGTTGCGGACCGCGATCTTCCTGCCCTGCGTCACCTCGCTGGTCGTCTATTCGGTGCTTTTCAAGTCGATGTTCGCCGATGACGGCGTGGTCAATGACGCGCTGCTCTTCCTGCACATCATCTCGGAGCCCATTCCGTGGATGAACGACCCTTTCTGGGCCAAGGTCCTGATCATCCTGGCCATCACCTGGCGCTGGACCGGCTACAACATGGTCTTCTACCTCGCGGCGCTGCAGAACATCGACCCTTCGATCTATGAGCAGGCCCGCATCGACGGCGTCCCCGCCCGTGCGCGGTTCTTCAAGATCACCATTCCGATGCTGCGCCATGTCATCCTGTTTACCACGGTCCTGTCGACCATCGGCACGCTGCAGCTCTTCGACGAGGTCAACACGATCACCGCGAGCCAGGGCCAGGGCGGCCGTCCGGCCGATGCGACGCTGACGCTTTCGCTTTACATCTACAACCTGACGTTCCGTTTCATGCCCTCCTTCGGCTATGCGGCCACGATCTCCTGGGTCATCGTGATCCTGGTGGGCCTCCTGTCCTGGGCGCAGTTCCGGCTGGCGAGGGAAAAATGAACCGTCTCATCTCACTCCTGGCCCAGGCGGGCCTCTGGCTCGCGGCTTTCATCTCGGTCTTTCCGTTTCTTTGGATGATCACCGGGGCCACCAATACGGCCAATGACATCACGGGCGGGCGCTTCTTGCCCGGCACGAATCTCTTGCCCAATATCGCCAAGTTCTTCGAGCTGGTGGATGCGGGGCAGGTCTTCTTCAACTCCTTCTTCGTGGCGATCACGGGGACGGCGCTGACCCTCATCGTCTCGTCCCTGGCGGGCTATGGCTTTGAAATCTTTGCCTCCAAGACCCGCGACCGGGTCTTTGCGGGACTTCTGCTGCTTCTGTCGGTGCCTTTTGCGGCCATGATGATCCCGCTGTTCGTCATGTTCTCCTCGGCGGGCCTGATCAACAGCTATATCGCCATGATCGCCCCGGGGATCGCCTCGATCTTCATGATCTTCTACTTCCGGCAGAACACGAAAAGCTTCCCGCATGAGCTGCGCGATGCGGCCAAGCTGGACGGGCTGAAAGAGTGGCAGATCTTCTGGTTCATCTATATCCCCGTCATGCGCTCGACCTATGCGGCGGCGATGATCATCCTCTTCATGACGAACTGGAACGCCTATCTTTGGCCGCTGATCGTCTTGCAAACCAATGACATGAAGACGATCACCCTGACCGTCGCCTCGCTCGCCACCGCCTATACCCCGGATTACGGGCTGATCATGATCGCCAATGTGCTGGCGACGCTGCCCACGATCCTCGTCTTCTTCCTGCTCCAGCGCCGCTTCGTCGAAGGCATGCTGGGCGGCGTCAAATAAGGCCCAAAATGCGCATCCTGACCGACTTCAACGACGACTGGCTGTTCGAGGGCCGCGACCGCGTCCGGCTGCCGCACAATGCCGTGGAGCTGCCGTTTTCCTATTTCGACGAAAAGGCTTACTGGCGGCCCTTCACCTATTCCAAAAGCTTCCAGTCCGATCCCGCCTGGGAGGGCCGCGAGGTCACCCTGCGTTTCGACGGCGCCATGGCCAATACGGTCGTGCGGCTGAATGGCGAGATCATCGCCACCCATGCCGACGGCTACACGCCCTTCACCGCGCGGCTGACCGGGCGGCTGGTGCCCGGGACCAATCATCTGTCGGTCATGGTGGATGGCACGGAAAATCCCGCCATCCCGCCTTTCGGCAATGTCATCGACTACCTGACCTATGCGGGCATCTACCGCGAGGTCTGGCTTCAGGTGACGACCCCGGTCTTCATCAAGAACGTCAAGATCGAGACGCCCGACATCGCCTCGCCCCGCGCCGAGATCACCGCCCATCTCTCCGCGCCCGAGGGCGAGGTCCTGGCCGTCCTCCGCGATGCCCAAGGCAACGAGGTCGCCCGCACCAGTGCCCAAGCCGCGCTTGAGACCCGCCTGACGCTGGATGCCCCCGGCGCCGCCCTCTGGTCGGTCGAGACGCCCGCGCTTTACACGCTCGACCTGACCCTGACGACCGGGGCAGGGCAGGACACGCTTTCCACCCGTTTCGGCTTCCGCAAGGTGGAGTTCACGGCGGAAGGCTTCCGCCTGAACGGCAAGCCGATCAAGCTGCGGGGCCTGAACCGCCACCAGAGCTTCCCCTATATCGGCTATGCGCTTGGGAAATCCGCCCAGGTGAAAGACGCCGAGATCATCAAGCATGAGCTCCGCTGCAACATCGTGCGGACCTCGCATTACCCGCAGTCGAAGTATTTCCTTGATGCCTGCGACGAGCTTGGCCTGATGGTCTTCGAGGAAATCCCCGGCTGGCAGCATATCGGTGACCGCGCCTGGCAAAAGGCCAGCGTCGAGAACGTGCGGGCGATGATCACCCGCGACTGGAACCACCCTTCCATCGTGATCTGGGGCGTCAGGATCAACGAGAGCCAGGACAATCACGATTTCTACCGCGAAACCAATGCGGTCGCCCATGCGCTCGACCGCACCCGCCCCACCGGCGGCGTGCGCTACATCACGGACTCCGAGCTCCTGGAAGACGTCTACACGATGAACGACTTCATCCTCGGCAACGAGGAGCAGGGCGGCAACCGTCCCCGCACCCCCCTCCGGCCGCAGCAAGAGGTCACCGGCCTCGACCACCCGGTCCCCTATATGATCACCGAATACGGCGGTCACATGTATCCGACCAAGTCCAATGACCAGGAACAGCGCCAGGCCGAACATGTGATCCGCCACCTGGAGGTCCTGAACGCCATGTATGGCGACCCCCAGATCGCCGGCGCCATCGGCTGGTGCGCCTTCGACTACAACACGCATAAAGACTTCGGCTCGGGCGACCGGATCTGCCACCACGGCGTCATGGACATGTTCCGCGAGCCCAAATTCGCGGCCTATGCCTATGCCAGCCAGTCCGAGCCCGAAGAAGGCGCCGTGCTGCAACCCGTGACCTTCTGGGCACGCGGAGAGCGCAACATCGGCGGCGTCCTGCCCCTTCTGATCCTGACCAACTGCGACGAGGTCGAACTGCGCTACGGCGCCCATCCGCCCAAGCGCGTCAAGCCCGACCGCGAGCGCTTCCCCCATCTGCCCCATCCCCCGGTGATCGTGGACAACCGCATTTTCACCAAGGACGAGCTGGGCCTTTGGGGCATGAAATGGGAGGCGGGCACCGTCACGGGCTTCGTGAACGGCAAACAGGTGGCCCAGACCCATTTCGCCTCGGACCCCGTGGCCACCAAGCTGGACGTCGCCCCCGATGCCACCCGCATCGGCCCGCATGACAGCTTGCGCGTCATGGTCCGCGCGCTGGATCAGACCGGCCACAAGCTGCCCTTCTTCCCCGAGCCCGTGTCCATCACCGTCACCGGCCCCGCGCGGCGCATCGGCCCCGGCTTCGTGCCCCTGCGTGCCGGGTCCACCGGCTTCTGGCTCCAGGCCCATGGGGCAGGGGAAATCACCGTGACGGTCTCCAACGACCGCCTCGGCACCGTCGTCACCCAGATCATCTCGGAGTAAGTCATGAGCGTCACTCTCAAATCCCTCCGCAAGGCTTACGGCGCGGCCGAGGTCATCAAGGGCGTCGACCTGGAGATCACCCCCGGCGAGTTCTGCGTCTTCGTCGGCCCCTCGGGCTGCGGCAAGTCCACGCTTCTGCGGATGATCGCGGGCCTGGAAGAGATCACCGGCGGCGACCTGGTGATCGGGGGCAAGCGGATGAACGAGGTGGACGCCGCCCATCGCGGCATCGCCATGGTTTTCCAGAGCTATGCGCTTTACCCCCATATGACCGTCCGCGAAAACATGGGCTTCGCGCTGAAATTCGCGGGCGACAATCCAGGCACGATCGCGAAAAAGGTCGATGCGGCGGCCGCGACCCTGGGCCTGACCAAGCTGATGGACCGCAAGCCCAAGGACCTTTCCGGCGGCCAGCGCCAGCGCGTCGCCATCGGCCGCGCCATCGTGCGCAACCCTAAGGTCTTCCTCTTCGACGAACCCCTGTCCAACCTCGATGCCGAATTGCGCGTCCATATGCGCATCGAGATCGCAAGGCTCCACCAGGAGCTGAAGACCACGATCATCTATGTCACCCATGACCAGGTCGAGGCCATGACCTTGGCCGACAAGATCGTCGTCCTGCGCGATGGCCGCGTCGAGCAGGTGGGCGCGCCCCTGACGCTTTACGATGACCCCGACAATATCTTCGTCGCGGGCTTCATCGGCAGCCCGAAGATGAACTTCCTTAAAGCGCGCGTCCAAAACGGCCAGCTCGCCCTGGTGGACCTGCCCGGCCAGACCCTGCCCCTGACCCAGAGCCTGCCCGAGGGCAGCGAGGTCACCGTGGGCCTGCGCCCCGACATCTTCAAGCGCGGCGGCACAGCCCATCTCGACCTGACCATCGAGATCGTCGAACAACTCGGCGCCGAGACCTATGCCTATGCCCGCGCGGGCGCCGATATCGACGGCCAGCCGCTCACCATCGCCGTGACCGAGGGCCGCGACCTGCGCCCCGGACAGGCGCTTAAGGTCACCTTCGACCCGGCCCGCGCCCTCCTCTTCGGCAAGGACGGCCAGCGTCTGCGCTGATTTCATCTTTTCCCAAATATCCCGGGGGGAGCGTCAGCTGGGGGGCAGCGCCCCCCTCAGGCCCTGATCGGCGCGAAGGCGCAGATCAGGGCTTATCTCTTGCGGGCTTGCCCGCTCCGCTTTCCATTTCCGCAATCCCCCCCTATACGGAAAAAGCGGGATACCCCCGCGGCCCCTATCGAAAGCCGCCCCATGCGCACCATCACCACGACCGAAGACCTCGCCGAGTTCTGTGCCCGCGCCAAGCTTGAGCCCTATGTCACCATCGACACCGAATTCCTGCGCGAGCGGACCTATTGGTCGAAACTCTGCCTGATCCAGATGGCGCTGCCGGGGAAAGAGGGCGAAGCCGTTCTCGTCGATCCGATCGAGGGCCATGCCATGTCGCTGGAACCGATCTACGACCTCTTCCGCCACCGGGGCACGGTCAAGGTCTTCCACGCCGCGCGCCAGGACCTCGAGATCTTCTTCACCGAGGGCAATGTCTTCCCCGATCCGCTCTTCGACAGCCAGATCGCCGCCATGGTCTGCGGTTTCGGCGAGCAGGTGGGCTATGAGACGCTCGTCAAGAAGATCGCCAAGGCCGATCTCGACAAGACCTCGCGCTTCACGGATTGGAGCCGCCGCCCGCTGACCAAGGCCCAGGCCGAATATGCCTTGGCCGATGTCACCCATCTGCGGGTGATCTACGAATTCCTCTCGGCGCAGCTGGTCAAGACGAAGCGAGAGCCCTGGGTGGTCGAGGAGTTGGCCGTCCTCACCGATCCCGAGACCTATATCACCCGGCCGGAAGAGGCCTGGGAGAAGATCAAGACCCGCACCACCTCGGGCCGTTTCCTGGCCGTGGTGCGCGAATTGGCGCGGTTCCGCGAGACCTATTGCCAGGCCAACAACGTCCCCCGCGCCCGGGTGATGAAGGATGACGCGCTCCTGGAACTGGCCTCCACCCGGCCCACCAATTCCGAAGAGCTTGGCCGCTCTCGCCTTCTGCTCCGCGAAGGCCGCAAGCCCGAGATCGCCGAGGGCATCCTGAATGCGATCAAGATCGCGATGGAGATGAAACAGGACGACTTGCCGCGCGCCCCCGACCAGGGCGCCCAGCTGCAGGTCAACCCGGCCCTGGCCGACCTCTTGCGGGTTCTCCTGAAGGCCAAGTCTGAATCGCTGGGCGTGGCCCCGCGCCTGATCGCCTCTTCTTCCGAGCTGGACCAGATCGCCGCAGGTCAGCGCGATGTGCCCGCCCTGAACGGCTGGCGCGCCGAGGCCTTTGGCGACGACGCGCTTCGCCTCTGCAAGGGCGAGATCGCCCTTTCGGCCAAGGGCAACGAGGTGCGCGTGGTCCGGCTGTAAGCTGGACCTATCGCCCAAAGCCCTCTGGTCCTAACCCTGCGCTGCTTGCAGGCGCAGAATATCGCCAGATTGTCACGCACGGAGACCGCCCATGAACACGATGACCAATGACCTCTCTGGCGTGATCGCCGCTGACAAGGCCCATGTCTGGCACCACCTGAGCCAGCACAAGCAATATGAAAGCGAGACCGTCGATCCCCGCGTCATCGTCGAGGGCAAGGGCCTGCGGGTCTGGGATGCCAAGGGCAAGGAATATATCGACGCGGTCTCGGGCGCGGTCTGGACGGTCAACGTGGGCTATGGTCGCGAGTCGATTGCCAAGGTCGTGGCCGATCAGCTGATCAAGATGAACTATTTCGCGGGCGCGGCTGGCACGGTGCCGGGTGCGCTCTTCGCCGAAAAGCTGATCACCAAGATGCCGGGGATGAGCCGGGTCTATTATTCGAACTCGGGCTCCGAGGCGAATGAGAAAGTCTACAAGATGGTGCGCCAGATCTCGCATCGTCACCATGGCGGCAAGAAGAACAAGATCCTCTACCGCGAGCGCGACTATCACGGCACGACGATCGCGACCCTGGCCACCAGCGGCCAGAAGGAGCGCGCCATGCAATATGGCCCCTTCCCCGAGGGCTTCGTCATGGTTCCGCATTGCCTGGAATATCGCAAGCAGTGGGATGTCGAGAATTACGGCGAGCGCGCCGCCGATGCGATCGAGGAAGTGATCCTGCGCGAAGGCGCGGATACGATCGGCGCCATCGTGCTGGAGCCGGTGACGGCGGGCGGCGGCGTCATCGTCCCGCCGAAGGGCTACTGGGAGCGGGTCCAGGAGATCTGCAAGAAGTATGAGATCCTCCTGCATATCGACGAAGTGGTTTGCGGGTTGGGCCGCACGGGCGTCTGGTTCGGCTATCAGAACTACGGGATCAAGCCGGATTTCGTGACCATGGCCAAGGGCGTGGCCTCGGGCTATGCGGCGATTTCCTGCACGGTGACGACGGAAGCCGTCTTCAACATGTTCAAGGACGATGCCAGCGATCCGCTGTCCTATTTCCGCGACATCTCGACCTTTGGCGGCTGCGCCTCGGGTCCGGCGGCGGCCTTGGAGAATATGCGCATCATCGAGGACGAGGGTCTTCTGGACAACACGCTCAAGATGGGCGCGCGGACCATGGCGAACCTGCATGCGCTGATGGAGAAGCACAAGGTCATCGGCGATGTGCGCGGCGCGGGGCTGTTCTGCGGGGCGGAACTGGTGGCCGACCGGGCGACGAAGGAGCCGATGGATGAAAAGCGCGTGGCGGCCGTCGTGGCCGATTGCAACGCCAATGGCGTGATCATCGGCATGACCAACCGCTCGATCCCGGGGCTGAACAACACTTTGTGCCTGTCGCCCGCGCTGATCGCCACGGCGGATGACATCGACGCGATCACCGGGGCCATCGACAATGCCCTGACTCGCGTGTTCGGCTGACGCGGGTCTTCGGCTGAACCGCCGGGGGCGCTGCCCCCGGACCCCCGGAGATATTTGAACCAAATTGAAAGCAAGGGCGGGGGAGACCTCGCCCTTTGTCTTGACTTACCCCGGGCGCTTGGGGCCAATCGCCCCATGGTGCATGAAATCCCCTCCGAAGCCTTTGTCCTGCCGGGCGCCGACCGTGGGTCCTTGCAGCAGCGCATCCGCCAGATGGTGACCGAGGGGGTGCTTTCGGGGCGGTTCCGGCCGGGGGAGCGGATGCCCTCCTCGCGGGGCCTGGCGGAGCACCTGGGGATTTCGCGGCTGACGGTGACGCTGTCTTATGCGGAACTGGTGGCGCAGGATTACCTGGTGGCCAAGGGGCGGTCGGGCTATTTCGTCTCGGACAATGCGCCGCGCCCGCAAGAGATGCCGGTGCAGGGCGGGCGGGCCGAGGCTGCGGAGTTCGGCCGGATCAAGGGGCTCTTTTCGGGCCGCGAGGGCGTGGCGCGGCCTGCCGATTGGGAGGCCTATCCCTTTCCCTTCATCTATGGCCAGGCCGATGTGAGCCTGTTCGACCACCAGAACTGGCGGCAATGCGCGGTCCAGGCGCTCGGGCGGCGCGATTTCACAGCCATGACGGCGGATTACTACGAGGGCGAGGACCCCTTGCTGATCGAATACATCCTGCGCCACATCCTGCCTCGGCGCGGGATTGCTGCGCGTGAGGATGAGGTGCTTCTGACCATGGGCGCGCAGAACGGGCTCTGGCTGACTGCGGCTTGCCTGCTTGGCCCGGGGCGCGTGGCGGTGATGGAGAACCCGGGCTATCCGGGTCTGCGCAACATCCTGACGACCTCCGGGGCCGAGGTGCGCTGCATCGATGTGGATGCCGATGGGCTGGCTCCGGATGCGATCCCGCAGGGCGTCGACCTGGTGGTGACGACCGCCAGCCATCAATGCCCGACCAATGCCACCATGCCCATCGACCGACGCCGGGCTCTCTTGGAGGCGGCGGGGCGCGAGGGCTTCCTGATCCTCGAAGACGATTACGAGTTCGAGATGTCCTTCCTGAAGCCCGCCTCCCCGGCCCTGAAAAGCCTCGATGCGGAAGGCCGCGTGATCTATGCTGGCAGCTTTTCCAAGTCGGTCTTTCCGGGGATGCGGCTGGGCTATCTCGTTGGCCCGCCGAGCTTTATCCGCGAGGCGCGGGCGCTGCGGCTCATGTCCTTGCGCCATCCGCCCGGCCATATCCAGCGCACCATGGCCTATTTCCTGTCGCTTGGTCACTACGACACGCTGATCCACCGCATGAAGGCCGCCTTCAAGCGCAGGCGGCAGGTGATGGAGGAGGCGATCTCGGCCCATGGGTTGACCGTGGCGGGGCAGGGCGGCTTTGGCGGCAGCTCCTTCTGGATGCGGGCGGGGCAGGACACGGAAACGCTGGCCACGCGGCTCCGCGCCGAGGGCGTGCTGATCGAACCGGGGCGGACGTTTTTCGACCCCTCCAGGCCGGACCGGCAGCACTACCGATTGGGCTATGGCTCCATTCCCGCCGCCAAGATCCCCGAGGGCATTGCGCGGATCGCCAAGGCGCTGGCGTAGGGTGGGTGAAACCCACCGGCGCGGAGCGGTGGGTTTCACCCACCCTACTGGCGCTATCCCCGGCCCGTTTCTGGCCCTAACCCCCTTGGCCATGCCCCCTTAGAAGGAGAACATCAGAGGAGTGACCCCCATGAAGATGACCACCGAAGAAGCCTTCGTCAAAGTCCTGCAGATGCATGGCATCGAACATGCCTTCGGCATCATCGGCTCGGCCTTCATGCCGATCTCGGACATCTTCCCCGAGGCCGGGATCACCTTCTGGGACTGCGCGCATGAGGGCTCGGGCGGGATGATGGCCGATGGCTTCACCCGGGCGTCGGGCAAGGTCTGCATGATGATCGCGCAGAACGGCCCCGGCATCACCAACTTCGTCACCGCCGTCAAGACCGCCTATTGGAACCACACGCCGCTCTTGCTGGTGACGCCCCAGGCCGCCAACAAGACCATCGGCCAGGGCGGCTTCCAGGAAGTCGAGCAGATGAAGCTGTTTGAAGACATGGTCTGCTACCAGGAAGAGGTCCGCGATGCCTCGCGCATGGCCGAGGTCCTCAACCGCGTCATCCTGAACGCCAAGCGCATGTCTGCGCCCGCCCAGATCAACGTCCCCCGCGATTTCTTCACGCAAGTCATCGACATCGACCTGCCCCGCATCGTCGAGTTCGAGCGCCCCTCGGGCGGCGCCGCCGCCCTGCAAGAGGCCGCCGACCTCCTGTCGAAAGCCAAGTTCCCCGTGATCCTGAACGGCGCGGGCGTGGTTCTGGCGGGCGCCATCCCGGCCTCGATGGCGCTGGCCGAAAGGCTCGATGCCCCGGTCTGCGTCGGCTACCAGCACAACGACGCCTTCCCCGGGTCCCATCCCCTCTTCGCGGGCCCCCTGGGCTATAACGGCAACAAGGCAGGGATGGAGCTGATCCAGAAGGCCGATGTGGTGCTGTGCCTCGGCACCCGGTTGAACCCGTTTTCCACCCTGCCGGGCTATGGGCTGGACTATTGGCCCAAGGACGCGGCCATCATCCAGGTCGATATCAACCCCTCCCGCATCGGCCTGACCAAGAAGGTCACCGTGGGCATCGTCGGCGATGCGAAACAGGTGGCGGAAGGGATCCTCGCACGTCTGGGCGACCAGGCGGGCGACCATGACCGTGCGGGACGCCGCGCCCTGATCGGCCAGACGAAATCCGCCTGGGCCCAGGCGCTGGCGAGCATGGATCACGAGCAGGACGATCCCGGCACGACCTGGAACCAGCGCGCCCGCGCCGCCAAGCCCGACTGGATGTCGCCCCGCATGGCCTGGCGCGCCATCACCAATGCCCTGCCGAAAGAGGCGATCATCTCCTCCGACATCGGCAACAACTGCGCCATCGGGAACGCCTATCCGACCTTCGAGGCGGGGCGGAAATACCTGGCGCCGGGGCTATTCGGGCCTTGCGGCTATGGCCTGCCCTCGGTGATCGGCGCCAAGATCGCCTGCCCGGATACGCCCGTCGTGGGCTTCTCCGGCGACGGCGCTTTCGGTATCGCGGTCACCGAACTGACGGCCTTGGGTCGCCCCGAATGGCCCGCCATCACGCAAGTCGTCTTCCGCAACTACCAATGGGGTGCCGAAAAGCGCAACTCCACCCTCTGGTTCGATGACAATTTCGTCGGCACGGAACTCTCCGAGCAGGTCTCTTACGCCGGCATCGCACGCGCCTGCGGGCTGCAAGGCGTCGTCGCCCGCACCATGGACGAGCTGGAACAGGCGCTGCGCCAGGCCATCATCGACCAAAAGGCCGGCAAGACGACCCTGATCGAGGCCCTGATCAACCAGGAGCTCGGCGAGCCCTTCCGCCGCGACGCGATGAAGAAGCCCGTCAAGGTCGCGGGCATCTCCAAGGCAGACATGCGGCCGCAGTAAGCCGTGGAATCCACTTGCCTTAGCGTCAAGGCCGGGGTCCCCTGACCCCGGCCTTTTTTCCCGGAGCCCCCATGACCCTCTTCGACCTCTCCCCCCTTGGTCTGGCCTGGATGGCCCTGGCGATCCTGGTCGCGGGCTTCGTGCGCGGCTATTCCGGCTTCGGCTTCTCGGCCATGGTCATCGCGGCCTCGGCCCTGGTGACGAACCCGCTGAACGCCGTGGCTGTCGTCGTCGTCTGGGAGACGGTGATGACGCTGCAAGCCTGGAAGGGCGTCGGCGCCGATGTCGACTGGCGCCGCATCGGGCTCTTGACGCTGGGCGCGGTCATCGGCCTGCCCGTCGGCCTTTGGGTGCTGGGCATGATCTCCGAAGACGCGGCGCGGGCGGTGATCTCGGCCTATGTGCTGACCATGTGCCTGGTGCTTTTCGCGGGCTGGCGCATGAAGGCCGAGGCCGGGCGGCCCGCCACCTTCGGCATCGGCCTGATCTCGGGCCTCGCCAATGCGCCAGGCATGGGAGGCCTGCCGGTCGCCGCCTTCTTCGCCGCCCAGCCGATCTCTCCGGCGGTCTTCCGGGCGACCCTGGTGGCCTATTTCCCGATCCTCGACCTCTATTCGACGCCGCTCTACTGGTATCACGGCATGGTCACCTGGGAGACGGGCAAGGCCGCCCTCATCGGCCTGCCGCTGGTTTTCCTGTCGAACTGGGCGGGGAGCCGCCATTTCCTGAAGACCGACCCGCAGGACTTCCGCCGCTTTGCCATCCTGCTTTTGGGGGGGCTCGCGGCCCTGGGTCTCTTGAAGGCGGTGCTCTGATGCTTCTGGTCGTCAATGCCGGATCCTCGTCGCTGAAACTCGCGGGCTTCGCGCCGGACCTGACCCAGGTCGCCGAGGCGCGTTTTGAACGCATCGGCGCGGGCGGGCCGCCTGACCACCGCGCGGCGCTGCTCCTCGGCCTGGCGCAGATGCCGAGGCCCACAGCCGCCGCGCACCGCGTCGTCCATGGCGGAGCCGCGCTGACCGCGCCCGCCCGCCTGACGCCGCAGGTCGAGGCGCAGATCGAGGCCTGCATCCCGCTGGCCCCGCTGCACAACCCCGCCAACCTGCAAGGCATGCGCGCCTTGCGCGCCCTGATGCCAGACCTCCCCCAATTCGCCAGCTTCGACACGGCCTTTCACGCGACCAACCCCTGCGTCGCGACGCGCTATGCCCTGCCGCCAGAGGCCGAGGCGCTGGGTCTCCGCCGCTATGGCTTCCACGGGCTCAGCTACGCCGCACTTGTTCGAAAACTGCAAGAAACCGGCCCGGAAGCCCTGCCAAAGCGGCTCTTGGCGTTCCATTTGGGCAATGGCGCCTCGGCCTGCGCGATCCTGGACGGACGCTCCATGGCCACGACCATGGGCTATTCGCCGCTCTCTGGCCTCACCATGGGCACCCGCACGGGCGAGATCGACGGCAATGCCGTCCTGCGCCTCGTGGCCGAATACGGCCTCGACGAGACCACCCGGCTCCTGAACCGGGGCTCCGGGCTTCAGGGCCTCGCGGGCGCCTCGGACATGCGCAACCTGCGCGCCGCCCGCAGCCCCGAGGCCGCCTTTGCTCTGGACCATTTCACCTATTGGGCCGCCCGCCACGGCGCCTCCCTCACCGCCGCGATGGGTGGCCTCGACGCCGTGGCCTTCACCGGCGGCATCGGCGAGAACGATGCCCAGACCCGCGCCGCGATCCTCGGCCATCTGGCCTTCCTCGGCGAGAAGCCCGTCCTGATCATCCCCGCCGAAGAAGAACGCCAGATCGCTCGCGAGGCCCGCGCGCTGATGGCGTAACCCGGGGTCCCCCCCGGGCTACGGGGCGCGCGCCCCCCTGCTCATTCATCTTTTCACAAATATCCCACGGGGGTCCGGGGGTGTGAAACCCCCGGGCGATCCGCAAAAGCAAAGGGCCGGAGGTTCGCACCCCCGGCCCTCCCTTCACTGCGCCAAGATCACTCGGCGAAGATCGACTTCTTGTGCGTCCCGTTCGGCACCAGGAGCGTGCCCACGACCACGGTCATGACGGCCACGATGATCGGATACCAGAGCCCCGAGTAGATGTTGCCATACTGGGCCGAGATCGCGAGGACCGTGGCGGGCAGAAGACCGCCGAACCAGCCGTTGCCGATGTGATAGGGCAGCGACATGCCGGAGTAGCGGATCCGGGTCGGATAGAGCTCGACCAGCTGGGCGGCGATCGGGCCATAGACCATGGTGACCAGGATGATCAGGTAGGTCAGGGCGATGATCACGCTCAGGTTCTGCGCGGTGAAGAGGTCGCCGAAGGAGGCGATCTTGGCCACGGTCGTATTGTCCTTGGCGACGATCGGATAGCCCGCCGCCAAAAGCGCGTCGTTCACGGCCTTCTCGAAGGCACCCTTGACGCCATTGGCCTTGGCCAGCTCGCCATTGGCCGCATCCAGGGCCGCCAGTTGGTCGGCCGGGATCGCGGCACGTGCCGCAGCGAGCGCCGCCTCGGTGGCAGGCATCGCAGCCTTGGCCGCATCGACCGCGGTCTGAGCCGCAGCCTTGGCGTCATCCGCCGCACCGGCCAGGGCCTTTTCGGCATCGGCCAGAACGACCTTGGCCGCAGCCGCAGCCTTCTCGGCCCCCGTCAGAGCCGTCACCAGGGCCGGATCGATGGCCGTCTTGGCCGCTTCGACCGCAGCTTTGCCGGCTGCGATGTCGGCCGCATTGGCCGCGCCGTCATAGGCGGCAATCTCGGTCTCGCCGATCTTGACCATGGCCACCGAACCCGCCGCCGCATCGACCGTTTCCGAGTTGGCCGAAGCCTTCAGAAGCAGCGCCTTGGCGATGTCGCAGGAATTGGTGAACTTGGCCGTGCCGACCGGGTTGAACTGGAACGAGCAGTTCTCGGGGTCAGCGGTCACGGTGATCTTGGTCTGGTGGGCGGCATGCAGCGCCGGGTTCGCGGTCTTGGTGATGAACTGGAAGACCGGGAAATAGGTCAGCGCGGCGATGGCGCAGCCCGCCAGGATGATCGGCTTGCGGCCGATCTTGTCGGAGAGCGAGCCGAAGAACAGGAAGCCCCAGGTGCCCAGAACCAGCGAGCACAGGACAAAGACGTTGGCGGTGAAGAAGTCGACCTTCACGGCCGATTGCAGGAAGGACAGGGCATAGAACTGCCCGCCATACCAGACCACGGCCTGGCCCGCCGTCAGACCCAGAAGGGCGATGATGGCGATCTTGCCGTTCTTCCAGGTGCCGAAAGCTTCACGCAGCGGCGCCTTGGAGGCCGCGCCTTCCGCCTTCATCTTCTGGTAAACCGGGCTTTCCGACATGGTCAGGCGGATATAGAGCGAGACCAAGAGGAGGAAGGCCGAGAGGATGAAGGGCACGCGCCAGCCCCAGGCGTTCCAGGCGGGCAGCGAGACCTCGGCGCCCTTGGCATCGAGGAGCGGCATGCCGTCCAGGCCCAGTTGCACCACCGAGGGGAAGTTGTTGTTGATGATCGGCGTGACGATCAGGATGACGGCCAGCGACAGGAAGAGGCCCAGGGTCGCCGTGGTCTGGATCCACGAGGTATAGAAGCCGCGACGGCCTTCCGGCGCGTGTTCGGCCACATAGACCGCCGCACCGCCATATTCGCCGCCCAGGGCCAGGCCCTGAAGCATGCGCAAGACGATCAGGCAGATCGGCGCCGCGATGCCCCAGGAGGCATAACCGGGCAGGATACCGACCAGGAAGGTCGAGAGACCCATGATCAGGATCGTCATCAGGAAGGTGTATTTCCGGCCGACGAGGTCGCCCAGCATGCCGAAGACCAAGGCGCCGAAGGGACGGACGATGAAGCCCGCCGCAAAGGCCAGAAGCGCGAAGATATTGCGCGAGGTCTCGGGGAAGGGCGTGAAGAACTGCGCCCCGATGAAAGCGGCCAGCGAGCCGTAGAGGTAGAAGTCATACCATTCGAAAACCGTGCCCAAGGACGAGGCCAGGATGACCTTCCGCTCCTCCTTGGTCATCGGCCGGGCCCGCTCGGTGGCGGAGGCCAGTGATTGCGTCATTGTCTCTCTCCCAAAAGCCCCTCTTGCGGGGGCATCCGACATCAGGCCGATCACCTGATGCCCTCCCTTCACCCGGGCCCTGTCCAGGCCCATGGTTCCTTGAACCGCCCCGGAGCGGGGCGGGTGTTTCGTGCTGCCCGGGCGCTTCAGGCCCGGTTCATCCGATTGGCGATCAGGTCATCGACCACGCCGGGATCGGCCAGGGTCGAGGTATCGCCAAGGGCGGCAAAGTCGTTCTCGGCGATCTTGCGCAGGATGCGGCGCATGATCTTGCCCGAGCGGGTCTTGGGCAGGCCGGGGGCCCATTGGATCAGGTCGGGCGAGGCAATCGGCCCGATCTCGGTCCGCACCCACTTGACCAGCTCCTTGCGGAGGTCCTCGGAAGGCTCCTCCCCCTTCATCAGGGTGACATAGGCATAGATGCCCTGGCCCTTGATGTCATGCGGATAGCCCACGACGGCGCTTTCCGCGACTTTCGGATGGGCGACGAGGGCGCTTTCGACCTCGGCCGTGCCCAGGCGGTGGCCCGAGACGTTCAACACGTCATCGACCCGGCCCGTGATCCAGTAATAGCCATCCGCATCGCGGCGGCAGCCGTCCCCGGTGAAGTAATACCCTGGGTATTGCGCGAAATAGGCCTCTTCGAACCGCGCATGATCGCCCCAAAGCGTGCGCATCTGGCCCGGCCAGGAGTCCGCGATGCACAGCACACCCTCGGTCTCGGTCTCTTCCTGCACCTTGCCGGTCGCGGCATCGAGCACCACGGGCTTGACGCCAAAGAAGGGCTTGGTTGCGGAACCCGGCTTTTGCGGGATCGCGCCGGGCAGGGGGGTGATGATATGCCCACCGGTCTCGGTCTGCCAGAAGGTGTCGACGATGGGGCAATTGCCCTTGCCGATGTTCTTGAAATACCAGTTCCAGGCCTCGGGGTTGATGGGCTCGCCCACAGAACCCAAAAGGCGAAGGCTGGACAGGTCGTGCTTTTCGACCAGCTCGGTCCCCATGCCCATCAAGGACCGGATCGCGGTCGGAGCCGTGTAGAACTGCGTCACCTTGTGCTTGGCGATGACCTCCCAGAAGCGGCCCGCGTCCGGGTAGGTCGGCACGCCCTCGAACATCAGCGTCGTCGCGCCATTGGCCAGGGGGCCATAGACGATGTAGCTGTGGCCCGTGACCCAACCCACATCGGCGGTGCACCAGAAGACATCGCCCGGCTTGTAGTCGAAGGTCATCTCATGGGTCATGGCCGCATAGACCAGGTAGCCGCCCGTGGTATGAACGACGCCCTTGGGCTTGCCGGTCGAGCCCGAGGTATAGAGGATGAAGAGCGGATCTTCCGCGCCGACCTCGGCATAGGGGCAATAGGGCGAGGCCTGCTCCATCTCGGCCTTGAGGTCGAAGTCGCGGCCCTCGACCCAATGGGTCTCATCGCCGGTGTGCTTGACCACCAGGCATTTGACATTGTCCTTGCAGTGCAGAAGCGCCTGGTCGGTGTTCGACTTCAAGGGCGTCTTCTTGCCGCCACGCGGGCCGTAGTCGGCGGTGATCACCACCTTGGCCTCGCAGTCGTTGATCCGGTTGGCCAAGGCGTCGGGAGAGAAGCCGCCGAAGACCACGGAATGGACCGCGCCGATGCGGGTGCAGGCCAGCATGGCATAGGCCGCCTCGGGGATCATCGGCAGATAGAGGACGACGCGGTCGCCCTTCTTCACCCCATGCTCGCGCAGCACATTGGCCAGGCGCGAGACCTGCTCCAGAAGCTCGCGATAGGTGATGTGGCGGGCGGGGGTGGCGGGGCTGTCGGGCTCCCAGATGATCGCGGTCTGCTCACCGCGCGTCACCATGTGGCGGTCGATGCAATTGGCGCTGACATTGGTCGTGCCATCCTCGAACCACTTGATCGAGACATTGCCGCGCTCGAACGAGGTGTTCTTGACCTTGGTGAAGGGCTTGATCCAGTCGATCCGCCGCCCCTCGGCGCCCCAGAAGGCATCCGGGTTGGACATCGACGCGCCATAGCGCTGGGCATAGCCCGCAGGCGTCACATGGGCCTTGGCCGTGAAATCTTCGGTTGCGGTATAAACCGTGGGCGCACGTTCCGTCATCATCCCTCCCTGAGCCCGATGGCACCGCTCCTCCAGTGCCGCCGGGCTTCCCTCGCTTGAAGCCTCTATCGCAGCTTTGGCATTCCGAAAGCTACAATTCTTTTGGCTATACTGGCGCGCGGAAATCTCAAAGCGCCAGATTGCCGCAGGGGAATGTTTCGCGCAAACCTGCGTGGGGGAAAGATAATTTCGCAAGGCCCCGCTTGTGTCGCAGGGGATTGCGACACTTTGCCCCAGCGGGGCCCCAGGGTTTCAGACCCGGTCCAGTGTTGCCAGATCGGGGATGAAATCGACGGCTTGCGGGGTCAGACCCGCCTGTTCCAGGACGATCCGCTGCGCAGGCTTGACCCCCGACAGCACCATCCGCCCGCCCTTTCGCGTGACACGTCGGGCCAAAAGCTCCAGCGCGCGGGCGCCGGAGGAATCAAGGTAATCGAGGTCCTTCATGTCGAGGACGAAGTGCCTGGGATGCTCGGCCAGCTGCTCCAGCAGAGCCCCGGTCTGGGCGGCCGCGCCAAAGAACCAGGGGCCGGAGAGATGGACCACGACGCGGTCGGGGTCGTCGCCGATATCGGTCTCCAGCGCCACGGCTTTCGACATGCGGTGCAGGAAGACGAGGCCCGCCAGGGCAAAGCCCATGACGATCCCTTCGGTCAGGTCGCGGAAGACGACGAGGCCGAAGGTGGTCAGCAGGATCAGACCGTCACTGCGTGAGGCGCGCAAGAGCATGACGAATTGCGCCCGCGCCGCCATGTTCCAGGCCACGACGCAGAGGATGCCCGCGAAGACCGCCATGGGGACAAAGGCGATGAGCGGGGCGAGGACCGCCAGGAAGCCCAGGACAAAAAGCGCATGCAGCATCCCCGAGATGGGCCCTCGCGACCCCGCCGCATGGTTGGTGACGGTCCGCGCCACGGCCCCGGTCGCATAGACCCCGCCGAAGAAGGACACCGCGATATTGGCCGTCCCCTCGGCGAAAAGCTCGATCGAGGGGCGGTGGCGGTTGCCGGAAATCCCGTCCGCCACCTGCGCCGACAAGAGCCCGGTGATGGCGCCGAGCAGGGTGAATTGCAGGGCAAAGGGCAGGGCGGCCCAAAGGCTGCCAGCCGAGAGGTCCGGCATCTGCGGCGCGGGCAGGAAATGCGGCAGCGCCCCGAAGCGGTCTCCCACCAGATGCACCGGAAGCCCCAAGCCCCAGACCGCAAAAGTCATCCCGCAGGTGACGAGCAAGAGGTTCGGCCAATGCGGCCGCAGCCGCTTGATCCCCTGCAAGAGCGCGATGGTGATCAGCGAAACCCCCAAAGCCTCGGGCGAGAACCCTTCCCGCGCCTGCCACAAGGCCATCAGTTTCGGCAGGACCGAAGCAGGCTCGGCCTGGGGGGAGAGGCCCAGCACCTCCTTGATCTGGCTGACGAAAATGATGACCGCGATGCCCGCGCTGAAGCCGATGGTGACCGGATAGGGCAGGAAGCGCACGTAATGTCCCAGCCGCAGCGCCCCGGCCGCGATCAGCAGAACGCCCGAGATCAGGGTGGCCACCATCAGCCCCTGCACCCCGATCTCCGCCACGCAGGCCGAGACGCCGACGATGAAAGCCCCCGCAGGCCCCCCGATCTGATAGCGCGAGCCCCCCAGCGCCGAGATCAGGAAGCCGCCGAGGATCGTGGTGAAAAGCCCGCGCTCGGGCCCGAGGCCGCTGGCGATGGCGATGGCCATCGAAAGCGGCAGGGCCACGATGGCCACGGTCAGCCCCGCCATGGCATCGGCGCGCAAGGCAGCCAGCCCATAGCCCTCCCGCAGCACGGTGAGGAGCTTGGGCATGAAGTCGTTCTCGCCCCTCGGGGCGGGCGGGGTCAGGTCCGTCATGATGCGTCCCCGGTCCCGGGGCCTTTGCCAGCGCGGCGAAATGGCCGCTATCAAGGGCGTAATGCAGGAAGCCCGAAGAAATCCTTAACCAAGATCAGCGAAAGGATCATCCGGATAGGACACGCCTGTCAAGCAGAGCCCCTGGGGCGGCGCCACCGGCCCGCAGGCGCGGCGGTCCCGCGCGGCCAGGGCTCTGGCCATGTCATCGGGGCTCCAGGTCGCGTGGCCGACCTGCACGAGCGAGCCCATGATCGACCGCACCTGGTTGTGCAGGAAGGACCGCGCGCGAAGCCGGACGTGGATTTCCTCTCCGATGGTGGAAAAGCTGATTTCGTCCAGGGTCTTGACCGGGGAATTGGCCTGGCAATAGGTCGAGCGGAAGGTGGTGAAGTCGTGGTTGCCCACCAGATGCGTTGCCGCCTCCTCCATGGCAGCGAGGTCGAGCCGGGATTTCACATGCCAGACCCGGCCGCGCTCCAGCACGGGCGGCGCGCGGCGGTTGAGGATGCGGTAGAGATACCGCCGCTCCAACGCGGAAAACCGCGCGTGGAAGTCGTCCGCCACCTGGGCCACCGCCCGGATCGCCACCGGGGCGGGGCGCAGATGGGCATTCAGCGCCTCGAGCAGCCGGAACGGGTCCCAATCGCGGGAGAGGTCGATATGGGCGACCTGGCCCGTGCCATGAACCCCGGTATCGGTGCGCCCGGCTGCGGCCAGGAGATGCTCGCCCGGCTCCAGCCTGGCCAGGGCCGCCTCGATCGCACCCTGGACCGAGGGCCCGTTGACCTGCCGCTGCCAGCCCGCAAAGGGCGAGCCGTCATATTCGATGAGCAGGGCGAAGCGGGGCATCTTTTCCTTCCAGGGGCGCTTTTGCGGCGGCGGGCAGAGCGGGGGTTTCACACCCCCGCACCCCCGTGGGATATTTGAGCCAAGGTGAAAGGGAAAGAGGGCGCGGTGGACAGGGGCGCGCTTCATGCTTTCAACTGGCCCAAATACTCCCGGGTGCGGAAAGTCCAGTGGCCCTGGGCACAGCCTGCCACCAACGGATTTTCTCCCCGTGGTCTTTCATACTTGCGCAAATATCCCGGGGGAGGTCTGGAGGGGCCCCGCGGGTCCCTCCAGCTTTCTTGCCCGCTCAAATGGCACGCCGCTTCAGCGCCCATAGCCCCCCGCGACTCCCCTTCGTTCCTTTCAATTTGGCCCAAATACTCCCGGGGAAGGTCTGGAGGGGGCCCGCGGCTCCCTCCAGCTCTTGCTGCGGTTTGCCGAATTTTCCCATGGATTTGGCCTGTTGCGGGGCGGTTTTCCTGCCTATGTTCAGGGGAAAGGCGAAAAGGGCAGGAATTGGGCGGCATCGGCGATCTGGCGGAGGGGTTCCTGCGCGGCTTGGGGGGGCTGGCGCTGCCCGATCCGGTCGTGCGGCTCGGGGTCACGGGGCTGTCGCGGGCGGGCAAGACGGTCTTCATCACCTCTCTGGTGGCCAATCTTCTCGAACGCGGGCGGATGGTGCAGTTCGCGCCTTCGGGGCGGATCGACTCTGTCCTCTTGCAGCCGCAGCCCGACATGACCCTGCCGCGCTTTGCCTATGAGGACCACCTCGCCGCCCTGACCGGGGATGCGCCGCATTGGCCGGAGAGCACGCGGGCGGTGTCGGAGCTGCGGCTTTCGTTCCGCTACAGGGCGGAGGGGATGGCCTCGGTCCTGGGGCCCCGGACGCTGCATCTGGATATCGTGGATTACCCGGGGGAATGGCTTCTGGACCTCTCGCTTCTGGACAAGAGCTATGAGGACTGGGCCGAGGCCACGCTTTCCCGCATCGCCACGCGGGCCGAGGCGCGGGATTACCTGGCGCTGGCCCGGGCCGAGGATGGGGCCCTGGACCTTGACGAGCCCAAGGCCATGGAGCTGGCGGCGCGCTTCACCGCCTATCTCCAGGCCGCGCGGCGGGCGGGCTGGTCGGATTGCACACCGGGGCGGTTTTTGTTGCCGGGCGACCTTGCGGGCTCTCCGGTCCTGACCTTTGCGCCCTTGCCCAGGCCTGCCATGGCAGGGCGGGGCTCGCTTTACGCGGCGATGGAGGCGCGGTTCCAGGCCTATCAGGCCAAGGTGATCCGGCCCTTCTTCCAGACCCATTTCGCCAGGATCGACCGGCAGCTCGTGCTGATCGACCTTCTCGGCGCGCTCGACCGGGGGCCGCAGGCGGTCGAGGACCTGCGCCGGACGCTGGCGGAAGTCCTCGGCGCCTTCCGCCCCGGGCGGCGGGGCTGGCTCGACCTGATCCTGGGCGGCAAGCGGGTGGAGAAGATCCTTTTCGCCGCCACCAAGGCCGATCACCTGCACCATGGCCAGCACGCAAGGATGACCGCGATCACCGAGGCGCTTTTGGCCGATGCAAGGGCGCGTGCCGATTTCGCGGGGGCCGAGACCCAGGCGCTGGCCCTGGCCTCTTACCGCGCCACGGTCGAGGAGGAGATCGCCCGCGCAGGCGCCGTCCTGCCCGCCGTCAAGGGGCGGCTTTCGGATGGGCGGCTGGTCGCGGCCTATGCGGGGGAACTGCCCGAGGACCCGTCCCGCATCCTCGCCCCCGCCCGCCAGGGGGCCGAGGGCTGGATGGGGGCCGAATACCGGATGATGGACTTCCTGCCCGCCCGCATGACCCGCCGCCCCGGCGAGGGGCCCGCCCATATCCGCCTCGACCGGGCGGCTGACTTTCTGATCGGAGACCTGATGTGATCCTGCGCGATGCCGACGAAGCCGACCTGCCCGTGGTTGCGCGTATCCTGGGGGAATGGGTGGCGGAAACCCCCTGGATGCCCAAGCTCCATACGGCGGAGGAGGATCTGTGGTTCGTGACCAAGCTGCGCCACGAGGGCCGGATGCGGGTGGCGGCCCTGGGGCCACGGGCCATCGACGTAATGGGATTCCTCGTGCGGCAGGGCGGCGAGGTCCTGGCGCTTTACGTGGCCTCGGGCGCGCGGGGGCGGGGGATCGGGCGGGCGCTGATGGCCGATGCCATGCAGGCCAGCCCCGAGGGCGGGCTTTGGACCTTCCAGGCCAATGCGCAGGCGCGGGGGTTTTACGCTGCCATGGGGCTGAATGAGGTCATGATGACCGATGGCGAGAACGAGGAAGGTTTGCCGGATGTGAGGCTGGAATGGAGCCGCTGAAACAACCCCTGGTGATCGAGGCCGAGGGCGAGGCCGATCCGGGGCTGGCGGCGCCGGTCGATCTCGTGCCGATTCTGCCCCGGCTGGCGCGGCGGCCCTCGGTTCTGGGACGGCTCGCGGCCTGGGTCTTCGGGCTCTTGTTCGGGCTGGTCCTTGCGGTCTCGGGCTGGAATTTCGTGACCGGGCTTTTGGTCTCCGTCCCGGCGCTGGGCTGGGTGGCGGCGGGTCTGGTGGCAGTGGCGGGGGTTCTGCTCCTGGTCTGGCTGATCGGTGAGGCCAGGGCCTGGGCGCGGCTCGCCCGGGTCGAGGCGATCCGGGAGGCGGCGCTTGGGGCGAAAGACCTGGCCTCGGCCCGGGCGGTCTTGGGGCGGCTTATGGGGCTCTATGCGGGGAGGGCCGACCTGGCCGAGGCGCGGGCGCGGCTTGACCGGCGCGGGGCGGAGGTCTTTGACGCCGATGCCCTGGTCTCTTTGGCCGAGGTCGAGCTTCTGGCGCCGCTCGATGCCTTGGCGCGCGCCGAGGTCGAGGCGGCGGCGCGGCAGGTGGCCCTGGTGACGGCGCTGGTGCCCCTGGCCTTGGCCGATGTGGCGACGGCGCTGGTAGTCAATGTGCGGATGATCCGGCGCCTTGCCGAGATCTACGGCGGGCGGGCGGGGACGCTGGGCTCCTGGCGGCTCATGCGCCGGGTGATGGGGGCGCTGATGGCGGCGGGGGCCCTGGCCTTGACCGATGACCTGATCGGCTCGGTCGCGGGGGGAGGGATCCTCGCCAAGGTCTCGCGCCGGTTCGGCGAGGGGGTGGTGAACGGCGCCCTGACGGTGCGGGTGGGTCTCGCCGCGATGGAGGTCTGCCGCCCCTTGCCCTTCGTCGCGGTGTCGAAGCCCGGGGTGAGCGCCACGGTGAGCCGGGCGCTTGCGGGGCTCTTTGGCGGGGGCTCTGCCGACTGAGAGCTTGTGCGGTCAGGCCCGGGGGCGGCCCTGCCGACTGGGGGACGGGTCTGGCGGGGCGGTCTTCGGGGGCGGGCTTGCAAGAACGCACGAGGCGTTGCGCAGCCCGGGGCTTGGCTCGGGGCCGCATGAGCCCCGTCGGTTGGCGAGCCGCGCTGATCCGACCCCGGACCTTCAAGAGCTTTGATGACGCCGCGTAGCCCGGGGGACACCCAGGGGCATGGCTCGGGGGCGCATGAGACCTGTCGGTTAGCGGGTCGCGCTGATCCGACCCCGGCACTTCAAGCGCTTTGGTGACGCCGCGTAGCCCGGGGGATACCCCGGGGCTTGGCTCGGGGGCGCATGAGCCCCGTCGGTTGGCAGGGCGCGCTGATCCGACCCCGGACCTTCAAGAGCTCTCGCAGCGCTGCGTAGCCCGGGGTATACCCCGGGGCCGGGAGCGCCCCGCTTGCGCTGGCGCCTGGCGCGCGCCTCAGCCCTTGAACTTCTGCATCAACCGTTCCAGCGGCGAGAGCGCGGGCTCTGCCTCTGCCGTGGGCGCGGGCTTCGGCTCCTTCGGCACCGCGACCTTTTCGCCCCCCTCCGGCCCCTTGCCGGAGTTGCGCGGCGGGTTCACCCGCAGCGAGACGGCGTTGAGGAACTTCGCCTCCTCCCCTTGGGCGAGGAAAGGCGCGCCTTCCGAGATCCCTTGCAGCAGGAGCTCCAGTCCGTCGCGGTCGGATTTGGCGAAATCGTGCAGGACATAGCCCGCCACCAGGTCCTTGTGCCCGGGATGGCCGATGCCAAGCCGCACCCGCCCATAGGCCTCGCCGATCGCGCCATGGATCGAGCGCAAGCCGTTGTGGCCCGCATGGCCCCCGCCCATCTTGACCTTGATCTTGCCCGGGCCGAGATCCAGCTCGTCGTGAAAGACGACAAGATCGGCGGGCGGGATCTTGTGGAAGGCCATGGCGGCCTGAACGGCTCGGCCCGAGAGGTTCATGAAGGTCTCGGGCTTCAACAGAAGTAGCTTCTCGCCGCCCAGGCGCCCCTCGGACACCCGCCCGTGGAAGTCCTTCTTCCAGGGCCCGAACCCATGGTCCAAGGCGATGCGATCCAGCGCCATGAAGCCGATATTGTGGCGGTTGCCCTGATATTCGGGCCCCGGATTGCCCAGACCAGTCCAGAGTTTCATGGCGCCTCCAATGCAAACGGGCGGCCCGGCGGGGCCGCCCGTCCAGGTCAACGACCCGAAATCACGCCTCGGCCGACACCAGGCCCGCCGGGGCCGCGATATTGGCGATGACGAAGTTCCGCGCGATCGTGGGCTTCACGCCTTCGGGCAGGACGACGTCGGAGATGTGGATGACATCGCCGATGTTCTTGCCGGTCAGGTCGACCGTGACGTGATCGGGGATATCCCCGGCCAGAACTTCCAGTTCGACTTCCGAGCGAACGACGGTCAGCGTGCCGCCCTTCTTGATCCCCGGTGCCTTGTCGGCATTGTCGAAGTTCACATGGATGTGCAGGACGATGCGGCTTTCGTCGTGCAGACGCATGAAGTCGACATGGATCGGCTGATCCTTGACGACATCGCGCTGAACGCCGCGGCAGACGACATGCACGTCGTCATGGCCCGGCACCTTGAGGTTGAAGAGCGTTTGCAGGAAACGCCCGGCCTTCAGGTGCTTGAGCAGGTAGTAATAGGGAATGTTGATCGACACGGGCTCTTGCCCGTCGCCGTAAACCACTCCGGGAACTTTCCCGTCGCGCCGTGCTTGCCGAGCGGCCCCCTTGCCCGTCCCCGAACGAAGCTCGACATTGAGATCGTGGATCTCGCGTGCCATAGTCTTTCTCCTGATATAAGTCCGCCATCCTCCAAGGGTGCATGGCGCGACCGGGGGCGGATAGCCGGAATCGGGGGCGAAGAAAAGGGGGATTCTGTGGAGCCGGGGGATTTGGCACTGATTGAAGCCGCTCGTGCGGTCCTGGCGCCCCGGCGGCTTTCGCCCGTGGTCGAAGTGGCAGGCGTGGGCGCGGCCCTGCGCAGCACAAGCGGACAGGTCTATCGCGGGGTCTGTATCGACGCTGCCTCGGGCATCGGCTTTTGCGCCGAACATGCCGCAGTGGCCGCCATGATCACGGCGGGCGAGAGCCGGATCGCCTCCATGGTGGCGGTGGATTGGGATGGCACTGTCTTGCAGCCCTGCGGGCGGTGTCGGGAGCTTGTGGTGCAGATCGACCCCGGCAACGGGGCAACGCGGGTCATCTTGCCGGGTGGGGTGCGTCTGATGGCCGATCTCTTGCCCGATCACTGGCTTTTGGGGCGCAAGTTCCAGGCGGTCTGAAGGCGGCACGGGCGCTTGGGGGCGCTGCCCCCCGCCTTCGGCTCCCCCCGGGATATTTGGGAAAAGATGAAGGGGGAAAGGCCTTGGCCGCGTCCAGGGGCGCCATGGGGCCAGGCCGGTCAGGCTTTCCGGCGCGGCCCCTTGGGACGCGCCGCCCCAAGCCGGTTGGGCCGCAGGCCCAGAGGCGAGATAAAGCTCCTGCGCCGGCAGGCGCTCAATTTGGCAAGGGTCACGCGCGGGAAATGGCCGGGCTTGCTTGAGTTTCGGTCAACGCCCCCTTACACAGGGGCAAAGCGGAAGAGGTATCCCATGCGCATCCACAGCGATCTGGCCGACACGATCGGCAACACGCCCCTTTTGAAGCTCAAGCGGGCTTCCGAGCTGACCGGCTGCACGATCCTCGGCAAATGCGAGTTCCTGAACCCCGGCCAGTCGGTCAAGGACCGTGCCGCGCTCTATATCATCAAGGATGCCATCGCGCGCGGGGCACTGAAGCCCGGCGGGACCATCGTCGAGGGCACCGCCGGAAACACCGGGATCGGGCTGGCGCTGGTCGGGGCCTCGATGGGCTTCCGCACCGTCATCGTGATCCCGGAAACCCAGTCCCAGGAAAAGAAGGACATGCTGCGGCTGGCGGGGGCCGAGCTCGTCCAGGTTCCGGCCGTGCCTTACAAGAACCCCAACAACTATGTCCGCTATTCGGGCCGCCTCGCCGAGGCGCTGAACCGCACCGAACCCAATGGCGCGATCTGGGCCAACCAGTTCGACAACGTGGCCAACCGCCAGTCCCATATCGAGACCACGGGCCCCGAGATCTGGGAGCAGACCGGGGGCCGCGTGGACGGCTTCATCTGCGCCGTGGGTTCGGGTGGGACGCTGGCGGGCGTGGGCCTCGCGCTGCAGCCCAGGGGCGTCAAGATCGGCCTCGCCGACCCCGAGGGCGCGGCGCTGCATGCCTGGTACACGACAGGCGCCTTCGACAGCCCCGGGACCTCGATCACCGAGGGCATCGGGCAGGGGCGCATCACCGCGAACCTCGAGGGTTTCAAGCCCGATTACTCCTACCGCATCCCCGATGCCGAGGCTTTGCCCCTGGTCTTCGAGATGCTGGAGGATGAGGGGATCTGCCTCGGTGGATCGTCGGGCATCAACATCGCGGGCGCCATCCGCATGGCCAGGGACATGGGGCCGGGCAAAACCATCGTCACGATCCTGTGCGACTATGGCAACCGCTATCAGTCCAAGCTCTATAACCCTGCCTTCCTGAAGGAAAAGGGCCTGCCGGTGCCGGAATGGCTGGACCGCGCGCCCAAGGGCCTGCCCACGGTCTTCGAGGACGCATGAGCCAGGCGGGCCGGATCGCGGGTCTGGTCCTTGGGGCGGGGGGGGCCTCCCTCCGCCGCGCCGTCATGGGGGCCCTGGCGCTTGCGACGGCGCTGGCCCTGCCGCTTCCGGCCCTGTCCCAGGCCTCGGGCGGGGCGGCGCCGGGCCAGGCGCCCCTGACGGTCCAGGCCGACAGTTCCGGCGCCATCATCCCGATGAAGCCGGATGCCCCTGCCGAGGCGCCGCAGTCGGGCGGCTTTGCCCCCCAGGGCGGGGCCAAGCCTGCCGCGACCCAGTCGGGCGGCGGGGCGCCGACGGCAAAACCCGTGGCCTCGGGCGGCGCCTCCGGCGGGGCGCTTGACTACCAGGGGTGGGAGCGCATGGCGGTTCGCGCCGAAAGCGCGCTGACCAACCAGAGCCTCTCCAACCAGGGGCTGGAAAACCTGCGCACCGAGCTGACCCGCTGGCGCGAGCAGCTTTCGGGCGCGCAATCGGCCAATTCCACCCGCATCGCGACGCTCAAGGACCAGATCGACGCCCTCGGTCCGCCGCCCGAGGGTGACGCCGCCGAAGAGCCCGAGATCGCCACCCGCCGCGCCGAACTGACCGCGCAGATGGGCCGCCTTCAGGCCCCTGGTATCGCCGCCGAAGAGGCCTATCGCCGCGCCGATGGCCTGATCCGCGAGATCGACCGGCTTCTGCGCGAACGCCAGGCTTCCGAGCTTTTGAAACTCTGGCCCAACCCGCTTTACCCGCCGAACTGGACCGATGCGGCCAAGGCCCTCTCCGACACCGCCCTGGCGCTTTGGGACGAAACGGCGCGGCGCGTCACCGATGGGGTCGCGCAAAAGCGGCTGGTCGACAACCTGCCCCTGATCCTGCCGCTGCTGCTTTTCGCCCTGGCCGGGCTCTGGCGCGGCGGACCGATCACGCGGCGGCTTCTCTCCTATCTCCCCGGGCCCTCCTCGGCGCGCGGTCGCCGCATCTGGGAGACCCTGGCCTCGCTGGGCCCGGTCCTCGTCCCCGTCCTCGCCTGCCTCGCCCTGGCCGAGGCGCTGCGGCTGACGACCATGCTGGGCCCGATCGGGGGCCATATCGCCGATGTCCTGGGGCAGACCGGCTTTGCCATCATGGCCGCGGCCTGGCTGGGCGGCAGGGTCTTCCCCGCCGACGAGGGCCCGACGCTTCTGCCCCTGCCGCCCGAGCGCCGGGCCGAGGGGCGCTTCCTGACCTCGCTCTTCGGCGTGCTGATCGCGGTGGCCATGCTGCGCCGCGCCGCCATGGCCGAGATCGACGTGACCGATGCCGCGACTTCGGTCTTGAACCTGCCGATCATCCTGGCCGGCGCGGTCGTGCTGGTGCGCCTTGGCCAGCTGTTGAACCGCGCCGATCCGGGCAGCGATGAGGGCCGGGCGGTCTATCGCACCCGTCTTGTCCGGCTCTTGGCGCGCGGCGTGATCCTCTTTGGCGCCATCGCGCCGCTTCTGGCGGCGGCGGGCTATATCTCGGCCGCCTCGGCTCTGGTCTTCCCCTCGGCCATGACGCTGGCCCTGGCGGCGCTTCTCTATCTGGCCCAGGGGCTGGTGGGCGATATCTATGCCCTGGCCACGCGCGGAGAGGACCAGGACGCCCTGGTCCCGGTGCTGATCTCCTTCGGCCTGGCGCTTGCCACGCTGCCCCTGGTCGCGCTGATCTGGGGGGCGCGGGTCGCCGACCTGACCGAGCTTTGGACACGGTTTCAAGAGGGCTTCCGGCTGGGCGAGACGCAGATTTCGCCCACCGACTTCCTGTTCTTTGCCGTGCTCTTCGCCATCGGCCTGACGCTGACGCGCCTCTTGCAGGGGGCCTTGAAGAACACCGTCCTGCCGCGCACCTCTTTGGACCAGGGCGGGCAGAATGCCATCGTCTCGGGGCTGGGCTATGCCGGGATCCTGGTCTCGGCCCTGGTGGCGATCAATGCCACGGGGATCGACCTCTCGGGCCTGGCCATCGTCGCCGGTGCCCTCTCGGTCGGCATCGGTTTCGGCCTGCAGACCATCGTGTCGAATTTCGTCTCGGGCATCATCCTTCTGATCGAGCGGCCCGTCAGCGAGGGCGACTGGATCGAGGTGGGCTCGGTCCAGGGCGTGGTCAAGGCGATCTCGGTGCGCTCGACCCGGATCCAGACCTTCGACCGGTCGGATGTGATCGTGCCCAACAGCGACCTGATCACGCGGCAGGTGACCAACTGGACGCGGTTCTCGCTGACCGGGCGGCTCATCGTTCCGGTCTCGGTGCCCTTGACCGAGGACAGCCGCAGGGTCTCGAAGCTCTTGCGCGAGATCGCCGAGGCCCAGCCGCTGGTCCTCTTGTCGCCGCCGCCCGCCGTGGTGCTCACCGGCTTTGCGGGCGATGCGCTGAATTTCGAGATAAGGGTGATCCTGCGGGACGTGAATTTCCAGCACGAGGTCCGGACCGAGATCAACCACCAGGTCGCCGCGCGCTTTGCCGCCGAAAGGGTGGCCTTTTCGGCCGCTCACCGCGATTACCTGGCCAAGAAGGCCGATGACGCCGCCGCCGAGGCCGAGAAGAAGGCCGAAGAGGCCGCCCATATCGCCGCCGTCGAGGCCATCCTCGGCGCGCCCCTGCCAAAGGCCAAGCCATGACCGAGCTTCTGTTCCGTGACGATGCCTATCTGACCGAAGCCGTCTCGGCCGTGGTGGCGCATACGCCCGAGGGCGGCATCGTGCTTCGGGCCTCGGTCTTTTACCCGACGGGCGGGGGGCAGCCGGGGGACAGCGGCTGGCTGGAATGGGGGCGAAGCCGCATGGCCATTGCCACGGCGGTCAAGCACGAGGGCGGGGTGGCGCTGGTGCCGGGCGACATCACGCCGCCCTTGCCGCCGATTGGCACGGAGGTCCGCCAGGTGCTGGACTGGGACCGCCGCTTCCGTCACATGCGCGTCCATACCGCGCTGCATCTTCTGTCGGTGGTGATCCCTCTGCCGGTGACCGGGGGCCAGATCGGCGCCGAGCGCGGGCGGCTCGATTTCGACATGCCCGAGCCGCCCGAGGACCTGGCCGCGATCGAGGACCGGCTGAACCGGCTGATCGACCAGGACCTGGCGGTGACCGAGACCTGGATCACCGATGAGGAGCTTGCGGCCAATCCGGGGCTGGTGAAGACCATGTCGGTGCGGCCTCCGGTGGGCCAGGGGCGGGTGCGGCTGGTGCGGATCGGGGCGGGGGAGACCCAGGTCGACCTGCAGCCCTGCGGCGGGACCCATGTGGCGCGGACCTCGGAGATCGGGCGGGTGGCCTTGACCAAGGTCGAGAAGAAGGGCCGCCAGAACCGCCGGGTGACGCTGGAACTGGCCTGAGGGCTTTTTCGGCGGGCGCCCTCGGATGTCTTGCGAAATCCTCGGGCCGCGCGGCGGCGGGGGGGCCTTTGGCCGGGGCATCGAGCCCCCGCCAAAGGCTGCTGCCGCGGGGTTCAGACCACGGTCGCGCGGGACTGCATGCGCCAGTCTTTCGGCAGCGCGCGGGGGGAGGGGCCCGTCACCTCGACCTCGCCCTTCAGCTTGATATCGGCGGAAGAGGCGCCGAGCATCACGTCGAACCAGCCGGGCTCCACGATGCGATGGCCCTGGTAGCCGGTGAAGTTCAGCATGTCGACCGGGACTTCCAGCGTCACCCGCTTTGCCTCGCCCGGGGCCAGGTCCAGCCTTGCGAAGGCTTTCAGCTCCTTGACCGGGCGCACCAGGCTTGCCACCCGGTCGCGGATGTAAAGCTGCACCACCTCGACCCCCTTGCGGGCGCCGGTGTTGCGCACCGTCAGGCTGGCGGTCACCGTGCCATCCAGGGTGACCTGGGGAGAGACCTCCAGCCCTTCCCAGGCGAAGGTCGTGTAGGAGAGCCCATGGCCGAAGGGGTAATCCGACCCGAAATGCCGGGCGACCGGGGTGCCCGAGGCCTTGAACTTGTGGTTGTAGAAATAGGGCGAGGCGCCAGCCGAACGCGGCACCGACAGCGTCAGGCGGCCCGAGGGCTCTGCCGCGCCGGTCAGGACGCGGGCCACGGCATGGCCGCCCTGCTCGCCGGGGAAGAAGGCATAGACCTGGGCGGCCAGGCGGGATTCGAGGCCGCCGAGGTTGTAGGGGCGGCCCGAGGTCACGATGACCACCGTGGGCGTGCCGGTTTCGACCACGGCTTGCAGGAGCTCTTGCTGGACGCCGGGGAGGTCCAGGGTCTCGGCATCTGACCCCTCGCCCACCGTGCCGGTCTGGAAGATGCCGGAGAGGTCGCCGACGCAGACAATCGCCAGTTCGGCCTTGCGCGCGGCCTCGACGGCTTCGGGGATCAGGTCCAGCTTGGTCGAAAGCGGCGAGACCTGGTGAAGTTTGGTCGGATCGGCCACGTCGCCGGGGAAGACCGGGGCGCCTGCGCTGCGCGTCTCCAGGATATGGCAGCCCTTGGCATAGGTGACATCGGGGCAGAGGGCGCGGAAGCCTTGCAGGAGGGTGACGACGGAGGAGGCATCCTCCTTGGCGTCCATGTTGATCAGGTGGACGGGGAAGGAATAATCGCCCAGCAAAGCCAGCGGGTCATCGGCGCAAGGCCCGATCACGGCCAGCTTGGTGGCAGGCGCAATCGGCAGGGCGCCCCGGTTGTCGAGGATGGTCACCGATTGCTCGGCCACCTCTCGCGCCAGCTCCAGCGCCTGAGGCGTCCGCAGCGCCACGGCGCCGTCATCGGCGTAAGGCTTCTCGAAGAGACCAATGCGGAACTTCTCGCGCAGGGACCGACGGACAGTCTCGTCCACCTCCTCCATGGTGATAAGGCCACGGTCCAGGGCCTGGGCCAGCATGGTCGCGCATTCGTCGGCGGGCAATTCCACGTCCAGCCCCGCGCGGAAGGACAGGGCCGCCGATGCCGCCGCATCCGGGGTCACGCCGTGATGGGCATGCAGAAGCGTGACCCCGATGTAATCGGCCACCACGATGCCCTCGAACCCCCATTCGCCGCGCAGCACATCGGTCAAGAGATGCCGGGAGCCATGGACCGGCTCGTTGTCGATGTCATGATAGGCGGGCATCACCGAGGAGGCCTGGCCCAGCTTCACCGCCATCTCGAAGGGCAGCATGAAGTCGTCGTTCAGCTCGCGCCAGCCGAGGTGAACCGGGGCATGGTTGCGCGCGCCTTCAGAATAGCTGTGGCCGACGTAATGCTTCAAGGTCGCCAGCCGCCTGCGGTCGGGGCCCTGCAGCCCCCGCACATAGGCCAAGGCCATCTCGCCCACGAGGTAGGGGTCTTCGCCGAAGGTCTCTTCGGTCCGGCCCCAGCGCGCATCCCGCGCCACATCCAGCACCGGGGCCAGGCCCTGGTGACCGCCGACCGAAGCCATCTCGTCGCCGATGGCCGCGCCCACCCTTTGGATCAGCCCCGGATTCCAGGTCGCGCCATAGCCCAGCGACGAGGGAAACAGCGTCGCATCCCGCGCCATCAGCCCCGACAGGCATTCCTCGTGGGAGAGCACCGGGATGCCCAGCCGCGTCTCCTCCATCATCAGCTTTTGCAGCCGGTTCAGCGCGCGCACCCCCTTGCGCGGCTCGACCGCCGCCGTGCCCAAGGGCCGCGTGATCTGGCCAAGCCCCAGGAGCAGCCTTTGCCGCAGGGTCTCGGCCTCGGTCCCCTTGATGAAGGCATCGCCGCGCACCTTGTGGTTGCCCTCCTCGTCCAGGATCAGCCACATGGCATGCATCTGGGCGAATTTCTCTTCCGGGGTCATCCGGGCCAGAAGGTCCTCGACTCGGGTCTCGATGGGGGCGTTGGGGTTCTGATAGGGGTGCATCTGGGGTCTCCTCTGGGGCGGCACCCTAAACGGCCCCCCCGCGGGATGCAAAAGGTTTCCTGTAACGATTACGGAGCCCTTGTGCGCCGGGTTCCGTGATATATATCAAGCGCGGAATATAAGCGGAGGCCAGGATGCGACTGACATGCACGGACTGCGGGCAGGCCAACCGGGTGCCCGAGGAAAAGCTGGCCCAGGGGCCGAAATGCGGGGTCTGCGGGGCGGGTCTGGTCACGGGCAAGGTGGCCGAGATCGACCCTGCCACCCATGACAAGCTCATCCGCGACGAGATGCCCGTGGTCATCGACTATTGGGCGCCCTGGTGCGGGCCCTGCCGGATGATGGCGCCCGAGTTCTCCAAGGCCGCCCAGGCCACCCCGGCCACGCGCTTTGCCAAGATCGACACGCAGGACCATCCGGCCATCTCGCAGCGGTTGGGGATCCGGGGCATCCCCCTCTTGATCCTCTGGCACCGGGGGCGCGAGGTCGCGCGGCTTGCAGGGGCCCGCCCGGCCGCCGAGATCGCGGCCTTCGCCAGCAAGGCCTGACTTGCATCGCGCCCGCGCCCGTCTTAGGTGAGAGAAAACCGCCGAGGGTGACATGGCCTTTTTCTCCAAGCTGCGCGACCGCCTCTTCCGCTCTTCGGCCAAGCTCGAGGCGGGGCTGGATGCCTTGGTGGCCGAACCGCAGCCCGAGAAACCCCAGGCCGAGAAGCCCGGCCTGATCGGGCGCCTCCTGGGGCGTGACGAGAACACCCGCGTCGTCGACGATGCCATGCTGGAAAGCCTGGAGGAACTCTTGATCCAGTCCGACATGGGGGTCGAGACCTCGCTCAAGGTCACGGCCAATATCGCGGAGGGTCGCATGGGGCGGCGCGTGACGACCTCCGAGATCAAGGGCGCCCTAGCTGCCGAGGTCGCCCGCATCATGGAACCCGTCGCCCGCCCCTTGCCGCTTTACCCGCAAAAGCCGCAGGTGGTTCTGGTCGTGGGCGTCAATGGCTCGGGCAAGACGACGACGATCGGCAAGCTGGCCTCGCAGTTCAAGGCCGCCGGAAAGAACGTCGTGATCGCCGCCGGAGACACGTTCCGCGCGGCGGCGGTCGAGCAATTGCAGGTCTGGGGCAAGCGGGCGGGCGTTCCGGTGCTGACGGCGGCAGAGGGCTCCGACCCCGCCTCGCTGGCTTTCGACGCCCTGACCCGCGCCCAGGCCGAGGGCGCCGACCTTCTGATGATCGACACGGCCGGGCGCCTGCAAAACCGCGCCGACCTGATGGAGGAGCTGGCAAAGATCGTCCGCGTCTTGCGCAAGGTCGACCCTTCGGCGCCGCATAACACGCTTCTGGTCCTGGATGCGACGACGGGGCAGAACGCCCTGACCCAGGTCGAGATCTTCCGCAAGATTGCCGATGTCTCGGGGCTGGTGATGACCAAGCTCGACGGCACGGCGCGGGGCGGCGTCCTGGTGGCCCTGGCCGACAAGTTCGGTCTGCCCATCCATGCGATTGGCGTGGGCGAGCAGATCGACGACCTTGCCCCCTTTGACCCGGAAGACTTCGCCAAGGCCCTGGTGGGCCTGGAGTAAGTGGGCGCCACGATCACGGGGCTTGCGGGCACGCCCGAGGGGCACAGGCTGGCCATAGGCCTGGCCATCGCGGCGGCCTTTCTGCATGCCCTGTTCGGAGCGCTGCAAAAGGGCCGCGATGACCCCTGGCTGGCGCGGGCCGCCATCGATGCGAGCTACGGGCTGATGGCGCTGCCGGTGGCCCTGTTCCTGGTGCCCTGGCCGACGCTCTCGCAGGCGCCGATCTTCCTGGGCGCCTTTGCCATCCATGCGGGGTATAAAATCGCCCAGGCCATGACCTATGACCGCGCGCCCTATACGGTGGTCTATCCCATCGTGCGCGGCACGGGGCCGGTGTTCACGGTGATCTTCGCGGGCGCGGTCTTTGGCGAGCATTTCGCGCCGGGTCAATGGCTTGGCCTTGGTCTTCTGGTGGCAGGGATCTTCGGCCTGGCCGTCGTGGCCCTGGCGCGGATGGAGCGGCCCATGAGCCTTGCCCCCGCCCTGGTCCTGGCCCTGGTGACCGGGGGCTTCGTCGCGGCCTATACGACCTATGATGCCTGGGGGATCCGGGCGGTCGAGAACCCCTTCACCTTTCTCGCCTGGTTCTTCGTGGTGGATTCGGTCTTCATCCCGGCCGTGACCTGGCGGCGCTGGCGGGGCGTGCCGCGCGACCGGCTGCGCGGTCTTGCGGCCAGGGGCATCTTCGGCGCGCTGGTGGCCTTCGCCTCCTTCGGCTCGGTGATGATCGCCACGCGGCTCGATCATGTGGGCCTTGCGGCGGCGCTGCGCGAGACCTCGACGGTGTTTGCGGCCTTGATAGGCCGGGCGGTTCTGGGTGAGAAGGTGGGGCCGGGGCGTGCGGGTCTCATGGGATTGATTGCGCTGGGCGCTGTGGTGATGGAGTTGGGCAGATGACCAAGATGAAAGCCGTGCTGGAATATGGGCCCCTGGTGGTCTTCCTGGCCGCCTATGTGCTCTTGAAGGATCAGACGATGACCTGGGGCGGCGTGACCTACACGGGTTTCATCCTGACGACGGGGATCTTCGTCGTCCTGCAAACCGCGGCGACCCTGGCCCTGTGGAAGCTCACCGGCAAGCTCTCGGCCATGCAGCTGCTGACCCTGGCCGTCGTGCTCTTCATGGGCGGGCTGACGGTCTGGTTCAACGACGGGCATTTCATCAAGATGAAGCCCACGATCATCTACATCTTCTTCGCAGGGCTGCTGGGCATCGGCCTCTTGCGCGGGCAAAGCTGGTTGAAGCTGGTGATGGGCGAGCATCTGCCCATGGCCGAGGAGGGCTGGCTGATCCTGACCCGCCGGATCTGCGTCTTCTTCCTCGCCATGGCCGTGCTGAACGAGATCGTCTGGCGGAACTTCTCGGACGGGACCTGGCTGACCTTCAAGGTCGTGGGCCTGACCGTGGCGATGTTCGGCTTCCTCTTGTCCCAAGCCAAGCTCTTGCAGAAATACGGGCAAGACAAGGACTGAATCCCGCCGCGTTCCTGCCGCAATCCTTTGCCAAGCTGCGCCTGTGACAACGCGGGGGCGTGGGATATGTGGGACGAGATCAACCAGACCTGGGCCGGCTTCAAGGCCGTGTTCCGCAAGGAGGACCGCAGTCCCTGGACCGCGATGCTGCCGCTTCTGGTCATGGCGGTGGCCTGGCCTGTCTTGACCTCGCTCCTTTCCTCCGAGCAAGAGGCCTTCATGGTGGCCTTCGTCCTGGCCGTGGCCATCCGTCTGGCGATGCGGGCCGATGTGACGGTGCGCAACCTCAGCCTCTCGGTCTCGGGGCGCTGGAGCCTGATCTTTGCGCTCCTCTTCGGCCCCCTGGTCTTTGCGGGCCTGGTGGTGGAGGGCGAGCCGATCTGGTGCCAGCGCTTCCTCTCGGGCTATTTCCTCATGATGGCGGGGCTTTACCTTCTGGACGTGATCGCGGGTGGCCATGCGATGACGCGCCATTTCGTGCCCGGCACGCGGCCCCTGCAATCGGATGCGCTGATGGCGCGGGTCATGGCGGTCTTCTACCTGGGGTTGGTTCTCTTGAACGAGGCGATGATCCAGCAGTCCCTGGCGGTCTGGCTGATCTATTTCGGGCTTCTGCCCATGGGCGTGAACCGGGTGGCCCAGGCCCTGTCGCGGACGGTCGAGATGGCCTGGATCAAGGGTTACGGCCGGTTCTGAGGCGGAACGCCCGGAGGGTTTCACACCCTCCGGACCTCCCGTGGAGGTATTTGGGCCAAGGTGAAAGGGGCAGGGGGCGCTTGACGGTTCCCGGGGCGCCTGCTAGGCCAATCCCCGTGGCGCTTTGAACCGGATTGCGGGCCACGTTAAACATACCGCTAAAAGGTGGGGCATATGGCCCCTCTATCCGGGCAACCCGGGCTGCAAAGCCCCTATGGAGGACCGGATGAGCGACTGGAACATCCGCACGAAACTGGTGCATGAAGGCACGCGGCGCAGCCAATATGGCGAGATGGCCGAGGCCCTGTATCTGACCCAAGGCTTTGCCTACCCGGACGCCGAGGCGGCCGAACAACGCTTCATCAAGGCAGGCGATGACGAGTTCATCTATGCCCGTTACGGCAATCCCACGACCCGCATGTTCGAAGAGCGCATCGCGGCGCTGGAGGGCACCGAGGATGCCTTCGCCACGGCCTCCGGCATGGCAGCGGTGAATGGCGCCCTGGTGAGCATGCTGCGGGCGGGGGATCACGTGGTCTCGGCCCGGGCGCTCTTCGGCTCCTGCCTTTACATCCTGGAAGAGGTCCTGACCCGTTATGGCGTCAAGGTGACCTTTGTCGATGGCGCCGACCTCGACCAATGGCGCGCGGCGGTGACGCCCGGGACCAAGGCGGTCTTCTTCGAATCGATGTCCAACCCGACGCTGGAGCTGGTCGATATCAAGTCGGTCTCCGCGATTGCCCATGCCCGGGGCGCGCTGGTCATCGTCGACAATGTCTTTGCCACGCCGATCTTCTCCAAGGCAGTGTCGCAGGGCGCCGATGTGGTGATCTATTCCTCGACCAAGCATATCGACGGCCAGGGCAAGGCCTTGGGCGGGGTCATCTGCGGCACGAAGGAGTTCGTGCGCAAGGTGGCCGAGCCCTATCTCAAGCACACCGGCGCCGCGATTTCGCCCTTCAACGCCTGGCTGCATCTGCAGGGCATGGTGACGCTCGACCTGCGCTGTCGGGCCATGGCCGATGCCGCGCTAAAGGTGGCCACCGCGCTCGAGGCCGAGCCGAAAGTGACCAAGGTCATCTACCCGGGCCTCGCCTCCCATCCCCAGCATCAGCTCGCCATGGCGCAGATGGGCACGGGCGGCACCTTGGTGACCTTCGAGGTCGCAGGCGGCAAGGAGGCGGCCTTCCGCTTCATGAACGCGCTGGAGATCGCCAAGATTTCCAACAACCTCGGCGATGCCAAGTCGATCGCGACCCATCCCGCCACCACGACCCACCAACGCCTGCCCCAGGAGCAAAAGGACAAGCTGGGCATCACCCCCGGCCTGATCCGCTTCTCGGTCGGGCTGGAGGATGCGGGCGACCTGATCGCCGATCTGAAACAGGGCCTCGCAAAGGCCTGATTTCATTGGTCCGCAAATATCCACGGGGTTTCCAAAGGGGAGCGTGCTCCCCTTTGGGCAGGGGGCTCGGGGGGCGGCAGCCCCCCGCCTCCTCCGGTAGAAAAAGCAGGGCCCTGGCCCTGCTTTTTCTACCGGACCCCGACTTTCGCCCAAAGGCCAGTGATCCGATGTCGCCTTTCCGCCGTAACACTTCGGTAAGTCTTGGGCAACGACGCCCAATGCCCTATATACCGAACCTTGCGACCTGACCCAGGGGAAGCCGCCATGAACATCCACGATCCCGAACTCGACCGCAAACCCGGCCGGGACGAGGCAGAAGCCGCCCTCCACCTCTTGAAGCGCTGGGCCGATCGGGCGACCGAGGCCGATATCGTGGCGCTCGATCCCGCCGTGGGGCGGCTCCTCGCGGGCTATCCCGTGCTGTCGCGCGACTACCCCGAGACCTTCCGCCCCGATGCCGCCTACAAGGCCGCCATGCCCGACCTGCAGAACGGGCCCTCCAGCCTGATCGTGGGGGCCAAGCAGGTCATCCAGCATGTCGGCATCTCGAACTTCCGCCTGCCGATCCGCTACCGCACCCGCGACGCGGGCGAGGTCGTGCTGGAGACCTCGGTCACCGGCACCGTCAGCCTCGAGGCCGAGAAGAAGGGCATCAACATGTCCCGCATCATGCGGTCGTTTTATGCGCATTCCGAGCGCGACTTCTCCTTCCAGGTCATCGAACATGCGCTGGACGACTACAAGCGCGACCTCGGCAGCTTCGACGCTCGCATCCAGATGCGCTTCTCCTTCCCGGTGAAGGTGGGCTCGCTGCGCTCCGGCCTCTCGGGCTGGCAGTATTACGACATCGCGCTGGAGCTCGTCGAAAAGGCCGGCGTCCGCAAGAAGATCATGCACCTGGACTTCGTCTATTCCTCGACCTGCCCCTGCTCTCTGGAACTGTCGGAGCACGCCCGCATGATGCGCGGCCAGCTCGCGACGCCGCATTCGCAGCGCTCGGTCGCGCGGATTTCGGTCGAGACCGTCGGCGATATCCTGTGGTTCGAGGACCTGATCGAGCTGGCCCGCCAGGCCGTGCCGACCGAGACGCAGGTCATGGTCAAGCGCGAGGACGAGCAGGCCTTTGCCGAGCTGAACGCCGCCAACCCGATCTTCGTCGAGGACGCGGCGCGCAGCTTCTGCGCCGCCCTGCAAGCCGATGACCGGATCCGCGACTTCCGCATCGTGGCCTCGCACCAGGAGAGCCTGCATTCCCATGACGCCGTCTCGGTCCTGACCGAGGGGCCGACCTTCGCGGCGGAAAGCCTGGATCCGCGGTTGTTTGCGTCGCTTTACCACGTCGGTTGAATTCGGGGGCCATATTCGGGGGGCTGCGCCGCCCCCCGATCCCCCCGCGCCGGGGGGGCTCGCCCCCCCGGACCCCCGGTGGAGTATTTGTGCAAGTATGAAAGTGAAAGGGGCGCTCCGGGGGGACCGGGGCGCCTCAACTTTGCGGCGAAGGCATCAGGGGCTTTCGCCCCCCCCGTAGCCCGGGGGATACCCCGGGTTCGGCCCTTTAACCGGCAGCCTTCTGCACGGCAAAGACGATTTCGTCGACCACTTCCGCCAGAAGCCCCCGGTCCTCGCATTCGGCCATGACGCGGATCAGCGGTTCGGTGCCGCTCTTGCGGATCAGAAGCCGCCCCTTGCCGGTCAGCCTGGCCTCGGAGGCCGCAATCGTGGCCTTGACCGTGTCATGATCCAAGGGGCGCTGGCCCTCGCCATACCGGACGTTCTTCAACAGCTGCGGCACGGTTTCGAACTGCCGCACCAGGACCGAGGCCTTCTTCCCGGTCCGCACCATTTCGGCCAGGAAATGCAGCCCTGCGAGGAGCCCATCCCCGGTCGTGGCATAATCGGTCATCACGATATGGCCCGACTGTTCCCCGCCCAGGTTCCAGCCGCCCCTGCGCATCGCCTCCACGACATAGCGGTCGCCCACCGCCGTGCGTTCCAGGTGGAGCCCCTTGGCCCCCAGGAACCGCTCCAGCCCCAGGTTCGACATGACCGTCGCCACCAGGGTCCCGCCCTTCAGCTTGCCCTCATCGGCCCACCGCGCGGCCAGAAGCGCCATGATCTGATCGCCATCGGCCACCGCCCCGGTCTCGTCCAGGATCATCACCCGATCGGCATCGCCATCCAGGCTGATCCCCACATGCGCCCCATGCGCCACCACCGCCTCGGCCGCCGTCTGCGGATGGGTCGAGCCCACGCGGTCGTTGATATTGGTCCCGTTGGGCGAGACCCCCACCGGGATCAGCGTCGCCCCCAGCTCCCACAGCACTTCCGGCGCCGCCTTGTAGGCCGCCCCATTGGCGCAGTCGATCACGACCTTCAGACCCTCCAGCGTCAGGCCGGGCGGGAAAGTCGTCTTGACGAACTCCTGATAGCGGCCCCGGCCATCCTCGATCCGCCGCGCCCGACCGATCTCTTCGGGCAGGGCAAGGCCGATCTCGCCCGCCACGATGGCCTCGATCTCCGCCTCCGCCTCGTCCGAGAGCTTGAACCCGTCGGGGCCAAAGAACTTGATGCCATTGTCCTGGTGGGGATTGTGGGAGGCCGAGATCATCACCCCAAGGTCCGCCCGCATCGACCGCGTGAGGTATCCCACGGCGGGCGTCGGCACGGGCCCCAGAAGCAGCACATTCATGCCGGTCGAGGTGAGCCCCGCCGTCATCGCATTCTCCAGCATATAGCCCGAGAGCCTGGTGTCCTTGCCGATCACCACTCGATGCGCGCCATGCCCGCGCCGGAAATAGCGCCCGGCAGCGGCGCCGAGCTTCAGCGCCATCTCTGCCGTCATCGGATGGGAATTGGCCCGCCCCCGCACCCCATCGGTGCCGAACAGCTTCCTCGTCATGGGTTATCTCCTGTCTGGGCCGCCTGCCAGAGGCGGAGCGCCTGGCGGGTCTCTGCCACATCATGCACGCGGATCATCTGCGCCCCCTGGGCCGCGCCCCAAAGCGCCACGGCAAGCGACCCCGGCACGCGCTTGGCCGCCTCGGCCTCAGCCCCGATGGTCCCGATAAAGCGCTTGCGGCTGGCGCCCAACAGGACCGGCAAGCCGAGGTCGTGAAACAGCGTCAGGCCCCGCAAGAGCGTCAGGTTATGCGCCAGCGTCTTGCCAAAGCCGATGCCGGGGTCGATGGCGATCTTCTCCCGCGCAATCCCCGCCGCCTCGGCCACGGCAACCCTTTCGGCCAGGGCGTCATAGACGTCCAGAAGCACATCGTCATAGCGCGGATCGTCCTGCATGGTCTGCGGATCCGCCACCGAATGCATCAGCACGACCGGAGCCCCCGACCGCGCCACAACCCCCGCCATCGCCGGGTCAAAGCGCAAGGCCGTCACGTCATTGACCCAGGAGGCCCCCGCCGCCAGCGCCGCCTCCGCCACCGCCGCCTTGCGGGTGTCAATCGAGATCGGCCCCTCCAGCCCGCCTTCCCGCAGCGCTGCAATCACCGGCACCGTCCGCGCCACTTCGTCAGCCACCGAGACTTCGACCGCGCCGGGCCGCGTGCTCTCACCGCCCACGTCGATGATCTCGGCCGCCCCCGACATGACCCGCGCCTGCATCACCGCTGCCTCTGGCCGCAGGAAGAGCCCGCCATCCGAGAAACTGTCCGGCGTGACGTTCAGGATGCCCATCAGCCGCACCCGGTCCATGCCCAGCCCGCCGAAATCCCCGCGCGGCCCCGAGAGCCTGTCGCGCACCTCGCCCGGCAGCTCACTCACGGCAACCACACGCCCGCCCTGACGCGTCAGAACCTCGACCTGGGCGAACCACTGGCCCCCCCCCGCAAGGGGCAGCGCCCCCGGCACCCGCTCCGTCATCGCAATGGGTCGAAAATACTCCCGCACCCTTGCCCCTTTCATCTTTTCACAAATATCCCACGGGGGTCCGGGGGTGTGAAACCCCCGGGCGTCCCGCAACACCCACATTCGGATTAGGCCCCCGCACCCCCGGCCTCAAGGCCAAACCTCAGGCGCGCTCGACGCTCACGCGGCTTCCCGCCGGAAGTGCAACATCGCCGTGAACGATCATCCGCGAGGCCGCCATGACCTCGGCCAGCCACAGCGCCAGGGCCACCGGATCGCGCGAGGAGGGCCCGTCCACCGCATCCAGCACCATCTTGGAGGGCGCCCAGACCATGACCTGGCCGCGCTTCACCGCCCAGTCGATCTCGGTCCGCGTCGCCATGACCACGCAGCGCGGGTCGCGGGCGGCGAGGCGCCAGGCATTCTGCTCGATGGATAGCATATCCACCCGGCGCTGGGTCGGCTTGTGGCCGGTCTGGGGCCGGTCAAGATCGGGCAGGCCCACGCACAAGATCACCGAAGGCCCCGCCGCCTGCCACTGGTCCAGCCGGGCCGAGAGGTCCGGGGCCTCCAGCGTCGCATTGTCGAGATAGACCACCAGCGGATGGACGGAAGAGGCCTCGCCATCCTGGCCCACGACCTGCAAGGCGGTCTCGGCGCGGGACCGCACGATCTCGACCCCGAGCTTGTAGGGGCCGATGTCCAGCTTCTCGATCCGCACGAAGGCGCGCATGGCCTGCGGCTCGGCGAGGATGCGCTCGGCCACGCGTTCGGCCAGGGTCTCCAAGAGGTTCAGGCGCTCGGCCGCCAGTTCCGCCGCGATGGCCCAGGTCAGCCGGTCATAGGAGAGGATCCGGTCCACGTCGTCGTTCAGGGGCTGCGCCACGGGGCGGACCTCGACGACCACGTTGAACATCAGCCGCTGGCGATGGCCGCGCTCTTGCTGAAAGGCGCCGATATCGGCTTCGACGATATGGTCGCGCAGCGAAATCCGGTCGCGCGGATCGGCGCTGGCCGAGGCGAGGCTGCGTTCCTCGGGATGGGCGAAGGCAAGGCGGACATCGGTGCTCATGGCTTCCCCACAAGATCGGGGCAGTCTGGCCCCAAAGTTTCGGGGCCAGACTAGCGCCTGGCCCCGTGGGTGATTTGCCTCATGCCGACCGCTTGTGCAAGCGGGGCGACTTAGTTGGCGCGATAGAAGAGATGGCCGCCGATCGCCGCCGTCCGCGTCACATCGCCGAAGTTCGGGCTGACATAGGTGGCGTGAAAGAAGGTGGCGCCTCCGGTCAGGTTGCGCGGCGCGCCGTCCAGCATGGCGCGGGCGATGCGGCTGGCGCGGTCGATGGCCAAGGGGTCGCGCATCACATCCGCCATGCCGTCGCAGACATAGGAAAAGGCGCATTCGCCCGAGCCCCTGGAGTTCACCACCCCGCAAACCGTCTTGGGGAAGCCCGCGCTGTCGACGCGGTTCAGGATGACCTCGGCCACGGCGAATTGGCCGGTCAGACCCTCGCCCCGGGATTCGAAATAGATGGCTTCGCGCAGGCAGTCGTAATCTTCGCCGCCCTGGGGTGCGGGCAGGGAGGCCAGCCAGGCGTCGGAATAGTCGATCACCGGGGCCTCGGTTTTGGCCTTGGGCTTGGCGGCGGCCTCGGGCCCCTTGGCCAGGGCGGTCAGCTGCGCCTCGGGCAGGGCATTCACGGTCTCATGTTCGGCGCCAAAGAGCGTGGCGAATTCGGCTCCCATCGCGCGGGAGGGGTCGTTGGACTGGCTCACCGTCACATCGGCGTGGGCCGCGCCCGAGAGCATGATGGCGGCAGCCGCCATTGTCTCCGAAAGGTGCAAGCGCATGGATCTTTGTTCCCGGTTGTTTCCAAAACGTCGCCGGTCAGGCAGCGACCGGGCAACGACATACCGGGCTAATGGCGAAACTGTGACCGGTCTATGGCGGGGAGGGATTCCCGCGGATTCCCCGCAAATTTGCGCGGAAATCCGCCGAAAATCTTAAGGTAGTCTATGAGCTTTGCGCCGCAAATTCATGATATTGTGGTTTAATTCGACTTATCCACAGCATCGGCCAAAGCCAGGTGCGCCGCCGCCAGGCGTGCCAGGGGCACCCGGTAGGGGCTGCAAGAGACGTAATCGAATCGGGCCTTGCGGCAGAAGGCGATCGATTCGGGGTTGCCGCCATGCTCGCCGCAGATGCTGAGCGTCAGGTCCTTGCGGGTCTGCCGACCGCGCTCGGCGCCGATCAGAAGCAGCTCTCCGACCCCGTCGACATCCAGGCTGTGGAAGGGATCTTCCGGGAAAACCCCCTGCGCCACATAGGTCCCCATGAAGCGCCCGGCGTCGTCTCGGCTCAGGCCATAGGTCATCTGCGTCAGGTCATTGGTGCCGAAGGACAGGAAGGCCGCGTGATGGGCGATTTCCCCCGCCCGCAGCGCGGCACGCGGGGTTTCGACCATGACGCCCAGCTTGTATTCGAAAGCGACCCCGGTCTTGACCCGCACCGCCGCCGCCACCTTGTCGATATTGGTCTTCACCAGCTCGACCTCGCGCGAGGCCGAGACCAGCGGGATCATCACCTCCGGCACGACCGGCGTGCCCTGCTTGCCCGCCTCGACCGTGGCTTCAAAGATCGCCCGCGCCTGCATCTCGTAGATCTCGGGCAGGACGACGCCAAGCCGCACCCCGCGCATGCCCAGCATCGGATTGGCCTCGGACAGGGCCTCGGCGCGGCGGGTGACCTCGGACAGGGGCAGGGCCAGCGCCTCGGCCAGCTCGCGCAGGCCCTCTTTCGACTGCGGCAGGAATTCGTGCAGCGGAGGGTCAAAGAGGCGGATGCAGACCGGAAGCCCCTGCATGATCGCGAAAAGCTGCACGAAATCAGCGCGCTGCATGGGCAGAAGCCGCACCAGCGCCGCCGCGCGGTCGGGCGCAGAGCCCGCGAAGATCATCTCGCGCATGACGACAAGGCGGTCCTCGTCAAAGAACATGTGTTCGGTCCGGCAGAGGCCGATCCCCTCGGCCGCAAAGCGCCGCGCGGTCGAGGCATCGGTGGGCGTATCGGCATTGGCCCGGATGCCGATATCGCGCACGGCATCGGCCCAGCCCAAAAGCTTCTGGAAATTGTCGTCCAAGGCCGCCGCCAGCATGACCGGGGCGCCGCCAAGCACCTCTCCGGTCGTGCCGTCAACGGTGATCAGGTCGCCCTCGTTGAAGATGCGGCCATCGGGCGCGGTGATGCGCCGCTCGCGCCAGTCGATGCGCAGCCCATTGGCCCCCACGACCGCAGGCACCCCGATCCCCCGCGCGATCACGGCGGCATGAGAGGTCGTGCCGCCCCGTTCCGTCAGCACGCCCACCGAGGCATGCATGCCCCTGATGTCCTCGGGCTGGGTCTCGCGCCGGCACAGGATGCAATCCTCGCCCCGCGCCTGACTGGCCTGGGCGGCCGTCGAAGAGAACACGATCCGCCCCGTGGCCGCGCCGGGGGAGGCCGCGATGCCCTTGGTCACCACGTCACGGGCCACCCTTGGGTCGACCTGGGGGTGCAGAAGCTCCGTCAGGCTGCGAGGCTCCACCCGCAACACCGCCTCGTTGCGCGAGATGATCTCGTCATCGGCCAGCGCCACCGCGATGCGCAGGCCGGCCCGGGCCGAGCGCGCGACCTTGACCGCGTCGATGATGGCCAGGCGCCCGTCCTCGATGGTGAATTCGATCTGCATCTCCTCGCGCAGCCGGGCGCGGGTGGCGACGCCGTAAGCCTCGAGCCGTTCGAAGATCGCGGGCGAGAGGTCTTGCAGCGAGGGACCGCGCGGGTCCTGCGTGAGGTAAAGCGCATCCTGCTCGCGCAAGGCCGCGCGGCCCTGGGATTGGCCGAGGTAGCGCCCCGTCACCTGCGGCGCGCCCGTGACGGAATCGACAAACTGGATCACCCCGGCGCCCGAAAGGCCCGGCCCGATGCCCTGGGCCATCTCCTGCACCACAAGCCCCAGCGCCGCATCCGCAGGCGCCCCCTTGGCCTGGCGCAAAAGCCGCGCCGAAGTGCCCTCCCAGGCCCGGGCCATCGAGCGCAGAACCTCGGTCAGCTGCCGGGCAGGGTCTTCCGGGAAGGGCTCGTCCATCTCGCGCTCATAAGACCGCAGCGCCTCGCGGAGCGCATCGGCGGTGTTGAGCCCGGTCTGGAAGGCATCGGGATCAAGGCGCGCGACATGGGTGGAATAAGAAGTGACGAAGCGCAGGAAAAGCGCATCCGCCGCCTCGGCCCCATGGCTCTCGCGCAAGGCACGGTGGCGGGCGGCGTTCATGCCCACGTTCAGGATCGTCCCCGGCCCGCCCCAGAGCGGATTGGCCGGAGAGGGCCGGACCGAGACCAAGGGCGCCGCGCCAAAGAGCCGCAAGATGGCCGAAGTATCGACCGCCGTCCCCTGGGCTATGGCGCGCACGGTCTGGGCGGGCAGGGCCACGGTCTTGGGGACAGGCAGGTCCAGCCGGATCAACCGTTGCAGGCATTTCGCCCGCCAGCCATGCGCCTCGGGCCGGATCGAGGCCGTGGGCGTGATCTCGGTATGATCGACAAGGAGGGGGATTTCCGGCTTCTGCACTGCGGCGCCTTTCGTTTGCAAGCGCAGGATAGCAGGGCAAGGGCCCGGGCGCCAAGGGTTTTGGCCCCGGGCTTTGGTCTTGGGCCCCGGGGGGGGCGCTATCGGAACGCCCGGGAGGGTTTCACACCCTCCCGGACCCTCCCGTGGGATATTTATGAAAAGATGAAAAGCAAGAGGCGGTCGCTCGTTTTCATCTTTTCCCAAATATCCCGGGGTGAGGCCCGCAGGGCCGAGGGGCAGCGCCCCTTGATCCTTGTCAGCCCTCGATCCGGGTCAGGTCGGCCACGCCCGAGCAGATCGCCCGGATGCGGTGGAGGAGGTTCAACCGGTTGCGGCGCAGGACCTGGTTGTCGGAGTTGATCTGCGTCGCGGTGAAGAAGGCATCGATGGGGGCGCGGAGCGTGGCCATGGCGGCCATGGCTGCGGGGAAGTCCTCGGCGCGCATCGCCGGGGTGATGGCCTTTTCGGCGGCATCCAGGGCGGCGAAGAGGGCGCGCTCCTCGTCGGTCTCGGCGAACTTGATGTCGGCGCCGAAGGAATATTCCACGCCGTCCTTCTGTTCAGCCTGGGTCAGGATCGTATTGGCCCGCTTGAAGCCTTGCAGCAGGTTTGGGCCGTCCTCGGATTTGAGGAAGGCCGCCAGGGCCTCGGCGCGTTTGACCAGCAGGGTCAGGTCGTCGTTGCCGGGCAGGGCGAGACAAGCGTCGATGACGTCATGGCGGATGCCCTGGTCCTTCAGGAAGACCTTGAGGCGGTCGTGGAAGAAGGCGAGGAGGCTCTCTCCGTTGGCAAAAACGGTCTGAAACGCAACTTGCATCTCGCGAGCTAAGTAGGCTTGCGCCATCTCTTCTGCGGCTTCTTTGGAAACAGAGCCTTCCGCGTCAATTTTTTCCCAGATTTTCCAGAGCGATGCGGAAGAGGTCAGCTCACCTGCTTGCGCCGCTTCGTATTCCTTTGCCACCCGGCGTGCTTCATCAATATCGTTGATAAGCTGCCGCGTGAGAGAAGCGCGCCGTTTTTCGAAGTGTTGCTCGATGGCGACATGAAGGGAGTCAACAGTGATTTCTCGGAGACTCCAATGCACCTCATTCCCCAGTACCAGCCGGATCACCCCCAGAGCCGCCCTCCGTAGAGCAAACGGGTCCTTCGACCCCGTGGGTTTCTCATCAATCGCCCAGAACCCCGTCAGGGTGTCGAGCTTGTCGGCCAGCGCCACGGCGACCGAGACGGGCTCGGTGGGCACGGCATCCGAGGGACCGAGCGGCGAGTAGTGGTCGCGGGCGGCGTTGGCGACTTCGGGGGATTCCCCGGCCTCCAGCGCGTAGTAGCGGCCCATTTTGCCTTGAAGCTCGGGGAACTCGCCGACCATGGCAGAGCGCAGGTCGGCTTTGGCCAGACGGGCGGCGCGGGCGGCGACTTCGGGATCGGCGCCGACCAGGGGGGCGATTTCGCGGGCGAGCGCCTCGATGCGGGCGATGCGGTCGGCTTGGCTCCCGAGTTTATTGTGGAAGGTCACCGGGCGCAGGCCCTCCAGCCATTCGCCCATGCCGGCTTTCGCCACCCGCAGGTCCTTGTCCCAGAAGAAGCGGGCATCCGAGAGGCGGGCGCCGAGGACCTTAAGGTTGCCCTTCAGGATCGTCGCGCCATGGTCCACTGTTTCCGTATTGGCAACAGTCACGAAGGCCTCGATCCGGCCGGTCCGGGGATTGCGCACCGAGAAGAACTTCTGATGCTCTTTCATCGAGGTCTGCAGAACCTCGGGCGGCAGGTGCAGGAAATCCTCGGCGATGCGGCCCATCAGGGGGACGGGCCATTCCACCAGGCCCGCGATTTCGGTCAGGAGGCCTTTGTCCTCCACAAGCTCCAGCCCCGCCGCGAAGGCGAGGTTCTGGGCGCCTTGCAAGATGGCGGCCTCACGTTCGGCCTGGTCCAGGACCACATGGGCGCGCTTCAGCTTCACCGCGTAGTCGTCAAAGCCCGTCACCGGGAAGCGGCCTTTCGAGAGGAAGCGGTGGCCCTCGGTCGTGTTCGTGGAGGTGATCCCGTCGACGGTCAGCGGCACGACATGGGCGCCGGTTTCATCGGACAGGAGGCACAGGATCGAATGCAAAGGCCGCACCCAGCGCAGGGAGCCGCTGCCCCAGCGCATCGACTTGGGCCAGGGGAAGGTCCGGATCGTGGCTTCCAGCACTTCGGCGATGATCTCGGGGGCTTTGCGGCCGGGACGATCAATAATTGCGAATAGAATGCGCCGATCTTTTACGAGTCTGTCCTCGAAGCGCACGCCCCTGAGTTCCACTGCACCCGGAGTCTCTAAAAGACTCTGAACGTGTGCCGAGGCCGTCGGGTGACTAATGCCAAAGGTTCTTAGGAAACCTTCAATCGCTGGAGGCGAGGCTTCGACCGGCGGCCCCTTGCGTTCCTCGCGCACGGGGCGGCTTTCCGCAGACAGGCCCTCGACCGAGAGGGTCAGGCGGCGCGGCGTGGAGAAGGCGCCCGCCGAGGCATAGGTCAGGCCCGCATCGACCAGGCCTTGCGTGACCATGGACTTCAGGTCCTCGCGCGCCTTGGGCTGCATGCGGGCCGGGATTTCCTCGGAGAAGAGCTCGATCAGCAGGTCCATTTATTTCTCCGTTCCGGGGGCAAGCTGGTTCCAGGCAAAGGCCCGGCCATCGGGGAAGACCGCCACGACGCGGTCGATTTCGACATCGTTGCTGTTGGGCACGACATTGGCCTGGGACAGGAAGGCCACGGCCTCGCCGGAGTCCAGGGCCTCGCCGATGCGGTCGGCGTCGAAACAGTCGAACCAGCCGGGCGCGTTCAGGGGGGTGGGTGCCTCGTAGACCCTGTAGGTCTCGGTCAGGGTGGCCAGGCTCTGCTCGGTCACGAAACAGGCGCGGAACTTCAAGGGCGAGGAATTGCCGTCGATGCCCTGGATGTCGCGCACCGGAATGGGTTCGGGCGTGCCGGAAAGCGCGGTCAGGACGATTTCGGCGCCTGGCGTGAAGCTGACGGCGGCATAGGGGCCGTATTCCTGCATGTAATAGACGACCGCCCCTGCGGCGAGGGCAGTCAGCACGATGGACCCCACGACGAGCTTGCCATTCACGCATCTGCTCCCGCTTCGGTGAGCCGGAAGGCATCGGCGCATTTCTTGGCCAAGGCGCGGACGCGGCCGATATAGGCCTGGCGCTCGGTCACCGAGATGACGCCGCGCGCGTCCAGCAGGTTGAAGAGGTGGCTGGCCTTGATCGTCTGGTCGTAGGCCGGATGCGCCATGATGATGCGCTTGCCGGTCTTCGGGTCGATCTCGGGCTGATCCAGCAGCCGGGCGCATTCCTTTTCCGCGTTCTCGAAATGCTGGAACAGCATGGCCGTATCGGCGCCGTCGAAATTGTGGCGCGAGTATTCTTCCTCGGTCTGGCGGAAGATATCGCCATAGGTCAGCGGGATCGGCGACTGCGGATCGTTGAAGGGCATGGTCATGACATGGTCGATGCCCAGCACATACATGGCCAGGCGTTCAAGCCCATAGGTCAGCTCGCCCGACACGGGTTTGCAGTCATGGCCGCCGACCTGCTGGAAATAGGTGAACTGCGAGACTTCCATCCCGTCGCACCAGACTTCCCAGCCCAGGCCCCAGGCGCCGAGCGTCGGGCTCTCCCAGTCGTCCTCGACGAAGCGGATGTCATGGACGGAAGGGTCCAGCCCGATGGCGGCCAAGGAGCCCAGATAGAGCTCTTGCAGGTCCGGCGGCGAGGGTTTGATGATGACCTGGTACTGGTAATAGTGCTGAAGCCGGTTGGGGTTCTCGCCATAGCGCCCATCGGTCGGGCGGCGCGAGGGCTGCACATAGGCCGCCGCCCAGGGCTTGGTGCCAAGGCTCCGCAGCGTGGTCGCCGGATGGAACGTGCCCGCGCCGACCTCCATGTCATAGGGTTGCAGCACGGCGCAGCCCTGGCCTGCCCAATAGGTCATCAGCCGCAGGATGATCTCCTGGAAGCTTTTCGGCGGGGTCAAGGTTGCGGTCATGGATGGGCCCTCTTCGCGAATGCCGCTTCTCCATAGGCAAGCCCCGTCGCGTGGTCAATGTCACGCGCCCTTGATTTGAAGGGATATCGGCATTTCAGGGGGTGACCTTGCGCAGGATTGTTTCTAGTGTCGCAACCCGACGGGGGGCCGCAATGGCTCTGGCCTTGGAACAGAAGAGACGATGCGGATTTTCAGCTTCACGCGGGTAATGGCCCTTTTGGCGGCAGTTTTCATGGGGGGCGGGGCGGCCCAGGCCCAGGACCAGGTCTGGTTGCAGGTCGAGGCCCAGCCCAACCTGGCCAAGGCGCAGGAACGCGCCGGGGCCTATGCGGCGGCCTTGCCCGAGGTGCAGGGATACCAGCTCGACAGCGGCTGGTATGGCATCGCGATCGGGCCCATGGGGTCGGACCGCGCGGTGGAGCTTCTGCAAAGCCTGACCGCCTCGGGGGCGATCCCGCCCGACAGCTACATCACCGATGGCGCAAGCTTCGGTCCCGCCTTCTGGCCCGCCGAGGGGCAGGACCCCGCCGCAGCGCTGCCCGAACAGTCGGCGGAGCCTGCGGTCGAGGCCCCGGTGGCGGCGGACCAGTCGGCAGAGCCCACCCTTCCCGATGAGACCCCCGCCGAGGCCAAGGCCTCCGAGGCCGCCCTGACCGATGCCCAGCGGCAAGAGCTGCAGATGGCGCTGAAATGGTTCGGCTTCTACGAGGGCAAGGTCGATGGCCGCATCGGCTCGGGCTCGCGCAAGTCGATGGCCGCCTGGCAAGAGGCCCAGGGGCTCGAGCCCACCGGCATCCTGACCACCGCGCAGCGCGGCCAATTGGTCGAGGGCTACAAGTCCGAAGAGGGCCTCTTCGGCTTCGCCATGGTCACCGAGCCCGAGGCCGGGATCGAGCTGACCCTGCCCATGGCCATGCTGGAGTTCGACGGCTATTCCCCGCCCTTCGTCCGCTACAAGGGCAAAGACGGCGCCCAGGTCTCGGCCATGCTGATCTCGGAGCCCGGGACCAAGGCGACGCTGGCCGGGCTTTACGACATCCTCCAAAGCCTCGACACGATGCCCACCGAGGGCGAGCGTGCGCTCGGCGAGGACAGCTTCACCATCACCGGGCGCAATGACCGGATCGAAAGCCTGGCCTATGCGATGATCGCGGGCGGCAACGTCAAGGGCTTTGTCCTGACCTGGGACGCGGCGCTTTCGGCCCAGATGCAGCGCGTCCTGCCCCTGGTGCAAAGCTCCTTCCGCTCGACCGGCGAGAAGTCGATGGATCCGGGCCTGGTGCCCTTGGACGAGGCCGTCAAGCGCGGGCTGATCGCGGGGATCGCCGCCAAGCAGCCCAAGGCCTCGGCCACGGGCTTCTTCGTCGACCCCAAGGGGGCGGCCGTGACCCTGGCCTCGGCGGTGGCCTCTTGCGGCAAGGTGACGCTGGATCACCGCACCGAGGTGACGGTCAAGGCCCTGGGCGACCTCGCGCTTCTGACGCCGAAGACCCCGGTCGCCCCCCGCGCCTTTGCGAGCTTTGCCCCCGCCGCCCCGGTGCCGGGCACGCCGGTGACGCTGGCCGGCTATTCCTGGGGCGAGCGTCTGTCTGCCCCGGTCCTGACCCGCGGCACGCTGGAAGAGGCCCAGGGTCTGAACGGCGAGCAAGGTGTCGCGCGGCTGAACATCGGCGCCATGGCGGGCGACCTCGGTGGCCCGGTTCTGGATGCGAGCGGCGCCGTCCTCGGCATGCTGATCCCGGCCCCTGCGGGCAAGGAGCTGCCCGGAGACGTGGGCTTTGTCGCCACATCGGCCACCCTGTCGCAGGTCCTGGCCGATCCGGCGGGCGGGGCCTTGATCCTGACGCCCGCCACCGCGACGGGCAAGGCCACGCCCGATGCCCTGAACGCGGCGGCGCGGGGGATGACGGTCCTGGTCTCCTGCTGGGAGTGAGGTTGGTCGTGATGCCAAGAGAAAGGCCCGGAGCAATGCTCCGGGCCTTTCTCTTGGCGGGGGCGCCCGCTGCGCGGGCGGGCCCTGCCGACTGTAGGGGCCCGGAGCTGCGCCGGGCGTCGCCCTGCCGACTGGGGGGGCATCGTGCTTTGCCTGCCAGATCAATTCAGGGGCGAAATGCGCAAAGACCTGGGCTTGCTGGGCGCGCAGGAAGGCAGTTGGATCCCCGATCGGGATGTGAAGTCCTTCCGCTGCACGGATGAAGCCCCTCAGAGTCTCGGGTTCCATCATCCCATCCCCGAAGTGCTCCTTGTTCACGATCACCGCCGTAACCAAGAAGCCCCACTGTGAATGACTGTCGCGGACGAGGTCCCACAGATGGTCGGGGATGATCCGCCGCGCCCGGTTCCAGTCGATTCCATTGGCGTCGGAAATGTCCTTGTAGCAAACGAAGCGCTTGCTTGCTGCGGCGCTTGCGATCACCTGCAGCGACACCTTGCAATCGAACCCCGTGATCTGGTCACGTGCTCGGCACAGTGCCTCGAAGCGGTCCTTGCTCTTGAGGAAAGCCGCGAGACGGCCTGGATCTTTCGATATCCGGTACTTGTCGAAATTGGCCAGCTCGGTGGCGATCTGGGCCGCGGTCATCTCGGAAATTGGTTTTGGCATGGTCGAGGTCCCGCGGATTTCTCGCTGAGCCTGACATCCTCTTGCCTGCCAATCAAGCCAAGGGCCGGAGGTTTCCCCCCGGCCCATGGTCTTTCGTAGGCTGCGCTTCAGCGCACCGCGTTCAGTTCCGCGACTTGTCGACCATCTTGCCCTTGGAAATCCAGGGCATCATGGCGCGCAGCTTCTCGCCGACCTTCTCGATCTGGTGCTCGTCGTTGATGCGACGGGTCGCCTTGAAGAAGGGCTGGCCCACGGCGTTTTCCTGCATGAAGTCACGCACGAACTTGCCGGTCTGGATGTCCTTCAGGACCGCCTTCATCCGCGCCTTGGTCTCGTCATAGGGCAGGATGCGCGGGCCGGAGACATATTCGCCATATTCGGCCGTGTTCGAGATCGAGTAGTTCATGTTCGCGATGCCGCCCTCATAGATCAGGTCGACGATCAGCTTCACCTCGTGCAGGCATTCGAAATAGGCCATCTCGGGCTCGTAGCCCGCTTCGACCAGGGTCTCGAAGCCCATGCGGATCAGTTCGACCAGGCCGCCGCAGAGGACCGCCTGCTCGCCGAAGAGGTCGGTTTCGCATTCCTGGCGGAAGTTGGTCTCGATGATGCCCGAACGGCCGCCGCCGATGCCCGAGCAATAGGAGAGGCCGATTTCCATGGCCTTGCCGGAGGCGTCCTGGTGGACGGCCACGAGGCAGGGCACGCCGCCGCCCTTGGTGTATTCGCCGCGCACGGTGTGGCCGGGGCCCTTGGGCGCCATCATGATGACGTCGACGCCGGGCTTGGGCTCGATCAGGCCGAAGTGGACGTTCAGGCCATGGGCGAAGGCGATCGCGGCGCCTTCACGCAGGTTGTCATGGACGTATTTCTTGTAGGTCGCGGCCTGCAGTTCGTCGGGCATGGTGAACATGATCAGGTCGCACCAGGCGGCGGCTTCGGCGATGCCCATGACCTTGAGGCCTTCGGCTTCGGCCTTCTTGGCCGAGGGCGAGCCTTCGCGCAGGGCGATGACCAGGTTCTTGGCGCCCGAGTCGCGCAGGTTCAGCGCATGGGCGTGACCCTGGCTGCCGTAGCCCAGGATGGCGACTTTCTTGTCCTTGATCAGATTCACATCGCAATCGCGATCGTAATAGACGCGCATGGCGTTCTCCTTCTTTGATGGCGGCAGAATAGGGGAATTTTCGCGCGGATCGGTGCAATCTTTGACAGTTCGTGAGATATCTGCGAGAAATCATGCGCGCCTATACGAATTCATGAGGATTTCATGCTGGACGAGACCGACCGTCGCATCCTGCGCCACTGGCTGGGAGAGCCCGACGCGGCCCGCGCGGTCCTGGCCGAGAGGGCCGGGGTGACCCAGGCGACCCTGGGGCGCCGGATGGAGCGGCTCCGCCAGGCGGGCGTGGTCAAGGCGGTGCGCGCCCGCATCGACTGGAAGGCCCTGGGCTTCGCGGTCGAGGTCTCTTTGCGCTTCACGCTGGACAAGACCAATCCCCGCGCCTTTGACGAGTTCATCGCGGCGGCGCGGGATGTGCCCGAGGTCGTGGCGATCCAGACCTTTCTGGGCCGCGTCGATGTGCGTCTGAACGCGGTGGCGCGCGATATGGGGCATTGGCAAGAGGTCTACCGCGAGAAGATCCTCGCGCTGCCGCATATCGCCGAGGTCGAGGCCTTGATGCTGATCTCGACCATCAAGGAATCGGAGGGCTTGCCGCTGTGATCGACCTGGATGACACGGACCGCGCGCTTCTGCGGGCGCTGAGCCGGGAGGGCGACCTCTCGGCGGGGGAATTGGGGCGGCGGCTGGGGCTCAGCCAGCCCGCGGCCTGGCGCCGGGTGAAGCGGCTCACGGAAGCCGGGGTCCTGCGGGGGCTTGCGGTCGAGACCGACCGGGCTGCACTTGGCTTCGGTGTCACGGTCTTCCTTGGGGTGAAGCTCGCGGCCAAGGGGCGCGGCAGTTTCGAGGATTTCGAGCGCGCGGTCATGGCCATCCCCGAGGTCCAGGTCGTGCAGCATGTGCTGGGGCTTTTCGACTATCGCTTGAGGGTCGTGGCGCGGGATATCCCGGATTTCGAACGCGTGTTGCGGCGGCGGATCATGACCCTGCCCGGGGTGGGCAATGTCGAAGCCAATGTGCTTCTCTCGGAAGAGGCGCGGCCGGGGCCTATCGGGTAGCGGTGGGTTTCACCCACCCTACGGCAGGCGCCCGGCGTAGGGTGGGTGAAACCCACCGCTTATCGGGGCAGGTCGATGACGCCCTTCTTCAGGATGAAGCAGCCATAGGGCCCGGGGTCCGAGGTGCGGATCACCGCGAAGGCGCCCTTCGCGCGGCTGTAGAAGGCGAAGCGCTCCAGGGGCTCCAGCGCGATGGCGCGGCCCTCCATGCGGGTGCAAAGCGCCTGGAACTCGTCGAAGAGCGGCAGGGTGCGCTCGGGGGCGTCCACGACCTGCATGCGCGCCACGGGGGCGGGGACGAAGCTGTCCAAGGGCATCAGCGAAAGCACGGCCTCGGCGGCTTGCAACAGGTCGCAGCCGCCCATGTCGATGAGCCGCCCATGGGTCGTCTGGGCGGCAATCGTCACGGCGGGGTGGTTGATGTCGCACAAAAGCAGGTCGTCGCCATGGCCCATCTGCATCAGCACATGCAGGATCTCGGCCGAAAGCCTGCGGTCGATGCCCTTCAGCATTACTTCACCGCCCCCGCCGCCATGCCCTTGATGATGAAGCGCTCCAGCGCCACGCCGATGATGATCAGGGGCAGGATCGCGGCAAAGCTCAGGGCCGCCATCGACCACCAGGAGATGCCCTGCGACCCGGTCTGGCTCGCCACCATGACGGGCAGGGTATTTGCATGGGTCGAGGTCAGGAGTGCTGCAAAGAAATACTCGTTCCAGGTCAGGACCAGCGAGAGGATCAGCGCCGCCACCATGCCGGGCAGCGCAATCGGAAGGATGATGGTCAGAAAGGCGCCCCAGATCGACAGGCCATCGACCATGGCGGCCTCTTCCAGCTCGGTCGGGATCGATTCGAACTGGTCCTTCATGATCCAGATGACGATGGGCAGGACCGAAAGCGTGTAGATCGCGATCAGGCCCACGTGGTTGTCCAGAAGGTCCAGCTCCTTGTAAAGCACCAGGAAGGGCAGGGCGAGCACCACGGGCGGCAGGATCAGCTGGCTGAGGAAGAAGAAGGAGATGTCCTGGTTCTTCATCCACAGGAATTTATAGCTGAAACGGCTCAGCCCATAGGCCGCCATCGACCCCAGCGCGGTCGCCAGCACCGAAGAGGTCCCCGCGATGATGGTCGAATTCCAGAACCGCCGCAGGAACTCGTCGCGGACCGTGCTGTCCTGCATCAGGGTCTCGGGCGAGAGGCCAAGCGACTTCCACCCCAGCCATTTCGGCGCGAAATCGACCCATGGGATCATCGAGCCCTTCATCACATCCGCCGCCGCCTTGAACGAGGTCGAGAGCGTCCAATAGATCGGGAAGAGGCAGATGAAGGCCCAAAGGATGAGCGCGCCGTAGATCACCAGGCGGCCGGTGAACCATTTGGCCCGGAAGTTGCGGTCGGCGGGGGCGTCGTGGAAGATCTGGGTCATGTCAGGTGAGGCTCATCAGGTCCGGGGCCTCACGGCCTTGTCGGCGAATTTCATCAGCACGGTCATCACGATGATGATCAGCACGAGGTAGACCATGGCCAGAAGCGTGCCGTAACCCACGTTCGACCGGTCGCGGTATTCGCGGAAGATGAAGGAGGTGACAGAGTCGGTCGCTCCTCCGGGCCCTCCGCTGGTCACGTTGATGATGATGTCGGCGAGCTTCAGCTTGAAGATCAGCCGGATCAGGAGGGCGGTGACGGTGACGGGCAGCATGAGGGGGAAGGTGACCTCCCAGAAGCTTTTCCAGCCCGTGGCGCCATCGACCCGGGCGGCCTCTTGCAGCTCTTTCGGGATGGCCTGCAGGCCCGCAAGGATCATGATCATCATGAAGGGGATGAAGGTCCAGGCATCCATCGCCATGATGACCGCCTTGGCCGTCCATCCGGTGGAGAAGAGCGCCGGGCTCTCGACGCCCACGAACTTCAACAGCCGGATCACGGGGCCCGCAGGTTGGATCACCAGCATGGACTTGCCGATCATCCAGGAGACGGCGACGGGCGACAGCATCAGCGGCAGAAGGAAGGCCACGCGGAAGAACTTCCGCGCCCGGATCTGGGCGTTCAGAAGCAGCGCGAGGCCGAAGGCGACGACATATTCCGGCAGGATGGCCAGGCAATACCAGACCATATTGGTCAGGGCATTCCAGTAGAACGGGTCGGCCCACATCTGCCAGACATTGTCCAAGCCGTTGAATTGGCGCCCGTCGGGGTTCGACAGGTTCCAGTTGGAAAAGGCGATGATCAGACCGAAAAGCAGCGGAAAGACCGTCAAGGAGACGACAAACAGCGCGGCCGGCAGGACGAAGAGCGTGCGCTTGCCCTGCTCTCCGCGCAGGATCACCTGCGCCCAGCAGAGGCAGATGGAGAAGACCAGATAGGCGTAAAGCGTCGGCCGCCAATTGGCGAAGCCATGATCGACCCCGCCCCAGACCTGCTGGCTTTGCAGCATGGCCACCAGGACCAGGAGCGCCAGCGAGCCCCAGATCAAGCCCCGCCCGAGGAGCCTGCGCCCCGAAGAGATATCGTCAACCGTGACGACATGCAGAAGATCGCCGCTGCTCATGCTTCCATCCGATAGAAAAGGTGCGTGCAAGCACGCACCCTACGACGTTCTGTAAAGGTGCGCTGAAGCGCACCCTACGGTGTTTGGGTAGGGTGCGCTTCAGCGCACCGCTGGCAGGGGTGGGGCGCGGTCTCCCGCGCCCCGTTCCATCACATGCCCAGGCTGGCCTTGTACAGCTTCACCTGGTTGTCGCGCCCGATCTGGTCGGTGATCTTCTCCCAGGCGGCGGCGATGGCATCGGCGGTCTCTTGCGCCGAGGCATATTGCCCCGCGAAGCCCTTGGCCAATTCATCCTCGGCGACCGAGTAGTACTGGAAGATCCCCGGGATCCGCGGTTCGATGGCCGCGTTCGGGTGGTTGTAGCTGTCGGCGTTGGAGCCCAGGTAATCCTCGACAAAGGCCTTGTCATAGCCCGCCGCCGCCCATTCGTCGTAGTTGAAGTGGCTGTTGCGGTAGGGCTGGAAGCCCGAGGGGTAAGCGGCGGTCCACAGCGAAATGTCCTTGCCGCCCAGATGCGCCGCAGCCGACCAGGCCGCCTTGCGCTTCTTCTCGTCGCCCGAGACACGGTTGGTCACATAGATGCCCCAGCCGAGGTAAGCCATGTTGGGCGCGAAGTTTTCCTTCTCTTCCCAGGCAGAGGTCTTGGAGTTGTAGACCTTCTTGGCGCCCGGGTTGATCGAGAAGCCCACGACATCGCCGATGACCGAGGAATCCGAGGTCTTGGCGTTCGAGCCCACGTCACCCCACCAGGTGATCATCGAACCCGTACCTGCCAGGAACTGCTGGAAGGCGGTCGTGCCGGGGTCGGCGTTGATCTGGTCGGGGGGCAGGGCGTTGCCCTTGATCATGTCCATGACGTCCTGGATCGCCTGGACCCAGGCCGGGTTGTTGACGCGCGGCTTCATCGTGTCGGGGTCGAAGAGCCATGCCGGATCGTCCGGGTGCTTGGCATAGGCCGAAGCGCGGTCTTCCAGGAAGTAGAAGCCAAAGCCGCCCCAGCCCTTCAGCGGGTCCAGGAAGCCGAAGGCCGGCGCGCCGGTCAGCGGGTCATTCTTGCCCAGGACGGCCAGCGAGGCCGCGTTGACGTCTTCCCAATGGGTCGGCGCCTCGGCCATGCCCGAAATCGAGCCCTCGCCGAAATAGTCCTTGCGATAGGCGAATGTGTGGCAGTCGCCGTCCACCGTGATCCGGTAGGTCTTGCCATCCCAGGTGCCGACGGGCGCCTTCAGGTAGTTCACATAGTCGTCCATGTCGATCTGGGCCTTGACCCAATCCGGCATCTCGTCCAGCAGGCCCTTGCCCGCCGTGTCGCCCTCGAACGGAGCGCCCATTTCGACGATGTCGAAATCGACCGTGCCCGTGGCGATGGCCTGTTGCAGGCGCGGGTTATAATCGGCCTGGGCCAGGTCGACCCAGTTGATCTTGGCGCCCGTGTATTTCTCCCACGAGGTCAGGAAGCCGCGGAACAGGAAGTTGTGCAGGTTCTGGTTGTTCAGCCCCAGGAAGGTCAGTTCGACGCCCGCGAACTCGCCCTCGGCCACATTGGCCTTGGTGGCGCCGAGGCAAAGCTCGCCCACCTTCTGCCAATCCGCATCGGTCGGAGACCCGTTCCCCACGCCCGGAATCGCCAGGATCTGCGCCCGCAGATCGTCCTGCGCCAGGGCGGCCTTGGGCTTCAACGCCCCGCCCATCATCGACAGCGCCGCCACCGAGGCCGCGCTTTGCAGCACGCCGCGCCGGGTCATGCCCCGACGCACGGCATATTCGTAAAGTCCGGTTTTCATCTCTTCCTCCCAAGAGCCCCCGGGGTTTCCCCGGGTGTTTGTCGTCCGCCCCAGACCCCCCGCAGGGTCCTCTGGCCCGGTCAGACTTGACCCGACTTTCACCACGAAGCCGCCCCAAGTCAAGCACTGACATGTTAGCACGCCAGAAGACGTGTTCGCTGTGGACAGGGCCAGCGGGCGCGGCTACGAAAAGGGGCAAAGAGGGGGGAGGCAGCGATGGCCGAAGTGAAAATCCGCGACCTGGTCAAGTCCTATGGCGGCTTGCAAGTCGTGCATGGGGTGAATGTCGATATCCCGGATGGAGAGTTCGTCGTCCTCGTCGGGCCCTCGGGCTGCGGCAAGTCGACGCTTCTGCGGATGCTGGCGGGGCTGGAGGCAATCTCGGGCGGGACCATTTCCATCGGGCCGCGCGTGGTGAACAACCTCGCGCCCTCGGAACGCGACATCGCCATGGTCTTCCAGAACTACGCTTTGTATCCGCACAAGACCGTGGCCGCGAACATGGGCTTCCCCCTGAAGATGGCGGGGATGCCCAAGGAGGAGATCGACCGCCGTGTTGCGGAAGCCGCCGAGATCCTCGGCCTGACGCCTTACCTCGCGCGCTATCCCCGCGCCATGTCGGGCGGCCAGCGCCAGCGCGTCGCCATGGGCCGCGCGATTGTCCGCAACCCCCAGGTCTTCCTTTTCGACGAGCCGCTCTCGAACCTCGACGCCAAACTCCGCGTCCAGATGCGCACCGAGATCCGCGAGCTGCACCAGCGGCTGAAGACCACGACCGTCTATGTCACCCATGACCAGATCGAGGCCATGACCATGGCCGACCGCATCGTCGTCATGCGCGAAGGCCGCATCTCCCAGATCGGCGCGCCCTTGGAGCTTTACGACCGCCCCGCCAACACTTTCGTCGCGGGCTTCATCGGCTCTCCGGCCATGAACCTCATCGAGGGCGTGGTGAAGAACGGCCGCTTCACCGCGCCCGGCCTTGACCTGCCCATGCCCCCCGGTGCCGCCGAAGGCCGCAAGGTCACCTATGGCATCCGCCCCGAACACCTCTCCCTGTCGCCCGAGGGCACCGAGGTCCAGATCGTCGTCGTGGAACCCACCGGCGCCGAGATCCACCTCGTCCTGCGGGCGGGCGAGACCGAACTCGTCGCCGTGGTCCGCGAGCGCCAGGCCTTCAAGCCGGGCCAAAGCCTGCGCGTGACGCCCGACCTCTCCCTCGTCCACCTCTTCGACACCGCGACCGGAGAGCGCATCGGATGACGATCCTCTGTTTCGGCGACAGCAACACCCATGGCACCATGCCGATGCCCTCGCTCGATTTCGAGGGCCGCTTCGGCCATGAGGCCCGCTGGCCCTCGGTGCTGGCCAAGGCGACGGGCCACGAGGTGATCAACGAAGGCCATCCGGGTCGCACCACGGTCCATGACGACCCGATGTCGGGGCCGCATCGCAACGGGCTGACGGTGCTGCCCGCGCTTCTGGAATCCCACAAGCCGCTGGACCTTGTGATCGTCAAGCTTGGCACCAATGACCTGAAACACTGTTTCCACGTTTCGGCCCATGACATCGCCTTCTGCCTCGAACGCCTGGCCAATGTGATCCGCACCCAGGCCCCAAAGGCGAAAATCCTGATCGTCGCCCCGCCGCCGATCCTGGAACAGGGCTGCCTCGCCCAGATGTTCAGCGAAGGCGCGGCAAAGTCCCGCCAACTCGCCCCCGCCATCGAAGCCATGTGCCAGCGCACGGGCCTGAACTTCTTCGACGCGGGCGCCCATGTCCAGGTCTCCCCCGTGGACGGCATCCATTACGATGCCGAGGCGCAAGTCACCCTCGGCCTTGCCTTGGCCGACGCCGTGCGCGACATATTGGCCTGAGGGCCTTTCAATTTGGCTCAAATATCCTGCGGGGGTCCGGGGGTGCAAAACCCCCGGCGGTGCCGCAAAGGGGGAGGATCCATGCTCAAGAACTTCGACAACCGCCTCAATGCCGAGGTCATCCAGGTGCTCCGCGCCATGGGTCACGGCGACACCTTGGTCCTGGCCGACACCAATTTCCCCAGCGATTCGGTCGCCCGCCACACGATCACGGGCCAGCTTCTGCGGATGGAGAACCTGACGACCGCCGAGGCCACCGAGGCCATCCTCTCGGTCCTGCCCTTGGACACCTTCGTCCCCGACCACGCCGCCCGCATGGAAGTCGTGGGCGCCCCCTCTGACATCCCGGCCGTGCAACAAGAGGTCCAGGCCGCGATTGACGCCGCCGAAGGCCAGCCGCGCCCCATGGTCTCGATCGAGCGCTTCGCCTTCTACGAGGCCGCCAAGGAGGCCTATGCCGTGATCCAGACCGGCGAGCGCCGCTTCTATGGCTGCTTCATCTTCCGCAAGGGCGTCATCCCTCCCCCAGTTTCTTCGGCGGAGGCGAAATGATGGGTAAAGTCGTCAACCTCGGCGTTTTCGTCGCCGACACCGCCTATCGCGCGCCGCGCCAGCCCAAGATGGGCGAGACGATCCTGGGCCGCAGCTTCGTCCTGGGGCCGGGCGGCAAGGGCTCGAACCAGTCGGTGGCCTCGGCCATGGCGGGGGCCGAGACGCATTTCATCTCGCGCCTCGGTGCCGATGCCTTTGCCGATATCGCCATGGCGACCTGGAAGAAGGCGGGCGTCCATCCGGCGGTGACACAGGACCCCAAAAGCTATACCGGGGCGGCCTATATCTTCATCGAGGATGCCACGGGCAATAATGCCATCATCATCTCTCCCGGGGCGGCGGCCGATATCTCCAACGCCGATATCGACGCCAACCGGGCCCTGATCGAGGGCGCGCAGGTCTTCATCACCCAGCTGGAGCAGCCCATCCCCGTGGCGCTGCATGCGCTGCAGATGGCAAAGGCCGCCGGGGTCACCACGATCCTGAACCCGGCCCCTGCGGCCTCCCTGCCCGAGGGCATGCTGGCCTTTTGCGATTACGTGACCCCGAACGAATCCGAGGCCGAGGCCCTGACCGGCCTGCCCGTGACCTCGGTGGCCGAGGCCGAGACGGCGGCCCGCCGCCTGCGCGAGATGGGGGCAGGGGCCGCGATCATCACGCTGGGCGACAAGGGCGCGCTCTTCCATGACGGCGCCCGCACTGTCCATATCCCGCCCTTCAAGGCGGGCCCCGTGGTCGAGACCACCGGCGCGGGCGATGCCTTCAACGGCGGTTTCGCCGCAGCCTTGGCCGAGGGCCAGGACCCGGTCGAAGCCTGCCGCTTCGGCTCGGCCACGGCAGGGATCTCGGTCACCCGTCCAGGCACGGCCCCCTCGATGCCCGCAAGGGCCGAGACCCTGGCGCTCTTGAAAGGTTGAGGGGGGCGCTGCCCCCCGCGCTGCCGCGCCCCCCCCGGGATATTTGGGCAAGTATGAAAGGGGGGGCGGTTTGAGTATTTGGGCCAAATTGAAAGCCCGGACTCAAGGCGCATATTTGGGCAAGTCTGAAGTCGAAAGGGGCGCGGGCCTCCGGCGCGCCTTTGTCGTGAAGCTCGGGCGCTGCAACCCGCGCCCTTTGCACCTGTTCCCGAACATCCCCGCCAAGGGCCGCCTGAGCCCAAGCCCCCTGCGTCTTCGCAGGGGGCTTGGGTGAGGCAAAAGTCTTGCGCCGCAGGCGCTCCGCAAGGTCAGGCGGGCGCGATCTTCTCGCGCCCGCCTGGGGATCAGCTCCAGAGGAAGTCGGCCAGGGTCAGTTGGCCCGCCGAAGTCATGCCCGACATCACGATCGAGATATCCGCCACCCCGTTGCCGTCGCAGTCGACATAGAGCATGCCGCCCGAGAACCGTGCTTCGGAATTGTCGAGCCCGCCGGTGAAGGTGCCCGAACCCAGGTAGGCGAAAGCGCCCTTCAAGAGGCCCACGAACTCCAGCACGTCGCCTTCCGCCGCCCCGCCATCCAGCGCGTTGAAATCGGTGACCGTATCCGTGCCGTTGCCCGAGGCCGAGGCGAAGACGAAGTGGTCCGCGCCGATGCCGCCGGTCAGGTTGTCGTTGCCGCCATTGCCCTGCAGGGTGTCATCCCCGCCCGCGCCCTGCAGCTGGTTGGAGCCGCCATTGCCCGTGATCTGGTTGTTCAGCACATTGCCCGTCCCCGAGAGGCTGGTGGTGCCGGTCAGGACCAGGTTTTCGAAATTGGCCTGCAAGGTCAGGCTGATGCTGCTTTGCACCGTATCCGTGCCGCCCGCGGCCCCTTCGACCATCACATCGGCCTGGCTGTCGATGACGAAGGTGTCGTTGCCGGTGCCCCCCGTCATGCTGTCGTCGCCCTTGCCGCCATCCAGCGTGTCGTCGCCCGCGCCGCCCACCAGCGTGTCCGTCCCATCCAGGCCCTGCAGCAGGTTGGCGCTCGAGTTGCCGGTCAGCACGTTGTGCAGCGTGTTGCCGATCCCGTCGATCGCGGTGCCGCCCGTCAGCGTCAGGTTCTCGACATTGGCCGCCAGGGTATGGGTGACCGAGGCGCTGACCGTGTCGGTGCCGCCGCCTGCGACTTCGATGACCTTGTCGGTCGCGCTGTCGACGATATAGCTGTCGTCGCCCGCACCGCCCGTCAGGCTGTCGTTGCCCGCCCCGCCGTCCAGCGTGTCGTTGCCCGCGCCTCCGGTCAGCGTGTCGTTGCCCGCGAGGCCCGAAAGCTCGTTGGCGCCGTCATTGCCCAGAAGGATGTTGTTCAAGGAGTTGCCGGTCCCCGCCAGGCCCTCGAGCCCGGTCAGCGTCAGGTGCTCGAAGTTCGAGGCCAGGGTCCAGGACAGCGACGAGATCACCGTATCGGTGCCGCCCGCCCCTGCCTCGACCAGGGTATCGGCCGAGGAGTCGACGATGAACGTGTCGTTGCCCGTGCCGCCGACGAGGCTGTCGTTGCCCGTGCCGCCGTCCAGCGTATCCGCGCCATTGCCGCCGTTCAGCGTGTCGTTGCCGTCGCCGCCGGTCAAGAGGTTCGCCCCGCCATTGCCCAGGATCAGGTTGGACAGGCCGTTGCCCGTTCCCGCGACCGAGGAGGTCCCGGTCAGGGTCAGGTTTTCAAGATTGGCGCCCAGGGTGAAGGTGACGCTCGATTGCACCAGGTCGGCGCCCTCGTTCAGGGCCTCGGTCACCGTGTCGCCCAGGCTTTCGACCACATAGGTGTCGTTGCCCGCGCCGCCCGCCATCTGGTCCACGCCCGCGCCGCCGATCAGCGTGTCATCGCCGCCCGCGCCGACCAGCGTGTCGTTGCCCGTCGCCCCGTCAAGGACATTGGCCGTGCCATTGCCGGTCAGGATGTTGTTGCCCGAAGAGCCGGTGGCATTGGTGCCGCCATCCAGCAGGGTCAGGTTCTCGACATTGGTGGCCGAGCCCAGCGAATAGGTGACCGCGGCATAGACCGTGTCGAGGCCGGCATTCAGCGCCTCGGTGATCTTGTCGCCCGAGGAGGAGACATAGTAGATGTCGTCGCCCGCCCCGCCCGCAAGGCTGTCGTTGCCGTCGCCGCCGTCCAGCGTGTCGTTGCCCGCGCCGCCGATCAGCGTATCCGCACCCAGCCCGCCCGACAGCGCATTCTTGCCGTCGTTGCCGGTCAGGATGTTGTTGACCTCGTTGCCCGTGGCATTCAGGTCAGCCAGCCCGGTCAGGGTCAGGTTCTCGACATTGGCGGCCAGCGAGATGGCGAAGGAGCTGACAACCGTGTCGGTGCCGCCATTGGCCAGTTCGACGATGATGTCGTTGGCGCTGTCGATGATGAAGGTGTCATTGCCGGTGCCGCCGGTCATGCTGTCATCGCCCGCACCGCCGTCGATCGTGTCAGAGCCCGAGCCGCCGTCCAGCGTGTCGTTGCCCGCCATGCCCAGGATCTGGTTGGACCCGGTGTTGCCGACGATGACATCGTTCAGCGCGCTGCCGGTGCCGGTATAGCCCGAGCTGCCCGAGAGGATCAGCTTCTCGATCGAACCGGTGATGGTGAAGTTCGCCGCCGCCGTGACCTGGTCATAACCCTGGCCATCGGCCTCGATCACCACGTCGCCCGCGCTGTCCACGACATAGCGGTCGTCGCCCGTGCCGCCGGTCATGCTGTCGTTGCCCGTGCCGCCGTCCAGCGTGTCGTTGCCCGCATCGCCCGTCAGCGTGTCATTGCCGCCAAGGCCGGTCAGCAGGTTGTTGGAGGCATTGCCGGTGATCAGGTTGTCGGAGGCATTGCCCGTGCCATTGGCGGCCGTGCCCGTCAGGAAGAGGTCTTCGACATAAGAGGACAGGGTATGGCTCACCGAGGCATAGACCACGTCGTCGCCGCTGCCGATCGTCTCGTTGACCTTGTCGCTGATGTTGTCGACGTAGAACGTATCCGCCCCGGCGCCGCCGATCATGCTGTCGACACCCACGCCGCCGATCAGCGTGTCATTGCCTTCTCCGCCGTTCAGCGTGTCATTGCCATCGCCGCCCGAGAGGACATTGGCCCCGGTGTTGCCGGTCAGCCCATTGGCGCCGACATTGCCGGTGCCGGTCAGGTCGCTCGAGCCGGTCAGGGTCAGGTTCTCGACATAGGCCGAGGTCAGCGTCCAGCTCAGCGAAGAGACCACGGTGTCGATGCCCTGGCCCGAAAGCTCGACGACCACGTCATCCAGGCTGTCGACGATATAGGTGTCGTTGTCCAGGCCGCCGGTCATGCTGTCGTTGCCCGTGCCGCCGTCCAGCGTGTCGTCGCCATTGTTGCCGACCAGCGTATCGTTGCCCGCCAGGCCCTCCAGCAGGTTCCAGCCGCGCATCCCCACGAAGCCCGAGAGGCCCGAGTTGCCGGTGATGACATTGTCCAGCGCATTGCCGGTGGCGCGCAGGTCAAGCTGGCCCGAAAGGGTCAGGTTCTCGAAGTTGTCGCCCAGGGTCGTCTCGACATTGGTGATGACCGTGTCGGTGCCCTCGCCCGCAGCTTCGGTGATCACGGTGTCGGCCGAGGTCACGGTATAGAAGTCGTCGCCCCTGCCGCCCAGAAGCGTGTCGTTGCCCGCATGGCCGTTCAGATCGTCATTGCCGTCGCCGCCTTGCAGGAGGTTGTTGGCCGTGTCGCCGGTCAGCGTGTCATTGTGGCTCGAGCCGATCAGGTTCTCGACATTGACCAGGTTGTCGCCTGCCGCCGCGCCGCCGATGCCCCAGCCGCCGGTCAGCGACATGTTCACCCCATCGGCCGACCCGGCATAGGACACCGTGTCCGACCCGTCGCCGCCGTTGATCGTGTCCGCGCCCTCGCCGCCGATCAGAAGGTTGTTGCTGTCGTTGCCGATGATGCTGTCGGCGCCCGAAGAGCCGATGGCATGGGTCATGCCGACGATCGTGTCGCCCGTCGCATCCCCGCCCGAGACGGTCTGGCTCATCAGGTCGACCGTGACGGCCTCGGACGATCCGGTGTAGTCGATCGTATCCGTGCCGCCGTTGCCGGTGATCAGGTCGGCCCCCGCGCCACCGCGGAAGATGTTGTCGCCCGTGGACCCGGTCAGCGTGTCGTTGAAGGCCGTCGCCGCGACGCCCTCGATCGAGATCAGCGTGTCGGTGCCCTCGGTCGCCCCCGTCAGGACGCCGGTGGAGATGTTGTAGTTGATCGCATTGGTGCCGGCCGAGAAGTCGATGAGGTCGATGCCCGCGCCGCCGTCCAGCAGGTCATTGCCCGCGCCCCCCGTCAGCACGTCGTTGCCATCGCCGCCGTAAAGCGAGTCGTTGCCGGTTCCGCCGGTCAGGACGTTGCCAGCGCTGTTGCCGGTCAGGGCATCGGCCAGGGCCGAGCCGATGACATTCTCGATGTCGGTCAGCGTGTCGCCCGCCGCATCGCCGCCCGTGCCGCCGCCCGTGGCCAGGTTGACCGTGACCCCGACCGAAGAGGCCGAGTAATCGGCCGTGTCGACCCCGTCGCCGCCGTTCAGCACGTCGTTGCCCGCGCCACCGATCAGCCGGTCGTCATCCGCCCCGCCGTTCAGCGTGTCGTTGCCCGACCCGCCCGACAGGTTGTCGTCGCCGCCATTGCCGCCCAGGATGTTGTTGCCGCCATCCCCGCCCAGCGTGTCGGCCTGCTGCGAGCCGAAAAGACCCTCGATATTGGTCAGCACGTCGCCCGTGGCATCGCCACCCACGCCCGCTCCGCCGCCGACGGTGATCGAGATCCCGACCGTGGAGCCGGAATAGTCCACCTGGTCGATGCCCGCTCCGCCGTCGATCGTGTCCGCGCCCTCGCCGCCCGACAGGATGTCGTTGCCCGAGCCGCCGTAAAGCGCGTTGTTGTTGGTGTCGCCGGTCAAGGTGTCGTTGAAGTTCGACCCGATCAGGGTCTCGACATTGACGATGATGTCTCCGGCGGCGTCTCCGCTGGAAGACACTCCGCCCAGGGTCACGTTGACGGCCGAACCGGCGCTTGTGTAATCGACCGTGTCATTGCCCGCGCCGCCGTCCAGGTAGTCGGCGCCCGCGCCCCCCACCAGGCTGTCGTTGGCAAGGCCGCCGTAAAGCGCATTGGCCCCGGCATCGCCGCGCAAGGTATCGGCCAGGGCCGATCCCAGGAGGTTCTCGATCCCGGTCAGGACGTCGCCCGCCGCGTCGCCGCCGGTGTTGGAATTGCCGTTGACCGTGACGTTCACGCCCAGGGACGAGGCGCTGTAATCGGCGAGGTCCGTGCCCGCGCCGCCCGAAAGCGAGTCGTTGCCCGCGCCGCCGATCAGCGTATCGTTGCCGTCGCCCGCATCCAGGCTGTCATTGCCAGCCGCTCCCGAAAGGCTGTCGTTGCCCGCGCCGCCGATCAGCGTGTTGGCATTGCCATCGCCGCCCAGGGTATCGCCCAGGCCCGAGCCGATCAGAACCTCGACCGTGGTGATCAGGTCGCCCGCCGCATCGCCGCCCGTGCCCGCCGCTCCGCCGATGGTGATCGCGACCGCCGAGGAGGATGCCGCGTAAGACACCGTGTCATTGCCCGCGCCGCCGTCGATCGTGTCGGCGCCGAGGCCGCCCACCAGGCTGTCGTCGCCATTGCCGCCCGAAAGCGAGTTGGCCCCGCTGTCGCCCGTCAAGGTGTCGTTGTTGCCCGAACCGATGATGCGCTCGACATTGGTCAGGACATCGCCCGCCGCGTCGCCGCCGGTGTTGGTGGCGCCCGCCACCAGGCTGACGTTGACCGCAAGGGTCGAGGCGCTGTAGTCGACCACATCGGCCGTCCCGACCCCGCCGTCGATCGTATCCGCCCCGGCCGCGCCGATCAGCGTGTCGTTGCCGTCGCCGCCGTTGAGCGTGTCATTGCCCGCGCCGCCGTTCATGCTGTCGTTGCCGGCCCCGCCGCTGAGCGTGTTGGCCACGCCATCGCCGGTCAGGGTGTCATTGAGGTTCGACCCCAGGATCGCCTCGACCGTCAAGGCCGTGATCGTGTCGCCCGCCGCATCGCCGCCCGTGTTGGTCGCGCCCGAAACCAGGCTGACGTTGACCGCCGCGGTCGAGGCCGAGTAATCCACCCAGTCGAAGCCCGAACCGCCGTCGATCGTGTCGTTGTTCGCCCCGCCCGAAAGCGTGTCGTTGCCATTGCCGCCGAAAAGGCTGTCGACGCCGCTGCCGCCATAAAGGATATCGTTGCCATCGGCACCCGTCATGCTGTCCGCAGAGGTCGTGCCGGTAAAGGTGTCGTTGCCTGAGGTGCCGGTGTAGGTCGCCATGGGGTTCTCCAATCGAATGCGGCCCGGATGCGGATCGGGGCGATTGGAGCAAGGGCTAAGGGTCGGCTGCGGCACAAGTTGGACGCCTCGGGCAAGGCTAAAGGTCATTTCGGGGCTCAAATGTGGCACTATTTCCCAAATTGCCAGAAATCGCCGGATTTCGCGGCCATTGTCGTGAATGTCGCAACAATTGCCCCACTTTGCCCGCAAGCTGCGCGTTGATTCCCACCCGCGATCCGTCTAGGTCTGAGCCATGATCACGCAGAAGATGAAATACGCGCTCAAGGCACTCCTGACCCTGGCGGATGAGGCGGCCAAGCCGCAACCCGAGGCCCTGACGATCGAGGAGATCGCCAAGCGGTCAGGCGCGCCCAAGCGCTTCCTGGAACATATCCTGCTGGAGATCCGCAACGCGGGCTATATCGCCTCGACCCGGGGGCGGACCGGCGGCTACCAGATGATCAAGCCGCCCGAGGCGGTCTCGGTGTCAGAGCTCTTGCGGATGATCGACGGGCCGATCGCGCCGCTGCAATGCCTCTCGCGCCGCGCCTATCAGCGCTGCGAGGATTGCTCGGACGAAGAGACCTGTCGGATCCGCAAGGTCTTTGCCGAGGTCTTCTGGTCTTACCTGGTGCTGATCGAAAGCCTGACGCTCGCCGATATCCAGAAATCGGCCGAGGTCAGCGACCGCATCCTCGGGTGATCCAATAGAGCACCTGCGGCGCATTCCTTTTGTCTCGCCTCTGGCGCTGGCGCGCCAACCGGCTCGGGAAGGGCCTCCGGCGGGGATATTTGGGAAAAGATGAAAGCAGGGGAGCCCCCGGCCCCTCCGCACCCGGCGCTTTGGGCGCGCAGCCGGGTCTTTGGTCCGAGCGATCATCCGGCAAAAGACGGCAAGAGGGCGGCGCCTTCCGCCGTGACAAGGCAAGGCCCGCACGACCGCCCCCTCCCTTTCATCTTTTCACAAATATCCCGGAGGGGTCCGGGGAGGCAGCGCCTCCCCGGGGCTGGGGTCAGAGCTTCGGGCTGGATCTTTCGCGCCACTTGTCCTGCGCTTGCAGCCCCCAATAGGTCAGCTGCGCGGCGATGAGGCCAAGGCGGCCCCCCGCCCAGTCGAGGCCGAAGGGTGCAAAGGCCTTGATGCGGTCCGACTGGCCCAGGATCGCCTCGGCCAGGACCTTGCCTGCGATGGCGGTGGTGTTCAGCCCATGGCCGCCAAAGGCGGTGATGTGCCACAGGTCAGGCGCAAGGCGGCCGAGTTGCGGCATCCGGTGGCGGGCATAGCCCATCTGGCCCGACCAGGCCTGGTCGACCTTCAGCCCCGCGAGCTGCGGATAGACCTCGACCATGGCGCGGTGCAGGTCCTTTGCCACGGCGCGGTCCGAGGCGGCGCGGGTGGTGATCCGCCCGCCCCAGAGGAGCCTGCCCTGGCTGACCCGGTAGTAGTCGCTGGCCCGGCGGTCATCGAGCACCGCCATGGGCGTGCGGATCACCTCGGCCAGGAGATCGGGCGCGGGCTCGGTGGCCATCATGTAGGTGGCGATGGGGAGAACCGCCTTTTGCAGCCGGGGGAAGAGCGGCCCGGTATAGCCCCCCGTCGCGATCACGATGCGCCGGGCGGTGGCCATGCCCTTGGGGGTCTTGATCCTTTGGCTGATGCCAAAGTCGGTCGCCGTCGCCGGGGTGTTCTCGAAGATCCTCACCCCCAGCCCCTCGGCCGCCCGCGCGAGGCCGCGCAGGTAGTTCAAGGGATGGATGTGGAAGGCCTGGGCATCCTCGATCCCGTGGTAATAGCGCGTGGTCTCCAGGCGGTCGCGGATCGCCCCCGCGTCGAGATAGGTCACCGGAAGGCCCTCGGCGGCCAGCTCTTCGGCCTCGGCGCGCAGATCGGCGCCCTGGTCGAAGCGGCGCAGGTGCAAGAGGCCCTTGACCGGCTCGGCCCCCGTGATCGCAAATTCGTCGATATGGCTGCGCAGGCGGTTCACGCCCTCGACCGACAGGTCATGGAGCCGTTTCGCGCCCTCCACCCCCGCCCGGGCGCGGATTCCGGCCGCCCCGCAGGCATAAGAGGCCGAGACGATGCCGCCATTCCTGCCGGAGGCGCCAAAGCCCACCGATTGCGCCTCCAGCACCGTGACCTTGACGCCCGCGCGGGCCAGTTCCAGCGCGGTGGTCAGCCCCGCGAGGCCCCCTCCGATCACCAGCGTATCGGTGTCATGCGACCCTTGCAGGGCAGGGCGCTCCGCCCGGTCGAGGCGGGTTTCGGCATACCAGGTTGCGGGATAGGTCATGCGTCCAGCTCGATCCAGACCGGCACGTGATCAGAGGGCTTGTCGCGGCCCCTTACGTCCTTGTCGATCCCCGCATCCTGCAAGAGATCGGCGGCTTGCGGCGACAGAAGCAGGTGGTCGATGCGGATGCCGTTGTTGCGCTCCCAGGCGCCGCGCTGGAAATCCCAATAGGAATAGACGCCGGGCCCCGGGTGCTTGGCCCTTATCGCATCGGTGAGCCCGAGGTTCAGGATGCGGCGAAAGGCCTCGCGCGAGGCGGGCAGGTAAAGCGCATCCTCGGCCCAGTCCTTGATATTGGCGGCATCCTCGGCCTGAGGGATGATGTTGTAATCGCCGCAGAGGACGAGCGGTTCCTCCAGCGCGAGAAGGTCGCGGGTCCGCGCCTCCATCCGCGCCATCCAGGCCAGCTTGTAGTCATATTTCGGCCCCGGCGCCGGGTTGCCATTGGGCAGGTAAAGCCCGCAGACCCGGACCGGGCGCTTGCCCATGACCGTGGCCTCGATCCAGCGGGTCTGTTCGTCGCTGTCATCCCCGGGCAGGCGGCGGGTGACATCCTCCAAGGGCAGCCTGGACAGGATCGCCACGCCGTTGAAAGCCTTCATCCCATGGAGTTCGACCTGGTAGCCCAGGGACTCGAACTCCGCGCGCGGGAAGTCGGCATCGACCTTCTTGGTCTCTTGCAGGCAGACGACATCCGGCTTGGCCTCGGTCAGCCAGGTCTTCAGCGCCTCTGCCCGGGCGTTGATCCCGTTGATATTGAAACTTGCGATCTTCATGCGCTGATTTGCGCCGCAGAGCGGGCGGCTTGCAACCACAAACTGTCGACCTCGTCCAGCAAAGCGGGATCGAAGCGGTGGCGCTCTTCCCAATAGCGGCCCGAGGGGACGACGTAATCAAGCTCGGCCTCGCGGGCCAGGGCCCGGTCGATCAGGGCGGGGTCAAGGTCCAGGGGGCGGACCTGGCCCAGCTCCTCCTGCCGGACGCGGGGCCAGATCAGCCGCGAGGGCGCCTGGGAGAGGTTCACCGCAGCGACTCCCTCACGCGCGGCAAGGCAGAGGAAGCGCGCCGATTTCGCCTCGAGCGAGCGGAGCGAGATGTCGTCGCGCAAGGGGTCGGGCGTGCCCTGGCCGTAGAAATGCGTGGGCCCCTGGGTGGGGTAGTGCATGTCGCAGCCAAAGGCCGCGACGACGGGCGGGCGCAGGGCGTCGAGGATCCAATAGGCCGTGGTGAAGGCCATGGTGCCCCCGCCATAGACGAAGCCGCCGAAGCGGTTTTGCGCCGCGACGAAGGCCTCCTCGGCGACCACCTTCTGGCCGGGGCCCGGGGTCGGATGGCGGTCGGGCGGGAAGTCCCAGGGGTAGATCGCCTGGTCCCAGTCGGGCCGGATGCGCCAGGCGTTGTTGATCACGACGATCTGGCCGAACTGCGCCTTGGGCCAGGCGGCGGCCTCGGTCGCAGAGGGGGCGGAGCCCAGCATGAGGACGGGTTGCATCGGGGTCTCCTGGACCTGGTGTCGCGGCTGGTGCCCTGCGGTCCCTGGCGGGCGTCTCTCTCCAAGGTAGCTTGTGCATCCCGCGATCAAGGGCGGCAACGGAAATTGCTGCGCGGCCGGGTTGAGAGACGGGGAGGGTGCCAGGTTCGGAGGAGGGGCCCTGGGCAATGGGCCCTTCGGTCAGGCGCGCTCAGGCCAGCGAGAAGGAGGTCCCGCAGCCGCAGGAGGCCACGGCATTGGGGTTCTCCACCACGAAGCGCGCCCCGATCAGCTCGGCCGAAAAGTCGATGACCGCGTTGGAGAGATAGGGCAGGGAGATGCTGTCGATCAGCACCCTCTGGCCATCCTTCTCGATGATCAGGTCATCGGCCGCAGGATCGTCGAGCTTGATGTCATATTGAAACCCCGAGCAGCCGCCGCCCTCGACCGCGATGCGCAGGGATTTCTGCTGGCCCGTGGCCTTGAGAATCTCCGCCAGGCGCTGAAAGGCGCGGTCCGTGACTTTGGGCGGCAGGGTGAGGGTCATGTTTGGGTCTCCTGCAGGGAAGATAGGCCGGGCGGGCGCCGGGTTCAAGGCTTGGCATCCTCTCCGAAGGCCGGGGGGGCT
>NZ_JAABNR010000014.1 GCF_009925085.1 Stagnihabitans tardus | reverse complement strand
GCCAGCGCTCGATCTTGCGCCGCTCGGAGACGGAAAGATGGGAAAACCGGATCTTCATTCTCAGCTCCTTGTCTGGTCCCAAACATCAAGGAACCATGAAAAGTCGCATTCCAGAATAGCGCGCACCTTTGCTACAAAGCTATGACGCATAATTTTGATTATGTAATACTTTGTCGACATGGTCGAAAACCTCACGGAAGGCAGTGCTCCGTGGCCGCTCCTGCCGTTGACGATGTACACTGATGGCACCAGATTGCGCGCATCGTTATAGCTCATAAGCACCTCACTGAACGATAGTCTTGAGGCCCGGATACGCAAGGCAATGCCCATCAATTGCATTCGAACACTTCAGGCGTGCCTTAGCAGGGTGCTGAAATAGTCCCGCCTCGACAGTGGTTTGAGAACATGATTCACGCTCGGCACGATAACGGTGGGGGTAGTGATGCGCGGGACGGATGAGACGAGCGGGTCGCTCTTCAGTTATGTCGATCTGGAGGAGCGCATCCCCGCTCGGCATCCTTTGCGCAAGATCCGGCAGGTGGTTAACGAGGCGCTGGCGAGCCTGGATGCGGAGTTTGAGGCGCTTTACACCGATTTTGGCCGCCCCTCGATAGCGCCGGAGCGGCTGATCCGGGCGAGCCTGATCCAGATCCTGTTCTCGATCCGTTCCGAGCGGCAGTTGATGGAGCAGATGGAATACAACCTCTTGTTCCGCTGGTTCGTGGGCCTTGGCATTGATGACCCGGTCTGGGTGCCTACCGTGTTCACGAAGAACCGCGACCGGCTGCTGACCACCGAGATGTCGCGCAAGGTGATGGCGGCGGTCCTGGCCCATCGCGAGGTCGCGCCGCTCCTGTCGGACGACCACTTCTCGGTCGATGGCACGCTGGTCAAGGCCTGGGCCTCGATGAAGAGCTTCCAGCCGAGGACCGCCGACACGCCGCCCGAGGACGATCCGAGCGGCCCGCCCAGTCCGGACGGCCCTGCCGAAGACCACCCTGAACCGACACCGTCCGAGATCGACCCGATGTCCCGCCCCACCCGCCAGAGCCGCAATGCAGACATCGACTTCCGGGGCGAGAAGCGGTCCAATGCAACCCATGCCTCGACGACCGACCCCGACGCGCGGCTCTATAAGAAGTCGCCCGGCACCGGCGCAATGCTGTGCTTCATGGGTCATGCTCTGATGGAGAACCGCTCCGGCCTGATCGTGCAGGGCGACCTGACGCAGGCCGACGGTCACGCGGAACGGCGCGCGGCGCTCGACATGATCCACCGCCATTCTCCGGGATCGACCCGACAGCTGACACTGGGCGCCGACAAGGGCTTCGACGCCGCCGAGTTCGTCGCTGACCTGCGGCAAGCCTGCGTCACGCCCCATGTCGCGCAGAAATCGAGATATTCAGCGATCGACGGCCGCACCACCCGGCACGAGGGTTACGCCCTGTCGATCAAGCACCGCAAACGGATCGAAGAGGCTTTCGGTTGGGCCAAAACCGTTGGCGGCATGGCTCAGACCGTCTATCGCGGCGTCGAGCGGGTGCGCGCCCGCTTCGTCCTGACGATGACCGCCAACAACCTTGCCCGACTGCCCAGGCTGCTGGCAGCATGACGATGAGAAGCCGCGTCAGGCACGCATGCCGTATGCGCCCAAGGACCCGAAAACAAACGCAGCCGGTTGCGCCGAAAGAAAACCGTTCAGTCCCGCAGACTTCTTCAGCACCCTGTTAGGTCCGGTTTCGTTTGAGAGCAATCGTCCCTGCAGCATTAAGACCTTGATTCCAAGATCGGTTTTGCCAGTATTGCCCGCTCAGCTTCGAAGCGTCGTCACTAACCGTGAGCATGGCCGCCCCAAAGAACCGATCCCGATCAGTTACCGCTAAGGGCAACTCGTTGCCTTGTTTGTTTGACTGCTCGTATACCCAAGCAAGTGACCTTGAACCGTTTTCAGACTTCAAGAACTCAACGGACACGGTGTGAGACTTCAGGAGTGGCGTCTTATCATTTGGCAGAAACTCAACATCGGTACGAAACCACGTCTGCCTAATTCTTACTTCAAAGTTCGCTTCAAGAAGGCTCGGAAGGGCATCCTTCAGAGGATCGAACGTGGCATCCTTGCTCGCTGCAGCCGACTTAAGCCTTTCGATGATTGGCCAATTAGATTGAATCGAGACGGTCCACTCGCCATTCAGATCGGGAAAAACGCGGTGACTGAGCCATGAGCCGAGAAGTGGCAACTTCCAGACTAGACGCCAACCCGGCAGCACCACCACAGCGGCGACTGCCCCCCATACAATCACTGGTAGCGACGACCCTGCGTTCGAGGTCACCCAACCGACCGTCACAGCAATCCACTGTGGCTTGCCCTGCGCCCAAGCCTGCAGCCAAGCGCTGAGCCCCGGGAAGGCCTGAGCGGCGTATACGGCGAGCGTGATCCAGAACGAAAGGGAAACATACTTTGCCATGACGTTCTGCCTCTGGTATTGAAGAGTCGATCTTCTGCCCCCAAGTATATGGGCAAGCAACGCCATCACTACAAGATATGTCGGAAAAAGGGACAACCTGATGCCCATCAACGCACACAAAGCCCTCGTGTCCCGGCCTTCCGGTTACAAGTTCGCGTTGGACCTGACGGAGGATCAGCGACGGATCCTTCGGGATGCACGGGATGAAATCCGCGCCGAGATTTCCGCCAAGTTTGGATCGTTCGCGAAGTCCTTGGGTGATCAAGCGCTGTACGAAGGAAGCGCCCCAGTCCTGGCACGGAACTTCCAGACGCCGAAGTTCAGGATGCAAGGAAGCTTCTCCTATGACACCTGCAATCAACCTGCACACGTTCCGCCGCAAGAGATTGACTTGGATGACGGGTTGTTCATGCCTGTCTCGTACTTTCAAAAGAACCAAGACAGGCTCCCAGCGGTCAACAGCGCTGCGTATTTTTCCATCATCGAGAAGATTCTAGCCCCACTGTGCGAAAAGAAGGGCTGGAAACTTGTGACGGACAAGCCTTCCTGTGTTCGCGTGGTTGTAGATGACACTATGCACACGGACCTAGCACTCTACTCAGTGCCAGATGGCGACTTCCTGCGCATCTTGAAGGATGCCCAAAACCGTGGGGCCGATTTTTCAACGGCCCTCATGATGGAGGACACTGCCTACCGGATGTTGTCGCAAGATGAAATCATGCTGGCCCATCGAAAAGAGGGATGGAAGAAGTCTGACCCACGCAAACTGGAAGACTGGTTTGTCGACGCTGTAAAGGAGCACGGTGATCAAGTGCGAACTGTTAGTCGCTACCTTAAGGGGTGGAAGGACTATCAGTGGAAGGAGGGAAAACTAGCCTCGATAGCCCTGATGGCTGCCGTAGTTTCAGTTTTTGAGAAATCCGCAGCTCAAATTCCAAGCAATCGGGATGACATCGCACTACTGCGTGTTGCAAGGGAATTGCCAGATTTCCTTGCCAAGGAAATTCCTAATCCCGTGGTCGAAGGCGAACGCCTAGATCAAAGTTGGTCGGCCGTGGAGCGGCAAGACTTCGTTGCCAAGGCGAAGATTCTTGCACAACGACTGGCTGATGCCTTGGTGAACACATCCGACCGCAGCGCGTCCTTGAAGGTGTTGCAAGGACTGTTCGGAGGCCGTATTCCGGACGATCTCACACTATATGTGCCTGATGCCGGTCTAGACGTGAAGACGAGCCCACTTTCAACACCGGCGGCATTGACCCTTGGCTTGATTGATAAGATTGACGCGGAGCATCAGCCCCTCGCAGCAGTGAATAAGCAGGGCGGCGGGCGGTACGGGTAAACTGTTTGACCAAAGTGTCTGAACCAACCAGCGCTGAGATTGATGAAATCTCAGAGTGGCTTCTCGCCAATGCACCGGCAAGTCGAAGGCTCACAAGTAACGAGCTGTCTCTCTATGCGATGCACGAACCCCATTGCGGTTGGCTTGTTCCATTTGAACTCGGCAGCGTTCGTTATGATTTGCGGGTGGTTGTCCCCCGAGATTTTCCTTGGGGGAAGCCTCGCGTTTATTGCCAAGAGTATTTTCAGTTCAAGCAGTTTCCGCACATTGAAAAGGATGGTGCATTTTGCCTTTTTCCTCCCAGTGCAGAACATGATCCGTATAACGCTATTGGATTAATATGGGATACGATCAAGGAAGCCGGGAGGCTGATTGCTGCGTCAAGAGACCCAGCATTTCTTGATGACTTTGCCGAGGAGTTCGCTTCCTACTGGGAGAAAACCGCTGGAGGCAAGACAGTGGTAAGTTTGCTGACGCCAGGCGGCCCCTCCAGAATCGTTTCCCTGTGGCGAAGCACAGGGGACTATTATCTGGCGGACAATGACCAAGCACTTCGCAACTGGCTAAACAACCACAATGGCGGAAGAAAGTGGGATTTTGGGTTCGAGGTGGCGACGCACTTGGTTCTGGATAGGCCCATTCTTCCTACGGAATACCCCAAGTCGGGGGCGATGGTAGCGGGTCTGGTTCAGAAGCTTGCACCAAGCGCCCAACCACTTTTGATCGCAGCAGCCGAGGATGCTGAGGGCAAGTTCACCGTTTCGTTCGAGGGGACCACGAAGAACGGACCGGTGTTCTTTGCTGTCGAAGTGATGCCGCCCAAGCAGCATGGGAACCCAGTCGGATCGCAAGTTAACATGATTCAGAAAGGATTTCGCCCGGGAAAGGTGCCTCCCTACATAAGGTTGCAGCGTCAACTCGGTGGAAACAAGGTCGAGCAGCACGAGGTGCTGCGCGCCGATCCTTCATGGGTTCACGGGAGAGATACACCCGGGAATGATACACTTTTTAACAAGCGAGTACTATTGGTTGGGACGGGGTCACTTGGAAGTGAAGTCGCGCAACTTCTTTCCAAGTCAGGGGTTGGATCAATCACGCTGATTGATCCCGAGGTCTTGGAATACGCAAACGTTGGGCGACATGTTTTGGGTATCGGAGAGGCGAGAACCTATAAGGCCAAATCGCTCGCAGAAAAGCTGCGCAAGAACTACCCACATATGCTGGTCAAACACTTTTCTGAGCGATGGCAATCTCTCTACGCCAAGCAACCTGAAGTATTCCGCGATGTAGATCTGATAGTTTCAACCATCGGCAACTGGCAGGCGGAGGGAAGGCTCAATCAGTTGGCCAGATCCGATCTAGATCTTCCAAACGTTCTCTACGGTTGGGCTGAACCGTTCTCGCTAGCCGGCCATGCTGTTCTCGTAGGACCAAACGGTCCCTGCTTCGGTTGCGGAATGGATCAATTCGGAAGGCCCATTTGGACGGTCTTTGAATGGGATACCGACACTACTCGCAAGCTGCCGGACTGTGGAGCAAGCTTTCAACCTTATGGGCCCATTTCTTTGGCGAGCGTCGCAATGCTGGTAGCCAAGACTGCGGCGAAAGCGCTGCTTGGTGGGGTTCAATTCGGAACGGAGACCGTTTGCTGGGCCTCACAGGCTGACATTTTCGAGCAAGGTGGGCAGTTTAGCGCCGGATTCCTTGATAGATTTGCGGCGGTACCAGAGTTCGGTGGATCAAGAGTCTTTCACTTGGACCAAAGGCCAGGTTGCCCGTTCTGCGGTGGAAAATGAGTATCCGTTACACGATTGGGGAAAGCGGACAGAACTTAGTGGTCGAGGCGAGGGTTCTCGATCACTTCCAAAGATGGCGGCAGATTCAGCCATGTATGGCTGAGGCAGGCGGACAACTCTTCGGAGTGGTTGATGGTGCTGAGGTTACGATCAAATTGGCGACCGGCCCGAGGCAGTCTGATCGAAGGGGGCGTTTCTTCTTTGTCGCTGACCGGTTTGCGGAGAAAATTGAAATTGGCAGGCTGCACAAGGCCGGTCTGCACTATTTCGGGGATTGGCATACTCATCCCCAGTCGCTCCCTGAGCCGTCTGGCACTGACCTCACGTCAATGACGGACCTCTTTGTGCGATCAAAACATGAGTTAAACGCTTTTCTGATGGTCATTGTGGGAACAGCCCCATTTCCGACTGGCTTGCATGTGTCCCTTCACGCTGCGGACGGTTGGTCGAGACTGCAGACCTGCTAAACTCGGCTTCTCCGTTTGAGGCTTTAATCTCTTCCATGCCTTGCGAGCATCGCCTGAACCTTGCACAACGTCTGGAAAAGCAACCAGGGCGGGGCAGATGACCGACGAACAGAAGAAGAAGCTCGAGCAGAAGCTCTGGGACATCGCCAACACCCTGCGCGGCAAGATGAATGCGGACGAATTCCGCGACTACATCCTGGGCTTCATCTTCTACAAATACCTCTCCGAGCGCCTGCAGGCCTATGCCGATGACATCCTGAAGGGCGACGGCGTAAAGTTCCTCGCCATCGACGAGACCACCACTGACGGCAAGTCCATCCTCGCCGAGGTCAAGCATGCGACCGTCGAGGCCCTCGGTTACTTCCTCAACCCCTCCGAGCTCTTCTCGGCCGTCGCCAAGCGCGGCGAGCAAGGCGCCTTCATCCTCGGCGACCTCTCGACCATCCTGACCAACATCGAACGCTCCACCATGGGCACGGCCTCGGAGGAGGACTTCGACCACCTCTTCGAAGACCTCGACCTGACCTCCACAAAGCTCGGCCGGACCGAAGAGGCCAAGAACGCCCTCATCGCCCGCGTCCTCACCCACCTGGACGCCATCGACTTCCGCCTCGACGACGCCAAGGCCGATGTCCTCGGCGACGCCTACGAATACCTCATCGGCCAATTCGCCAGCGGCGCGGGCAAGAAGGCGGGCGAGTTCTACACGCCCCAGCAGGTCTCCACGATACTCGCCCGCATCGTTACTACCGGCAAGACCCGCCTGAAGTCGGTCTATGACCCGACCTGCGGCAGCGGCTCCCTGCTCCTCCGCGTCGCCCGCGAGGTTACCGACGTCGGCGACTTCTTCGGCCAGGAGATGAACCGCACCACCTACAACCTCGCCCGCATGAACATGATCCTGCACGGCGTCCACTACCGCAATTTCGACCTCAAGCAGGAAGACACTCTGGAACACCCCCAGCACGAGGGCCGCCTCTTCGAGGCCATCGTCGCCAACCCGCCCTTCTCGGCCAAATGGTCGGCGCGGCCGCTCTTCCTGCAGGACGATCGCTTTGCCCAATACGGCCGCCTCGCCCCCGGCTCCAAGGCCGACTACGCCTTCGTCACCCACATGCTCTCGCACCTGGACGACAACGGCACCATGGCCGTCGTCTTGCCACATGGCGCGCTCTTCCGCGGCGGCGCCGAAGGGGCGATCCGCGAATACATCATCCGCGAGAAGAACTGGCTGGATGCCGTCATCGGCCTGCCCGCCAACATCTTCTACGGCACCGGAATACCCACCTGCATCATGGTCTTCAAGAAATGCCGCGAGACCGATGACGTCCTTTTCATCGACGCCTCCACCTGTTTCGAGAAGGGCAAGAACGAGAACCGCCTGCGCGACGAGGATGTCGATCGCATCGTCGCCGCCTGGCGCGGGCGGGCCGAGGAAGCCCGGTTCAGCCACCCTGCCCCGCGCGCCGAGATCGCGGCCAACGACTACAACCTGAACATCCCCCGCTATGTCGACACCTTCGAGGCAGAGGCCCGCATCGACCTGACCGCCGTGGCGCGTCAGATCGCCGAGGCCGAGACCGCCATGGAGCCCCTCGACGCCCAAATCCGCGCCTTCTGCGCCGAACTGGGCCTGGAGAGCCCGGTATGAGCGACGAAGTCGAGGAACTGGTTCGCACCTTTCCGAAGTCGGTCCAGCCCGGCGTTCCAAAGCTCAAGGCGCCGCAGCCGGGCTGGAGGACAGTCAAATTCGGCGACGTGCTCTTTCCCGTCGTTCGCCCTGTGAGACTGGACGACGGCCAATCGTATCGGCTGGTTACGGTCAAGCGGTCGCGCGGGGGCATCGAAGAGCGCGGGCGCATGTCCGGCCGCCAGATTGCGGTCAAGTCTCAGTTCGAGATTGAAGGCGGCGACTTTCTGATCTCAAAGCGCCAGATCGTCCACGGAGCCTGTGGCGTGGTCACAGACGATTTCGCGGGCGCCATCGTTTCCAATGAATACTCCATCTTGCGCTGCTCGCCGGAGTTGGACCTGAATTTCCTGCGTTACCTTTCGCATACGGTCTACTTCCAGCAGACCTGTTTTCACTCGAGCATCGGTGTCCATGTCGAAAAGATGATTTTCAAGCTCGACGAGTGGCTGGATTGGCCGGTCAATCTGCCCACCCTGCGCGAGCAGGAGAAAATCGCGGGCTTTTTGGGGGTGGTGGATGGGAAGATTTCGGGGCTGCGGCAGAAAGAAGAGGGGTTGAAGCGTTTCAAGGCGGGGCTAATGCAAAAGCTCTTCTCCCAAGAGCTGCGCTTCACCCGCGACGACGGCTCGGACTTCCCGGACTGGGAGGAGAAGCGGCTGGGCGAGATTACGCGATGGTCTTCCGGCGGGACCCCGTCGAAGGATAACCCGGACTTCTGGGACGGCGACATTCCTTGGGTCAGCGCGCTTGCGATGCATTTCCCGTTGATCAGTGATGCCCCACTAAAGGTTACAAAGTCGGCAATCGGCAAGGGCACACGGATGGCGCCGCGTGGCGCAATCCTCATGCTTGTTCGAGGCAGCATGCTCTACAACCGGATTCCAATCTGCGTAACAACGCGAGAGGTCGCGTTTAACCAAGACGTTAAAGCAATTGTCGGCACGGGCGGCGTCACGCACGAGTTCCTTGCTTCTTGGCTGCGTGCGAACGAAAGCTTGCTGATGTCCATGGTAACGGGCACCGGGATTGGGGCCGGGAAACTTGAAACGAGCGAATTGCAAGACATGCCCATTCAAGTCCCCCACCCCGAAGAGCAACGTAAAATCGCCGCGGCGCTCTCGGCGCTGGACGGCAAGATTGCGGGGGTGCGCGACCAGATCGCGGGGCTCGAGACCTTCAAGAAGGGTCTTTTGCAACAGATGTTCGTGTGAGGCCAGATGAGCGACAAGACCGGCGAAGTGATCCTCTATCAAACCGAAGACGGCCGCGCCCAGATCTCGCTGCATCCCACCGAGGGCACCGTCTGGCTGACGCAAGTCGAAATGGCCGCCCTTTTCGACACGACCAAGCAGAACATCAGCCTGCACCTGAGGAACATCCTGGGCGAGGGCGAGCTTTCCGAGGCTTCAGTTGTCAAGGAATACTTGACAACTGCCGCCGATGGTAAGGCCTACCGCACACTGCATTACAACCTTGATGCTATCCTGGCCGTGGGCTTCCGCGTCCGCTCGCCCCGGGGCACCCAGTTCCGCCGCTGGGCCAACACGATCCTCGCCGAATACCTGGTCAAGGGCTTTGCAATGGACGACGCCAAGTTGAAGGCGTCCGAGCGGTGGGATTACTTTGACGAGTGGCTGGCGCGGATCCGGGATATCCGGGCCTCGGAAAAGCGGTTCTATCAGAAGGTGAAGGATCTTTTCACGACGGCGGTCGATTACGACAAGGGGTCGGAGGCCGCGAAGTTGTTCTTCCAGAAGGTCCAGAACAAGATGCTTTGGGCCGTGACGGGCATGACGGCGGCCGAGCTGGTCGCCGCCCGCGCCGATGCGGGGGCGCCCAACATGGGTCTGACCAGCTGGAAGGGCGGCGCGGTCCGCAAGGGCGATGTCGGGACGGCGAAGAACTACCTTGCGGCCGCCGAGGTCGAAGAGCTGAACCGCATCGTGACGATGTATCTGGACTATGCCGAGGACCAGGCCAAGCGACGGGCTCCGGTCACCATGGCGGTCTGGGCCGAGAAGCTGGACGCTTTCCTGACATTCAACGACCGCGATGTGTTGACCCATGCGGGCAAGCTGCGCATGGATGTGGCTCAGGCCCTGGCCGAGGACCGCTATGCCGCCTTCGAGGCCGAGCGGCGCAAGTCGGCGGCGGTGCAGGCCGACAATGATGATTTTGCCGAGATTGAAGACCTGGCCCGCCAGGCGCCGCCGAATTTGACGGGGAAGTGATATGAGTTACCAGACCGAAGCCCAGTTGGAAGCCTCGCTGATCGAGCGGTTGGTGGCCAAGGGATGGGATCCGGTCCAGCTTTCGAGCGAGGCGGCGCTGTGGGCGAACCTGCGGGCCGAGCTTGGGGCGCAGAACGGCACGACCTATTCCGAGGCGGAGTTCGGCAAGATCCGCAACCACCTGGAAAAGGGCAATGTCTTCGCCAAGGCACATGCCCTGCGCGACCGGTTCCAGATCACCCGCGACGATGGCTCCAGCCATTACGTCCAGTTCATGAACCTCGAGCACTGGTGCCGGAACCGGTATCAGGTCGCGACCCAGATCGGCATCCAGGGCCGCCGCGCCAACCGCTACGACGTGACGCTGTTGGTCAACGGCCTGCCCCTGTGTCAGATCGAGCTGAAGCGGCGCGGGGTCGAGCTGAAGGCCGCCTTCGACCAGATCAACCGCTATCAGCGCGACAGCTTTGCGGCAGCGGGCGGGCTCTTTCAGTTCGTCCAGATCTTCGTGATCTCGAACGGGGTGAACACGCGGTATTACGCCAACAACCGGCATCAGAGCTTCAAGCAGACCTTCACCTGGTCGGATGTCGAGAACAAGGCGATGAACCGGCTGGAGCCCTTCGCGGACTTCTTCCTGGAAAAGTGCCACCTGTCGAAGATGATCGCCAAATACGTCGTGCTGCACGAAAGCGACGAGGCGCTGATCGTGCTGCGGCCCTACCAGTATTACGCCGTCGAGGCGATCACCGAGAAGGTCAAGGCCGGGCGCGATTACGGCTATGTCTGGCATACGACCGGGTCGGGCAAGACGCTGACGAGCTTCAAGGCGGCGCAGAACCTTTGCGAGAACCCCAAGGTCGAAAAGGTCCTCTTCGTGGTCGACCGCGCCGACCTCGATTACATGACGACCCAGGAGTTCAACCATTTCTCGCCGGGGTCGGTCGATGGCACCGACGACACGAAGGCCCTCGTGAAGCAGTTCACGGAACCCGGGCGCAAGCTGATCATCACGACGATCCAGAAACTGAACACGGCGATCTCGCGCGAGGCCTTCTCCCCTGCCCTGCAGGCGGTGAAGGAGGCGCGCATCGTGATGATCTTCGACGAATGCCATCGCAGCCAGTTCGGCGAGGCTCATCGCAAGATCCGGGATTTCTTCCCGCGGGTGCAGATGTTCGGTTTCACCGGCACGCCGATCTTCGCCGACAATGCCGTGGGGCGCCGGACGACCGCCGATCTCTTTGGCGACCGGCTGCACACCTATGTCATCACCGATGCGATCCGGGACGAGAATGTCCTGCGGTTCTCGGTGGAATACATGTCGACCACGCCGCCGGTCGAAGGTCTGGATGAGGCCGCCAAGGCGGCCCGCGAAAAGCTCCTCGCCTCGCGCGAGGTAATGGAACATCCTGACCGGGTGGAGAAGGTGGTGGATTGGGTGATCGCCAATCACGACCGCAAGACGCGGCAGGGCCAGTTCGGCGCGATGATGTGCGTGGGCTCGGTCGATGGGCTGATCAAGTATTATGACTGCTTCGAGGCCAAGCGGAAGGCGGGCGCCCATGACCTGAAGGTCGCCACGATCTTCACCTATGCCGCCAACGAAGAGGACCCCGAGGCCGACGACCTGATCCCGGACACGAGTTTCCCGGCCGGCATCGCGACGGCGGGACAGATCCCGCGGCGCGACAAGCTGGCGGAGTATGTGGCCGACTACAACGCCCGTTATGGCACCAATGAAAGCGTCATGGATGGCGGGGGCTTCTATACCTATTACCGCGCCCTGGCCAAGCGCGTGAAATCCCGCGACCGCAAGGGGTTCACGCCCGACCAAGGGGTCGACATCCTCTTGGTGGTCAACATGTTCCTGACCGGCTTCGACGCAAAGACCCTGAACACGCTCTATGTCGACAAAAACCTGAAGTTCCACGGCCTGATCCAGGCCTTCTCGCGCACGAACCGGATCCTCGGCCAAGAGAAGAGCCAGGGCAACATCGTCTGCTTCCGCGATCTGAAGGAGCGGACGGACGAGGCCATCGCGATCTTCGCCGACAAGAACGCCCGCGAGACGATCCTGGTCGGAACCTACGAAGAACAGCTCGAGAAGTTCACCACCGCCGTTCAGAACCTGCTGGCACTGACGCCCACGCCGGATGCAGTCGACGATCTGGCCGATGAAGATGCCGAGGCCGAATTCGTGAAGCGGTTCCGAGAACTGATCCGCATCCGCAACGTCTTGGCCAGCTATTCCGAGTTCAAGCCCGAGGATCTGCCCATCGCCGCCCAGATCTACGAGGATTTCAAGTCGAAATACCTCGACATCGCACAGAAGACCAAGAAGACCCCCGACCCGATCGAACCCTCGCCCCTCGATGCCCTGGATTTCGAGCTGGAGCTGATCCGGCGCGATGAAATCAATGTGGCCTATATCGTGGCGTTGCTGATGACCCTGTCTGCCTCGATCAAGGAGGGCAGCGTCTCCAGCGCCAAGGCCAAGGCGCAGCGCAAGCGCATCTTTGACCTCCTGCTGTCCGAGACCCAGTTGCGCGACAAGCGCGACCTCATCACCCGGTTCATCGACGAAAAAATGCCGATGCTGGGCCCCGACGAGGATCTCCATGCCGCCTTCGCCACCTATTGGTCGGCCGAGCGCGACGCCGCCTTTGCCAGGTTCTGCGCCGAGGAAAAGCTGGCACCTGTCGCCTTTGGAGAACTCTTCGGCCGGATGATCTACACCGGCAAGGCCCCCCTGGGCGATGAGGTCGTGGCGGCCATGACTGAAGTGCCCTCGATCTTGAAGAGACGCCCCGCGGTCGAACGGATCATCATCGGCATGCAGTCCCTGCTGTCGACCTTTGACGAGGCGATTGGGGATATCGAGGAATCTAGTATTCCGTCAATCGACTAAGAAGTTAGGCAGCGCTCACGCGCTGCCCGTCGCCATGCGGTAGACCGGGATGCCCATCTTGCGGGCTTTGTCGGCCAGGTTGTCCTGAATGCCGGTGCCCGGGAAGACCACGACGCCGATCGGCATGCAATCGAGCATCTGGTCGTTGCGCTTGAAGGGTGCGGCCTTGGCGTGTTTGGTCCAGTCGGGCTTGAAGGCGACCTGCGGCACCTTGCGGTTGGAGGCCCAGGTGGCCGCGATGCGCTCGGCGCCCTTAGGCGATCCACCATGCAACAGCACCATGTCCGGGTGCTTGGCGTGGATCTGATCGAGACGGTCCCAGATCACCCGGTGATCGGTGGTGTCGCCGCCCGAGAAGGCAACTTTCGGTCCCGGGGGCACCAAGCTCTCAGTCTCTGCGCGTTTCTTGGCGGCGATGAAGTCGCGGCTGTCGATCATCGCAGCGGTCAGGTGGCGATGGCTGGTGCGCGAGCCCGAACGCGGTGACCAATGGGTTCCGGTGGCCTTGAGGAAGAGGTCGGCAGCGGTTTCGCGGAAGAGTTCCATGCTCTCACGCCGGTCGATAAGGCCCTGGCCGATGTCGATCAGGGTTTCCAGTTGGACGGATTTCACCTCGGAGCCGTCCTGTTCGCGTTGCAGGCGTTTCTGCGCTTGCTCGTTGTCGTCGAGCCTGGTCTCGATCCGCTCGGCGGCACGGTGGAAGGTGTTGACGGTCGACCACAGGATCTCGTCGAGGTCGAAATCGAGGCTGGTGTCAGCCATGGTGGAGATCAGCGCATCGAAGATGTCGGCGACGGCGGTCTGGATGACGTGGTCTTCGGGCGTGATCCGGGGGTCGGCCTCGCCCGCTGCGGGACGGTAGCCATAGAGCTGAAGGTCCTGGATCATGGTGTCGGTCGGCGAGGAGGTGTGATCGGGTTCGAAGTCTTCGTGGGCGTACATGGGATGCTCCTTCGTCTGGACCGCGTCCGTCGCGGCCTTCTGGCGACGAAAAGCCGACAAGCGGTCCGGTCTGGCAGCCCGAGCCTTTTGCGAGGGCCTTGATGGCCAAGCCCGGCTATTTTGCCTCGCGATGCAAAGGCAGGGCCTGCCCTGCCGGCGGAAAATAGTCGGGCGCCGCCATTGCCTGACCGGACCACTTGTGGGCCGCTCGCCCTCTAGGGAGGCCGAGGCGCGGTCCCGATGAGGAAACCGCAACCCGTATGCCCATTATGAGGTCGGACCTCTGCGATCACTTGGCTCGACGGGTCACATGATCCTGTGTCAGGAAACGGCTGACGTCTTCAGGGGCGAGTTGCGCCCGGATATGCGCCCGAAGGGCATCCAGACCACGGGCGACGAGATCGTCGTTGAAATCCCCCAGCATGGACGAAAGCGTGATCGCCTCGATCCCGACCTCGTGCGCCCGGGCGACCAGGCTATCCCTTGCACCGTCCCCCGCCGGATCGTTGTCGCGAACGATATAGAGCCTGCGCAGATGTGCCGGAAAGAGAAGGGCTGCAAGATGTCCGGCCGACAGCGCTGCAACCATCGGCATCTTGGGCAGGGCCTGTCGGAGGGAGAGCACGGTCTCGATGCCTTCCCCCGCTGCCATGACCTCTTTGGCCAGCCCGAACCGGACCGCGTGGCCGAGCAAGTCCCCCATCGCCTTCCGCTGCGTGTCGACAGGTGCCTTGCCGCCGCCATTACGCGCGAGCCAGGTACGGTGCACTCCGGTGACCTTGCCCTCGAGGTCGGTGACAGCAGCGATCATGGCGGGCCAGGTCTCGGTCTGATCCTCGCCCTGCCCCCGGTAGTAGCAGTTCGGGTGGAACTTCAGGGCGCCGGTGTCGCGGAGATCGGTGATGCACCGGCCCCGCAAATAGGTTGCCGCCAGCGAGCCTTTGAGCGGACCGGACATGCTGAAGAGCCGCCGTGCCGCTTCTGACGATCCAGAGGGTGCGGGAGGCTGTTTCAGGGTCGGGGTGTTCGGCACCGGGTCCAGTTGCGGCAAGCTGAGGAAGCGGCGGGCTTCCTCGAGGACGTCGGCGAAGGTGCTAAGCCCAAGGCTTTCGCGGATGACGTCGAGGAGGTCACCATGAGTTCCCTCGGATGGATCCTGCCATTTGCCAGCGGCGCCTTTGCCCGAAGCCGGACCCGTGAGGCGCACGAACATCGAGCGCCCTGCGGTGTTGCGGACATCACCGGCCTGCCAGTAATTGCCCTGCCTGCGCCCGTTGGAGAGATAGGTTCGGCAGACCGCCTCGGCCTGCCGGCCAAGGCGCTGCGCCAAGTCTGCGGCATCAATACGGGACATCAGGCAACCTCACGCTCGGAAATGCGCGAGATAGGCCAGAGGTTGAGTAGCTTGGCAAGCACTCCCGCGCCGTCTGGCCCGACTGGCACGAAGAACCGCAGTTTCCAGGAAATGATCTCGCTGAAAAGGCCGTAAGCCCGCAGACGGTCGCGCATGCCTTCGGTGAATCCGGTCAACTCGATCCGGTTCACCCCCATGACCCTGGAACGGCGGAGTTGCAGGCCCTCGGCGAGATCGAGAATGGTCTTGCCCCCGAGCAACGCAGCATAGGCCTGATCGGGGGTCAGGTCTGGCACCCCTGCCCCGGTCGCCGTGGCGGCCCAGGCGGGAGAAACCCTGCGCCCGATGATCCGCTCGCCGTCATCGGTCTGCAGGCGATAAACGCGGGTCTCGTCCTGGGGCAGGCGCTTCCAGACCGGCAGCAGCAGGCCCGAGACGACATGCAACGTGCTGTCGGTGAACTCGGGCACTTCGGCCACTTCGGCATTCCAGGCCGCGACAAAGGTCGGCCTATCCGATTCGACCCATTGTGTGCCGCCCATCAGGCGGATGGCGATGTTCTGCGCCTCGGTCGGTCGGATGAGCCGCGCGCGCCGTTCGATCTCGCCATCATCCAGCATCAGGCTGGTCGTCGGCACCTGCACCGCCGCCCGGCCAGAGCGGGTGTTGATCATCAGGACGGTGCGCGGGTCATCGAGTTCGGCAAGCGCCTCGTCCAGCAGCCGGGGCCGGTTGCGGCGGCGCTCTATGATGGAGAGAAGCCGGGTTTCTGCGCCGGTGGTCGGATGGGTGTAAATCACCTGCCGGTCGGTGACACGGAAACTCTCGGCACGAAGCGTCTCCAACCCGAGATCATAGGTGCCGGAGGCCATAGCCCCGTCGATGCGCGCCTCAAGGAGTTGCTCGAAGGCCGTGAAGAGGATGCCCTGCATCTCGATGGTCAGGGCCAGGAGCCGGTTCAGGAAAGTGGTGATGGGCGGCAGGTCATCCTTGATACCATTGCTGTCCATCAGTTTGAGGCCGGTTGCCGCCTCGAACCGCTGCAGCGAGCAGCCTTCGATTTTGCCGCGCACGATCAGCAGGTAGAGCTGGCGCAGCGCATCGCGGGCATAGAGGCTTTCGAGATTGTCCTCGGGCCGGAACAGCCCCTGCCCTCCCGTCTGGCGTTGCCCGCGGGTGATCGCCCCGAGCGTATCGAGGCGGCGCGCGATGGTGCTAAGAAACCGCTTCTCTGCCTTCACATCGGTCGAGATAGGTCGGAACAGTGGCGGCTGTGCCTGATTGGTCCGATTGGTGCGGCCGAGGCCCTGGATGGCGGCATCGGCCTTCCAGCCCGGCTCCAGCAGATAATGGACCCGCAGCCGCTGGTTCTTCGCCGAAAGCTCGGCGTGGTAGCTGCGCCCGGTGCCCCCGGCATCGGAGAAGATCAACACCCGCTTCTGGTCATCCATGAAGGCGGAGGTCTCGGCAAGGTTTGCCGATGGCGCGCGGGTCTCGACCGCCAGCGGCGCCGCAGGGCCTTCGCCCTTGCGGATGATGCGGCGCGAGCGGCCCGTGACCTCTGCGACCACTTCCGTCCCGAAATGCTGGATCACCTGATCGAGCGCCCCCGGGACAGGCGGCAGCGAGCCCAGGTGTTCCAGCATCTCATCCCGCCGGGCGACAGCCTCGCGGCATTCGACCGGCTGGCCATCGCGGAACACCGGCCGCGAGGACAGATTGCCTTCGCCATCGGTGAAGGGCTCATAGAGCTGCACCGGGAAGGAATGCTGGAGGTACGACCCTACGTATTCCCTAGGAGTGACATCCACCGTCAGGTCATTCCATTCCTCGGTCGGAATCTCCGCCAGGCGTCGTTCCATCAGCGCCTCACCGGTCGAGACGATCTGGATGACGGCGGCATGCCCTGCCGCGAGATCAGCCGTGACCGATCGGATCAGGGTCGGGGTTTTCATCGAGGTCAGCAGGTGCCCGAAGAAGCGCTGCTTGGTGGATTCAAAGGCCGAACGCGCGGCAGATTTGGCCTGGCGGTTCAGCGTTCCATCGGAGCCAGTGATGTTGGCCGCTTCCATCGCCGCATCGAGGTTGTTGTGGATGACGGCGAAGGCGCCCGCGTAAGCATCGTAGATGCGGCGCTGTTCTTCGGTCAGCTGATGCTCGACCAGCTCGTATTCGACACCGTCGTAGGAAAGCGACCGCGCGGTATAGAGGCCGAGGGCGCACAGATCGCGGGCCAGCACTTCCATGGCCGCAACGCCGCCCGCCTCGATCGCCTCGACGAACTCCGCGCGGGTGGCGAAAGGAAAATCCTCGCCGCCCCAGAGGCCGAGCCGTTGTGCATAGGCGAGATTGTGGACCGTCGTGGCCCCGGTGGCCGAGACATAGACCACGCGGGCATCCGGCAGCGCATGCTGTAGGCGCAGACCCGCCCTGCCCTGCTGCGAGGCTTCCACATCCCCGCGTTCGCCCTTGCCACCACCGGCATTCTGCATGGCGTGGCTTTCATCGAAGATGATGACGCCGTCGAAGCCGCGGCCGAGCCAGTCCACGATCTGGCGCATACGCGAGACCTTCTCGCCGCGATCATCCGAGCGTAGTGTCGCGTAGGTGGTGAAGAGGATGCCTTCCGACAGGGTGATCGGCTTGCCTTGGGCGAAGCGCGACAGCGGTGTGACCAGGAGCAGTTCCTGGCCAAGGGCCGACCAGTCGCGCTGCGCGTCCTCGATCAGCTTGTCGGATTTGGAAATCCAGACCGCCTTACGCCGCCCGCGCAACCAGTTGTCGAGGATGATCCCGGCGGATTGGCGGCCCTTGCCTGCCCCGGTGCCATCGCCCAGCATGAAGCCACGGCGGAAGCGGACCGAGCCAGACGCGCCGTCAGCCGCCGCGTTGACCGTGTCGAAGGTCTCATCAACGGTCCAGCTTCCGGCGAGGTGGTCAGAATGGGCCTCGCCGGCATAGATCACCGTTTCGAGCTGGGCATCGGAAAGCCGGCCGCAAATATCGGCAGGCAGCATGGGCCGATAGGTCGGGCGTGGCGGCGCGACTGAGGCCATGGCGGCGGATTGCACCAACTTCGTCGGATGCGGCACCGCGCCGGGAATCCGGATCGATTGCAGGCCGTATTCTTCATAGATCGCATCGGAGAGGCGTGCAGCATCGGGCGGCACAGCATCGACGGTCTCGTAAGCGAGCTCGAGGGCCGCTGGCGAAGCGGTGGGTTTGCGCATTGCCGGGGCCGCATTCGCCCGAGCGATATAGCCTCGGACCGAGCGCGCAGCAGCGGGCTGGGTCGGCGATGGTGGCTTCGGCAAATCCACCGACAGGCGCGGCGGCACATGGTCGGCGATCCAGCGGAGCAGGGTCGCGACGTCCGGCGCCGTGCCGGGCGGGGCCGGAAACTGGGAAGGATCGGCAGCGGGGACTTTGTCGATGACCGTCAGCCGCGGCGGAAACGTCGTGCCGTGGCGCGCATAGACCGAGCCGTCTATCGCCGCCGAAAACACGACGGTCGCGCGTTCCTGCTGCCGGACGAAAGCCTCGCGCCAGGGTGGCATGTCGGGGCCGAACCCCGCGCCGGTGATCGTCACAAGCCGCCCGCCTGGGGCAAGCCGCGCCAGAGCGGAGGCGATGTGGCGGTAGGCGGCATCCTGCACTTTGCCGGTGACATTCGCCATCGCGGAGAACGGCGGGTTCATCAGGACCACCGAAGGCACATCTGCGGGATCGAGATGGTCGTGGATCTGTGCCGCATCGAAGCGGCTGACAGAAAGGGCCGGGAAGAGGGAGGAGAGGAGGTCAGTCCGGGTGTCCGCCAACTCGTTGAGGATCAGACGCCCGCCGGAGATTTCGGCGAGGATGGCCAGGAGGCCGGTTCCGGCTGAAGGCTCCAGCACCACGTCGTCGGGCCGGATTGCCGCGGCGGTCAATGCAGCGAGTCCGAGCGGAACCGGCGTCGAAAATTGCTGCAGTGCCTGGCCTTCCTCGGAGCGGCGCGTGTGACTGGGCAGTAGGCCCGTGATCTTCGAGAGGGCGGCCAGTCGCACTGTGGGCGTGTCCGCCTGGCGGAAGATGGCGCGGCCGTATTTCCGCAGGAAGAGGACAGTCGCGGCCTCGCAAGCCTCATACGCCGTCTTCCAGTCCCAGAGGCCTGAGGCATCAGAAGCGCCAAAGGCGGTTTCCACGGCCGTACGCAGCAAGACGGCGTCGACGCGCTGCCCGCGTTCGAGCAAGGGCAGCAACAGGCCAGCCGCAGCCAGGATGGCAGAGGCCGGGGCGACCGGCGCTTGCGCAAAGGTCGCCGGGGAGAGGTCGTTCATCGGGAAATCCTCAAGAGAGCAGGAACGGGTCAGGCCCGATCAGCGCTCTCTCTCACCCGCCGGACCCGACCCGTCCCGGCACCCCTCTCTCTCTTCGCGCCAGGGATCGTTGCCCGGATGGGGGGAGACTGCCCCGGCAGGCTCCAGTCCGAAGGACCAGAGCGCGGTCCCGGCAGAAGGCCGGGAGGTGCCACATACAGAAACATCAAGAGTGATCAACCCTCGCGATATTCCGTCGAGGTATTTACACCCACACGCAAATAGGCCGACACTGACACGCGAACGACATGTAGGTGGTATTCGGAATGAAGACATTTTGGGACGAGCAGCCAGCAGGCCAAGCAAACCTGCTTCGCCTTTTGACGCGGGAAAGCAAGTGGCTTGCTTGGGAAGATCAGGAGCCGAACCCAGATGATGGTCCGACCGCCCGACGCAGGACGGGTTGCAAGGACCTGGTCGACGAAGTGCTCCAAGCTGCGCTCCATTCGACGAACGTTATTGTCCTGTTGGGGTCTGGTGCGTCCTTCTGTGCCAAGAACGACGGTTCCGCTTCGGCTCCCGGCATGGGAGATCTGTGGGACACAGTTCAATCCGCGATCGATACCGCCAAGAGCGAAATAGGTATGACCTTTGAAGAAGTGGTTCGCGCAGTCACCGGTCGAGCCGCAGCAGACTTAAAGAAGAACATCGAGGGATTGCTCAGCCTGTGCAAAATTCAGCTCGAACTTCTGTCAGTGCGCGCCAGTGCTGAAGGAGCAACTTCGGATGCAAAAATGCGAAACACGCTGATCCGGTTTCTTACTCAGGCCGAGCAGACAATCCTGGACCGCGTGGACTTCGTCACGGAAAAGACCGCCGTGCAAGCACACATGTCGTTACTGCAGAAGTTTGCTCGTCGAAGCGGAGAGAAACCACGGGTGCGCTTGTTCACGACGAACTATGATCTGTGCATCGAACAGGCCGCGCTCCGACAGAATATCGTCCTGATCGATGGTTTCTCCCACAGCGCTCGACAGAGATTTAACCGCGATAACTTCCAACATGACATAGTCCGGAGAACCGCGATCAGCACGAAGGCCGAATACGTAGACGGCGTCTTCCATCTCTATAAGTTGCATGGATCCATCGATTGGCGGCGGCAACCGGACAACGTTGTTATTCGCAGCACTGAAAACACGTCGACCCTACGGCCCGTCCTGATCTACCCACGTTCGTCCAAGTACCAAGAATCCTTTGAGAGCCCATACCTTGACATGTTCTCCGCCTTGCAGAGCTGCCTTCGCGAGCCGGACACCACGTTGATCATCGCAGGGTATGGATTTGCCGATGATCATATCAGTTCGCCGATCTGGTCGGCGCTGGAGTCGAACTTGTCCCTCAGATTGGTCCTTTGCGACCCGGCCCTGCTAGACCCGAAGAAGCTGGATAGCGCATCACTGGCGGGCGACAGCCACCTCATCGATGCGGACATCGAAGGGCAAAGGGACTATCAGAAGCGAATAATGAAGCTGGTTCAGCAAGGGGACGCTCGAATTTCGGTACTTAACGGAAGGTTCGAGGATCTGGCGGACGCGGTTCCAGTCATCTCGGGCGAATCCGACCGTCAGAGGCTACAAAACCGTCTAGAACGCATTCGTGCCGAGGGTACCGCATGACCGATAGGGCAGCGCTGGTCGATCCTGCAAAGCGAATTGGGACCGTTACACGGGTATCTGCTAGCCAAGTCGAGCTCACGCTACCGATGGCCCTAGCAGCATCCGGGCGACGAGGAATGGCTCGCGGCGCGGTCGGCGACTTCGTCTTCATTGACTGCGACCGTGACGTCATTCTTGGGCGCATCACCGAAGTGACCATTCCAGAAAAACAACGAAGTAGCCTTGAGCACCAGATAGAACAAGACCCTTTTGTCGAACCTCAAGGCCGCCTGCAGCTCTTGGCCACCGTAAGCAAAACAACGCAAAAGGTGTCGCGAGGCATCAATTCGCAGCCTAGGGTCGGCGATGGGATATTCTTGGCGGACGGCCATGCACTTTCGTTGGCCGTCAAGGACGCTCTAAAAGGCGAAACTACTCGCCCGGGAGGCCCACTGCTGGTCAATCTCGGTCGTCTTTCTGGAATTGATGGAGCAGACATAAGCATCCCGCCGGAAAAACTCTTTGGCCGTCACTGCGGAGTGTTTGGCGCCACCGGAGGAGGCAAGAGCTGGACCGTCTCACGTCTTGTGAACGAGGTGGTCCGTTTGGGGGGGAAATGCATCCTATTCGACCCAACCGGTGAGTTTACAGGCAAGGTAGGCGGCGCACGCCAGTTTGCGTTTGGCGAGGCTGGCGCCAAAGATCAGCCCTTGGCTCGGTTCCCGAGTCGGCTGCTCTCCGAACTGGATCTGCACGCGCTGTTGACCCCGACGGTCCAAAGCCAAGGGCCCGCATTGAGAAGCGCGACCAAGAGCCTGAGGTTGGCGGAGGCACTTCTTTCTGAACCCGCCCCGTTTCCAGTCGAACCGGCAGGAGGACTGAGAAATGTCCAGATCAGTCAAAATGGTCAGGCCTTCGGATTCATCACCATTGATGAGCATGGGACAGTCTTGAAGGCCAACAAGAGCTGGAACGCCTTTGGAAAAGCGGAGCGTATTTTGTCCGAAAGGCTGTCGTCGGAGCACTGTGACTTCGACCTTGGAAGCCTAGCGCGACAAGTCAAGAACGAGTGCATCTTTCCAACGGGCGACAATGCTGGATTCTTCGGCGGGCCTGACAAGAATATGGCAGGGTATTGCAATTCTCTCATCGTCCGGATCGAAACCTTCTTGTCCTCGCCGGAACTGGCGTGCCTCTTTTCAGACCGCGGTGTCGACATCTGTTCGCAGATTGATGCATTTCTTGCAGATCCGAACGCTCGCGCGCTGGTCTTGTCGTTCGAAATGGTCAGCTTCAAGCACAATACACGCGAGATTCTTCTCAATACCCTGGGTCGACACCTGCTGGGCTTGGCGCGAAAAGGGCAGTTTCGGGATAATCCGATGGTTTGCTTTCTCGATGAAGCACATCAGTTTATCGGACGGTCCGTGGGCGACGACCTGAATCGCGTTCCGCTTGACGCTTTCGGCCTGATCGCCAAGGAAGGGAGAAAGTATGGGTTGACGACTGTTATCGCTACGCAGCGCCCGCGCGATGTGCCGCAGGATGTACTCAGCCAACTTGGTACGCTGTTCGTCCATCGATTGACCAATGAACGGGATAGAGAGACGATCGAGCGGGCCTGCGGTGATCTGGACAGAAGCGCCGCCGCCTTTATCCCGTCGCTTGCGCAAGGCGAGGCAATCGTAGTCGGACCAGATTTGCCGGCGCCGCTACCCATCCTAATGACCCAACCAGAGAAGGGGCAGCGCCCAGCCTCTCACGGGCCGCAATACCAGGAACGCTGGGGGCAAGACGCAAAGGTTGTGGAGTAGGTCGTTCGGGCATGGTTTATGGAGCCGGCTTGCGAAAGACCGTTGATTCAGACATCGTCCGGAGAACTTCCGTTCGCGGTTCTCTGTGGGGGTTTTCTTGGATGCCGTTGCACGACCTCGCTCTCCAGTTCCGTGTATGGCTTTGGGGGATAAATCCGCCGATCTGGCGTCGAATCGTCCTTTCTCCAGACTTGAACTTCGCTGAACTCCATGAGGTCCTTCAGGCTTGTTTTGGTTGGCAGAATAGCCACATGCACCAGTTTACTGTCGGCGGCCTAATCCTCGGTGCGCCTGAGTTCGAAGACGGTGGATTAGGACAACGACGCGTTCTCGACGCAGCAGACCTTGCCCTTCGCGATCTTGATTTCCACCGGATCAAGAACCCCTATTTCCTGTATGAGTACGACTTCGGCGATGGCTGGGTTCATCAACTGGACCTCGAGACCCACGTCCGGCTGGATAACCCCGAGAAGAAAGCGCATCTCTTGGATGGCGAACGAAGTGGACCACCCGAAGACAGCGGGGGTCCTCACTCATATGATGAATTTGTTGCATCCTTGAACGATAAAGACCATCCGGAACACCGGTCAAACCGGAAGTGGGTCGGCAAATCCTTCAATCCGGAGGCGTTTGATCGTACCAAAAGTCAGAAATCTGTCGACTTGGCTCTCAGGAAAGCCCGCGGCAGCTACAGCTTTCGTTCAGAAGGATAACCTAGGGCTTATAGCCCTTCGGTGCAAACAGGAGTGAAACGCCATCGGCCCCGGTCTTTCGACCGGGGCCTTTGTATTGGCGATCAATCGCCGCGGCGGGTGTTGGGGCGGGACCAGATCAGGCTCGCGCCCTCGCCGTCTTCGTCATCGAAGAGGTTGGCGTAGATCGGAGCGGCGAAGCTCGGATCGTCCAGCTTCAGGCCCAGGTATTCGCGGTTCTCGTTCGATTTCTTCGTCCAGGCGGCGCCGATCTCGGCGCGGCCGACCAGGACCCGGTGGGTGGGGGCATTCTCGCCCGAGGCGCCCGAGGTCGGGACGAGGCGCACGCCCTTGGCCTGCAGGCTGAGGGTGAAGATTTCGCCGGTGTATTCGGTGCCGGTCTTCTTGAAGGTGCCGATGGTCGCCATGATCTTTCTCCGTTTTGCTCTGTTTCGGGCCCGCGTCCTTGCGGCCTCGATGGCGATCGACAGCCCGGAGGCGACCGATGGCGCAGCCCCGCATCCCGGGGTCCCCTGCACGCTCGCGTGCTGGGGTGGGTCGGGGCCCTGACAGCACAGGAGGAACTTTCTTGCCGCGCGAGGAATGACGGTGCCCGCACCGACAGGGGAAGAAAGTTGTGACGACGCTGTTGCGCCGAAGCGGTCGAGGCGAAGACATCCTTCGGGCAGATCAGCCCATCACCAGAGGCCGTTTGGACGCGGGCTGGGACAGACGGGCGAGGAGATCAAGGCGACCCTGAAGGCCCAGAACTAGAGACAGGACTGGCACCACAGACGATGAGAACCCTCAGCCCATCAGGCCTGCGTGTGCCCCCCCCTGCCCTGCTGCCTCGCGGCATTCGCCGCGTTATTGGGTTCTGGTCTGCCCGCCGAAGGCTGAGCAACAGACGGTCCTCGAACGACCTGGCCGCAATCGGGCCAAGATGCTGGTCGATCAGGGCTGCGGTCTCCAACACCTCCGCCCAAATCGGGGACAATCAGACGGCGGGGCTGTTGCCCGGGCCCCCCTGCCCCACTCACCGCCAAGCCGATGATCGCCTAGCAAAGATCTGTCGAGACCACTGGGGCCATGATGGCCCGATACGATCGCTGACGTTGGGCAGTGCGTCTGCGCCTCATGTGCAGCATAAGCCAGTTCCATCCGCCAAATGGAAACACCCCCCGACGAAACCGCCGGAGGGTGCCACAGGATTGCGAAGTGCCAGTCAGATCGGTGCCGCCCACTGTCAGTCGATCGCCTTGAAGATCTCGCCTGCCTCGGGATGCTCGCCCGCGAACTCGTAGAGCCGCATGTAGGCCTCCGACAGCTGATCGGCTTCGTGCTGGAACGAGAGATGTGACAAGGCAAAGAGAGTGGCGATGATCCCGGCGGCCTCCGCCGAAACCTCGCCCATGTAACCGTTGGTCTCGCAGAAGATGCGGAAGCGCTTGTCACCGTCGGGCGACAGGAACAGCGGCTGGCCTTTCCGTTCGTGGAAATGCCAGAGGCCGCCGGTGTAGTCGTCCGGGGCGAGCCAGGACATGAACTGATAGACGGCGCGCTCGCCAATCAGCATCAGGGCGGAGCTGAAGAGGGCGGGCAAGAAGGCCATACGGCGCGCCTCGGGCACGAGGGTCGCGGGTTTCAGGGTGGTCGCAGCATCGGTCATCGGGAATCCTCTGGATCAGGGGTGAAGAACGTGCCCCGGCAGTTCTCTCGACCCGCCCGAACGCCCCCAGATTCCGACCCATCTCTCGCTCTCTGCCGGGCGCGGAGTTGATTTCGTTCTCTATTTGTTCAATATATCAAGGAACGATCCGCATGGGAGACCCATCATGGACGCTGCCCCTTTCGCCATGCCCGCCACTGAACGCCAGATCGCCTATGCGCGGTCGCTGGCGCTCCGGAACCAGAGCCTTCTGCCTTGGGAGGTCCAGCAGGACTGCCGCTCGCTCAGCGCCTGGATCGAGGCGCAGGCGAAGCTGAAACCCTCCGACCCTGGCCAGCCGACCTCGAAGCAGGTGGCCTTTGCCGAACGGCTCGCGCGGGTCAAGCGCCGCGCGGTGCCGGATGAATGCTTCCGAGACCGGCAGTTGCTGTCGCGCTGGATCGACAGCAACAAGTAGGCCCGCAGGTTTCCGAGAGGGACCGATCAGGCCGCAAGGCTTTGCCGTACGAAGCTCGGGGCGAGGTCGCGCCAGAAGGGACCGACGAGGCGGCCTTCCAGCGCACGTGCGCGAAGGATCAGCGCATCCGCCCCAAATAGATTTCCGGCCTCCACCACCGCCCGAGCTTCGGCCCGCAGGTGGCACGCCTCGCTGACCACGCGCCGCGCCTCGGCATCACTGGTCACAGGCGCGCACCAGGCGATCATGCCCGCCTGCACCTCGCCGGCCAGGACGAGGCAGTGATCGGCATCGAGGACCGTTACGAACTGCGGCACCAGCCGCAGATCCGGGTCGCGATCTGCCGCGATCAGACCCGGCGCGACGGAGATGGCAGCCTTGGCCATGGCGGCCGTAAGGTCGCCGAAGGTGCCGAGATCCACCTCGCGCTCGAAGCGCAGCTGATCGAGCGCCGGGTCGTCCCAATGCGCGCGGCACTGGCAACTGACGCGGAGCGGCAGGCGGGTCGCAAGGCGCAACTGAGCCAGGGCCCCGCCAACGAAGTTGTCGCGGGAGTCGCGGAAGGCGGTCTGGGAAATGGGGGCGGTCATCGGGGTCACTCCGTGACGGGCGGCGGGAGACCTCCACCCACCTGTCAACCCGTCACGGACCCTCCCTTCCGCCTCTGCCTCTGGCGGGTGCCCGACCGCAGATCAGGCACCCGCCTTTCGAACCGTCAGCCCCCTGCCCTGCCCCGCCAGCCGATGAAACTCGACAGGCCGTCATAGATGGCATGGCGCACGTCATCGATGACGAAGCCGAAGCGGTCGACCTTGTATTCGCCCGAAGGGACAAGGAAACGGCGTTCTTCGGCTTGGGGATCCCGACACCCGCCCCGCGTGGCAATGACTTCGGTGAAACCCGGCTGGTGGTCGGAATAGATCGCAGAGATCACCACCCAGTCGTCCGCATGATCACGAGCGAAGGCCTCGCCATCGCGGATATGGGACTCGCCGGGCTTGAGCTTGCGGCCATGGATCGCCTCCCAGGCATCGGGCCAGCTGTGCCGCAGGGTTTCTTCGGCCTGCCGCCGCTCGTGCCCCGTAAAGAGGTCGGGCCAGGCGACCGCCACGGCCGCCCAGGCGGCGTCCTCTTCGTACCATCCACCAGGCTCGCGCAGGAGCGGATGAACCTTGGCATTGCGATCCGCTGCAAGGTGGAGGCCGCCATGACCGGAGGTCGAGTGAAACACCACGCCCTCGCCATAGCGGACCGCGCCCTGCGAAGGTCCCCACGGCGTGCTGGTATGGGCGCGGAGTTCCTGTCGCCCAAGGGCGGCCTTCTCGCCCTGATGTTCGGCCTGTTCCTGAACGAAGGCGCGGAACGCGGCCCCGTCGGCGAGATCGCCGCCATGGCCGTAAAAGTCGCACCGCTTCCAGTCCGAGAGCGGCTTCGTCAGCCGCCAGCTGCTGCAAAGGAAATGGCCACCTTTGGCCTTCGGGATCATGGCATAGGCGGCATCGCCGATGCGGGCCACCGCCATGCCATCGGCACTGCGGCCGAATTCTGGGACGGGGAAGGAAGCGTGAGTGGGGGTGGCAACGGCAGTGTTCATGCGACCAGCGCCTCCACCGCGTCGACGCCTTCGCCGTTGAGCGCGGCGGTCAGCCATTCATGGGTGCTGATCCAACCGATGCTTTTGCGGGCACCGAGGTCGATGACATGGGCACCGCCCCCGAACGCCTCGAGCCTGGGCCGGGAACACGTATGGGCGTAGTCGAAGCCCCAAAGGCCGGTGAGGTCGAGCTCTTCCGCAAGGCGCAGCACGAAGCGAATGGCGACTTCGACATCGCCCTGTCCGTCATCGTCATGGAACCAGAGAACGGAGCTGCCCGGGCCGTCCTGCAACGAAAGGGCGAAGCCCGAGAATTCGGGATCGTCCGCGTCTTCCTCCTCTGCGCGCAAGCGCAGCAGGAGGTCGAGCGCCGCGGCGGCGTTTTCGGGGGTGCCTGCGTCAAGGGCGCAGGAGAAATGGGTGAAGTAGTCAGCCACGATGGGCTCCTTTCAGGATGAGAAACCCGGGCCACATGGCCAGGTCAGGATGGGTTGCTGTGGGGAGGAGATCAGCCCGCTTCCGCGGGCTGAGGGCGTTCGGCGGCGGCCTGCGCTGCGGCATGGGCCTGCAGCAGCTCGCGGTAATAGCGCTTGCGCGCCGCGCGCCAGCTGCGGACGGCCAGCGTGTCGGGGTGCAACCGACGGATCGCCGTCCGCAGGACGGTGAGGTTCGAGACCTCCGGCGGCAGGCCGAGGTTCAGATAGGCCCGGCTCATGTCAGCGGACCTCCAGCACAGGCAGTGCCATATGCGGATCGACCTCGGCTTCGATCTTTTGGGTCCGGCCCATCCAGGGCTCGGCCCGGATCGACCGCGCCCAATCGGCAAAGCTGGGGATGAAGCCCAGATCCTCGCGGACATGCTGTTCACCGACCCAACGGGTCGGGATGACCCGACCAGTGGACAGGGTCAGGGTTTTCCCGTGGACCTGCTCCAATAGGAAAATTCCCTCGGCATGATGCCGCAGCGCCCGATGCCGAAAGTCCGCAAGGATGAGTTTCGAGGCGTCGAAAAATTCGTGAAGGGGCAGGTAGTCGTCGACCGTCCCGCCCCATTTCTTCACCGAGGAGAGGGCGTGGTGGTATGGATGTGCCATCTCCGCCCCCTCAGAAATCATGGGTGTAGAGTTCGGACGAGGTAAACCGTTCGTTGAACTCAAGGTGGATGGTCCGGGCGCGGGCATCGATGCAGAACTCGCCATAGGCGCCGTCATTGTCCTGCCAGCCGGAATGGGTATCGGAGAGGAGGTCGTAGACCAGTTCCTCGACGGCACCCTCAAGGGTCAGGCGGCGTTCGGTCGGTGCACCGCTTTGCCAGTCGATGCTGGCAAAGGTGATCTGGGCGGCGGGCAGCGTGACGCTGGCATCGAGGTCATTGCGGGCGTCAATGCTTTCGAGCTGGCCGCTGTCGCCTGAGCCATCGAAGCTGACGAGGACATGGGCAATGCCGACGAGGCGCAGCCCGTCGAACAGCACCTCCTTGTTTCGGGTGTGCAGGGCCACTTCGGCAGCCTCACGCTCGGCCTGTTCGGCCATGATCCGCGCCAGGTCTGGCGCGACCTCGGCGGCCGCCGCAGCGCGGCCGGGAAGGTGAATGGTCATGTCGGGATCTCCGGGAGAGCGGATCAAGGGCAAGCCCGCCGCTGCTCTCTCTTCCCCGGCGGGCTCGCCCTGCCCGCTCCCTTCTCGACCTCTCCCTTGCCGGAACCTTCGGTTCGGCGCCGCTTCCCCGGATGGGCACGCTGGAAGAGCGCGACCCGATGAGGGGAGTGAGGCGCTTCGCGCCTCATTGCCAGGGGTCTATTTCCAGGGCGACGAGCGCCTCGTCGCCGTCGTATTCATCGGACGGCATCGCCCCGTGCGTGCCGTCCCCGGCCTGAAACACGGTGATCGCGACCATCAGCGTGGCGGCAAGGCTGGCGGCGTAAGCGGTGGCATCCTTCTTGGACATGGGGTCGGCTCCTGTCTTCTTGGGGGCGGAGGACCATCCCCCGCGCGACAGGCGCCCGAAGTGTCTGACCGGATCTGCAATCACCCTCGTGCGTTTGGCTCGTCCAAATCCGCGAGGGCGGCACGCCCGCGTAGCCGACCCCTCTGGGGTTGAATGTCAAAGAGACGGATCAGACCAAGGACAGCGAATGGAAGCGGGGGATGGGGCTTTGCCCCGGACAGGAGCCCCTGCCCCGTCTGAGGATGCCCACCGCTCGCCAGCCTTGATGCCATGCGGGTCACCGGCGATCACCATGGTTCAAGCCGGGAAGGAATGGCAGCCCGCTGCCGCAGTTGATGTATACGGGCGGGCAAGCACGCCACCTGGAAATCCCTGGCACGAGGTCGAAGCGCCGAACCCATCGGCACTGCTTTCCTTCCGGCCAGACTGGCCGTCGCGCAAGGGATCGTTGCCCGAGTGGGGGAGACTGCCTGGCAGGCTCCAGTCGGCACGACCAGTGCCTGGTCCCGGCCCTGCCGGGATGTGCAATGCTTTTTGCACACCATCTACCTCTGACACCACCCGCAGCCAAGATCAGAGTCTCCACACTTGATTGTCAGAAAAACATAGCCTATTTTCTGACACATGATGACGCCATCCGCCTCTGTTCCCGACCGGGTCATGAAGCGTGCCCGTGCAAACGGACGCGGCAGCGTTTTCACACCTCGCGATTTCCTCGACATCGCGGCCCGGGCCGCTGTCGACCAGGCCCTGTCACGACTGGCGAAATCCGGCCAACTGCGGCGGCTTGCCCGCGGGCTCTATGATTTTCCCAGGCTGCACCCCAAACTCGGAGCCCTGTCCCCTGCGCCGGACGATGTGGCACAGGCGCTCGCCCGGGAAACCGGTTCCCACCTACAAATCGACGGTGCCCGCGCCGCGAATGCGCTTGGCCTTTCGACCCAGGTTGCCGCCCAAAGCTCCTGGCTCACCGATGGCCCCTCCCGGCGCGTCGTGCTGGGCAAGCGCATCGTGGACCTTCGCCATGCCTCGCCTAAGCATCTAATTGCGCCCGGCAGCCCAGCCGGGACCGTCGTTCAGGCGCTGCGCCATGTCGGCGTGTCCCGCGCTGCAGATGTGGCACAAGTCGCGGCCCGTACCCTGTCAGACGGCGACAAGAAGATCCTCAGCAAGAGCGCAGCTCAAGCGCCTGCCTGGATGCGCGCTACGCTTCTGTCGATTGCCGGTCATGGAACGGGCGACCTTCGTGGATAAGGTCGCCCGACTCCCCGCCGCCGAACGGGCCGCACTGTTCGGGGAAAGCGCCGCCGCGAGAGGTGTCTCCAACACGATCATCGAGAAGGACTTCTGGGTCTGCTGGACCCTCCGGCGTATCTTTGCCTTGCCGAAAGGCGAGACCGCGTCGCTTGTCTTCAAGGGTGGCACATCGCTTTCGAAGGCATATGACGCAATCCGGCGGTTTTCCGAAGATATCGACCTGTCGTTTGACCGCGCCGACCTTGGGTACGCGGGCGAACGAAACCCCGAAAAGGAAGGCCTCGGCCGAAAGAAGGCAGAGAAGCTGATCGACGATCTCGGTGACGATGTCGCGGCCCATATCGCAGGCAGATTTCTCCCTACCCTGCGGGCCGCCGTCGTCAGCGCCTTGGGAGAACCTTCCCAGGGAGAATGGTCTCTGGTCATCGATCATGCCGATGCCCAGACAGTGAACTTCCACTACCCGCCGGCGTTTGCCAGCGCAGAATATGCCGGAATGTCCTACATTACCCCCCGCGTGAAACTCGAACTCGGAGCCCGCGGTGATCCCTGGCCAACCGAGGAAAAGGTGATCCGGCCCTATGCAGCCGAGGACTTCCCTGACTACTTCGAGGACCCCGACACGACTGTGACCGTCCTGTCTGCGCGACGCACCTTTTGGGAGAAGGTCACGGCACTCCATGCAGAAGCCCATCGGCCAGAAGGCTCACCCGCGCCGCAATATTTCTCGCGACACTTCTACGATATCGCGATGCTGCTTGAGACCGTCGAGGGGAAGGCGGCAGCGCAAGATTTCGACCTCCTGGCGCAGGTCGCGCGGCACAAGTCGATCTTCTTCCGCTCGGCATGGGCCAGCTATGACACGGCAAAGCCAGGATCACTGCGGCTGCTGCCGAGTGAGGCAAGGCTCAAGGATCTCCGCGCCGATTACCGCGCCATGGCGCCGATGATGTTCGACGCGAAGGCTCCAGCCTTCGACGAAATCCTGGCCCGGATCGGGCAGTTTCAGGACGATGCGAACCGCTGAGGCCCACTTGGCGCCGGAGAGCGGTTGTCGCCGATCTGGAAGAGGCCTTCGGCCCCGGTCTTTCGACCGGGGCCTTTTCCTTGGCGATCAGTCGCCGCGGCGGGTGTTGGGGCGGGACCAGATCAGGCTCGCGCCCTCGCCGTCTTCGTCGTCGAAGAGGTTGGCGTAGATCGGAGCCGCGAAGCTCGGATCGTCCAGCTTCAGGCCCAGGTATTCGCGGTTCTCGTTCGATTTCTTCGTCCAGGCGGCGCCGATCTCGGCGCGGCCGACCAGGACCCGGTGGGTGGGGGCATTCTCGCCCGAGGCGCCCGAGGTCGGGACGAGGCGCACGCCCTTGGCCTGCAGGCTGAGGGTGAAGATTTCGCCGGTGTATTCGGTGCCGGTCTTCTTGAAGGTGCCGATGGTCGCCATGATCTTTCTCCGTTTTGCTGTTTCGGGCCCGCGTCCTTGCGGCCTCGATGGCGATCGACAGCCCGGAGGCGACCGATGGCGCACCCCCTTCACGGGGGCTGGACAGCACAGGAGGAACTTTCTTGCTTCGCGAGGAATGGCGGTGCCCGCACCGGCAGGGGAAGAAAGTTGCGACGACGCTGTTGCGCCGAAGCGGTCGAGGCGAAGACGTCCTTCGGGCAGATCAGCCCATCACCAGAGGCCGATTGGACGCGGGCTGGGACAAGAAATTCACGGAGATCAAGGCGACCCTGAAGGCCCGGCAGGAAAGACAGGTCAGGCACTTCCGGCGATGGGATCACCTCTGGTTAGGTCAGGCCGGTTTGCACATCCCCCTGCCCTGCCGCCGCGCGACTCCCGCCACCCCACCGGTTCAGGTCTGCCAGCGTGATGGCAGGTAACGAACGATACTCGAACGAGGGCAGCGATTGGGCCAAGACGCTGGCTGATCGGGCTGACACGACGAGTTCAACAGCCCTCCTCAATGACAATCCGGCCGTAGGGCCTTGCCCTCCTCCCCCGCCCGATGTCCTGCCGCTTCAATGATCGCATGGCAAAGGCACGTCGAAACCCCGGGCCACCGCAAATGCACCTGAGCTTGAACGAAACACGAACAGTCACTATGCTTCTTCAGCATATTGTGACGCAGGGACTCGAATGACACCATATCGTGATTGGGACCAAGATTCCGGCATCCGTGCCTATGACATCGGCTCCACGCATGTGGATGTCGCGTTCAAGGACGGAGCGATCTATCGCTACACCTCGGTGTCAGCCGGCCAGGCCAATATCGACCGCATGATCGTCCTCGCGCGATCAGGCGATGGGTTGAACGAATTCATCAACCGGGCCGTGAAGAAGCGATACTCCGAACGCCTTGCCTGAAGGCCCCGCCTCTCAATCCCCCACATGAAAAAACGGGGTGACCGAAGCCACCCCGTTCAAGGTCATTCCGCCGCGATCAGCTGCTGGCGCTCCTCGTCGTCTTCGGGCTGAGTCTCGTCGTCGCCCGTGAGGAAAGCGGGCAGTTCAACGCCGGCATCCTCTGTCGCCATATCTTGCCCCAGGTCCGGGTCGTCCAAACGCAGCGGCTCGGGCAGCCAGCCGGAGCCGTGGAGGAGCCGCTCGGCCTCGCGTGCCATGTCGCCCTTCTTCAGATGGTCGATGAGTTGGGCCGCGCCTTCGCCCACCCCTTCGCGCACGGCTTCCAGAATGCGGCTCTTGGTGACCCGACCGAGGTAGTTGGCCACCGTCGGCTTCCAGCCCGCTTCGACCAGATCGAGCCGGGTAGTGCGAGCCAACCGGTCAGCTTCACGCAGGCGGCGGTCGAGGCCGTGCTGGCTGATCCCCATGCCGCTGTAGGGGTTTGGACGCTCGTAGAGGGCATTCACCCCGAAGCTGAGGCAATGGGCCAGAAGCGCCTGACGGCTGGCCTCGTCCAGCGCGTGGATCCAGTCCCAGAGTACATCGTCCCCCTGCCCCAGCGGCATGTCCGCCTTCCAGGCAGAGTGCCGCGCGTCGATGTTCTGCGCCGGATAGCTGTCGGCCAGGTCGGCGGCCTGCACCGGCAGGTGGATGTCGCGCACATTGGCCTCTAGCGCCGCTCCAGAGGCACGGGAGACGAAGCAGTCCGTGACCAGCTTGTGCAGAAGCGCCGTCATCGCAATGCGCGGGTTGTTCGCCACCGCATCTCGCAGCGCCAGCGTGCGATGCGCTGTCAACTCGATGACCAGACGCTCGGGCAGCGGTTTGATCGCATCGCCTTCGTCCTCATCGTCCTCTTGTGGAGGCGTGTGGCCTGCCGTGCTGATCACCGGAGCGTGACGTTCACTGATACTGGGGTCCGTCGACCCGGTCTCATCCGGACCGCTATCACTCGCATCGCCCAGGGGTTCTGCGCGCGCTTCATCCTCGGGGCGGACAAAGCCGCGCTCGACCAGCAGGCTGCCGTCGCTGTCGATGCTGACGAAGGCCCCTGCCCTGCCGACCTCAACCGGATCGAAAGCCATCGGGCGGCTATCGAAGGCGCTGAGCTGGCGTTCGATTTCGCCGAGCCGTTGGTCGACCTCTTCGGGCAGATCCTCGGCCTCGGCATATTCCGCCTCCAGCCGATGGTATTCATCGCGCAGCGCTTCGCGGGTGACCCGCTCCGCGTCCGTCAGATCGACCGTGGTGCCCAGAAGCTCGCGCAGGCCCATGGTGTGGCCATAGGGAAAGCCCACGGCGACCTCGATCCATTTCCAGCCCTCGCCAACAATGACCGCGGCCTCCGCCTTCAGCTTCTCGCCCACCAACCGTTCGAGCACGACAGGGTCTTGCAGCCAGCCGCCGTCATCCTGCTGGAAGAGATCGCGCAGCACAAAGCCCCCAGCGGCCTCATAGGCCGCGAGCCCGAGGAAGCGGACACGCTTGTCGGAGGCCCGTACTGCGGTTTCCGTCAGCATGCGGCGGATTTGGTAGGGCTCTTTCGACCAGGAGTTCTTCACCGCCTCCCAGACTTGCGCCTGACGCGCGTGATCGCTGGAGACGGTGAAGGCCATCAACTGTTCCAGCGTCATCTCGTCGGCGGCATAGACCTCAAGCAGCACGGGCGCGACAGTGACGAGGCGCAGGCGCTGTTTGACCACCTTCGCATCGACGAAGAAGGCCGCAGCGATGGCCTCCTCGGTCATTCCCTTCTCGCGCATGGCCTGGAAGGCGCGGAACTGGTCCAGCGGATGCAGCGGCGCACGCTCGATATTCTCGGCGAGCGAGACTTCGTCGATCAGGACGCCATCATCGGCCGCGCTAACGATGCAGGGCACCGGAGCCGATTTGGCAAGGCGCTTTTGCTTCACCAAGAGTTCCAGCGCGCGGTAGCGGCGCCCGCCGGCGGGGACTTCGAACTTGCCGGTCTCCGCTCCGTCCTCGCCGATCACCGGGCGGACATGCAGGCTCTGGATCAATCCGCGGCGGGCGATGGACTCGGCCAGTTCATCGACCGAGAGCCCGGCCTTCACGCGCCGGACGTTGGACTGGCTGAGGACCAGGTTGTGGAAAGGGATATCCCGCGACGAGGCGAGGGTGATTTTCTGCATGTTGGTCATCGGACCGATCTCCAGACGGGCGCCGAGAGCCTCTCTCTCGGTCTCCAACCCGTCGACCCCCCCCCCTGCCCTTCTCTTCCTCTGACCGACTTGGCCGCCACGCCCGGGGCCGGTCATCAGAAATCCCCCCGACCGCGCAGGCTGACTTCTCGGCCGGCACCGACGATGATGTGGTCATGCAGGACGAGACCGAGGGCCTGACAGGCCTTCTGAACCTCCTTCGTCATGGCGATATCGGTGTCCGAAGGCTCAGGATCGCCCGACGGGTGATTGTGTACCAGAATCAGGGCGGACGCATTGAGGTCCAGGGCACGCCGGACGACTTCACGAGGATAAACCGGAACATGATCGACGGTGCCGGTACCAAGACGCTCGTCGGAGATGAGCCGGTTCTTGCGGTCCAAATACAGGACATGAAACCGCTCGACCTCGCCCATCACCGACAGGGCGCAATAATCCATGACCGCAGTCCAGGAAGTTAGGACAGGATTGCGGTTGATGTGGCGCGACAGGATCTCGCGCGCGGCAAAGATTGTGGCCTGTTCCGAAGCGGTCAGTTCAACGCGACCTGTGCGACGCGGCATGAAGGCGGTGCTGTGTTCAGAGAAACGTGTCATGGAATGCTCACGAGTTGATCTCGTGCAACTTCAGCCAGCCGCAGCGTGCTGCGGTGGCAAGAAGTGCCGGGAGGGGAAGGGCGGACGGGGGTTATGATGGACAGAGGGCCGTGCAGCCCCCTGCCCCGGCGCGAAGCTCAGCCGACGCGGTCGAGCAGCTTCTTGGCGCGGCCTTCCATGTCGAGGCGGGCATCCTGCTGGGTCTTGTCGCGCGCAAGCCGCGTGATTCCCTGAACGAAGTCGAAGATGCTCTCGGGCGGGCGGCCTTCCTCCATCAGCACCTTCTCGATGATCTTGCCTGACTCCGCCTTCGAGAAGCCGCGCTTTCGAAGGAAGTCATCACGATCCTCATCCGACCGCGCGACGATCTGCTGCCGCGCGGCCTTGATGCCGTTCACGAAACCCTGCGGCGAAGAATTGGCAAAGCGCGTCAGCGCTGGTGCTGCTTCCTGCGCAAAACGAGAGGCAGCATATTTCGAGTGGCGGATGGTGATTTCCTGGAAGTCCTCGACGCCCCATAGGTTGCGATTCTGGCAAACCGCGCGCAAGTAAAAGCTAGCGATTCCAAGAGTTTTTGCGCCGACCTCCGAATTCCAGCAGTAAAATCCCCTGAAATAGAGGTCTGGCGAGCCGTCGGCCAGACGCCCCGCTTCGATGGGGTTGTGATCATCGACCAGGAACAGAAACACATCGCGATCCGAAGCGTACAACGTGGTCGTGTCCCGGCTGATTTCGACATCGGGGTTGTAGACCCCGGTAGACCAGTCGAGCACGCCCGGCACCTTCCAGCGCGTGTCGCCGGTGCCATTGCCAGCGATCCGCTGCACCGCCTCGACTAGTTCGTGGTCATGGATGCGGCCATAGTCGGGACCGGTCACCGCACGCAGTTCGGTCCGGCCATCTTCTGTTTCGAAGGTTTTCACCTGCTCGGCACGGTGATTGCTGAGCCCATACTGCAGGTTGATCCCCGCCAGCGGCGCGGGCAATTGCCGCAGATAGGAGGCCGGGGCAGCAACGATGCTGGCGAGTTGGCCAAAGGCCCAGTGTGTCGGTGCCACCGGCTCCTTTGCCTTGGGGAGGACCAAGTGCAATCGCTCGGCACTGTCGCGCGCGGCTTCGACCCGGATATCCGCCGTCTCAACGACGCGGCACCGGCTCCGCTCGGATCGACCCTTCACCGAGGCCCAGAGATCGTCGAGCGAGAGATATCGCTCGTCATCGGGCCGGTTGAACCATTCGGACGACACCCGCCCGTTCCGCTCCCCTTGGGAGACATCCACTTTCCAGCCACCAGCCCGAACTGGCCGAACGGGGTCCAGAATTTCCATCGTGTTCATGACAATCACTCCGTGACGGCCGCCGGGAGCCACTCTCCCGGCCTTGGCCTGTCACTCGAAGCTCAGCCAAACTCGAACTCTCAATTCGGCCTCGAGACATTCTCGCGGATCAAACCAAGCAACATCCCCTTACGGACTTAACGCTTAAACTATTGTTACTAAATACTTTTGAAGAAAGTTGCCAGCTGGCAACCTTAGATTGGATTTGCCTCCGCGTACTTTCTGAAGAACGCAAGGAAGGCTCTGTCCGGGTCATCGGCCGGAGGCTTCCCTGCTGCCCATGACCGCCATTCACCCTCCACAAAGTAGATGTCATATCCAGCATGTCGCAGCCGCGCGGTCTCATATGTCTCAGTTCGTAGCGGCGTTCCGCGGGACAGTAGCCACGCAGGCCGCGGCTTAAGTCCTGGAGCCTTTAGCCTTGCTTCGCCTAAAACCTCTTTGGATTCAGGCGGCAAGATCTGGTCTTCGGTTCCGGCTGCCTTCACACGCCGGCCGACCTTCGAGAATTGCAGTGCCCTACCCGCTGCGCCTGTTGCATCCTCATCCTTGCGCCACCACTTTAGCTCAACATGTGTGACGCTACGGCCAGACTTAATTGGCTCAACGGCTACCATGAAATCGGAGAGATCGTTTACCTCGGCTACGGCAGGGTCTAGGGCGCGGAGCTTGAGATTAGACCACGAAGTGAGTTTGCCCTTCGGAACGCCCAAAATACCCCGCAAAGCCTCCAACGAGAAGCGTTCGGAAGAGCGCCAGCGGAGATTTCCCCGCTTCTGCACCATCTCGTAAAGCGTCAAAGCATACTTCGACGAAAGGGCGAACATCACCTCTCGTTGCAGTCGTGCAAAGACTGTAGAGTTGCCGATGATTTTTCGAAGACGCGCAGGAATTTCATACTCGATCAACCCGTCGGAGCGTAGGGCTTCGATGTTGCCCCCCAGCAGCTGGACACGTTCAATAGCCGGTCCACCGTCCCAGTTCACCGAAACCTTCACCACAGCAGACATCAGGCGCTCGAGGCTCTCACCCACACGATCGTTTGAATTGTGCTTGCCACGGAGTGCTGCTTTCGAGATGACATGGCTCACGGGCTTGTCGATTGCATCCCAAGCGTTTTCGAGGAGCTGATTGTAGATCCGTCGGTCGTTAAGACTGAGGGGTGTGACCTCAATCAGGTCAACCAGCTCCCCTGGCTTTATCAGGCTATCGGCGCTTGGCCGAGCGTCAAGGGTGCGATAAGGTTTGTCAGCCATGGAACCCGTACTTCAGTTGCCTTACTTTTGTATCGCCAAGCGCGTAAGCGATCAAGGTCCTTGGTTCGGCTACACCCCTCCGGCGACGCAAGTCACCCAATTTGTAAGAGTTACGTGCGGAGATGATTCGTGGCTGATTCGCAGGCGGCTGATAACTAAGGAAAAATTGCCGTCGTCCCGCCAGGCACACCAGCTCACCCAAAATGTAAGGCTAGCCCACGCGCCAAAATGTAAGACTTGCCGCCCCGATTCGTAAGTCCTCACATCCCGTAAGGTAAGCGCTGCCGCCCAAAACGTAAGCCTTCAGATCCTTTTTATATTTTTATCAATAGCTTAGTCATCGCGAACACTAGAACCCAAGAGAATCTGAACTAAGAGGTTTTTCTTGTGGATATTTTTTTCAAGGCGAGCTAGCTCGACCGCAGCTCCCGGCTTCCAATGACATACATATTGGGATAGCTCAGAGCCTAAACCTGACCCCAACTTCCGGTTCTGACGCTTCGTGTGCCAAATGAGCGATAGTTGACGGGCTACAGGCGCATTTCCGAATTTTGCAGTCCTACCCCACGATTTCCGAACTTTACGCCGCTGCGAACTTCCCGCATGGTTCCCCATAGAAACCACAGAGAGCAGCTGATGGACGATACCGTACTTCCCCCGGTCACGCTGAACGAACTTACCCAACTGACGCGCCGTGCGGCCACTGTGATCGAAAGGCTGCGAGAGCGTGTCTTCGCCCCGAATGCGGAGAAGCGCCTGGAAATTCGCTTCAATGTTCGCACGGCTGCGGACATGGTTGGACGAACAGAGAAAGCGATCCGGGATGCTGAGGCGGATGGACGGTTACCAGAGCCGGACAAGGATGACGGCACAGGTCGGCGCACTGGATACACACTCGCCCAGGTCAACAAGATGCGCGAGGTGTTCGGCACGCTACCTCATCGCGCCCCAGACGATCCGGCACTTGTCCTTGCTGTCCAGAATTTCAAAGGGGGAGTCGGCAAGTCCACGATTGTCAGTCACCTGGCGCAATACTTTGCGCTTAAGGGCTATCGTGTCTGCGTGATCGATTGTGACAGTCAGGCGTCGTCTACTGCGATCTTCGGGATGAACCCCGACGTTGATGTCGATGAGGAAGAGGACACGCTTTACCCTTTCTTGCGCCATGGTGGGCCCAAGTCGCTCCACTACGCTCTCCGCGCAACTTATTGGCCAGGGATCGCTCTGATTCCGGCAAACCTTGGACTCTATGACGCAGAGTACGAGTTTGCCGCACGGATGGCGCGAGAGCCCACTTTCATCCTTGACCGGCTTCGGGACGGCATAGCCAGCATCTCGGATCAGTTTGACGTTGTGCTCCTGGACCCACCGCCGGCGCTCGGAATGATCTCCCTTTCCGTCCTGCGTGCAGCGAACGCACTTCTCATTCCAGCACCGCCAAGCAACATCGATTTTGCTTCCACAGCCCACTTCCTCAAGATGATGGAGGCAACACTCTCGGAACTGGCGAAGTTCGGCGGGGAGCGTTCGTACAGCTTTGTAAAGATTCTTGCTTCGAAAATGAACGACCAGAAGTCAGCACATGTCGCCATCAAGCGCATGATGGACGCAGTCTTTCCCCAGGATATGCTCCAGTCAGTCCTGAAAGACAGCGCCGAGATCGATAACGCGACGGCAAACCTATCGACCGTCTATGAGTTGACCGGTCCAAGTACGCGAACGGAAACTCACAAGCGCTGCCGAGCTTATCTTGATGCGGTCGGCCGGGAGGTCGAGACACTGGCCCGAAAGACCTGGCCAAGCCACCACCGCGCACTTCGGAAGGAGGGAGTCCTATGAGCAAACGTCACGATGCGATCTTTGAAGACGTCCTCAAAGACCTAAACAAGGATGCCGCCCCGGGCGAAGATGATCGTGGTGGCACCAGATTCCTTCGTCGGTCAAATGCGCTGGCCGAAGTTGGCGAGCGAGAGGAAAAGGTACTTCGCTGGGTTGACCCGGCGTTGTGTGTGATGTGGGAGCGGCACAATCGCGCATACGAGCTTTTGAATGAAGACAATTGCCGTGATCTGATCGACTCGATCCGATCTCAAGGGCAGCAGGAATTCCCGGCCATCGTCAGAAAGTTGGGAAGAGGACAGGCCGCTGAATACGAAGTGATCTGCGGAGCAAGACGCCATTTCGCGGTGTCCTGGCTTCGTGCAAACAACTATCCGCAGTTCCGGTACCTCGTGGAAGTGCGCGAACTTTCGGATGAGGAAGCGTTTCGACTTGCCGATGTTGAGAATCGGGATCGGGAAGACATCTCGGACTTCGAGCGCGCGAAGGACTACGCGGGTGCGCTTGAACAATACTATGGTGGTCGCCAGAAAGCGATGGCCGAGCGACTTGAGGTCTCCGAGGGCTGGTTGTCTCGGTATCTTACTTTGGCAAGGCTGCCTGACATCATCGTGTCGGCTTACGCGTCCATTCGTGACATCAAGGAGCTCCATGCCCGGACTCTAAAGCCGCTTTTGGCCGATCCAAAGTCGGGACCCGCAGTCTTGGAGGCCGCGCAAGATGTTGCCGCTAGGCAGGCTGCGGCTCGGGAAGGGAAGGGGACTCCCATTGAGGCTTCAAAGGTGCTGTCTATCCTCAAGAGTGCGGCATCGAGTCCAAAGCGCACGCGGCCGCCAGAGCAAGTATTTCGCGGCGCTGAAGGCGGTACTGGTGTGACGCTGCGGAAGCGCGGCTCGAAGGTCATACTAGAGTTCAGTGAAAAGCTTTCTGATGAAGAGCTCCGGGTCGCATTTGATGCATTTCTTGCTGGCCGCCCCAAAGGAAAAAGGTGAGTTGCCAACTGGCAAGATGCCAAAGAGTAAAATAAAAACAATCTCTTAGGCAGTATATTGCTCTAACAGCCCCAGCCTCTCAGCCCGCTCCAGCAGCATCTTCACCGAGGAGGGTTGCCAGCTTGTCCGCCCACGGGGCGTGCGCTCGCGCATCGCCTCCAGCCGGTTGCAGATCGCCTGAAGTGTGATCTCGGGGTCCGCGCCCTTGATGGCGGCGACGATGGCGGGCAGGCGGTCGTCGGTCTCGCGGCGGCCGGCGCGGACGAGCACAGTCTCGGGCAGAAAGCCATCGCTGACATAGGCATTCACGGCGCGCAAAAGGCGGCTTTGCGTCCACTGGCGCTCGCGGGGCAGGGGACCGTTGACGATGCGCAGCACGTCCTCCCAGGCCATGTCGGGCCGCAGGCGGCGGACATGGGGCACCCAATCCTGAGCCGTCTCGTTCAGGCGTTCCATGTAGCCGTCCTGTCGCGCCAGCCGCACCTTTCGCAGCGCCGCCGGATCACGGGCGCGGAGGCCCGGATTGCCGCCGACCCGGCCCTTGGTTCGTGCGCTGGCCAGGCCGGCCTTGGTGCGTTCGCGGATCAGGGCGCGCTCGAACTCGGCCGCGGCGCCCAGGACCTGCAGGGTGAACTTGCCCTGAGGCGAGGATGTGTCGATGGGATCGGTCAGCGAGCGGAAGAAGGCGCTCTTGGCCTCCAGCCGTTCGATCACCTCGAGGAGGTGCGAGAGCGACCGCGCCAGACGGTCGATGCGCACCACCACAAGCGTGTCGCCCTTGCCGATCCGCTCCAGCACCCGCGCCAGCACCGGCCGGGCACGATTTCCGCCCGAAGCCTGTTCCTCATGGATCTCGGCGCAGCCTGCGGATTTCAGGGCCTGCGACTGGGGCAGGGGGGTCTGATCCTCTGTCGAGATGCGCGCATAGCCGATCAGGGGCATCAAAACAGGCCGTTTGCAGTTTCCGATACCATCACTAAACGACCGTTTCCTTGCAAAGTCAGTCACCTAGAAGGTCAGTCGCCGGGTTCTCGCTGATCTCGACATCGGCATAGTATTTCTGGGCCTGCACGGCAGAGCGGTGCAGCGACAGCTTCATCGCGGCGGCCAGTGGGGCGCCGTCGAGTGCAGCTTGGGTCAGAAAGCCTGCCCTCAGTCCGTGCGGGGTCGCAAAGTCTACCGGCATCCCGGCGAGCTCCAACCGGTGTCGCAGGATCGTCCGTAGCGCGTCCGAGGCAAGGCGGCGGGGGAGGGGGCGGTCGGAAAGGGAGACGGGACGGAACAGCGGGCCACTGGTCAGCTTTGTCACGTCCAGCCAATGCACCAGAGCACGGGCTGCTCGTCCCTTCATCGGCAGGCGCGGAGCCTGATCCTTTTTTGTGGTCTTGGTCTCCAGCAGGCGCAGCCAGACAAGACCTTTGGCGGCGAAATCTTCAAGTCCGACATCTTCGACGTTCAGAGCTGTCACCTCCGACCGCCGCCGCCCGCCGCTGGCAAAGGCCAACATCAGCATGGACCGGTCCCGGATACCGCGATGGCTGTCGTCGCATGTGTCCAACAGCGCTTCCAGAATGTCGCGGGTCACTGGCTTGGGCGACTTTGGCACCCGCGGCCGTGCATTGGCGCGCCGCGACTTCTGACGAGCCTGCTGCACGAGAGGCGACGAGAAAGGCGAGGGCAGATTGCGCATCCGATGAAACGCCTGCCAGCTCGCGATCCGGCGGTCCAGCGTAGCAGGGGAAGGGCAGGAAAGCGCTCGGCGCAATCCGATAGCGATCAACTCCATCGCCACATCTTGAGCAGGTCCGGGCTTTTCCGTCAGGTCCTGTGCGTGATCGAGGATGAAGCGCAGCGCGACCTTCTCCTCCTCGGGCCAGTCCAGCGGCCTGCCGAAGGATGCCATCTTCCAGGCTGCGATATAGGCCAGATCCCGTTGTCGCGTTTGGTTCCCGATTTCAATTGAAGCGATTAGCTGAAACCTGAGCGGTCTGGTTGGAGCTTGGCATTTCAGCAAAGGCTCGACGGAAGGGCAGGGGGCTTACAGGCCTGCGGCCTTGGTCAGGTTCACCCGGAACCTGTCGCGGCGTCGCTGGTATCGGCGGGTCATCTCTGCGCTGGCATGACCAAGCTGCTTTTGAACGTAGCGCTCATCAACTTCCGCGCTGCTGGCAAGGCCTGCGCGCAGGGAATGGCCCGAGAACAGCCGCACGCGCTCGGCTTCAGGCAGATCAGGGCGTAGCCCGGCCTCGCGGGCGCAGGACTTGATCAGCCGGGCGACGTGCTTGTCCGACAACCGCTCGCTCGTAGCTTTCAGGCCGTTGCGTGACGTGGCGACGAAGATCGGGCCGAAGTCGATCCTTGCGTAATGCAGCCACTGCGTCAGGGCATGGACCGGGCAGGTCTGATCTGATGAGCCGCGGGCGATTTCGACCTCGCGCCAACCGGTCTTGCCGCGCAGGGTGAGGAGCACGCCGTCCTCCAAGATCTCGACCCAGCCGCCGGAGTCAGGCGTGTCATCCTTGCCGTGGTCGAGGCTGACAATTTCGGACCGACGCAGGCCACCAGAAAAGCCGATCAGCAGGATCGCCCGGTCGCGCAGGCCGCGCAAATCGTGGGGGAGGGTTGCCAGCATGTCGCGCAGGTCTTCCGGCAGAATGGCCTCTTTCTGTGCTGGTGGCCGTGCGTGCTTGCGGCGGATGCCAGCCAGGACGCTGGCAATGTGCCGATCTTTGCGGTCGAGCCGCTCTCCGCGCTGCGCATAACCCCAGGTCAGGCCAGACAGCCGCCGTTCTATAGAGGAGGCCGAGAGGGCAGGTGCTTTGCCGCTCGGCGCTGCCAGATCGGCGATGTAGAGGCCGATCAGCTGGGACGACGAGGGGAGAGGGTCCGCGCCACGCATCCGGCACCAGCGCGCGAAGTGGGCCCAATCCTTGGTGTAGGCCTTCAGCGTGTTCTCCGACGCCGCCTGACGCGCATAGTCACGCGCCGTTTCGACCAGGCGGTCGAGCGTGCCCGAGCCAGCGACATGGGAGGGCAGGGCGATCGTGTCGCGCTCCGTATCAGCGCTGTCGTCCCGCTCATGGCGATCGGGACGTTCCGGGGGTTCTGAAGGCGATTTCTCGGGCGTTTCGGTCATACCGTCGAGCATACTCCCGGCACGTCCGATAATGCAAGATTATTGGACATTGCAACGATGACAACGATGCGGCGGTTGCAGGCATAATTTCTGGTATTAAGCGCCGCGTTGAAATAGGCTCTCGCCATGAGAAAACCGCGCATCCAGACCACTGTGGCCCTGCCGATGCTCCCTCCCCTCCCGGGCTGGATCATGTCCGGGCCGGCGGAAACCTTCGAGGCTGCGGCGTTCCGGTCCGGGGCAGCACTGGCGCATCTGACCTTTGCTACAACCGCCGCAGACCTGCCCCAGGCCTTGTGGCGTGACCGCCTGGCGCTGGTGGCAGCGGAGTTTTGCGCAGGAATTGCCGGTCGGCGCGAAGGGGCCGGAGCGTTGCGTGACTCCTTGCACCTGACAAAAGCAGGCGATGATCCCGGCCCGGCGGGACGAGTTTTTCGACAATGGTCGAGGGCGGTTGCGCGGCCGATTTCAGTCTCGAATCTGAGCCGCGCGCTGGAGGGGGTTGCGCCAGAGCAGATTGCCCTTTGTCTGGATGCCACCGGACCAACCCCGGTTGACCGCGCGGCGCAGGTCATCGAGGCCGTGTTGGAAGGTAATCCGCGGGGCGAGACCGTGGCCTTGATCCTTGCCGATGCGGTTCTGGTGAAATCCCTGGGGCAGGATCTTGTGCTGCCGCTATTGTCGCTGGCCTTGAAGGCCCGTGATCTGCAGCTGCGCGGGGCTGACTTGCGGCTGGCCTGTCACAGGGCGGTTGGTGTCGGGGTGCGACAGGCCCTGCCGTTGGCGGCGGAACTTTCCCGGGCGGCGGTCCGATTGCGCGCGGTGGCCCCCAAGCTGCGCGCCAAGGGGGCCACGCGCGCCGTCGATCTGTTTCTGTCGCGCGATGCGCTGGCACCCTCGGCCCTTGACTTCATGTCGGACCGGGCCGCGCGGCGGCTGTGCGACCGGCTGGTCAGCCAGGGGGCCATCCGTGAGCTGACTGGGCGGGACACGTTTCGCCTTTACGGGGTCTGACCATGGCGCGGCGCGAGGAGGCGGGGCTTGACCGGGACCTGGCTGACCTGCCAGCCGATCTGCGGTGGCGGGAATGGATGTGCCGGATCGAGGCGGTGATGTTTGCCAGCGCCTCGCCGGTCGCGCGCGAGGATCTGGCGCGCGTGGTGGGCACAGGGGTCTCGGTCGACCTGCTGATTGACGATCTGGCAGTGGATATGGTGGGCCGCCCCTATGAGGTGGCGCAGGTGGGCGCGGGATGGATGCTGCGGACCAAGCCCGCCTATGCCCCGGCGATCCGCGCGGCGGCGGATGTGGGGGAGCAGGCCCTGAATCTGTCAGAATACGATCTGGCCGTGCTGGCGGCGATCGCATTCCACCAGCCGGTAAGCCGCGACGGGCTGAAGGACATCTTCGGCAAAGAGATCAGCCGTGATCTGATCGGCAGGTTGGCCGAGCGCGACCTGATCGGCACCGGCCCGCGCGAACCCCGGCGCGGCGCGCCCTACACTTTTGTCACCACCGAGACCTTCCTTGCCACCTTCGGGATGGCGTCCTTGCGCGACCTGCCCGATCCCGAGCAACTCGTAGATGCCGGCCTCGCGGGCCCGTCGGAGGCTTACGACATTTAAGGAGCGGGTTGAGCTTCGGCTGCAGATCGGCGGGCTTCATGTAGCTGGGTCGCTGCCCGCAGCAGGGCGGCCAGATCAGTCGCTCTGGGGGAGGAGGCCCGCCGCAGCCCTGCAGTTTCCGCAAGCTGATCCGTGAGCTCCTTGACCAATCCGTTGTGGTTTCCAGCGGCATTGGCAAGCCGGACCCAAAGGTTCAGCGGGCCACCACCTTTGTGGCCAACTATTCCGCTCTGCCCTTCCGACAGCCGCCGGAAGAAATCGTGGCGAAGCCGATGCGACAGTTGCGGTATCGTTGATGTCGTCGTACCGACGGGCACCGGGCATATTGCAATCCTCTCTGGCAGGGTTTTCCGTTTCCCCCGGCCCACGCCAAGTGCGAGCCCAGCTGTGTCAAGACGAAGCAGATCGTCGATCAGCCGCTCGAGACGCCGGGCGCCTGGGTTTGCCGGGTCCGTCGGTTTGGCGAGAGGAGCGTCGCAGAAGGCGCAGTATTGCTGTGAAACAAGGCGATCCTGTCTGAACGGAGCAAGGCCCTGACCGCAAGACGGGCAGCGGTCGCGCAATCGGCAGCCATGGCGAAAGCAGGACACGCGGGTTGCCAGAGTCCAACTCTGCCGGAAATAGGGCACCTCGTCTTCCCGCAGGCAGGTGGGACAGAACTGCAGCCAACAGGACTGCGCAGTCGAAGTCCCTGCATGTTGCGGCCGGCTCCGCAGCCGCAAGCGCACGCTCGAGAAGGGACTGTGGGCCAGACAAAGTCCGTCGATATCGTCGGGGCAGATCGACGTATGGTCGAGCAGGATGCGGCGAACGGCCTCCGGCAGATGCCGGTCGAGTTGGGCCGACCATGTCTCGACAGCAGCTCCGAGCACCGCTCCGAAATAGCGCGGCGGCACACCGTTGGCATGCGCAACCCGATGCAGCCAGCTTGACAAAAGCTCACCGGGAGCGGGCCTGACCTCCACCGGCCAGCGACGTCCCGCCACCACACTATAGCGGCGGGCCGGGGAGACGGTGATCCTCGGCACAGTGCTGGTCATGTCATTGAATGGCGCAAGGCTGAGTTCCGCCGCCGTGACAGCGGCACATATCCGAGCGCCATGACGGTGCTGGACGTGATCCTTTCCTCACCGCTCTCAACAGCTGCCACAGCCGCCCGGGTGACGATGTCGACCACCTCGCCAATCAGCCCTTCCGACAGATCATGGATCATTTTGGCCAGGGGAGGTCGTGAGAGGTTTGAGGCATCCGCAAGTGGCATGCTGGCCTCAAGACTGTCGAGAAGTGTGGCGAAGTCTTCGTCGAAACCCCACCGTGGCACCGCGACCGTATCGAACCGCGAGCCCATTTCTTCGGTGTCGTGCAGCGCATCGTAGACGGCGATTTCGCCGACAAGCACGGGCGAGATGTCATGCACGCGTGCGATCCGCCGCAGAAATGAGAAGATTGCCTTCACATCCTGTCGGCGTCCGCGCAGCGCACTGTGGAATTCGTCGAAGATGAGCAGGCGCGGCTTCAGGCTGTCGAGAAGATGATCGACCTGTTCGCTGGCGCGGGACAGGCTGCGCCAGCCGACAGCCTGCGGGGCGCGCAGCCCGGACAGGATGCTGGCGTAGAAATGCGACAGGCCAGCCCCCTCCCGAGTCTGGATCATCCAGACCCTTTGCCGGTCGGCACGGCGCAGATGTTCGACGGCGAAGCGTTCGGCGATCATGGTCTTGCCGTTGTGATAGGGGCCGGCGAGCAGCAATCCGCGAGGGCGGAGTGATGGCGGGCGTTCCAGCAGCTGCCGCATCGCATCATGTGCCCTAGAGGCACCGGGATGGCCGATCCAGCGTGGCGCCCGAATATGCGCCATGCGGGCGGCAGCATCCGCATCCAGCAACGCTGAGGTTGATGGCAGGAGATGGTCGGCCACGTCACCAGGTCTCGATAGGAAAGACGCGACGGGGTCGGTCAGGCGCCGGTCCAGGATTCGTCGCCTCTGAAACGGCTCCTGCAGCTTGATATGGTTTTGTCGCGCCTGCGGCGTGTCGGGCTCGGGTCATCTCTCTCAGTTGAGCCTTTGCGGATTTGGCCCCCGCGACCGTTGCAGCGATTTCTCGGCGCAGGAGCGTCTTGTCCTGCACGGGGCGTTGCTGGTTCTGGCGCTGGCGCGCTCGGTCGGCTTCATGGTGCCAGAGGGTGACCGACATAGTGACCCCGTCCCGTCGCCTTACCGGGCGCCAGACACGCGTGTCGGGATCGGCGATGTAGATCTGGCTGATGTCCCGGGGGTCATAGCACAGATCCAGAGCTGCAAGGCGGTCACGCCGGGCTACGAGCGGCCCAAGCCAGTGTTCAAAGTAGTCGATGGCGAACAGGCTGACGCCTTGGGGAGAGATGCGGCGCGTCTTGCGAGGCAGGAAGTTGAGCAGGACATCGGTGGGATCGTCGATCTGTCGGTCAATCGGTGGAAGCCGCCGTTCCCATTCGAGGCGAGGCACGGTCAGCTTGCGTGCGTTCTGTGTCTGGTTGTGATCGATGATTGCCAGGGCAATGCAGCGCTCAAGGGCCGCGAAGGTCAGGCTTGCCCGCTTGTCGGACGAATAATCTCCGCGGTCCGCGATGGACCGCCCGGTCTTGCCGGGAAGAGAGCGAAGCACCGTGTTCACCTTGCCCAGAAGCCGCTCGACAATGCCACCCCGATGTACCGTCCCCTTGTTCCGGGTGCGGACGGCGATGCCGAAGTCGGCACATCCCGTCGTGAAGGTACTGCTCTGGAATTCCTTGGCTGAGTCGACAACGATCTGCTTCGGGCGGCCATACATTGTCCATGGGTGCGCAATCCCGCGTTCGGCCAGCCAGTCATCCTTTCGGCACATCGCGTGCGCAAGGCAAAGTGCGACTGATAGTCGGGAAGGGCGCTCGAGGGTGAGGCAAAAGCCGATGATTGCACTGGTCGCGACATCGGCGGCGATGGTCAGATAGGGTCTGCCCACGAAAACGCCGTGGTCGTCGATCACCTCGACGAACTGGATATCGGCCGGCGTGTGATCGATCTGGACGACGTCAAGGGCATGGGTCGCGCGGATGTACCCCGGACGCGGCTTCAGGCGGTGCAAGTGTTTGCCACCGGAAAGCCGTCGCCGCGCAATCTCTTCGGGGGAGAACACGCGCGGGATCCTTTTGGCCACGGTGACATAGGCCGGGGGCTTTAAACCTTCACTGGCACAGCGCGCGCGGATTTCGTCGACGATCGGCGCGAGATCGGGTTGTTCCGGCCGGAGCCACATCTCCCGCAGTGTTGCAACAATGATGGTTTCGACCTCGGAGGCGATCCGCGTGCGCCGCGATCCGTTCGTCCTGGGCAATAGCGATGAGACACGACGATCCCCGCGATACCGGGCAAGATGATTGTAGACCTGACGGGTGGAAAGGCGCAGCTCTGTTGCCGCACGTGTGACGGCCTCCCGCATCGGCACGACCCCATCGAGGGCCTGATCCAGTTCTCGCGCGATCCGGACGGCCTTGTTCCAAGCCTCATCGGACGCCGCCTGGCTGTTGCTGTTCAGCGGTCGATCGTCGAAGGAAGCTGTCATCCCTCTGTGCCCTCGCCTCGCTATTGAAATCAGTGATGAAATTGAAATCGCAAAGCACAAGTTGGCCCCTGTTTTCCCCCTACCATGCGGAAATAATGTGAAAAGGACGCAGTGAAATCGTGAAGCAAATGCGACAGTGGTTCCTGCCCGGCCCGATGGAAGAGGAACCGGACTATCTGCTTGCCGGCCCATTGGCTGAGCCCAGTGAAACCTCAGTCGTTGCCGCATGGGCCCGGGCCGAAGCGGGTTGTGCGGCCCGCCTCGCACGCGTGGCCGGAAGATTGGGCGCGCTTGACGACCGTCTGCGACGCGGCCCATCGGGTTGGCGGCACAGATTGGCCCTGATCGAGGCTGCAGAGCTGAGCTGGTTCGTTGGCGATCGAGTCAGCCCTGACCGCCTTGCACTCTGGATCGCGCTTCGTCTGTCTGGCCCTCAGGAAGACTCTGGGGCGCTGTCACGCGTTGGATGGGCTGTTCGACGTCTTACTGGGGGGCCTGGCCCTGAAGCTGGGCTAGCCGATTTTCTCGACCGGCGGGACCCTGAGAACATAGCGGATGACGCCGAGCGGTTCACCGATCGCGCCGATGGCTGGCTCGCCGTGACGGGAGTCGCTCGACATCTGCACCCTATCACCCGGGCTTGTCTGGGCTTCCACCTTTGGAGCCTGGCAGGTCTCGGTCAGCATGGTGACCGGATGGAAGCCGCGGTCACGGCAGGCCGGATTGCTGCAGCCGAAGGGAAGGGTGCGATTTTCGCACCAGTAGCAATGGGTGGGGCAGGGGGGATTCGTGCCGGCGGACCTCCGGCAGAGCGGTTGACCCGATGGCTGGACGGGATGAACAACGCATGCCTCGCAGCGATGCGGCACCTCGACGATCTCGAAATATGGTCTACCCAAGCGGAGACTGTCATGTCGGTGTTGTCTGGCCGTACGCCTCCGGCTTTGCGCGCTGTATTGACCGAATGGCCCTTGGTCTCCGCACCGATGGCCGAGACTTTGATCGGCGCCAGCCGCGCGGCTGTTCAGCGAAACCTGGCTTGGATGGAGGCGAGTGGGCTGATCCACGAGGTGACTGGCCAAGGGCGTTTCAGGATGTGGCGTGCAGCAATTTAGCGTCCAGATGTGACCACAGCTTTTTCTGAGGCTCGGCTTCGGAGGGCCGAAAATGGTGGGCGCTTTTGTGAGGTGAGATCAAGCATCACCGAGTGGCAAGGTCACAACTGCTTCGAGTCCACCTGCCGCCACATTGCGGAGCAAGACTGTCCCGCCGTGCGCCTGAATGATGGTGCGGGCGATTGCCAGGCCGAGGCCGACGCCGCCGGTATCTCGGCTGCGAGACCCTTCCAAGCGTACGAACGGCTCAAAGACCGCTTCAAGTTGGTCTTCGGGCAATCCCTGGCCCTTGTCCGCGATGGTGATGACGGCCAATCCAGGTGTTCGGTCCAACTTTACCATCGCCACCCCGCCATAGCGGACAGCATTATCGATCAGGTTCCTTAGCGCGCGGTTCAAGGCGTGCGGGCGGACGGTGATGGGCAGAGGCGACGACGGGGCAAGATTGGCCTGATCTCGCCCTACATCGTTGACCAGATCAGTCAGCAGGACGGCAAGATCGACTTCAGCGGCGGGTTCTGCCCGTGCAACCCCGCGTGCGAATTCCAAGGTCGCCTCGACCATTGCCTGCATTTCCTCGACCAGTGCCTTCAGGCGTACACTATCCTCGGTTTCGTCCAGCATTTCGATCCTGAGCCGCATCGCGGTCAGGGGCGAGCGCAAGTCATGACTCAAGGCGGCGAGCATGTGCGTGCGCTCGTTCACGAAGCGGGTGAGTCGGGCTTTCATCCGGTTGAAGGCCTGCGTGGTCTCGCGCACCTCGGATGGCCCCGTCATCGGCAACGGATCGGCATCAAGCCCACGGCCCAAGCGGTCGGCGCCAACTGCAAGAGCGCGCATCGGGCCGACGACGCGCCGCGCGGTCCACCAGGCCACCAAAGCTACCGCCACCGCCATCAACACTACTGGCAGAAGGGCCTGTGGAGTCAGTTGCAGGGCAGGGCGGTAAAACATCGTGCGCACGTTCAGCCAATCGCCCGCCGCAAGTCGAATCGACAGCGTCAGTTCAATGGGGTCGGTCCGCCCTGCCATCATCGCCTCATGCATTGGGCGCATGTTGGCTGGCACTCCGTCTGGCAATGGCATGGACGCGAGGGGAAGCGCATGGACATCGGCGCGAACCTCCCGTTCCGGCTCTCCGAGAATCTGGCGGATCTGCCGCAGAACCATGTCCGCCTCTGCGCTGTCGTGGGACGCTGCAGGCTCGGGCCCGACTTCAAACCGGACAAGCGGAGAATCCGCCGCGCGGAGTATCGACGAGCGCAGATCAGTGGGGGCGCCATCCAGAAGCAAGACAACATTTGCAGCGCGCCCTGCCGCCTCCAGCCCGAGGGCTGCACGGACCGCCCGGTTCCGCTCGTCTGTCAGCAACAACAGGCCAAGCCCTTGTGTGATGGCCAGCGCCAAAAGCAACATGATCAGCAACTGCCCGCCAAGAGATTGCGGGAACAGCTTGCGAAGCTTCGGGAAGCGCGCACTCATGGCATTGCACTGACGTCTGCGGCAAGGCTGTAGCCACCACCCCAGACGGTTGCGATCAGCGCAGGCTTGGCCGGATCGGCCTCGATCTTGCGGCGCAAGCGGCTGATCTGGTTGTCGATGGTGCGATCGAACACCTGTGCGGCGCGACCCGATGTGAGATCGAGCAGTTGTTCGCGACTGAGCACGAAGCGCGGCCGCTCCAGAAACACCGTCAGCAGACGGAATTCCGCGGTTGTCAGCGCGACCTCGACGCCATCGCCGTCAGTCAGGGTCCGGCGGTCGGTATCAAGCACCCATCGGTCGAAGGCCAATCTATGCCCGGCAAGGCTGCCACCAACGACTTCTGCCCGGTCGGATCGGCGCAGGATCGCCTTGATCCGGGCTAGCAACTCACGCGGATTGAAGGGTTTGGGCAGATAGTCGTCCGCCCCGACCTCCAACCCCACGATACGGTCAGTTTCGTCACCCAGGGCTGACAGCATCAGGATCGGAATGTTGCTTTGCGCGTGAAGGCGCCGGCAGACCGACAGGCCATCTTCGCCCGGCATCATCACATCTAGCACGATCAGATCGAACTGACCCACCTTTATCGCGGCATCCATCGCGACCGCATCGGCGGCAGATGACGCGCGCATGCCGTTCTTTTCCAGATATTTCACCAGCGCATCGCGGATCTCGCGGTGGTCATCGACGATCAGGATATGCGGCGGCTGGGTCATCTTCTTGTCTCCTGCTGTCGACCCTATCTGAACCCCTTGGTTCTGCGGACAGAAGATTGTCGCAAACTTCTCTCAGCACCCTTGCTTGCGACATATTGATACAAAACAGGCGTCCCCCTGACAAACCTGTGGGACACCTGCCCCCCAGATTGGACACATCGCAAACTGATCCAGGAGAGACAGAATGAAACGTTCGACAAAATTCGCCCTCGCAACCGTTGCCGCCCTTGGAGTGGCAGCTGTCGCCGTTCCGGTCGTTGCCCAGCAAGGCCAGATGCAGCACGGTGGCATGATGGGGGGCGGCATGGGCATGACGGGCCAGCATGGCGGCATGATGGGTGGGGCCATGGGCATGATGGGCGGCGGCCAAAGCTTTGCCATCACCACGTTCGATGCCGACAAGGATGGCACGCTAAGCCCCGAGGAAATGACGGCCGGCATGCAGGCTGAACTCAAGACCTACGATACCGACGCCAATGGCACCCTGTCGCTGGATGAATTTGCGGTGATGCACGCGGCTCACACCCGACCAATGACCGTGCGTGCCTTCCAGATGCACGACGCCGATGGAGATGCGCAGGTGACAGAGGCTGAAATGGCCGCCATGGCAGAAATGATGCAAAGCCACATGGTCGGGCAGCAGGGCAACATGCCGGGCATGGGTCACGGGATGATGGGCAACAACTGACGCGCCTTTCTTCTCCCGCTAACGAGGCGAAGCAGCATTAGCGGGAGAAATCCCAACACAGATCAGGAGGCCATAAAGATGAAAGGCTATGGTATGGGATTTGGCATGGGCTTCGGCTGGCTCTGGATGATGGTCACCCTTGTGCTGGTCGGCCTCGCGATTGCGGCGCTGGTCAAATATTTGCGCAAATAGTCGAAAGGAAACACGATGAACTATACGATCAACCGCCTGATCACCGGCGCGGATTTTGACGCGGTCGATGCCCGAACCCGTGCCGCGCTTGCGGAGAACGGCTTTGGCGTGCTGACAGAGATCGACGTCAAGGCAACGATGAAGAAGAAGCTGGACGTGGATATGCCAGCCTACCGGATTCTAGGGGCCTGCAATCCGAAGATGGCACTGGAAGCCATAGGGATGGAACCGCGCGTCGGTGCGATGTTGCCCTGCAACGTTATACTTCGCGAGATCGAAGGCGGAGTCGAGGTAAGTGCGATTGATCCGGTGGCGTCGATGCAAGCCATCGATAATCCGGCGCTTAACAAGGTGGCCGGGCGGGTGCGTGATATGCTGACTGGCACAGTTGCAGCGATCTGAGCCGCGCCGCATGACAGACACCCCTCGTGATCTTGTCAAAGCCTGAGCTCGGGCATCTATGCTTGAAGCCCTGATGCTGACTTGTTCACCATTTCCGTCGGTTTCGGGATATTGCTGCCGCAGCTGCCCGACCTGATCGAATGCCTGCTGTGCGTGGCCGGCAAGGCGGAGCAGGTGTCGCGCGCTACCGGGCTGTTGACGGCGCTTCATATCTTCGCCTTGTTTCTTTGTGCACCGTTCTGGGTGCGGCTGTCGGATCAGTAGGTGCGGCGGCTGTCCTGCTGATCGGGCTTGTGGGCTTTGCTGCGGCTACAGTGGCCTTCGCAGTGTTCGAAATGTTGAACGCAGTCCATGTGGAACGGGTGTTGAGCGGGCTCTTCGCAGCCGCGGTCACCCCGGTTGCCCTTGCGGCGGTCTCGGACCTGCTGGCGACCAAGGTGGAACTGGGTCGTCGGTTGACGTTTGTCTCGCTGGCGGGAATTTCCGAGTTTCTGTTGGGGCTGACGCTGGGCGTTGCGCTGACACGTGGATTGGGAGGGTTTGGAGGTGCGACGGGTGCCTTGGCGCTGATTGCGGCTCTGGTTGTAACGCTGCCTGTGCGTGTCGCGTAGCTATTAGTTTCGAGATACGAAATTCAACAAAATCAACAGTCGGTCGTGGGACCGTTCAACGACCTGAGGTCATGCGGCACGCTGAAAGAGCGGTAGCGGCACAAATGGCGAAATGATGGTCTGCCTTCGTTGAAGGGGTGGCTGGCAAGCGAGATGTTCCGAAAGATCGTCGTTGGCAAGGGCGACGCGAACTTGAAGGAGCAGGTTTGCCCCGCGTTCAATCCAGCGCATCTGCTGCTTCTTGACCATCCGCCTTGCAACAGGATTGTTGACACTCGCTTCAGCAGCTGTGGAGGCTATCCGCTTCCCTTCGAGATATCTTGCACCGAAGTTGGCGATCGAACCCCCGTTTTGCTCGATCTCCGCGCGCAAGTTGAACAGACAGCCACGTAGCGCGATGATCGCGGAGCTGCCCTGTTCATCTGCCTTTAGGTCGTGAAACAGTCGACCGATCAGGTCAATTGCCTTGTCTGTTTGACCATTCCAAAGACGCCACCTCACCGCTGCTAGGTCTTCGAGAAGCTCCTCCCGCTCGTTTGGCGGCAGTCGTCGCGCCAACCATTCGGCAGTCTGTTCAATGGGGACCTCTGAGTAGACTACCCGCCAGACAGGCTTGTCTGGCGGGCAGGGTAGCTCACGGTTGCCTTGCAGCATTCCAGACGAGGGCGGCAACTACGAAGAAGAGCGCAGCACCTAAACCCCATACTCGCGCATAGCCGATCATGTCGCCCCAAGGAGCAATGGCATAGCCAATGGCGAGCAGCGTCCAGACGGACGCCACACCGAGAAGCAGCAAGATGTCTTCAGTCATTTTGGATCTCCCATGAAGTGTGTGTCAGTGGCCCGCAGTGCCGGTGGCAATCAGAGGAACCGCTTGCAGAAGTTCAAAGCCGATTGCGCCAAAACCATACATGGCAGCTGCGATCACCAGGATCGAGAGCGGCCCCGTCCAAGCGGCAGTGCTTCCACTTGGCAAATCAGACCACTGAAAGCCGGCAAGCTCCTGGTTTTCATTCACACCACGCCGACCAACGAACGATGCTAGCAACGTGGCTGCATAGGCAAGAAGCGCCAGCGCCATTACACCGCCGCCGGCACCAACGAGGGCCATGAGCGTGGACCAGAAGGCCGGGGCTTCTCCACCGTAGCTGACGTCCATCACCCGTCGCGGCACGCCCATGAATCCTGCAATCACGCCCGCGCCACCGAACACCAGTAGTCCTGCGGATGCTACCCATGGCAGGATGCGTAACAAACTGGGCATCCGCAGGCTGCGTCCGGTGAGCCCAGGCAACAGCACCGACAGCCCTGCCAGAAGCGAAAGGCTGACCGTTCCGACCGTGAAAAAATGGAAGTATCCCGGAACGAAAAACGTGTCCGACAGAAGCGGTGCCAGCTTTTCCTGGATCAAGACGAAAGCCAAAGAAATCCCCAGCATCATGTTGATCACGGCCACGGACGCCGCCGTAGTCGCAGGATGCTCCCAAGGCAGCTTGCGAATCCACCCGAAAAGCCCGGTTGCGCCAGCCGCTCGTGCGTGCACTTCCAGTGAAGCGATGATTACCAGAAAGGCCGTGAGCGTCGGCACCGAGACAAAGAGCGACAGTACCGAGCCGGCGACCTTGACATATTCAGGCAGGCCGGGGTCAAGGAACATATGATATAGCGAAGTCGGCGGGACGAATACCAAGTAAAGACTGAAGACAATCTTCGAGAACCTGGCCCCGAACACCGACTTGGTTCCGGTAAGGGCCTGCATCAGGATGTACCACACCAGGACCGTTGCCATCAGCGGCAGGTAGTGCAGGTTGTGGAACAGGATGTGCCAACCGGTCTCCTGCCCGACCGGGAAATCGGCCAGTCCGAGGGACCACAAGAGGGACGGCAGAAACGCATGGATCGCCGCAAAGCCGGTGACTATCAGAAATCCCGACCAGGCCAGCAGGGCGAAGCCGAGCGCATCCAGCACTTTGCGACGATCTCTTCCGAGTGAGGACAGGAGCGTTGCGATGGCCGATGCCGGAACCAGCATCAGGCCGAGTCCCAGCAGGACATAGCCCGCGCTGAACACAAGAACGGTCAGCGGCTCGTCGGCGAGAAGTTCGGCATTTCCGTCATAGAGCGGGGGCGAGCCCATCACCGTCGCAACAAGGCCGAGGGCAAAGCCCAGCATCATGGCGCCGATACCCAGGCTGGCCAGAGAGCGGCGGAGAAGGCCGGTCGGGCCGCCGCCATTCCCACGTTCGACTGCCGAAAAGCCCAGAACGAGCGCGGCCTGTGCGAAATAGAGCCAATAGAAGAATGCGCTGACGCCATGCACCGAAAGGTAGCGGTAGCCGGATTCTGGCAAGACGTTAAGGAAGCCGGCTCGGACAAGGGCCGTCAGCAAGCCACCGGTCAGTCCGATGATCAGCGCCAGAAGTGAGGCAATCGCCAGCGCGATAACCAGGCGACGGTCCTGCGGCGGAAGCGTGCGCAGGCGGGAAATGATTGTGTCAGACATCGAAATTCCCTCCTTACGCTACCGTTATGCGGGCTTGCATGCCGTCATGGCCGGGCCCGCAATAGGACGTGCAATAAACAAGAAAGCTTCCCGGCCGGGTGAATGTCACGTTCAGCTCAGTCTCGGTCCCTGCCGCAAGGCGGATCATCCTTGCGCCTTCGCCGAACTGGATTGACGCACCATGCGCCACATCTGCAGCCAGCATCCTGAAGCGGTAGGGCTGGCCGAGGTCAAACCTCAGGGCCGGCGGATCGAAGTAATAGCGCTCCGCGAGCATAAGCACCTCGACGGTGCCGAGCATATCGGAAATGTCCTCCGCTCCATGATCCGCAAGGCCACCGGACGACATCACCATTCCTGCCATGTCCATGTGAGACGGGTCGCCCGCTTCGGCACTTGGCCTGGGATAGACAGTCCCATCCGGCTCACTGAACCTTTCGACAAATGCGGCGACTTCTTTACGGAAAGCATCGATGTCTGTTCCGGATCCCATGCCCGCATGTTCTGGCATGGCCATTTCGGCTTCGGGTCCAGCGAGTTCCGGGTATTGATCTGCGGCCAAGACGGAAAAGGGGTTGGGCGCCGCCCCGTATGCTGCCCACAGGCCGTAAAGGCTGACGCCTCCGAAGCCCAGTGTCGCAATGAAACCCCGTCGGGTGGTGATATGTCTTTCGACTGGCATGGTCATGTCCTTAAGATGGCCAACCACAAAAGAGCGCGGCAAGCGTCACTTCGGATCGGCTGAAAAGGGGCACCTGCAAGCACACGGCAATGGCGCGCAGCAAAGCTGCCCAGCTGGTACCGTGAAGTCAGGTGACTGCGACGGTCGGATCAGATCGAAATTGGGGGGCGGTGCCCGGGTGAAACGGGCAAGCCTGCGCAAGTATCTCCGTCGCCAGGCTCAAGCACATCTGTTCCAACCGAGAGCACAGCCGCATCCGAAGGGATGTCTCGAAGACCAATCGGAAAACAAGCTCCAGAAGAACAGAGAGACTGAAGCGGACCCTGACCACCGTCACCAAGGCCTGGAGACTCCAAAAGGGTAGCGTGATCTGCACTGGCGTGTAGCGACACCGTGCTGCTGCACCCGGACGAATGGTCGCCCGCCGCAGTCAAAGAAAACTGTCCGAAAAGACTCAGAAAGACGACTGCAATCCAGCAAATCAACCGCAGACTATATTGGCGCTGTCCGCGGCCTCCGCTCACTCCTTTGGCATGATTGGTGCGCCGCATTACGCATCCCTAGCGTCCGAACTATTGGAGGTTCTACGCTGGGAGCCACCAACCGCCTTGATGCAAGTCAATCGACGCAGAGTTCACCTGACACAAGTCTGTGATCGCGCGTCTCGACTGCACTCAACGGGTGTCAACAGCTTCCGCGACCGCAGTAGGTTGCTCCCGCCCGTCTTCCGGCATCAATCGGAAGAGAAGGGAAGCGAGAGCAAGCCAGCCGATCAGGCTTAGACCGAGTGCCCGCGCACTGTAGAGCGCGGCCAGATCCGGAGGAATGACCGGGACGGACGCAGGTGGCTGCGGTGCCCCGAGAAGGTGGGGGGCGACCATCAGGGCAAGCCCTGCGAGACGCCCGGGCCAGGACTTGACCCCACTTGCGAGGAAAAGCCCTGCCACCGTCGCCGCCGCCGTCATGACCCACCAGATTTGCCTGTCCGACAGATCAGCGGCCTGCATGCCTGGCAACTCCGGTGGCAGTCCCAAGCTGGGTGACAGGGCGAAAGCAGCGAAGCCGGAAAGAGCGAGCGCGGGCACAGAAATGCTGGTTGGACCCCACAGGGCACGGTGTGTTGCAAGAGCAGCTCCCGCAACAAGGGCAAAGCCTGACCAGGTCAAAACCAAAGTCAGGACTGTCAAGCCGCTTCGCACGACGACAGAAAACTCATCATCCGCCTCGTGGGCATCGTGCGCAGGCAGGACAGGATCGCCATTCGACGCCGAGCGGTCATCTTGCGCCACCCCCATCAGGACAAGTTCGCCGGTCTCGTATCGCTCGGCTTCGACGATTAGTGGCTGGATCAGAAAAAACTGCAAAAAGGCAACCGCTAGGCCCGTAACGGCACCAGCAATCACCCCGCCGGACAGCAGGGACTTCGTCATGTCAGCTAACCCGATCTGTCAGTGGCAGGGAAAGCCGGTGGCGTGGCGGGTATCATGTGTTGCGGCATGCAGCGCATCTGAAGAGGCGAAACCTGCCGCAAAGATGAGAAACGCTCCAAGGACAGCACTGGTCAGGATGGGCCGAACCAGACCTGCGTGCTGTAGGGACGAGGTGGAAAGAGTGGTGGCAGACATGATGTTTCTCCGCCCGTCACACCCGACGGGATTGGGGTTAAGTCTCCTGTCTGGCCGGTCTCCTGGCTCACGGTCACTGCAACCCTTCGCCTTCCCGGGCAGTTGCCCAGTGGCATATCGAAGGGACACTACCGCATACAGTCGCGGGGGCGGCTGAGGTAACGGGCGCCGCAACTGGGTCCGCCCTTCCTCATTCCCGATTGAGTTCGGGGATTCTGCATCCCATGAACACCAAACAAAATCACAATCATGCGCACGCCGGAGAATGTCAATGCGCTTGAAGTCCGGCAGCCTTGCCGGAGCGGGGCGCGGATTGTTGATCTTCCTCGCGTGCTCCGCTGCCATGATCGGGGCCATTCACGAGGTCGGCAAGGATCGGACAGTCCGGGCGGTGATCGCCGCAGCACGCATCTGCCAGATGACGCAGCGTGTCCATCATTGCCTGCATTTCACGAATTCGAACTTCAAGACCGGCGATCTGCTCAAGCGCAATCTGTTTCACGTCGGCACTCTGCCGCGAACGATCCTGCCAGAGTGCCAGCAACTCCTCGATTTTCTCGACGGAAAAGCCCAGATCCCGCGCCCTTCGGATGAAGCGCAGTAGCTGAACATCGGTCATCGTGTAGACGCGATATCCTGCAACCGTCCTTCCTGCTGCCGGAATGAGCCCGATCGACTCATAGTAGCGAATCATCTTTGCGGAGACGCCCGAGGCTTTTGAAGCTTCACCGATGTTCATTTCAGAACCTCCTTACGCGGCGTTTGCGGGTGCAAAGCGCCGCAGCCGCAGGGCGTTTCCAAGAACGAAGACCGACGATAGCGCCATCGCGGCGGCGGCAAAGATCGGCGACAGCAGGATACCAAAGGCGGGCCAGAGCGCGCCTGCGGCAACCGGGATCAGCAAGGCATTGTAGATGAACGCCCAGAACAGGTTCTGGCGGATATTTCGCATCGTGGCCTTGGACAGCGCGATGGCATCCGAGACGGCAGTCAGCCTGCCCGACATCAGGACGACGTCCGCCGCTTCGATGGCGATGTCGGTGCCGGTGCCGACGGCAAGGCCCACATCCGCTTCGGCCAGGGCGGGCGCATCGTTGATCCCGTCGCCAACATAGGCAAGCGGGCCTTGCGCCTTCAGACGTTTCACCGCAGCGACCTTGCCGTCGGGCAGCACCTCGGCCACCACTTCGTCAATGCCAAGCTGGCGGGCGATGGCGTTTGCCGTGCGGCCATTGTCGCCGGTGATCATCGCAACCTTCAGCTCCAACCGATGCAATGCCTGGATCGCCTGCGGCGTGGTTTCCTTGATCGGGTCCGCAACGGCGAGGATTGCAGCAAGTTTTCCGTCGATGGCGGCATAGAGCGGTGACTTGCCTTCGTCGCCGAGCCGGGTCGCGGTGTCGCCGAAGCCAGACACGTCGAGGCCGAGCTTGACCATGTAGCGGTCGGCACCGATTTCGACCCGCTGACCGCCCGCCTGCGCCGTGACACCGAAACCGGTGACGGAATCGAAGGCAGTGACCTCTGGAAGGATCAGCCCCTCGGTTTCGGCCGCCGTGACGATTGCGCGGGCGATCGGATGCTCGGACTTCGCTTCGACAGCCGCCACCACGGCCAGCACTGCGGCGCGGTCGAAGCCCGGTGCCAGCGCCATGTCGGTCAGGCGCGGCTTGCCCTCGGTCAGGGTACCGGTCTTGTCGAACGCGACCACCTTGACGCTCTGCAAGGCTTGCAGAGCCTCGCCCTTGCGGAAGAGCACGCCCATTTCGGCACCACGCCCGGTGCCGACCATGATCGACGTTGGCGTGGCCAGACCCATGGCGCAGGGGCAGGCAATGATCAGGACGGCGACGGCGTTGACCAGGCCGAAGGTCAGGGCCGGATCAGGCCCGAAGATCAACCAGACGGCGAAGGTCAGCACGGCAAGTGTCATAACGACGGGAACGAACCACATCGTGACGCGGTCGACCAACGCCTGTATCGGCAGCTTGCCGCCTTGCGCGGCTTCGACCATGCGGATGATCTGAGCCAGCATCGTGGCCTCGCCCACCGCCGTCGCCCGGAAACTGAACGCGCCGGTCTGGTTTACTGTGCCACCGGTCACTGTGCTGCCCGGTGCCTTCTCGACCGGCAGGGGCTCGCCAGAGATCATGCTTTCGTCGATCCAGCTTGCGCCCGTCGTGACCTCTCCGTCGACCGGCACCCGCTCGCCAGGACGGACCTCGACGACATCACCGGGGCGGACTTCGGCGACCGGCACTTCGACCAGGCCGCCATTGCGAAGGACACGGGCAGTCTTGGCCTGAAGCCCGACCAGTCGCTTGATCGCCTCTGAGGTCCGGCCTTTTGCGCGAGCTTCAAGCAGACGACCAAGGAGGATCAGTGTGACGATGACTGCCGCCGCTTCGTAATAGACATTCTGGGTGCCCGTGGGCAGGACTCCGGGGGCAAAGGTTGCCACGAGGGAATAGCCGAAGGCAGCCAACGTTCCGACCGCGACCAGGCTGTTCATGTCAGGCGCCAGACGCGCCAGGGCCGGAAACCCCTTGCGGTAAAACCTGAGGCCAGGACCAAGGAGGACCACGGTCGTCAAGGCGAACTGTATGTACCAGCTGTTCTGCATGCCAATGCTTTTCATCACCGCCATGTGGACCCACATGAACAGATGCGACCCCATCTCGAGGACAAACACAGGCAGAGTCAGAGCCGCAGCAAAAAGCACATCGCGCCGCAATGCGGCTTCCTCGGCTGTTTTCTTCGCGGCGGACTCTTCTGACATGATGGCGGTTTCGGTCGTTGCCCGTGCCTCGTAACCCGCATCCGCGATTGCGCCGATCAGGGAGGCAAGGTCCGCCGTTCCGGTGACCGTGGCGCGTTCCGTGGCCAGATTGACATTGGCTGCGGTCACACCGGGTACCGTTTTCAAGGCCCGCTCCACCCGTGCGACGCAGGAGGCGCAGGTCATACCCTCGATGACGATATCGTTCGGACGCGATGGCACATCATAGCCCGCGTCCTCGATTGCCTTGACCAGAGCCGATCGGTCCAGGTCCGGTCCGATGATTTCTGCCCGTTCCGTCGCGAGGTTTACGGCTGCAGTTTTGACCCCGGGGACAGCCTGCAGTGCGCGTTCAACGCGCCCGACACAGGATGCGCAGGTCATGCCTTCGACGTCGATCACGATCCTGCCGAGGTCTGCCATGGCGTTCTGAGGGACTTGTATGTTCATCGCGGCACTCCAGTGGCGAGTTACTCCGCTGACTGAGATAGGGCTTCCCATGATGGGAAGGTCAAGTCCTGATTTCAATTTGTCTCATCACGGAATTGTTCCCTTGACCTTACAACGGTGGGAAGGCCCATATCGAGGTGCATGAGACGACTGTCCAAAGGAGACACTCATGCAGTTCCACATCGAGAACATGACCTGCGGCGGCTGCGCGCGCAGCGTCACCAAGGCGATCCAGTCGGTGGACCCCTCCGCTGAGGTGAGCGCGGATCCGGGCTCGCACAAGGTCGAAGTGAAATCAGCGGCTTCTCGCGACCGGTTGGTCGCGGCGCTGACCGAGGTCGGCTACGCGCCTGCCTGACAAAACATAATCATCGAAGGAAAATCTGAATGAACAAACGTACTCTCGCGCTGTCTATTGCGGCAGTTGCTGTTGTCGGCGGGATCGCATTTGCCCAGCAAACCATGGAGGGCATGGACCACTCCAACATGGGTGGCATGGGCATGGGGGATATGGGCATGATGAGCCATGCTTCCATGATTCCGGCAGAGTTGGCCGACAATCCGGCTGTGCAGGCCTACGCGGCGGCAATGGACCAGATGATGGCGGACATGATGGTGCCTTATACCGGGGACGCTGACGTGGACTTCGTGCGAGGCATGATTCCGCACCATGAAGCTGCGGTCGCGATGGCGCGAATCCAGCTGAAGCATGGCACGGACCCGGAAATCAGAAAGCTCTCGGAAGAGGTGATCGCGGCTCAGGAGGCCGAGATCGCCGAGATGAAGGCCTGGCTCGCGGCTCGCGGGTTGTAAGGCGCTTCAGTGGCGGCAGGGTGGCCCGCTCCCGGCCATCCTGCCGTCCGACCTGACACACAGCGACCGTCTGGCCGCATCGGTCTAGGGATTATTGCCATGACGGCTGAGAATGGACACGCAAACCACCACGACCATCAAGTTGGGCACGCGGCGAAGTCGAACAAGAGCGAACTCCGGTCCGGTGCTGGCGGGCATTCAAGCCACAAGGCCGGGCACGCTGGCATGGTCGACGACTACCGCAGGCGCTTCTGGTTGGCGTTGGCTCTCACGATCCCGGTTTTGGTCCTGTCCCCAATGGTCCGCGATTTTGTCGGGCAAGGCATGGCACGCTTGCTTGCCGGTGAAGAGTGGATCGCACTGAGCCTGTCATCTGTGATCTACTTCTGGGCAGGATGGCCCTTCCTTAAGGGCGCCGGTCCTGAAATCCGCGCTGGCCGTCCAGGAATGATGACGCTGGTCGCGCTTGCCATCTCGACAGCCTATTTCTACTCGGCTGCCGTCACACTGGGACTGCCCGGCGGAGAGCCGTTCTATTGGGAACTGGCCACGCTCGTCACGATCATGCTTTTGGGGCATTGGCTTGAGATGCGGTCCGTCCTCGGCGCTTCTCGCGCTTTGGAGGAACTGGTACGCCTGCTGCCCGATACCGCACTGCGGGTGACCGCGGACGGTGGAACGGAGGACGTGCCCGTCGCGGCCTTAATCGCCGGAGACCGGGTCGTGATCCGCCCCGGTGCCAAGGTGCCGGTCGATGGAAAGATCATCGAAGGCACATCATCCTTCAACGAGGCCATGCTGACCGGGGAATCGAAACCTGTCACGCGGTCTGCCGGCGAGGCTGTCATCGGCGGTGCGGTAAATGGCGAAGGTGCCGTCACCATCGAGGTGAAGGCGACGGGCGAGGCAACCTACCTGTCGCAGGTCATCGCCATGGTGAAAGCAGCACAGGACAGCCGCTCGCGCACACAGGATCTGGCCTCGCGCGCCGCAACTGTCCTGACCTGGATTGCCATCACCGTCGGCCTCGGATCGTTCGGTTACTGGTATGCGGTCGGGGCGGGGGCCACCTTTGCGCTTGAGCGGATGGTGACAGTCATGGTCATCGCGTGTCCGCATGCGCTCGGCCTTGCCGTGCCGCTTGTCGTGGCCGTCTCGACGTCGCTGGCGGCGCGCAACGGACTGCTGATCCGCGACCGTGCAGCCTTTGAGCGTGCGCGGGATCTGAATGCCGTGGTCTTCGACAAGACCGGCACCCTGACCGAAGGCAGGTTCGGCGTCAGCGATCTGGTTTTGCTGCAAGGTGGCGACGAGACGACCGCTTTGCGTATTGCGGCTTCGGTTGAAAGCCAGTCGCAGCATCCGATCGCTACCGGGATTGTCGCCGCCGCAAAAGCCCGTGGCATAGACTTTCCGGCCCCGGAAGGCTTGCAGAGCATCACGGGTGCGGGGGTTACGGCACGTGTGGACGGGCGGGAGGTCGCCATCGTCAGCCCTGGTCATCTTCGGCGGCAAGGCCGACCCGTGACCGACCCGCGCCTCGCCCTGCTGGAGGAGGCAGGCAAGACCGTCGTGGTGCTGGAGGTCGGCGGCCAGCCCTATGCGTTGCTGGCTTTGGCAGACATCGTGCGCGCGCAATCGCGTGATGTCGTGGCACGTCTCAAGGCCAGGGGTGTCAGGTCCATCATGATGACGGGAGACGCGGAGGGGGTCGCGAAATCGGTCGCTGCAGAACTCGGCCTCGATGAATATTTCGCACAGGTCCTCCCGGAGCAGAAGGCGGCCCACGTGAAAGAACTTCGCGCCCGGGGTCTGAAGGTTGCAATGGTTGGAGACGGGGTGAACGACGCGCCGGCGCTCGTCGAAGCCGATCTTGGAATTGCCATTGGTGCGGGCACGGATGTCGCCGTGGAATCCGCCGACGTGGTCCTGGTGCGTTCTGACCCACGGGATGTGGAGGCCATTCTTGGCCTGTCCCGAGCGACGTATTCGAAGATGGTGCAGAACCTGATCTGGGCGACCGGATACAACGCATTTGCCATTCCAATGGCTGCTGGCATCACGTTCGGCACCGGCTTCCTGATGACACCTGCAGTCGGCGCCGTATTCATGTCGGCATCGACCATTATTGTAGCGATCAATGCACAACTCCTGCGGCGATACAGATCGAACTAAGGCGACATTGAGCGCCTAGCAAGACCAAGCGTGCTTTTCAGTAAGTTGCTAGGTGAGGCGCGATCAATCCTGAACGGCCATGCAAGCCATGCCGAGCGGGAACTTGAAGCACGCTGCGGTGCGCTCTTTCAGCCCATGCCGTGAAGTCCGTGGAAGCCACCTGTAACTATCACGGGTACGACGATCACAGCGGCCAAAATGACGATCACGACGCGCTGCCAGAGTTTTCGGTGCCGCCAGCAGAGGAAGGCAGTGGCGAACAGAACCAGCCCAAGTTCCACCACGCCGATGATACCACCGTAATAGTTCGGGTCCCAGTAGCTGACCGGACTGCGGAAGACCCAGTCCGACACGGGCCAGAATTGGCGGCGGGCATCGTCATGATGGGTGACGAAGTCGGTGGCCGCATGCAAAAAGCCGGCTCCTGCAAAGGCGGTGAGAATGAGGTGACGTCGCCAGTGTCCAAGAGCAAGAAGCAGGCCCCAGACGAAAAAGCTGTGATCAACGGCAAAGACGGCCTGCCATGAGTCCGAGTAGAAGAGGCTTCCGAAGACTTCATGCTGGGGAATTCCAGCCAGGCGGGTCGACCAAAGCACCAGCGCAAACATTGGAACATCAGGGGCGAGGCCGCCCAGCATGGCCGCCACCAGTGTGGACGGCACGACGGGCCGCGCAAAGACAGCAGCCCCGATCAGCATATGCGTTGGTGTGTTCATCGCATCAACAGGCCGGAAATGGTTCGGCCTTCTCTTCTTCCGCAATCTGTCGGAGGAGGGAAAGGGGAACCGCACCGCTGAGCACGGTCCGTCCGATCACCAGACCTGGGGTGCCGATGAACCCGAACAGATCGGCAAGTGCGCGCGTTCGATCGAGCTCAGCCTGAACCCCGGCGGAGGACATGTCGATTAAGAGCTGCTCGACATCCAGATCAAGGGTCTCCGCAACACGCCGTACCGAGGCCTCTTCGGCAACCATCGGTGTCCGCATGAAGCGGCGGCGAAGCTCCTGTTGCTTGCCCTGGCGTGCGGCGGCAACGGATGCCCTTGCGGCCAGTTCAGACGGCGGCCCGAAGATCGGAAGTTCGTGTTGCACGAGCCGGAATGTGGCTGGGTCCTCGGCCAGCAGGCTTTCAAGATCTCGCTCGAGAGCACGGCAGAAGGGGCAGCGAAACTCGCTGAAGTAGGCGATGGGAACTTCAGAGTTAGAGGCGCTGTTCCCAAATAAGGCCGGGCATGGGTCGGTGCGCATGGTCTCCATGCGCGCCCTGCGTGCGCCCGCATCAGGTAGTGGCCCATCGAGACCGACGAGTGCAATGTTTGCCGTGGAGGTCTGAGCGGCTAGCTCCAGTCGACGAAAAGGCGGCACACCCTCAATGTCGACATAGGACAGCGGGCTTCCGCCAAGCCGGTCCCAGGGCAGGGCTCGCAGTCCATAGATCAAGGCTATGATGCCCCCCAACACGAAGACATCACGACGGCGGATCGTCACAGGACTGTCACCGGTGTTCCGACGGGTACCTGCTCGTAGAGTTGGATCACATGGTCGTTCAGCATCCTGATGCAGCCGTTCGAAACTGATTGTCCAATCGACCAGGGCTCTGTCGTGCCATGAATCCGGTAGTAGGTGTCGCGCCCGTCGCGGTAAAGGTAGAGGGCGCGGGCACCTAGAGGGTTGCCAGGTCCGCCTGGCACCCCCTCGGCAAACTGGGCATAGCGATCGGGATTCCGGCGGATCATGTCGTTTGTCGGGCGCCATGACGGCCATTCTGCCTTGCGTTCGATGATTGCCGATCCCTTGAATGCCAGACCGGCCTTGCCGACGCCAACACCGTACCTGACGGCCCGCTCGGAATCGAAAACATAATAGAGAAAGAAACTTCGCGGGAAGACCAGGATCTGACCGGGGCTATGTTGCTCTCGGACTCGGACCTCGCGAGGTTGAAATTCGTCGGCCAGGACAAAGGGTTCTTCGGTATGGGCGCGAAGGACAGTTGGCATCGAGAGGGCTGCAGCGGCTGCGCCGGTTAGAAAGGATCGACGGAAAATCATGCGAACTCCTGAGAGGAACGTGAAGGACGAGGGTTCACTCAGAGGAAGGTTCGCGGAGGTGGGCGTCCGGGGGCAAAGGCGCGGCTTGAGGCAGAGACCGGCGTAATCACGAACCGCGCAGACTTGGCATACGGTGCCACCTCGAAAAATGACAAGGAGGCAGTTGCGACAAGCTGGCATGAGGCATGGCCTGATCCGTCGCTGCAAAGGGCGTCCTGGTCTACAGCTGCGGTTTGAGCGTGATCGGCATGCGCGCCATCGGATGCGTGACCGGGAATCGCCGCCCAGAGAAAGGCGACGAGCAAGCACAGACCACACAGGATGTTCGCAAACTTACGCATAGGCACAGAATAGCGCCCCTGGTGCATGGGAGAGGTGTTCACATCGAAGTGAGCGGAAAATTTCCCAAAAATTCGGCGAAAACGCCACGGCTTCACCTCTTTGTGACCCCTGTGCGATGCAATGCGATTTGACCTTCCCACGTTGGAAGCCGGCAGAGGTAACAAAAAAGAGGAGCAGACCATGCGATTCAGTCGACGACTTTTCGTTGCCGGAGCCCTTGCCGCGCCTTTCCTGACGGGCCGGGCAGCCTTTGCGACCGAGGACAATCAGGGGCCCGTCCGAAACAACATCTCGGCGTTCCGCACCCATGAGTGGCAGGACCACTTCGACTCGCTTGGGGTGGGGGTTATCATCTCTGACACCACGGCCAAGGTTCTCCAGCACTGGACGAGCGATGGTCAGATGTTTCTCTACCCCACTTCGGTTCCGCTGTCGGATGAATTGACCCGGCGGGGATATACCGAGGTCGTCGAGAAGCGGGAAAACCCGAGCTGGGCTCCGACACCCTCGATGCGGGAGCGCAACCCGGAATGGCCAGCCTTTGTGCCAGGAGGCGATCCAACAAATCCGCTTGGCACCCGCGCCCTGTATCTCTCGTGGCAGTACTACCGGATTCATGGTACCCACGATACGCGCAAGATCGGTCGCCGCTCGTCGAACGGCTGTATCGGGCTTTACAACGAGCACATCGAAGAAGTGTTCGATCGCACGCCGGTCGGAACGAAAGTCAAGCTGATCTGAACAGATGAGAGCGACAGCAACCCCATTGGCCCTCCCGCAAAACCTGCTTGTACGCAGGCTGTTGCGTTTCGCGTCGATGTGGCTTCTGACTGTCGCTCTGGTCATGGGCTTGGTGTTGGGACAATCTGCTGAAGCAGCGTCTGGCAACGAGCATCATTCCGGCCCCACCGTCGAGGCTGCCGATACCCCCGAACAGCAATCTTCGGTAACGCCTGCCTGCCATCCCGGCGTCATTTGCACAGCGTTCGTTTTGCCAGATGCTCTGGCATCGATACAGCCCACGGCCGTTCCGGCTGTGCTTCAGCCCGACGCTGAGCAGTCGCAACGCCGTTTTGGCGGTCCGGCCATCACACTTCCTCCCCCGCGAACCCTGACCTGACAGTCGGGCCGAACGATTGTTCGATGACCAGACGAGCCGGTTTGAAAGACTGGCTCAGGTTAGACCCTTTCTCAGCCTGACTCCAGAATTCGTCCCAAGCTGTGACCTGCCTGACCGGCAGGGTGCAGCCAATGATCAACAACAAGAAACCAATGGCAGTCAGGCAGATGAAATCTCAATGGACGGGCGCGATCGCGCTTGCCGCTTCCGCCGTCGCGGCAGTGGCACTGGCACATACGGGGGCGACGGGCGTCGTCCTGGACCGAATGAACGGAATGACGGCAATGCGCGACACCATCGCCGAATTGGCACCGATGATGCAGGGCACCGTGCCCTACGACACCTTCATTGTGTCTGAAGGCGCCAGCGTCATTGCAAGTCATGCGGGTGGGACGATGCTGTCGCTCTTCCCTGAAAACAGCCTTGAAGGCACCACCTATGCCAAGCCGGAAATCTGGGCCGATTGGCAGGAGTTCGCGGCTCTCTCCGAAGAACTGAAGGCCTATGCCGACGCCTTGGCCGAAGCAGCCCCGAACGGTCTCGAGCCTGCGAGTTCGCCAGATGGCGAGATGGCTGGCATGGATCACTCGGCCATGGGCATGACCGGAACACCGCAACCGGCGCAGGGCTTCACGATCGCGGAATTGATGGGATACGGAGCGGCTTCGGAAAAGATCGCGGTGACACGAGGGACATCGGACCCGACAGTTTTGGAGCTTGATCTGACGACACTGGCGGCGGACGACCTCTTCAACCGGATCAGCGCGACATGCTCTTCCTGTCATGCACAGTTTCGTGCGGGCCGGAACTGACCATGCGAGGTTTGATCCGGCTTTCCTTTGTCTTCCCAGCCATCGTGGCAGGTATAGGTGCCGGAGTGTTGGCACTGTGGCCGATCGGGGAGGTCGAGCCCGCGAGCTTCCCTTCCGGCGATGCCGAACGTGGGGCCTATCTCGCGCGCGCAAGTGGCTGCGTGTCCTGTCATACCAACTCGGCCGCCAAAGGATTGGCGCTCGCGGGAGGTGCGCCTCTTGACACTCCCTTCGGCACCTTCGTGCCACCGAACATCACCCCGCATAGGGAGGCCGGGATCGGGCGCTGGACCGTCCAGGATTTCGCCAAGGCGGTGCGCCAAGGGGTGTCGCCCGACGGAGACCCCTACTACCCGGTTTTCACCTACTCTTTCTACGCCGGTTTTACCGATCAGGACATTGCCGACCTCTGGGAGGCGTTCCGCACCGTCCCGGCTGTTGGCGATGCAGCCCCACCCCACGACGTCGGCTTTCCCTTCAGTTTCAGATCGGGACTGAAGCTCTGGCGCGCGGCCTACCTTGATACGCCTGATACGGACGCACTTATGGGCACGTCTTCCCCGTGGAACCGCGGACGGCAACTGGTCGAGGGGGCTGCACATTGCGCTGCCTGTCACACGGGCCGGACCTTGGCAGGGGGACTCGATGATGGCGCCCGCTTTGCCGGGAACGACAGCCTTCCAGGGGGCAGCAAAGCACCGCCAATTCTGAGCGACGTTCTCCTCGCAAAAGGTTGGGGCGTTGCGAACCTGGCTTACGCGCTTCAGTCCGGAATTCTGCCCAACGGGGATGCTTTCGGCGGAAGCATGGCCGAGGTCGTGGCTGAGGGCACGTCCTTTTTGAGCGATGCTGACCGCGAGGCCATTGCCACCTATCTCCTCGACCCCGAAGGCACGGGCGACATTCCTGCGCCCGCACCGACGCCGATCGAGACCCCGATGGCTGGAATGGATCATTCACAGATGGATATGGGAAATGGGAACTAGAGCGCTTGCCCTCATTCTCGCCTTGGGCGTTGCCGTCTTCGTCGGTGTCTTCATCTGGACGACCGTCTGGACCCTCGATGCGCGCGACACGATCTCCGCTGATCCATCGGTGACAGCCGAAGTGTCTGAAGCGTTTTCGGACGGACGGATGGACGTCCAGGTCTATGCGCTCGGTGGTCGTGACGTTCGGGTCGAAATCCAGTTCATGCCCGATACTGACGCCGGCGCAGCTGCCGGCATGCGGCCAGTTGTGAACTTTGCGATGGTCGACATGCACATGGACGGCATAGCGCCGCCGCTTCAGCTGGTCGAGGCAGGCGTCTGGCGCGCCGACGTGGAGCTGCCGATGGCCGGTCGTTGGGTCGTCAGTGTGGGCTTTGGTGAAGAGTTTGCAGAGGTCGAGTTTGATGCGCGATAACCCGGGTCCGGCAACTTTTCTGAATGATGACAGCCTTCGCCGCAACCTGCGCGGCCTGGCTGTTGGCATCACCCTGTTTGTGGTCCTCGGCACGGTCACTGCCGTATGGGCGAACCCGCTTTTTGTCCGGATGACTCCAGTCGGGCCTTGGGAGTTCGTCGCGACCGTTCTGACGGCCTTCCTCGGAGGTGTGACAGCGGCGATGTGGGTCCCTCAGTGCAACTTGCGCGCTTCCGGGACGGGTGGGCTTGCCAGCTTTCTCGGAATCGCCTGCCCAACCTGCAACAAGGTGCTCATGCTGGTCTTCGGTGGACCCGCGCTTCTTGCCTGGTTTGATCCGCTCCGGCCGTGGCTTGCGACTGCCGGGCTCTTCATCATGGGCATCGCCGCGTTGACAACGTGGCGCCGGTTTCGCGCTGTCCGCACTGGCAACAGGAACGTGCAGGGACCGCGGGGCCTTGATCGGGGTGACGTGAAATGAAGACAGTCACGGTCCATGACCCAATGTTCCGACGGCTGAGCCGGAATGTGCTTCTGCGGCACGGGCTGATGGCCCTCCTCTCTGCTGGCCTCGTTCTGATTTTTGCGGCCATCCATGGCGAGTGGAGTCCGATGCACCGCTGGAACCGGGCACTTGCCGACGCCTCGCTGGTGCTGGTTGCGCTTTCGATGGGCCTGGGGCCTCTGGCCCGGCTCCTCAGACCCGCAGTGTTGGTGCTGACCTACCGCCGCGAGTCGGGGATCTACGGCTGCCTTCTGGCGCTTGCGCATGCTGGAATCATTCTTGTCGGCTGGGTCGAATGGGACCTGATGCGGCTCTTCGGCTTCGAATGGAATCCCGAACTCCTCAGCTATGTCATGTTTCAACATGGCTTTGGTCTGGCCAACGCAATCGGGATCGCCGCCTTGCTCCTCGCGGTCCTCCTGGCCACAACCTCAAGCGATGTCGCAATGCGCCGCCTGGGCGTTTCCGGCTGGAAGTTCCTGCAGATGGGTGTCCTGCCGCTTTGGTGGCTGTCTGTAGCGCATGTCGCCTACTTCCTGTTCATGCACTTCCTCAGCTTTCACCGGGCGACGCCCGAGCCTAACCCCCTGCAGTATTGGTTCGTCGGACTGGTGGTCTTGGTCCTTGGACTGCGACTTGCTGCTTACCTGAAAACCATCGGCGGCAGACGCATACCGGAGTCTCAGGACGAGAGGGCCAAGCATGCGCCGATCTGAACGGGATCTTGCCAAGGCCGCACGGGTAACGACGCGTCGGTCGCTGTTGCTGGGCGGCATGATGACCTCGGTGGTCGGTGTGCTTGGTTTCCGGATGTGGCAACTGGGTGTACGCGATGCTGAGGAGTATTACCTTCTGGCCGAGGAAAACCGGATCAATTTGCGGCTGGTGCGCCCCGACCGGGGCCGCATCTTTGACCGCGCGGGCAAGATCGTCGCGGACAACGAGCACACCTACCGGATCACGCTCGTGAACGAGGAGGCCCGGGACGTCGATGACGTCCTTGCGAAACTGCAGCGGCTTCTTGGTCTGACGAGCGAGGATATCGACCGGATTCGGGAGCAACTTGACCGCGTTCGGGGCTTTGTCCCGGTGACCGTTAAGGACAGGGTCACCTGGGAAGAGTTGTCAATCATCGCCTTGAACACCCCGGCTCTTCCGGGTGTCCACCCGGAGATGGTCCTGTCCCGGGTCTATCCCTTCGGGCCGGACTTTGCCCATCAGGTCGGCTATGTGGGACCCGTCAGCGACAGCGATCTCACAGCCAAGGACGGGGAACCCGATCCGCTTTTGCGCTCGCCGGACTACCAGATCGGCAAGACGGCGCTTGAGCGGATCCACGAGCGTGCGTTGCGCGGTGAGCCGGGAGCTCAGCGGGTGGAGGTCAACGCCGGCGGCAGGACCATGCGCGAGCTGGCACTTGATCCGCCGACCCCCGGCTCGGACATGCAGATCACACTGGATCATCATTTGCAGAACTTCATGCGTGTGCGCCTCGAAGGACAAAGCGCGGCGGCAATCGTAATGGATGTCACGAACGGTGATCTCCTCGGCTGCACGTCTGCCCCTGCATTCGACCCGAACCTCTTCGTGCGGGGGATCTCGAGCAAGGACTACAGCGGACTGCGCGACAGCGAGTTTCGCCCGCTTGCCGACAAGACCGTTCAAGGGGCCTATCCGCCGGGGTCCACGATCAAAATGTCGAATGCGCTCGCGGCTCTGGAAAGCGGGGTCATGGATCCAGCAGAAACCGTGACCTGCAACGGGTACGTGGAAATCTCTGGTCGCAGGTTCCATTGCTGGAAAAGCGGCGGCCATGGGCGGGTCGACATGGTCGGTGCGTTGCGGCAGTCCTGCGACGTCTACTTCTACGAGGTTGCGCAACGGATCGGGATCGATGGCATCTTTGCGATGAATGACCGTCTCGGACTGGGCCAGAAATACGACCTTCCGCTGTCGGGAATGGTTCACGGCAACAATCCCTCACGCGCCTGGAAGCAAGAGCGCTACGGTCAGGATTGGTTGATTGGCGACACGATCAACGCGTCCATTGGCCAAGGCTTCACGTTGACCTCGCCAATTCAGCTAGCCACGATGACCGCGCGCCTAGCCTCAGGAACGGCAGTTCTCCCGCGTCTCGTGCGCCCGCTCGGTGGGGCCAGCCCGGGTGAACCGGCGCCTGTCTCACTTGGACTTTCGGCAGAAGCGCTTGCGATCGTGCGACAAGGGATGTTCGAGGTGTCGAACCACGAGCGTGGTACGGCCTACGCCTCGCGGATCGCGGATGTGACCAAAGCAATGGCTGGGAAGACCGGAACGAGCCAGGTGTTTTCGATTACAGCGGCCGAGCGCGCAGCCGGTGTCCGATCGCAGGACGAACTCCCATGGAACAGGCGGGACCATGGGCTGTTCGTGGCCTTCGCACCCTTCGATGCGCCTCGATATGCCGTGACTGTTGTAGTGGAGCATGGCGGCGGCGGCTCAACGGCGGCGGCACCGATCGCGCGCGACATCATGCTCTTTGCCCAACACGGCGGCCTGCCGCCCGAAGATGCCTATCCTACTGCTCAGCGGGCCCGAATTCGGGAGGATCTGGCTCAACTGTCCGAACGGATTCTCCCGCCGGATGGGGTGACACCGATCACCGTGAGCCGGACATGAAGGCCACCAAGCCAAGAGCTGGCAAGTTCAGAGGCGCTGCGATTGTTGCGCCCGCGGCATTCTTTCTGCTGTCCGCGCCACAAGCAGACGCGTTCTTCCACAATAGCCCCGATCTCGAACAAGGTCGCGCCATCTATGAGGCGGAATGCGGGTCGTGCCACGGCGCCGATCTGGAAGGACATCCCGACTGGCGAACGGCCAATGAGGACGGGACCTATCCCGCCCCGCCGCATGACGCGGGGGGCCACACCTGGCATCACGGCGACATCATGCTGCACGACTACATCAAACGCGGCGGGCAGGCCGTCCTTGACGAAATGGGCGTTGCCTTCACCTCCGGCATGCCGGCTTTCGGCGACCGTCTGACGGACGAGGATATCGAAGCTGTTCTCGATTACATCAAATCGACTTGGCCCGACGGCATCCGCGCCACGCAAGCAGAGCGGAGCGCCGTCGAGGCACTCGCCCCATGATGCCTGACCCGAACGATAGTCTGTCGGTCCAAGTTTGGACTTGCCTCTCGAGTTACTTGAGGAAGCATCAACCCTCAAAGAATGCACGAAATGAAAGGTCCGCCCGATGCGAATGAAATCCCTGCTGCTAGCCATTGTCTTCAGTTTCCAAGTTGCTTTGCCGTCCTTCGCGCAGGAGGTCTCGGATGAACGCATCAAGGCTCTCGTGGCCGAGGCCCTGCGCGAAAACCCCGAACTGATCCTCGAGGCGCTCCAGGCCCTCGAAGAACGGCAGGCGGAAACACAGGCAGCCGCCGCAACCGCAGTATTGGCCAACGAGCGCGACACATTGGAACGTGACCCCAACGCACCGGTTCTAGGCAATCTGGAGGGCGATATCACGGTGGTCGAGTTTTTTGACTACAACTGCCCCTACTGCAAGCGCGCGATGCCGGAAGTCGACGCGCTTCTGGCCGAAGACGGCAACATCCGGTTGGTGATGCGCGAATGGCCAATCCTCAGCGAGGGATCTGCTTTCGCCGCACGCGCCGCGCTTGCATCCCGGAATCAGGGCAAATATACCGAGTTCCACAATGCTCTGATGGGCATGCGTGGCAAGGTAGAGGCCGACACGGTGCTGCGTATTGCCGGCGAGATCGGCCTGGACTTGGACAGACTCAAGGTAGACATGCAGGCGCCTGAGATCGAAGAGCACATTGCAACCTCGATGCGTCTCGCCGAGGCGCTCGGTTTCAGCGGGACGCCGTCCTTTGTCGTAGGCGATCAGTTGGTCCCCGGTTTTGTTGAAAAGGCGCAGTTGTCCGAAATCGTGGCTTCTGTTCGGGCATCAGAATGAGTGGTTCGAGACGACTCGCTTATGAATTCTTCCGTTGCACCGTCTTCCCTGCGCGTAATGCGATCCTGGCCATCGCGGCGGCAATATGGATTGCGCTGTCTGGAATTGCCGCGGCGCATTCGTTCACCGCAGCAATTCTCGTCGTCGGTGAGAATGTTGAGCAAGACCTTGCCGAGGCTGTCCGAGGATTCCTGCTGGCTGCCGACGAGCGGGACGGGCACCCAAACGAAACCTCCGACGGGCATCTGGGCGGCGTTGACGTGCATGTTCTTCCGCTTCCGGCCGAAGCCACCAGACTGGTCCAGGAGTTGACTGGCTCACCAGACGAGGCGGCTGATGTCGTCATCGTCCTTGGACCGAAGCCTGCCGACGACGACGCGGCGAGCAAGTACAGCCGTGCGAGCATCGTTCTGGTGCAAGCACTCCTTGCGGAGGGCTGGAATGGTGATGACCGCATGGAAGGTTTCATCACACGCTACCGGCTCGCCTACGGCAAAGAGCCCGATCCTTTGGCCGCGTCAGCCTACCATGCGGCGCGCAGGTTGGATGTCGCGATCAGACCGCTTGACGGGGCGGGGCCGCGGGATGAGCTTCTGGAAGCCTGGCAAGCATCCGAGGTCGGCTTGCCAAGATGATCCTGTGGTGTCTCGCGCGGCGCGCACCGGGTGGGGATCTCACGCCGCCGGATAGCTGGTGAAGACCGTACTGCTTCCGTCCTGACTGACCAGGACCACGTCATATGCCTGACGCTCTGTCTCTGGACCCATTCCCGGTGAGCCGAATGGCATGCCCGGAACGGAAAGTCCTACCGCCAAGGGGCGTTCGGCCATCAGCCTGCGGATATCCGCTGCTGGAACGTGCCCTTCGATGGTGTAGTCGCCGATGGTCGCCGTGTGGCAGGACGACAGGTTCTCCGGGATGCCGCGCTCCCGCTTGTAGGTCGCGAGGTCTTCGACACTGCGCTCTTCAAAGCTGACGTTAAAGCCGTTTTCGCGCAGGTGGCCGATCCAAGCGTTGCAACAGGGGCAGCCAGGGTCCTTTACCACATGGATCCGCTCGTCCCCTTCGGCCAGCAAAGGCACAGCGCTCATGGCAAGGATGGTCGATCCGGTAAGAAGAAGAGTACGGCGCGCAAGGTTCATCAAAAGCCCCAGTCTATGTGTCACCGCAAAATACTGCCAAAGGCCGGGCGTGGCGAGCGTAGTATGGCTCCCAATAGGCCTGATCACCAAGAAACTACCGAAGACGCGCGTCCCCGGCCTGCACCAGAAGGACGCCATGATTCTCATCTGCGTCATCGTCCGTAACCCTGCGGGTCTGAACGCCCTGCAAATCTGCGAAACCTTCCATCATCCGTTTCGGAAACCAGGTCATTGGCAGGCTTTCGAAGCCGGGAACGCCGTCAAGTACGCGCGATATTGCAATTGTGCAGTTCGCCTTGGGCACCGCGCCGTACGCTTTGGCACGCGCCATGATCAGGTCCGCAACTTCTGGCGAAACCATGATCGTCTGCTCAACAACGTCGTAAGTTTCGCGGGCATGGTAGTCGATGTAGAAGTCGACCATCTTCGGCGTGATCCCGAAATGGACATCGTTGCGCTCCGGAAGCTTCGGATGTCGCCAGGTTCCCGCCGGATCGAAGAGGACACGCTCTGAGCCATTGATCAAAAGCCCGGCATGCGCACCGGTGCCGCTGCGGGTCGACAGGACGGTATAGAGCGTGACCGAGGTCGGGCCGACATGTTCATAGCGCGCCTCGGCCACGGCCTCATCAGGCGCCCAAATCGGTTCGGCGCCGCAGGCGGACAGAAACAGAGGTGCGAAAAGGGCGAAGAACAATCGTTTCATGGCGTGTCCCGTCAGATGAATGACGTTTTCGCGACCTTCGTTCAGTTGCCAGTAAACTCTGCGCTATCAAGTCAAGACGAGGGAAAACGCGGCAATTCTGCTGCAGTCGATGCTATCGCCATGCGGTCCAGACACCAAACTGTCAGATGACGGGACCAGACCAGGCTGATACAAGCGAGAGCATGACCAGTTCGACGTTTCCTATGCGTGCATTGATTCTCGCCGCCTATCTTCTGGCGGCGTTCCTGCCGATGCTTGCCTCCGCCGATGGCCGGCAACAGTCTCATGCAGACCATGAGCAGATGATGGCGATGGCTGGCCATGTCGCGCATATGTCATCCGACGGCAGCCCGATTGACGATGCACAACGCCTGCTTTGCCAGCAACATTGTCTTTTTGCAGCCGCGGCTCTTCCCGCACCAAGCCCGGGCGTCGTCGCCATCGCGCGTTCGGTTGAAATCAGCCTGAACAATGACCTGCTGGCCGCATCGCTTGCCCTCCCGCCACCTGGCCCACCTCCGAAACGCACCCTGATCTGACCCCATAGCTCCGCTGGCCGGGGCCTTCAGTCTTTTCACGTTGCGATACAGGAGAATTCGCATGATCGCTCTCTCTCGCCGCGGCTTTCTGGCCGCTTCTGCGGCTGCTGCCGCCTCACTTATTCTGCCTGCTAGTGCTAGAGCACAATCAGCCCGCATGTCGCTGACGGCGACGACCCGGACGCTCGATGTCCGGGGCAGGGCCGCCACCGTCTGGGGGCTGGTGGACGGCAACGGCCGGTCTGGATTGGTTCTCGACCCGGGTCAGGCATTTGCCGTCGATCTGACGAATACCCTGACCGAGCCGACCATAATCCACTGGCACGGACAGATCCCGCCAAACGCTCAAGACGGCGTGCCGGACATGCCTATGGCCACGCTGCAACCCGGCGAAAGCCGCGCCTATGACTTTGCCGCGCGCCCGGGCACCCATTGGATGCATGCGCATGTCCCCGCGCATGAGATGCTGCTGCTGGCCGCGCCCTTGATCGTGCTGCGACCCGAGGACGTTGCGGCCGATCGGCAGGACGTGACGCTGTTCCTGCACGACTTTTCGTTCAAGCCGCCTGCGGAGGTGCTGGCAGAGATTACCGGTGGCGCGTCAATGGCCGGCATGGACCATGGCCAGATGGGCCAAGGAGGAATGGACCACTCTGGCATGGACATGGGCGCGATGGGTCAGGGGGACATGACGGCGATGCCGGGCATGGACGGCATGGCGATGGACCTGAACGACTACAACTTTGATGCCTACCTTGCCAATGACCGGACGCTGGATGACCCTGAAGTCGTCCAGGTGGACAAGGGCGGCAAGGTCCTTGTTCGGGTGATCAACGCAGCCGCCGCAACGGTGTTCTGGATCGACACCGGCGCGCTAACCGGGCGGCTGGTCGCCGTGGACGGCGAGCCGGTGCAGCCTCTTCCTGGCAGCCGTTTCGGAATCGCGATGGGCCAGCGGCTGGACATCGAGCTTGATGTTCCTGCCGAAGGCGGGGCCTTCCCGGTCCTCGCCTTGCGCGAGGGTGCAAGAGAACGGACGGGTCTCGTCCTTGCGACGCCAGGGGCCACGGTGACGAAGATCGCCGACATGTCCGATGCCGACCATCCTGCCTTCAGCTCCGATCTGACGCAGGAAGCGGCCCTGCGCGCCGTCACCCCACTGCCGGAGCGCGCGGCATCGTCCCAGCCGATGTTGATGCTGGGCGGCTCGATGATGCCCTACGTATGGACCATCAACGGGCAGACCTGGGGCAAACATTCCCCGGTGACCGCGAAAACCGGCGAGCGTGTCGAGATCATGTTCCACAACATGTCAATGATGGCACATCCCATGCACCTGCATGGCCACGCTTTCCAGGTGGTCGGCGTGGGCCAGAGCCGGATCGCGGGTGCTGTTCGTGACACCGTTCATGTGCCGCCGATGGGGATGGTGACGGTCGCGGTGGATGCGGGTGAAGCAGCGCGGTGGATGCTGCATTGCCATCACATGCCGCATCTCTCGACAGGCATGATGACTGAGTTCGCGGTTTCGGCCTGACGACGATCCGGACCCGCAGATTGCCTGCGGGTCCGACCTTCCGCGAAGGGAAATGCCAATGTCAATTCAGATGGGTCGTCGACCTCTCCTTGCCGGTCTTGCAGCGAGCTTCATTGCGGAGCCCGCCCAGGCGCGACCGCCTTTCCGGCTGCGAAAGGACCCGCAGCCTCTGCTTTCCCCGCCTATCCAGGAAGAAGCAGGAACCACCAAGGTTCTTGGGGACTTTGCCGGGCGTGTGATCCTTTTGAACATCTGGGCGACCTGGTGCCCGCCCTGCCGGCAAGAGATGCCAGCACTCGACCGTTTGGAAGAGCTGCTTGGAGGCCCGGATTTTGCCGTACTACCCCTTTGCATCGACGAAGGCGGGATCGAAAGGGGCCGACGTTTCTATGATGAAGTCGGACTTGTGAACCTGCCGCTTTACTGGGCGGAACCGTTGCGGGTTCAACTGGCACTCGCCTTCATCGGACTGCCGACGACGCTTCTGATCGACCGCGAGACGCGTGAAATCGGGCGGCTTCAGGGCCCTTTCGACTGGGGAAGCGGCGAGGCTGTCCGTCAGATATCTTCGGTCCTTCAGTAGCAGCCGGCTACTGCAACAATTCGATACAAATGCGCAACAGTGTCGTAGCGTCGCGCGACCACGTGTTGAGCACGCTGAACCAGATTGAAAAGTGATGTTGAAACTGTCCAGCACCGCCGAAGCGCCGGAAGGCCGCATTCTCGTCGTCGATGACGACGGGGAGATCCTTCTGTTGGTCGCAAAATTTCTGCGCTCAAACGGATTTTCCGTCGCAACTGCTCGAAACGGGGCTGAAATGAAGGCGCAGATGCAGGCGTCTTCGCCCGATCTTGTTGTGCTCGACATCATGCTGCCTGGTACCAATGGCTTGGAGCTGTGCCGCGCTTTGCGTGCCGAAAGCCAAGTGTCAGTCGTCATGTTGACTGCGAAAGGTGATGAAATCGACCGGATCGTAGGGCTGGAGGTCGGCGCCGATGATTATCTTCCGAAGCCTTTCAATCCGCGCGAACTTCTGGCGCGGATCAAGGCAGTTCTTCGACGCAGTCGTTTTGCAGGTAACGCCGGAAATCAGGGGTCAGGCCGGTTAATCGAGTTCGAAGGCTGGCAACTTGACACTCTGAAGCGCGAACTTATGGATCCGACAGGCGTTGTAGTGGACCTGTCGAGCGGCGAGTACGACCTTTTACTCACCTTTCTTGAGGCGCCTCAGCGGGTCCTTTCGCGGGACTATCTGTTGGATAGCACAAAGAACCGAACCGCAGACGTGTTTGACAGGTCGATTGATGTTCAGGTCAGTCGGCTTCGTCGGAAGATTGAGGGGACCGCCGAAGTGATCAAGACGATCCGTGGCGCAGGCTATCTCTTTACAGCATCGGTGCGCCGAAAGTGATGCGGGTCAGGGCGCTATGGGGCGCTGCCCGGCGACTACGACTCGATACGTTGGTCGCCCGCACGACGATCGTTCTGATCCTGGGAATTGCAACCGTCCAGATTGTCGGGTTGCAGACCTATCGTGCTTCTCTCAGTGCCGACCTGTCCGATGCTACGGAGCGTCGGCTGGCTGACAGGTTGGTTACCATCAAGCGCACGCTGGCGGGACTGCCCGAAGAGCTGCGCGAAGACGCCGCCCATGATCTTTCGAGCGGAGCTATCGAGGCGCATTGGAGCCGGGACGAACGGGTCGTCGAAGCCGACAGTCCTAACGCCCTGTGGGTAGATCTGCAGGCCCGACTGATTGAACTGGCCCCCGAACTCGCTGAAGGCGGGCTGACCATCGGCGCGCAGGACGGACTGGCTTCGGACCCACATGTCGCTTTGATCTCGATGCGTCTGGCCGACGACACTTGGCTGAACGTCAGCCTGCTTAGCTGGACACCGCGCATTCCAGGCGCGCCACAGTAAGCCTCCGGTCTAGGCCGTGGCTATTTGGTTTTCCAGTTCCAGGGCAGGAGATCCGGCAGGCGTGACGGTGTGGTTGCCGGTAGCTTGGCGAGGACATCTGCGAGCCAGGTCTGTGGGTCAACGTCGTTCATTTTGGCGGTGACGATCAGGGAATACATGAAGGCTGCGCGTTCCCCGCCGCGGGCGGAGCCTGCGAAGAGCCAGGCCTTGCGTCCGAGGGCGACGCCGCGCAGGGCGCGCTCTGCCGCGTTGTTCGTGAGACAAATGCGGCCGTCGTCGAGGAACCGGGTGAAGGCCTCCCAACGGCCAGGCTCCTCGAACATGTAGTTGATGGCTTTGGCGACCGGGTTGTGCTTGGACATGCGGGATCGTTCGGCCTTGAGCCAGTCGTGCAGGTCTTCAACGAGCGGGCGGAC
>NZ_JAABNR010000013.1 GCF_009925085.1 Stagnihabitans tardus | reverse complement strand
ATCGACCCACAGGCCTGGCTCGCAGACGTCCTCGCCAAACTACCGGCCGCCACACCGTCACGCCTGCCGGATCTCCTCCCATGGAACTGGAAACCCAAATAGCCGCGGCCTAGACCGGAGGCTTACCCCCTGGCCTTGCGCGCAGTCCCCACAGTCGGCAGAGCCGCCCTTGCCACGCAGTCGGCAGAGCCACCCCTGGCCTTGCGCGCAGTCCCCACAGTCGGCAGAGCCGCCTCTCAGACCACATCCACCACGATGGCCGAGATATTGTCCGCCCCGCCCCGGTCCAGCGCCACCTGGATCAGCCCGTCTGTCACCATCTCCAGAGGCGCGGCCCGCAGGGCATTGCCGAGCTCCGCCACGCCCATGTATTTCGACAACCCGTCCGAGCACAGAAGGAAGCGGTCGCCCCTTTCGATCTCGCCCCGGATCTTGTCGAGCTCCAGCTCTTCACCCACCCCCACCGCCCTTGTGATGGCGTTGGACTGCGGATGCTTGCCCGCCTCGTCCCAGGTCATCTGCCCGGCCTCGACAAAGGCCGCAACCAGCGAGTGATCGGCGGTCAGAAGGTCGATCTGCCCGCCCCGCAGGCGATACAAACGGCTGTCCCCGGCCCAGAGCGCGCCGAAATGGCCCTCGGACAGGACCAGCGCCACCACGGTCGCCCCCATGGTCACGCCGCGCTTCTCGGCCTCGGCGCGGATCACGCCATGGGCCTCGTGCAGCGCCCGGCGGAGGCCGCCAAGCTTCTCGCCGGGCCCAAGGTCGGGCGGCAGAAGCGCTATGGCATCGATCACGACCCGGCTGGCCCAATCGCCGCCCTCATGCCCCCCCATCCCATCCGAGACGACGAAAATCCGCGCCTCGCCCAGGGCCAGGATCGAATCCTCGTTCAGCTTGCGCACCCGTCCCACATGGGTCCTGGCATTGAAACGCACACCGGTCATGACGGACCTCCCTCGAAAATCTCGATGGCGAAGAAGCTCGCGGCTTGGGCTCGCCCGGGCAAGCCCGGACCAAGCCACAGCCGCGCCGGGCCCTTCGCCTGGCATAGAAACGCCGCCTGGCGCGGGACCTGCGGCACCAGCGCCACCAGCGCCCCCGCAAGCCCAGGCCCCTCGGCCACCACATCGCCCCCCTCGCCCCGCGCCCTTCCCCAGGGCTGCGGCACATAGAGCCGCGCCAGCCCCTCCTCCAGGGCCTCGCGCGTCATCCCATCCTCAAGGCAGTCAAGCGCCAGGGTTTCGGCCAGATCCCAGACCCCAGGGTCGGCCGCCAGCACGGCCAGCGGATCGCTCGCCACGGCGCAGGAGAGCGTCAGGGGAAACTGCCGCCCCACCCGATCGACCGAGGGCATCAGCACCCCCGCGACACCTGAAGCCCCCGCCACCCCCGGCGCCAGGGCAAAGCGCCAGATCGGCGCGGTCAGATAGGCCTCGTCCCAAGCGCCCCCCAGGGCCTGGCGCCCGGCCAGCATCATGCCCTGCAGCCAGCCATCCCAGGCCGTGACGAAATCCGCCGTCACCCCCAGGCGGAAGAAATCCCCCAGCGCGGGCATCTTGCCGAAGGCGCCCCAGCCTGACTGAAGGGGGCCGCCCGCCATTCAGAAGGACTGCGGGCAAGAGAAGGCCTTCATCGCGGGAAGCGCGAAGGCATTGTTGACGGAGGACATCTGCATTTCAAAGATCGCGATGCGGCCTCCGACGTTGAAGATGATCCGCCGCCGGTCGGGCGCATTGGTCGAGCGGACCTCGGCGCTGTCCAGGAGCCGGAACCAGCCCCAGGGCCCGTCCTTGCGCACCCCCGATTCCGCGCCGTTCAAGGGCGGGTCGAAGACGATCTGCGCCACGCCGACCGAGCCGGGCCAGGTCACTGCCGTGGGCAGGGGCTGGCCCGCGTCCTGGGCGAATTCCAGGTTGGTGCCGTCCACGGTCAGGGTCACCGACTTGGCGTTGGGGTCCAAGGCCACCGGGGTCATCTGGAAATTCACCGCAGGCGCAGGTCCGCCCGCGAAGAAGGCCGCCTTGATATCCGCCGCAGCCTCCAGCTTGGCCAGCGCCTCGGGCGCCATGCCAAGGTCGGTGCCATTCACCGGCTTCCACTTCCAGGGCTTGGCGGAGGTGTCGATCATGTCCTTGACCGGGCCGGTCATGAAGGCATCGATCAAGCCGCCCGGGCCGAAGAGCTTGGCGAAATCGGCCAAGCCGGTATCCGCCGCAGCGCCCTTGACGAAGGGATAGCCCGCCCCGGTCACCTGGGTGCAGAAGGGCAGCACGTCCGAGCTCCAGGCCGTGTTGATCGCGGCCCGCGTGCCCTCCGCCGTGATCCCCGCGCCGCCCGTCGTGATCTGCGAGGCCCAACGCGCCAGGGGCCCCTGGACCTGTTGCGCCGCCTGTTGCAGGGCGGCCAGGCTGTCGGTCCCGGCATTGGGATCGGCCGAATTGCCCCGGAAGGCGATCTTGTTCAGGTCCTGGTAGACCTGGACCATGGCCGCGATTAGGTTATCGAGCTGCGAGGCCTGGCCCTCGGGCCGCAGCACCAACTGGTGCAGCCAGGCGAAGCGCTCTTCGACGATGCTTCCCGGCGGCTTGGGCGGCGGCTGGCCCGCGGCCTCGGCGGCCGAGTTCAGCGCGGCGATCAGCTGGCGCTGGCGGACCGAGAAGATATCCTCGACCACATCCTGCCCCGCCGTCTGCCCCGCCTCTTGCGTCAGAACCCCGGTATCGACCGGAACCACCGCCCGCGACTGGGTCAGCGTCGTCTCTTTATCCACCGCGTTCAGGATATTGACGATGGGAGAGGTGGGACCCGAGAGGATATTCGTCACCTCCACCGCCTGCTTGATCGAGGCCATGGGGATGACGTCGAGGTCGCCCAGAACCCCGTCATAGAGCGAGATGAAGTCGTTGTAGTAAAGGTCCAGCACATCGCGGGTGATGGCGTTCAGCGCTTGCGGCGACTGGTCCATCTTGACCTTGGGCCCCAGGACCCAGCCCTCTTTCTGGATGGTCTCGGAAACCGAAAGCGCCTGTTCCTTGAAGACCTTGTTGAACCCGTCCCAGGTGAAGATGCCCTCGATCCCCTCGTTCATCGGACGACCCGAGGTGCGGACAAAGGCCTTTTCGAGGTTCGGGCCGCCGATATCGGTCAGGCGCCAGGCCGGGATGGCCTCGGCCTCGGGCGAGTGGATGATCGAGTTATAGACCCGCGTCGCCACCGGCATTTGCGCGAGGATCCCCTGGACCTGTTCCACCAGGGGCCCGTTCAAGCCGATGTCCTGCATGGGCTGGGAAATCAGCGCATCGAGGTGGAACATCAGATCGGCGCGGAGCTGGGCGTTTTCCGACCCGGGATACATCAGCGACCAATCCGCCTCCATGAAGCTGCGGATTTCCTCGGCATTCATTGGGCCCTGAAGCCCCAGCATCAGGTAGACCTTCAGCGTGTCGTAAAGCGTCTCCGGCGCGTTGATCGAGGACTGCATCACGGTTTCCAGGCGCAAAAGCAGGCGCGGCAGGAAGATCGTGTTCAGGCTGGCGCGGTAGGAAATCCCGGTCTGATTGGCCAGGCCCGCGCCGGTATAGAGGCCCCATTCCAGCCGCGCCTCGGGGTCGAAGGGCGAGGCTGCGGCAGGGTCCACCGTCGGTGGGATCGGGTTGACCGGCATGGCGCGCAGGATGTTCAGCGCCGGAAGCGTGATCGAGGGATCGCTGTCGGCAATCGGATTGCCCGGAACCTGGGCCATGGCGGCCTGGTAATCGGTCACCGATTTCTCGACGCCCGCCAGCAGTTCCAGGTTGCCGAAGTAGCTGCGTGCCCAAAGGCCGCCCATGGCCAGGGCCACGACCAGGGTCGCCACGACGCCGCCCCATTTCATCGCGCGGTAACGGCGTTCGACCTTGTCATCGGCGGAAACCAGGCCCGCTTCGGGGAAGAGGACTTCGCCGAAAAGCCGCGTCAGGAAATAGCTGCGCCCCGTGCCGCGACCCGAGCCGATGGCCTGGCGCCCGATGCCGAAGGTGCGCGCCATGCCCATCATCAGGCGGTCGATCGGCGTGCCCTCTTGCGTGCCGGAGGTGAAGTAGACCCCGCGCCAGAGCTGGCGCTTGTCGTAGGAGTTCTCCTGGAAGACCTCGGTCAGGAACATCTTGGCGGTCTCGCGCACCGAAGCCAGCTGCGCCGGGAAGCCCGCGATCAGGCTGCGGCGCTGCGGGTCGGTCTCGGTCTGCATCCGCTCGATCATCTGGGCGTTCAGCCGGGTCAGAAGCGCCACGAACTCGCCATCGAAGGCGGCAAGGGGTTGATCCTTTTGGCCTTTCGGGATCGGCAGGGTAAAGCCCCAGACCTGCTCGCGGTCCTCTTTGCCCAGGTTGTCGAAGAACTCGGCAAAGCCCGCGATCATGTCGGCCTTGGTGAAGAGCACATAGACCGGGAAGCGGACGCCCAGTTTCTCGCGCAGCTCCGCAAGGCGGCGGCGGATGGCTTTCGCATGGGCCTTCTGCGTCTGTTCATCCTGCATCGACAGATCGGAGAGCGAGATCGCGATGATCGCCCCGTTGATCGGCTGGCGGATGCGGTGACGCTTGAGCATGGCAAGGAAGCCCTGCCAGCCGAGGTTATCGGCCTCGGCATCGCTTTCCTGCGTCGTATAGCGGCCTGCGGTGTCGATCAGGACGGCCTCATCGGTGAACCACCAGTCGCAATTGCGCGTGCCACCGACGCCGCCGATGGCCTCCTTGCCGAATTCCTCGGCCAGCGGAAAGTTCAGCCCCGAATTGGCAATCGCCGTGGTCTTGCCCGCGCCGGGCGGCCCGATCATGATATACCAAGGCAGCTGGTAAAGGCTCTTGCCGCCCTTGGTGCGCAGCTTGGCGATGGCGCGGCGGAGCTTGTCCTTCAGCTCCTTCATCTCTTCGGCCACGACCTCGTTTTCCGGTTCCTTTTCCGAGACTTGCTCGACGATCTTCGTCTCGACCGCCTTCTCGTCGAACTTCCGGACCAGGAAGACGATCAGCAAAGTGATCACGCAAAGGACCCAAAGCACGAGGATGAAGATCCAGCGGCCGAAGGGCTCGTCGAAGGGGCGGAAGGCCTCGGTGCCGATATAGGGCGAGAAGAACCAGACGCAGACCGACAGGATCAGCGTGACGACGGGCAGGACGAAATAGACCGAGACGAAGAAGCGCAGGATGGCCAGGAATACGCGCATGTCAGTTGCCCCCCGTCGCCGGTGCCGTGCTGGCCGAACCGTCGTCCTTCACCAGGTTGATCTCGATGCGCCGATTGGCGGCGCGGCCCTCCTTGGTGTCGTTCGAGGCGATGGGCTCTTTCGGCCCCCTGCCCTCGGCCATCAGCCGCGTGGGATCGCCCACCACCGGCGCCACCATCTTCAACACGGCATTGGCCCGGGCCAATGAGAGCTCTTCGTTCGACTTGAAGCGGCCCGAGCCCACCGCCGTGCTGTCGGAATGGCCGACGATCAGGATATGGCCCTTCTCGTCCTTCAGGGCCTCCGCCACGCGGTTCACCGGGGCCTCGTAATCGGCGTTCATCTTGTCCGACCCCGATTTGAAGAAGCCGGTGCCCGAGATGCGAATGATGATGGCGCCCTTTTCCGAGAGGACGGTCACGACGCCCTCCTTGATCTCGGGGGCGAGGAAGGAGGTCAGCTTGGCGATCTTGTCGACCTCGACCTTCTGCGGCGGCGGCGGAGGCGGCGGCGGCGCGCGGCGCAGAAGCTGCGGGGGCTCCGCCGCCTCGACCGCGCCGATGGCGGCGAGCGTCACGCTGGAGCGCTGGCTGAGCAGGTAGGAGAGGCCGCCGAAGATCAGCGCCAGGATCAGGGCCATGGCGCCCACGGTGATCCAGACCGGCTTCCAGACAGAGAGGATCAGGTAGGGCTTCTCGATCCCCTTCCAGCGCGGCGAGAGGTCGCGTTCGAACTTTCCCCTTTGGCCGCGGATGATCCGGGCCAAGGCCACGCGGATCTGGTTGTGCTTGTCCGACCCGCCGTTTTCGACGCGAAGCCGCCCCTCGAAGCCCAAGGAGAGGCACATGTAAAGGAACTCCAGAAGGTCGATATTGGTGCCGGGGTCCTGTTCCAGCCGGGCCAGAAGGTCAAAGAAGCGGTCGCCGCCGACCGTCTCGCGGTGGAAAGTGCCGACCATGGACTGCATGGCCCAATTCGACTGCTCGCCCCAGGGCGTGTTCAGGACCACATCGTCCAGGGTCGCGCAAAGCGCATAGCGGGCGACCTTGACCTTCTGGGCATCCTCGCCGGCCTTGAGACAGGCGTTCTCATAGTTCCGAACCTCGGCCATGACCGATTGGCGCAGCCTCTCCGGGTCGGGATGCTGGGCGCGGTTGCGGATGCGACCCAACAGCGCAAACAAAGGCGTCGCCAGGGCCACGAGCTGATTGACCCCGGTCAGCGCGATGGAATCGGGCTCGGCCGGGCCCCGCGCGGCCTGTTGCGGCACGCCCATGGGCGCGGCGCCGGGGGCCGATCCATAGCCCGCAGGCGCGCCAAAGGGATTGGGCGCGCCGGGCTCATAGGCGGGGGGCGTATAGGAGGGCGCGGCAGGCGCAGCCCCACGGCGTCCGCCCGGGTTCGGCCGGATCACCGTGCGCTCGTTGTCATCGGGCTCGGCAAAGGGGTCTTTGGCCATGATCGCCTCCTGTTACGCCTGCTGCATGGGATGCCCGGTCACGACTGCCGGATCGCCCAAAGTTCCATGACCAGCCCGGGATATTCGCCCGAGACATGGACGGCGATGCCGCCCGTGGTCGTCATCTTGGCCCAATAGGGCGAGCCCTCTTCCATCGCGAAATAGACCACGCCCGCATGATAGGGGATCTGGCGGGGGGCGACCGGCAGGGGCCGGAGCCCGATGCCCGGAAGGGCCGAGTTCACCAGCTGGCGGATCTCCTCGACCGGGCCGATCTTGACCTGGCCCGCGAAATGGCGCCGCACGTTTTCGTCGGGGATATCGGCCTTGACCGCCAGGACGAAGCCCGCCGTGGACAGAAGCTTGCGGTCGGCGATGAGACCCACCGAAATGCCGTATTTCCGCGCCTCGAGCGGGATCATGACGGCGGTCTGTTCCAGCACCGCCGACAGGTATTGCCGCAGGCAGCGGATCACGGGGGCAAAGGTGCGGTTCAGGTCGTCATGGGCATAGGCCGGGAAATCCGGCGGGCGGCGCTCGGAGGCCATGAAGGTCGCAAGCTCTCCGGCCAGCTGCACGAGCTGGGCGTAAAGCGTGATCGGGTGCAGGTTCTCCTGCGCGCCGATCAGGCGGATCAGGGGCAGCGCGCGGTTGCAGACCTGCAGAAGCAGGAAGTCCTGGATCTCGGCCACGCCCCGGGTCGAGCCGCTTTCGGCCAGGCGCCCGGCCAGGGCCGTGACGCGGTGATTGAGGAGCCCCTCAAGCTCCCGCAGGAAGGAGCCCAGGGGAAAGGCCGCCCGCACGTCAAGGCAGGAGGCGATGAAGGAGGTGTCCAAGACGATCTCGCGGTCGGGGCGGACCTCGATGATGCGGGCGATGGGGATGGAGAGCTTGTCGGCCAGGTCATCGACGGCGAGCGCGAATTGCAGCCGCATCTTGCCCACACCGAGCGTCACCCCCTTGCGGTCGAGGCTCATCGTATCGGTCACCTCGACCTCGGCGGGCCGCAGGCGGCTCACGGATTGTTCGGCCCCGGTCAGATCGACCTCCGACGCGCCCTGGCGGCGCTGCGGCACGGTCAGGAAGACAACGCAGTCCTTGACATTGGGCGGGACCTCCAGCGCGGGGGGATGGCTTTCGGCCTGGGGCACGCGGAAGACCGTGCCGTCCTGCGTCAGGCCCGAACAGGATTTCAGCGCGATCTGCCCGATCTTCAAGGCCGCCTCATCCAGCTCCAGCCCCGAGAGACCCCAGACATAGGGCGCCACGCGCCCCGCAAGGCCCGCAATCAGCGCCTCGTGGTAGCGGTCGGCCTGCTGGAAGTGATGCGGCTGAAGGAAAAGCCCCTCTGTCCACAATACCTTGCTGTCCCAGGACATCGTCTCTCCCTTATCGGCCTATTTGGCCGCTTTCAGCTTTGCCAGTTGCGCGCGATAGGCCTGGGCGAATTCCCGGGCGAAAAGCTCGTGGAAGTCGTTTTCGGCCTGGTCGGCGATCTCGGCATACATGGTCTCGTAGGTTTCCCAATACTGCGCCTTGCGGTTCTTGAGGAAGCCGCCAAAGCCGCCCTTGGCCTCGATCTTCTGCGTAAGCGCCCCGGGGTCGAGCTTCTTGAGCACCCCCTTCAGCGCGGCCTCCATCCCCGTCACCATGGCGATCTCATGGGCCTTGATATCCTCCAGGGCCTGGGTCGCGGCCTGGTCGGCGGGCAGATAGCCACGGGCATTGGGCTTCACCATGGCCTCGATGGCCTGTTCGGGGCTGACCGAGAATTTCAGCGGGTTGTTGCCGCCCACGTTGACCATGGTCTGTTCGATCCGGAACTCGGATTTGATCGAGGTCCTTGTCATCAGGATTTCCCGCAGGCCGGTGATCATGGCGCGGAGCGTGGTGCCGAGGCGGGTCATGGTGGCGGGGAGGTCGGCGTCGGGGACGGTGACCTCTTCGGCGCCGAGGGCCGCCAGGAAGGCGCGGGACGTGTCGGCGGCCAGGCTCTGCGCTTGCGGCTGCGGTTGAGGCCCCGGGCCAAAGCCCGGGGCGGCTGTGGTCTGGGGGCTGGGGGGCGCAACCGGCGCCACCGGAGGCACCACGGGCGGGGCTTCGGGCGCAACCGGGGGAGCCGCGTAGCCCGGGGTATACCCCGGGGCCTGGGGCGCGGCGGGCGGGGCTTCGGGCGCGACCGGAGGCGCCGCGTAGCCCGGGGCCGGGGGCGCGGCGGGCATCGGCGCCAAGACCTCGGACTGCGCGGGGGGCGCGGAGGGGCGGTTCGGATCGGTGGAGAAAGGGTCGAAGGCAGCGGCTTGCGGCGCCTCGGCCAAGGGAGGCGTGGGCTCGGGCGCCCAGGCGGGCGCGGCGGGGGGCGGCGTCGTGGGAGGCTCGGGCGCCGCCTCCATCACCGGATCGGCCGAGGGCGGGAAACTGGCGCCGAGGAGGGCTGCGAAAGGGTCTTCGACCTCGGGCTCGGGTTCCGGTGCGGGTGGCGGGGCCGCAGGCGAGGGAGGCGCCAGGAAATCGTCGAAAGCATCGGCCGGGATGGCCTGGGGGGCGGTCGGCGCGAAGGGCGAACCGCCCAGGGGCGCGCCGTGGCTGTAAAGATCCGCCCCCTGCCCCAGCCCCTGCCCGGCCGGAGCCACGGGCGCAGGCGCGGGGGCCAGGAAATCATCCCAGTCATCGGGGATCACGGGCTTGGAGACCACCGGCGCCGCCACGCGGAAACTGTCGCTGACCGTCGGCGCATGGTCGCGCATCGCGGGGCCGGAGGGCATCTCGGGGCGCGGAGCCAACAGAGGCCCATCCTCGCCGATCGGGGGCAGAAGGTCGACGCGGTCCTCGGGCTTCTTGAACTGGCTCGGGCCTACGGGCTTTGAGGGGCCGAGGAGGCTGTCGAGGAAATCGCCCCCCGGTGCGGCATCGTCCAGAAGCTGATAGGGATCGGGCGCGCGGCCCGCATGGCCATGGCTCGCCGGGCCCTCGCCGATGGGCGGCAGGGGCTCGGACCAATGCTGATCGGGCTGGATCGCCACCACAAGCTCGTAAGGCCCCAGGCACAGGACATCGCCATCCGACAGGGGCGTCGCCACCCGTCCCAGCGCCTGCTTGCCGTAGTTCAGGAAAGTCCCGTTGGTCGAAGTATCGACCACGACGATATTGCCGCCCTGGTTCTCGATCACGCAATGGGTCTTGGAGATCATCCGGTCGGGGTCGGGCAGCACCAGGTCATTCTCAGGGCCTCGGCCGATGGAGAGCGAGGGGCCGCGCATGGAAACGGGGCGCCCGTCGCCAGGCACCGCGCCAGAGGATTGAAACCGCAAGGTGACCGCCATCTTCGCCTTCTCAGCCCCCGATCAACACAGTTGGACAGCCCGCGACCACCGCACCGCCATGTGCTGTATTGTCTCCCAACCGCGCCGCTGGCAAGCACCCGACAAGCACCGTGCCCGAACCTTTTGCGATCATGTCGGGCGGACCCACGCAAACGCACATGTTCGACAGCTGCGCCTGGGGCATCATCCCGGTCAAGACCGTGAAACAACCCAAGGCCACGGGGCCGCCGACATGGGGCACAAGGACGGTGACCATGGGGCAGACATGCATGTCGCCGATCCGTGCCGCCAGCATCACGCGCCCTCCATCACGGGTTTCTTCACCTGGCCCGAGCCGCCCCGGGCGATGTCGAGGCCGCGTTCGATCACGAGGCCGATGGCCACTTCGAAGGGCAGCTGGCTGTGGGGCAAGGACATGATGTTCATGGCAAAGGCCGCGACCGAGGCGCCGCCCGGCGGCGCCGGATGTTTGGACAGGTCGCCCGGCCCCAGGGTGCCATCATGGAACTGCACCGCCATGGCGCAGAACTTGGTGTCATCCTTCATGCTGGCCTGCTGCACCGCGTGATGGGCCAGGGCCCGGTTCTGCTCGTTGGGCTTGAAGACCCAGGCCTCGGCGGCAGCGAGCGGCGGCGGCACGCGGGCGCCGGGCTCCAACGTGTCGCGGGCGGCGAGGCAGGCCCACCAGACCCGCTCACGCACGGGAAGCGCCACCGACAGAAGGCGGACCATGTCGACCCAGGCCTCCTTGGCGGCCAATTCACGCAGGACCGCTTCGACCGGGGCCGAAGCGGGGGTGGTCACGGCCGTGTCCAGCTCGGCATTCTCGGCCGCAAGCAGGCGGGCCGCGGGTTGGGCGGGGATCTTGACCAGGTTGGCGAAACGATCATCCATGGCGGGCCTCAATTGATCATCGTCACGCCGCCCTTGAGGATCAATGCCCCAGAGGCTTGCGTTTGAATGACGGGGCCTTCGGACTTGACCATGGCCGTCCCCTTGATCTGGACCATGGGCCCTTCGATCTTGACCCCGGAAGCGTCGATGACGACCTTGGAGGCGCCGACCTTCAGCGTGATCGAGGTCGAAGCCTCCATCGTGATCGAGGTCCCCGCCTTGACCGTCGTGCTGGTGCCGCTTTCGATCTTGTAGGACAGGCCGGTTTCCACCGAGCCCGAGGTGCCGATATCGACGCTCTGGCTGGTGCCAACCTCGACCGACTGGCTGGAGCCCACTTCCACGCTTTGGCTGGAGCCCACCTTCAGGCTCTGGCTGGAGCCGATATCCTCGGTCTGCGCACCGCCGACCGAAAGGCTCTGGTCGCCGCCCACCGTGCCGGAATGGGCGCCAGAGACATTATGCGTGCGGTCGCCGCCGATATCGGTGGTCTCGTTGGCGCCATAGGTGACCGTGACCGCGCCCCCCACCTTGACCGCCATGGTCCCGCCGATGGTCAGGGCGAAATTGCCGCCCACATCCTCGGTATGGTTGGCGCCGATGGTTTGCTTGCGGTTCGACCCCACGGTCAGCGTGTCATCCACGCCCACATCCCAGGTGCGGTTGTTGCCGATCGTGTGCTTCTGGTCGACCGCGATCTTCGTGGTTTCCGAGGCCGACTGCACATCCAGCGTCCGCTCTCCGGTCTCGACCGTCTCGGAGGTCGAGCCATGGACGACCTGGGTCAGGTTGCCGCCGATGTTGATCTGGGCATTGGCCTTGACCAGTTCCTTGTAATCCTTCTCGGACTGGAAATAGGTCAGCTCCGAGCCCTTGGTGTCGTCGAAACTCAGCTCATGGTAATTCGAGGCGCTGCCGCCCTTGGTCGATTGCGTGCGGATGACGAATTTGTTCATCTCGCCCGGCAGGCCATAGGGCGGCATGTTGGTGGAGTTGTAGAGCATCCCCGTGCAGATCGGCCGGTCGATATTGCCGCGCTCGAACTGGATCACGACCTCCATGCCGACGCGGGGGATGGCCACGACGCCGTAGCCCTTGCCGGTCCAGGGCATGACGGTGCGCACCCAACAGCTGCTCTTGTCGTCATTGGCGCCCTTGCGGTCCCAGGGGAACTGCACCTTGATCCGGCCATATTCGTCGGTGTGGATTTCCGACCCCGAGCCGCCGGTGACGATGGCGGTCAAAAGCGCCGGGACCTCGGGCCAGGCGGTCTTCTTCGGCGGCTGGAAGGCCACTTCCGAGGGCTGAACCTCGAATTCGGTCTCGTAAAGCTTCATGCCGTCGGGATAGCGGATGGCCTGGGCCGAGCGGTTGATCCGGGTCATCTCGCTGCCCGAGGCGCCATCGTCGAAGCGCACGAAATGGCGCGCCTTCACCACGGCGTAATTGCCCTCGACGGCCTTGCGGTCGGGGTGTTTCAGCTTGAAACGGGCGCCCACGCGGACATCGGCATGGTTGGTCAGGCCCGTGGCGCGCTTGACCTCGGCCGCATGGGCCTCGGCCACGATGCGGGCGAGCGTCGTGCCCGCATCGGCCACCGTGAAATGGCCGCCCGACTGGTAACGCTCGATCTGGCCGTGGTTCTGCGCCGCCGTGGCCGAGGTGGCCGAGAGCGGCGTATTGGCCTTGGTGAAGTCGTAATCCCAGATCGTGACCTTGCCCGAGGCCGCGCGGTCGCGGGTCGTCCATTCATAGATCGTGTCGCGGTCGGCGCGCGACCGGGCCGAGATATTGGAATCGGTGAAGGGAATGGTCCCCTTGTCGGGCCCCGACATGATGTCGGTCGACAGGACCATCTTTTCCACCGCGCCGGAATAGTCGAAGTGGTAATGGACCCCGTCTTCCTCCAAAAGCCGCGAGATGAAGGCGAAGTTGCTTTCCTTGTACTGGACGCAATATTCCCGCATCGGCGTGGTGACGCCGGCATCGAGCTGCCCGCCGAGGGGCTTCAGCACATCCTCGACGATCTGCGCCGTAGTCAGGTTCTGGTAGACGCGGTTCTCCTCGCCCAGCGTCGAGACCCAAAGCCAGGGCCGCAGTTCGGCGGCAAAGACATCGCCCCCCGCCATGAGGCCAAGGTCCTCGACCTTGATGACCAGGCCCGACCATTTGAAACCCTGCTCGCTTTCCAGCTTGATCCTTTTGCCGACGATCGAACCCGGGTCGAAATCCGTCTTCTTCGAAATGAACTCCATCCGCATCCGGGGGATTTCCGATAGCCCCTCTTCGGCCATGGCCCCCACGCAGATGAGATCGGCCGCCCCATCGCCCGACAGCGTTATGAAGAGATTTTCGATCTGTCTGATTTCCGGCATGACCTTCAACCTTTCGTCCCTGTCCCCGTCCTCGGGGACGAGGGGGCGACGCAATCGTCACCCCCCCATCATGCCCGGCAAGTGATCGCCGGGCCAGTGCCAATCGCTAGAGGCTGGCCAGGAGAGCGGCCAGTTCGGCATCCATCTCGTCTTCGCCGCCGCTTTCCTCGCTGCTGTCGTCCTCGCTGCTGCTCTCGTCGTCCGAAGAACCGAAATCGGCGCCGAAACCGGCCAACAGATCGTCAAGCTCGCTGTCGCCGGTTCCCTCGTCGGCCGTCTCTTCCGACGCGCTGTCCTCGGAGGCCTCGTCGAAGGAGGGCTTGACCTCTTCCTTGGGCTGGGGCGGCGGCATGCCCGCCCAATAGCCCTGGATCGGCGCGCCGTTGAGCGCGTTGAACGACCCAAGCCGCACCTCGTCGCGGCCCTTGACCGAGATGACCGGGATATAGCCCCGCGCCAGGGCGGCCTGGGTCTTGGCCTGGGTCAGGTTGCGCTCGGTGCAGGGCAGCGCCACTTGGTCGCCCCAGCGGTCCTTGACATAGTGATAGGGCATCCCCCCCAGCGACATGATCGTGCCCAGCTGCATCGAGGGCCCGTTCTTGCGGAAGCTCTGCGCCAGAAGGATGGTCACCAGCGCCACCGGATTGGCCCAGAGCATGCCCGAAAGCCCCTCGGTCTCGGTGAATTCCTCGAAGTCGAATTCGTAGATCGGTTCGGACTTGGCGCCGTAAGGCCGCCGCAGCAGGAAGCGCGGGCTGACCAGGCCGATATAGGCCGCCTCGGGCATCTCGCGCAAAGCGTCCCAGGCCTCGGCCACCAGGGGGTGACGGTCTTCCATCTTGGTGTCGAGGAAGGTCGGCGTGATGGCGGCGAAGAAGGGCGTGCGGACATGGGCCGCGACCTTGGCGATGCGGCCCATCAGTTCCGCATGGGGCGGCGTCTCTTCGAAAGTGTAAAGCCCGCAGATCGAGGTGAAGGCGCCGCGCCCGTCCGGCGTGCCCTCGACCAGAAGCTGGCAGAAGCCCGATTGGGTCAGGTCGTCATGCGCGGCCAGGTCGGCAGCCAGTTCCTCGGCCGAGATGTCGTAAAGCACGATGTCCAGCTTCTGGTCGGTCTCGACATTGCGCGCGATGAGGTCGAGCATGCGCCACTGGGCCTCGACCGACTGGAATTCGGGGTGGTGGAGGACAAGGCGCATGGCTTCCGCCAGGCTCTCCTCGACGGCCTCCTGCATGGCGGCGGCATTGGGATCGGGCAGCGCCTGGATATGGGGGCCCACGACGCGGGCCATCAGCTCCTCGGCCGGGGTGGCCTTGGCCTTGCTTTTGCGGCCCGTCAGCCGGGCGAAATCCGAAAGCTTGATGTCGGAGGGCACCGAATTGCCCGCCGACTTCCGCGCCGGAGGGTTCACCTTCTTGCCATATTGCTTGCCCCATTCGCGGAGCTCGGTGACCGTGCCCTTGGCCGTGGCCCCCGCCGCGAGGCGCCGCTTGAGGGCGACCAGCTCCTCGAACATCTCGACCTTGCCGAAAAGCTCGTCCGGATGCAGGTCTTCCAGCCCCGAAAGGCTGACCTCGATCCCCTGGCCCTTCTTGCCGATGGGCAGGACGAGGTCGGTGGCGAAATCGGCGATGATCTTCTCGACCGTGTCGATGTCGAACTTGATCGGACGGCGGCGCATGAGGTCTTCGCCGATCTCCATCTCGCCCCGCGCCGCGCGGCCCGAGAAATCGCCCAAAAGCGCGATGCGAAAGCGCTTGATGGCGGGTTTGACGGGGCTTTCCGCCAGGGTGCCGAAGTTCAGGGAAAAGCTTGTGCCAGCCATGGATCGCTCCTCGGGTCAGTTTGGGTGGCCGGGCCCCGGGGCCCGGCCTGTCAGCTCAGATATCGAAGACCGAGCCTTCGAGGGCGCCACTGGTGATCTTGTCGAAAGCATAGCCGCCCGCCGATCCGCCAAGGCCCATGGCCAGGTCGAAGGTCTTGGTGGCGATGTTGTTGCCATCCAGCGGCGAGAGGGCGATGGTGCCAAGCTTCAGGGCCTCGCGGAAGACCTTGATGCCCTTCATGTCCTTCAGCTCCAGCTGGGCGATGCGCTTGCCAAGCTCGGCCACCTTGGGGGCCAGGTCCTTGGTCTGCTTGTACAGCGCTTCCATCTGCTTGGACTTCTCGGCGATGTCCTTGTCCAGCCCCGCCATCTTCTTCTTCAGATTGGCCTCGATCAGCTTCTTCTGCGCCGACTTGTCCTTGGTCGGATGCGCCTTCAGCTTCTTGTCGACCTCGGCGATGAAGTCCTTCTCCATCTTGGCGCGCTCGATCTCGATCTTCGAGATCGTCTTGGCCAGGTCATGCACATCGACGACGAACTTGGCATATTTCGCCTTCACCGTGCCGTAGCAGTCCTGGCAGCTCTTGATATTGGGCTGGGCGATGCCGAGGAACTCGGTGAAGACCGCGGCCGTGATCTCGTTCGTGGCCATGATGCCCTTGTTCTGGGCGGCCTTCTCGACGACCTTCAGATGGCCCTCCAGCTCCTTGACGGCCTGGTCATAGTCCTGGAAGCCCTTCTTGATCGTCTGGCCCAGCGTCACACCCGCCTTGATGAAGCCGATGATCGCAAAGGCGCCCGAGGCCCCGCCCGTCCAGCCCGAGACCGCCAGGGCCGCGATCGAGACGGCGATGGCCGCCAGGGTGCCGACGATGGTTGCCACGATCTTGATCTTGAAGTTGCGCCATTCCTTGCGGGCATCGGCGATGTTCTTCCAGGCCTTCTCGAACGCCTGCTTGGCGGCGATCTCGGCGACCTCGAAGTCCTTCTTCAGGGCGGCATTCAGACCGTCGAGGTTCTTCTGGATGACCTCGGGCTTTTCGCCCTTGTCCATCATGCCCTGGAAGAGCTTCTCGAAGATCTTGCACTTGTCCTCGACCATCTTGATGGTCATTTTCCAGATCTTGTCGGCCTCTTCCTCGAACTCGCGCCGGATCAGCTTGTCGAGCGAGACTTCCTTCTCGATCTTCTTGTCGACGTCGATCTCGATCTTGGCCGAGACTTGCGGCGGCTTGATGATCTTCAGACCTGCCGTGCTGACCTGAACGCCTTTCAGGTCGAGGATCGTGATCTTTCCCATGGGCCGTGCCCCCCTGTTCCTTGGTTGTCAGTCGAAATTATAGGTGAATTGGCCGTCCTTGGCGTCGAGCGCCACTTCCTTGACTTCCTTCCCCGCGATCATCCGCCGCAGGAATTCGCCCGAGATGTCGGGCAGCATCGTGTTGGTCACGATGGCATCGATCATCCGGCCGCCGCTCTCCACCTCCTGGCAGCGCGAGACGATCAGGTCGACGACCGCGTCGGAATAGGTGAAGGGCACGGAATGCGCCGCCTCGACCCGCTTCTTGATGCGGTTCAGTTGCAGACGGGTGATCTTGCCCACCATGTCGGGCGACAGCGGGTAATAGGGGATCACAACGAGGCGGCCCAGAAGCGCGGGCGGGAAGATTTTCAACAGCGGCTCGCGCAGTTCTTTCGCAATCGCATCCGGGTCCGGCATCAGGTCCGGATCGGCACAGAGATCCATGATCTTGTCGGTGCCGGCGTTGGTGGTCAGCAGGATCATGGTGTTGCGGAAGTCGATGGAGCGGCCCTCGCCGTCCTCCATGATCCCCTTGTCGAAGACCTGGAAGAAGATCTCGTGCACATCCGGGTGGGCCTTTTCGACCTCATCGAGCAGCACCACCGAATAGGGCTTGCGACGCACGGCCTCGGTCAGAACCCCGCCCTCGCCATAGCCGATATAGCCGGGAGGCGCGCCCTTGAGGGACGAGACCGTATGCGCCTCCTGGTATTCGCTCATGTTGATGGTGATGACGTTCTGCTCACCACCATACATGACTTCCGCCAGGGCCAGCGCAGTCTCGGTCTTGCCGACACCCGAGGTCCCCGCCAGCATGAAGACGCCGATGGGCTTGGACGGATTGTCCAGACCGGCGCGGGCGGTCTGGATGCGTTTCGCAATCATCTTCATGGCATGGTCCTGCCCGATGACGCGCTTCGCCAGATGATCCGCCAGGTCGATCACGGTTTGCAACTCGTCCTTCAGCATCCGACCGACGGGAATGCCGGTCCAGTCGCCAATGATTGTCCCAACCGCCACGGCATCGACAATGGGAAGGATCAGCGGGCTTTCCCCCTGAAGGGCCGAGAGCTCTTCGTTCTTGGCGCGCAGCTCGGCGGTCAGGGCGATGCGGGCCTCGTCCGTCAGCGGCGAATTGCCCTGCGGAGAGGGCGATTCCGCCCCCGTCGCGCCGCCCGTGCCCTCGACCGGCGCCGCGCCTTCGCGCAAGGTCGCGCGGATTTCCAGGATCTTTTCGACCACGGCCTTCTCGGCCTCCCAACGGCTGGTCAGGCCCTTGAGCCGCTCTTCCTCGGTGGCCTTGGCGGCCGAGACCGCCGCGCGGCGCTCGGTCACGTCGTAACCTGCGGTCTCATCCCGGGTGATGATGGCAAGCTCGGTCTCCAGGGCCTCGATCCGGCGGCGGCTGTCGTCCACTTCCGCCGGGACCGCGTGCTGGGAGACGGCCACGCGGGCGCAGGCGGTGTCGAGCACAGAGACCGATTTGTCGGGCAGTTGCCGCGCCGGGATATAGCGGGCCGAGAGGTTCACGGCGGCCTCGATGGCCTCGTCCAGGATCTGCACGCGGTGGTGCTTTTCCAGCATCGAGGCAATGCCGCGCATCATCAGGATGGCCTTGGTGGGCGAGGGTTCATCGACCACGACGGTCTGGAAGCGGCGGGTGAGCGCCGGGTCTTTCTCGATGTGCTTTTTATACTCGGCCCAGGTGGTCGCACCGATGGTCCGCAAGGTGCCGCGCGCCAGCGCAGGCTTCAGCAGGTTGGCCGCATCGCCCGTCCCCGCCGCACCGCCCGCGCCGACCAGCGTATGGGTCTCGTCGATGAACATGATGATCGGCGTGGTGGAGGCCTGGACCTCTTCGATCACCGCCTTCAGGCGGTTCTCAAACTCGCCCTTCATGCTGGCGCCCGCCTGCAAAAGGCCAACGTCCAAAGCCAAAATCCGCGCCTCCTTCAAGGCGGGGGGCACGTCGCCACGGGCGATCCGCAGGGCGAAGCCCTCGACCACCGAGGTCTTGCCGACCCCCGCCTCACCCGTCAGGATCGGGTTGTTCTGACGGCGACGCATCAGGATGTCGACGACCTGGCGGATTTCCTCATCGCGCCCCACGATCGGGTCAATCTTGCCGTCCCGCGCCTGCTGGGTCATGTCGGTGCAGAACTTCTTCAGCGCCTCCTCTTTGCCCATGGCCGCCGGGGCCATGGCGCCAGAGTCCTCGCCCGGTGCGCCCGAACCCACCGCAGAGCCATCCGTGGCCCCCTGCCCCTCTTCGGGCGAGCCGTTCACCACGGCGGCGAAGTTCTCGGACAGCTCGTCGGGCTTCACCTTCTTGAACTCGGCCGAGATCGCGTAAAGGATGTTGCGCAGCGCAGGCGTCTTGACCATGCCGAGGATCAGGAACCCGGTGCGGACCTGGCTTGCGTTGAAGAGCAAAGACCCCCAGACCCAGCCGCGCTCGGTCGCATCCTCCAGATGCTCCGACAGGTCCGAGATCGAGGAAGCTCCGCGCGGCAACTGGTCGAGCGCGCGCTGCATGTCGGCCACCAGCCGCGCAGGGTCGAGCTTGAAGTGCTCCGCGATGCGGTGGATGTCGGAATTGGGCTGCTGGAGGATCTGATGCAGCCAGTGGATCAGCTCGACATAGGGGTTGCCGCGCAGCTTGCAAAAGACCGTCGCCCCCTCGATGGCCTGGTAGGCCGTGCGGTTCAGCTTGCCGAACAGGGCAACGCGGGAAATTTCGCTCATTTTTGAACTCCTTGGCGGTTTCGGGCCAGCACATGCGGGGGGGAAAGGAAAAGGTCTGCGGCATCATGGGCCTGGTCGCGGCGCGCCCCAAGCCAGGTGGTATGGCCAAGCGCGGCATTGGCGCCACCCAGGGCCACGCGCGGCACGTCGCGCGCCTTGAGGATGACATTCACATCCCAATCCAAGGCATCGCCCATATAGTTGCGCACCACCGCCTCCAGCCGCTCGATGGCGCCCGCGTGGTTGGGGTCGGCATTGGGCAGGAAGCGGCGGTAATCCTCAAGCGCGAGGGGGCCGATGACGATGCGGAACTTGGCGGCACGGCTCCAGACGCGCGAGCCGATGGAGGTGGAGCGCCCCAAGGCCCCCATCCCCAATTGCCAGCGGTCGTCGGGTTCCAGGTCCAGCCAGGAGCCCACGAATTCCTGCACCCGGACCGGCGCCTTGAAGAAGCTTTGCAACAGCGTCACCAGCCCCTCGGCCGTGCGCGTGCCTGCCGAGAGGTGCCCCGCGAAATAGCGCTTGGCGAGGTCCGGCATCAGGTCGCGGGCCTGGAGCCCGGGGCCCATATGGCCGGTCAGCGCCGCGACCTTGGGCTCGAATGTGTCATCCTTCGGCCGGTCGAATTGCGGCGCAGGCTGGCCCGCCGCCCATGCCCGGTAAAAGAGCCCCATCATCCGATGGGTAAAGGCATTGGCAAAGGCGATCAGGGTGGAGTCGCGGAAATTCCTGCGGCGCTCGCGGGCATATTCCGTCATATGCAGGGGCAAGGGCCCCATCGGGCCGAACAGCCCGAAAAACCGGTTCACCAGCCGTGCGGGCTTGCCCGGAGCCTCCTGGTAATCGGCGATGGTCGAGGTCGGGAAGGCCAGCTCCGCCTCTTGCTCCAGCCTGACCGCATCCTGACCGGCGCGGCGCGACTGGCCAAGCCGGGGACGGTCCGCGTGATGCGCCTCCAGCACGCGCAGCGCGTGGAAGATGTGAAAATCCGTCGGATCGTCCCGGAGCTGCGCGAGATGCGTCAGATCATCCGGCCGAGCCCGCTTTCCGGTCGCCACCTTGTGATCTCTCCGCGCTGTTGGGTTGTAAGGACGGTTTCGGTAAACGAATTGATGGTTACATACTTACGGAAGAAACGTTCGAGAACCGAGGCCAGGACATAAACGCCCGAGCCGTCGAAGAAGCTTTCGTCGAAATCGAGCTTGATTTCGAGGCCGCGGACGGCGGTCGACAGGACCTCGTCCGTCATGCGCCGAACGATCGGTCGGGTTGCCACGCCGCGCAAAGCTTCCATTTGTTTGGCAATGACGCGGTCGCCGGTGGGGGCGTAAAGACCCAGCAGTTCGCGGAGCGCCTCGGCCCCGCCCTGCCCGCCTTCGCGGTCGGTGATCGAGAGGTAATTCAACGACAGGTGGCTGATCAGCCGCCAGGCGGTTTCCCCCTGCGCAATCGTCGGACGCGGGCGGGTCGGCGCCACGATGGGGGTGATCGACACGACCGGGCCGCCATCGGGCAGGTGGAAAGCGTCCTTTCCGGCGGTCGACAGAAGCAACGGCAGATCGCGGTTGGTGCAAAGACCCGCCACGGCCAACTGGGTCAGTTCGGCCGACCAGGGGGCCTGGCGGGCATCGACCAGGGAGACATAGACCTCCGACCCCAGGTAAGAGGTCCGCACGCCCCGCAGCCGTTCCTTCTCGGTCCGCTGCCGCATGCGGCGGTTGATCGTGTAATAGGTCTGGTGGCTTTCCCCCGCCGAGGTGATGTCGGTGGCCGAATAGAAGGGCCGGAACTCGGTCTCTTCATTGGTCTTGGTCGAAATCCCCGTCACCTTGGTGATGGCGTAGATTTCATAGTCCAGGGGCGCGGTGCGGATGGGCGTGATATACTGTTCCACGTCCGAATGGGTGATGTGGACGCGGTCGAAGGGGCGCTCGAAGAGGTTGACCGCCGGAACCGCGTTCAGGACGAAGCTTTCCTGCCGCACCGAGGCGCCCTTGTCAGGCAGGGGCTCGCCCAGAAGGATGTAAAGGTCGACATCCTCGCCCGTGGATTTCGCCAAGGCAGGCCGCAGGCCCGAGAGCTCCACGAAGTGGAAGCGTTCGGGCATGGCGAAATATTCCTGCAGCAGCCGATAGCCGTCGAAGCTGCGGCGGGGAATGGGCAAAAGCGCCTCGTTCCGCTCGAACCCGCGCGGGCTGGCCTTGGCCCGCAGGGGCAAGGTCCAATCGGCGCGGCGGTCGGTGGAACGCCCGGTCATGCCGGTCACGCGGGTGCAAAGCGCCTCGTGCAGGACCCAAGGCTCTCCGGCCGGGCCCGTCAGGTGCAGCGTCAGGGCGTCGAGGGGCAAGTCCTTCATCGGCAGCCCGTCCGACCGCTTCAGCCGCAGCCGGATCCCCGCCCGCGCCGGCGTATCGCGCGAGACACCTGCCGCCACCAGCCCCCCCCGGCTGTCGATATACTCGACCTCGGCGATTTCGATGGGCCACAGCGTCAGGTCCGCCGAGGTGCGGAAGATGCAGGCCGTCTGTTCGCCATCGATCTGCCGGGACCGCAACTTGGTGCCACGCGGCATCACGAAGCCATCCTTGACCGCCGCATTCCCCATGTCGGGCGCCATCTGCACGATCATCATCGAGGGCGTCGGCGCCAGGAAATGCGGGTAGACGATCTCCAAAAGGTTACTGGTAAAGGCCGGGAACTGCATCTCCAGCGAGAGCTGGACCCGGGCGGACAGGAAGGCCACGCCCTCGAGGAGCCGCTCGACGTAAGGATCGAGGACCTCCATCCCCTCCATGCCCAGACGGGCCGCGACCTTGGGATAGGCTGCGGCAAACTCCGCCCCCATGTCGCGCAGGAAGGCCAGTTCGCTTTCGTAATGCGCCAGAAGCCTTGTATCCATCAGGCCTTCTCCAGCGAGACTTGGCCCGTGGTCACATCGACGGAAGAGCGCAGGTAAAGCTCGATCGGGATGGGTTCGGCCCACATATCGGCGCGGATGTCGAAAGAGATCACGGTCTGCCGGGCGACATTCTCGCTGCGGATTTCCACTTGGGCGCTGCCGCGACGGATGCGGGGCTCGAAGGCCTCGATGGCGGCGGCAATCGACTTGCGGATCAGGTTGGCGCGGTCCTTGGCGGCGAAATCCCCCGCCACTTCGCGCACGCCGTAGTTCAGGACCGACCGCGAGGCCAGGGGATAGCGGTCGGGGTCGATCCAGGTCTCGGAGTTGTTGGTGTTCAAAAGCCAGGACAGGTCGCGCTGCACGATCTCGCGCAGGCGGCGGATGTCGATGACCCGCGCCTCGCGGGGTTCGGAGGCATTGGTCGGGTCGTCATCCGTGAGCCGGTCGAGAAGCGAAGGTTGCAGCCGCTCGGCCATCATCCTGTCGGCCATGCGTTACTCCGGCAAAGCGATGCTGCGGGCATCCAGAAGCGGGATATCGCCCTGGTCGGTGGCGATCAGCTTTTGGCCGAGGCCCACGAAAGTCTCGGCCCCGAGGTCGCTGAAAGAGGTCGCGCGGCTGAGTTTCTCTGCCGCCGCCCCCTTCTGCCCCGAGAGCGGATAGCGGGTCGGGATCAGCGCCACGACCTTGCCCTCGGTGGCAAGGGTCAGGTGCCCCGCCGTCCAGACCGCGTCGCGCAGGTCGGTGGGCGGGTCGAAGGAAATCTCGCGGATCTGGTTGAAGGGGATCCAGTAGTATTTGCCATTCACGATGGCCTCGAAGACCGGACCGAGCCGCATGTCGGCATCCGCGATCCAGTCAAAGGCCTGGCCGTCGATCATGCCTTTCGAGGCAGGCGCCGCCTCAAATGCCTGGGCGCGCAGGTCAGCCGCGGCCTGGGCCTGGCCGGAGGCCAAAAGTCGAAGCGATTCAATGACCTGGGCAAGCCAATCCTGCGGTTTGCCCATGACCAGAGGCGTCTTCTCCCCGGCAAAGACCTTCTCGCGGTAGACCTCGCAGATGATGGCCTCGCGGTAGGTCTGCGCCATGGGCAGCGCCGCCACATCCTTTTCGCCGCAAATCTTCAGCTGGCGGATGGCGCGGTCCCATTGGCCCAGCACGCACATCAGCTGAAAGAGGAAAATCCGCAGCCGGTTGTCGCCCGGATTGGCGCGCACCTTCTCGGACAGGGCCGCCAGCGCGCCCTCGGCATCGCCGGATTTCAAAAGCTCTTCGGGCGTCATCGGCAGTCCCCTTGCCAAAATGCGGTCGGCCAAGCGAAAACCGGCGCGGGGATTGCCCCCGCGCCGGGTCGTCATCCGATGGATCAGCCCATTTCGCCGGCGCCGACATCCCACTTGAAGTTCTTGTAGGTCTGCAGCTTGCCGCCCTTGGGATACTTGTATTCGATGTCGATCTTGGCCGCGCGGATCGCCCAGTCTTCCTTCGGAATGTCATCCGACGAAGCGTTGACGTTGTAGGAATTCACCTGGGCGTCTTCCAGCGTCCAGATGATATAGGGCTCGAGCGCCACGGCGGCGTCCTCGTTGGCCTTGGTCTGGTGGATGACGACCTTCTTCAGGCGCTTGCCGCCCGCGACATGGAACATCAGGTCGATGGTGTGACGGCCGAATTCCGACGAGAAGGCCACGTCCTTGAAGACCGCCTTGCCGAAGCCGCGGGTCACGACGCCGCCTTCCTGTTCCGAATGGCGCTCGAGCCCGAAGGAGATCGTGTCCAGCTCGATCCAGTCCTTGTGGTTCTTTTCGACGGCGTCACCGGTGATGCCTTCGATCTGCACAAAAAGCGTATTGGCCATGTCTTAGTTCCTCTTGGTGAAAGGCCCTTGCGGGGGGCGAGGGCACGCTTGAATGGGGGGCCGACCCTTGTCGGGTCGGCCTTGGTCATCAGCCCTTTTCGGAGGGCAGCTTGGAGACCAGCCGGAGCGAGACCGAGAGGCCTTCCAGCTGGTAATGCGGACGAAGGAAGAACTTCGAGGTATAATACCCCGGGTTCCCCTCGACCTCTTCGACCACGACTTCTGCCGCGGCCAGGGGTTTGCGCGCCTTCTCGGATTCCGAGGAAATCTCGGCGTTGAAGTCGACGTATTTGTTGATCCAGTCCTGGAGCCAGGACTGCATCGCGGTGCGGCTCTTGAACGAGCCAACCTTGTCGCGAACCATGCACTTCAGGTAATGCGCAAAGCGGCAGGTCGCGAAGAGATAGGGCAGACGGGCGCCGAGATTGGCGTTGGCGCTGGCGTCCGGGTCGTCGTATTCGGCCGGCTTGTGCAAGCTTTGCGCGCCGATGAAGGCCGCGACATCGGTGTTCTTGCGGTGGATCAGCGGCATCATGCCGTTCTTGGCAAGCTCCGCCTCGCGCCGGTCGGAGATCGCGATTTCCGTCGGGCATTTCTGATCGACGCCGCCATCATCCGAGGGGAAGGTATGCGAGGGCAGGTTCGGCACCGCGCCGCCCGATTCCACGCCCCGAATGCGCGAGCACCAGCCGTATTCCTTGAAGGAGCGGTTGATGTTGACCGCCATGCCGTAAGCCGCATTCACCCAGCCATAGGCCTCGTGATTGGTGCCGTCGGTGTCTTCCTCGAAGGCAAAGGCCTCGACCGGGTCGGTCTTGGAGCCATAGGGCAGACGGCCAAGGAAGCGCGGCATCGCCAGACCGACATACTTCGAATCCTCGCTTTCGCGCAGCGAGTTCCAGGCGGCATATTCCGGCGTCTGGAAGATCTTGGTCAGGTCGCGCGGGTTGGCGAGTTCCGTCCAGGAGTCCATCTGGAAGAGCGTGGGTTCGGCCCCGGTGATCAGCGGCGCATGGGCAGCGGCGGCGATCTTGGCCATCTCGCCCAGAAGCTCCACATCCGGCGGCGAGTGGTCGAAGTAGTAATCCGCCACAAGCGTGCCATAGGGCTGGCCGCCAAGCTGGCCGAATTCCTCTTCATAGAGCTTCTTGAAGATCGGCGACTGGTCCCAGGCCGTGCCCTTGAACTTGCGCAGCGTCTTGGACATGTCCTTCTTGGAGATGTTCATGACGCGGATCTTCAGGTTCTCGTCGGTCTCGGTGTTGTTGACCAGGTAGTGCAGCCCGCGCCAGGCCGATTCCAGTTGCTGGAAGTCGGGGTGATGGAGAACCTGGTTGATCTGCTCGGTCAGCTTCTTGTCGATCTCGGCGATGAGCCCCTGGATCGACTTCAAGGCGTCATCCGAGATCAGCGCGGTATTGGCCAGCGCCTGTTCGGCCAGGGTCTTGACGGCGCTTTCGACGGCCGATTTCGCGGCATCCGACTTCGGGCGGAATTCCTTGTTCAGAAGCGAAGAGAAATCCGACAGTTCCGTCGTGCCGACAGAACCTTGGGCGGAGGATTGCAGTTCAGCCATGGATCACTCCTCCCCTTCGGGCTTGGGCGCAGCCGCCAGCGATTTCAGAAGCGAGGGGTCCTGCATCACCTTGGCGATCAGCTCCTCGGCGCCGGTCTTGCCGTCCATATAGGTCATCAGGTTCGACAGCTGGGTGCGGGCCTCGAGCAGTTTCGCCAGCGGCTCCACCTTCTTGGCGATGGCACCCGGGGTGAAGTCGTCCATCGATTCAAAGGTCAGGTCCACGGCCAGGTTGCCCTGCCCCGTCAGCGTATTGGGCACCGAGAAGGCGACACGCGGCTTCATCGACTTCATGCGGTCGTCAAAGTTGTCGACGTCGATTTCCAGGAACTTGCGGTCGGCCACCGCCGGCAGGGGCTCTTCGGATTTGCCCGAAAGGTCCGACATGACGCCCATGACGAAGGGCAACTGCACCTTCTTTTCGGCGCCGTAAAGCTCCACATCATATTCGATCTGGACCCGGGGCGCTCGGTTGCGCGCGATGAATTTCTGCGAACTCGTGCTCATCTAAAGGCTCCTTGTTAGACCTGACCCCGCGTCCGGGGCCGTGTTTCCGCGGTTATGGTTCAGTCGTCGTCTTCGTCCTTGAGCCCGCCCACCGTGCGGACCATTTCCATCCCCTCGGGCGCCATGTCCTTGATGATGGTCAGGAAATCTGCCCCCACCAGCCGCTTGGCGCGTTCCAGGATGATCGGAACGGGGCTGGAGGGTTCGTAGCGCTTGAAATAGTCGATCACCCGGTCCAGGGCGGCCCGCGCATCGGCCGCACTTTCGATCGTGCCGGGCGCCCCGCCGCGCGACGGGGTCCCCCGGTTCTGGGCCGCTCCCGCGAAGGCGGGAGCCTCCTCTTCCTCTTCCACCGCGGCCTCAGGCGCTTCGCCTGCCGCGAATTCCCCCATGTGGCGCACCATGGCCTGGGCGAGCTTTTGCAGGTCGCCCAGGTCCACCCCTGCCCCCGGGGCCGCATCCATCACCTTGCGGTCGATGGCCTTGAGGTCGGCCAGGATGGTCCGCGCGGCTTCAAGCGTCTTGGCCAGGACCTCCGCATCGGTGTCCTGGAAGGCCGCCCCGATGGAGGAGCGGTTGAACTCCGCCACCTGGTCCTCGCCCATCGGCACTTCGCCATAAGCCTGCTGGATCTGCAGGATCGAGGCGCGGCCAAAGGTCCGGCTGTTGGCCAGGGGCACGCGGCGGATGTATTTCATCGTGCGCGCCGGGTTGACCAGGTCGCGGATCGCGTTGATCCGCATCGTCGGGTCGTTGTCGTCGTCGGCATCGAGCTCGGGGTGGCAGGTCTCCCAGCGCTCTTCCACCAGGCGGCGGATATAGGTCGTCACATCGGCAAAGCCCGCGAGCCCCTTGGTGTTCAGCCGCGCCTCGCCCAGGATGACGGCGACGCGGATGTCATGGGCCCGCTCCAAGACCGAGAGGGCCGAGCCCTCCACCGCCTTGAAGTCAGGCTCCTCGGCGGCCACGATGGTCGAGCCCATCTGCTTTTCTTCACCCGGAGACGCAATGCGCTGCAGCTCCATGAAATCGAAATCGTAATCCAGGTTCTCGCCGGAGGGAGAGTCGCCTTCACGGTCGGCCAGAAGCGCGTCCAGATCCATAACAACCTCCCCGTGCCCGGTTAAACCCCAGGCATCGATTACCGGCCAATCGAAGGTCAGGGGGCTGCCGGTTCCCCCCCTGTCCGGCCTTGCGGCACATTTGAAATGCCGCAAGCCCCCACCGCGGTACGCAACTATGACTGCAGGTCATCCCCTTCTGTCAATCGCCACGTTCTGCGCATTTCGTCTTGTAAGCGTTTTGCCAGAAAGGCTTGTTCCGGATCAGGTGAAAAGAGCGGGGTTTTTCCCCCTGCCCGGCAAGCGGCCCCGGCTGCGGCAGGCTGTCGCAGGAAGAGATTGACGGAATCACCCCGCCGGGCGTTCACTGCAAGGCGCCCGAGGGGGGCTGCCGGACCCGGTCGGGGCCACCGCGCGCGGCGTTTTGGGGGGATGAGGGATGCTTGCGATCAGCCGGACTGCAACGGGATGCGCCTTGGCCCTGGGGTTCGGGCTTTCGTCTTTCAGCCCGGGCGCGGCCCTGGCCGAAGAGCCGGTGCCGGGCGGGCGGCTTCTGGTCGAACTGAACAAGTTCGAGCCCGCCGAGGGCGGCGGCTGCCGGGCCTATTTCCTGTTCAAGAACGACACGGGCTCCAGTTTCGAGGCCTTCCAGATGTCGCTGGCGCTGTTTGACAAGACCGGGGTGATCGACCGGCTTCTCTCGGTCGATGCGGCCCCCCTGCCCGTCGCCCGCACGACCTTGAAGCTCTTCGACATCCCCGGACTGGCCTGCGAGGATATCGCCCAGGTCCTCTTGCACGACTTCCCCGCCTGCACGCCGCAGAACGGCACGGCCCTGGATTGCTTCGGGCTGGTGGATATCTCCAGCCGCACCCCTGCCGCCCTGGTCGAGTGATGGAGGTCCTGGCCCATATCCCCGCGGCCGCCTGGCCGGTGTTGATCCTCCTGGGGTCGATGTCGGCCCTGTCGCTGGCGCTGATCCTGGCCAAGATCCTGCAATTGGCCCCGGTGACGGGGGGCGCTGCGGCGCGCGAGGCGGCGATCCAGCGCTTCCTGAAAGCCGGGCCCGAGGCGGTGCAGGTTGCGGCCTCCCTGCCCGGCAAGGCGCCGGCCGACCGGGTTCTGGCGGTCACCATGCAGGCCCTGGCCGAGGGTCTGCCGATCCAGGCCGTCGAGGCCGAAGCCACGCGGGCGGGCAATGAAGAGGTCGCTTCCATGTCCTCCTGGCTTCGGCTTTTGGACCTGATTTCCATGGTGGCGCCGCTCCTGGGGCTCTTGGGCACGGTCCTGGGCATGATCAAGAGCTTCCAGGACCTCTCGGCCGCGCAGGGCTCGGCCAATGCCTCGGTCCTGGCGGGCGGGATCTGGGAGGCGCTGATCACCACGGCCGCCGGTCTCTTGGTCGCCATTCCGGCGGCGGTGGCGGCAAGCCTTCTGACCGCAAGGGTCGAGACGGCGGCGCTCAGGATCGAAAGCGCCACGGGGCGGCTCATCGCCCTGGCGCAGCGGCGCTGAGAGGGGGCGGGGATGGCCATAGCGCTGCGCCGCCCGCCACCGCGCCGCCTGGGGGTCTCGGTCGTCTCGATGATCGACGTGATGATGATCCTTCTCTTCTTCTTCATGATCACCTCGTCTTACCTGAACCTCGACATGGTGCCCGCGCTGGAGAAATCCGAGGCCCGGCTCGAAGGCGCCGCCCCGGGCGCGGGGCTTGCGCCCTTGCTGATCCGGGTCTCTGCCGACAGCTCCCTCAGCGTCCAGGGCCAGAAGCTCAGCCCTGCCGACTGCGAGGCCATGGTCGCCCGCCGCCTGGCCGAGGCCCCGCTGACCGAGGTCCTGATCTTCCCCTCGGGAGCCGCGCCGCTTCAGGGCCTGGTCCTGGCGATGGATGCGGTGACCCGGGCCGGGGCGACGCGGGTCAAGGTCATCCGGATCGAGGCTCAGCCATGACGGTTGCCCGCGACACCGCAGGGCGCGGCCTTGACCGGCGCCATGGGGAGGCGACAGTCCGCAGGGGGGCCAGGCCATGAAGATCCGCCGCCCCCCGCCCCGGGCCGAGCGCGAAACGGTCGTGGCGCTGGTCGATGTGACCTTCTTCCTGCTGGTCTTCTTCATGATGGTGGGGCGGCTCGATGCCACCGCGCCCTTTGCCGTCCTGCCCCCTCGGGCCGAGACCGGGACCGACCTGCCCGGCGGTGGCGCGACGTTGTCGGTCGCAGAGGACGGCGCCCTGGCGCTGGATGGCGCGCCCGTCGCCGGGCTGGACGAACTTGCCCCCCGGATCGCCGCCAAACCCGCAGGGCTGATCCGGATCAATGCCGACCAGGCGACGCCGGTGCGGGTGATCCTGGGCCTTGTGAACCGGCTCGAGGCCATGGGGGCCGAGAACGTCGCCATCGTCGTCTCGCCCGAGGTGAGCGCGCCATGACCGCGCTGGCGCCGCAGGGACCGGGGGCGCTTGGCCTCTCCGCGGGCTTTCTGGGCTCGGTGGTGCTGCATGGGTTGGGGGCGGCGCTGTTTCTCGCCCTGGCCGGGCCCTCTGCCCTGCCCGATCAGCCCCTGCCCAAGTCGGAGCTGCGGATCGAGACCCAGGGCTTGACCGAAGACCGCGCCAAGCCCAAGGCCGCCCCGGGCGAGCGCCTGGCCGAGCGCGCGCCCCAGGCGCAGCGCCTGGCGGAGGGCGCCTTGCCCGTCTCGACCGCCGAGGCGATCGCCCCCCTGGCCGAGCCCGCGCCCGCGGTCCGGCCAGGGGCGCCCGCCCTGACCGCCGCAGCGCCCTCCTCGGCTGCGCTCTCCGCCGTGGCCGCAGCCCCGCCCTTGGCCGCAGCCCCGGCGCCGGGGCCCGCCCTTGCCGCGGCCGCCCCCCAGGGCGCCCCCCTCGCCGCCGCTGCGCCTCCGCCCGGGGCCTCTGCCCCCGTCACCCCCGACCTCTCCCCCGTCACCGCCGAACTGGCCTGGTCCGGGGAGGGCACGGTGGACCCGGTCTCGGTCCAGGCCATTGCCAGCTTCATGCGCCCCGGAGAGGTGCAGGGCGACAAGGTCCGCGACGGGCTCGAGGGGCTCCTGGCCTCGGTGCCCTGCGGAAGGGTCCAGGCCGAGTTCGATCCGGCCACCGGGGGCCTGGCGCTGCGGGGCCATATCCCCGAGGAGGGGCTGAAGGCGCCGCTGCTCGAGGCGCTTCAGGCGCAGCTCGGCGCGGGGATCGCGGTGCGCGCCGAGCTCGCGATCCTGCCCCGCCCGCAATGCGGCGCGCTGGCGGGTATCGCCGATGTGGGGCTGCCGCAAAGCCAGGACCAGCTGACCAATCCGCGCCTGATCGGCGCCGATGCCCAGGCCCGGACCTTTACCTATGGCGCGGGGCAGAGCCTGGTGCTGGACCTCGCCGCGCCCGATTACGACGCCTATCTCTATGTCGATTACTTTGACGCCGGGGGGAATGTGATCCACCTGACGCCCAATGACCAGGTGCCCCTGCGGCTGCGGGAAGCGAAGACCGCGCTGAAGGTCGGAGCCGGGGACCAGGGCGAGCCCTTTCTTCAGATCACCGTGGGCCCGCCCTATGGCCAGGAAATCGCCGTGGCCTTCGCTGCCTCCGCGCCGCTGTTCGAGGGGCTGCGGCCCCTGATGGAGCCCGCCGGTCCCTATCTCGAGGCGCTCAAGGCCAAGGTCGCCGAGGCCAGGGCCAAGGACCCGGAGTTCAAGGGGGAATGGGTCTATTTCATGGTGGTCACCCATCCCTGAACGCAAGGGGGCCGGAAAGAGGGGCGCTGCTCCTCGGGCCTGCGGCCCTCACCCCGGGATATTTGGGCCAGTGTGAAAGGGGAAAGGGGGCGGAGAGGGGGCGGGCCTCGCCTCTTTCGTCGTCCCGTGAGGCACGGCCCCAGTCTCGTCCCCAGACTCGGGGCCAGGTTTCGGTTCTGGCGGGTTGCGGTTCTGGTGGGCCGAGGCGGAGGTGAAGGGGCTCTGCCCCTCGGGCCTGCGGCCCTCACCCCGGGATATTTGGGCCAAGTTGAAAGCAGGAGGCAGGTCGCAGGGGTTTGGTTAGCGCAATGGGCACGCTGCCCCCGGAAACCCTGACGAAGGGAACCGGAGCACAGTCGGCGGGGCCGAGGCTGGGCCTGGTGCGGGCGGGGTCAGTCGGCGGGGCGCGCGGGTCGAATTGACCGATGGGGACCCTGATCGCCCAGTCGGCAGGGCGCGCGGGTAAGTCGGCGCGGGAGGGGGAAAGCTGACAAGACGCCCAGCCAGGGCTGAGAACGGAGGGGCCAAGTGCCACTCCAGTCGGCGGAGCCATTGCCGGGCCTTGGTCGCAAGCTGCTCAGTCGGCAGGACTGCCCCCGCCGCCCCTGCCCTCAAGTGCAGCCTGCTGCCGCCCAGGCCTTCAAGTTCAGCTTGAAGGCCCCGCCCAGGGGGTGCTGGTCGATCCGCGCCGAGGCCGCCCCCTCCTTGCCATAGAACTTGCCCTGGTCGCACAGCGCGGGCTTGGTCCATTGGTGGCAGGTCTTGCAGGCCTGGCCCTCCCAGGCCTCTTTCGGCAAGCCCTCGATGGGCGGGAAGAGCGGCTGGGTCTGGATCAGCTCGGCGATGGAGCGGCCGAGGATGGCCTCGTCGCCCTGCTCCAGCGGCGCCTCGAAGCTCACGGTCGCCCCGGCGATGGCTGCGACCATCGCGGCATCGACCTCGCCCGCCGCCGGGGCCTCGACCACGGGGCTCGCCGTGATCGGGTGATCCAGCGCCGCGATCTCGGCCTGGACGGCGGGGGCGAAGGGGCTGGAAGGATGGGCGTCGAGGAAGGCTTGCAGGGCCACGCGGCTGCCATCGCGCTGCGCGGCCTCGAAGGCCGCCGTCTCGACCGGATCGGCGCCCGTCACCGGGCTGCCTGTCACCGGCGCCGGCGTGGGCTTTGCGCCACCCGCGACCTCGGCCTGCATGACCTGTGTCAAGAGCGCCCGCGCCTCGGCCTCATGCACCGATCCCGGATAGGCGCGCAGGAAGAGCATGATCTGAACCGGATCGCGCGACACCGAGACATTGGCCCAGAGCGCATCGGCATCCTGCTGCACGGCCTCGGTGAAGGTGAAGGGCCCGGTCAGGCTGGAGGTGTCCCAGGGGGTCTGGGCGCCCTGGGTGGCTTGCAGAACCTCGACCCGCACGGCCTTGAAGGCCTCTTCGATGGCGAGGCCCGGCTCCGCGATGCGCCGCGCCAGCGCCTCGGTGAAGGGGGAATTGCCCGTGGTGCCGTCCAGCGCCACCGATCCGGGCGCGGTGGCATAGGCGAGGAAAGTCCCCGTCGGCGCCGACATCTCGGCCAGGCCCTGGTCGGTCAGGTCGCGCACATCGGCGAAGGGATTGTTGCGGCAGGCGTCCAGGATCACGATATTGGTGCGGTTCCTCGCCGAGGCCATCTGGCGCAGCACGACCTGGGCATCGACCGCCACCAAGGAGAGGTCCGCCGCATCGGTCAGGGCGGTATCCACCGGCAAAAGATAGTTCTCGCCAAAGCTTTGCACGCCGTGGCCCGCGTAATAGAAGAGCCCGGTCGCCTCCGGCCCCGCCTCGCGCAGCGCGCGCCCGAACTTGGCGATGGCGGCATTCATCGTGGCCAGGTCGGCATCGGGGACCTCGGTCACCTCGAAGCCCGCCTTGCGCAAGGCGCCCGCGATCAGGGCGGCATCGCGGCCCGGGTTCTTCAGCGGGTTGACCGTGGCATAGGCCCCGTTGCCGATGACCAGCGCCACACGGGGCTCTGCCATGGCCATCCCCAAGCCCAAGACCCAGGCCAAAGCCGCAAGCCACAGATGCCGCATTCTCTTCTCCTGTCCGGGAAGCGCCCTGCCCCCGGTCTCTTGGCGCCAAGGTGCTGCATTCGGCGCCCCCTGACAAGACGGCAGGCGCAGCCAGAGGGGGAAAAGCCCTTCGCATTTCCCACCGCATTTCCGGATGACAAAGCCGCGATCCTGTTGCTTTATCTTGCACAAGGCGCATAGTCCCGATGCCTGCACCTCCGCGCGAGACCCCGATGAACGCCCTTCGCCTTTTGCCGCTGATCGCCCTGATGGCCGCGCCTGCCTTGGCCGAGGACAACCCCTTTGCCCCGGGCTGGACGCTGAACCCCCTGGGCTCGACCCTGGGCTTCCAGTCGGTCAAGAACGGCACCAAGGTCGAGATGAACAACATCGCCACCTTTGGCGGTCATATCGCGCCCGATGGCATGGCCGAGGTGCAGATCGCGCTCGATTCCATCGACACCCATATCGACCTGCGCAATGTGCGGATGCGCTTCCTCTTCTTCGAGACCTTCAAGTTCCCGACCGCCACGGTCACGGCCAAGGTCGACCCCCTGGTGCTTGAGGGCCTCAAGGACGGTCCGCGCACCTTTGCCGTCCTGCCCTTCACCCTGACGCTGCATGGCGTCACCAAGGAGATGTCGGCTCCGATCTCGATCACGCAACTGGGGCCGGATACGGTCGCCGTGGCCTCGGTCGGGGTCATTCCGGTGGTGGCGGAGGATTTCGCCCTGACCGAAGGCGTGGCCAAGCTCGAGGATGCCGCCAAGGTCAAGCTTCTGCCGGTGGGTTCGGTCTCCTTCGACTGGATCTTCACCCGCGACGGGGCGGCGCCCATGGTCGCGGCGCTGACGACCGGGGCCGATGCCGCCAAGGAGACCCGGGGCGCCTTCGATGCCGAGGCTTGCGCCACGCGCTTTGACACGCTTTCCCAGGCCGGCAACATCACCTTCCGCTCGGGCTCGGCGCGGCTGGATGTGGCGGGCTCTGCCGTCCTGGACACGCTTCTGGACGTGGTCACGCGCTGCCCCGAGATGAAGATCGAGATCGGCGGCCATACCGATGACGTGGGCCCCGATGCCGCCAACCTCGCCCTCTCCGAGGCGCGGGCGGCTGCGGTCGCGGCCTATTTGGCAGAGCGCGGCGCGGGGGCGGATCGCCTGACCCCCAAGGGCTATGGCGAGGCCGCTCCGCTTCTGCCCAATGACAGCGCCGAGAACCGCGCCCGCAACCGCCGCATCGAATTCAAGATCCTGGACTGAGTGTGACATGCGACTCCTGGCCTCTTTCCTTATGTTCCTCGCCCTTGCGGTCCCGGCCATGGCCGAGAAGATCGCCATGGTCATCGGCATGGCGGCCTATGAAAGCGTCCCCGGGCTGAAGAACACGATCAACGATGCGAAACGGGTCGGCGCCAAGCTGGAACAGGTGGGCTTCAAGGTCACCTATGTGCTGGACGCGACCCAACAGCAGCTTCTGGACACGATGGACAGCTTCTCCTTCGCCTCGGAAACCGCGGATGTGGCGCTGGTCTATTACGCGGGGCACGGCGTCGAGGCTTCGGGGCAGAATTTCCTGATCCCGGTCGATGCCAAGGTGCGCTCGATCAAGGACGTGGCACGGGTCTCGGTCTCGCTCGATCAGATGCTGGCCGCCGTGGATCATGCGCGCAAGATGCGCATCGTGATCCTGGACGCCTGCCGCAACAATCCTTTCGGAGAGCTCCTCTCGGCCTCGGATATCGGTGAGGGCGGGGTGGCCGAACAGGGGCTCGCCCCGGTCAATCCCGAACAGGGGACGCTGGTGGCCTTTGCCCAGCAGAAGAACAAGGTGGCGCTGGACGGGGCGGGCGACAACAGCCCCTATGCCCTGGCCCTGACCGAGTCGATCACCGAGCCCGACCTGGAGATCGGCCTGATGTTCCGCCGGGTCCGCGACGAGGTCCTGAAGGCCACCGACAACAAGCAGGAGCCCTGGACCAATGGCTCGCTGTCGGGCACGCCCTTCTACCTCGCGGGCTCCAGCGACGGGGTGGCGGATCCGGAGGCGGCGGCTGACCCGCGCGTGGCCTGGGCCGGGATCAAGCCCGATGCCGAGCAACGGATGCGCTCCCTGGCCGAAGAGGGCGACCCGCGCTCGATGCTGGGGCTCGCCTATATCGCGCAGAACCCCAACGACAGCCGCTATGACCCCAAGCTCGCGCTGGACTACATGACCCGGGCTGCGGCGGCGGGCGAGGCCGAGGCCGAGTTCGAACTGGCCAAGATCTATGAACAGGGCCTGGGCGTGCCCCCTGACCCCAAGCGCGCGCTGGAGCTGTACCAGGCCGCTGCCGACCAGGGCTTTGCCGATGCGCTGAACGACCTGGGCTTCCTCTATTTCCAGGGCGGTCTGGGCTTGGTCCCCGACCAGGCCAAGGGGATCGAGTATTTCCAGAAGGCGGCGGCGCTGCGTCACCCCGAGGCCATGTTCAACATGGCGGGCATGATCGACGGCGGATTTCTCAGGGATAAGGGGCCCAAGGACGCGGCGGCCTATCTTTACGATTCGCTCCGCGCAGGCAGCGCCGATGTGCTGAACCAGCTGACGACCAATGCCGAGGCCTTCTCTCCCAAAACGCGGGTGGAATTGCAGAAGATCCTGAAGGAACACAATTTCCTCGAGGGCAAGGCGGATGGCAAATTCGGCCCCGGGGCGATTGCGGCGATCCGCCTGGCCTATGGTCTGAAGGACTAGGCCCCAGGGTTTTGCTGGTCTGAGGGCGCGAGGGCCCAGACACAAGCCGATCTCAGCGCCCCTTGGGGCCAGTGTCGCCCTGGCTCACTCACGACAAAGGCAGGCTGACCTCCCCCCCCGGGGCCCTCTCCTCCCCTCACGCGCCCTGCCCCCAACCTGCGGCCTGATGCCGAGGCCCTGATTTTTCGCAGAGAAATCGTGGCCTTCGCGGGGCGTCGAGCCCCTTGCCAGAGCGCATCGCAAGCGCCAATCTGGCGCCGACCCCAAAGCGAAGCGGAAAACCCCATGCGCGCCTTTCTTTCCCGGCTTGTCCTCGCCCTCTCGCTGCTCTGGCCCGGCCTGACCCTGGCCCAGACCAGCACGACGACCACCGAGGCCACCACCACCGAGACCCCCGCCGCAGCCCCGGCCGGCCACCTGGAGGTGTCGGTCGGCGCCTATATCCTGCGCATGTCCAATGTCTCGCCCCAGACCGGCTCTTACGATGTCGACATGTGGCTCTGGTTCCGCTGGAAGGGCGGCGATCTGAAACCCTATGAAAGCTTCGAGATCGTCAACGGCGTCATCTCCAGCCGCTCGGAGCCCCAGGTCCAGGAAGACGATGGCATGCAATATGCCACGGTCCGGGTCCAGGCCACTGTCTTCCACGATTTCGACGTCCGCCGCTTCCCCCTGGACAACCATGTCCTGCCGATCATCATCGAGGACGGCGTCTCCATCGACCGCGACCTGTCCTATGTCGCCGACGAGGGCACCGCGATCGACCCTTCGGTGGAGGTCGCGGGCTGGAAGGTCGCGATGCAGACCCCGGGGATCGAGGTCCACAAATACGCCACCAACTATGGGTTGCGCAGCGCGGGCGATGCGGCGAGCGATTATTCGCGGCTGACCTTCTATGTCGCGCTCGACCGCACCTCCTGGGCGCCCCTGTTCAAGAGCTTCTGGATCTCGGCGCTTTCGGTGCTTCTGGGCCTCCTGGCCTTCCTGATCAAGGCCGATGACCTCGATGCCCGCTTCGGCATGGGCGTGGGTTCGATCTTTGCCGCCAGCGCCAATACTTTCGTGATCACGGGAAGCCTGCCGCCCACCACCGCCGTCACCCTGGCCGAACAGATCAACCTGATCGCCGTGGCCATCATCTTCATCGCGGTCTTCGTCTCGATCTGGAGCCTGCGGCTGCGCTACCGCGACATGGAGGAGGCAAGCCTGGCGCTGGACCGCCGGGCCATGTGGGTCCTGGGCAGCATCTATGTCGCCTTGAACATCCTGGTCATGGCGGTCGATCTGAACGGGCTGGCGGGCTGATGCTGATCGGCATCGACTGGGGCGGCACCAAGATCGAGGGCGTGGCGCTGGCGCCCTCGGGGGCCGAGCTCTGGCGCGAAAGGGTCGACACGCCGCGCGGCGATTACCGGGGCTGCCTCTCCGAGATCGTGGCGATGATCGGCCGCGCCGAGGCTGCGACGGGGCAAAGGGGCTCGGTCGGGATCGGCATCCCCGGAAGCCTCGAGCCGGTGAGCCGTCTGGGCAAGGGCGCCTCTTCGACCTGGCTTTTGGGTCAGCCGGTGGAGGCCGACCTGCGCGAGGCCATCGGGCGCGAGATCAGGGTGGAGAACGACGCCGATTGCTTTGCCGCGTCGGAGGCCGTGGATGGCGCGGGGGCGGGGTATAACGTCGTTTTCGCGGTGATCCTGGGCTCTGGCGCCGGGGCGGGGATCGCGGTGGGGGGAAGGGCCCATCACGGGCCGAACAATTCGGGCGGGGAATGGGGCCACAACCCCCTGCCCTTCCCCGATACGACCGAGATCCCCGGCGCGCCCTGCTATTGCGGGCGGCATGGCTGCATGGAGACCTGGGTCTCGGGCCGCGCCTTCGAGGCGGAGTGGACGAAGCACACCGGTGCCGCGCTGAAGGCCCGCGAGATCATGGCGCTGAAGCGCCAGGGCGACCGCCTGGCCGGGATGCTCTGGGAGCGGTATATCGACCGCGTGGCGCGGGGCCTGGCCACCGTGGTCAACACGCTGGACCCCGATGTCCTGGTGATGGGCGGGGGCATGTCCAACGTGGACGAGCTTTACACCGACCTGCCCCCGGCCTTGGCGCGGCGCACCTTCTCGACCGTCTTTCACACGCCGATCAAGCGCAATGTCCATGGCGATGCCTCGGGCGTCCGCGGCGCGGCCTGGCTGTGGAAGTGACCGAGGCCCCCTTCTCACCGCCGTCCCGGGCTTGAGCCCCGGGACCTCGACATGAACAGTGGAACCGCCCCTCTTTCCCCGCCGTCCCGGACTTGATCCGGGACCTCGACCCGAACAGAAGAACCGCCCAAGCTTTAGCCTGGCCCCCATCCCTCTTTCCCGGACCCGCGCCCCATGGACCTGACCCCGCGTTTCACCTTCGCCCTCTCCCTCGTGCAAGAGGCGGGCGCCCTGGCGCTTGGCTATTTCAACGACCTCGGCTCCTTGACCGTGCAGTCCAAGGGCCTGCAGGACATGGCCTCCGAGGCCGATCTGAACACCGAGCTCCTGATCAAGGCGCGGCTGGCCGAGGCCTTTCCGGGCGATGCCTTCTTCGGCGAAGAGACCGGTTCCATGGCGATCGCAAAGGGTCAGGGCGTCTGGGTGGTCGATCCGATCGACGGCACGCAGCCTTTCCTCTCGGGGCTCTCGTCCTGGTGCGTCTCCATCGCCTTCGTGCTGGACGGGGTCCTGCAATTCGGCACGGTCTTTGCCCCGGCGCGGGGGGAGCTTTTCGCGGGCGGCCGCGGCTTCCCCGCGACCTTGAACGGCAAACCCGTCAAGCGCCATCCGGGGCGGACGATCCGGGGTGGCCTTGTGGCCACGGGCTATTCCCCCCGGGTGTCGGGGGCGCAGTTCCTCGGCCCTTTCACCCAGCTCCTGGAAGGCGGCGGCATGTTCTTCCGCGACGGCTCGGGCGCCTTGAACCTGTCCTACGTCGCGGCGGGGCGGTTCCTGGGCTATATGGAGCCGCATATCAACTCCTGGGACTGCCTTGGCGCCATTGCGGTGATCGAGGCGGCAGGGCTGAAGGTCAACGACTTCCTGGCCGGTGAGGGGCTGCACAGGGGCAATCCCATCGTGGCGGGGGTGCCGGGGGTCTATGAAGAGCTCGCCCGGATGAACGGGCTTTAAGCTTAGCGGAGCGGCTTCGCCGCAAGTTTTTCCTGTCGCCTGCGGGCCTGCGCCCTCCGGCTCCGCCAAGCGGTACGGTGCCGCTTTGTGCTGGCCTTGGGGAAAGCGTAGGGTGGGTGTCAACCCACCGCTCCTCCGCCTCGTCGCCTTGCCGGGCGCCTGGATCACGCGTCCCATTTCCCAAGCAAAAGAATCGGCTTTACAGAAAAGTATTTTTGTCAGAAATAACAGGCAGCCCTGCCCCGGATCTCCCCGGGCCCCAACCCGATGGATGACCCCATGCGCCTGCTCCTCTCCACCGCGCTTTGCACCCTTGCCCTGCCCGCCTTCGCCGCCACGCCGGAGGAGGTCACGACCCATTACGCCGACATCGCCCAGGCGACCTATGGCGATGCGCTGACCACGGCCCAGGCCCTGCAGGCGGCCGTCGCGGCCCTCGTGGCCCAGCCCTCGGACGCCACCCTGCAGGCCGCCCGGACCGCATGGATCGCCGCCCGCGTGCCCTATCAGCAAAGCGAAGCCTTCCGCTTCGGCAATCCGGTGGTGGATGACTGGGAGGGCCGGGTGAACGCCTGGCCGCTCGACGAGGGGCTGATCGACTATGTGGCCGAGGGCACGGCCACCAACGAGGAAAACGCCCAGGCCGGGCTGAATGTCATCGCCACGCCGACCTTTACCCTCTCGGGCGAGGTGGTGGATGCCGCCGCCATCACCCCCGACCTGATCGCCCATCGCCTGCACGAGGCCGAGGGCATCGAGGCCAATGTCGCCTCGGGCTATCACGCGGTGGAGTTCCTCCTTTGGGGCCAGGACCTGAACGGCACGGGGCCGGGGGCCGGGGCGCGGCCCTTCACCGATTTCTCGACCAGCGACTGCACAGGCGGCAACTGCGACCGCCGCGCGGCCTACCTGGTGGCGGCAACCGATCTCCTGGTCGCGGACCTGACCGAGATGGCCGCCGATTGGGGCCCCGAGGGTGCCGCCCGCAAGGTCGTGACCCAGGACCCGACCCAGGGCGTCATGGCGATCCTGACCGGCATGGGCTCGCTGTCCTATGGCGAGCTGGCGGGCGAGCGGATGAAGCTCGGCCTCATGCTCAACGACCCCGAGGAAGAGCATGACTGCTTCTCGGACAACACCCACAACAGCCATTATTACGACGGGGTCGGCATTCGGAACGTCTATACCGGCAGCTACACGCGGGTCGATGGCACGGTGCTGGCCGGACCGTCGCTCTCGGACCTCGTCACGGCGGCCGATCCCGCGGTGGCCACGGAGCTTGCGGGCAAGCTTGACGCTTCGGTCGCGGCCCTGGGGGCGGTCAAGGCGCGGGCCGAAAGCGGCATGGCCTATGACCAGATGCTGGAAGCGGGCAATGCCGAGGGCGAGGCGCTGATCATGGGCGCGGTCACGGCGCTGGTCGACCAGACCGCCTCGATCGAACGCGCGGTCAAGGCGCTGGGGCTCGATCAGATCGCCTTCGAGGGGTCGGACAGCCTCGACAGCCCCGACGCCGTCTTCCAGTAAGCCTGCCCCAGCCATGGGCCCCCGGGCCCGAAGCCAAGGGCCCAAGGCCCGGAAAGGACATGATGCAGACCCGCATCGCCGCCCTGCTTTTGGTCTCTGTCGCGCAGGCCGCAGGGGCCCAGGCGCTGAACGACCGCCACCTCTCGGTCCTCCCCCGCACCGAGGCCGAGGCGGCCCGCATCGCCGCCGTCCTCGCCCCGCCACAGGATTTCTCGAAGCCCGAGAAATTCGAGGACAAGCCCGGTGGCGCGGCAACGGTCAGGGCGCTGGAGACGGCGGATGCCTTCTCGCAACATTCGGCCAATATGTCCTTCGAGGCCGAGATGGGGTTCAAGCTGGGCAATGCGCTCTTCCGCAAGGCCTGGATCGCCTCTCCCTCTTCGACGCTCGCCTCGGACGGGTTGGGGCCCTTCTACAACGCCCGCGCCTGCCAGGATTGCCACCTGAAGGACGGGCGCGGCCATCCGCCCGATACGCAGGACGGGCCGCGCACCGGCATGTTCCTGCGGATCTCGGTCCCGGGCGGCGCGGTGCCCATGGGGATCGAGGGTTGGCTCCCCACCCAGCCGCATCCGGTCTATGGCGGCCAGGTGCAGGACCTCGCCACGCCGGGCCTGGAGCCCGAGGGCGAGATGGTGGTGACCTATGCAGACCAACCCGTGACCCTGGCGGATGGGACCGTGGTCGTGCTGAAGGCGCCGACCTATGCCATGCTCCCCGACCCAGGGCCAGCGCTTCTGTCGCCCCGGGTGGCGCCGCAGATGATCGGGCTGGGGCTTCTCGAGGCCATTCCCGCGGCCGATATCCTGGCCCATGCCGATGAGGCGGATGCCGATGGCGACGGGATCTCGGGCCGGGCGCAGATCCTGCCCTCGGAGGAGTTCGGCGTGCCGATGCTGGGGCGGTTCGGGCTGAAGGCCGGGGCGCCGACGATCAAGGCGCAATCGGCCGGGGCTTTCTCGGGCGACATGGGGCTGTCGACGCCCTTGCATCCGGCGCCCTTGGGGGACTGCACCGAGGCCCAGACCACCTGCCGCACGGCGCCCGATGGCCAGGAAGAAGGCGTCCGCGACGGGCTCGAGGTCGATGCGAAAAGCCTGGACCTGGTGACCTTCTACTCCCGCAACCTGGCCGTGCCCGCGCGGCGGGGCGTCGATGACCCCCAGGTCCTGGCCGGCAAACAGGTCTTCTACGCGGCAGGCTGCCAGTCCTGCCATGTGCCGAAATTCGTGACCAACCGGCTGGAGGGCCAGCCCGAGCAGAGCTTCCAGCTGATCTGGCCCTATACCGATCTGCTTCTCCATGACATGGGGCCGGGCCTCGCCGACAACCGCCCCGAGGGTCGCGCCAGCGGGTCGGAATGGAAGACCCCGCCCCTGTGGGGCATCGGCCTGACCGAACAGGTCACCGGCCGTGCCAGCTTCCTGCACGACGGCCGCGCGCGCTCGCTCTTGGAGGCCGTTCTGTGGCATGGTGGCGAGGCGGCAGCCTCCCGCGATACCGTGGTGGGCCTGTCCAAGACCGACCGCGATGCCCTTATGGCCTTTCTGGAGAGCCTGTGATGCGCGCCCTTCTCCTGACCCTCGCCCTGCTGGCCGCCCCCGCAAGGGCCGATATCGCCGAGGCGGTGCAGGATCACATCCTGCCGGGGATGGCCAAGCTGCAAGCCTCCGCCGAGACCTTAAGAGATGCGGGAAATACCTGCGACACCAAGGCCTTGCAGGACGGGTTTCATGCAACTTATGATGCCTGGATGGCGGTGCAGCACCTCCATCTCGGCCCCACCGAGGAAGAGGGGCGCGGCCTTGCGGTGCTCTATTGGCCCGATCCCAAGGGCATGGGGGCCAAGGCGCAGATGGCGCTGCTGAAGGGCGATCCGGCCAAGCTGGAGCCAGAGGCCTTCGCCGAGCAATCCGTCGCCGCACGCGGGCTTTTGGCGCTGGAGCGGCTGATCTATCCCGAAAAGCCCCTGCCCGCCGATCCCTGCCCGCTGATCGCCGCCACCACGGCGGACCTCGCCCGGGTGACGGGGGAAATCGCGGCGGGCTGGCAGGACTATGCCCAGCTTCTGACCACGGCCGGAGAGCCCGGCAACACCGCTTTCCTCTCCCGCACCGAGGCACGCCAGGCGCTGTTCACGCAACTCGCCGCCGGGCTCGAGACCCTGAACGACGGGCGCATCGGGCGCCCCCTGGGCAGTTTCGAGGCCCCCCATCCCGAACGCGCCGAGGCCCGCGCCTCGGGCCGCAGCTTGCGCAACATCACCCTGGCGCTGAGCGCCTTGCGCGACTTCACCGAAAGCCTGACCCCCGATGCGCCCCAGACCCTGGCCGCTTTCGACGCCGCCATCGCCCAGGCCGAGGCGATGGACGATCCGATCCTTGCCGGGATCACCGAACCGCAGGGCCGGCTGAAACTGGAAATCCTCGCGCAATCGGTGACCCGCCTGCGCGAGCTTGCCCTTTCCGAGGTCGCGCCCGAGATGGATGTGGGCATCGGGTTCAATTCTGCCGACGGAGACTGAGATGCGCCCGAACCGCCGCCTCTTCCTGGGGGGCCTTGCCGCCCTGGCCCTGCCGCGCCCCTCCTGGGCCGATGCGGGCAGCCCGGCCTGGCTCGCCGCCGCCAAGGAGGGCGAGGACTACTGCCTGCATGGGCTCTCGGAAAGCGGCGAGAGCCTCTTTGCCCTGCCCCTGCCCGCGCGGGGCCATGCGGCGGCGGCCCATCCCGAAAAGCCCCTGGCCGTGGCCTTTGCCCGGCGCCCTGGGACCTTTGCCCTGGTGATCGACTGCGTGACGGGCGCCGAGACCCACCGCTTCTCTCCGCCCCCGGGGCGCCAGTTCAACGGCCACGGCGCCTTTTCCGCCGATGGGCGGGTGCTTTACACCTCCGAGGTCGTGGCCGAGGGGTCAGAGGGTCGCGTGGGCATCTGGGAGACGGAGGGCTTCACGCGGATGGGGGAATATGCCAGCGGCGGCATCGGGCCCCATGACTTGAAGCTTCTGGCCGATGGGCGGCTGATCATCGCCAATGGCGGGATCCAGACCGATCCGACCGACCGCAGCAAGCTGAACATCGAGACCATGCGACCCAATCTGACGCTGATCTCCAAGGGGGGGACCGTGCTGGAGCAGGTGACGCTGCCGGACCTGCACCAGGCCTCGATCCGCCACCTGGTGCTGACCGCGACGGGCGTGGCCTTTGCCATGCAATGGGAGGGCGATCCGGCGGAGGTCGTGCCGCTCTTGGGCCATTGGGTGCCGGGTCAGGCGCCGGAGCATTATGCGGCGCCGGAGGGCGAGGCCGAGCGGATGAAGGGCTATGCGGGGTCGATCGCCCGGGCCTCGGACGGGCGGCTGGCGATCAGCTCGCCCAAGGGCGGGGTGGTGCAGGTCTTTGATGCGCAGGGGCAGTTCCTGGCCACCCATGCGCGGGCCGATGTCTGCGGGCTGGCGGCGCTGGGGCCGGGCTTTGTCACCAGCGACGGCGCGGGCGGGATCTGCGCGCTGGATGAGGGCCTGCGGCCGCTGGCCAAGCTGGATCTTGCTTGGGACAATCACATGGTGGCGCTGTGATCGCCTGAACTGCGGAAGGTCAGGCGCGGGTGGAAAGGCAAGCCCGCGTGCGACTCCGGGGCCCCGGGAGAACCTTCAGTCCTTCAGGATATCCCGCAACCGCGCCTCTTCCTCGGCGCTGAGCCCCTTGACCTCGGAGGCAGCGGCGCGGCGGCGCATGACGGCAAAGGCCAGGCCCCCGCCCGCCAGAAGCGCGGCGGGGCCTGCGAGCCACAGGACCAGGTTCGCCCCCGTCGCGGGCGGGTTCAACAGCACGAACTCGCCATAGCGCGCGGTGATGAAAGCCATGGCCTCATCGTCGCTGTCGCCTGCCGCGATCCTCTCGCGGACCAGAAGCCGCAGGTCGCGGGCCAGCTGCGCATCGCTGTCGTCGATATTCTCGTTGCGGCAAACGAGGCAGCGCAGTTCCTTGGACAGCGCCCGGGCGCGGGCCTCTTGCGCCGGGTCGGGCAGGATCTCGTCGGGCTGGACGGCGAAGGCCGGAGAGGCGAGGAGCGCCAGGGCCAGGAGAAGGCGCTTCATTCGGTCGGCACTCCTTGCGGCTTGGCGCGGGCAGCACCTGCGGCCAGGCGATAGCGCCGGTCGGTCAGCGAGAGAAGCCCGCCCAGGCCCATCATGACGCCGCCGATCCAGAGCCAGAGCGCAAAGGGCTTGAGGTAAGAGCGGATCGCATAGCCGCCGCCGTCCTGCTCGTCGCCCACCACGACGTAAAGGTCACCCAGCACGCCGGGGCGGATCGCGGCCTCGGTCGTCGTCATCTGGGCGAAGGGATAGACCCTTTTCGCCGGATGCAGCCTGTCGATGAGCTGCCCATCCCGCTTGACCGCGATATCGGCGACCTGGGCGGTGAAGTTGGACCCCGCTTCCTCGCGGATGCCCTCGAAGGTGATCTCATAGCGGCCGAGCGTGAAGCTCTCGCCCTGTTTCACCACGCGGATATCCTCGACCGACCAGGAGGTCAGGGCGACGACGCCGAAGATCGTGAGCCCAAGGCCCGCATGAGAGGTGACGCGGCCCCAATCGGCGCGCGGCAGGCGGGTCAGGCGCGAGAGGCGCGCGGCAAAGGCGCCGCGCCCAGAGCGCCCCCAGAGATCGACCAGCGCGCCGGAGATCAGCCAGGCCGCCAGCGCCACGCCCAGGGGCCCCAGCGTCGATCGGCCCGAGCCCACGGCCCAGGCGAGGAGCCCCGCCGCCACGGCCAGGACCAGGGCGGGCAGGAAGGGGCGCATGGCACGCGAGAGCTCTGCGCGCTTCCAGGGCAGGACCGCGCCGATGGGCAAGACCAGGGCCAGGACCACGACGAAGGGCGAGAAGGCCGCATCGAAGAAGGGCGCGCCGACCGAGAGCGCCCGGCCCAGGAGGACCTCGGCCACCAGGGGCCAGATGGTGCCGACGAAGACGACGAAGGCCGCCACGGTCAGGAGGAGGTTGTTCACCACGAGCCCGCTTTCACGCGAGACCATGGAGAAGACCCCCTTGGCCTCGAGATCACCCGCCTTGGCGGCGTAAAGCGTCAGGGCTCCGCCCATGAAGATGCCGAGGATCGCCAGGACCGCCATGCCCCGCGTCGGGTCGGAGGCGAAGGAGTGGACCGAGGTGATGACGCCCGAGCGCACGATGAAAGTGCCGATGAGCGAGAAGCCAAAGGCGAAGATCGCGAGGAGGATGGTCCAGGACTTCAGGGCCTCGCGCTTTTCCACGACGATGGCGGAGTGCAACAGTGCCGTGGCGATGAGCCAGGGCATGAAGGAGGCGTTTTCCACCGGGTCCCAGAACCAGAAGCCGCCCCAGCCGAGCTCGTAATAGGCCCAGAGCGAGCCCATGATGATGCCGATGGTCAGGAACATCCAGGCGGCGAGCGTCCAGGGCCGGACCCAGCGCCCCCAGGCGGCGTCGACGCGGCCCTCCAGCAGGGCGGCGACGGCGAAGGCGAAGGACATCGAGAGCCCGACATAGCCCAGGTAGAGGAAGGGCGGGTGGAAGGCGAGGCCGGGGTCCTGGAGGATCGGGTTCATGTCATTGCCGTTCATCGGCGGGGTGACAAGGCGCAGGAAAGGGTTCGAGGTGAAGAGCATGAAGCTCAGGAAGGCCACGCCGATGGCCCCCTGCACCGCCAGGACCCTGGCCTTGAGGCGGAGCGGCAGGTTCTGCCCGAACCAATGGGCGCAGCCTCCGAAGAGCGAGAGCGCGAGGACCCAGAGGAGCAGCGAGCCCTCGTGATTGCCCCAGACGCCCGCGACTTTGTAGAGCAGGGGCTTTTCGGTATGCGAATGGGCGACGACGAGGGAGAGGGAGAAGTCCGAGGTCACGAAGGCCCAGGTTAGGGCCCCGAAACTCAGCGCGATGAGGGCGAATTGCACGGCCGCCGCGGGGCCTGCCAGCGCCATGAGGCGGCGGTCGCCGACCTGGGCCCCGATGAGAGGAAGCGTGCTTTGCAGGAGGGCCGTCACAAGGGCGAGGATCAGGGCGAAGTGGCCGAGTTCGGTGATCATGGAGGCTCCCCTTGGATTTGGACCAGCATAGGGGCTTTGCGCGGCAGAGGGAAGGCACGGGGTCGTGAGGAGGGGGGGCGTGGTTCCGGAGCCCCCTGGCGGCTTGGCAGCCTTGGGGGCTCCGGGAGGAAGCGGGGGCTGCCGCCCCCGCACCCCCGCATTCGGGGGACTGCCGTCCCCCGAGCCCCCTGCCCCAAGGGGAGCACGCTCCCCTTGGGAAACCCCGTGGGTATCGGGAAAAGATGAATGCCAGGGATCGCCCCCCCCACTGCTCATGCCCCCAATTCATTCCGGGGGAGGTCCGGAGGGGCCCCCTGGGTCCCTCCGGGCGGGGTCCGGGGCGGCAGCCCCGGCGTCCCCCGGGCCAACTGCCGCAAAGGCCGGGCGATCTGCCGCCCTTCTGCACCAGGACCGGGCAGAATGACGGTGGACCGGGAGCATATGGCGCGGGATAAGGGGGGAAACGGAGGGTCTTATGGAAGTCAGTCTGATCGGGGCGCCCATCGACGCGGGGCAAAGGCGGGCGGGTTGCATCATGGGGCCCATGGCCTATCGCGTGGCGGGGCTGGGAGCGGCGATTGCCGAGCTTGGGCACGGCGTCGAGGACAGGGGCGACCTGGGCCCGGATGCGGTCCAGGGCGCCCATTGCGCCAATCCGGTGGTGCATGACCTCGACCTGGTGCTGGGCTGGACCCAGGCCCTGCGCCGCGCGGTCGGCGCGGAGCTGGCCCTGGGCCGGATGCCGGTGATCCTGGGCGGAGACCACTCCCTGGCGCTGGGCACGGTTGCGGGGGCGGCGGAACATGCGGCCTCGGTCGGGCGGCCGCTGTTCCTTCTGTGGCTCGATGCCCATTCCGATTTCCACACGCCGCTGACCACGACCTCGGGCAACCTGCATGGCACGCCCGTCGCCTGGATCGCCGGCCGCGAGGGTTTCGACGCCTTCGGCCCCTTCCCCGCCGCCCTCCCGCCCGAGCGCATCTGCCTTTACGGCATCCGCTCGGTCGATCCGGCCGAGCATGCGGCGCTTCTGACCCATGACATTGCCATCAACGACATGCGCGTCCTGGACGAACACGGCATCGTGGCCCCGCTGCGCGCTTTCCTCGACCGGGTCCGGGCGGCGGGCGGCATGCTGCATGTCTCGCTGGATGTCGATTTCCTCGACCCCTCCATCGCCCCCGCCGTGGGGACGACCGTGCCGGGAGGGACCACCTTCCGCGAGGCGCATCTTGTCTGCGAGCTTCTCCACGAAAGCCGCCTCGTGACCTCGCTGGACCTGGTGGAGCTGAACCCTTTCCTCGACGACCGGGGAATGACGGCCAAGCTGATGGTGGACCTCGTGGGCTCGCTGATGGGGCGCAAGGTCTTCGACCGGCCCACGGCGTAAGCGGGGGACTTCTCCCCCGCACCCCCAGCTGGAGGGACCCCGGGGGCCCCTCCAGACCTCCCCCCTTTCAATATGGCCCAAATACTCACGGGGGTTCTCAGGGGGAGCGTGCTCCCCCTGAGGCGGGGGGCTGGGGGGGCGGCAGCCCCCCCATCTGCGGTTTCGGGATTGTATCGCGGGCCACAGGGTCTATCTTGGACTGATGGCACCGCTCATAGATCCCTTCGCCCGCCCGATCTCGTATCTGCGCGTCTCGGTCACCGACCGCTGCGACTTCCGCTGCGCCTATTGCATGACCGAGCACATGACCTTCCTGCCCAAGGCAGAGCTGCTCTCCCTGGAGGAGCTGACGCGACTATGCAGCACCTTCGTGCGGCTGGGGGTGGAAAAGCTGCGGATCACCGGGGGCGAGCCCCTGGTGAGGAAGGGGATCATGACCTTCTTCGAATCCATGGGGAAGCAGCTGGGGAACGGGCTGAAAGAGCTGACCGTGACGACCAATGGCTCCCAGCTGCGCAAATACGCGGCAGCGCTGGCCGAGGTGGGGGTCCGGCGGATCAATGTCTCGCTGGATACGCTGGACGACGCCAAGTTCGCCGAGGTGACGCGTTGGGGCCGCCTGAACCAGGTGCTGGACGGGATCGCCGCCGCCAAGGAGGCGGGGCTTCGGGTCAAGATCAACGCGGTGGCCTTGAAGGGCGTGAACGAGGGCGAGCTTTTCACCCTCACCGAATGGGCCGCAAAGGAAGGCCATGACCTGACCTGGATCGAGGTCATGCCGATGGGCGAGATGGAGGCGGATCGGCTCGACCAGTTCTGGTCGCTGAAGGACCTCCGCGCCCGGCTGGCGGAGCGCTATACGCTCACCGACCTGGCCGAGCGCTCGGGGGGCCCCGCGCGCTATGTGCGGCTGGAAGAGACGGGGCAGAAGCTGGGCTTCATCACGCCGCTCACGCATAACTTCTGCGAAAGCTGCAACCGGGTGCGGGTGACCTGCACGGGGGAGCTCTACATGTGCCTCGGCCAGGAGGACATGGCCGACCTGAGGGCGCCGCTCAGGGCCAGCCCTGACGACGCGCCCCTCGAGGCCGCCATCCGGGCGGCGATCTCACGCAAGCCCAAGGGCCACGACTTCGACTATTCGCGCCAGAAAGTGGCGGGGCAGATGACGCGCCACATGAGCCATACGGGGGGGTGAGGATGCGCCTTTGGGTCCTCACCACGCTTATGGCCCTCACCGCAGGTATGGCCCTCAGTCCCGCCCGCGCCGTGGCGGAGGCTTCCCCTTCGGCCGAGCGCTGCGCGATCTTCCGGCAGGGTCCGCTCCAGCACGACAGGCTCGCGACCTATGCCGGGCGTCCGACGAATGATGCGCGCGAGACTCGGTGGCTGGACCTCTGGTATCGCCCCGACTACGACTTCGGCGGCCCAAGCGGTGGCCCTGACGGCCTGCCGAACCGCAGCCTGCTCGTCGACATCAACCTGCCCGATGGCCAGCCCCTGCCCAAGGCCTATCGCAACAGCGCCAACCCGATGACCAAGAGCTTCTTCACCGTGCTCTTGTCGGGGGGCGCAGGGGATCGTGCCATCGAACGGATCGTCTACAGCGTTACTTCTGCGCCCCTCGCCTGGGAATGGCCGCGCCCCCGCACCTGGGTCAAGACAGGCGAGACCATCGGGCCTTACACGCGCGTCGAGGTCGAGGGGGCGGCAGATTGGGCAAAGGCCGAACGAGATGTCTATGTCCAGACCGTCGGCGACGAGGTCATCTCGGTGATGAATTGCGACAAGCCGGGCACGGAACTCAACCCAAGTTGCCAAGTCTATGAAAAGGCCGCGCAATGGGAAATCAACATCCTTGGCTTTCGCCGGAACCAGCTGGACCAGCTGGACCGCATCCGCCAGCTGTCGCAAGACTTCGCTGCCTGCTTGACCCTGCCGCCCGGGTGAGGCCGTGGGGTGCGTGATCTCACGCGCCGCTGACGGGCCGCTCCAGCCCGGCGTCGCAGGCCCAGCGCCCGGGGCAAACGCGGCAACCGAAAAGCCAAGACGCCGCGCCCCCGCCGATTTCACGCCCCGTTCACCCCCGTTTGACGCCGCTTTCACCCGGCCTCTGCCATACTGTCCGCAATTTGATGCGGAGCCTTTTCATGACCCTTCGTTCTGCCCGCGACCGGGCGCTGCAATCGCTGCTTTACGAGGCGGGCGGCCTCTGCCTTTCCGTCCCGCTCTACATGGCCTGGGCCGAGTTCGGCGCGGGGCAGAGCCTTGGGCTGCTCGTGGCGCTTTCCCTCGCCGTCCTCCTCTGGTCGGGCCTCTTCAGCACCGCCTTTGACTGGGCCGAACACCGCCTGACCGACAGGCTCTCCAGCGACCGGCCCTGGGGCTGGCGCCTCCTCCATGCGGTCCTGCTGGAGGCGACCTCGATCCTCGTGACCCTGCCGCTGCTTGTCCTGCTCGGCGGGCTGGGCTGGGCCGAGGCCCTGGTGGCCGATCTCGCGCTGACCCTGCTTTACGCCACCTGGGCCTGGGTCTTTCACCTGGCCTATGACCGCTTCCACCCCTTGACGGAGAGCACCGAATGACCCTGACCCATGCGCCCCGCGCGCCCGGCACAATGCCCTTCGGCGTCCACCTGATGATCGACGGCTATGCGGCCAAGGGGGCGCCGATGACCGAGCCCCTGGCGCTGCGCCGCCTCTTGGAGACCCTGCCCGCCGAGATGGGGATGCATGCGATCTGCACCCCCGTGGTGGTCGAGGTGGGCCCGAACTGCAAGAAAGACCCGGGCGGGCTTTCAGGCTTTGTGATGATCGCCGAAAGCCACATCAGCTTTCACACCTTCCCCGGGCGGGGCTTCGTGACGATCGATCTCTACACCTGCCAGAACGACCTCGACACAAGGGCGGTGACGGCGCGGCTGATGGCGGCCTTTGGCCTTATGGATGCCGATATCCATGTGCAAGAGCGGGGCCTGCGCTATCCGGCCGAGGACCTCGCGCTGGCCTAGGCTGCGTGCTTGCACGCACCTGCCGGGGCGGTGCGTGAGATCACGCACCCTGCGTCAAATCCCAAAGCCCACCGCCAACAAGGCCAATCCCGCCGGAACCGCCTGCACAAAGAGGATCCGCCGCGAGGCCGTCATCGCGCCGTAAACCCCGGCCACCAGGACGCAGGCGAGGAAAAACACTGCGACATCGCTGCGCCAAAGCCCCCAGAAGAGCCCCGCCGCCAGGAAGCCGTTATAGAGCCCCTGGTTGGCGGCCAGCACCCGAGTCGCTGCCGCAAACTCCGCCGTGGTGCCAAAGGCCTTGCGGGCGCGGGGCGTGGTCCAGAGGAACATCTCGAGGACCAGGATATAGACATGCAGCAGGGCGATGGCTGCGATGAGGCTGGTGGTGATCATTGGTCTCTTTCCCTCACTCTTCAACCTGCGCTGGACCTGGCACCTGTTTCATTTGCGCCGCCCTCAGCCAGGAATGATTGGTCCCACTAATGCCCCAAAAACAGCAAGAATGAGAAGAAGACAGCAGCTAATCAGCACGACCCAATCGAAGACCCTCCACCAGATCATCGGCTCTCGTGAGGTCAACCAGAAAGCGACCGCAATGCCGAGGAGGTAGGACCCCAGAATGGCCCCGCCCCAGAACGCGGCTCCCGTCCTCAGCATGTGATAAGCTGCCACATGTGAGACCCCTTGCTCTCGCATAAGGGTCTCTATCGCGCCTCCATCCGGAGGCGTGTCAACGGACGCAAAGGCAAGCCAGGATATACATATGGCCAGGGGCGGAAACAGCCGCAGCCCAACACGCCGGAGCGAGGTCACCCCCGCGCCTCGACCATGGCCGCATACCAGCTCGATCCAAAGGGGATCGCATTGTCGTCGAAGTTATAGGCCGGGTGATGGACCATGGCCGTGTCGCCGTTGCCGACGAAGATATAGGCCCCGGGGCGTTCGTTCAGCATATAGCTGAAATCCTCGGCCCCCATCATCGGCGCCACATCCTCATCGACACGTCCCGAGATCGCCCGGGCGACCTCGGCCGCATGCGCGGTGTTCTCTGGCGCGTTCATCGTCACGGGATAGCCGCGCTGATAGTCCACATCCGCCCGCGCGCCCAGGGCGAGCGCCGTGCCCTCGATCACCTCGGCCAGGCGGCGCTCGACGTAATCCTGCACCTTGGGATCCATGGTGCGCACCGTGCCCTTCAGCTTCACCACCTGGGGGATGACGTTATAGGCGGTCGAATCCGTCTCGACCACGCAGATCGAGACCACGACCTGGCCCAGGGGATCGACATTGCGCGAGGCGATGGTCTGGACAGAGGTGATGACATGGGCCGCCACGACGACGGTATCGACGCAGTCCTGGGGCTTGGCGGCATGGCCGCCCTTGCCGGTGATGACGACCTCGAACTGATCGGCCGCCGCCATCATCGCGCCCGGGCGAATCGCAAAGGTCCCGACCGGGATGCCCGGCATATTGTGCATGCCATAGACCTCGTCGATGCCCCAGCGGGTCATCATGCCATCGGCCACCATCTCGCGGCCCCCGCCGCCGCCCTCTTCGGCGGGTTGGAAGATGCAAACGGCCACCCCGTCGAAATTCCGCGTCTCGGCCAGGTATTTCGCGGCGCCCAGAAGCATCGCCGTATGGCCGTCATGGCCGCAGGCATGCATCTTGCCGGGGGTCTGGCTGGCATAGGGCAGCCCGGTCTGCTCATGGATCGGCAGGGCGTCCATATCGGCGCGCAGCCCGATGGTGCGCCCCGGCCCCCGCCCCTTGATCACCGCCACGACCCCGGTCTTGCCCACGCCCTCCACCACCTCGTCACAGCCAAAGCTGCGGCAGAGCTCGGCCACCCTGGCCGCCGTGCGATGCACATCGAACAACAACTCCGGATGGGCATGAAAATCCCGCCGCCAGGCGGTGATTTCGGGCAGCATCTCGGCGAAGCGGTTCTTGACGGGCATGATGAGACTCCTTTCCCCCATGCTTCCCCAAAGCCCTGCCCCCCGCAACCCCTTTCAACTTGGCGCAAATATCCACGGGGTTTCCAAAGGGGAGCGTGCTCCCCTTTGGGCAGGGGGCTCGGGGGACGGCAGTCCCCCGAACGGGGGGTCCGGGGGGGCGGCAGCCCCCCCGGCTCCGAGCCGGAAGACCAACCCTCTACAAAGAGGGCCCCGGCACAAGTCTGGTCCCATCCGTAAACCGCGAGAGCCGGAAGCGGCCCAGGTCATGCCCAACCTTGTTGCCCGCCACCAGGTCCGCCACGACCCGCCCGACCCCCGGCCCGATGCCGAAGCCATGGCCACACATGCCCGTGGCGATGACGAGGCCCGGGAGCCTCTCCACCCGGTCGATCACCGGGACCACATCGGGGATCGTGTCGATCATCCCCGCCCAGGCCGCCTTGATCTCGGGCCGCCCGAGCTTGGGGAAGGCGCGGGCGAAGTCGTCCTGCACGCGGGCAAGCGCCTTCATATTGGGCTTGGGATCCAGCACGCGGACCGCTTCGAAGGGCGAGACCTCGTCGCCGCCCCAGGCCCGCGCCGTGCCCCAGGCATCCGGGAAGCCCTCTGGCGCCCGCATCCGGAATTTGGTCTTGCGGAAATCGGCCTTCAGCATGCGGACGAAGGGCCAGAAATGCCGAAAGGCATCCGGCCCGATGAAGAAGTCATGATGCGCGCCGGGGGCAAGGGTATAGCCGCCATCCTCCCGCCTGCGAAAGGCGAAACGGTCGTCGGCCGCATTGCCGGCAAAGACCTCCGGCATCGGCACGGTGGCCGCGACCGAGGCCAGGACCGAAAGCTGCGGGATCTTCACGCCATGGGCGGCCAGGAAGAGCGAGGACCAGGCCCCCCCCGCCACCACGACCTGGTCGCAGGCGATGCGGCCCTGCTCGGTGAAGACCCCCTTCACGCGGCCGCGCTGCACATCCAGACGGCGCACTGCACAATTTTCAACCACGGCCAGCCCCTCGGCCGCCGCCGCCCGGGCCAGGAGCGGCACCGCGACCCAGGGCTCCGCCCGCGCATCCGAGGCGGTGAAAAGCCCGCCCACCCAAGGCGCGCTGGCCTCGGCGATGCGCTCATAGACCTGGGCCGGAGACTGCAGCCCGACGTCCAGCCCGTATTCCCCCCGCGCCACATCGGCCCAGGCCTCGAAGCCGCGCATCTCTTCGGGCGTGCGGGCCAGGTACATCACCCCCTCTTGCCGGAACCCCAGGCCCGGCAGGCGCAGCGCGAATCCCTGCCAAAGACGCAAAGACTCCATCATGATGGGCAATTCGGCGAAATCGCGGCCCTGCTGGCGTATCCAGCCCCAGTTGCGGCTGGATTGCTCGCCCGCGATGCGGCCCTTCTCGATGACCACGGCCTTCAATCCGCGCTGTTGCAGGAACCAGCCGGTCATCACCCCGATGATGCCGCCGCCCACCACGACCACGTCGCAAGCCTTGGGCACCGGCCCCGGATGGCCGATCGCTGACCCCATGCCCACCGGACCCATTGGCTCTGTCATCTCGATCTCCCTTTGCCCCGATCATCCCCAAGCCCGCCCCCGCCCGCCACCGCTTTTCGGCATTTTGCAGCATCGACCTGTCATTCTGCCGAAACCGACGTCAGGGCGCCGTAAAAGATTTAAGGTTGATCGAAAGGACAAAATCGTCAAACTAGCGCCATGGCACGGGACCCGCGAAGGACCCGGCCCTGAATCAGACCGAAAAAACAAGGTCGTGGGGAGAGACATATGCCCGATGGGGCCGCGCCCGTTCTTGATGTCCGGGGCCTGAAGACCGTGTTCCGCACTCGTTCCGGCGAGGTGCATGCGGTCAATCATGTCAGTTTCAGTCTGCAAAAGGGCGAGCTTCTGGGCGTCGTCGGCGAAAGCGGCTCGGGCAAGTCGGTGACGATGATGTCGCTGGTGGGGCTTTTGCCGCAGCCTCCGGCCGAGGTGCGGGGCGGCCAGGTGCTGCTGGATGGCCGCGACCTCTTGAAGATCTCTCTGCCCGAGTTGCAGGACATCCGGGGGGCCCGCGTGGGCTTTGTCTTCCAGGACCCGATGACCAGCCTGAACCCGGTCTTCAAGGTCGGCGACCAGATCATGGAGCCGCTTCTCCGCCACATGGGCCTGACCAAGGCCCAGGCAAGGACCCGGGCCATCGAGCTTCTGGAGCTGGTGGGCATCCCCGATGCCGCCGCGCGGATGAGCTCTTATCCGCACCAGTTCTCGGGGGGCATGCGCCAGCGGGTGATGATCGCCATTGCCCTGGCCTGCGACCCCGATGTCCTGATCGCCGACGAGCCCACCACGGCCTTGGACGTAACGATCCAGGCGCAAATCCTGGAGCTTGTGAAGGAACTGCGCCAGAAGCTGGGCATGGCCATCGTCTGGATCACCCATGACCTGGGCGTCATCGCGGGCATCGCCGACCGGGTCATGGTCATGTATGGCGGCCAGGTCGTCGAACAGGGCCGCGTCGCCGAGGTCTTCAAGCACCCGGCCCATCCCTATACGCGGGCGCTATTGAAAACCGTCCCCGCCCTGCACGGAGCCCGTGCGGATCGCCTGATGGCCATCGAGGGCCAACCGCCGATCCTGATGGCGGAACCCTCCTCCTGCCCCTTTGCCGCGCGCTGCGCCCATGTGCATGACCGCTGCCGCGTGGAAAACCCGCAAAGGCGCGACCTCAACCCGGGCCATGACGTGGCCTGCCACTGGGAGGCGCCCCATGCTTGACGCAACCGTTGCCCCCCTGGTCCAGGTCCGCGACCTGAAGATGCATTTCCCGATCCATTCCGGCGTCCTGCGCCGCCAGACCGGGGCGGTGAAAGCCGTCGACGGGATCTCTTTCGACATCCGCGCCGGTGAGACCCTGGGCCTGGTGGGCGAATCGGGCTGCGGCAAATCGACCGTGGGCCGCGCTCTGATCCGGCTTTACGAGCCCACCGCCGGAAGCGTGACCATCGCGGGCGACGAGATCACCACCATGCCGCCCGAGGCCCTGCGCAAGAAGCGGCCCCAGATGCAGATGGTCTTCCAGGACCCGCAGGCCAGTTTGAACCCGCGCATGACGCTCGCGCAGATCATCGGCGAGCCCCTGGTCGAACACACCACGCTTTCGCCCGACAGAAGGCTCGAGCGGATTTACGAGCTGATGGACCAGGTGGGTCTGAACCGCCGCTTTGCCAACCGCTATCCGCATGAATTCTCGGGCGGGCAAAGGCAGCGCATCGGGATTGCCCGGGCGCTGGCGTTGAACCCCAAGTTCATCGTCTGCGACGAGCCGATTGCCGCGCTCGATGTGTCCATCCAGGCCCAGGTCGTGAACCTTTTGGAAGACCTGCAGGACCGCCTTGGCCTGACCTATCTCTTCATCTCCCACGACCTGTCGATGGTGCGCCACATCGCCGACCGGGTCGCGGTCATGTACCTGGGCCGCATCGTGGAACTGTCCCCCCGCGACGACCTTTACGCCCGCCCCCTGCATCCTTATGCCGAGGCGCTGCTCTCTGCCGTCCCCGAGGCCGACCCCGAACAGAAGGGGCAGCGGATCATCCTGAAGGGCGATGTGCCCTCTCCGGCCAATCCGCCCAAGGGCTGCGCATTCTGCACGCGCTGCCCCAAGGTCTTTGACCGCTGCCGCAGCGACCGCCCCGCCCTGGTCGAGGTCGCGCCCGGTCGCCAGGTTGCCTGCCACCTCTTCCAACCCCAAACCGTGCCCAACACGTCCAACGGGCCCGGAGAAACCCGACTGCAACAACAAGGAGTCTAAGCCGATGAGACTGAAAACCGCATTGCTCGGCGCTGCGGCCAGCATGGTGCTGGCGGGCGCGGCTTTTGCCGACCGCGGCACGGATGGCGAGCTGAAGCTGACCTTCCCGCAAGCCGTTTCGATCATGAACCCCTATCTCTCGGGCGGCACCAAGGACATCTGGGCCTCTTCGATGGTGGTCGAGCCCATGGCGGGCATCGATCCCCAGGGCAACCTGATCCCCAAGCTGGCCGTCGAGATCCCGACGCTGGAAAATGGCGGCATCTCGGCCGACATGACCTCGATCACCTGGAAGCTGAAGCCGGGCCTCCTGTGGTCCGATGGCACGCCGGTCACCGCCGATGACGCGGTCTTCACGGCGGCCTATTGCATGGACCCGGCCGGCGGTTGCAGCCAGGCCACCAAGTACGAAGGCGTGAAGTCGGTCGAGGCCGTCGATGCATCGACCGTCAAGGTGACCTTCGAGGCGCCGAAGCCCAATCCCTATACCGCTTTCGTGGGCGCCCTCTCGCCCATCCTGCAGAAGAAGCAGTTCGAAGCCTGCACCGGCGCTGCGGCTCCGACCTGCACCGATGCGAACAACATGCCCATCGGCACCGGTCCCTTCATGGTGACCGCCATGACGATCAACGACACCGTGGCCCTGGCTGCCAACCCGAACTACCGTGACGCGGCCCTGCCCGCCTTCGCGACCGCCGTGATCAAGGGCGGTGGCGATGCCGAGGGCTCGGCCCGCGCCGTCATGGAGACCGGCGAGTTCGACTATGCCTGGAACACCCAGATCCCGCCCGACAGCCAGGCCGCGATGACCGCTGCCGGCAAGGGCCAGTTCGTGGTGGCCTTCGGCACCCTGGTCGAGCGCCTGGAAATGAACACGACCGACCCCTCGCCCGATCTGCCCGAAGGCGAGCGTTCGACCGCCAAGCATCCCCACCCGATCCTGTCGGACATCAAGGTCCGCACGGCTCTGTCCAAGGCCATCGACCGTTCGATCCTGGTCGAAGTGGGCTATGGCGCGGGCGGCAAGCCCACCTGCAACGTCATCCCCGGCCCCGATGCCTGGGCGTCCGACAACACCGGCTGCATCGCGCAGGACATGGAAGGCGCCAAGGCGCTCTTGGATGAGGCGGGCTGGAAAGACTCCGACGGCGACGGCATCCGCGACAAGGATGGCAAGAAGCTGCACATCCTCTATCAGACCACCGTCAACCCGATCCGCCAGGACTTCCAGGCGCTGATCAAGGATTGGTGGACCGAGCTGGGCGTCGAGGTCGAGTTGAAGGCCATCGACCCGGGCGTCTTCTTCGGCGGTGACCCGGGCTCGCCCGACACGTTCCAGAAGTTCTATGCCGATGTCGAGATGTATGCCAACAACTCCGACACGCCGGACCCGGAAGTCTACCTGGGCCAGTACCAGTGCAAGAACGCGCCGACCCCGGAAAGCCAGTGGCAGGGTGAGAACATCAACCGCTTCTGCGATCCGGCCTATGACGCCATGATCGCCGAACTGGCAGGCACGACCGATATCGCCAAGCGCCAGGAACTGGCCAAGAAGCTGAACGACATGGTGACCAAGGACTCCATGATCGTGGTTCCGCTGGTTCACCGCGGCACGCTCTCGGCCCATTCCAACACCCTGGGCGGCGTCGTCATGAACGCCTGGGACACCGAGCTGTGGAACATCGCCGACTGGTATCGCGTGAAGTGATCCTGACGGCCGTATCCCGGCCGTGATCCGGGCGGTCCCCTCGGGGGCCGCCCTCCCCCACCGACTTGACCCAAGGCGCCGCAGCACATGCTTACCTTCACCCTTCGCAGGCTCTTGCTCGCCATACCGACGCTTTTGGCCATCTCGCTGGTGATCTTTCTCCTGGTCGATCTCGCCCCGGGCTCGCCCATGTCCGAGATCCCCCTGACCGTGCCCCCCGATGTCCGCCAGAGGATGATTGAGGCCATGGGCGCCGATCAGCCGGTCTTTGTCCGCTATGTCCTGTGGCTGCGGCAGTTCTTCTGGGTGGAGCCCGCCCAGGTGATCAACCACTGGTTCGGCACCGATTTCGCCGCCGGCGAACAGCGCATCCTGTCCTGGCAGTCGCGCAGCCCCGTCTTCACCGTCATCGGCCAGCGCCTGCCCCAGACCCTGACCGTCATCGGCACGGCCTATCTGGTGGGCATCCTGATCGCCCTGCCCATCGGCATCTACTCCGCCTATCGGCAGTATTCCGTCTTCGACCAGCTTGGCACGCTTTTTGCCATGATCGGCTTTTCGGTCCCGACCTTCTTTTCCGGCACGCTCTTCATCATCATCTTCGCCGTCTGGCTGGGTTGGTTCCCGACCAAATACGACACGATGATGGAGGTCACGGACTGGGAGAGCTTCCTGAAACAGCTTCGCCAGATGGCACTTCCGGTCCTGACCCTGGGGCTGGCCAATGCCGCCACGATCAGCCGCTACATGCGCTCCTCGATGCTGGAGAACATGGTCCAGGACTATGTCCGCACCGCCCGCGCCAAGGGGATGCGCGAAAAGACCGTGGTCCTGAAGCACGTCCTGCGCAATTCGCTCATCCCGGTGGTGACGGTGATCGCCCTTGGCATCCCCTCGATCTTCGGCGGCGCGATCATCACCGAGAACCTGTTTGGCGTGAACGGGATCGGCGCGGCGCTGATCCTGGCCATCCATGCCAGCGACCTGCCCATGGTTCAGACGCTGGCCTTCATCTTTGCCGTGCTGATCGTGGTCTTCAACCTGATCGCCGACATCCTTTACGGCCTGCTTGACCCGAGGATCCGTTATGACTGACACCAAATCCTCGGCCCTCGACAAGCCGGAAAGCCAGCTTCGCGCGATCTGGAGCCAGTTCCGCAGCCACAAGGGCGCGCTTTTCGGCCTGGCCGTGCTGACCCTGCTCGTGGCCTTCGTCGTCCTTGGGCCGCTTCTGTGGCAGCCGCCCAAGTTGACCGTGGTCGAGGCGATCAAGTCCAAGAACCTCGGGCCCTCGCTGAAATTTCCGCTGGGCACCGACCAGATCGGGCGCGACATGCTCAGCCGGATGATCCTGGCGGGCAAGGTCTCCTTGGCGGTGGGCTTCGTCGCCATGGCCATCGCCATCTTCTTCGGCACTTTCATCGGGGTGCTGGCGGGCTATTTCAAGCGGCTGGACGGGCCCTTGATGCGGCTGACGGACATGTTCCTGGCCCTGCCGCTGATCCCGCTGCTCTTGGTCATGGTCATGCTGTTCCGCGACAAGGTGGCGGCGCTGATCGGGCCCGAGCTTGGCGCCTTTACCCTCATCGTTTTCGCCATCGGCATCACAAGCTGGATGCAGGCGGCGCGGATCGTGCGGGGCGAGGTCCTGGCCTTGAAGGAGCGCGAATATGTCCTGGCGGCGCGGTCGATCGGCACGCCGCCGCGCCGGGTGATCCTGCGGCATATCCTGCCCAATATCGTCTCGCCCATCATGGTGGCCGCGACCTTGGGGATTGCCGAGGCGATCATCACCGAAAGCGTGCTCTCGTTCCTCGGCCTCGGCTTCCCGCCCGATTTCCCGACCTGGGGGCGGCTGTTGTTCGACGGGCTGCAATACATGCAGCTTTACCCCGAACGCGTGATCTGGCCGGGCCTGGCGATTTCGCTGACCGTGCTGGCGGTGAACTATATCGGCGACGGCTTGCGCGACGCCCTGGACCCGCGGGTCAGGGGGCGCTGACGGAAACCGCCCGCCAGGTCTCCCTGGCGGGCGGTTTCGTTACAGGATGAAATCGCCGACGGTCAGGGTGAAGGCGCCGGTCAGGACGATGGCCAAGTCGGCGGTGCCATTGCCATCCATGTCGCCCCGCAGATAGGTCACGCCGCCCTGGACGAAGCCGCGCAGCTCTCCCGTCCGCCCGGTGAAGGTCCCAGCCCCGATGAAGGTCATCGGCCCAAGCGCCGTCAGGTCGATGCGGTCCACCCCTTGGGCAAAATCCGAGATGACATCCCCCGCCCCCATCGAAAGGCGCTCGGTCGCGGCAAAGGCGAAGACATCCGCCCCGGCCCCGCCGATCAGCGTGTCGATGCCCGTGCCGCCGGTCAGCGTGTCGTTGCCCGCATCGCCCTGCAGCCGGTCGCCCTCGCTGCCGCCCTCGATCCGGTCCGCCCCCTCGCCGCCCGTCAGCACATCCCGCCCGGCCCCGCCAAGGATCGTGTCATCGCCGCCCATCCCCGAGAGCGTATCGGCATCGGTCGCGCCGGAGGGAAAGAGCCCCTCGCCCGCCAGCAAATCCCCGTAGGCTCCGCCCGAGACCGAATCCGCCCCCGCCGAGCCCGAGAGATGGACCCGCTCCACAGTGGTGAAGCGCAGGCTTCCGCTGACGTAATCGGCGCCGACGAAGGACCCGGTCACCGGCGAGGGACCCGCAAGGAAGACCGTGTCGATACCGGCTCCACCATCCAGGATCGCGCCCGCCGCTATGCCGGCGCTGGCCGACAAGGTGTCGTTGCCCGTCCCGCCGTAAAGCGCCCCGCTGCCCTGCGACAGGAAAAGGTCATCATTGCCGATGCCGCCCAGAAGCGTCTTTCCGCCGTCGCCATTGCCCCAGAGGCTGTCATTTCCATAGCCCCCCACCACCCGACCGGAGCCGGTCAGCGTCGCAGTGTCATGTCCATAGCCCAGGTCGATCCGCGCCTGGCCCGTGATCTGGACCCGGTCATCGCCCGCACCCATGTCGATCACATGCCGCGAGGTCTCTGCGCCTCCGACGAGCAGGTCATGGCTGGCCCCGCCGGTGAAGGTCACGTTGACCAGGCCGAAATAAAGCCCCAGGCTCTCGAAGTTCTGCGCCATGCGCGTCACGCCGCCCGAGGTCACCGAGACCCCGCCGATCGAGGTGGCGGTGACATCGGCCACGATGCCGTAGATGTCGATCCGGTCATTGCCCGCCCCGCCATCGGCGACGAAGGCCGCCTGGAAATCGCCCTCGAAGAGGTCGTTGCCGCCCCCCAGCGCCACGACATCCGCGCCGCCTCGGCCGAGGAAGGTGTCATTGCCCGCTCCGGCCGTGATCGTGTCCGCGCCCGAAGACCCGGTCATCTCGATCACCTCGATTCCCACCAGGCGGATGCTTTGCGCGCCGCCGAACCGGATCCAGCTGTCCTGGCTCAGGCTCAACGACAGGGCCGGCATCACGCTGGCCCGGAAGGTGGACTGGAAGAGGTCGCGCCCCGCCCCGCCATCGATCACATCGCCCCGGTCGCCCACCAGAAGGTCATCGCCCAACCCGCCATAAAGGCTGTCGGCAAAGGGATCGTCGAAGAAATCCAGCCCCAGCCGGTTGCCATGCAGCTTGTCATTGCCCGCCCCGCCCTCGATCCGGTCCGCCCCTCCAAGGCCCACGATCTGATCGTCGCCAGAGGTGCCCTGGAAGACCTCGTTCAGCGCCGAACCATAGGTGGTTTGACCGGGCGTGGTCACCACGATGACGGTGGGCTCGGCCAGGGGTTGGGCAAGGCCCCCATTGGCCTTGACCGGGGACAGTTGGGACTTGGATCGGGTCATGTCGAATTCCTGTTTGCGCGCAAACGCTTGAGGCCACAGGCCCCGGGGACTGTCAAGCGCCCCTAGTGCAGCCGCGCCCGGACCCGGCGCAGGGCGAACCAGACGCCGAGGATCACCAGGGGGGTCAGGATGGCCTTGTCCAGACCCTCGGCCAGGTGGACGGCCTCGGCCAGGGGATGGAAGAGATAGGCCGCGAGGCTGACCGCGTAATAGCTGATGGCCACGACCGACAGGCCCTCGACCGTGTGTTGCAGGCGCAGTTGCAGATCGGCGCGGGCATCCATCGAGGCCAAGAGCTTCTGGTTCTGCGCCGAGCGTTCGACATCGACCCTGGTGCGCAAAAGCTCGGCGGCACGTTGGGCGCGCTCGGACATGGCCTTCAGCCGAACCTCGGTCGATTTCACCGTCCGCATGGCCGGGTCATAGCGCCGCATCATGAATTCGCCAAAGGTCTGGCGCCCGCCGATCCGCTCTTCGCGCAAGGCCAGGATGCGCTGGTTGACGATGGCCTCATAGGCCGCGCTGGCGCCGAATCGGAAAGAACTTTGGACGGCGAGGCTTTCCAGCTCGGAGGCGATGGTCAGAAGCTCGTGCAGCGCCGCCTCGGCCGGGCGGTCGCCGCGGTCAAGCTCGGAGATCAGCGCCGAAAGCCTTGGGTCCAGCGCATTCAGCCGCGTGGTCAGCTCCCGCGCCTTCATCAGGCCCAGCATCGACATGGCGCGGTAGGTCTCGATCTCGCACAGGCGCTGGACGATGCGGCCGATGCGGCGCTCCCCCGTGCCCGCGCGGACGAAGACGGCAAAGCGCATCTGGCCGGCCGGGTCGATGCGGAAATCCCCCGCGATGATCGCCGCGCCGTCGACGACCCGGGCCACGGCCAGGCTTTCCCGCACCATCCAGCCGTCGAGGAGGCTCAGCATCTCGGCCTCGGTGGCGGGTTCGGGCAGGACGCGGATCAGGACCGAGGTGGCGCGCAGGCCGGGGCTATCGGCCAGCCAGTCTTGCGGGAAGACCTCGGCCTCGAAAGGGTCGAAGGGCCGGGCCGAGACGCCGGGGGTGAAGGCCGAGAAGGTGACGAATTCGGTATGGCTCTCCCATTTCAGCTCGGATCGGCCGATGGGGCCGGACCAGTGGTTGGCATCGGGCTGGGGATGGGAGCCGCCGTGACGGTCGAGGAGCGCCACGAGATGCGCGAGGTCCGCCGCCTTGTTCCGAGCGGCACCCTCGGGCGGCATGAGCGCCATGAAGACCGCCGTCGCGGGGGCCTGCACCACGGGAAAGGGCCGGGCGTGGAGTTCGTTGACAAGGGCGTAGCGGAGCGGGTGATCGGTCATCAGGGCCTCGGGGGTCAATGGGTTAGACCTAGAGGCGGGACAGGCCAGAGCAATGGGTTTCGGCAGGATACCGGGGTATGCAATGGATGTGTTGCCCGCATGCCATGGGGGTCGGCGGGGGGCTTTCGCGCCCCGTCCTGTGCTTGGGCGACACGCCCGGGAGGGTTTCACACCCTCCCGGACCCTCCCGTGGGATATTTGTGAAAAGATGAAAAGGCATGGGGCGCGCCAGTTTGGGGAGGGGGCGCCTCGGTGAAAAGGGAAAGGCCCCGAGGTCTCCCCCGGGGCCTTTGGCGATGAGGTGCTCCGGGCTTGACCCGGAGCCTCTTGCTTTCCGCGCGCGCTTTACTGGATCAGCGGCAGAAGGGCGTCGAGGCTCTTCTTGGCGTCGCCATAGAACATCCGGGTGTTGTCCTTGTAGAACAAGGGGTTCTCGATGCCCGAATAGCCAGTCCCCTGCCCGCGCTTCGAGACGATCACCATCTTGGCCTTCCAGCATTCCAGGACCGGCATCCCCGCGATGGGGGAGTTCGGGTCCTCTTGGGCGGCCGGGTTCACGATGTCGTTCGAGCCGATGACGATGGCCACGTCGGTCGAGGGGAAGTCCTCGTTGATCTCGTCCATTTCGAGGACGATGTCATAGGGGACCTTGGCCTCGGCCAGGAGTACGTTCATATGGCCCGGCAGGCGGCCTGCCACGGGGTGGATGGCGAAGCGCACCGTCTTGCCCTTGGCGCGCAGTTTGCGGGTCAATTCCGAGACCGACTGCTGCGCCTGGGCCACGGCCATGCCATAGCCCGGGATGATGATGACGCTATCCGCATCGTTCAGCGCCGCCGCGACACCTTCGGTGTCGATGGCCACCTGCTCGCCGGTGATCTCCATCGCCGGGCCGGTGGTGCCACCGAAGCCGCCGAGGATGACGCTGACGAAGCTCCGGTTCATCGCCTTGCACATGATGTAGCTCAGGATCGCGCCCGAGGAGCCGACCAGCGCGCCAACCACGATCAGGAGGTCGTTGGAGAGCGAAAAGCCGATCGCCGCCGCCGCCCAGCCGGAATAGCTGTTCAGCATCGAGACCACGACGGGCATGTCCGCGCCCCCGATCCCCATGATCAGGTGATAGCCGATGAAAAGCGCGGCGAGCGTCATCACCAGCAGAGCCAGGGTCGAGCCGCTTTGCAGGTAGACGACCAGCAGCACCAGCGAGATCAAGGCAGCGCCTGCGTTCAGCACATGGCCGCCCGGCAGCTTCTTGGCCTTGCCATCGACCTTGCCCGCGAGTTTCCCAAACGCGATGACCGAGCCGGTGAAGGTCACGGCGCCGATGAAGACGCCCAGATAGGTCTCGACCCGCAGGATCGAGATCAGCGCGCCGGCCATCGGGTCATGCAGCTTGTGGACCAGGGTCGCGGCAAAGCCGGTGGCGGCCTCTTGCGCCGCCGCATCCATGGCCGAAACGGCGGCCAGCTCGATATGGGTGTTGTAGCCGATGAAGACTGCGGCCAGGCCAACCAGCGAGTGCATGGCGGCCACCAGTTGCGGCATCTCGGTCATCTGGACCTTTTGCGCGACATACCAGCCGATCACGCCACCCGCGAGGACCATGACCAGGCTCAGCGCCCAATTGCCCGCTCCGGGGCCGTACAACGTCGCCGCCACGGCCAAAGCCATGCCGACGATCCCATACCAGACCGCGCGCTTGGCGCTTTCCTGGCCCGACAGCCCGCCAAGGGACTGGATGAAAAGAACAGCCGCAACGACATAGGCGGCGGTGGTGAATCCGAATTCCATTCCGGCGCTCCCTTACGACTTCTGGAACATGGCGAGCATCCGCCGGGTGACCATGAAGCCCCCGAAGATGTTGATCCCCGCCATGAAGACCGACAGGGCGGCCAGGACGACCACCAGCCACGACCCCGAGCCGATCTGCATCAGGGCGCCGAGGATGATGATGGAGGAAATCGCGTTGGTCACGGCCATCAGCGGCGTGTGCAAGCTGTGGCTGACGTTCCAGATGACCTGGACGCCGACATAGACCGAGAGGACGAAGACGATGAAGTGGCTCATGAAGGAGGCAGGCGCGAAGAGCCCGGCCAAAAGGATCAGGCCGCCGCCGATGACCAGCATGGCCACCTGGTTCCGGGTCTGGGCTTTGAAGGCTGCGGTCTCTTGCGCGCGCTTTTCCTCGGCGGTCAGTTCCTTGACCTTCTCCTTGGGCTTTTGCGCCGCGATGGCGGCCACCTTGGGCGGCGGCGGGGGATAGGTCACTGCGCCCTGATGCGCCACGGTGGCGCCCCGGATCACGTCATCTTCCATGTTGTGGAAGATCACGCCGTCCTTCTTGGGCGTCAGGTCGGTCAGCATGTGGCGGATGTTGGTGGAATAAAGCGTCGAGGCTTGCGTCGCCATCCGCGAGGGGAAGTCGGTGTAACCGACAATCTTCACCCCATTGGGCGAGACCACCTTTTGATCCGGCACGGTCAGGTCGCAGTTGCCGCCGCGCTCGGCGGCGAGGTCGACCACCACGCTTCCGGGCTTCATCGCGGCGACCATATCCTCCAGCCAGAGCTTGGGCGCAGGCCGACCCGGGATCAGGGCCGTCGTGATGACGATGTCCATCTCGGGCGCCAGCTCGCGGAACTTCTTCAGCTGGGCCTCGCGGAACTCAGGGGACGACGGAGCCGCATAGCCGCCCGTCGCCGCCCCGTCCTGCGCCTGCTCGGCGAAGTCGAGGAAGACGAAGTTCGCGCCCATGGACTCGATCTGCTCGGCCACTTCGGGGCGGACGTCGAAGGCATGCACAATCGCCCCAAGCGAGACCGCCGTGCCCGTCGCGGCAAGACCGGCCACGCCAGCCCCCACGATCAGCACCTTGGCAGGGGGCACCTTGCCCGCCGCCGTCACCTGGCCGGTCAGGAAGCGGCCGAAGTTGTTGGCGGCCTCGATCACGGACCGATAGCCCGCGATATTGGCCATCGAGGACAGGGCGTCCATCTTCTGCGCGCGCGAGATGCGCGGCACCATGTCCATCGCAATCGCCGTCGCGCCGCGAGACTTCACCGTCTCCAAAAGGTCGGGGTTCTGCGCGGGCCAGAAGAAGGAGATCAGCGTCTGGCCCTCGCGCAGCGCCTCGGCCTCGGCCTTCTCGGGGCCGCGCACCTTGACCAGCACATCCGCCGCCGCGACAACCGCCGCCGCATCGGCCAGGACCTCGACCCCCACCGCCGCATAGGCCGCATCCGAGAAGCCCGCCTTGGCCCCCGCCCCGGCCTGCACCACGCAAACATGTCCCAGCTTCACCAGCTGGACCGCCGAATCCGGCGTCATCGCCACCCGGTTCTCGCCCGGAAAGACTTCCGTCAACGCGCCTATCTTCACGCCATTCCCCCTCTCAACCGGCCCGAGCCAAAGGGCCGTTAACTGCCTTTTCCCGCATAACAGCAAAATTTTGTGATGCAATGCCTAGCTGCACCATTCCGGAAATTTCGCTGCCGATGCACAAAGCGTCGTTTCCTGACAGGAAACCCGCAGATACTTCAAGCTTGAAACATCTGGACAGAAGCGCCGCGCCCGTCTATCCAGATAGCGCAAGGAGATGCCATGCCCACAGATTTCGCCAAGACCCGCGCCCAGTTTCACCTGCCCGAGGGGGTGATCTACCTTGACGGCAACAGCCTTGGGCCGCTGCCCCATGCGGCAGCCGCAAGGGTTGCGGGCTGTATCGGCCAGGAATGGGGCGAGATGCTGATCCGGGGCTGGAACAAGGCGGGGTGGATGGACCAGCCCTCGCGCGTGGGCGACCGGATCGCGCGGCTCATCGGGGCCGAGGCGGGGCATGTGGTGATGGGCGATACGCTCTCGATCAAGGTCTACCAGGCCCTGGCCTCGTGTTTGCAGATGTCGGACCGGAAAGTCATCCTGTCCGATACTGGAAACTTCCCTTCCGATCTTTACATGGCGCAGGGGCTTTGCGCGACCCTGGGCGACCGCAGCCTCAAGACCGTGGCGCCCGAAGCGGTGCTGGAGGCTATCGACGAGACCGTCGCCGTCGTGCTGATCACCGAGGTCGATTACCGCACCGGGCGGCGCCATGACATGAAGGCTCTGAGCGCGCGCGCGCATGAGAAAGGCGCTTTGATCGTCTGGGACCTCGCGCATAGCGCGGGCGCCTTCCCGGTGGGCGTGGCCGAGGGCGGCGCCGATTTCGCGGTGGGCTGCACCTATAAATACCTCAACTCCGGCCCGGGCGGCCCGGCCTTCATCTACGTGGCCCCGCGCCATGCCGAGACCGCGCGCCCTGCCCTGTCCGGCTGGCTGGGTCACGAGGCGCCCTTTGCCTTCGACACCGACTACCGCCCCGGGCGCGGCATCGAGCGGATGCGCGTCGGCACCCCGCCCGTGCTGCAACTGGCCGCGCTAGAGGCCGCCTTGGACATCTGGGATCAGGTCGACCTGGATGACCTCCGCGCCCGCAGCCTGGAGCTGACCGACCGCTTCATCGCAGGCGTCGAGGCCACCTGCCCCGGGCTCACCCTGGTGACCCCCCGCGACCATGCGCGCCGGGGCTCGCAGGTCAGCTTCTCCCATCCCGAGGGCTACGCCATCATGCAGGCGCTGATCCACGAGGGCGTCATCGGCGACTTCCGCGCCCCCGACATCCTGCGCTTTGGCTTCACGCCGCTTTACACGACCTTCGAGGACGTGGACGGTGCGGTGGCGGTGCTGGGCCGGATCATGACGACTGGCGCCTGGGACCGGCCCGAATTCAAGACTCGCGCCAAGGTGACCTGAGGCCCCGCTCTCCCCTTTGACCTTGGCCCGCGCAGGGTCTAGGCTTGGCAGAGAATCCATGGGGGGATCATATCGGAAATGTCTTTGGTTGCGCGTCTTTGTCTGCCTTTGTTGATGCTTGGTCTTACCGCCTGCGACGAGGCGACCATTCGACAGATGGATGCCGAATACGCTGCGCGCCAGGCGGGGGGCGCCGAGGCTGCCTCCCAGGCGACGGCCGTCACCCAGGCGCCCGACCTCACCCGCTATGGCGAGACGACCGACAATGGCTTTCGCGTCAAGGCCATCCCCGTGGCCGAGGTCCCCCCGGAGTTCCTGCGCCAGGAGGTCGTCTACCGCTCTCGCGAGGCTGTTGGGACCGTCATCATCGACCCCGCCCACAAGCATCTCTACCTGGTGACCGCCCCGGGCCGCGCGCTGCGCTATGGCATCGCGGTCGGCCGCGAGGGCTTCGGCTGGTCGGGCGTGGCCAATGTCACCGGCCGCACGACCTGGCCGCGCTGGACACCGCCGCCCGAGATGATCGCGCGGCGCCCCGAGCTGGAACGCTATCGCGACGGCCAGGCCGGGGGGCCGACCAATCCGCTCGGCGCCCGCGCCATCTATCTCAAGACCAACGGCGTCGATTACGGCTACCGAATCCACGGCACGCCGGAATGGGAGAGCATCGGCAAGGACGCCTCCTCGGGCTGTTTCCGCATGCTGAACCAGGACGTGATGGATCTTTACACCCGCGTCCCCGATGGCGCCAAGGTCGTGGTCCTGAACCCCGACGGCACTTTGCCGGACGCGCTCTATCTGCCTGGAAAGACTGTGAATTTGACGCCCCCGGCGCCCGAGCCGGTGCCAGCGCCCCCTCCCGCCGGTTAACGAAGTCTTCAGGATTTTCTTGTTCCGTTCTCATCCTGGCTTAATATCCCCTTAACGTCCGGAAGCGGATTTGAGGGGAATTGGCGATGACCACCTATCTGATCGACCATGCGGCCACCTGGGTCGGCTTCCAGACTCTGGGAGCAGGCGACCGCCTGATCGTGGCGCCCCAGGGCGCGCTGATCCTGCCGGAGACCATCTTCGACCTGCGCGGCACCGGGGCTGCCGGAGTGGCCCTGGCGGGCTTCACCTGGCTTGAGGGCCTGGTGGTCGAGGGCGGCACGACGCTGAGCGTCTCGGGGCAATTGATCTCGGACAGCCAAGGCGCGGCGCTGGGGCTTTGGGACGGCGCCCAGGGCGTGGTCACGGGCACGGTCACCGCATCGCAGGGCACCGGGGTTGCGCTGATGGGCGCGGGCGGCGGGCTGGACCTTGCGGGCCGGATCAGCGCCGAGACCGGGATTGCGGTCACCGCACGCGGCGCCAGCCTTGCCATCTCGGGCGAGGTCGCGGGCAGCGCCCTGGGCATCAGCCTCGGTGGCGGCGATGCCAGCCTGCAAAACACCGGCACGATTCGGGGCGGCATCGCGGTCCTGGGAGATGGCACCGGGGCGCCGGTCACGGTCACGGTCACCAACGGCGGAATGATGCTGGGCGCGCTGGATGTCGACCTGGTGCAGGGCGCCTCGCGCTTCTGGCTGGCCAATGCCGGCAGCCTGGTCGGCAATCTGACGAGTGGAGCTTCGGGCGATGTGGTGACGGGCGCGGGGCTGATCACCGGCCATGTCTCCCTCGGCGCGGGCAACGACCGCTTTGCCGGGCGGCTGACGGGCGATCTGGACATGGGGCTTGGCAATGACACGGTGGATGCGCGCGGGGGCGCGGCCCATGTGATCCGCGACGCAGGCGGCAACGACCTTTACCTGGTCGATGGCGATGTGACGATCGAGGACCTGGGCGGACGCGACACGGTGCGCTCCTGGGTCAGCCTGCGCCTGGCCTCGGGGCTGGAGGTGCTGGAGCTTCAGGGCGTCGGGGCGACGATGGGGCTGGGCAACGGCCTGGGCAACACGATCTCGGGCAATGCCGGCGACAATTACCTTTGGGGCGCAGCGGGGCGCGACACGCTCTCGGGCGGCGAGGGCCAGGACTGGCTGCGCGGCGGCCTGGGCGATGACCTCTTGCAGGGCGGCGAGGGCGATGACCGGATGAACGGCGATGCGGGGCGCGATGTGCTGACGGGCGGCGCGGGGGCGGATGTCTTCGTCTTTGCCTTTGGCCAGACCGGCACCGATGCGGCCTCGGCCGACCTGGTCACCGATTTCAGCGATGCCGATGTGATCGACATCTCGTCGATGGACGCGGTCCAGGGGAATGGCGGGACCAACGACGCCTTCACTCTGGTCCAGGCCCTGACCGGCCAGGCCGGAGAGCTGGCGGTCACCACCCTGGGCGGCGACACGCTTCTGTTGATGGATGTGAACGGCGACGGGCTGGCCGATGCGGCGATCCGCCTGAGCGGCATCCACGCCCTGACCGCCGCCGATTTCCTGCTTTAATAGACCGTCTGCACCTTGCGGGCGATCTGGAAGCCGTGGCCCATGGAGTTCTCGCAGATCACCCCGGTCTTTTCCGACCAGCAGGTGACGTCGCCATGGGTCACCTTGGAGCCATAGTCCAGGACCTCGGCCCCCGGGTCGCGGACGGTGTCCGAATAACACAGGACCTCGCCCACATCGGCCCAAGAACTGGTCCCAAAAGCCCCGCCCCAGTCGAATTCGCAGTCGCTGGGCTGGTCCTTGAAGGTCGGGATATAGTCCCCCAGGTCGCAGCGCAGCTCGACCGCGTCACTCACGATGAACTGGCAACCGATATTGCCGGTGGGGGTCTGAAAGCTGAAGAACTCCGCCGGGGCCGGATCGGCATCGCCATCGCCCGGGTCGCCCATCTGCTCGGCCGCCTCGGCATCGGGGAGATAGGCGCCGGGGAAGACCAGCTTCGCCGCGCGGTTGGCCGTGCCCGACCCAAGGTCTCCGGCGGTCTGAAGCACCTTCACCCCATCGGGCGTATCGGCGAAGAAGATGCGGGATGTCGCATCGTTCGGATCGACATAGGTATAGCCCTTGGCCGTGGCTGCCGCATGGCCCACGACGACCAGGCAGGTCGTCTCGCCCTCGGGGCATGGCGCAGAGGACAGCGTGAAGTCAAAGCCCTGATCCGTGACGCCATAAATGTCCAGGATCGCGCCCTTGTCATTGGTCATCACGGTCTCGAGGGGCGCGGCCCAGGCGGGGGCGGCCAGCAGGATCAGGGGGGCGAAGCGTTTCACAGCGGTTGGGCCCTTTCCACCAGGCGCGCAAAGAAGGAGGCGCCGATGGGGGCGGCCTCGTCGTTGAAATCGAAGGCGGAATGGTGCAGCCCCGCCCCCGGCCCGGTGCCAAGGAAGAGATAGGCGCCGGGGCGGGCCTCGAGCATATAGGAGAAATCCTCCGACCCCATCTCGCGGTTGGAATTGGGGTGGCTGGCCTCCTCGCCCGAGACCTCGGCCGCGACGGCAGAGGCAAAGGCCGCCTCGTCGGGCGTGTTGACCGTGGCGGGATAGCCCCAGTCGTAATCGACCCGCGCGGTGACGTTGAAGGCCAGGGCATGGCCCTCGACGATCTCGTAGAAGCGCTTTTTCAAAAGCGCCCGCACATCGGGTTTGAAGGAACGGATCGTGGCGCAGAACATCGCCTCTTCGGGGATGATGTTGCTGGCCGTGCCGGTGTGGATTTGCGTGACCGAAATCACCGCCTCGTCCAGGGCATAGACATTGCGCGGGATGATGGTCTGCACGGCCTGGACCATGGCCACGGTGGCCACGACCGGGTCGATGCATTCATGCGGCGTGGCGCCATGGCCGCCCTTGCCGGTGATATAGACAAAGGCCGTATCGACCGAGGCCATCAGCGCGCCGGGCGTGGTGTAGAAATGGCCAAAGGGCAGGTTCGGCGCGTTGTGGATGCCGTAAACTTGGCCGATTTCGAACCGGTCCATGATGCCCTCTTGCACCATGACCTGGCCACCCGCGCCATCCTCCTCCGCCGGCTGGAAGATCAAGGCGACACGGCCCGCAAAGCGCCGCGTCTCGGCCAGGTATTTCGCGGCGCCCAGAAGCATGGTGACATGGCCGTCATGGCCGCAGGCATGCATCTTGCCGGGAACCTTCGAGGCATGTTCCGCCCCCGTCGTCTCTAGGATCGGCAGGGCGTCCATATCGGCGCGGAGCCCGATGGTCGGCGCTGCGCCCGTGCCGTTGATCACCGCCACGATCCCGGTCTTCGCGATGCCCTCATGGATCTCATCCACCCCGATTTCGCGCAGACGCGCGGCGATGAAGGCCGCGGTCTCGGGGCAGTCGAAGGAAAGCTCCGGATGCTGGTGCAGATGGCGCCGCCAGGTCTTCATTTCTTCCGCATAAGCGGCGATACGGTTCAGAACGGGCATGGGAGGTCTCCTTCTTGGCCTTTGATCAAATCTCAAATCCGGGGCGAGGGCAATGGCAGGCTTGGATGACTTGGAGGGAATGGAGAAACTGCGCGCGATCATGGCGGCGCTCCGCCATCCCGTGACGGGCTGTCCCTGGGACCTGGAGCAAAGCTTCGCCACCATCGCGCCCTATACGATCGAAGAGGCCCATGAGGTCGCCGATGCCATCGAGCGCCAGGCCTGGGGAGAGCTGCCGGGCGAACTTGGCGACCTGCTCTTTCAATCGGTCTTCCATGCAAGGATGGCCGAGGAGGCCGGGCTTTTCACCTTTGACGACGTGGTGGAGGCGATCAACGCCAAGATGATCGCGCGTCACCCGCATGTCTTCGGGTCAGAGTCCAACCAGAAGTCGGCGGAGCAGCAGACGAAGGATTGGGAGGCCTTGAAGTCGGCAGAGCGCGGTCAGGCGCGGGTTCTGGACGGCGTGGCCCTGGGGCTCCCTGCCCTGATGCGGGCGGTCAAGCTGCAAAAGCGCGCGGCGCGGGTAGGCTTTGACTGGCCCTCGACGGATGAGGTCATGGAAAAGCTCCGCGAGGAAATGGCAGAGCTGGTCGAGGCGCGCGACACCTTGGGCGCTGCGGAGGTCGAGGAGGAGTTCGGCGACCTCCTCTTCGTCATGGCCAACCTCGCACGCCACATGGGGGTGGACCCGGAGGCGGCCCTGCGGGGCGCCAATGCCAAGTTCACCCGGCGCTTTAACCGCATCGAGGATTGGCTGGCGGAGGCGGGCAAAAAGCCCTCCGACAGCGACCTGGCCGAAATGGACGCCTTGTGGAATCGCGCCAAGGCCGAGGACAAGGCCAAGAAGGCGGCGAAGTCTGCATCCTCGGAAGCCAGCGGGGACTGAGCGCCATCCAACTGGCTGCGAGACAGGGGCCAGGCCCCGTGGCCTTGGCGAAAATTCCACCCGCGAAAAGAAAAAGTGATTTAGTCAACTATTGACGCGGCGGACTTTCCGCCCGATAGAGGGCCATTCCTGACAAAAGGACTCACCCATGTCGCGCATCGCCCTCCTGGCCCTTCTCTTCGCCACCCCTGTCCTCGCCGAAGAGGTCAATGTCTATTCCCACCGCCAGCCCGAGCTGATCCAGCCCCTGATCGACCAGTTCACGGCCGAGACGGGGATCACCGTCAACCTGGCCTTCGTCGACAAGGGCATGGCCGAGCGTCTGAAGGCCGAGGGTTCCCGCTCTCCCGCCGACCTGGTGCTGACCGTCGATATCGGGCGGCTGATGGAGCTGGTGGGGGCCGATGTGCTGCAGCCGGTCGATGACCCGGTGCTGGAGGCCAATATCCCGGCCGAATTCCGCGACCCCGGCGATCTGTGGTTCGGCCTGACCTCGCGGAGCCGCGTCGTCTATGCCTCCAAGGACCGCGTGAAGCCGGGCGAGGTCACGACCTATGAGGACCTGGCCGATCCGAAGTGGAAGGGCCGGATTTGCGTTCGTTCGGGCCTGAACGACTATAACGTGGCGCTGGTTGCCGCCTATTCGCTGCACCATGATGCGGCAGAGACCAAGGCCTGGGTCGAGGGGCTGAAGGCCAATCTCGCGCGCAAGCCCCAGGGCGGCGACCGCGACCAGGCCAAGGCGATCTGGGCGGGCGAATGCGACATCGCCTTGGGCAACACCTATTACATGGGCCAGATGCTGGCCGATCCCGAGCAAAAGGACTGGGCCGAGGCGGTCAATGTCGTCTTCCCGACCTTCGAGGGCGACGGCAGCCACATGAACATCTCGGGCATGGCCCTGACCAAGTCGGCGCCGAACAAGGAAGCCGCGCTGAAGCTGATGGAATGGCTCTCCTCGGATGAGGCGCAGAAGATCTATGCCGAGACGAACCACGAATTCCCGGTCAAGCCGGGGGTCGAGCGTTCGGCGCTGGTGGCAAGCTGGGGTGACTTCACCCCCGACACCCTGAGCCTGGCCGATATCGCGGCGGCCCGTCCGGCGGCGGTGAAGCTGATCGAAGAGGTCGATTTCGACAACTGACTTCGTCCCTGACGCTCTCTTGACCCCTGCAAGACCGAGGGCGGCTGCTCCATCCGGAGCGCCGCCCTTTGGCGTTCCATCGCCTCGGTCGCCATGATTTCAGTCGTAAAATTTCCTGACCGGATGGACAAAGCGCCGCGAAGATGTTCCATTTGCGTGCGAACATCGACAGAGACAGGAATCCGGCATGTCCAAGGCCCCGCGGAAGATCATCATCGACACCGACCCCGGGCAGGACGACGCCTTCGCGATCCTTCTGGCGCTGGCCAGCCCCGATGAGCTCGAGGTCCTGGGCGTCACGGCGGTGGCGGGGAATGTCCCCCTGCCCCTGACCGAGCGCAATGCGCGGATCATCTGCGAACTGGCGGGGCGGCGCGACGTGAAGGTCTTTGCGGGCTGCGATCGGCCCTTGAAGCGCAAGCTGGTCACGGCGGAACATGTCCATGGCAAGACCGGGCTCGACGGGCCGGAGATGGTCGAACCCAGGATGGAGTTGCAGGCGCAGCACGCGGTGGATTTCCTGGTCGAGACCCTGCGGCGCGAGGCGCCCGGCACCGTGACGCTCTGCCCGCTCGGGCCTTTGACAAATATCGCGGCGGCCTTCCTGAAGGCGCCCGATGTGGTGAGCCGGGTGCAAGAGATCGTCCTGATGGGCGGGGCCTATTTCGAGGTGGGCAACATCACGCCCGCGGCCGAGTTCAACATCTATGTCGATCCCGAGGCGGCGGAGGTGGTCTTCCGCGCTGGCGTGCCGCTGGTCGTGATGCCCCTGGACGTGACGCACAAGGTTCTGACGACGCGCGCCCGGGTCGAGAAGATCCGCAACCTCGGGAGCGAGGTGGGGCGGGTCGCAGCCGCCTGGGCGGATTTCTTCGAGCGCTTCGACGTTGCGAAATACGGCTCCGAGGGCGGGCCGCTGCATGACCCCTGCGTCGTGGCCTATCTTCTGAAGCCCGAGCTTTTCTCGGGGCGGCTGATCAATGTCGAGATCGAGACCCTCTCGGAGCTGACGCTTGGCATGACGGTGGCCGATTGGTGGGGCGTGACGGATCGCAAGGCCAATGCCTATTTCGTGGGCGATGTCGATGCGCAGGGCTTCTTCGACCTCTTGACCGAGCGCCTCGGCCGGCTGTGACACCATGATCCCGGGCTGCGCTTGGGGGCAAGGCTTCTGAAAGTCGGAGACCCAGCCGTTTTTCGCAGAAAAACGGCCCCCTCCCACGGGAAACGGCGCCCCCCTTGGGGGCGCCGTTTCCCGTGGGACCCCGGCGGGATGGTGGCGCGGGGCTTTCGCCCCGCGCCACCATCCCGCCTAGGGAAGGCAGGGCGCGGCGGCTTTGCGGCAAGCCGCAAAGCCGCCGCGCTCCCCGGGAGGGGTGGCGCCATTTTCCTGCGGAAAATGGCGCCACCTCCAAGAGAAAAGGGCGCGCCTGCGGCGCGCCCTTTTCTCTTGGACCCCATTCGGGGTGTCTGTCGAGACCGCCCCGAGGCCAGGTCTTGGGCCACCCCCATCAAGGATGCGGCATCCGGCCCCGGCGATCCGATCAGCCCGCCGAGGCCGGCTTCTTTTCCTTCTTGTCGGAATGAACGATCAGCGGCTGGCCCTTGGCGCCCACCGATTCCTCGTTCACCACGACCTCCTGGATGCCATCCATCCCCGGCAGCTCGAACATCGTGTCGAGGAGGATATCCTCCATGATCGACCGCAGGCCCCGGGCCCCCGTCTTGCGCTTGATCGCCCGCTTGGCAATCGCCGACAGCGCATCCGTGGTGAAAGTCAGCTTCACGCCCTCGATGTCGAAAAGCCGCTGATACTGCTTGACCAGGGCATTCTTCGGTTCGGTCAGGATCGTGACCAGGGCCGCCTCGTCCAAGTCCTCCAGCGTCGCCAGGACCGGCAGACGGCCGACGAATTCCGGGATCAGGCCGAACTTCAAGAGATCCTCGGGCTCGAGCTCCTTGAAGAGCTCCCCCGCACCGCGCGATTCCGGGTCCTTCACATCGGCGCCAAAGCCCATGGCCGTGCCCTTGTTGCGCTGCGCGATGATCTTTTCCAGCCCCGCGAAAGCCCCGCCGCAGATGAAGAGGATATTCGTCGTATCCACCTGCAGGAATTCCTGCTGCGGATGCTTGCGCCCGCCCTGCGGCGGCACGGAGGCGATCGTGCCCTCCATGATCTTCAGAAGCGCCTGCTGCACGCCCTCACCGGAGACGTCCCGGGTGATCGAGGGATTGTCGCTCTTGCGGGTGATCTTGTCGACCTCGTCGATATAGACGATGCCGCGCTGTGCCCGCTCGACGTTATACTCCGATGCCTGCAACAGCTTCAGGATGATGTTTTCCACGTCCTCGCCGACGTAACCGGCCTCGGTCAGCGTCGTCGCATCGGCCATGGTAAACGGCACGTCCAGGATCCGCGCGAGCGTCTGGGCCAGCAAAGTCTTGCCGCAACCGGTCGGCCCGATCAGCAGGATGTTGCTCTTCGCCAGCTCCACGTCCTGCTTGGTCGCATTGTTCAACCGCTTGTAGTGGTTGTGGACCGCCACGGACAGGACCCGCTTGGCATGCATCTGGCCGATGACGTAATCATCCAGCACCTTGCATATGTCGCGCGGCGTCGGCACACCTTCGGACGATTTCAGGCCCGAGGTCTTGGTCTCCTCGCGGATGATGTCCATGCACAGTTCGACGCATTCATCGCAGATGAACACGGTCGGACCCGCGATCAGCTTGCGCACCTCATGCTGGCTCTTGCCGCAGAACGAGCAATAGAGGGTGTTCTTGCTGTCACTTCCCGAATTGGTCGCCATCGTGGTCCTCTGCCTTCCGCGCCGTTTCGGGCGCATGGGGGGCAGCTTAGGACAGGACCCAAGCCGCCACAATCTCAAAACACGCCCCGGCCTGGTCGGTCGGGGCGCAAGGCCTCACTTGGCGGTGTCATCCGCCTTGCCGCGGGCCTGCACGATCTCGTCGATCAGGCCCCAGGCCTTGGCATCCTCGGCCGACATGAAATTGTCGCGCTCCAGCGCGGCCACGACATTCTCCATCGTCTGGCCGGTGTGCTTGACATAGATCCCGTTCAGCCGATCCTTCAGCTTCTGCGTCTCTTGCGCATGGATCATGATATCCGTGGCCTGGCCCTGGTAGCCGCCCGAGGGCTGGTGGACCATAACGCGGGAATTGGGCAGCGAATAGCGCATCCCCTTTTCGCCCGCGCACAGGAGCAGCGAGCCCATCGAGGCCGCCTGCCCCATGACGATGGTCGACACCTTGGGCCGGATATACTGCATCGTGTCATAGATCGAGAGACCCGAGGTCACCACGCCACCGGGCGAGTTGATATACATCGAGATCTCTTTCGAGGGGTTTTCCGCCTCGAGGAACAGCAACTGCGCGCAGATCAGCGAGGACATGCCGTCATGGACGGGGCCCGCCAGGAAAATGATCCGCTCCTTCAAGAGGCGCGAGTAGATGTCATAGGCGCGCTCGCCCCGGGAGGTCTGTTCGACCACCATGGGGACGAGGGTATTCATATAGGTGTCGATGGGGTCACGCATGTGCAATCCTGCCTTCTGTCGCCCGAGCTTTATCCACGGAGTATTAGCAGAGTCTTAGTGAGCCGCGCCGGGAGCCGCAAGGGCGCGGGAAAAATGTGACTGCAACGGCCGGGCGAGGCGCGGGGCGGGTTTCAACCCGCCGTTTCGCGAAAGACCCGCGCCGCCAGCGCGACCCGCCCCGCCGCCGTCACCAGGCACAAGGTGCCGAAGATCAGGGCAAGGGCCGCAAAGGCCCCGGGCCAGAGGCACATGGCCAGGAAAAAGCCGATGGTCTCGGTCCCCTCCATCAGCCCGGCCGAGTAGTAAAGCGACTTCTCGCCCTGGGCCCTGGTCTGGATCCCGCGCTTTTCGGCCAGGATGGCAAAGGCCAGGAAGCTCGCGCCGTTGATGTAGAAGGCCGCGAGAAGAAAGGCCGCAGGCAGCGCATCGCCGCCCCAGGCGAATCCCAGGGGCAGCGCCGCGTAAAAGGCGAAATCGGCCACGATGTCGTAATAGCCGCCAAGGTCGGACTTGGGCAGCCCCCGGCGCTGAGCCGCACGCGCGATGGCCCCGTCGAGCCCATCGGCCAGCCGCCCCAGGATGATCAGCCCCGCGGCCAGCCCATGGGCCCCGAGCGCCACCGCAAGCCCCGCAGCCAGCCCGATCCCGAGGCCGAGCGCCGTGACCTGGTTGGCCGTCACCCCGCGCGCGGCCAGCCAAAGCCCCGCCCGGTTCAGCCCGGGGTCGATCTTGGGCCTGATCCATGTGTCCAGCATCTCGCCTCCGCTTTCGCCATAGGTGGCGCGGACCGGGGGCGGGGGCAAGCCCCCCCACCCACGCCCCGCCGCGCCCCGGGCCTGACCCGGGGCCTCGACCCCATAGGGCAAAGCTCCCAAGACCCGGGGTATACCCCGGGCTACGCAGCCCGAGCGAAGCCCTCCTTTCACGGCGCGGAGGCTTCCGGCAAGGCCGCGCAGTGCCGCTCCGCCGCGTCCCGGGCCTGACCCGGGGCCCCGACCCCATAGGGCAAAGCTCCCAAGACCCGGGGTATACCCCGGGCTACGCAGCCCGAGCGAAGCCCTCCCACCAAGGCGCGGAGGCTTCCGGCAAGGCCGCGCAGTGCCGCTCCGCCGCGTCCCGGGCCTGACCCGGGGCCTCGCCCCCAAAGGACCAAGCGCCGCAAACGCCCCCGCCCCTCCCCCCGCAGCCGCCCCGGCCCCGCCCCCAAAGCCCCCCTTGCAACCGCCCCCCCTTTGCCCCAGCTTCCCCCAAAAGCCCGGAGCCTTCATGAACCGCCGCCAGACCCTCGCCCTCCTTGCCGCCCTCCTGCCTGCGCGCGCTTTCGCCCAGACCTGGGACCTCCTCGACCGGGCCCGGGGGCAAGAGGTCTTCTTCCACGCCTGGGGCGGCGATCCCAAGATCAACGATTTCATCGCCTGGCTGGGGGAAGAGGCCGCCGCCTTGGGCATCACCCTCACCCATGTGAAGCTTGCCGCCACCGCCGATGCCGTGGCCCGGGTCCGCGCCGAAAAGGCCGCCGGAGCGACAAAGGGCGCCGTCGATCTCATCTGGATCAACGGCGAGAACTTTGCCGCGATGAAGGCCGAAGGGCTCCTGTTCGGCCCCTTCGCGGAAAGCCTGCCCAACTGGCCCCTGGTCGACACCAGGGGCAAGCCCGCCACCGTCACCGATTTCACCCTGCCCACCGAGGGCTACGAGAGCCCCTGGGCCATGGCGCAACTGGTCTTCGAACATGACAGCGCCCAGACCGAGGCGCCGCGCTCGATCCTGGCCCTGGCCGATTGGGCAAAGGCCAACCCGGGGCGCTTCACCTATCCCCAGCCGCCCGATTACCTTGGCCTCACCTTCCTGAAACAGGTGCTTTACGCCCTGCTTCCCGATCCCGCGATCCTGCAATCCCCCTGGGTCGAAGGCGCCGAGGCCCCGCTCTGGCCCTTCCTCGACGCGCTCCACCCCCATCTCTGGCGCCAGGGCCGCGCCTTCCCCAGGGACGAGCCCGCCCTGGGCCAGCTCCTGGCCGAGGGCGAGACCCTGATCTCCTTCGCCTTCAACCCGGGCCGGGCGAGCGCGGAAATCGCGGCCGGGCGCCTGGCCGAGACGGTGCGGACCTTTGTCCTTGAGGGCGGCACGATCGGCAATGCCTCTTTCGTGGCCATCCCCTTCAACGCCTCGGCGCCCGAGGGCGCGCAGGTGGTGGCCAACCTGATCCTGTCCCCCAAGGTCCAGGCCCGGGCGCAGGATGCCACGGTCCTGGGCTTTCAGACCGTGCTGGATGTGGCCTCTCTGCCCGAGGCCGACCGCGCGCTTTTCGAGGCCCTGCCCCTTGGCCCCGCGACCCTGTCGCCCGCCGACCTCGGGCCGGTGCTCCTGGAGCCCCATGCCTCCTGGATGGCGGCGGTTTCCGGGGCCTGGACGCGGCGTTATGGCGCGGGATGACCGCATCGGCCCATGCGCGCGGTCCTGACGCGGCTGCCCTTGGTGCTTTTGGCCCTGCCCGTGGCGGCGGGGCTTCTTGTGGCCGTGATCCAGTCACAGGGCGCCTGGGGCGAGGCCTGGGCCCTGCCGGGGCTGATGCGGGCAGCAAGGCTCTCTCTCGTCCCCGGGCTGGCCGCAACCCTGGTGGCCCTGACCTTGACCGGGCTGATCCTCGCGCTGGAGCCGCCTGGCACAAGGACGCTCTTTCGGCTCCTGGCGGCCTTCCTCGCCCTGCCCCATGCGGCGCTGGCCCTGGGCCTGGCCTTCCTCGCCGCGCCTTCGGGGCCCATTGCCCGGCTGGTCGCGCCGCTGATGGGCTGGCAGGCCCCGCCCGACCTCTTGACGGTCGGGGACCCGAACGGCCTTGGCCTGACCCTTGGGCTGATCCTGAAAGAGACGCCCTTCCTTTTGCTTCTGGCCCTGGCCGCGCGCGGGCCTGACCTGCGACGGCTCGACCTCGTGGCCTCGACCTTCGGCCATGGCCGCGCCCTGCGCTTTGCCCTGATCGAGGCGCCATTGCTCTATCGCCGCCTGCGCCTGCCGGTCCTGGCGGTCCTGGCCTATGGCATGACGACAGTGGACATGGGGGCGATCCTGGGCCCGGGTCTGCCCGCCCCCCTTTCGGTCGAAGTCACAAGGGCCGCCACCCGCGCCGACCTGGGCGGAGAGGGACTGGCTGCGGCGCTTGCGCTGATGCAGCTGGCCCTTGTGGCCCTGGCGCTGGCCCTGTGGCGCGGGGTCGAGGCCCTGGCCGCCGCCCTGGCCCGCGCCCTGGTCGCCCGGGGCGCGCGCGGGGTCGGTTGGGACGCACCCCTGCGCGCCCTGGCCACCCTGGCCGCCTGGAGCCTGATCGCCCTGCCCCTGGCCGCCCTGAGCCTTCTGGCGCTGCGGGTCGTGACCCTGCGCTGGCCCTTTCCCGACCTTGTGCCCCTGCTCTCGCTGCGGCCCCTGGGCCAGACCCTGCCCGCCCTGCCGCCCCTGGCCGCCAACAGCCTGGCCCTGGCCCTCGCCTCCACCGCCCTGGCGCTGGCCCTGGCCTTGATCGCCCTGCAGGGCCGCTCCCGCCTGGAGGCGCTGATCTGGCTGCCCCTGATCCTGCCCCAGGTCGTCTTCCTGCCCGGCATCGCCCGGCTGATGATCGGGGTCGAGCCCTGGAGCGCGACGCTTGCCGCCCATGTGACCTTTGCCCTGCCCTATCTCTGGCTGAGCCTCGCCGGCCCCTGGCGCGCCTGGAACCCGCGCCTGGCGCAGGTCGCGGCCACCCTCGGCGCCAGCCCCGCCCGCATCCTGTGGCGCCTGCGCCTGCCGATGCTGGCCCCGAGCCTTGCCGCTGCCACAGCCATCGGCATCGCGGTCTCGACCGGGCAATACCTGGCGACGCTTCTGATGTCGGGCGGACGCCTGCCCACGCTCACGACCGAGGCCGTGGCGCTCTCCACCGGCCCCGACCGCGCGCTTGTGGCGGCTCTGGCCCTGGCCCAGGCCGCCCTGCCGCTTGTGGCCTTTGCACTGGCCGCACGCGTCAAACTCTTCCCTTCCCGCCCCCAAGGTCCTAAAGAGAGGCCATGACCACCATTCTCGACACGATCAAGGCCTACAAGCTGGAAGAGGTCGCCGCCCGCAAGGCCGCGCGCCCCCTTTCTGCCGTCGAAGAGGCCGCCCTCGCCGCCCCCGCCCCGCGCGGCTTTGCCAGGGCCCTCTCCGAGGCCGCCCAGCAAGGCTATGGGCTGATTGCCGAAATCAAGAAGGCATCGCCCTCCAAGGGCCTGATCCGCGCCGATTTCGACCCTCCCCAGCTTGCCCGCGCCTATGAGGCCGGGGGGGCGACCTGCCTCTCGGTTCTGACCGATGGGCCCTCCTTCCAGGGCGACGATGCCTATCTGACCGCCGCGCATCAGGCCGTGAAACTGCCCTGCATCCGCAAGGATTTCCTTTACGACACCTACCAGGTGGCCGAAGCGCGGGCGCTGCATGCCGATGCGATCCTGATCATCATGGCCTCGGTCTCTGACGCCCAGGCGGCCGAGCTCGAGGCCGCCGCCTTCGCCCATGGCATGGATGTGCTGATCGAGGTCCATGACCGCGAAGAGCTTGACCGCGCCGTCCTGTTGAAATCGCCCCTCATCGGGATCAACAACCGCAACCTGCACTCCTTCGAGGTCACCCTGGAGACCACGAAGGCCTTGGCGCGTCATGTGCCCGAGGGGCGGATGATCGTGTCGGAATCCGGGCTCTTCACGCCCGAGGACCTGGCCGAGATGGCCCGCTACGGTGCCCGCTGCTTCCTGATCGGTGAAAGCCTGATGCGGCAGGCGGATGTGACGGCGGCCACCAAGGCGATTCTCGCCAATCCCCTGCGGGGGGGCGCATGAGCCTGACGCATTTCGACGCCCAGGGTCAGGCCCATATGGTCGATGTGGGCGACAAGGCCCATACGTCCCGCATGGCCGTGGCCGCGGGCGCCGTGGTGATGGAGCCTGCGACCCTGGCGCTCGTCATGGCAGGCACGGCCAAGAAGGGCGATGTCCTGGGGATCGCGCGGCTTGCGGGGATCATGGGCGCCAAGAAAACCGCCGACCTGATCCCCCTCTGTCACCCCCTGGCGCTGACCAAGGTGTCCTTGGACCTTGTGCCCGATGAGACCCTGCCCGGCGTGCGGGTGACGGCGACCGTCAAGACCTCCGGCCAGACCGGGGTCGAGATGGAGGCGCTGACGGCGGTCTCCGTCGCTTGCCTCACGATCTATGACATGCTGAAAGCGGCCGAAAAGGGCATGCGGATCGAGGGGATCAGGCTTCTCCACAAAGAGGGCGGCAAATCCGGGGTCTACGACGCGCAACCCTGAGTTTTCGCAGGGAATCCGCTCCGCCCGGAAGTTGGGGCCGGATTTCCCCCGCAAATTCAGGTCTGACAAAGGTTGCCCCCATGATTTCCGTCGAAGAGGCCCTGGCCCGCTGCCTGGCCCTCGTCTCCCCCCTGCCCGCCGAAGAGGTCCCCCTGCGCGAGGCCGCAGGCCGGATGATGGCCGCCCCCGCCCTTGCGACCCGCGACCAGCCGCCCTTCGACGCTTCCGCCATGGATGGCTATGCCTTGGGCGGCGACCCCGAGCCCGGCGCCCGCTTCACCGTCATCGCCGAGGCCCAGGCCGGACATGCGGCGGCACTGGCGCTGGGGCCGGGAGAGGCCATCCGCATCTTCACCGGCGCCCCCATCCCCCAGGGCGCCACCCGCGTCGTGATCCAGGAAGACGTGACCCGCGAAGGCGACACGATCACCATCGGCCCCAAACCCGATGCCGCCCGCCACATCCGCCCCCGGGGCCAGGATTTCCGCGCAGGCGATGCGCTCTCCCCCCGCCGCCTCTCCCCCCATGACCTGGCGCTTTTGGCCGCGATGAACATCCCCCGCGTCTCGGTCACGCGGAAACCCTCGGTGGCCATCCTCGCCACCGGGGACGAGCTGGTGATGCCCGGCGACAGTCCCGGCCCCGACCAGATCATCTGCTCCAACGCCTTTGCCCTCGCAGCCCTGGCCGAGGCCGAAGGCGCCACGGCCCGCATCCTGCCCATCGCCCGCGACCGGGTCGAAGAACTGACCGCCGCCTTCCACCTCGCAGCAGGGGTTCAGGGCGAGGGGGCCGACCTGATCCTGACCATCGGCGGCGCCTCGGTGGGGGATCATGACCTCGTGGGGCCGGTCGCCCAGAGCCTGGGACTGGAACGCGCCTTCTGGAAGATCGCCATGCGCCCCGGCAAGCCCCTGATGGCGGGCCGCGTCCTGGGCCGCCCGATGCTGGGCCTGCCCGGCAACCCGGTCTCCTCCATCGTCTGCGCCCATCTCTTCCTTCTGCCCATGCTGCGCGCGATGCAGGGCCGCCCCGATGTCGCCCCCGAGGCTGTCGAGGCCGTCTTGGCCGAGGACGTGGCCCCGACCGGCCCTCGCACCCTTTACATGCGGGCGCGGGTCGCGGGCGGCGTCATCACCCCCTTCGCCCGGCAAGACAGCGCGCTCATCCAGGTCCTCACCGAGGCCAATGCACTTCTGATCCGCCCCAAGGAGGATGTGGCGCGGCAGAAAGGCGACAGGGTTTTCTACCTGCCGTTGTAATTCCCTAAAACTCTTGACACAAACCGGGAACGCGGGCAGAACATTCCTCAAACAGGGCGGGCGGGGGCCTGCCTATAACTTGGGGTAGGCAGATGCTGACACGCAAGCAGTTGGAGCTTTTGGACTTCATCCGCACGAGGGTCGAGGCCGAGGGCGTGCCGCCCTCCTTCGACGAGATGAAGGATGCGCTGGACCTGAAGTCGAAATCGGGCATCCACCGCCTGATCACGGCGCTGGAAGAACGCGGCTTCATCCGTCGCCTGGCCCACCGCGCCCGGGCGCTGGAGATCGTGAAATTCCCCGAGACGACGGAGCGCAGCGGCTTCAAGCCGCGTGTGGTCGAAGGCTCGCGCGTCGACCCGGCGCCGCGCCCCTCAACGGCCCTCCCGGTCGAGGTCGAGAGCGCGGCCAATGCCATGGCGATCCCCTTGATGGGGCGGATCGCGGCCGGCGTGCCGATCGAGGCCATCGCCCATGTCAGCGACCACATCACCGTGCCCAATGCCATGGTCTCCGGGCGCGGGGCGCATTATGCGCTTGAGGTCAAAGGGGATTCGATGATCGAGGCCGGGATCAACGATGGCGATGTCGTGGTGATCCGCGAGCAGGTCTCGGCGGAGAATGGCGACATCGTCGTGGCGCTGGTCGAGGATCTGGAGGCGACGCTGAAGCGCTTCCGTCGCCGGGGGAACATGATTGCGCTTGAGGCCGCGAACCCGGCCTATGAGACGCGGGTCTTCCCCGATCACATGGTGAAGGTCCAGGGCAAGCTCGTGGGGCTGATCCGCACCTATTGAGGCAGATCTGCCTGGCAGCAGGGTCACTCTCCCCCGCCCGAAGGCCATCGCCGCAAGCCAACCCTGATCCAATGGAGCGCGCCCAAGGGCGCGCATTCTTTTTGTCTCGCCTCTGGCCTGCGGCCAACCGGCTCGGCGCCAGGGGAGCCCTCCGGGAAGCGGATGGGGGGGTGCGGGGGGCAAAGCCCCCCGCATGGGTCCCTTGGCTTCCCAAGGGGCATTGCCCCTTGGGAAGCCAAGGGAAACCCCTCAGAAGTCCCCCAAAACACAATCGCGCCTCTCGGCAGACCGCTGCTCCCGAGGATCGATGCCTGCAAATCAGCGCCCATGCCCCCAGCATACCCCCCCCAGGTTGCTGGGGTTCCAGGGGAGGCGCGCCTCCCCTGGGCGGGGGGTCAGGGGGGCGGCAGCCTCCCTGCCTTGGTCGGGCGCATCCTGACGGGCTTCAGCCCGGCTGGACAAGCCCGAGACCTCAGCGCGTCACTTTCGCCACGAAGACAGTCTCCACCGGCTCGGCATTCCCCGTCCAGGGCCGCGCCTGGGCCCGCACCGGCACCAGGACCAACCCGCCCTCGACCAGGTGACCCGCCAGGGCCCCGCTCCGCGACAAAAGCCTCTTGTCCACCACCGTGCAGGGGCCCGAGACCCCTGCCTCGCCGAAATCCATGGGCAGGATCACCAGGTCCATGGCCTGGCAAAGCGCCTCGACCCGGCCCAGGGCCCCCTTCCCCGCCAACACAACCCCGCGCAACTCCCCGACCTGGAACCGCCTGTCCTTGCCCTTTTCCCCCTCCATCCCCGCCCGCAAAGCCGCCTCTTTCGGAGGCGTCAGGTCGCCATCATCGGCCAGCCATGCCTCCGCCGCGAAGCCCGCCCCGCGTGAGGTGCTCAGCGCCCGGCCCTCTGGCCCCAGGACCCCCGCCAGAACGCCGTCCGACGAGATCAAGAGCACCGGCCGCTCGACCATGACCCATAGCCCCAGCGCCAGGGCCACCGGAGCCAGGCCCCAAAGCCGCGCCCGCCCCCTCCAGATCACCAGCCAAAGCCCCCCCAGCGTGATCAGCGGGATGACCCAGGGCCCGGGCTGCGGCACCGGTGTCACCGCCCCGCCCCAGCCCGAGACCCAATGCGCCACGAACAAGATCCACTCCGCGGCCTTGCCCATGACCCAAAGCGCCGGTCCCGACAGCCCGAAGGGCGCCAGCAAGAGCGCCATGGCCCCTGCCCCCATCACCACGCTCATCACCGGCACGGTCATCAGGTTGGCCACCAGCCCCCAGGGCGCCGTCCGGTTGAAGGTCGCCGCCGCAAAGGGCGTCGTGGCCAGCCCCGCCAGGACCGAGGTCGCCACCAAGAGCCCGAACCACTCCGCCGGCCTTGGCCAGTGATGGCCCTTCATCCAGCGCTCCACCGGGCCGAAGCCCGCGATCAGCGCCACGGTGGCCGCGAAGCTCAGCTGAAAGCCAGGGTTCAACAGGCTCTCGGGCTCATAGGTCATCAGAGCCAGGGCCGCCAAGGCCACCGAGCGCAAAGTGATGGCGCGGCGGTCCAGAAGCACGGCCCCCAGCATGATCGTCACCATCAGAAAGGCCCGCGTCGTCGCCACATTGGCCCCCGACAGCGCCAGGTAAAACGCCGCCACGCCAAAGGCCACCACGGCGGCAACCTTCTTCGCCTCGACCCGCAGGGCGACGACCGGCACCAGGGCGAGGCCATAGCGGATCAGGCCGAAGACGAAGCCCACGATGAAGGCCATGTTCATGCCCGAGATGGCCAGCAGATGCGCCAGCGAGGAATCGCGCAGATCCTGCACCACCTGGGCCGAAATCCCCGCCCGATCCCCGGTCAGCGCGCCCGAGGCAAAGGCCCCGGCATCGCCCGGCACGCGGTCGGTGATGGCCCGCGACAGGCTTGACCGGATGCGGTTGATCCAGGCCTCCCAGGGCCCGGGCTCGGCCCAGATCACCACGGGGCTCGCCGTATAGCCCACCGCCCCCAATTGCTGGAACCAGGCCATGCGGCGGAAATCGAAGCCCGAGGGCTCCACCGCCGCCTCGGGGGCCGCGATGCGCGCGGTGACCAGGACCGTCGCGCCGGGGTCATAGGTCTTGACCTCTCCCTTCAGGCTGACCCGCACGGTCAGCGGGGTCTGGTCGGGCGGAAGCTCCAAGAGAACCACCCGGTCCAGGGTCAGCCGCACCGCATCGGTCTGGCTGCGGTCGATCTCGATGATGCGGCCCTGGATCGGGCCGTAATAGGGCGCGGCCAGCATGGGCGAGGCCACGAGCCAGACCCGGACCCCGCAGGCCAGGGCCCCCAGGGCCACGAAGGCCAGCGCCAGGGCCGGGGCCCGCAAGAGATAGGGCCCGCGCCAGGCCAGGCCCCCAAGCACCGCCACCCCAAGGCCAAGCGCCGCATAGAAGCCCGGCCCCGGCTCCAGCACCAGGCGAAACCAGAGACCGATGCCTGTTGCCATGAAGATCGGCAGGAAGAGAAACAGGTCGACCGGCGCCGCAGCCACGGCCTCGGCCAGGCGCTGAGGCCCGAGCCAAAGCCCCCCGAGCCCCCGCGCCCAGAACGGCGCCACCTTGCCAGCCCCCGTGTCCAAGTCTAAACCCTGCCCCTGAAGTCCGGCCTCATCCTGGCCGAACATGGTTTCCCAAAGGTTAACGCCTCCGAAAGGTCCGCCGATGTCCCAGGTCGTCACCCGCTTCGCCCCCTCGCCCACCGGCTACCTGCATATCGGCGGCGGGCGGACGGCGCTGTTCAACTGGCTTTACGCGCGGGGCCGGGGCGGCAAGTTCCTTCTGCGGATCGAGGATACCGACCGCGAACGCTCGACCCCCGAGGCCACGGCAGCCATCCTGAGGGGCCTGACCTGGCTGGGACTGGACTGGGACGGCGAGGTGGTCAGCCAGTTCGACCGCAAGGACCGCCATGCCGAGGTCGCCCATGAAATGCTGACGCGTGGCACGGCCTATAAATGCTTCTCGACCAAGGAAGAGATCGAGGCCTTCCGCGCCGCCCATGACGGCTATGCGGTCTTTCAAAGCCCCTGGCGCGATGCCGACCCTTCGACCTATCCCGATGCGCCTTACGTGATCCGCATGAAGGCCCCGCGTGAGGGGGCGACCGTGATCGAGGATCAGGTTCAGGGAATCGTTACCTTTCAGAACGATCAATTGGACGACATGATCGTTCTCCGTTCGGATGGGACCCCGACTTACATGCTGGCTGTCGTTGTGGATGACCACGACATGGGGGTGACCCATGTGATCCGGGGGGATGACCACCTGGCCAATGCGGCACGCCAGACCATGGTCTACCAGGCGATGGATTGGGCGGTTCCGGTCTGGGCGCATATCCCCTTGATCCATGGGCCGGACGGCAAGAAGCTCTCCAAGCGCCATGGCGCGCTTGGGGTCGAGGAATACCAGGCCATGGGCTATCCGGCGGCGGGAATGCGCAACTACCTGACCCGTCTGGGCTGGGCGCATGGCGATGCCGAGATCTTCACGAGCGACGAGGCCAAGGGGATGTTCGACCTCTCTGGCATCGGCCGGGCCCCGGCGCGACTCGATTTCAAGAAGCTGGAACATGTCTGCGGCCAGCATATCGCCATGGCACAAGATGCCGCACTGCTGCAGGAGATCGAAGCCTATCTGGAGGCCAAGGGGGAGCCTGCGCTGACGCAGACCCAGCATGCGCTGATGCTGAAGGGCATGTATTGCCTGAAGGAACGCGCGAAGACCTTGCCGGAACTGCTTGAAAAGGCACGGTTTGCCCTGGTCTCGCGGCCCGTGCAGCGCGATGAGGCCAGCGCGGCCGCGCTGGATACGGTATCCCGTGGTATACTGAAATCGTTGACGCTGCAGCTGCAAAATGCTACTTGGGAAAAGGCGGAACTGGAGTCTATCCTGACCGCCGCCGCGACCGAGGCGGGGATTGGATTCGGCAAGCTGGCGCAGCCCCTGCGGGCCGCGCTTGCCGGGCGGACTGCGACCCCCAGCGTCTATGACATGATGCTTGTCATCGGCCGGGACGAGACGATTGCGAGGCTGAGCGAGGCGGCGGACTGACGCCCACTCGGCCCCCTAAGCTGCCTGCCGCGGACAGCGGCGAACCACCCTTCGGGCCGCCCATGCGGGACCGGGGGGCCCAACGGGGGTAATGAAATGACCGAACGCAAAGCCACGCTCCATCTCGACGGGAAGGAATTCAACCTCCCCGTCATGTCCCCCGTCGCAGGCCCCGACGTGCTGGACATCCGCAAGCTCTATGACGAGGCCGATGTCTTCACCTTCGACCCGGGCTTCACCTCGACGGCGTCCTGCAAGTCGGCCATCACCTATATCGATGGCGACAAGGGCGAGCTTCTCTATCGCGGCTACCCGATCGAGCAATTGGCCAAGGAATCGAGCCACCTCGAGACCTGCTACCTGCTGCTTTACGGCGAATTGCCGACCAAGGGGCAACTGGCCGATTTCACCACGCGTGTGACGAAGCACACGATGGTGCACGAGCAGATGCACAACTTCTTCCGGGGCTTCCGCCGCGACGCGCATCCGATGGCGACCATGGTGGGCGTCGTGGGCGCGCTGTCGGCCTTTTACCACGACTCCCTGGACATCACCGACCCCTGGCACCGCGAGGTCTCGGCGATCCGGATGATCGCCAAGCTGCCCACGATTGCGGCGATGGCCTACAAGTATTCCGTCGGCCAGCCCTTCGTTTACCCGAAGAACTCGCTGTCCTATGCGGGCAATTTCCTGCGCATGTGCTTTGCCGTCCCGGCCGAGGATTACGAGGTCAACCCGATCCTCGAAAAGGCCATGGACCGCATCATGATGCTCCATGCCGATCACGAGCAGAACGCCTCGACCTCGACCGTGCGCCTGGCGGGCTCTTCGGGGGCCAATCCCTTCGCCTGCATCGCGGCGGGCATCGCCTGCCTCTGGGGCCCGGCCCATGGCGGCGCCAACCAGGCCTGCCTGGAGATGCTGAAGGAAATCGGCACCGTCGACCGCATCCCCGAGTTCATCGCCAAGGCCAAGGACAAGAATTCGGGCTTCCGCCTGATGGGCTTCGGCCACCGCGTCTACAAGAACTTCGACCCCCGCGCGACGGTGATGAAGGAATCGGCCGACGAGGTGCTGGAGCTTCTGGGCGTCCATGACAACCCGCTTCTGCAGGTCGCCAAGGAGCTGGAGCGGATCGCGCTCTCGGATGAATACTTCATCTCGAAGAAGCTCTATCCGAACGTCGATTTCTATTCCGGCATCATCCTCGAGGCCATGGGCTTCCCCACTTCGATGTTCACGCCGATCTTCGCGATCTCGCGGACCGTGGGCTGGATCTCGCAGTGGAAGGAAATGATCGCCGAGAATGGCAAGATCGGCCGTCCGCGCCAGCTTTACGTCGGGCCCGCGCGGCGCGATTATGTCGATGTGAAGCACCGCTGAGGCCTTCACCCATCGCAAGCGCAGCCGAACCCTTTCAGGGTTCGGCTGTCTGATTTTCGGACGAACCATGCGGCAACTGATCCTTCACATCGGCTCTCACAAGACCGGAACCACGGCGATCCAGCACTGGATCGCGGCCAACCGCGATGTCCTGGCCCGGCGCGGCATCGCCGACCTGTCCTTCGGCGAAGAGCCCAATGCCCATGGCTTCCTGACCTGGGACGAGCCGGGACCCATCTTCCCCCGGGGCTTCCGGCTGGACAAGCCGGCCGAATTCGCCGAGGCGCTGGCGGCGGTTCAGGCCGAGCGGGTCATCGTCAGCTCGGAGAACTTCTCGTTCTTCTTCGAGCAGAAGGCCATCGGCCAGTTGGCGCGGCTGGTCAAGCCGCTCTTCGACGAGGTCGTGGTCCTGTGCTACCTGCGCCGCCAGGACCGCCATGCGGTCTCCCATCACATGGAAGGCGCGCGTCCCGCCCGTCCGCCGGAATGGGAGCTTTGGGGCCATGGCTTCGGCGCCCTGCCCCAGGTCAACCCGCTGCAAGCGCTTTACCTCGACTATGACAAGCGGCTGGCGAAATGGGAAAAGGCTTTTGGTCGCAAGGCTTTGCGGGTCAGGGTCTTTGACCGGGCGCGTCTGGAAGGGGGCGATATCGTCACCGATTTCCTCACCACCTTGGGCATCGACGCCGAGGGCTGCTCGACGCCGGAAACGGTCAACACCTCGCTCGACCGGGTCAAGGCGCGGATCGGGCACATGGCCAATGCCATGACCGGGAACGAGGAGGTGACCAAGGCCCTCTTGCGCGCGACGCCCAATTCCAAGACCCCCGCAAGGCCGGGGCGGCTGGTGGCCAAGGGCTTCCTGGCGCGCTACGTCGCAGGCAACCGGGCGCTGAATGCGCGGCTTGGCATCTCCCAAATCCCAGAGCTCTTCGACGACGATTTCGACGACCTGCCCGATGAACCGATGCAGACCTGGTCGGACGAAGAGTTCAACCGCGCCATGCGCTCGGCCGTCACGGTGGTCAAGCGCCTGATCGATGCCAGCGCCCCGCCTCGGCTCGATGACCTCAGCGCAGCGGCCCGTGCCCTGGCCGCCACGGCTCCGGTGCGGGCGCTGCGGCTGGTCGAACTGGCGCTGTTGCAACGCCCCTCGGGCCGCGCGCTCCTGGCCATGCAGGCCGAGTTGCAGGCCAATATCGCCTCGGGACAGCACATGGACCTGAGCGATGGCCCCGACGGCGAGGACGAATGAAAACGACCCCGGAGCATGGCTCCGGGGCCGCAAGCCAGGGGCTTAGAGCTTCAGCGACAGGACCGTGCAGAGACCCAGCTCGCCAAAGCCGTTGAACTTGGTGTTGGTCACGGTCGAATAGGCGCCCATGCCCTGGAAGACGACGAAATCGCCCTCGGCGATGTCGGCGGCCAGCGGCACTTCACCCGGGATGCGGTCGACCGAATCGCAGGTCGGACCAAAGCAGACGCGCGGGCGGATGGCGCCCATGCGGCGGTTGCAGGCGGGGTCCAGGACCTCGACGCGGTCGATGAAGCCGATCTGGCCGAATTCGAACATCGACCCGTAAAGCCCGTCGTTCAGGAAGATGTGGTTGTCATCCCGCACGCCCTTGACGCGCGCCGCCACGGCGAAGGCATCGCCGCACAGGCCACGGCCGGGCTCGCAGACCAGGGCGGGGCGGTCAGCGCCGAAGCTCTCGCCCGTCACGCGGTCGATCGTGTCGAAGATCGCTTCCAGGTCGACGACCTGGCCCTTTTGCCGCGTGTTCGGGAAGCCGCCGCCGACGTTCAGCCGGTGGATCTTGACGCCCGCGCGGGCCGCGATGACGGCGGCTTCGCGGATGTACGACGCCCAGGCCTCGGGGTCGGTGCATTGCGTGCCCGGGTGGAAGGTGATCGAGGGGATGTAACCGGCCTCGGCCGCCATCACCAGGATTTCCGAAGCCAGCTCGGAGGTTGCGCCGAACTTGGCGCCGAAGTTATAGGCCGCGCCATTCACCGGCAGCTTGAAGCGGACGGAGATCTCGCAGCCTTCGGTCGGGACCATCTCGATCAGCTTGGCCATCTCGGACTTGCTGTCCACCGACCAGGTCTTGACGTTGCGCTCGACCGCATAGGCGATCTCGGCGCGCGAACGGACCGGGTTGTGGTAATGGATCGCCGCATCGGGGTCGAGCCGGCGGATCATGTCGATCTCAAACGGAGAGGCGCAGTCGAAACCCTTGATGCCCGCGGCCATCAGGTTCTCGACCACTTCTTCCGAAGGATTCGACTTGACCGCATAGGTCACGAGGCCGGGGAAACCGGCGAGAAAGCGGCGGGCGGTGGCCTGCACGACCTGGGGCGCGAAAAACAGGACCGGGTTTTCCGGCTGCTCTTTGCGGAGGAATTCGGTCGGATTGGTCCAGATCGTCTTGGACAGTCCCATCAGCATAGTCCTTTCTGCCAACAAGATGCGTGTCCCTCCCCGTTGCCCGAAATGGGTCAATCGGCCTTGGCACCCGCGCGGTTTTTCCAACCAGGCCAGGTGCGTATGAGCCGCCCTTTTCCTGCAACTGAGGATGCTGCATATGGGTGACAACTTCACCGAACAAAACTATATAAGTGAAGCAATCGGTCGTCATAATGACGAAAAAGGAAGGCAAACTGCATGGATGAGCTGGATCGGAACATTCTGGGGCTTCTGGGGGCCGATGCGAGGATGTCGGTGGCCACATTGGCCCGAAGGCTGAAGGTTGCGAGGTCCACCATACAGGCCCGGTTGGAGCGCCTGGAGACCGGCGGAATCATCGCCGGATACACGTTGAAGCTCGGCGAGGCCGCGCGGGAGGGGCGTTTGCGGGCCTCGGTGCTTCTGACGATCGAGCCGCGGGCGCAGGCCGGGATCCTCAGCCGGCTCAAGGCCATACCGGAGGTCGAGCGGGTGCATTCCACCTCGGGGCGATTCGATCTTTTGTTGCAGGTGGCAGCGACCAATACGACGGTGCTGGACGGCGTGCTCGATCAGATCGGCGCCTTGACCGGGGTCAAGAGTTCGGAGAGCCTGATCCATCTCTCCACCCGCATCGACCGCGCCGTCTGACCCAAAGGAGCGGCTGGCGCCGCAAGTCTTTCATCTCGCCTCTGGCCTGCGGCCAACCGGCTCGGGCAGGTGGTCGGTCAGAAGCCCCGCCTCGCCCTCGAGCGCGATGAGGTCGCGGGCCCGGGCCTCGGCCAGGGAGAGCCGCCCCGCGACGAGGGACAGCAGTGTCTCGGGGCTGGCGGTGACCTCGAGCGCGGAACGGCCGGGGCAGCGGACCAGGGGCATGGGCTGCTCGGGGCTCCATTCCAGCCTTGGGCCCTGAAGCGTGAAGCCGATGGGGCGGCGCGGGGCGGAGGGGGGGCGCAGGGCGACAAAGGCCGTGACGGCGGCGGCGGGGGTCAGCCCGGTCTCGACCGTCGCGCCCTCGAGCCCCGGTGCCCCGCCCAGGCTTTTCGTCAAGCCCCAGCCCGCCAGCGCCACGAGGATCGGCCAGAGCGTGGCCGCCCGCGCCGTGGCCGCATAGCCGGTTTGATCGCCGCCATCGGCCAGCCGGACCAGGCCTTCGGTCGCCATCTGGTCGAGGCGGCGCGACAGGATCGTGGCATTGATCCCCAAGATGGTCGACTTCAGCGTGCTGAAGCGCAGGGGCCCGGGCAGAAGCTCGCGCAGGATCAAGAGTGTCCAGCGTTCGCCCACCTGGTCAAGGGCGCTCGCGATGGGACAGGCCATGTCATAGCGGCGGCGGCCAAGGTCTTGGGAGGCGGAAATCTGGGACATCTGCAAACCATTTGGGTCAATGAGGTGAGGCGGAGGCTTTCGGCACGGCGAGGAACTAGACTATCCCTTTGGCGAGGCGGGCGAAACTTTCCATTCGTATAGCTGGTAATCTGGGGGCAGGCTGGCGAAAGAGCAAGCCTTGTTGCACAACGTGACTTGCGGGCCGCTTTGGCCCCAAGGCCTGCATTGGGCTTTTCCAAGCCGCCACACTTCGGTAAGAGGCTTGCGACGCAACGCAGGATCACGCCCATGCCCATGGAAAAGACCTTCAACCCGGCCGAGGCCGAGGCCCGGATTTCGAAGCTCTGGCTGGATGCCAAGGTGGGGGCGGCGGGGGCCAATGCCAAGCCCGGGGCGGAAGCTTTTTCGATCATGATCCCGCCGCCCAATGTCACGGGCTCCCTGCACATGGGCCATGCCTTCAACAACACGCTGCAGGATATCCTGATCCGCTGGCACCGCATGCAGGGCCATGACACGCTCTGGCAGCCGGGGACCGACCATGCGGGGATCGCGACCCAGATGGTGACCGAGCGCGAGATGGCCAAGGCGGGCAACATGACCCGCCGCGAGATGGGCCGCGAGGCCTTCACGCTGAAGGTCTGGGAGCAGAAGAAGGCCAGCCGCGGCACGATCATCGGCCAGTTGCAGCGGCTCGGCGCGTCCTGCGACTGGGACCGCGAGGCCTTCACCATGTCGGGGGCGCCTGGGGCTCCGGCGGGGGAAGAGGGCAACTTCCACGACGCCGTCATCAAGGTCTTCGTGGATATGTATAACAAGGGCCTGATCTATCGCGGCAAGCGCCTCGTGAACTGGGACCCGCATTTCGAGACCGCGATCTCCGACCTTGAGGTCGAGAACATCGAGGTCAAGGGCCATATGTGGCACTTCAAATACCGCCTCGCGGGCGGCGAGACCTATGAATACGTCGAAAAGGACGCCGAGGGCGCGGTGACCTTCCGCGAGACCCGCGACTATATCTCCATCGCCACCACGCGCCCCGAGACGATGCTGGGCGATGGCGCGGTCGCGGTGCATCCCTCCGATGAGCGCTATGCGCCCATCGTCGGCAAGATGGTCCACCTGCCTCTGTGTGACCGCCTGATCCCGATCATCACCGACGAATACCCGGATCCGACCTTCGGCTCGGGCGCGGTCAAGATCACCGGCGCGCATGACTTCAACGACTACCAGGTCGCCAAGCGGGCGGGCCTGCCGATGTATCGCCTGATGGACACGCAAGGGAAGATGCGCGCCGATGGGGCCGCCTATGACGTCTGCGTGGCGCGGGCGCGGGAGATCGCGGCGGGCTCGCCGACCGACGAGAACGAGGTCGATGCGCTGAACCTCGTGCCCGAGAAATACCGTGGGCTGGACCGGTTTGAGGCCCGCAAGCTGGTCATCGCCGATATCAACGCGGCGGGGCTGGCGGTGACCGTCATGGTCTCGGAGATCGACGAAGAGACCCATTCCGAGCACCTGCGCCTTGTGCCGGTGGTCGAGGACAAGCTGATCATGCAGCCCCATGGCGACCGCTCCAAGGTCGTCATCGAACCCATGCTGACCGACCAGTGGTTCGTGGACACCGCCAAGATCGTGGAGCCCGCCCTGGAGGCCGTCCGGTCGGGTCGCACCCGGATCATGCCGGAGAGCGGCGAAAAGACCTATTTCCACTGGCTGGAGAATATCGAACCCTGGTGCATCTCGCGCCAGCTCTGGTGGGGCCACCAGATCCCGGTTTGGTACGGGCCGGACGTGATAGACAAGAAGTTCGACCTTTCGAACCTTTCAAAGGCATTCTGCGCAGCGACTGCAGAAGAAGCATTCGAACAAGCCGCGAACTACTACGAGGAATGTGACGCGGAATACGGTCCGTTCTTCTTCGAATGCAATGACAAACAGGAAGCTCTGGATTTCAATAGCCGTATCGCGGACCATCGCGGGACATTTGCGCTCTACCGCGACCCCGACGTGCTCGACACCTGGTTCTCCTCCGGCCTTTGGCCCATTGGCACCCTCGGCTGGCCCGAGCAGACGCCGGAGCTACAGAAATACTTCCCCACCTCGGTCCTGGTGACCGGGGCCGATATCATCTTCTTCTGGGTCGCACGGATGATGATGATGCAGCTGGCCGTGGTCGAGGATATCCCCTTCCACACGGTTTACCTGCATGGCCTCGTCCGAGACGCCAAGGGCAAGAAGATGTCCAAGTCGCTCGGCAATGTCGTCGACCCGCTGGAGGTCATCGACGAATACGGCGCCGATGCCTTGCGCTTTGCCAATGCGGCCATGGCCTCTTTGGGGGGCGTCCTCAAGTTCGACCCGCAACGCATTGCGGGCTATCGCAATTTCGGCACCAAGCTCTGGAATGCCTGCCGCTTTGCCGAGATGAACCAGGTCTGGGAGGGTCACGCGACCCAAAGCGCGCCCCCAACGGCCAAGGCCACCGCCAACCGCTGGATCATCGGCGAGACCGCCCGCGCGGCCGCCGAGGTCCAGCAAGCGCTGAGCGAGTTCCGCTTCGACTTCGCCGCCGACACGCTTTACAAATTCGTCTGGGGCAAGGTCTGCGACTGGTATGTCGAATTCGCCAAGCCGCTCTTCGACGGGGAAGACGCCGCCGAGACGCGGCAAACCATGGCCTGGGTGCTGGATCAGTCGATGATCCTCCTGCACCCCTTCATGCCCTTCCTCACCGAAGACCTCTGGGGCAACACCGGAAGCCGCGCCAAACTACTGGTCCACACCGACTGGCCGGTCTTGGGCGACCTCTCGGATGCCAAGGCCGATGCCGAGATGGGCTTCGTCACCGACCTCATCGACGAAATCCGCTCGGCCCGCGCCCAGGTCCATGTGCCTGCTGGCCTCAAGATCGACCTGGTGGCCATGAGCCTCTCCGATGAGGCCCGCGCCGCCTGGACCCGCAACGAGGCCCTGATCAAGCGCCTCGCCCGGGTCGAGGGTTTCACCGAGGGCGCGGCCCCCAAGGGCTCCATCACGCTGGGCGCCCCCGGAGCCAGCTTCGCCATCCCGCTCGCGGGCCTCATCGACATCGCCGAGGAGAAGGCGCGGTTGAAGAAGTCCTTGGAAAAGCTGGCGAAAGAGATCGGGGGCCTCAAAGGCCGCCTGAACAACCCGAACTTCGCAGCCTCTGCGCCCGAGGACGTGGTGGAAGAAGCCAAGGCCAACCTCGCCGCCCGCGAAGACGAGGCCGGCAAGCTTGAAGCCGCCATGAAGCGCTTGGCCGAACTCGGGTAAAAGCGGGGGGCCGCAAGCCCCCCGCACCCCCTGCCTCAAGGGGAGCACGCTCCCCTTGAGAAACCCCGTGAGTATTTGGGCCAAATTGAAAGCGGCCGAGATTGACAAGGGGAAGGGAGTATTTCGGCCAGTGTGAAGGCCCGGGAAGAGGGCTGGCAGAAGCGAAAATCACGCCAGGCAAAAACAAAGGGGCGCGCCATTCCCGGCTGCGCCCCTTGGTCTTTCATACTGGCCCAAATATCCTCGGGGTGCGTCCAGCGATGCGCCATCGGTTCGAGCACCGATGGACGCGGGGGGGGGCCGAGGCTCCCCCAGCCTTAACCCTTCGTGCGCGCTGCCTGCCAGGCGCGCGGGTCCTGGAGGAAGCTTTCCACCTCCGCCAGGGTCGCGGCATCGAAAGCGCCCTGCGCCCTTGCCTCGGCCAGGACATCCCACCAGGTGCAGAGGTGGTGCAAAGCCACGCCGTGATCGGCCAGGCGCTGGGTCGTCTCGGGGAAGATGCCGTAGTAGAAGATCACCGCCGTATGGGCGCAGGTGGCCCCCGTCTCGCGGATCGCATCGACGAAGGAGAGCTTGGAGCCGCCATCCGTCGTCAGGTCCTCGACCAGGAGGACGCGCTGGCCCTCGGTCATCGCGCCCTCGATGCGGGCGTTGCGGCCATAGCCCTTGGGCTTTTTGCGGACATAGGTCATGGGCAGCGCCATGCGCTCGGCCACGAGGGCCGCGAAGGGGATGCCCGCCGTCTCACCGCCCGCGATATTGTCGAAGGCCTCGAGGCCGGCATCGCGCAGGACCGTCACGGTCAGGAAATCCATCAGGACAGAGCGGATGCGGGGGTAAGAGATCAGCTTGCGGCAGTCGATATAGGTGGGGGAGGGCAGGCCCGAGGCCAGGGTAAAGGGCGTCTCGGCGTTGAAATGCACCGCCTTGATTTCCAGGAGCGCGCGGGCGGTCAGGCGGGCGATTTCCTCACGGGGGGGGAAGGACGAGGGGATCATGGCAACTCCTGCGAGGGGCACGCGGGAGGACAGCGGGGCCTCCGGCGGGGATATTTGTGCAAAGGTGAAATCAGGCGCAGCGCCAGTGGAGCGGGAAGCCGGGGTCGAAGACGGTGACCGGGCCGGCGCCCGTTTCGATCTTGGCGGGGAAGGTCACGGGGGCGGGCTCCTTGACCAGGGTCAGGGTCGCCTCGTTGGGGGCCAGGCCGTAGAAGGCGGCGCCGTTCAGGGAGGTAAAGGCCTCGAGCCGGTCGAGCGCGCCTTCCTCCTCGAAGACATGGGCGAGGAGGGGCATGGTGTTGGTCGCCGTGAAGCAGCCCGCGCAGCCGCAGGCGTGTTCCTTCAGCGCATCGACATGGGGGGCGCTGTCGGTGCCGAGGAAATAGGCGGGGCTTCCGCTGGTGGCCGCGCGGCGCAGGGCCAGGCGGTGCTTCTCGCGCTTGGCGACCGGCAGGCAGTAGTAATGCGGCTTGATGCCGCCCACCAGGATATGGTTGCGGTTGATGATCAGGTGATGGGTGGTGATCGTGGCGGCGAGGTTGCCGCCCTGCCCGGCGTAGGCCACGCCCTCTTCGGTCGTGATATGCTCCATCACCACGCGAAGCTCCGGGATCCGGCGGCGCAGCGGGTCGAGCACCGTGTCGATGAAGACCGCCTCGCGGTCGAAGATATCGACCTCGGGCGTCGTGACCTCGCCATGCGTGCAGAGGGGAAGGCCGATCTCGGCCATCTTCTCCAGCACCGGCATGACCTTGTCGAAATCCCGCACCCCGCCATGGGAATTGGTCGTGGCGCCGGCCGGATAGAGCTTGACCGCCTTCACCAGACCCGAGACCGCCGCAGCCGCCACATCGGCGGGGTCGGTCGTCTCGGTCAGATAGAGCGTCATCAGGGGCGTAAAGCCTGGCGCGGCGGCCAGGATGCGGTCGCGATAGGCGGCCGCCTGGGCGCCCGTCACCACGGGCGGCACGAGGTTTGGCATGATGATGGCCCGGGCGAAGTCGCGGGCGCTTTCGGGGGCCACGGCCTGCAGCATCGCGCCATCGCGCAGGTGCAGGTGCATGTCGTCGGGGCGGCGGATCGTGATCTGGGTCATGCCCGCCGCCCTAGCCGAAAAGCCCGCTCAATTCCAGCCCATTTCCCGCTGGACAGGCCCCCCGCGCCCCGCCACCCTGCGGCAAAACCCCGGAGACCCCGATGCGCGCCCCCCTTCTGGCCCTTGCCCTGATCCTTCCCCTGCCCGCCCTGGCCAATTGCGCCGACCCTGTCGACCAGGTCGAGATGACCGAATGCGCGGGCCAGGCTTATCAGGCGGCGGACGAGGACCTGAACGCGACCTACAAGCTGGCCATGGCGGCGATGAAGGCCTGGGATGCCGACCTGCCCAAGGACCAGCGCGGCGCCGAAGAGGCCCTGCGCAAAGCCCAACGCGCCTGGCTGCCCTATCGCGATGCCGTCTGCGAAAACGAGGTCTTCTTCTACAAGGACGGCTCGATTGCGCCCCTGGTGGGGCTCGCCTGTCTTGAACGCCTGACCCGCCAACGCGCCGAAGAGCTGCGCGCCATGGCCGAGGGGGAATAGGGCTCAGCTCGCCTCGGGGCCCGTGGCGGCGATCTCTTGCGCCGCGGCCTGGGCCAGGGCCGAGGGAGCCGCGGGCACCTCGCCCGGGACCAGCTCGGCCAGGCGCCTGCGGAAGCGCTTCTGGTCCAGCCGCGCGACGACATTGCGGCAGACGGCGATTTCGCGCGCCGGATGGGTGGCGCAAGCCAGTTGCAGGTGGCGCAGATAGGTCCCGTCGCTGCGCCGCCGCCGCCAGAGCTGGGCGAAGCGTTGCAGGCCAAGGCCGCGCTCCATCGCGGCGGCCAAGAGGTGGTTCAGGTTCCCCATGCGGCTGAACTGCGCCTCGAGGTCGCCTCCCCCGCGCCGGGCCGCGAAATGCCGGACATGGGGCCCGAGGAACAGCGCCGCATGCATAGCGTCGATCTTCTGGCAGGGGTCCGAGATCACGGTGACCGCAGCCGCCCCATCGACCATGTCGGGGGCAAAGCCATAGCGCGAGGTAAAGTCCATCCGCTTGGCCTCGCGGTGGCGGTCGTCCCAACCTGCCACGGCGGGGGACTGGCTGGCGATCGGGTTCAGAAGCAGAACCTCTGCCCCCGGAGAGGCCACGGAATAGGCGGCCGCCGCATAGCCCAAGGGCCCCGCGCCGTAAAACAGGACACGGTCGAAGCCCTCGAAGAAGCCCTCGTCGATCAGGCTGTCGAAAAAGGCATAGACCCCTTCCGAGCGGAACCAGGGATGTTTCCGCGCCAGGACGCAGAGATGCGACCAGTCGCATTCATCGGCCAGGTCCATGCCCACGGGCAGCTTGCGCGGACGTTCAAAGGCCGCGCGATGGGTGTCGAAGGTCACCAAAAGGCTGCGGCCATTGTCGAGAAACAGCGCCTGGTGGTCATGCGCGAGGCTGCGGAACCAGCCGCCCGACCTGCCGATCTCGGCCATGCGCTCGGCCCAGGCCTCGGGCGAGGCGGCGGCGGAGGCATCGAGCAGGTCGTCGTCGAGGTCATCCATCAAGGGCCATCCGTGGTGCGCAAAGCAGGCCTCGGCCGAGGCCAGACCTTTGGGGCCATTATCGCCCCGGTGCCCAAGGGATCAAGCGAAAGAGGGTTAAAATTAAGGCGCCAAAAGGGACAATCCGGGGCGATTGTTGCCCTGGGCCGCTTTTCGCCCAGGGCGCAAGGGGCCGATGGGCCGCTTTTCGTCCGCACTCAGGGGTTGCGGCGCCTCTGGATCAGCGCAACCTCTGGCAGAGAGGGCAGCCGCGAGGGCCCCGCCATCAGAAGCCGTCCGAAGAACTGCCGCCAGTCCTCCTGCGCCAGAAGCGTGGCGATTCGCGCCTGGCGCCAGGCCTCGGCCGCGGCCTGGAGCCGCGCCAGTTCCGCATCAGCCAAAAGCGCTGCCAAGGGCCCCGCGATGTCATGGCGCAGGATCGAGCGGTCCTCGACCTGGTTCAGGTTGCGCTCGACCCAATAGCCCATGTCGAAGGCCCCGGCTTCGCGGTTGGCCCGCCCCCGGTCGCATTTCACGACAAAGCCCTCCGCCGAGCCGAGCGCATAATGGTTCATCTGCACCAGCCGGTAATTGTCCTGCCGGTAGTCGCTGAAGAGCCGCCCGCCCAGGTCCACCGCGCGGCCCGAGCCGTCGAACCAGCGCGGCTCGCCCTTGGGCTGTTTCGGCCGATGCACCCCCAGCTTGCCGAAGGCCTGGGGGCGAAAAAGCGTCTTGATCATCTGGGCCCGCCAGGGCCAGGCGAGGGTCGCAGGCGCGGCCCGCAGGAAGGTCCGCGTCACCAGCCCCGGCGCATGGGAAGCAATCCCCGCATTGCCGAACATCCGCCAGGTCAGCGCCACGGCATCCGCCCCAGGGACGGCGGCGACAAGATCGGCAAGCCGCCCCTCGCCCGCATGGATGTTCACGAATTCGTCGACATCGGCGACCAGCGCCCAATCGGCCCCGGTGACCTCGGGCAGCTTCTCGGCCCGCTTCAAGGCCGCCCATTGCGGCCCCTCGGGCCAGGGGCCCGGATTGGGCAGATGCCGCGCCAGCCCCAGGGCCTGGAGCCGCTCGGCCATGGCATCCGTCCCGTCCTCGCAATCATTGGTGAAGATCACCAGGTCGGTGAAGCCCAGGGCCCGGTGATGGGCCACCCATTCCAGAAGGAACGAAGCCTCGTTCTTGAGCGTTGTGATCAAGGTGGCGCGCATGGAGAAGTGCTAGCCCCTGGCGCGCCCAAGGGCAACCGGCACCTTGTTGCCACCTGACACGCGCTTGCTATCGCATATCCGGGGCCATTCGGGGTAAGGAATGACCAGAGGGGCGTCGAGGCCCCCGCAAACGCCCCCGTCGACGCCCCTGTCGAAGATCGAAAGGCCAGGCATGAAGGTTCTCATCAATTCCACGGCGATCCTGTCGCTGACACTCTATATCGTCCCGCCCTTTGCCGTTCAGGCGCAAGACCTGCCCATGGCCGATGTCGGCGGCCAGCAGGTGATCTGCCTGCCAGACGACCAGACCGCCTGCCCCGATGGCACGGCCTGCGTGATCGCGGGGGCCGAGGAGTGCCAGGCCGCCGCCGAGGCGACCTATGGCGTCCCGGTCGAGGAACCCGTGGTTGAGGAACCGGTGGCCGAAGAGCCCGTCGCGGAAGAACCCGTGGCCGAGGAGCCCGTGGCAGAGGAGCCCGCCGCTGAGGAGGTCGCTCCCGAAGAAGCCGCCCCCGAAGAGGTCGCTCCCGAGGAGGTCGCTCCCGAAGAGGTTGCCCCCGAAGAGGTTGCCCCCGAAGAAACTGCTCCCGAGGAAGTCGCCCCCGAAGAGGTTGCTCCCGAGGAAATGACCGCCGAGGAAGCTGCCCCCGAGGAAGCCGCTCCCGAAGAGCCCATCGCCGAAGAGCAGGCGACCGAGGACACCGCGACCGAGGATCAGTCGGCGGAGCCCGCCACGGAAGAGGGCGCCACGGATCAGTCGGCAGAGCCTGCCGCCGAAGACACCGTCGCCGAAGAGCCTGCCGCCGAAGAGCCTGCGACCGATGAAACCGCAACGGAAGAGCCTGCCGCCGAAGAGCCTGCGGCCGACGAAACCGCAACGGAAGAGCCTGCAACGGAAGAGCCGGTCGCCGAAGAGACCACCCCCGACGCTCCCCTGGCCGAGCCCGAGACCGTCACCCTCACCGAAGAGCAGGTGACCGAGCAGGTCGCCCAGGACCAGGCCGCCATCGAGGCCGCGCAGAAGGCGCAGGAAGAAGCCGCGGCCGCCGCGCTGGCCGATCCGAACCTGCAACCGGTCGAGGCCCCCGTCGTCGAGGAACAGGCGGCCGAAGCCCTCGGCGCCGTCCTCGATGCCCCCGTGACCGCTGCGACCTCCGAGCCCGCCGCCGAGGGCACCGCGCCCGCAGCCGCTCCCCCGGTCACCGAGGCGGCCACCGCCGCCGCCATCGACCCGACCACGCCCCCGGCTGACCAGCCCGTCCCGGAAACCGCCACTGTCACAACCGAGACCGTGACGGAGACCGAGACCCGCTCGGCCGACCAGGAATTCGCCGCTGCCCCCGTCCAGGTGGCTCCGGGCAAGAAATCCGGCCTTTCGAACCTGGAAAAGGCCGGCCTCGTCGCCCTGGGCGCCCTGGCCATCGGCACGATCATCCATGGCGCGCAGAACGGCGGGAATACCGAAGGCGTCAAGCAGGTCGTCCAGAACACCGGGGACCGCGTCGTCGTGCGCCAGCCCGATGGCTCTTACCAGATCTACAAGGACGACAATGCGCTTCTGCGCGAGCCGGGATCGAAAGTCACGACCCAGACCTTCCAGGACGGCTCGACCCGCACCATCGTCGCCCGCAAGGACGGCAGCCAGATCGCCACGATCCGCGATGCCTCGGGCCGGGTGCTGCAACGCGTGGCCTATGACACCAAGGGCCGTGCCACGGTGCTGATCGACGACCTGCGGCCGGAACAGCCCATCGTGGTCAGCCAGTTGCCCAAGCCCAAGCCCCAGCGCATCGACGTGGCCAATCCCGATGCCGCCCTGCAAGCCGCCCTCCTGGCCGCCCAGGTCGAGGATTACGGCGCCAAGTTCTCGCTGCGCCAGATCCGCTCCATCCCCGAGGTTCGCCACCTGGCGCCGACGGTGGATGTCAAGGAGATCACCTTCAAGTCGGGCTCTGCCGCGCTGGATGCGACCGAGGCCAGGTCGCTGAATGGTCTGGGCAAGTTCATCGGCGAGATGATCGCGCAAAACCCCGGCGAGGTCTTCCTGATCGAGGGCCATACCGATGCCGTGGGCTCTGCCGCCTCGAACCTGACCCTGTCGGACCGCCGCGCCGAGACCGTCGCCAAGGCCCTGACCCAGTATTTCGGCGTGCCGCCGGAAAACATGGTCGTCCAGGGCTATGGCGAAAGCGAGCTCCTGATCCCGACCGCGGGGGATGAGCGCGCCAACCGCCGCGTCTCGGTGCGCATCATCACGCCGCTTTTGCAGAAGTGACCTTGGCGCAACTCTGCCCATGAAAGCCCAAAGGGGCGCCCCTCGCCGGGCGCCCCGCTCTTTTTGCTTGACCCCGCCCGCGCGCCTGTCAAAACCCCCGCCATGGCTACCGCAATCCTCACCATCGACCTTGACGCAATCGCCGCCAATTGGCGCGCCTTGGACCGTGCCTCTGCCTCGGGCGTGCAGACCGCCGCCGTGGTCAAGGCCGACGCTTACGGCCTGGGCGTGGCCCCCGTCGTCCGCCGCCTGGCCGAGGCCGGCGCGCGCCGCTTCTTCGTCGCCGCCGCCGAAGAGGGCGTGGCTGTCCGCCGCGCCCTGGGCCCCGGGCCGCAGATCAATATCCTCTCCGGTCACATGACGGGCGACGCGCCACTGATCCGCGACCACGACCTGACGCCGATGCTGAACAGCCTCGACCAGGTGACGCGGCACCTCGAGACCCTGCCCGGCCATGCTTTCGGCATCCAGCTCGACACCGGCATGAACCGGCTGGGCATGGAAGAGGCCGAATGGGAGGCCGCCGCGCCCTTCGTGCTGGAAGCCTCCCCGGTGCTCTTGATGTCGCACCTGGCCTGTGCCGATGACCCGGACCATGGGTTGAACGAGGTGCAGCTCGCGAATTTCCGCGCCATGACCGATGGGACGGAAGTGCCGCGCTCGCTGGCGGCCACCGGGGGAATCCTCCTCGGGCCCAACTATCACTTCGACCTGACCCGCCCCGGGATCGGTCTTTACGGCGGCCGTCCTTATGAGGGCGCGGCGCCCGTCGTGCGGCTCTCGTTGCCGGTCATCCAGACCCGTTCCGTGGCAGCGGGAGAGGCGGTGGGCTATTCCTGCGCCTGGGTCGCGGACAAGCCTGCTCTGATTGCCACCGTCCAGGGCGGCTATGCGGATGGGATCATCCGCTCGCTCTCGGGCCGCGCCACGCTTTGGGCGGGGGATGTGCCCTGCCCGCTGGTGGGTCGCGTCTCGATGGACCTGATCACGGTGGATGTCTCGCATCTGGACGAGGTGCCCGAGGCCCTGGACCTGATCGGCCCGCATCAATCGGTGGACCGGCTGGCCGATGTGGCCGGCACGATCGGGTATGAGCTTCTGACCCGCATGGCGCCGCGCCTGAACCGCGTGCTTCTGGGGGCGAAATGACCCGGTTCCTCGCAAGCCTGGGGCGTCCGGTCCTGGCGGTTCTGGCCGCCTTTGGCCGGGTGACGCTCTTTGCGCTGCAAACCCTGCGCCACTTGGTGACGCCGCCGTTTTACCTGCGCGAATTCGGCGTGGCGGTCTTGCAGATCGGCTGGTTCTCCTTGCCCATGGTGGCGATGACGGCCTTCTTCACCGGCGGCGCCCTGGCTTTGCAGATCTATTCCGGCGGGAGCCGTTTCAACGCCGAGGCCGTGGTGCCGCAGATCGTGGCCATCGGCATGGCGCGGGAACTGGGGCCGGTGCTGGGAGGCCTCATGGTCGCGGCGCGGGTGGCATCGTCGATTGCCGCCGAGATCGGGACGATGAAAGTGACCGAGCAGATCGACGCCCTGGTGACGCTTTCCACCAACCCGATGAAATACCTGACCGTGCCGCGCGTCTTGGCCGCGACCCTGGCCGTTCCGGTGCTGGTGGCGGTAGGCGACTCGATCGGCATCGCGGGCGGCTGGCTGGTGGGGGTGACGAAGCTCGACTTCAACTCGGCCACTTACCTCGCCAATACCCGTGACTTCCTCGAGGCTTGGGACGTGGGCTCGGGCCTGGTGAAGGGCGCGGTCTTTGGGTTTATCGTCGCTACGATGGGCTGCTATTTCGGGATGAACTCGGGGCGCGGGGCGCAGGGGGTTGGGGCTGCCACCAAGGCGGCGGTCGTCTCGGCCTCGGTCCTGATCCTGGCGGCGAATTACCTGCTGACGGCGGTCTTCTTCACATCATGATCCAGCTTTCCGGCGTGCATAAGGCCTTCGGGGCCAACCGGGTCTTGCGGGGCGTGGACCTGAGCTTGCCCAAGGGCCAGTCCATGGTCATCATCGGCGGCTCGGGCACCGGCAAGTCGGTGCTGTTGAAATGCGTCCTGGGCCTGGTGCGGCCCGACCAGGGGCAGATCACCGTGGGCGGCCAGGACGTGACCCAGGGCGACCGAGATGCCTTTTTGGCGCGCTTCGGGATGCTCTTCCAGGGCGCGGCGCTCTTTGACTCCATGCGTGTCTGGGAGAACGTGGCCTTCCGCCTCCTGCGTGGCCCGGGGCGGCTGCCGAAGGCCGAGGCGCGCGAGATCGCCATCGAGAAGATCCGCCGCGTCGGGCTGAAACCCCAGGTCGCCGACCTCTTCCCCGCCGAGCTTTCGGGCGGCATGCAAAAGCGCGTGGGCCTGGCCCGCGCCATCGCCGCCAATCCCGAGATCATCTTTTTTGACGAGCCCACCACGGGCCTCGACCCGATCATGTCGGGCGTCATCAACCAGCTTATCCGCGAGATCGTGGTGGAGCTTGGGGTGACCGCCATGACGATCACCCATGACATGACCTCGGTCCGCGCGATTGCCGACCGGGTGGCCATGCTGCATGACGGGCTCATCCGCTGGACCGGCCCGGTGGCCGAGATGGATCAGGCCGTCGACCCCTATCTGCAGCAGTTCATCCATGGCCGCGCCGAGGGGCCCATCGAATCTGTCCGCTGATTGGTTCGCCCCGGGAAACAGTAAACCTTATCCCCGGCAGATTTCGCGGCCATCGCGGGCCAAGACCCGAAAAACGTTGCAATCTTCGCCGGATGCCATGAAATCGCCATGATTGACACGGGGGTGTGAATGGCGATTTCGATGGCAGAGACCCTGCGGTCCCTGGCCGATGGCTGGCGCAGGGTCACCGAGGGGCTGATTCTTCTGACGGCTTTGGGCCTGGTGGCGGCAAGCGTGGCGGCGTGTCTGGGCGCCCTGCCCTGGCCGGAACTGGCGCTTTCCTGGGGCGGCGCCCCGGTGCCGCAGGCGGGGGTCTGGCTGCAACTGGGGGTAACCGCGCTTTTCGTCGCGCTGTGTTTCCACCTGCCCGCCAATCGCCGGATGGCGCGGCTGGAGGCCAGCCACCGCAGTTTCTCCATCGGGATGGATGACGTGGCGGCAGCCTATGTCCGCGCCCATGCCGCCGACCGCAAGGGTGCCTTTGCGCTTTCGGGCGAGTTCGAATCGGTCAAGACCCGCTTCGACCACCTCAAGACCCATCCCGACCTGGCCGAGCTGGAGCCCGAGCTTCTGGAGCTTGCCGCCAAGATGTCCCATATCTCCCGCGACCTGGCGCGCACCTATGCGGCCGACAAGGTCGCCCGCGCCCAGGGCTTCCTGGCGCAGCGGCAGGAGGAGGTCCACATGGTGTCAGAGCGCATCGCCACGGCGCGGCGGGTCTGCGCCGACCTGAAGCGCTGGCTTTCGGATGTCGAGGCCGAGGAACGCCAGGCCGAGGCGCAGATCGCCAGGCTCGAGGCCGACCTGCGCGAGGTCCTGCCCGAGATCGGCTATATGCTCGACCATGACGAGCCGGTGCCGGACAACGTGGTCAGCCTGCCGGTCAAGCAACCCTAAAGGATGAAGTCCTCGCGGGTCAGGGTGATCAGGCCCGTCAGGTCGATCTGCATCACCGCACCGCCAGGGTTGCGCACCTCGATATGGGTCGTGGTGGCGTCCTTGAACCACCGCACCTCGCCATAAGTGCCCGAGCCGGGGCCGAACTCGGCCTGGCCGATGTAGAAGAAGGCCGCGAAGTTCGGCGGGGCGCCATATTCCAACCCGATCAGGTCGATCTTGTCGACCTTGGCCTTGAAGTCGGTGATCGTGTCGATGCCAAGGGTGATGTAGGAGTCGCCCGCCGAGGCAAAGACAAAGCGGTCGGCGCCCGCGCCGCCGGTCAGCGTGTCGGCTCCCTCGCCGCCTGCCAGGTAATCGCCCCCGCCCGCGCCCGTCAGCAGATCGGCCCCCGCGCCACCCTTCACCGTGTCGGCATCCGCCCCGCCCAAGAGGGTGTCGTTGCCCTCACCGCCCTCCAGCAGGTCGCGCCCGACGCCCCCGGAGACCAGGTCGTCTCCATTCGCCGCCCGGATCCAGTCGTTCCGCAGCCCGCCAAAAAGCGTGTCGGCCTCGTTGCCCGCCAGGAGGTCCATGCCTTCGATGCTGGTGATCGTGACCGCGCCGACCTGCCGCCCCCCTCCGCCGTCGCGCAGGTCCAGGGTGAAGGCGCCAAGGCTTTCCAGTGAAAGGTGCAGAAAGTCGTTGCCGGCGCCGCCATCGACCCTTCCGTCGCGGATCGAGAATTCGTCGTCCCCGGCATCGCCGAACAAGAGGTCGACCCCGGACGCGCCGCCGAACATCGTGTCGTTGCCATCTCCGCCCGAGATGCTGTCGTTGAGGATCGTGCCGGTGATGTAGTTGTTCTGGCCGTCGCCCAGGAACCGGATGCGGTCGGCGCCGGACCACGAGGTGAAGACGAAGGCGTCCCCCGCCAGCCGCATGGTCGTATCGACCTTGACGATCAGGACATTGGTTCCGGCGCTGCCGGTCACGGCGGTGTCATACTTGGAGAACACCCCGGTGAAATGCAGTTGCGAGGCGTTGATCGTCGCCGTGACCAGGCTGCGGGTCGGGTTGGCAAAGGTGATCAGCGTCACGTCGGTGACCGCGGCAAGGGAATAATCGGTCGTGGTCGAAAGCGTCAGGTTGGTCATGCGCAAATCCTTCAAGGAGGAGAGGCCGGGACAGGGGAATGGCACAAACCTACGCCCGACCGGCCCATGCGGCAAGCTTTGCCCCTTTTTCCCCTTGAACCCGGCCGGGATTGGCCGATCTTGGCCCCATGCGCCTGATCCCCTATGCCCTCTTGATCCTCTACCCCGTGGCCTGGTTCGCCCCCCTGATGCGGGCGGCCTTGCTGCCGATCTTCGGGATGGAGGAGATCAGCGTCGTCTCGGGCCTCGCCTCGCTTTGGGGCACGGACCCGGGGCTTGCGCTGGTGGTCACGTCGCTGGCGATCTTCGTGCCCTATGCCAAGGTCATCGGCCTGGTGATGGTGGACCGCGGCCTGATGGCGCCGCAGGTGGCGCCCGTGCTGCACCACCTCGGCCGCCTTGCCATGGCCGATGTCTTCCTCGTGGCCCTCTATATCGTGCTGGCCAAGGGCGCGGGCGGGGTGACGGTGGAAACCGCCTGGGGGCTCTGGCTTTTCACCGCCTGCGTGCTGGCGGGGCTTACAGCACGAAATCCGCAGCCGTCAGGGTGATCAGGCCCGAAAGCTTGATCGTCGCCACCTGGCCAAAGATGCCCGCGCTGACATGGATGTCGATCCAGGTATCGGTCGCCGTCTGCCGCCACCGGACCTCGTTGCCGTCGAAAAACGCCGTCTGGCCGATGAAGTGAATGCCGCCCACGGCCTCGATCCGGCTGAGGTCGATCAGGTCCAGACCCTGCTGGAAATCGGTGATCGTGTCGGGCTGGGTCGAGCCCGGGATCAGGACGCTTTCGGTCATGGCGGTAAAGATGAAACGGTCGGCCCCCGCGCCCCCGGTCATGCGGTCGCCCTCGACGCCGCCCAGCAAGAGATCCGCCCCGTCGTCGCCGATCAGCGTGTCGGCGCCCGCACCGCCCTTGAGCGTGTCATCCCCGACCCCGGCCCGGAGGAGGTCGTTCAGCAAGCCGCCATCCAGAAAGTCATTGCCCGCGCCGCCCAGAAGCGTGTCGTTGCCGTCCTCGCCCAGAAGCGTGTCCGCCCCGGCCCGCCCGTCCACAAGGTCATGGCCCGCCTTTGCAAAGACCACATCCCCCAGGGTCCCGCCCCGCACCAGATCGCCCAGGCTGGTGAGCGTCGCGCTCAGCCCCTCGACCCCGGTCAGCGTCAGCCCCGCGCCGATGTCCCTGCCCGCCCCGCCCTGGGTGATATCCACCGTGACGGCCGCAAGGCTGGCCGAGACGTCGAAGATCGCCACATCGCGCCCGGTGCCGCCGTCGATCACCCCCCTGTCGGTGATCAGCCGGTCATCCCCCGCCCCGCCATAAAGCGTGTTCTCGCCGCCATTGCCCACCAGGGAATCGGCACCCTCCAGCCCTGACAGGACCTCGGAGGTGAAGGACCCATAGATCTGGTCGTCTCCCGTGGTGCCGAGGTAAAGCGCCTCGTCCACCGAGGTCCAGTTGATATAGGACAGGGTTTCCGCATGGATCAGGCTTCCCACGATCTGAAAGTGGTTGATCCCGACCGAGCCCTCGATCGTGGCGAAACGGTTGATCTGGACCCCGTCGATCTGGTGGCCGCCGAAGGTCGCCGTCAGCGTCGTGGCCCGCAGATTGAGGAAGGTGATCCAGTTCACATCTGCCAGGACCGTCTGGGAGAAATCGGCAGAGAAGGAAAGCGTCAGCGTGACCATGAAAGCACCTCGAATCCGAATGGCACGGTTATAGCATGGTCGGTGCCGGACCGCGCGGGGAATTGCCGTCGGGGCTTCCCCGCGCGGGCCCCTTGCGTGGCCTGTCCCAAAGCGCCATCAAGGGGCCATGAGCAAAGCACCCGCCTTCACCTGCACCGCCTGCGGTGCCGCCCACCGCAAATGGAACGGCCAATGCGAGGCCTGCGGGGCCTGGAACACCATCGTCGAAGACGGGGCGCTTTCGACCGGCCCCAAGGGATCGCTGGCCAAGGGGCGAAGCATTCCCCTGACCGACCTGGCCACCCAAGGCGCGGCGCCGCCCCGGGCCTCCTCGGGGATTTCAGAGCTCGACCGGGTGCTGGGCGGGGGCCTTGTGGCCGCCTCGGCCATATTGGTGGGCGGCGATCCGGGGATCGGGAAATCCACGCTTCTGTTGCAGGCGGTTTCGGCCTTTGCCAACAAGGGGCTGAAATGTCTTTACATCTCGGGCGAAGAGGCGGCGGCCCAGGTCCAGATGCGGGCCGAGCGGCTTGGCCTGACCAAGGCCCCGGTGGGTCTTGGGGCCGAGACCAACCTGCGCGACATCCTGACCACCTTGGACCGCGAAAAGCCCGACCTCGCGGTGATCGATTCGATCCAGACCATGTGGCTCGATACGATCGAGGCCGCGCCGGGCTCGGTCTCCCAGGTCCGCGCGGCGGCGCATGAGCTGGTGACCTTTGCCAAGAAGAAGGGCGTCTCGGTCATCCTCGTGGGCCATGTGACCAAGGAGGGCCAGATCGCAGGCCCCCGCGTGGTCGAGCACATGGTCGACACGGTCCTCTATTTCGAGGGCGAGCGCGGCCACCAGTTCCGCATCCTGCGCGCGGTCAAGAACCGCTTCGGCGCCGCCGACGAGATCGGCGTGTTTGAAATGACCGGCGGCGGCCTCTCGGAGGTCACCAACCCCTCGGCGCTTTTCCTGTCAGACCGCGAGCGCGCCACGCCCGGAAGCGCAGTCTTTGCCGGGATCGAGGGCACCAGGCCCATGCTCATGGAGATCCAGGCCCTGGTCGCGCCCTCGACCCTGGCCTCGCCCCGCCGCACCGTCGTGGGCATCGACGGGGCGCGGCTTTCCACGATCCTCGCCGTCCTGGAGGCCCGGGTTGGCATCACCTTCGCAGGTCTCGACGTGTTTTTGAACGTGGCGGGCGGGATGCGCGTCAATGAACCCGCCGCCGATCTCGCCATCGCGGGGGCGATTCTTTCGGCCCGCGAGGATGTGGCAATTCCGCCAGACATGGTGCTTTTCGGCGAAATCTCTCTCTCCGGCGCCCTGCGACCGGTCAGTCAGATGGAAAACCGGTTGAAAGAAGCGGCGAAACTTGGTTTCAACCAAGCCGTCGCGCCACGTGCGGCCAAGGTTCAGTCTCAGGCGGGAATAACCCTGCGCGAGATGGCGGACCTCACGGCTTTCGTGGGGGAAATGTTCGGCGCAGGCTGACGGAGAGAGTTATGGACAGCTTTACCATCATCGACGGCGTCGTGGCCGGTGTGATCCTTCTGTCGGCGATCCTCGCCTATTCGCGGGGCGTCGTGCGCGAGATCATGGCCATCGCGGGTTGGGTCGGCGCGGCAGTGCTGGCATTTCTCTTCGCGGGCACGGCCCAACCGCTGGTCAAGGAGATCCCGGTGCTGAGCGGGATGATCGGCGACAATTGCGAGCTGTCGATGATCGCGGCCTTCCTCGCCGTGTTTGCCGTGGGCCTGATCCTGGCCTCGCTCTTCACGCCGCTGTTCTCTTCCGTCGTCCAGCGTTCGGTCCTGGGCGGGCTCGACCAGGCGCTTGGCTTCTTCTTCGGCGCCGCACGTGGCATCCTCTTGGTCGCCGCCGCCTTCGTCGTCTATGACATGGCCGGCCAGACCATCGACATGGTCGCCAAGTCCCGCTCGGCCTCGGTCTTTGCGGGGGTCACGGGCGATGTCCAGGACATGATCCCGGAAAACCTGATGGCCCAGGTCACCGCGCAATACGACAGCCTGACCGCGGTTTGTGCAGCCCCCGCTGGCTCGACGACCCCCACCACCGGCGGCTGACGTTTCGGGGGTGACACTGCCCCCGCAAAAGCCTAAAGGAACCCCAAGTCAGCCTTGGAGGTCCCATGAAGCGCCCCCCCCTCGCCCATCCGTTCGATGATGACAAGCTGAAGGAAGAGTGCGGGATTTTCGGCGTGATCGGGGTTGGCGATGCCGCCAACTTCGTGGCCCTGGGGCTTCACGCGCTGCAACATCGGGGGCAAGAGGCGGGCGGGATCGTCTCCCATGATCCGAACAGCGGTTTCAACTCGGCCCGCCGCTTCGGCTATGTCCGCGACAATTTCACCAAGGCCGATGTGATGTCGACCCTGCCGGGGCCCTTGGCCATCGGCCATGTGCGCTATTCGACCGCAGGCTCCAAGGGCGCCACCGCGATCCGCGACGTCCAGCCCTTCTTCGGCGAGTTCTCGATGGGCGGGGCGGCGATTGCGCATAACGGCAACCTGACCAATGCGGCGGCGCTGCGGCGCGAGCTGATCGAGCGCGGCTCGATCTTCCAGTCCTCTTCGGATTCGGAATGCATCATCCACCTGATGGCGCGCTCGATCCAGAAGACGATTCCCGAACGCATGAAAGACGCGCTGCGCCGCGTCGAAGGCGCCTTCTCGGTCGTCGCCATGACCCGCACCAAGCTCATCGGCGTGCGCGACCCCCTGGGCGTGCGGCCCCTGGTGCTGGGCCGTCTGGGCGACCAGGCCTGGGCGCTGTCGTCGGAGACCTGCGCGCTGGATATCGTCGGCGCCGAATTCGTCCGCGAAATCGAGCCGGGCGAGATGGTGGTGATCGAGGATGGCAAGATCACCTCGACCCGGCCCTTCGGCGCGCCTGCCAGCCGGTTCTGCATCTTCGAGCAGGTCTATTTCTCGCGCCCCGATTCGATCATCGGCGGACGTTCGGTCTATGAGACCCGCCGCCAGATCGGCGTGGAGCTGGCGCGCGAGGCGCCGGTCGAGGCCGATCTCGTCTGCCCGGTCCCCGATTCGGGCACGCCTGCGGCCATCGGCTATGCGCATGAAAGCGGCATCCCCTTCGGCATGGGCATCATCCGCAACCAATACATGGGCCGGACCTTCATCGAACCGACCGAGTCGATCCGCAACATGGGGGTGCGGCTGAAGCTCAACGTCAACCGCGCGCTGATCAAGGGCAAAAGGGTTATCCTGGTGGACGATTCGGTCGTGCGCGGCACGACGTCCCGCAAGATCAAGGACATGATCCTCGATGCCGGCGCGGCAGAGGTCCACTTCCGCATCGCCTCGCCCCCCACGGCCTGGCCCTGCTTCTACGGCGTCGACACGCCCGAACGCTCGAAACTCCTCGCCGCCACCATGTCCGAGGACGAGATGCGCGACTGGATCGGGGTCAACTCGCTGAAGTTCATCTCGCTGGATGGGCTTTACCGCGCCGCCGGGGAGGCGGGTGGCCGCGACCCCAAGGCGCCCAAGTTCTGCGACGCCTGTTTCTCGGGCGATTACCCGATAGTGCCCTCGGACAAGGTCGAAGAGGGTTTCGAGATGAAGGCGGCCGAGTAGGCCAAGGAGGCGCCCGCCTGCGCGGGCGCAGCTTCGCCAGGCTCCAGGGGCCCGCCCTGATCGGCCCAAGGGCGCCCTCATCCCGGCTTGACCCGCCCCCCCTTGGCGCCGATCCTTGGCGCAAAGGGAGAGCCCCGTGTCCGACGTCGATGCCTATATCTCCGCCCTGCCCGAGGATCAGACCCAGGCTCTGACCCGCCTGCGCGCCATCCTGAAGGCGCGGCTGCCCGACCACCTGGAGGTGATCTCCTACAAGATGCCCGGCTTCCGCCAGCCCGGCCCCAAGGGCCGCATGGTCGCAGGCTATGCCGCCTTCGCGCGGAATTGCGGCTACTACCCCCATTCCGGCACCGTCATCCCCCAGTTCCCAGACCTGACCGCCGCCTTCAAGACCACGCCCGGAGCCATCTCTTTCACCCCATCCCATCCCCTGCCCGAGCCCCTCGTCCTGGCCCTGGTCGAGGCCCGCCTGGCCGAGATCGCCCAGACCGGCAAGTAGCCCCCCCTTTCACATTGGCCCAAATATCCCACGGGGGTCTCGGGGGCTGTGAAAGCCCCCGAGGCAGGGGGTGCGGGGGACGGCAGTCCCCCGCTTCCCGCTGTGGGGCCCTCCACCCGCCCTTGCGCTTTCCGCGCCCCCGGCCTAATTCCCTCTCACCTTTTCCCAAAGATCCCACTTGGATCCGGGGGTGCGATCCCCCGGGGCCTGCCGTCAGACGGAGCGCATGATGACCCAGACCAAACTCGCCCTCGTCACCGGCGCCTCGCGGGGTCTGGGCGCGGCGCTCGCCGAGACGCTGGCGCTGCGCGGCTGGCATGTCGTGGCGGTGGCGCGCACCGTGGGCGGGCTCGAGGAACTCGATGACCGCGTCAAGGCCCATGGACTGCCCGGCGCGGGTGCCCTGACCCTGGCGCCGATGGACATCACCAGTGACGACGCCATGCGCCACCTTTGCCTCTCCATCCATCAGCGCTGGGGCGGTCTCCAGCTCTGGGCCCATGCCGCGATCCATGCCACCCCCCTGACCCCGGCGGGCTCCCTGGCGCAGAAGGACTGGGAGAAGGCGCTGGCCACCAATATCCGCGCCACGGGGCAACTGATCCCGATGGTCGAGCCGCTGTTGAAGATCGGTCAGGGCACGGCAGTCTTCTTCGACGACCCGCGCGCGGGGCAGAAGTTCTTCGGCGCCTATGGTGCCTCCAAGGCGGCGCAAATCGCGCTGGCCGGCTCCTGGCAGGCCGAAACGGTCAAGATCGGTCCGCGCGTGGTCATCGCATCGCCGCGCCCGATGCCCACGGCCACCCGCGCCCGCTTCTTCCCCGGCGAGGACCGCAGCAAGCTGGTCGCCCCCGCCACCGAGGCCAATCGCCTGCTGGACGAGATCCTGTCCCGCAGCTGAGCCCCGCTCAGCTGCCGATTTTTCGCAGAAAAATCGCCCCCCTCCGGCGAGCCCCGATTTTTCGCAGAAAAATCAGGGCGCGAGCCGGACAGCGCCCCCCGCAGCCTCCATCGCGCCCTCGGTGCGGTCAAAGCGCAGCCAAGCGAGGCCCCGCCCGCCCGATTGCGTATAGACCGCCCCCGCCTCCTTGCCCGCAGCGGTGACCGGCGTCCCCACGGGAACAGGCGCCTCCAGCGCCACCCGCACCAGGCCCTTGCGCAGCTCGGTCTTGTGCTTCATCCGCGCGGTGACCTCCTGGCCCACATAGCAGCCCTTGCGGAAATCGACGCCGCGCAGGCGCTCGAAGCCCAGTTCCAGCGGATAGCTTTCCTCCGGCACCAGTTCGATGCCGCTTTCGGGCACCATTGCCTCGACCCTTATCGCGTCCCAATCGACCTGGGCCTCTGCCCCCGCGCCGTAAAGCCGCCAGCCCAGGGCTTCATGGCGCGGATCGGCCAGCGCGCCTTCGGGCGCCGCCCCAAGGCCCCGCACCACGCCCGTCTCGCGGGCCACAAAGCGCACATCCGCCCGCAGCCGATACATCGTCAGCCGCCGCAAAACCCCATCGGCCATGGGCTCGGGCAGGTCGAGGAAGAGCCCCCCCCCGTCGTTTCCCACGAAGAAATCCGCCAGGTACTTGCCCTGGGGCGTCAGAAGCCCCGCCCAGACCAGACCCTTCCCCTTGGCCAGGGGCAGCACGTCATTCGTCACCAGACCCTGCAGGAAGGGCAGGACATCCGCCCCCTCCAGCCCCACGATGCGCCGTTCCATCTTGCCCTCTCAGAACCGCGGCGCTCCACCGAGCCGCCGCTTGAAACTTTCGGTGATCCGCAGCCGGTCGTAATCCTCTTCCGCCCATTGCCGGAAACTGCGCCCCCGCGCCTCCTCGCCATAGCACAGAAGGATCTCGTCCATGATCCCGGTCTTGGACCGCCGCAGATGCAGATAGCGCAGCGACAATTGCCCCATGGCCTCCTGAAGGCTCTTGCCTTCGACCGCCAGGAGATAGATCGCCGCCGCAAGCCCCGTCCGGTCCGCCCCGCTCTTGCAATGGATCAGGACAGGCTTCTGCAGCCCCGTCAAGAGATCGACCAGCTCGACCAGTTGCCAGCCATGGGGCGCGCGGCGTGCCGAAAAACTCAGGTCGATCCGCGTCAGACCCAGCCGCTCGGTCGCCTCTTGCTCGAAGAGGAAGAACCCCTCCTGCGGCCGCCCGCGCAGATTGATCACCGTCTTCAATCCCAGCCGCCGCGCCCAGGTCGCCAGCCGCCCCGGCGAGGGCTGGTTCGACCGCCAGACCCCCGGCGCGATCTGGTGCAGATTGCTCCAGAGAACCCGCAGGAAGGCATGGTCCATCAGCTGGAAATGCCACCAGGCCGCCCGCCGCGCCGCTGGCGTCGAGATGTCGCTGCCATAGGCCGCCGTCAGCTGCCTTTGCCAGTCCAGAAACCTCTCGCGCAGTCCCATTGCAGCCCTTTCCTTGGTCAGACCCCGACTTAGGCACTTCTGCGCCGGCTCGCAACCTCAGTTGACCTTGCCCGCGCCAGACCCTACCCCTTGGCCCATCCCCCGTTGCGCAGGAAGCCCCATGACCGGACGCCATTACACCGCCATCCCCGGCCCCTCTGTACTGCCCGACCGCGTGCTGGCCGCCATGCACCGCGCCGCGCCGGATATCTATGCGCCCGAGATCGAGGCCATGGCGGCCGGGATCGCCACTGATCTCAAGACCCTGGCCGGGACCAGGGGCAACCTGGCCATGTATCTCTGCAATGGCCACGGCACCTGGGAGGCCATGGCGACCAACCTCTTCTCGCCGGGGGATCCCGTGCTGCTTCTGGCCTGCGGCACCTTCGGCCATGGCTGGGCCAATGTGCTGCGGGGCCTGGGGCTTGACCCGCAGGTCATCGACTTCGGCCTGCGGAGCCCCGCCGACCCAGAGGCGGTGACCAAGGCCCTGCGCGCGGCCCCCGCGACCCGGGCCGTGCTGGTGACCCATGTCGATACCGCGACCTCGGTCCGCAGCGATGTGGCGGCGATCCGGGCGGCCATGGATGCGGCGGGCTCCGATGCGCTCCTGGCGCTGGACTGCGTGGCCTCTCTCGGCTGCGACGAGGTGCGGATGGATGATTGGGGCGTCGATGTCCTGCTCGGCGCCAGTCAAAAGGGGCTGATGACGCCGCCCGGCATGGGCTTTGTCTGGTTCTCCGACAAGGCCAGGGCGGCAGGAGAGGGCGCGCGGCTGCGCACGCCCTATTGGGACTGGACCCGCCGCGCCGATCCGGCCGAGTTCTGGCAATACTGGTTCGGCACCGCGCCGACCCATCACCTTTACGGCTTGCGGGAGAGCCTGACCATGATCCTGCGCGAAGAGGGCCTGCCCGCGCTCTGGGCCCGGCATGAGCGGCTGGCCCAGGCCGTCTGGGCCGCGGTCGAGGCCTGGGGAAGGGGCAATCCCGAGATCCGCCTGAACGTCGCCGATCCTGAGGCGCGGGGCCGTTCGGTCACCTCGGTGCAGTTCGGCGCCCCCCATGCGGCCGCCTTGCGCGATTGGGTGACGGCCCATGGCCTGACGCTGGGCGTGGGGCTTGGCATGGGGACCGAGGCAGACCCCAAGGCCTCGGGCTGGCTGCGCATCGCCCATATGGGCCATGTGAATGGACATATGACGCTGGGAGCCTTGGCGGTGATCGAGGCGGGCTTGCAGGCGCTTGGCATCCCGCATGGCCAAGGCGCGCTGGAGGCTGCCGCCAAGGTGATCTGACGCTGCCGCATCCCCCACTCCCCGCCGCCCCGGGCTTGAGCCCCGGGGCCTCGACGGCAAGGTCACGCCCCTGGGGTCGAGGTCCAGGGGCTCAAGCCCGGGACGGCAGAGCCTGCAAAGAGCTCAGCTGAACAGCGCCGCAAGCCGCGCGGTGTCGATGCCCTTGACCACCATCCCCTTGGGCTTGACCGCCGCCACATCGACCCCCGCCACGATGGCGTTGACGATGGCCTCCTCCACCGCCTCGGTCGCGGCGAGGTATAGCGGGTCGCAGATCTCCTGGTTGATCTCGGTCCGGCTGATCAGAGGCCAGCCGGCTTGCGGCATGGGCCCGGCATTGGCCGTCGAAAAGGCCAGGAAGATATCGCCCGAGGAATTGCCCGAAGGCGTGCCCCCCCGCGCCACCCCCATGCTTGCCCGCCGCGCCAGGTGCCGCAGCGTCAGGGGCGACAGGGGTGCATCGGTGGCGATCACCACGATGATCGAGCCCTGCTCCTTCTCTCGCCAGGCCCCCTCGGGCATCAATTGGCCCACAGGCTTGCCCAGCACCTGGAACCAGGGCCGCCGCCCATGGTTGGCCTGCACCAGGGCCCCCACCGTGAACCCCTGCCCTCCCAGCGTGATCTTGCGCGACGAGGTCCCCGTCCCCGCCTTCCACTCATAGGCGATCATCCCATTGCCGCCGCCGGTGGAGCCCTCTTCGACATAGCCCCCCTTCGCCGCTGCAATCGCCGCCTTGGCGTGATCGGGCCCGACATGCAAAGCGTTGATGTCGTTGAGGATGCCGTCATAGGTCTCTGCCACGACGGGCATGGCCCAGGAATGCTCGGTCTGGAACCAGTCGGCATAGGTCTCGATCATCCATTCCGTCACGCCATGATGCACCGCGCCGATGGCATGGGTGTTCGAAATGCAGATCGGCCCGATGAAATAGCCCGCATCGTTGATCCAATGCGTCCCCGTCATCTCTCCGTTCCCGTTCAGCGTGAACTGCCCCGCCCAGACCGGCCCCGGAGCCCCCACCTCGCGCCGAGGCAAGACCGCCGTCACGCCGGTCCGCATCGCCTTGGCCGGATCGGTCAGGGTGCAAAAACCCACCTCGACCCCCGCCACATCGGTGATCGCGTTGAAGGGCCCAGGCGTGCCCGGGAAGGGCAGGCCAAGATCGCGCGCACGGGGTTTGGGCATATTGGGCTCCATCACGGGGATTTCGCCCGATTTGGCGCCATTGTGCGCCCATGATCAAGCCATCAGGGCCGCTTTGCGCAATTTCAAGGCTTTTCGTTCCAGGCTTCCTGACCTAGATTCGCTGAAACCGTCGTGAAATCATCATGAACCGCAAAAAACGTCCCGTCATCGGCATCATCGGCAACTACAGCCTGTTCAACGACCGCTACCCGATCCATTCGAGCGGCACGATGAACGCTGCCGCCGTGGCAGAGGTCTCGGGCGCCATGCCGCTGATCATCCCCTCCGACCCCGCCTTCGTCTCGGTCGAGGAGCTCCTGGAGACCTGCGACGGCTTCCTTCTGACCGGCGGGCGGCCCAACGTCCACCCGTCCGAATATGGCGAGGAAGAGACCCCCGCCCACGGTGCCTTCGACCGCGCCCGCGATGCCATCACGCTCCCCCTGATCCGGGCCTGCGTCGACCGCGGCCAGCCCTTCCTCGGTATCTGTCGGGGCTTTCAAGAGCTGAACGTCGCCATGGGCGGCACCCTGCACCCCGAAATCCGCGAGATTCCGGGGCGGATGAACCACCGCATGCCGCCCGATGGCCAGCTGCACGAACAATTCGCGCTGCGCCATGTGGTCCAGCTGACCGAGGGCGGGATTTTCCACCGGCTCTTCGGCGCGACCTCGGTGATGACCAATACGCTGCATGGCCAGGGCATCATGCGCCCCGGCAACCGCATCGTGATCGAGGGCCAGGCCGAGGATGGCACGCCCGAGGCGATCCATGTCCGCGACGCCAAGGGCTTTACGCTTGCCGTGCAATGGCATCCGGAGTGGAACGCGGCCGATGACCCGGTCTCGCGCCCGCTGTTCCAGGCCTTTGGCGAGGCGGCCCGGGCCTGGGCCCAGGGCGCGCCCCTGCGGCTCATCGCCTAGCGCAGGGCGGCGAAGTCCTTAGCCACCTGCGCCCAGACCTCGGGGCTGCTGGCCGCAAGGATCGCGCCCTCACGCCGCGCGGTCGTATAGTCGGAGCCGTCCAGGAAGCGCGCCACGCCGCCCGCAGCCTGCACCGCCAGCACCCCCGCCGCATGGTCCCAAGGATGCGCCACGGGGCCCGAGATCATGAAATCGACCTGGCCCGAGACCAGCATCCGGTATTCATGCGCCGCACAGCGCAGCGAGGTCACCCGCGCATAGCCCTCCCCCGCCAGGAGCGAGGCCCGCCGTTGCGCCCCGGCGAAAAGCCCATGCGGCACATAGCCGATCAGCTGGGACGCCGCCTTTGCGGGCGCCGTCTGCAGGCGCCGCCGCCCCTGAGCCGTGACCCAAAAGGCGCCCTCGGCATCGGCCTCGATCCAGTCGCCGAGAAGGGGATCGTAATTCATCCCCCAAACCGCCCGGCCCTCTTGCACCACCGCCAGAAGCACCGCGAAAAGCCCAAGGCCAGCCGCGAAATTCCAAGTCCCGTCAACGGGATCGAGGATCACGCAGGTCTCCTGCCCCATCCTCTCGCGCAAAGAGGCATCCCGCGCCACGCCCTCTTCGCCCAGAAGCGCCATGCCGGGCCATTCGCGGGCCAGGGCCTCGGTGATCAGCGCCTCGCTTTCGAGGTCGGCGGCCGTCACGATATCCTGCGGGCCGGTCTTGGTTGCGACCTCGGCCGCGGTCAGCTGGCGAAAGCGCGGCAGGATCGCCTTGCGCGCGGCCTCCTGGACGGCGGCACGGATCGCCTCCTTTGGAATCGTCAAGGGGGCTGCGGGGGCTTGGGTCATGGGGACAATCCGGAAAATGGCGAAAATGCGGCGCAATCTTGAAAGATTTGGGCGCAGCCCCATATATCGTGGGTTCCGCGCCACCTTGGCAACCAGATTGTGGTTAACCGCTCGGAAGCCATGCACCAGACGCAAGGCGGGCTTGTCCTGAGTGGTATGACGAATCGTCGCCAAACCGTTACAAGCGCGGAACGTCGGGAAAGACAAGAGCAAGGAAGAACAGGAACCGCCATGGCCGATTTCGTCGACAGCACGGCATTCAACTTCGAACAGGGTCAGCGCGCGCGCAAGCTTTTTGCCGCCGTCGTGCTTGCCGCCCTGGACGATGCGATCGCGGATGACAAAAAATATGGCAATGGCCCGGACCAGATCGCCCGTTGGGCGCGCTCGCGCGATGGGCGCGAAGTGCTGTCCTGCGCCGGGATCGACCCGAACGAGCGCGTGGTCAAGGGTCTGATGGAATTCGTGGCCAAGGGCGTGCGCACCTCGGTCGCCCTCTCGCGCGAAGAGAGCGAGCGTCGTCACGCCGCCGAGTTGGAACATGCCGACGCCGCCTGAGGGCTGCGCCACAGAGATTGCCGTTTCACGCGCCCCGCTTGGGGCGCGTTTTTTATTGTGGCGAATGGGCTTGGGCAAAACGGGGGCTGTTCCGAGAGCGGGATCCCTGCCGGAACGCCGCGCCTTGCCTAACGGAAGATCCCTTGCAGCGCTCTCGGACAGGTCATGTCCAATGGCGCCAAGCCGTGGCTTGGACCCCGCAGCCTAAAGAAACCATGAAGGAAAGCATCCAAAGGCTTGATGGATAACAAAAGGCGCCCTCTCGGGCGCCTTGGGCGGTGCAACAGGGCTTGCGGGCACCCTGCCCCTATTCCAGCGACTGGACCGAGATGGCACGGGCGATCTCGGCCTTGACCAGCTTGCGGATGTTGCGCGTGATCCGCTCACCCAGGTCGCCTTGCAACTGCTCGCGGATCAGGTCGCGGACCAGTTCGCGCAAGACCTCTTCGGAGAAGATGCTGTCCTCTTCCTGAAGGATGGGCTCGACCGGCTCTGCCTCTTCGGCGGCGGAGGGCGGGGCGGAGAGGTCGGTCGGCGGGACCTCTTGCACCTTGGGCGCGCTCCGCGCAGGTTGACTTGCGACCAGGCGCTCGGCCGCGCGACTGCGGGCGGCATAGGTCTCGGCCATGGGGCGGCGCGCGAAGGTGAAACTGGACCAGTCGAGGCTGGCGAGGTCGGGGGCGGCATCGCCCATCTCGGCCTCCCAGGCCAGGGCATCGGCGGGCTTCGCCTCGACCGGGGCGGGCTTCAGATGCAGACGACCCAAGGGCTCGGGGCTTGCGACCGGGGCCACCTGCGGCTTCGGTGCCTCGGCCGGCTTCACCACGCGCGCTTCGTCCACGGGGCGCGGAGCGACCGATTCGGCGGTTTCCGGCCAAAAGGGCGCCTCGGGCCGTTTCAGCGGCGTGACGGTGGCGACCGGACGGCTCGGCGCAGGCTTGACCCGTTGCGCGGGGGTCAGGATCAACCGATCCTCGACCACCAGCCGCGACAGGATCTGCGGGCGCTGAGCTGTCGCCTGCTTGCGGTCTTGAGAGACGAGTCGCCGGATCGACGAAAGGATATCCTCGATCTCAGCCGCCGTCTTTGCATCCGACATGGGTTAGCCTCGCCCGTCGCCTGTTCATTCGCCCACTCTGGAGCCTGCCGCCAGAATAGGACAGCCGGACCCCGCCTTCAAGCTAAGCCCGGCTTTGGTTAATTTTCCACGCAGATTGCGCTTTATTTGCCGAGAGTCTTCAAAATTCTGTCAAGTTTCGCACCCCGGGTCGAGGTCGCAGGCGCCGTCTTGACCGCGTTGTAATAGGCCTCCGGGTCGAAGGTCGGCACGCCAAGGCGCAGGTCTTCGGCGGTCAGAAGCCCCATCGCCGACAAAAGCGCATATTGGCTGACCGAGAGATTCGCCTGGGCTTGCAGCGCGGCCGCCTTGGCCGACAAGAGGGTCTGCTCGGCCGACAGCACGTCCAACGTGGTCCGGCTGCCAAGGTCGGCCTCTTGCTTGACCCCGTCATAGGCGGCCTGGGCGGCACGGATCTGCTCGCGGTTGGCGATCAGCGAGGCATTGGCCACCAGGATGTTCGACCAGGCCTTGCCCACGGCCTCGGACACCTGGACCCCGGTCTGCAACTGCGCCGCATGGGCCTGCTGCGACGAGGCCACCGCCGAACGCAGCCCCGAAGAGAGCCGCCCCCCGGCATAGATCGTCTGGTCCAGCGTCAGGCCAAGCGACTGATTCTCATTGGAGTTGAAGAACCCTTCTTCATCCAGGCTGCGCGAGATAGAGACCGTGCCCGAAAGCTCGGGCCGGAACTGCGCCTTGGCCAGTTCGATGCCCAGATCGGCCGCCTTGGCCTGGTGGCCCGCCTGCTCGATCACCGGATGATTGCGCAGCGCCAGGGCCCGCGCCTCTTCGACGGTGCGGACCGCGATCTTGGCATTGGGCACCGGGGAAAGCGCATCGGGGTAATGGCCGATGGCGGCCTTGTAACGCTCACGCGCGATGTTGAAATTGCCCTGGGCCGAGGCCAGGGCCGCCTTGGCCGAGGCCAGTTGCGCCTCTGCCAGGGCCACGTCGGTCTTGGTGACCTCGCCCACGTCGAACTTGTCTTGCGCGGCCTTCAGGTCTTCGGAGTTCAGCCGGACGTTGGATTGCTGCGCCGCGACCAGGTCGGTCTGCAGGGACATGTTCACATAGGCCGAAATGGCGTCCAGCAGCACCTGTTGCTCGACATTGACCAGCGAGGCGCGGGCAGCGAGGACCAGTTCGTCCTTGATCTCGACGCCCAGCTTGCCGCGCCCGAAATCCAGGAGCGTCTGGCTCAGCGCAAGGGTCAGGCTGCCCGAGGTCGATTCCGCTGCCGAAAAGAAGCTCGGGTCCGAATTGCGCGAGAACCCGTATTTCGCCTGGAAGCTCAACACCGGCAAGAGCGAGCCCACGGCGGTCGCCACGTCTTCATCGGCGGCGCGCAGCACGGCCTGGTTCTGCTCCAGGAGATGGGAGTTGCGATAGGCCGCGACCAAGGCATCGCTCAGGCTTTCGGACCAGGCCATCGCGGGGGCCATCAGCGCGACCCCCATCATCAATCTTGCCACGAGCTTGCGCATCATCCACCTCATCTGAGGCACCCGGCGGCTTCCCGTCGCGGCGCCAACCTGCCCGGGTCTTGGTCGACCCTGTTTAAAGCACGAACCCGCGACGGGCTTCGAACCCGGGCAGGACAGGCGCCGTCGCATTGAAAGCCTGGCGCCAGCCGATCTTGCCATCCAACTTAAGCCCGATCCGCGCAATGCCAAGGGCACCTTCCATGAAGATTGCGCCGACGCGGCCCGCTTCGTTCAATTGTGCGGCCAAAGCCTCGGGCAGGGTTTCGATGCCGCCCTCGATCAGGATCAGGTCGTAAGAGCCCTTGACGCCCTGGGCCAGCGGCCCGGTGACCACCTGGACCCCGGAGCCAAGCCGCGCGCTGGCAGCCTCGGCCATGGCGGCATCGCTTTCCAGCGCGGTGACCTTTGCCCCCATCTCGGCCAGCACGGCAGCCGAATAGCCATAGCCCGCCGCCACGACGAGCGCGCGCTCGCCGGGCTCGACATCCAGCGCGTCCAGAAGCTTGGCCAGGCTGCGCGGCTCCAGCACGACACGGCCGGGCGCAAGGTTGAGGTTCTGCCCGACATAGGCCGCCTCTTTCGCCGCTTCGGGCACGAAGGCCTCACGCGGGACCGAGAGCATGGCGGCGATGATGGGGAACTTCGTCACGTCCTGCGGGCGGACCTGGGTGTCGACCATCGTCACGCGGCGGGAGGCAAAATCGGTCATCTGAGGCATCCGGATGTTCTGCGACAACTGGGAAGGGCCGGACAAGGTCCCGACCCGCTGTCAGCGTCTTGCCACAAGTGCCGCGAGGGGGCAACAGGCCTTGGCGCGGGCAAGCCGGGCTTCGGGCGCCAAGTTGCGGGAAAGTGTTCGAATTTTCGGCAGGGCGCGGGCGCAAAGACTTGGTTAACCCCTGCGTGCCAATCTTGGCGTGCCAATCTTGCCTGGTCCAGAACGGAGCCCACCATGACCCAGGTCACCCCGCACAGCCCCTCCCCCTCCGCCCCGCCTTGGGCCGAAAGCCTCTCTCCCCATCGCGTCGCGACCGAACTTTCCGACATCCGCCGCGAGATTGCCCGCCTCAAACGGCGCGAGGCCGCGCTCTTGTCGGGCGAGCCTGTCGCGACCCTGCGCCCCGGCTGGCCCATGCAGCGGCTGCGGCAGGACCGGGGCTGAAGGCGTCAGACCATCGGCGCCAGGATTTCGACCTCTTCGCCCTGCCTTATGGCGGTGTAAAAGCACGACCGCCGGTTGGTGTGGCAGGCCGGTCCCTCCTGGGTGACCAGCGCCAAAAGGCAATCGCGGTCGCAATCGAGCCGCAGTTCCACCAGGGCCTGGTGGTGACCCGAGCTTTCGCCCTTGACCCAGAAGCTTTGACGCGAGCGTGACCAATAGGTGACCTTGCCGGTCTCCAGCGTGCGCGCGACCGAGGCCGCATTCATCCAGGCCAGCATCAGGACCTCGCCCGTGGCATGGTCCTGGGCAATGCAGGGCAAAAGGCCGTTCGCGTCATAGGTCAGGCTGGCGGGATCGAAGGATTTGGTCATCGGCTCTCCTTGGCGCGGGCGGGAACAGGGGCTATCTAAGGTCAAAGCGCCGCCTTGACCATGGCCAGCGATCATCAACCCCTCAGGACGCCCCAGATGAGCGACAGCGACCTCGTCTCCCTCTATTCCGGCCGTATCCTCGCTTTGGCGGCCGATATCCCGTATCTGGGCAAGCTGGACAGCCCCCAGGGCAGCGCCAAGAAGCGCTCGCCGCTCTGCGGCTCGACCATCGCCGTGGATGTCACGATCCAGGAGGGCAAGGTCGCGGCCTTCGCCCAGGATGTGCGGGCCTGCGCGCTGGGACAGGCCTCTGCGGCGATCCTTGGGGCCAGGGTCCTCGGTCGCACGCGGCCCGAGCTGGAAGCCGCCCGCACCCAGCTGACCTCCATGCTGAAAGAGGGCGGCCCGCCCCCCTCCGCCCCCTTCGACGACTACGAGGTCTTGCTGCCCGCGCGCGACTATCGCAACCGCCACGCCTCGATCCTTCTGGCGCTGGAGGCCACCATCGCCGCCATCGAGGCCGCCGAAGCCGCGTGATCGAGACCCGCTTCCTGGCCGAGGCCCATGCCTTCATCGGGGCCAGCGCCGAGGCGGAAGAGCGCGCCATGGACCTCCTGCGCGCCCATTGACCTCCAGCGCGCCCAATTCGAAAACTGGAATGGTGGCCTCTATCCCCATATCTTCCTTGGGGATTTTGCCCAGTCCCTAAACCCGGCTTCCCCCTTCCCGCCCGGGGTGCAAGCCTTCCTCGGAAGGCTGGACGCCGCCATGGCCGGCAAAGGCCACAACCTCCAGCGCCTCGTCAGCGCGGGCTTCGTCGAGAGCCTGACCCCCTCGCCCGAACTCCGCGCCCGCCTCTCACCCTGGCCCGCCCTGTCGCGCGACCTCACGCGCCTCTTCGGCCCCTGAACCTCCCCCAAGACCAGGCGCCACTTCCCTTTCAACTTGGCTCAAATACTCCCACGGGAGGGGTCCGGGGAGGGTGTGAAACCCTCCCCGGGGGTCGGCCCAAGGGCGACGCCAACCGGGAAAGCAAGAACGCCAAGGGTCCCCCCTTGGCGTTCCATGTCTTTGCGCAGGTCTCTCTCGACAGGTCAGCCCAGAACCACCAAGGCATGACGCTTCTTGCCCGCGGTCAGCTTGACCGGATCGGCCAGCTCCCCTGCCCCGAACCGCTGGCCCGCATCCAGCGCGATCTCGTCATTGACCCGCGCCCCACCATCGAGGATCAGCCGCTTGGCCTCTTTCCCGGTGGGCGCCAGGCCCGCCCGGACGAAAAGCTGCGCGAGCGTGATCCCCTCGGCCACCTCGGCCACCGTCAGGTGCAGGGTGGGCAGGTCATCGCCCACGCCGCCCTTCTCGAAGACCTCGCGCGCCGTGGCCTCCGCCGCCGCCGCAGCCTCCGCCCCATGCAAGAGCCCCGTGACCGCATTGGCCAGAGCGATCTTGGCCTGGTTGATCTCGGAGCCCTGAAGCGCGCCCAGGCGGTTGCATTCGTCCAGGGGCAGCTCGGTGTAAAGCTTCAGGAAACGCCCCACGTCGGCATCGGTCGTGTTGCGCCAGAACTGCCAGAACTCGTAAGGGCTCAGCATCTCGGCATTCAACCAGACCGCGCCGTTTTGCGACTTGCCCATCTTCTTGCCGTCGCTGGTCGTCAGAAGCGGAGAGGTCAGGCCATAGACCTCGTGCTCGACCACCCGCCGCGTCAGGTCCACGCCATTGACGATGTTGCCCCATTGATCGCTGCCGCCCATCTGCAACAGGCAGCCGTAGCGGCGGTTCAGCTCGAGGAAGTCATAGGCCTGCAAGATCATGTAGTTGAACTCGAGGAAAGAGAGCGACTGCTCGCGATCCAGCCGGGACTTCACCGATTCGAAGGACAGCATCCGGTTGACGGAGAAATACCGCCCGATGTCGCGCAGGAAGCCGATGTAGTTCAGCCCGTCCAGCCATTCGGCATTGTTGACCATGACCGCATCGTTCGGCCCCTCGCCAAAGGTGACGTAGGGCGAGAAGGCGCGCTTGATGCCTGCGATATTGTCGCCGATCTGGTCATCGGTCAGCAGCGGGCGCTCGTCGGCGCGGAAGGAGGGGTCGCCGATCTTCGTCGTCCCCCCGCCCATCAGGACGATGGGCTTGCCGCCACACTTTTGCAGCCAGCGCAGCATCATGATCTGGATGAGCGAGCCCACATGCAGCGACTTGGCCGTGGCGTCGAAGCCGATATAGCCCGGCACGACCCCCGCCTTGAAGGCCTCGTCCAGCGCCTGGTAGTCGGTGCAATCGGCCAGGTAGCCGCGCTCGATCATCACGCGCAGGAAGTCGGATTTCGGGTGGTAGGTCATGGCTCCCCCATGCATTATTGACCGAAGTCGTATAGCGGGGGCGCAGGTGAAGGAAAAGGACGAACCGCTCTGGGTTCTGGGGATGATGTCGGGGACCTCGCTGGACGGGGTCGATGCGGCCATGGTGCTGACCGACGGCATCAGGGTGCTGGATTTCGGCCCCCATGCCTTTCGCCCCTATGCCGAGGCCGAGCGGGCGACCATCGCGGCGGGCTTTGGGGCCTGGCCGGGCGATCCCCCGGTCCGCGCGGCGGCCGAGGTGGTCGAGGCCGCCCATGTCGAGGTGGCCAGCCGGTTCGCGGACGTGGCGCTGGTGGGCTTTCATGGCCAGACACTGGCCCATGATCCCGGCGGGCGGGGGACGCACCAGGCCGGGGATGGCCAGGTCCTGGCCAGTGCGCTCGGCCTGCCGGTGGTCTGGGATTTCCGCAGCGCAGATGTGGCGCTGGGGGGCCAGGGCGCGCCCCTGGTGCCGTTTTTCCACCATGCGCTTGGCCGCCGACTGGGCGCGACCGAACCCCTGGCCTTCCTGAACCTCGGGGGCGTGGGCAACCTGACCTGGGTCGATCCGCGCCTGACTTCCCCCGAGGCGCCCGGCGCGCTCCTGGCCTTCGACACCGGGCCTGCCAATGCGCCGGTCAATGACCTGATGCAGGAGCGGCGCGGTCAGGCCCTGGACGAGGGCGGGGCGCTGGCCCTCTCGGGCAGGCCCGACGCAGAGGTGATCGCCCGGTTCCTCGCCTCGCCCTATTTCTTCAAGGTGCCGCCCAAGTCCCTGGACCGCAACGCCTTTCACGACCTATTGCCCTGGGTGGCCCATCTCTCCGATGCCGATGCGGCCGCCACCCTAACCCAGGCCGCCGCCGAGGCCGTGGCCCGCGGGGCCGAGCATTTCCCCGCCCCGATCTCGCGGCTTCTGGTGGCGGGCGGGGGCCGCCTGAACGCCGCCCTGATGGCGGCGCTCCGGGCAAAGCTTCCCGGCGTCGAGGATATCGACGCCACCGGGCTGAACGGCGACATGCTCGAGGCCCAGGCCTTCGCCTACCTGGCGGCCCGCGTGCGGCGCGGCCTGCCGACCTCGGGTCCCATGACCACCGGGGTCCGCGCCTCGGTCGGCGGGGGGCAGATCAGCTGGCCGGACTAGGCCCCGGGGTATACCCCGGGCTACGCAGCGAAACGAGAGCCCGCTTCCCAAATCCGCGCGCTTGCGGCGCCCGGGGAAGAGAGGGGCGCTGCCCCTCGGCCTGCGGCCTCACCCCGGGATATTTCTGGACCAATGAAACCAGGACGCCGGGAGATCGACGCGATCAGCTTGCCGGATTGGCCCCCAGTCGCAAGGGTTCCGCGCCCTGCCCTTTCAATTTGGCCCAAGTATCCCCGCCGGAGGCGCAGCTTTCCCCCAAGCGTTCCCCTCAGCCGGACCAGGACAACCCCAGTCGCCTCGCAATCGGCGCCCCCTGCCCTTTCAAATTGGCTGAAATCCTCCCGCCGGAGGCGCAGCTTTCCGCCCGCGCTCCCCTCAGCCGTAAAGCGCCTTGGCGCGCGCCTCGAAGGCGCGGACGACGCGGGTCATGGCCTCGTTGAAGACCAGGCCGATGACGCCCGCCAGGATCGCGTTGCGGAACTCGAAATCCACCTCGAAGGCGACCTTGCAGCCGCCCGGAGCCTCGGCAAAACGCCATTCGGATTTCAGATGCCGGAAGGGGCCGTCGATATACTCGGTCAGGATGCGGCCCTCCTCGCGCAGGAGCGTGACGCGTGAGCCGAATTTCTCGCGGAAGAGCTTGAAGGAGATCACGAGATCGGCCTCCATCACCTCGCCGCCCGGGACTGGCTTTTGCGAGCGGATGCGGGCGGCGGCGGTCCAGGGCAGGAACTGCGGATATTGCGCCACATCGGCCACCAGGTCGAACATCTGGGCAGGCGTGTGGGGGAGAAACTTCTCCTCGGCGTGGCGCATGTTCTTTTCCCTTGCAAAGGCGGGGTCAGGCGGGATTTGTCTTGTGCCCAGACGGAAATCAAGGCCCTCCCGCAAGCGGGGGCGCAATTTCCCCCGGTGCAAAGGAAAGAGCCCAGATGCAAGAGCGTCCCTATGTGATCGACCAGATGATCTCTGCCAAGGCCATCGCGGCCCGGGTCGAAGAGCTGGCCCGCGAGATCACCGAGCATTTCAAGGGCACGGAAAAGCTGGTCGTCGTGGGGCTCTTGCGCGGCTCCTTCATCTTCATCGCCGACCTGATCCGCGAAATCCCCCTGCCCTGCGAGGTCGATTTCCTGGAAGCCTCGTCCTATGGCGACGCCATGCATTCCTCGCGCGAGGTCAAGATCCTGAAGGACCTGCGCGGAGAAATCGCGGGGCGCGATGTGCTGGTGGTCGAGGATATCATCGACACGGGCTTTACCCTGTCCCATGTCAAGCGGCTCCTCATGTCGCGGGAGCCCCGGCGGCTGAAGATCTGCGCGCTTCTGGACAAGCCCTCGCGCCGCGAGGTCGAGATCCGCGCCGACTGGACCGGCTTCGAGATCCCCGACGAATTCGTCGTGGGCTATGGCATCGACTTCGCCCAGAGGAACCGCAACCTGCCCCATATCGGCAAGGTCCGCTTCTCGGAATGACGGTCTTTCGGCGCATGGTCACATGGCTCTGCCGCCCGCCCGGGCGCGTGGCCGTGGTCCCGGTGACTGTGGGCCTTTGCCTTTTGCTGGTCGGGATCGAGACGATCCGGTTCTGGCCCGAGGCGCTGCGGGTCAACGGCAGGCCCGGGCCCTGAGGCCGTCACGCCCGCGTGAGCATGGCTTGCCCGAAGCCGCGCCCCATGTCAGGCTGGCGCAAACAGGAGATTTCCATGGGTCGACTTTTCCGCCGCCTGCTTGCCTTGGCCGTGATGGGGGCCGCGATCGGCTGGTTCCTGACCGCCCCCACGACCCGCGCCACCGCCACGGCCGAGGCCCTGACCCCCGACCCCGCCCATGGCGAGACGGTCTTCTGGGCCTCGGGCTGCGCCTCGTGCCATGCGGCGCCAGAGGCCAAGGGCGAGGCGGTGAGGCTGCTGTCCGGCGGGCAGAAATTCGCCACGGCCTTCGGGACTTTCCTTGCGCCGAACATCTCTCCTTCGAAAGAGGGGATCGGCGACTGGACGCTGGCGCAGTTCATCCATGCCGTCCAGGATGGCGTCCTGCCCGATGGCAGCCACGAATACCCGGCCATGCCCTACGTGGCCTATGCCAAGATGACCGAACAGGACATCGTCGACCTCCATGCCTTTATCGGCACGCTTCCGGCCTCGGATGTGGCGAGCCAGCCGCATGAGGTGGGCTTTCCCTTCAACATCCGCAGGTCTTTGGGCGGCTGGAAGCTCCTGTTCGGCAACCCCTCCTATGTGCTGACCGGCAACCTGACCCCCGAGGTCGAGCGCGGCCGCTATATCGCCGAGGCCATGGCCCATTGCGGCGAATGCCATACGCCGCGCAACGGGCTTGGCGGGCTCGATACCGCGAAATGGCTGGGCGGCGGGGTGATCGAGGCCGGGGCCAAGGTGCCCAACATCACCCCGGGCGGGCTCGACTGGTCCGAGGACGAGATCCTGACCTATCTGACCACCGGGGCCACGCCCGATTTCGACTTTGTCGGCGGGGCCATGGCCCATGTGGTGGACAATATGGGCCATCTGGCGGAAAGCGACGTCAAGGCCCTGGTCGCCTATCTGAAAGCCGTTCCGGCGGTCAGCCCATGATCCTGATCGGCCAATATGACAGCCCCTTCGTGCGCCGCGTCGGCATCGCGCTGAAGCTTTACGGCATGGCGTTCGAACACCGCCCCCTGTCGGTCTTTGGCGACGGGCCCGAGATTGCGCGGCTCAACCCCTTGATGCGGGTGCCGACCCTGGTGCTTGAGGACGGTTTCGTCCTGACTGACAGCCACATGATCCTGGATTACCTCGATCACCGGGTGAACAAGCGCCTGGTGATGTTCCCCCGCCACGAGCCCGCAAGGCACCGGGCGCTGAAAGTCGCAACGCTGGGCACGGGGCTGGCGGAAAAGGCCGTCTCGCTGTTCTACGAGCGGCGCTTGCATGAGGTGACCTCCCCGGTCTGGGAGGCGCGCTGTGCGGCGCAGCTGGGTCAGGTCCTGGCGGCGCTGGAGGAGGATTGCCCGGAGGAATGGTGGTTCGGCGCGCTCGGTCATGCCGATATCGCGGTGGCCTGCGCCCTGCGCTTTGTGACCGAGGCCCATGGCCTGTCCCTGCCCCCGCGCCTGGCCGCCTTTTCCGCCCGCGCCGAGGCGCTGCCCGTCTTTGCCGAGATCTCGCAGCCCTTCCTGCCGCCCAGTTGACCAGCAGAGGGGCGGGTTGACACCCGCCCTACCCGATCCATCGGGCGGCCAAAAACGTTCCGCCTCGTCTTCATGGGTTGCGCTGGTCCAGGGCGGGTTTCAACCCGCCACCCCTTACCGCCCGAGCGCCGCCATCCGGTTGGCCCTGAGCCGGGCGAAGTCGTCGCCCGCGTGGTAGCTTGACCGCGTGAGCGGCGTGGCGGAGACCATCAGGAAGCCCTTGCCCCAGGCCGCCGTCTCATAGGATTTGAACTCCTCGGGCGTGACAAAGCGCGCCACCGCGTGGTGTTTCGGCGTCGGTTGCAAATACTGGCCCACGGTCAGGAAATCGACATCGGCCGAGCGCATGTCGTCCATGACCTGTTTCACCGCAGGCGCATCCTCGCCCAGGCCCACCATGATGCCGGATTTGGTGAAAATCGTGGGGTCCAACTCCTTCACCCGCTGCAAGAGCCGCAAGGAGTGGAAATAGCGCGCGCCGGGGCGGACCTCGGCGTAAAGGCCGGGGACGGTTTCCAGGTTGTGATTGAAGACATCCGGACGGGCGGCCACGACCGCCTCCAGCGCCGAGGGCGGGCATTTCAGGAAATCGGGGGTCAGGACCTCGATCGTGGTGTTGGGAGACCGGTGACGGATCGCCCGGATCGTCTGGGCGAAGTGATCGGCCCCGCCGTCCTCCAGGTCATCGCGGTCAACAGAGGTCACAACGACATGCTTCAGCCCCAGTTCGGCCACGGCATGGGCAACGCGGCCGGGCTCGAAAGCGTCCAGGGACGAGGGCTTGCCGGTCGCGATGTTGCAGAAGGTGCAGCCGCGGGTGCAGATCTCGCCCATGATCATCATCGTGGCGTGACCCTGGCTCCAGCACTCGCCGACGTTCGGGCAGCCCGCTTCCTCGCAGACCGTGACCAGCTTTTTCTCGCGCAGGATGTCGCGGGTCTGCTTGTAGCCCTCCGAGGTCGGCGCCTTGACGCGGATCCAGGACGGCTTCTTCGGCTGGGGATTGTCGGCGCGATGCGCCTTTTCGGGGTGGCGCTCTTCGGGCTTCGTCAGGTCACGCATCACCACTCCTCCGGCCAAAGGCCCGCGATAATTCCCCGTTACATAGCCTTTGACCCATGAGACGAAAAGGTGTTCCGTGCAGTGACTGGCTGCCATGCATGATCGACAAGGATGGAGGTGACCATGGCCGAGGACTGGAGCAAGATCGACCGCGACTGGGCGAAGCTGGAAATGAAGCTCAAAGTCTATGGCCTGGCCCAGGCCAAGAAGCTGTTTGCCATCGTGACGGCCCGGGACAAGCTCTTGGACCAGCACGAAAAAGCCTTCCGCGCCGCGATCCAGGGCGCGATCAAGGCGGGGGTCAAGGGCGACACGCTGAAGGAGCTGTCCGTCCACAAGCCCGTCGTGGCCGCCCAGTCTGATCTGGACGCCGATTGCCGCGAGATCACGACCGAGGTCAAGACGCTGAGCACCTTTTGCAAGGAATGCGAGGTCCTGGGCGACACGGTCGAAAAGCTTTCGGATGCCGTGGCCAAGCTCTTGAAGTCCAGCGGCGGCAAGGCGCCTGCGCCCAAGGCCAAGATGGTGGACAAGATCGAGGCCACCCGCAAAGAGCTGCACGAGGCCGCGACCTTCCGCTTCAAAGTCGACAAGTTCCTCGTGGCCTTTCCCAAGCAATACCCGGCCTGGCTGAAACATGTGGTCGAGAAAGAGCTCGAGAAGGGCTCGGGCGAGGCGGAAAAGCAGCGCGAGAAGGAGGCCGACAAGGAGGGCTTCAGCGCCGAGGCTTTCGAGGACCGCGCGGCCGAGCTCGAGGCGCTGCGCAAGAAGGTGGCCAAGGCCCTCGCCGGGGCCCGTGAAGCGCTGAAGGAGGACCTGCGCAATGCGGCCCAGCTGGTGAAGGAAGCCAACACCGATGTGACCCGGATGCGCAAGCTCCTGGCCGAGGCCAAGGCGCAACGCGACAAGTTCAAGAAAGAGATCGCGCTCTTGAAGGACGCCAAGAAGATCCTGAAGCTGGTCGATGGCCTGCCCGAGATCGTCACCGAGGCCGATGCCGAGCTGAAGAAGGTGGGCACCGAGCTGAAAAAGGCGGTGTCGGCGAAGTAAGTGAAACGGGGGCAAAGCCCCCCGTCCTTGCCCCCCCCCGTCCCTGCCGCCGAGGCCCCGGGTCAAGCCCGGGGCGCCGGAGTGCTGCGGTGCCCCGGGCTTGACCCGGGGCCTCACCCTCAGCCGATCAGCGGGCCCGAGCGGCCATAGGTCTCGTCGTAATGCCGGCGCAGGCGCATCAGCGCGATGCGCAGGACGATCTTGCCCGAGCGCGCGGCCCAACCCATCCGGCGCTCGGCCGCCTCGATGCCTTCGAGGAAGCAGCAGACCCGCAAAGCCACATCGCCAAGGCCGGGGCCAAGGTCGCGCAGCGCTGCCGCCACCCGGTCGCGTGCCGCGCGGGGCCCCTCGGCCAGGCCATCGGAGCGGAAGCCGCCCCGGTCCGAGCCAGTCAGGAAGCGCTCCCAGTTCTGCGCGACGCGGGGGCCCATCTGCGCCAGCTCGTAGTCCTCGCGCAGGCGTTCGGCCGCATCGACCAGCTCGGGCGTCAGGAAGACCTTGCCATCCTTGTCGCGGCGCCGCCCCAGCACCGCCACCGGGCTTTCCGCCAGGTTATACCGCATCCGCCGCGGACCCTCCTCGGTCGCGATCTCGCGCTCGGCCCATTCGCGGTGTTGGTGGCCAAAGACCATGGGCGCCTCGGCCAGGCCCTGTTTGGTGCCCTCCTCCGTCTCCAGCATCCGCTTCAGGGCCATGCGCCCCACGGCGGAAAGCTCATAGCTCGTCACCCGCCCCGCCTTGCGGATGGAGATCCAGTCCTTCAGCGCGAAGGCCTGGGCGAAGGCACGGTCCACGACCCCGGTCCGCGCGCTGCGCCCATCGGGAAACTCGCGCATGGCCACAGCCTTTTCCATGTCGGGCGCCACGGCCAGGACCGAGCCCGGTTCGGCCAGGCGGCGCAGGACGCGCAGGCCCTCGCGGGCGATTTGCTTGTCATCAAGGGTCTGGTGGCGGATCGGGGCGGACATGGGGTCTTCCTTCATGGCTGAACAGGGGGTTTCTCCATCCGCCCTGACCAGGGCCGACAACGCCTCATCCAGCAAGGGATCGTCGCGTCGCCCTTCGTAGCGGCGCACCTGGCGCAGGACCGTCGAGGCATGGCAGCCGTCGCGGCGCGCAATGGCACGAAACGACAGGCCCTGTTCGGTGTGGTCCAGGTAGAGGCGCACGGCCCCCGGCACCCAGGCAGGCAGGTCAGGACGGAGGCTCGGATTTTGCATCTGGGTCATTTCCGTCATGGGCCCTTCCAACCGCATGTTCGATTTGTGCACTTCTGCAACCGTGAGTGGCATTGGTTACCCAAGAGTTAAAATCTGAGACTTTCGCTATAATTGTTTCGAAATCTTAAACATCTTGGTAACCATCGCACGGTTGAAACGGCGGTTGCGCAACGCCAGGTTGAGTTGTGGCAGAGTGATTGTATCCAGATTCGAAACGGAGTGCTGCCCATGTCTGCGAACCGCACCGATTTCCGCACCCTCTTGGCCGACCTGCGCCGGCCGCAATTGCTGATTCGCGCCGCCCGTCTGGGCCTGGCCGAATACCGCCGCGACCGCGACCTGAAGCGGCTGATCGACGGGCAACCGGCGCCCGACCGCTCGATTCCCAAGCTCTTGTCCGAGGAAGAGCGCATGGAAGAGACCCGTCAGCGCGGCGATGCCGGCTATTCGGTCGCCCGCCATATCGAGGTGATGATCGCCCTGATGGCCGAGGTCAGCCTTCTGCCGCGCAACCCGCCGGACCTGCGCCTGGTCTGATTGTCGCAGATCGCACAACAATCGGATTGTCGCCACCCTCGCGACAATCCGGGTTCGAAAAAGCAAAGGCCCGCCGGTTTGGGGAACCGGCGGGCCTTTTCATTTTCAAACATCGCTTAGATGAAGGCGTCAGGCTCCGAAGCCTTGCGCTCGGCCACGAAAGCCTCCAGCGCCTCGGTCTTGGCGACATCCAGCTCGGGCTGGACATAGTCGTTCAGCATCTTCTTCCAGCGCTCGTTGGCCAGCTGCATCGTGTCGCGCGAGCCCTCTTCGGCCCAGGTCTCGAAGGGCTTGTAGTCCAGGAGATCGGTGCGCCAGAAGGCGGTCTTGAAGTTGGCCTGGGTGTGTTCGCAGCCGAGGTAATGGCCGCCCGGACCCACTTCGCGGATCGCATCCATACCCTGGCCGTTTTCATCCATCAGGATGCCCTTGGCCATGTGGTGCAGGGTGCCGAGCTGATCGGCATCCATGACGAACTTCTCGTAAGACGAGACCAGCCCGCCCTCCAGCCAGCCGCAGGCATGGAGCATGAAGTTCACGCCCGACAAAAGCCCCATGTTCAGGCTGTTCGCCGATTCGTAAGCCGCCTGGGCGTCGGGCAGCTTCGACCCGCAGAAGGCCCCCGCCGAGCGGTAGGGCAGGCCCAGACGCCGCACCAGTTGCCCCACGCCATAGGTGATGTGGCTGGCTTCCGGCGTCCCGAAGGTCGGCGCGCCCGAGTTCATGTCGATCGAGGTCACGAAGGCCCCGGCGATGACCGGCGAGCCCGCCCGCACCAGCTGGGAATACGAAACGCCCGCCAGCACTTCCGCCAGCACCTGGGTCAGCGTGCCGCCCACCGTCACCGGCGCCATGGCCCCGCCCACGATGAAGGGCGAGACGATCGAGGCCTGGTTGGCCGCCGCATAGGTCTCCAAGGCGCCCATCATGATCCCGTCGAAGGTCATGGGCGAGTTGATGTTCACGAGCGAGGTCATCACCGTGTTCTGATCGACGAAATCCGACCCAAACAAGATCTTCGCCATGGCGACCGAATCCGCCGCCCGCTCGGGCGCGGTGACCGAGCCCATGAAGGGCTTGTCCGACAGCGTCATATGGGCGAGCAGCATGTCCAGGTGGCGCTTGTTCACCGGCACATCGGTCGGCTCGCAGACCGTGCCGCCCGAATGGTGCAGCCACTTGGACATATAGGCCAATTTCACGAAATTCCGGAAGTCGGCGATGGTGGCATAACGCCGCCCGCCCTCCATGTCGCGCACGAAGGGAGGGCCATAGACCGGGGCCAGGACCAGGTTCCGCCCGCCGATTTCCACATTCCGCGCCGGGTTGCGCGCATGCTGGGTAAAGCTCGAAGGCGCGGTGGAACACAGCTTGCGCGCCAGGCCCCGGGGGATATGGACCCGCTCGCCCCGCACATCGGCCCCGGCATCGCGCCAGCGCTGCAGCGCCGCTTCGTTCTCGACGAAGTTGACGCCGATCTCTTCCAGGATCGTCTCGGCATTGTGCTCGATGATCTGCAGCGCTTCTTCGTTCAGGATCTCGAAGTTCGGGATGTTGCGTTCGATGAACCGCGCGGTTTCGAACGAAACCGCCGTCCGTTCCGCCCGCCGCGAGGCCCCGCCACCGCCGCGCGCCCGCCGTCCTGCCACTTGTTCGTTCATGAAAGCCTCCAGATCCGTTTGCCGCCGTTATGCGCCCAAACCGCGCCCCTTCGCCCGGCAAATGCGGCGCTTAAGGCTCAAAAGCGACATATCCACCGATCAAAACCGACCCTTCCTTTCAACTTGGCGCAAATATCCCGCGGGAGGTCTGGAGGGGCCCCGCGGGCTCCTCCAGGCGGGGGGCTCGGGGGGCGGCA
>NZ_JAABNR010000012.1 GCF_009925085.1 Stagnihabitans tardus | reverse complement strand
CACTTGTAGACGGTCGCATCGCTGACGCCGTGCTTGCGGCACAGATCGGCGACGGAAACACCGGCCTCATGCTCCTTCAAAATGCCAATGATCTGGTCTTCGGTGAACCTGCTGCGCTTCATCTCTGGTCCTTTCGGTTGGGCCAGAGTCTAACTCAAACTGGATTAGCTGGAGGGGGCAACGTCAACCTCTGACGTACTCGCCGCCGTAGTCTCATCCAGCTTGGAGCGGTAGTGGCTAGAAAGTCGCTCGATGCGCTTCTTGTACACTTCCTCTCGTTCATTTAGGGCCTCCTCGATTTTACTATGGAGGTCCTCAAAAGCTTCCAAGCGCCCGTTTATTTCCTGATCAAAGTCACGGAACAAGGCGCTACTCTTTGAATCGAAATGACTTGCCTTAGCTCGCAAGTCATCAGCCCTAGCAGTCAACTCACCTACAGATTCGTAAAGCGCCTCCGAAACGAGACCGCGCCGAAATGCAATCAGAGCAAAGAAGGCCGCAAGCTCGATTTGGTCGGTTCGAACATGGGTGTCAGGCGAGTAGGATTGACGATAGATCGCGGCCGCCACCCGGCGATCACGCTTCAACTCAGATGCAAGGAAGAGGGCAAAGGCGCTGTCCGAGAAGATATAGACGCCGTTCTTGGCATCGCGGGACATCTCCCCGAGGCTTGACCGCAAGACTTCCTCATGCTGAACCTCATCGCCGTTCGACGACATGAGCTCGCTGTTCGTCCACAATGAGGCGGATCGGTGAACCAGAGTTTCGAAGCCATCATACCCAGAAAAGGCTTGCCAGAACTCTTTTTCTCGGGTGGCGAACCGAGTGAGACTTTCCAAAGTTGCAAACTCAAGCGGAACGTCGTCCGGGCCTTCGATAGTGAACGGGCTCACCCCCACACCTCGCAAAACTCCCGCCATTCCCCCTTGCTCATCCCGCTCTCTTCCTGGGTCACCACTTCCCCCGCCAGCCGCCGCTTCAAGACCGCGACGGCCCGGCCGCTCAAGGTCTCTCCGCCCAGGCGGTAATCCTCGAAGGCCTTGAACGCCAAGGGCACCCAATCGGCGACGATGCGGCACATTTCCTCGGCGTAGATGCGGATTTCGTATTGGGCGTGGCTGTCTGCCCTCAGCCGCAGGAAATGGAAGAGGTTGTGCAGGTCCACCTTCCAATACCATTGCGTGTAAATGTTCATCGGCAGGTTCATCCGCGCCAATTCGCGGGCGAGGCCTTGTTGGCCGTCCTGGCTCAGCATCTGCTCGTAATGGTCGTAAGAGGTCGCGGCATCGCGCTTCAGCATCTCCAGCACGCGGGCGGATTCCTCGCCGGAAAGGACCTCTCCGCGGCCCTGGTTGTTCACCGTGCTTTGGGCGGCCAATTGTTCGGGCTGAGGAATATAGAACTCGCGGTCCAGGATCGAATAGCGCGCGGAATATTCGTTCACATTGGCGGTGCGGTGGCGGATCCATTGCCGGGCGACGAAGACCGGCAATTTCACATGGAACTTCACTTCGCACATCTCAAACGGCGTCGAGTGCCAGTGGCGCATCAGGTAGCGGATCAGGCCCTCGTCATTCGAGACATGCTTGGTCCCCGCGCCATAGCTGACCCGGGCGGCCTGGACGATGGCGGCATCGTCGCCCATGTAGTCGATGACGCGGATCAGCCCGTGGTCCAGGACCTGGTGCGCCTTGTAGAGCCGGGCCTCCATCCCTTCGGACACGGCGCGCAGCGTCGGGCGGGGCGTGGCGCGTTGGGCTTCGATCTCGGCAAGCTGTTCGGGGGTCAGGGACATCGGGCGAGACCTTTCGCGGGGGTTGAGTCGGCACCGACTATATCTTGCGGGGCGCCCAAGCAAAACCACCATGGGCTTGGTGGTGCCAGCTTGCATCAGGGGCGCGTGATTTTCGCGGAAAATCAGCGGCTTTTTGACCTTTCCCAACATTTCCGCCAAGATGCGCCAAAACAAAAGGTGAGGCATTCATGCAGGCGCTGCGTCTTTCCGTTCTGGCCCTGGCTCTTCTGACCGGGTGCGACGGCAATCCATTCGCGGCTGGGGCGGGCGGCGGCTCGGCTGCGGGCTCGGTCGCGAGCTTGCCGGGGACCACGGCGCCCCGGGCCAGCGGGGCCATCGTCCGGCGCGAGGCGGAAGGCCAGGGCACCACGGATGAGGTGACCGGCAATGGTTTCGCCTTCCAGGACAACCAGATCAATTACGATGCGGCCAATGACACTTTCGCGGTCGACAACCTGGCCTTCGACGGCGACAATGTCTATGCGCGCACCACAGCCGCCGATGGCGCCTTGCCGACCGAGGTCCGGGCCTATGCGGCCTCTTCGACCTATGCCGATGCCCAGACGGGCGCGCTGATCGACCAGTTCAGCTATCGCGCGCTTTACGGGGTTTCGACCACGGGCCGCAGCCAGTTCGCCATCGTCCGCACCGGGGCCTATATTCCCTATGGCTTCGGCGGCTTCATCTACAGCCGCACCAGCGGGGTGACGCTGCCCGGCTCGGGTCAGGCGAATTACACCGGGACCTATACGGCGCTGCGCGATGCCGAGGGGATTCCGGCGGATGGCGAGAAGCTGACCTATGTGGTGGGCGACATGACCATGGCCATCGACTTCGACGACTTCAACGCCAATGCCAGCGGGGTGAACAAGGCGGGCGGGGTGACGGGCTATGTCGAGAACCGGCGGATCTTCGACCTGGCGGGCAATGACATCACGCAGTCGATTGTCGACCAGATCAACGACGACAACAACCTGACGACCAATGCGATCGCCGAGCTGCCGATCCTGAATTTCTCGGTCGGGCCCGGGGTGATCGATGCCAATGGCGAGATCGAGGGCGATCTGACCTCGACGATCCCCAAGCAGGGTGGCGGGGCGCAGGGCTTCGAAGAGGGCAAGTATTACGCCGTGGTTTCGGGCGATGATGCGGACGAGGTCGTGGGGGTCATCGTCGTGACTTCGCAGATCGACAGCGTCACCCTGCGCGAGACGGGCGGCTTCATCCTGTATCGCCAGTAATGGCGCGGCGGCTGGTTCTGGCCCTGGCCCTGGCCCTGGGCGGGGTCTCGGCCGGGGCGGAGCCCGTGCAGATGCGGGCGCCCGAGCTTTTGGCCTTTGGCGAGGCGGCCTTGCAGCGGGGCTTTGCCGACCAGGCGCTTGGGGTTGCCGAGGCGCTGCTGCGGCGCGATGCGGGCGATGTGGGCGCGCTGATCCTGCGGGCGCAGGGCTTGCGGATGAAGGGGCGCTATCCGGAAAGTGCCGAGGCCGCGCGGCGGGCCTGGCGCCTGGCCGAGGGCAAGGGTCCGCGCTATGCGGCGGCGACGGCCCTGGCCCAGGCGCTGTCCTTGCAGGGTCACCGGCTGCGGGCGCAGTATTGGCTGCGGCAGGCGGTGCAGAATGCGCCCTCGGGGGCGGCGGGGGCGCAGGCTTTGCAGGATCTGCGCTATGTCCGGGGCGAGACGCCACTGGCGCTGCGCTTCGACCTGGCGTTGCAGCCCTCGGACAATGTGAATGGCGGCGCGAAGGTCGACAGCGTCGAGCTGATGGGGGTGAGCTTCCCCCTGCCCGCCCGTCTGACCTCGCTTTCGGGCCTGGGCTGGAGCCTTGGGGTTCAGGGCGATTACCGGCTGGCGGCGGACCCCGGGGGCGAGACGGCGCTGACCTTCGGGCTCCAGCGCTCGGGTGCGGCCTTGTCGGCGGAGGCCAAGGCTTTGGGCGCGCAGGAGGGAGACCTTGATTTCCTGCACCTGGGCCTGGGGATTGCGCGCAAGATGCGGGGCGGCGACAAGCTGGCGCTGGACCTCGGGCGGAACTGGTATGGCGGGGCGGATCTCAGCGCGACGCTGGGGCTGACGGGGACGCTTTCGCGCGAGATCGGGCCGGGGGAGGCGAGCTTCAGCCTTAGCCTGACGCGGGAGATGCGGCTGGACCAGCCCGGGGCCTCCTCGAGCCAGGGGCGGATTGCGGTCACCTATGCGCTGAACGGGCCGGGCGGCGACCAATGGGCGCTGGGGGCCAGCCTCATGGCGGCGCGGTCGGGCGAGGATACGGTGGCGCGGCAGGAGGCGGGGCTCTCGCTGGACTGGCAGGCGGCGCGGCCCCTGGGCGGCATGGCTCTTGCCGCGCATCTGGGCGTGAACGGGGCGAATTACCGCTCGGGACGGACCGAAGGGCGACTGCGCGCCAGCCTCGAGGCCGAGATCACCCGCGCCTCCTGGCTGGGCTTCGCCCCGGTGCTTGCGGTCAACTGGGCGCGGGGCAATTCCAACAGCCTGATCCATGACACCGAGAGCCTTGGCCTGGCCCTGACGATCCGCTCGCGCTTCTGATCTGGTCAAAGCCGGGGCCGCGGCCTAGGTTTCGCTCAGAAAAGGGAGATTGCGCGATGGCGTTGAAATATCTGCACACGATGGTCCGGGTCCTGGACCTGGAGAAGTCGATGGAATTCTACCGGCTTCTGGGGCTGGAGGAGATCCGGCGCTATGACAATGACAAGGGCCGCTTCAGCCTGGTTTTCATGGCCCCGCCCGGCCAGCCCGAGGCGCCGGTGGAGCTGACCTTCAACTGGGATGGCGATACCGGCCTGCCGAGTGACAGCCGCCACTTCGGCCACCTGGCCTATGAGGTCGACAATATCTACGAGACCTGCGCCAAGCTGCAGGCGGCCGGCGTGGTGATCAACCGGCCGCCGCGCGATGGGCATATGGCCTTCGTCCGCTCGCCCGACAATGTCTCGATCGAGATCTTGCAGGCGGGGGAAAGCCTCGCCCCGGCGGAACCCTGGGCCTCGATGGGCAATACCGGGCACTGGTAAGCGACAGGGCGGGGCCTTGGCCCCGCCCTGCTCCAAATTGCGCGGCTGCGCCGCATTGCTTTCATCTCGCCTCTGGCCTGCGGCCAACCGGCTCGGGTCTTGCGGCGCGGTGCCACCCGGGCCTTCAGCGGACCTTGAGCGTGGCCAGGCCGATCATCGCCAGGATCAGCGAGATGATCCAGAAGCGGATGACGATCTGCGGCTCGGCCCAGCCGCGCTTTTCGAAATGGTGGTGGATCGGGGCCATCAGGAAGATGCGCTTCTTGGTGCGCTTGTAGTAGAGGACCTGGATGATCACCGACAGGGCCTCGACGACAAACAGGCCGCCGACCACGGCCAGGACGATCTCGTGCTTGATGCAGACGGCGATGGCGCCCAAGGCGCCGCCGAGGGCCAGGGACCCCGTGTCGCCCATGAAGACCGCGGCGGGCGGCGCATTATACCACAGGAAGCCCAGGCCCGCGCCGAAGAGGGCGGCGGCGAAGATCAGGATCTCGCCGGTGCCGGGGACGAAATGCACGCCGAGATAGTCGGCGAAATTGTAGTTGCCCACGACGTAAGAGATCACCCCCAGGGTCGCCCCCGCGATCATCACCGGCATGATGGCCAACCCGTCCAGCCCATCGGTCAGGTTGACCGCATTGGCCGAGCCCACGATGACCAGCATGCCGAAGGGGATGAAGAAATACCCAAGGTTGATCAGCACATCCTTGAGCACCGGCAGGGCAAGCTCATTCGTCAGCCCCGCCGGGTGGAAGCGCGCCGCCGCATAGGTCGCCAGCGCCGCGATCAGAAGCCCCAGGAGCATCCGCACCCGGCCCGAGACGCCCTTGGTGTTCTGCTTGGTCACCTTGGCATAGTCATCGGCAAAGCCGATCAGGCCGAAGCCCAGGGTCACCAGCATGACGATCCAGATATAGGGATTGTCGAGCCGCGCCCAGACCAGGGTCGAGAACATCAGGGCCGAGAGGATCAGAAGCCCCCCCATGGTCGGCGTCCCCGCCTTGGACAGGTGGCTCTGCGGCCCGTCATCGCGGATCGGCTGGCCCTTGCCCTGCTTGCGGCGCAAGAGGTCGATGAGCGGCCGGCCGAAGACGAAGCCGAAGAGAAGCGCGGTCATGAAGGCCAGGCCCGCGCGGAAGGTGATGTATTTGAAGAGGTTGAAGAGCCCGCCGCCATCGGCGAATTCCGTCATGAGATAGAGCATTCATTCCCCTCCGAAAACCGGTTGGGCTCTCTGACCCATTTTGCGGAACCCGTCAACCAGGGTCGAGACCTTGATCCCCTTGGACCCCTTGACCAGAACGACATCGCCCGCATCGACCAGACCGCGCAGCCGCGGCAGAAGCTCGGCGGCAGTCTCGACCCATTCGCCGCGCTGGTTGCGCGGCAGCTGGGCATGAAGCGCGCGCATGCGGGGCCCGACGCAATGGATCTGCGCGATGGAGGCGAGGCCCGGATGGCGGGCCACAGCCGCGTGAAGGTCAAGCTCGGTGGGCCCGAGCTCCAGCATGTCGCCCAGGATCGCGATGCGGCGGCCCTTGGAGAAGCGGCCCGGCCCGTCCTGGGGCTGGGCCTCGATCAGGACATCCAGCGCGGCGGCCAGAGAGGCGGGGTTGGAGTTGAAGGCGTCGTCGATCAGGTCGAAACCCTGGTCCTCGAGCGAATCGAGGAGGATATGTTCGCGGAGGCCCCGGCCCGCAGGCGGCTCCCAGCGGCCGAGGTCGGCGGCGGCGATGGCCGGGTCCAGCCCCAGGGCATCGGCGACCGCCAGGGCCGCGAGCCCGTTCAGCGCGAAGTGACGGCCGGGGGAGAGGACCTTGAAGAGGCGCTCTCCGCTGGGGGTCTGGGCGCGGGTGATGGTGGCGGTGCCGCAGAGCTGGGTCGAGGCGAGGATATAGGCGCCCTTTTCGGCGCCGAAGGTGATGATCTGGGCCCGGGCCTCGTCGGCGGCGGCAAGCAGGATCGGCGTGACGGTCAGGCCCTCGGGCAGGACGGCGGTGCCGCCGGGCTCCAGCCCCTCGCATATCGCGGCCTTCTCGGCGGCGATGCCCTCGATGGAGCCGAAGGCCTCCAGATGCGCCGGGCCCACGGTGGTGATCATCGCGACATGGGGGCGGGCGAGGCGGGAGAGGGGGGCGATTTCGCCGGGGTGGTTCATGCCGATCTCGATGACGGCGAAATCGGCGTCTTGCGGCAGGCGGGCGAGGGTGAGGGGCACGCCCCAGTGGTTGTTGTAGGAGGCCTCGGCGGCATGGGTGCGGCCCTGGCCTTGCAGGATGGCGCGCAGCATCTCCTTGGTCGAGGTCTTGCCGACGGAGCCGGTGACGCCGATGACCCGGGCGTCTGACCGCGCGCGGCCTGCGGCGCCGAGCGCGGTGAGGGCTGCGAGGACTTCCGGCACGATGAGGAGCGGCGCGTCGGGGGGGAGCCCGGTGGGGATATAAGAGACCATGGCGGCGGCGGCGCCTTTGGCGAGCGCGGTCGCCACGAAGTCATGGCCGTCGCGGATATCCTTCAGCGCGATGAAGAGGTCGCCGGGTTGCAGCGTGCGGGTGTCGATGGAGACGCCGGTTGCGCTCCAGGGCTTGGTCGCCTGGCCCCCGGTGGCGAGGGCGGCATCGGTATGGGTCCAGAGCGTCATATCACTCCATCCAGGGCTGCTACGGCAATCGAGGCCTGTTCGACGTCGTCGAAGGGATAGATGTCGCCCTTGATGACCTGGCCCGTCTCGTGCCCCTTGCCGGCGATGAGCAAAGCGTCGCCCGGGCCGAGGGCATCGACGCCGCGCAGGATGGCTTCAGCGCGGTCTCCGACCTCGGTGGCCTCGGGGGCGGCTTGCAGAATTGCTGCACGGATCAGGGCGGGCTCCTCGCTGCGGGGGTTGTCGTCTGTCACTATTGCAACATCGGCCCATTTCGCGGCGGCGGCGCCCATCAGGGGGCGCTTGGTCGTGTCGCGGTCTCCGCCCGCGCCGAAGACCACGACGATGCGGCCCATGACATGGGGGCGGAGCGCTTGAAGCGCGGTCTCGATGGCGTCGGGGGTATGGGCGTAGTCGACGAAAACCGTCGCGCCATTGCGGCGGGTGGCGGCGAGTTGCATCCTCCCGCGCACGCCGGTCAGTTGGGGGAGGACGGCGAAGACATCGCCGGGTTTCTCTCCGGCGGCGATGACGAGGCCCGCGGCCATCAGGACATTCTCGGCCTGGAAACCGCCGATGAGGTTCAGGCGGAGCTGATGGGTCACGCCGCGGAAGCTCACCCGCAGGTCCTGGCCCGTGGCGTCGTAACGCTGACCCAGGATGTGAAGGTCGGCCTCATGCTTGCCCACGGTCAGCAGGCTTTGCGGCGGGTGGAAATCGGCCAAAGCGGGGTCTTCGAGGTTCAGGACGGCCACGGCCTCGGGCGGCAGAACCCGGGTGAAGAGCGCGGCCTTGGCGGCGAAATAGGCCTCGAAGGTCTTGTGATAGTCGAGGTGGTCTTGCGTGAAGTTGGTCCAGCCCCCGGCCTTGAGCCGCACGCCATCGAGGCGGCGCTGGTCGAGGCCGTGGGAGGAGGCCTCCATCGCGGCATGGGTCACGCCGGCCTCGGCGGCTGCGGCCAGCATCGCGTGCAGCGTCACGGGGTCGGGGGTCGTATGCGACGAGGGCGCGGCCCAGGAGCCCTCGACCCCGGTGGTGCCGATGTTGATGGCGGCATGGCCGAGGAGGTTCCAGATCTGGCGGCAGAAGGTCGCGGTCGAGGTCTTGCCGTTGGTCCCCGTGACCGCGACCATGGTGGCGGGCTGGGCGCCGAACCAGAGGGCGGCCGCGCGGGCCAGGGCCTCGCGCGGGTCCTCGGCCACGACGGTCGGGCCCTGGAAGAGCGCCGCGCCCTTGGCATCGGTCAGGACGGCCGCCGCGCCGCGTTCCAACGCCGCCATGGCATAGGTCGCGCCATGGACGGCCACGCCGGGAAGGGCTGCGAAGAGAAAGCCGGGCTTCACGGCCCGGCTGTCGGCGGTGATCCCGGTGATGACAGGATCAAGACCTCCCCTTGCGGAGAGGCCCAAAGAGGAGAGGGGGCGAGGTGCTGGGGTCATTCCTGGGCCACGGGGTCCTTGTAGGCAACGAGCGTTCCCATGGGGTTTTCTCCGTCCGGACGCAAGCCCACCAGGGGGCCGATGCGGCGGATGATCTCTCCGGCCACGGGGACGGCGGTATAGCCTGCGGTGCGGCGGGGCTTGGAGCCTGCGGTCTCGACGGGCTCGTCCAGGGTGACGATCAGCACATATTTCGGGTTGTCGGCCGGGAAGACGCTGGCGAAGGTGTTGATCACCTTGTCGGCATCATAGCCCTTGCCGTTCTTCTTGGGCTTTTCGGCGGTCCCGGTCTTGCCCGCCACGCCGTAACCCGGCACATCGGCGAAGGTCGCGGTCCCGTCGGTGACCACCTTGCGCATCATGCGGACGGCGGCCAGGGCGGTGTCCTCGGAGACCACGCGGGGGCCGGGCGTATGGGTATCGCTGTGGATCAGCGTCGGCGTGATCTTGAGCCCGCCATTGCCCAAGGTCGCATAGGCGGCGGCCAGGTTCATCAGCGAGGTCGAAATCCCGTGGCCATAGGAGGCCGTCACCGTGACGATGCCCGACCAGTTCTTGGGCACGAGCGCGCGGGCGCCGGGGGCCTCGGCGAGTTCGACCTTGGGCGGGTCCAAGAGGCCAAGGGTGCGCAGGAAGGCCTGCTGGCGCTCTCCGCCGATCATCAGGCCGAGGTGGGCGGAGCCGATGTTGGAGGAGACCGCGATGACTTCCCAGGCGGGCAAGGTCGGGCCGTAATTGTGGTTGTCGAATTCGTTGATGCGGAAACCGTCGTAGACGAAGGGCTGCTTGGTGTCGATTTCCGTGTTTTCGTTGATCAGCCCCAGGTCCATGGCCTGGGCCACGGCGAAGATCTTGAAGGTCGAGCCCAGTTCATAGACGCCCTGGACGGAACGGTTGAAGAGCGGGCTTTCCGAAGGGTCTCCGGTCAGGGCGGGGGCGGGGCGGTCGTTGGGGTCGAAGTCGGGCAAGGAGGCCAGGGCGAGGATCTCGCCGGTATGGGTGTCCATCAGGATCGCCGCCGCGCCCTTGGCGTTCAGGGTCTTCATCGCCGTGCCCAGCACCTCTTCGACATTGGCCTGAAGCGTCAGGTCGATGGAAAGCTGCAGGGGGGTGTTGGACTGGGCAGGGTCGCGGAGCCGCGTGTCCAGCGCCTTTTCGATGCCCGCCGTGCCGATGACCTCGGCGCTGTCCACGCCCTCGTTGCCGAAGGCCGAGCCGCCGAGGATATGGGCGGCGAGGTGGCCATTGGGATAAAGCCGCATCTCGCGCGGGCCGAAATAGAGGCCCGGATCGCCGATCTCGTGGACCTCTTGCATTTGTTCGGGGCTAAGGACCTTCTTGACCCAAAGGAAGCTGCGGCCATCGGTGAAGCGGCGCAGCATCGTCTCGGCGTCGAGGTCGGGGAAGATTCGGGCGAGTTCGCTTGCCGTCCGGGCCGGATCGACGAGGTCGGCGGTCTGGACGTAAAGCGAATGGGTCATCATGTTGGTCGCCAGGATCCGGCCCTTGCGGTCCAGGATATCGGCGCGCTGCGCGGTGATCTCGGAGCCCGAGGAGGTGGTGCCAAGCTCGGAGGGCTCGGTGGCGGCCAGCGTGCCCATGCGGAGCGCGATGACGGAAAAGGCGACGATGAAGCCAAGCGCGAGAAAGCGCAGGCGGCGCTCGGCCTGGAGCCGGGCGCGGTCCTTCATCTCTTCGTGGCGGGCGGCGAGGTTGGCGGCCTCGATCGTGTCGGGGTTCTGGCCGCGGGCGCGGGCGTCGAGGATGCGGGCGAGGGGGCGGAGCGGCGTGCGGATCACGGGATCTGCTCCTCGTCGCTGGCGGAGGTCATGGTGGTGCCGGTGACGACCAGGGGGCCCGCCGGGGGCATGGTGACCTGGGTGGCGAGGCCCAGTTGCGCGGGCTCGATGGGCATGAGGCCCAGGCGGTCGAAGTTGATCGCGGCCAGGTCGCGCAGGCGGGAGGGGCGGTTGAGGTAAGCCCATTCGGCCTTTTGCATGGCGATTTCATCGCGCAGCCGCCCGATCTCGTCCTGCAGCCGCCCCATCTGTTTCAGCTGGCCCTGGGTCGCGTAATTCTCGTGATAGGCCCAGAAAGCCAGGCCCATGACGGCGAAAAAGGGGAGGATATAGAGCAGCGGACGCATTCTACCGGGATTTCTTGCGGGTGGGTTTGTCAGGGGTTTGCGGCAGGTCGATGTCGTCGGCCTTTGGCGCCTTGGCGGGCGCCTCGGTGCGGCGCGCGATGCGCAGGCGGGCAGAGCGGGCGCGGGGGTTGAGGGAGAGTTCCTCCGCGTCGGCCTCGACGGCTTTCTTGGTGACGAGGGTAAAGCGCGGGGTGACCTGGGCGGTCATGGGGGCATAGCGGTTGGCATTGCCCTCCTGACCGGAGGCCTGCTGGAAATAGCGTTTCACCACGCGGTCTTCCAGCGAGTGGAAGGTCACGACGGCGAGGAGCCCGCCGGGTTTCAACGCGCGCTCGGCCGCCGCAAGCCCTTGGGCGAGCTGGTCGAACTCGGCGTTGACGGCGATGCGGAGCCCTTGGAAGGCGCGGGTCGCGGGATGGCTTTGGCCAGGTTTCGGGCGCGGCAGGCAGCGGGCGATGACTTCGGCCAGTTGCAGAGTGGTGGTGAAGGGCTGCTTGGCGCGGGCCTCGACGATGGCGCGGGCCATGCGGCGGGCGGCGCGCTCTTCGCCGAAGTGGAAGAGCACGTCGGCGATATGGTCCTCGGAAGCCTCGTTCACCAGGTCGGCGGCGGTGGGGCCTTCCTGGCTCATCCGCATGTCGAGGGGGCCGTCCTTCTGGAAGGAGAAGCCGCGCTCGGCCTGGTCGATCTGCATCGAGGAGACGCCGAGGTCGAGGACCACGCCATCGACTTTTTCGCCCGCGATCTCGTCAAGGTCCGAGAAGGTGCCCAGAGCGAGGCGCAGGCCGGGATAGTCCTTGGCCCAGGGCGCGGCCATCTGATGGGCGAGCGGGTCGCGGTCGATGCCGATCACGCGGGCGCCCGCATCGAGCAGCCCCCGGGAATAGCCCCCTGCCCCGAAAGTGCCATCGACCCAAAGGCCCTGGATCGGGGCGCAGAGGGTCAGGATCGGCTTCAAGAGAACGGGGATATGGGGCGCGCGGGTTTGGTCCATGGCGCCTCAGACCGTGTTGCGCAAGAGCGAGCGCGGATCGGCAGCCCGCGGCCCCTCGCCCAGGAGGCGCTTTTCCATCTCGGCGATTTCGGCCTTGCGGCGCTCGCGGTAGGTCTCGGCGCGCCAGATGCGGATCGTGTCGCGGGCGCCGACGAAGCAGAGCTCTTCCTCGTCGCGGCCAAGGCCCAGCTTCTCGCGCACCTGGGGCGGCGGGGAAAAGCGGCCATCCTTGTCGGTTTCGACCGTGACGGATTGTTCGTAATAGATGGCGGAGAAAAGGTCGGCCTCTTCGGATCCATAGGGCAACTGGTCGAAGCGGCGGTCCAGTTCGGCGGCCCCGGTCTGGGTATAGGCCTCGACATAGGCGCGATTGGCGCCGCCATAGACGATGAGCATCTTGTAGCCCTCGGCCGGCTTTTCCGTAGGCTTTTCGGCCGGTTCGGGAGAGGCTGCGGGCTTGTCCTGGGCCTGGAAGACGGCGCGGAAGGGCGAGGGCAGCATGGTGCGGCCCTTGGCATCTACCTTGAGGTAGTGTTCGCCCCTGAACGTCTCGCCCGCCACCTGGGACGCGCCTCCCGCTTTGGCCCTTGCGCCCTTTCAAGGACCTGGGGGCCGGAAAATAAAAAGGCGGACCGAGCTGCTGCCTCTGCTCGATCCGCCGCTGTCCCATCGCTGGGCGTCCAGCTGCGCGACACCATCTTGGGGGTGATGTCTGCTCGCGCCGCGCGCCGGATTCGATTTTGTTCTTCGTTGTCGTCGTCGACCTGGAAGCCTGATGAAACCTGCCTCGGGTTCTTGTTATCGTCGGATTTGTGATCCGCTTCAGTGCTGCTCGGTCTGTGTGATCTTTATGCCCGGGATAGCGCCCCACTTCAAGCCTTTTCTCGGGAATTGGCCCCACCTTTGGGGTTGGACCGGGGTGCGGGACAAGATGTTGGGGTCCGGCGGGGCACAGGTAGAGGGGGGAGGCGGTGGGACCCACTAGATGTGGATATCCCGCGAATTCCCGGCCAGGACCAAGGGCGCCCGGGTTTTGGGCAAAAACGGGATGGAGATGGGGATTTCCCGGGAAATCCCGGGGGAAACACGGCGAATCACCCCCGGGTGAGGGGGCGTGATCCCGGGAAGAGCGGCGATCCCGGTGTCGGAACAGCTGTCCGAGGGGGGATTTCCCGGGAGCGGGGTGATTTCCCGGAGACCATGCCCGGGAGGGCGGTCTTCACCCGGGTGGCAGAGGGAAGGAGCAGCCCCCTCTGCGCCTTCATGGACAGAGAGCGCTGTCCCGGAGCGGCCTGCGGGCTTGCGCCCTTGCCCTCTCCGGGAGGGGGGGGCGGGGGGTGCGGGGGGCGGAGCCCCCCGCACCCCCCGCTGACAGGTTGCAATCGGGCTTTGCCCGTTTGCAACCTGTCAGCCCCATGGGACAGGCGGTCTCAGCCCATGCCGCCGTCGATCAGGCGTTGCGCGAGGCGCAGATAGGGCTCGGCCAGGGGGCTGTCGGTCGCGGCAATCGGGGTGCCGTCGTCGCCCGCGAGGCGGACCTCGAGGTTCAGGGGCAACTCGCCCAGGTAGGGGAGCTGCAGCCGCGCGGCCTCGACCGCCACACCGCCATGGCCGAAGATATGCGCCTCATGGCCGCAATTCGGGCAGATATAGGTCGACATGTTCTCGATCAGGCCCAGGACCGGGACCTTGAGCTTGGCGAACATGTCGAGCGCCTTCTTGGCATCCAGAAGCGCCACGTCCTGGGGGGTGGAGACCACGATGGCCCCGGTCAGCTGGGTGCGCTGCGCCAGCGAAAGCTGCACATCGCCCGTCCCCGGCGGCAGGTCGATGACCAGAACGTCAAGCCGCCCCCACATCACCTGGGTCAAAAGCTGCTGCAGCGCGCCCATCAGCATGGGGCCGCGCCAGATCACCGCCTCGTCCTCCTTCAGCATCAGGCCGATGGACATGACCGTGACGCCATGGGCGTGCAAGGGCTCGATCAGCTTGCCATCGGGCGAGGCGGGGCGCTTGGACACCCCCATCATGCGCGGCTGCGAGGGGCCATATATATCGGCGTCCAGAAGCCCGACCCGCCTGCCCTGCCGCGCCAAGGCCACGGCGAGATTCGAGGCGACGGTGGATTTCCCCACCCCGCCCTTGCCCGAACCCACCGCGATGATCCGGTCGATGCCCGAGACCTTTTGCGGCCCGCCCTGGTGCGGCGTCGGATGGCCGCCGATGGTCAGCTTGGGCCGGGCCCCGGCTGACTTGGCGTTCTCATGCGCGGTCATGACGATGGACACGCTGGCGGCTCCGGCCGCCTTCAAGGCCGCCTCGGCCGCGCCTTGGGCGGGCGCCAAAGCCCGCGCCTGGTCGGGCGAGGCCGCTTCGATCACGAAACGGACATTTCCGCTCTCGATCGCCAGCGCCCGAATCAAGTCCTCGCTGACAAGGGACCCGCCCGTGGGCGTCTTGATCCCTGCCAGCACCGCCATCACATCCTCGCGTGAGAGGCTCATTTCTTTCTCCGCTGCCCAGTTCGCAAGCAGGGTGGAACCTTTGCGGGCAAAGGGCAAGCACCGCTTGACCAATTGCTCAAAGATTCAGCGATCAACATGATTAATATGAACTTTTTGTTAAGCCTAGCCATGCGCATGCTGCATGGCGGCATTGAGGCAGGGGCGGATTGTGCAGTTGCAGCAAATGCCCCATGTTTGCCCTAACAGCGACGGAGAACCTTGGACGATCCAGGGAAGGGCCGGCGCCAAAGAGAAAACTGTGAGGCTGAACATGGCTTATGTGAATTCGACCCGCTCCGTGTCCGTGAGCTTTTCTGATCGCTTCAGCGCCCTTCTGAAAGTGGCGCAAGAGATGATCGAACGTCGCAGGATCTATGCCCGCACGGTCGAAGAGCTGAGCGCCCTCTCGGACCGCGACCTGGCCGACCTTGGCCTGTCGCGCAGCAACATCGACAGCGTGGCCCGCGAGGCGGCCTACCGCAACTGACCTGCCCGAGACGGCCTGGCCGTTAACGGTGCAGAAACAATACGGACCGTAAGGTTCAGACTTCGACGACCCACTCCTCCTCCCTCGGGTCTCGAACTGGCGGCAACCCCCTCCTCCTCCCAGGGTTGCCGCCCCCCATTTCGGAGCTTCGGCTCCAGAGTTCCTGTGGCCCCTCCTCCTCCCTCGGGCCCCGGATCGGCGGCGACCCCACCTCCTCCCGGGGGCGCCGCCCCCCATTTCGGAGCTTCGGCTCCAGAGTTCCTGTGGCCCCTCCTCCTCCCTCGGGCCCCGGATCGGCGGCGACCCCACCTCCTCCCGGGGGCGCCGCCCCCCCATTTCGGAGCTTCGGCTCCAGAGTTCCTGTGGCCCCTCCTCCTCCCTCGGGCCCCGGATCGGCGGCGACCCCACCTCCTCCCGGGGGCGCCGCCACAGGTTCCCGGTCCCTCCTCCCTGGGCCGGATCGGCTGCGCACCCGCCTCCCGGGTGACTGGCCAAAGCGACGGGGCCCTCCTCCTCCCTTGGGTTCCGTTGCCACCTTTCGGAGCTTCGGCTCCACCGATGTCGATGGCCCCTCCTCCTCCCTCGGGCCTTCCGACCTGCGGCGCGCTCCTCCTCCTCCCTCGAGCGCGCCGCCTCCTCCCTTCCTCCCTTTGCCAAAAGTGCCCCTTGCAGGGCGCTTCGACCTCATGCCGGCTGGATGTCGAGACAAGGGGCACGCGCCCTTGGGGCCATCGTCACGCCCCCGTCTGGGGGGCTTCGCGCGAGGAACGCAGAGGCGCGGCATGAGGGGCAGCGGGGCGCGGGCCCCCGGGGCCCAGGGCGCGTCAGACGGTCTTCGACAGCGCCTCGGCCTCGCGCCGGGCGATGCGACGACCGGTGCGGGTGGGCTTCGCCCAGGAAAGGCGGTCAAGCGCGACCTGTTCGACGCGGCCGCGGGTCGGATCGGCTCCCCTCTGTCGTCATCCCCGGCATCAGCAGGCTCCTGACCCTGGCAGGGCGGGTCGGACAGGTCCCGGTGGCCTATTGGTCAAGCTTCCCCCGCCCCAGGGGTCTCTGCCGGGCGGGAAGCGCCGCTCTGAAATCAACGGAGCAACAGGAACCTGTCAGGCATGGGCAAATGGCTTGGGCCTTGCGGGAGCAAAGCTCGGGGACTCCCTGACTGCTTGCCGGTTCACCCCTGGCGACCGGGGAAAGCCATCCGCAAACTCCGGTAGGGTGTCTGCGCCAGACGGAAGGCGCAACATGCCAATCCGCGAAAGTGGGCGTCGCATCCAAGCCCTTGGGCCGCATGGGTTCCGATTTCCCGGTTGGAAGCCCATCATCCGGGGGGCCATCCCGGATGAGTCCTTCTGACCACAGCGGGGGTCAGCAGCAAAAGCGCCGGGCTTGAAGCAGAAGCCCTGGTCGAAGAGGGTTCTGCCCCGCTGGAATTCCAAGCGGAGAAAGGGAAAGATACCGATTCGGCAGCGCGGAGCTGGACATGATCCTCGCCCGTGAACCGCTGGACGCTCAATAGCTGCCCTTCAGCGCCGTGATGCTGGACCGCGCTTGCCGCATCGTGACATGGACCAAGGCGCAAGGCCCGATCGCCCGCCGAAGAGGGGATCGGCAAGCCGTCCACCGGCACGGGAAATCAACCGGTTGCCTGGCGTTTTCCGTCCCCCCATGGGACATCAGGCACGCAAGGGGCGATTGTCGAACCAGTTTTCCGGCGATCCTGACATGAGAAAGACCGTCGAGGGGGCGGCCTCATCTCGCTGCGCTTGGGCTGGGGAAGATCGAAGCCTCCGACTTCGGCAAACCGCGCTGGATGGACTGGCCGAGGTCGCGCAACGCCCTGGGCCAGGTGACCACTTGGCACAGGGTTTCCCGCGCCTCCTCTTCCATCGACCTTCCGTGCTCGGCTGCGCGAGCGAGGAGGCGGCGCTTCACGTCGTCATCAAGGTTCCTGATGGTGATGCGGCTCATGGGCGCCTCCCCCTGCTTCCAACGTCAGGCAATGCCTGCACTGCAATAAAGCGATGCCGCGGCAACGGCCTTGTCCAGCCGCAGTTTTGCGCTCGCCTCCGAGGGTGACCGCAGTCGCGGGCAAAAGCACAGCTGCAGTCACAACCCGTCCACTCGCCAGGGCGGAATGGCAGGTGACAGGAGCCAGCGGAAAATCCAGCAGGTTAAGCCGAAGCCATCCTGCCAGGCAGATACCTGCACAAGTCGCCGAAACGAAGATCAGCACCGAAAACGCGCTTCAGGTCAAAATCGATGGCTTCCAGGCCAACAAGGCCCCGAAGGTCGGCACGTTGGGCGGGCTGATCCAGTCCGACGACGAGACCGCGCATTTCCTGAACCTCGCCCCAGCATCTGCGCGGGCCGCTCCCTGGCTTTCGCGGCCGCCCCATGAGGCGGCTCGACATCCGCCCACCGATATCCAGGGGCGCATGGGACAGATCGCCCCCGGGGAGCGGCAGAACCTGGAGCCCGAGACCGCCGGGCAGGACCTGGCCCCAGGGCGGATGGAGTTCCTGCGACAGGTGATGGAGCTTCGGGCGATTCGCAGGCGGGGCGCGGGGGGCTTTCGCCCGCCGAGAAAGGGCAGCCTGGCCAGACCCTGATGCGCGCCGAGGCCGCCTTGCCGCCCGTTTGGCCTGCGGCCAGGGGATTTGGCGCTGGATTTGGGCGCTTTGGGCCGCGTGGTCCAGTCCGGCCTTAAGCCTTCATTAAGCGCGTTGAGTTTAACTCTAATCATCCGGGGTTTTCCCGCCTTTTCGCCCAAGGACAGATTGCCATGACCTTGCCTGCCACTCTCGACGGCCCTGCCACCGCTGCGCGCAGTTGGCGCGCGCCCAGCCAACCGACCCTGACCCGCATCGACCTGCAAGGCCTGGTCGAAAGCGGGGCGCTGACCGGCTTGCACATGCAATCCGACGGCAGCCTTCTGCTTGACTGCCCCGCCGCCCTGCCCGCAGAGCTGGAAGGCCTGGTCGAAGAGGCCGAGCCCGGCGTCGAGGATCGCCTCGCCCGGATGGAGCAGAAGCTCAGCACCCTGACCCTGGAACTGCAGGAAAGGGAGCGGATGGCCGACCGCCTTGACGCGGTGGAATTCGGCCTGGCCGAACGGCTTCAGGGCGTCATCGCCGACGAGGTGCTGAACCTTTTTGCAGAGCAGGAGGCGGGCCCCTCGGTGGTCGAACGCGTCGAACAACTGCTCGAGGCCACGCGCTCTCCCGCCCCGACCTCGGACCTGGCCGAAGTGATCCTCGCCCGCCTTCCCGATCCCGAAAGGATCGAGGCGCTCTTGCAAAGAACACCCGACCTGAGCCCCCTGCGCCAGATGAACGCGCAATTTCTGCAAGGGATGCAACATGTTGTCACAAGGCTCGAGGCGCGACTGACCGCGATCGAGCCCGAAAGGCTGATGGGACAACTGGCCGCGCTTCAGCCCAAGGCGCCTGACCTCGACCCGCTTTTCGCCCGGCTGGAGGCTTGCCTCGCGCCGATGCAGGCGACGCTGAGCCAGTTGGTCGACCGGGTCTCGGCGCTGGAAAGCAGGCCGGCGCCGGTCTTCGATATGACCGAGAACCGCCGCAGCTTCGCGGCCTTTGCCACCGCGCTCTCGACCTCGCTGCGGCGGATCGAGAGCCTGGATGCCAAGCTGGACCAGACCCCGGCCCTGCAGGCCGAGATCGAAAAGCTTGGGGCGGGCCTGACCGCGCTTGGCGACCGGATCGACGAGATGCGGCCCGCCGATCTGTCGCCGATCGGGGCCGCCTTGACGGCCCTGACCGAACATGTCGCAACCTTGACCGTCCCGCCCGAAACCCTGGCGCCGATGGAGAGGGCGCTGTCCACCCTGACCGAGCGGGTCGAGGCCCTGACCGAGCGGCTGACCGCGCTGGAGCGGCGCCCGGCCCCCACGCTCGACCTGACCGAACAGCGCAAGAGCTTCGCGGGCTTCGCCACCGCCATCGGCGCCACCCTGCACCGGATCGAGACCCTGGCCGACCGGATGGAGGCCGAGGCACGGCCGCTCTCCGATCTCGCCCCGCAGATCGAGGCCCTGGTCGCGACCCAACCGCGCGGCGAGCCCCTGGCCGATGCGATCCTGGCCCTGGCCCAGCGCGCCGCCGACCGCGAATCCAGCGCGAGCCTGCCCGGCTTCGAGGCCTTCCGCGCGGCCCAGCAGGATTTCTTCCAGGACCTGCGCTTCCTCCTGGCCGAGATCGTCGCGACGCAGATGCGGCATCAGGCGCTGGCAAGCTGAACCTGCGCAACCGGGCCAGGAAGGCTGGCAAATCCCTCCCGAAGGCGGCCCGACAGGGGCCGCGTTTTCACACGGCACCCGCGCCCAAGGCTCCGATCTGGCCGCGGGACCAAGGGGCCCGGGCAGAAACTGCACTGCGGATCCGCCAATCGGCATGCAGACCCAGGCCCTGGCCCAAAGCAGGCGGGGTGCGATTTCGACAAGCCTGACGAGCGGCGCCTCTCCTGTCGCGCGCGGGAAATCGCCGTTTCTTCCGGGGTCTAGCCGTGATGCGCCCGAAAGATCCGGCACCGCGCCCATGTCACGAAGACAGAAATGGCTACCGACAAGCTCCGGGAAAAACCCTTTGAATTCAGCGTAAAGCTGGGCGGGGAGCGTCTTGTTGGGGCCAGGATGATGGCCGGACTATGGCCTCGACCTCCACCGCGAGGTCGTCGACCGCATCCTTGCTACGGGCGTGGGGATCGACGCTTTCATCCGCATCTCGCGGGTGGGCATCGAACTTGCCGCGATCGCGCGGCGCGCCGTCGTGGGCTCGGTCGAAACCTGGCCGCCTCATGCCAAGGCCCGCGGTCTGTCCATGAACCCTGCCGCCGCCTGAGGCAGACCTTGGGCCTGGAGCGGATCGGTGGCGGCCGGGGCCCTGACCGCGCGCCCCGGGAGGCGGTCGGCCACAAGCTCCGGGCCGATGCGGCGCAGGGCTTGGGCCGAAGCCGACAGGGCAAAGCGCTTTCCCTCTCGCGCAGGCCCTTGGCCCGTGCCAGGGTCAGGATCGACCAGAGCTGGAACAGGGTCGTCAGCTTTTCGGGCGCCAACCGCGCCACGATGGTTGCCATCGAGACGACATCCAGGAAGACGCCCTTGGTCGAGATCGCATGAACCGTCCCCGTCGCCCGCCTCTCGGCCTTCAGGGCCGCGCAGCGACACGGCGGGGAGGCGCGGTTCATCGTCTCATCCGTCAAGCGGGCCATCTGCCGCTCGGCCAGGTCTGCAAGCAAGACCAGGGCCTTGCGCCGCGCATCCGGGGCCAGGCCGGCAGGCTGGCCCCTGAAATTGCGGCCATGCAGGGCGAGGACCGCTTCCTCATCGCCCGGAAAGATCGGGGTGTCGGCGGCCGACGGCAGCTCGCGCGCGAGGATCTGCGCCTGGAAACCGCAGGTCATCGGCGACCGCGCCAAGGACCTGAGGGGCGCAGCCTATGGGCCAGGGCCAAGGCGATGACCCGGTCGCGGCCAGCAAGCCGGGCGCGCGAGGACGCCGCCACCTCGCGCTGGCCGGGATGCCGGGCCTCCATCCGCCCAAGAGCTCGGCCAGGGTCGCCGCCCGGCGGCGGAGAGGGTTCTGTCGCAGCATGACCCATGTTCCGCCACGACGAAACGGTTGGCCAGGGGGGGGGCGAACCCGGTGGTCACGCCAGGGACTTGGCGATCCGCCCGAGCCTGCCATGCGCCATCGCGGAAAGCGCGCGTTCGGTCATCGACAGGAGATTGCCCTCGAGGTCATGGGAGATGATGCCGGCAGGGGAGGCGATGGCGGCCAGGTCGGGCGCGGGCCCGGATGCGGCGCGCGGAGGACAGGACCTGGCTATCGCCCTCGCCTTGACCTGGCCGGCACGATTCGGGTCCATCGCACCGGTGATCCGCCCCTGCCCGCTGCATGCGTCCCCCTGAAGACGCGGGGACCGGGTCGCCTCGCTCCCGGTCATCTCGGTGATGGAGTGCCGGAACGGGTTGTCCATCTTTGGCCCGGGGTCGAAAGGCGCCTGGTCGCTGGCCGCCACAAGCGCCCCGCTGCGGCGACCCGAGACCAAGGGCGCCCCGTGACCGGGATGGGGTCCAAGATATTGAACCCGCCGGGGATTTCGGCGCCGAACGGGCTACCAGATCACCGATGCCAGCACATCGGACAGCGTGGCGCCCAGGACCAGGACCGAGGCATTCGCCGTCAGGTCGATGCGCACATCCCCCCCCTGCACCGTCACCCAGGAGCTTTGCGCCACCCCCCCCGTCAGGGCGGAAAGGTCGATCCGGTCGCCTTCGGCCAGGGAGAGGTCAGTGACCTGATCGGCGCCTCTTTCTCCTGAAAAGACAAAGACATCAGCCCCGCCCCCCCCGGTCAGCGTGTCATTGCCGATGCCCCCCTCCAACCGGTTGGCGCCGCTGTTGCCCGTCAGGCGGTTGGCCTGGGAATTGCCCGTGGCCGCCAGGTCGCCGCTGCCCAGCAGTGTCAGATTCTCGACCGCCAGCACGCCGTCCAGGCTGTAGCTGACCCAGGCGTTCACCGTATCGTTGCCTTCGCCCGTCACCTCGACGACCTGGTCCCCGGCGTTCTGGACGATATAGGTATCCGAGCCCTTGCCTCCGGTCAGGATATTGTCCAGCGCATTGCCCTGAAGGACATTGGCCAGTCCATTCCCGGTGCCGGAAAGCGCCGTGCCCGTCAGGGTCAGGTTCTCGACATCGGCGGAGAGGGTGACGCTTTCCGCCGCAAGGACCGTGTCGATCCCCGCGCCGCCCGTCACGATATCCTGCGCCTCGGCGAGGATCAGGTCATTGCCCGCCCCGCCGTCCAGCCAATCCACCCCCAGGCCGCCGGTCAAGGTGTCATCCCCGGCCCCGCCCGAGAGGCTGTCGTTGCCCGCCCCGCCGTCCAGCCGATTGGCCAGCGCGTCGCCGGTGATCGCATCGTCGAAGCCGCTGCCGAGAAGATCCTCGATCCCAAGGACGTCCAGCCCCAGGGTCAGGGTCAGGGCGCCTGCCTCGGAGCCGTCGAAGAGGTCGATCCCGTTGCCACCGTCGACCACGTCGCCCATCTCGCCGCGGATCGTGTCATTGTTCCCATCGCCCAGAAGCGTGTCCGCCCCCGCCCCGCCAAGCAAGAGGTCGTCCCCCGCCCCGCCCGCGAGGCTGTCCGCCCCCGCCCCGCCCGAGAGGCTGTCGGCATCGGCGCCGCCGAAGATGCTGTCATTGCCCGGGCCGGCCTGAACCGTGTCCGCCCCGGCCCCGCCGTAGAAGCTGTCGCCCGTCCCGTCCCCGATGGCGGCCGCGATGCCTGCGAATCCGGCCAGGCCCGAGGCGCTGGCCAGGTCGGCCCCCGCTGTCCCGTCGAAACGCCGCGCCGCATGGGAGCCGAAGTCGAAGGCCAGGGCCTGCACCTCGGTCAGGCCCGCGAGAAGGATGCGCTCGCCGGTCGGCAAGAGAACCTCGGTGTCCGCACCCGTCGTGGTCAGGGAAAGCTCTTCGAAATAGATGTCGAAGGCGGAAAGGTCGATAATGTCCTGACCCGGAACGAAGCCCTCGATCCGGTCCGCGCCAAAGCCCGCACCCATGAGGAACCGGTCAGGCCCAAGACCTCCCTCCAGCGTGTCATCGCCCGTGCCGCCCTCGATCAGATCCGCGCCGCCGAGGCCCCGGATCACATCGTTGCCCGCCCCGCCGCGCAGGGTGTTTTCGGCGCTGTCGCCGCCAAGGCTGTCGTCCAGGCCAGAGCCCAGCACGATGCGAAAGCCCGAGATCGTGTCGCCGCCGCCGAGGTAGTCGGCCCGGGCGCCAAGGAGCGAGACGCTGACCCCCCGGTCAAAGGCCTGGTAGGTCAGGGTGTTCACCCCATTCCCGCCGCTGAGCGCATTGCGCCCCAGCCCGCCGCTGAGCAGATCGTCGCCATTGCCGCCCGCGATCGTGTCATTGCCCGCCCCGCCCGTCACCGTATCGGCAAGGCCCGAGCCCGTGATGACCGAACCCCAGACCCGCAGGCCATCGGTCAGGCGCGGGGCAAGGTCCACCGCCGCGTCCGCCGTGGCCAGCCACAGGAAGACCGTCCCCGGCGTGGCCCCGGTGCGGATCGTGGCGAAACCGCCCAGCTCGGAGGCGGTCAGACGGATGGGCTGGCCCCTTGTCTCCAGCACCTCGAAGCCCGACAGCGCCAGGCCCGAGATATCCACCCCCGATGTGGCCGAGGCATTGGCCAGCACATCGACCCCCGTCCCTCCGGCCAGCGTCCCGGTCCCGGGGCCGAAGATCTCGACCCGGTCATTGCCCTCGCCGCCATAGATCGCGCCGGCAAGAAGCTCGTTGTCCTGCAAGAGGTCGTCGCCCGCCCCGCCCGTCAGCACGTCGGACCCCAGCCCCCCCACCAGCGTATCGGCCTCTGTCCCTCCGGAAAGGCTGTCATCCCCCTGCCCGCCCGAGAGCCAATCCGCCCCCGCCCCGCCCGCGATGCTGTCACGGCCGAGGCCCCCCTCGACCCGGTCGTCCAGGGCGCCCGCCACCAGGGTCTCGTTATCGGCGCTGCCCAGCAGCCAAAGGCTGCGGCCCGCAAGCTCGTCCGACAGGTCCAGGACCGAATCGGCCCCCGAGGCGGTCAGGGTCAAGGAGACCCGCGCCCCCGGCAGGCCCGCAATCTGGATCGTGTCAAAACCGTCGAACTGCGCCGCCCGGCCCGAGATGCCCATGGTCAGCTCCAGGACCTCGATCCCCTCGAGCGTCAGGGGCGACAGGTCCACCACCGAGGGCGCCAGCCGGTCGATCCCCGTCCCGCCCGAGATCGTTCCGCCCAGGAACCGCGCCGAGGCGATCTGGATCAGGTCGTCGCCCCCCCCGCCGTAAAGCGCCGCCGTCACGCCCGAGGTGTCGCGCAAGAGGTCGTTGCCCCCGCCGCCGAGCAGTTGATCCTCGCCCTCGTCGCCGATCAGCGTGTCATCCCCCGCCCCGCCGTCAAGCTGATCGGCCCCGAGCCCGCCGTCGATCCAGTCGTTGCCCGTGCCCCCGGTCAGGCTGTCGTCGCCGCCAAAGCCCTCGGCCGTGTCATCGCCCCCGCCCAGCGTCACCTGGTCGCCGAGCCCCGAGCCGCCCAGCGCCACGGCACGCAAACCGCCTCCGGCCGAAAGCTCGTCGGTCAGGTTCAAAAGCGCCAGGCCCTGCGGTGCGGCCAGTTGCAACCGGACCAAAGAGCTCTGGTCCCCGGAGGCCTTGCGGATCTGGTCGAAAGCCTCGAACTGGTCGGCGCGGGCGGTGACGACGCCCGAAACCTCCAGCACCTCGATGGATTGCAGCGTCAGCGCCCAAAGACCCGCGGTGCCCAGCCGCAGCACGTCCTCTCCGCTGCCGCCGCCCAGGCTGCCCGCAAGCGTCGTGTTGCCGATGGCCAGGGTGTCGTTGCCCCCCCCGCCCTCGATCGTCGAAGCCAGGCCCATCGTATCGACCAGGAGGTCATTGCCGCCAAGCCCGCGCAGCAGGTCATCGCCGCCAAGCCCAACAAGCACATCATCCACCTGGGAGCCGTCAAGCACATCATTGCCGGCCCCGCCCGTCCTTTCCACCATCGCGCGCGATCCCCCTGGGTTTCGCGGCCAGTGTGCCAAGGCAGGATTAACGTTTCCTCGAACCGGGCCAGGGGTTTTCGTTCAAAGGCCCGGGAAAGGCGGTGGTAGGCCCACTGGGGATCGAACCCAGACTGTATGGATTTTAAGTCCACTCTCTCTACCGGTTGGAGTATGAGCCCGCGCCTTGGTCCTATCAGCCCGAGGCGCGGCCTTCAACCGGAGCGGCCAACGCTGCAATGACAGGATCGGCAAGGCGCAGTTTCCTGGGCACCAAGACGGGTGGAGGTCTCTCGCCACGGTGGCCCGACTGCGATCTGCGACTGTCGAAAAGGACGACCAGATGACCTCTCCCTGCCAGGATCCGGAGCCAAGGGCCTTCTGGCGCAGCGGCGTTACCGAGCCTCTGGCCTTTGACCCGGCGAGCTGTTCCGCCGCGCTCTTTACTGACCCGAATCGCCACGGCGAGTTCGTGTTTCGCCCAACATGTCGGGCGCACCTTGAAGAAGGCAGGCTACAACGTCCTTGACCTTGAACCCCTGCCCAAGGCCCTGCAAGGCAAGGTCTCTGCCGAGGTGGCCCAGGCCCAAGGCTATGGGCTCTATTCGGCGCGTTATGGCAATGTCTACACGATCCGCCAGCTCTTGCAGCTGTTCCAGGAGGCCCTGGGGCAGTTCACCCCGGCCCATCCGGTCTGGGAGAAGGACGGCCGCTTTTACGACGCCCTGCGCCCCGGGATCGAGCTCAGGGGCTTTGCCAGCCCTGAAGAGGTGATGCTGCACCGCGCCTGGCATCTGAAGGCCGTGGCAGAGATGATGCAACAGACCGACATCATGGTCTTTACCTTTGGCCTGACCGAGGCCTGGGTGTCGCGCGGGGCCGAGGGCACGGTCTATCCGACGGCGCCCGGGACCATCGCGGGCCGCTTCGACCCCGAGCTTTTCGAATTCAAGAACTTTGCCTATCCCGAAATCGTCGCGGATTTCATCCAGGTCCGCCAGATCCTGCGCGGCTTCAACCCGCGCCTGCGCTTCATCGTCACGGTCTCGCCCGTGCCCTTGACCGCCACGGCCTCGGGCGAACATGTCGAGGTGGCGACGGTCTATTCCAAATCGGTCCTGCGGGCCGCCTGCGGCGCGATCTCGGCACGGTTCAAGGCGGTCGACTATTTCCCCTCGTATGAAGTCATCACCTCTCAAAGCGCCCGGGGGGCCTATTACGAGCCCAACCTGCGCAGCGTGAACAGCCGTGGGGTCGAAACGGCGATGGGGCTTTTCATGGCGGCCCATGACAAGACCGGCGCGGAAAAGCTCCGGGCCAAGCGCGTCAAGGCCCAGGCCGAGCCGGTGGAGTCACTGGAGGAAGAGGATGGGCTGATCTGCGAGGAAGCCCTGCTGGAGGCTTTCAACACATGAGCAAGATCCTCTTCATGGGCTCGTCCCATCTTGGGGCGGTCAAGCTGGGCTACGAGCAGATCGCGGCGGAATTCCCCGGGGCCGAGGTCGATTTCTTCGGCGCCCCCGCCAAGGTCTTCGCCGCCATGGCCCTGACCGAGGACCTGCAGTTCGGCATCACGGCCACGTCCCAGGTGACCGAGGTCGAGGCGCAGCGCGTCGAAAGGACCTTTGGCCGCAGGGAGGTCGACCTGCGCGCCTATGACACCGTGGTGATCCTGGGCCACAGGATCGAGGAAATCGTCAATGCCCAGGTCCTGAACAGCCATTCCGTCGCGGGCCTGTCAGAGGCGCCCGACCTGCCTCCCTTGACGCAAGAGACCTATCTCGCCCTGATGGACTCCTACCTGACCGGGCTCTTGCCCGACCCGGCCTGGGCCGCGATCATCAGGCCGCGCGTGATCTTCGTGGCCAAGCCCCGCATGTCGGAGGGCTGCGTCAAGGGGACCAGTCCGCGCACGAAACCCTGGGCAGAGCTGATCCGGCGCGGCCTGGTGAAGGGGCCCGGGTTGCAGCTCTTTCTTGACCGCGCCCGGGCAGTCTTCGCGGACAAGGGCCTGCACCTGATCACCCCTCCGCCCGAGGTCCTGGGCGCAACCGGGCTGACCCGGGCCGATTTCTCGCGCGCCGGTGCCCCGGATGCCGGGGATGCGCTGGCGGGCAACGATTTCGACTACAGCCACATGAACGCGGCCTATGGCGTGATCATGGCCCGCAGCATCATGGAGACGGTTGCGGGCTGAGAGGGTCAGGGGTTCAGCCCATCGGGCGGCGGGGCGGCAGGCCTAGCTCCGATGACCTGGACCCCGGCGGCCTCGGCCTCGGTCGTTTGGGCGGCCGAGATCACCTTGAAGACGCAAGGGTCGGTCATCAGCATGGGCGGCGAGACGCAAAGCCCCTGGGCCACCTGCCAGGCGGCCAGGACCTTGGGCACATAGTCGCGCGTCTCGGCATAGGGGGGCACGCCCTGGTTGGCGGCCACCGCGCCCTCTCCGGCGTTATAGGCCGCGATGACCATGAGCGGGTCGAGGTCGAAATTCCCCATCAGCCAGTTCAGATAGGCGACGCCGCCCCTGATGTTCTGACCGGGCTCCAGCGAATCGGTGACGCCAAAGCGCTCGGCCGTGGCGGGGATCAGCTGCATCAAACCCTGCGCCCCGGCATGGCTTTCGGCCTTTGGATTGCCCGCGCTCTCCACCGCCATGACCGCCAGGACCAGGGCGGGCGAGACCTTGGTGCCCACGGTCTCTTGCAGAATCGTCGCCCCCCAGGTCGAGGCGAGGTTCTGCATGGTCTGAAGCCGCGGGGCTGCGACCTCTGCGCCATCGGGCCCCTGCGAGAGGGCGGAAAGCGCCAGGAAGAATCGGTCGTCATTGGCGCCGATGGCGGTGGGGACCGTGTTCCAGAACCAGTCGTAATGTGCCGAGGTGGCCACTTGCGGCTGAAGCGGCGTTGCGGGGGCTTCGGGTTCGGTGTCGCGGTAATCGGGGCGCGGGTCGATCTTGGGGGCGGCGGCCAAAAGGGCCGCCTGCTCCTCCGGGTCGATCTGCACGGCGATTCGCTTGGAGGGGTTGATGTCCGAGACCTTCAGCCGCTTGAAGGTGAAATTGCCGGGCTTGATGATCTTGGGGCCCGATTCGGGCTCGGCCACCGGGGTTTGCGCCGATTCGTCGGGCATGGCGGCAGAATCACCCGGCCCGGGGACCGGTTCGGCCTGGCCGGGACCGGGCGCGCAAAGGCAAAGGACCAGGCCAAGGGCCCGAAATCTCGCCGTCATGGGAATTGCCTGCTCGTTTCTTCTTTGGCGCGACCCTGCCAGAGAAGCCGGGTCGCGCCAAGGATTTCAGGGATTTGCGCCGTCAAAGCCGGGATTCTCGACCGAAAGGCCACAATTTGGCCATGAAATCTGTCCGAATTTTCCCTTTTCCGGGCCAATCGGCGCCGCGATGGGGGGGCAAAACAAACCTATCCGAACGGGGCAAACGGAACAGAGGCCGAAGCCAGCGAAACCGAACGGCGAAACCGCAACCAACACTGACAGGATCACATCATGAAAATCGCTCAACTCTTCAAAGCTTTCTCCTCGGACGAAACCGGCGCCGTGACCGTTGACTGGGTCGTGCTGACCGCCGCCATCGTCGGCCTCGGCATGGTCGTCGTGACCTCGGTCGGCGGCGGGATCGAGACCATGGGCACGAACATCTCGGACAACCTGGGCGGCCAGTCGATCGGCTACACCTCGGGCAACTAAGCCCCCGGCGGTTCCGACCGCAGACATTCGAAGGCCGCGTCGCAAGACGCGGCCTTTTGCTTTTGCCCACCCAGGGCCAGGACCGCTCCAGGACTGTGCCAGGCCCCTCCCCGCCACAATTCGGCCATGAAATCTGTCCGAATTTTCCCTTTTCCCGACCAATCGGCGCCGCGATGGGGGGGCAAAACAGACTTATCCGGACGGGGACACGGGAACAGAGGCCCGCAGCCACTAAGCCGAACGGTAGAAACCGAAACCAACATCGCAAGGATATCATCATGAAGCTCGCTCAACTCTTCAAAGCTTTCTCCTCGGACGAAACCGGTGCCGTGACCGTTGACTGGGTCGTGCTGACCGCCGCCATCGTGGGCCTGGGCATGGTCGTCGTGACCTCGGTCGGCGGCGGCATCGAGACCATGGGCACCAACATCTCGGACAACCTGGGCGGCCAGTCGATCGGCTACACCTCGGGCAACTAAGCCCTTCGCGGGTCACACCGCAGAAGACGAAGGCCGCGTCGCAAGACGCGGCCTTTCGCTTTTGGCCGCGCCTTGGCGTTCACCAGGCGCGGAGCGCGCCCCGGGAGAATCACCCCGCAGCTGGCGCGGCCTGTCCCGCAGCTCGGGCGCGAAACCGGGGCCCGGGTCCGAATGCCACAAAAATGCCCGCAAAAGACACGCAAAACCCCCAAAGCGCGACGCATCGCGGCCACGATGGGGGGGGATAACAGACTTATCCGGACGGGGACGCGGGAACAGAGGCCCGCAGCCACTAAGCCGAACGGTAGAAACCGACAACCAACATCGAAGGATGACATCATGAAACTCGCTCAACTCTTCAAAGCTTTCTCCTCCGACGAAACCGGTGCCGTGACCGTTGACTGGGTCGTGCTGACCGCCGCCATCGTGGGCCTGGGCATGGTCGTCGTGACCTCGGTCGGCGGCGGGATCGAGACCATGGGCACGAACATCTCGGACAACCTGGGCGGCCAGTCCATCGGCTACACCTCGGGCAACTGATCGCTGGTGCAGGAGAGCTGAAGCTCTCCCGGCCTGGGCCGCGCCCCTCGCGGGTGCGGCCCGATCTTTCAAAGGCGCCAGGCGCGCCTTTACCAAATGGGCAAGACTGTGGCGAAGCCCTGCTCCTTGTCTGAATCCGGCCCAAGTGGCGCCGCAATTCGGCCAGAACGATCCGCCAGGGTCAGCAGGATTAACCACGCCTCGGCTGCAAGCCGGCAGGCACAAGAGGTCATCATGAAGCTTTCATGGACTATCTTCCGCAAGGATGAGAACGGCGCCGTCACCGTGGACTGGGTGGTCCTGACCGCTGCCCTCATCGGGATCGGGATGCTGGTGCTGATGCCGGTCGCTTTCAGCGCCGACAGCGCCTCGAGCCTGATCGGGGACAACATCGGGGCCCAGGGCGTCGGCTATCAATCGCAATAGGTCGGGGGCGAACCCTCCGGCCTTCTCGGGTAATGGGGTAATGTGATGCGCGCAGTCTTCTCGCTCGTCCTGGTGGTTGGCGTGGCCCTCGCGGGCTCGGCCGTCTACATGACGCAGAAATATTTCAACCAGTCCCAGGCCGAACTGGCCCGCGAGCGCGACCTGCGCGCCAAGACCGGGCCCCTGGTGCAGATCTTCGCGGTCAACAAGGTGAAGAAATACGGCGAGGTCCTGACCAAGGACGACGTCCAGCTGATCTTCGTCCAGCAAAGCGCCCTGCCCGAGAACGCCTTCACCACGCCGGAGGATCTTTTCCCCGACGATGGCAAGACGGCGCGCTATGTCAGCCGCCAGATGGAGAAATTCACGCCCGTCCTGGCCGAGACCGTGACCGAGCCGGGCAAGCCCGCCGGTCTTTCGGCCGCGCTGGAAAAGGGCGAAAGCGCCTTTGCGGTCAAGGTCGACATGGCCTCGGGCGTGGCGGGCTTCGTCAATGTCGGCGACCGGGTGGACGTCTATTGGACGGGTGCTGCGGGCGGCATGCAGGAAGGCGAGATGACGCGGCTGATCGAAGGCGGCGTGCGTGTCGTGGGCGTCGACCAGCAGGCCGACAACTCGGTCGCGACCGAGGGCGTGGCGCGGACCGTGACGCTTGCGGCCTCTCGGGAACAGGTGGCGCGTCTGACGCAAGCTGCCGCGACGGGCCGCTTGAACCTGGCGATCGTGGGCACCGATGCCTCGGAGATCACCGCCAAGATCGAGGTCGACAGCAACCAGCTCCTGGGCATCACGCCCGAACAGGCCGCCGTGGCCCCCGTGGCCGAAAAGGTCTGCACGCTGAAGACCCGCAAGGGGACCGAAGTGGTGACGACCGAGATTCCCTGCACGAACTAGGCGCATCACGGCCCCATATCCTGTGGGGCCGTTAGCTTTTGGCGCAACTGGCAGCGGGTGTTGCAGGTTATCCACATAAGGAACTTGCCCCAAGCTTTTGATTCTTGCTTAAAAATGCCCTTTGGGGCATTTTGGACTGGAAACGGGCAGAAAAGACCCGGTCGTTGGGCATTGTTGAGAGGGCAGGTCGATGAAGATGCGAGGCCTTTGGGTGGCGGCTGTGATGGGCTTGGCTGTGGCCAGCCCCGTCGTCATGCCTGATGCGGCACTGGCGCAGGCCCTTTCGATCATGAAGGGCAATGCCAACGAGCCGTTGAGCGTTCCGATCAACCGGGCGGTCGTCGTCGAAAGCGACACGCCCTTTGCCGAATTGTCGGTGGCCAATCCGGGCATCGCCGATATCTCGACCCTGTCGGACAAGACGATCTATGTCCTGGGCAAGACGCCGGGCCGCACGACGATGACGCTTCTGTCGCAGGACGGCAAGCTGATCTCGAACGTCGAGGTCCATGTCACGCTCGACATCGAGGAATTCAAGGAGCGCCTGCAGCAGATCCTGCCGGGCGAGCCCATCGAGGTGCGGACGGCCAATGACGGGATCGTCCTGTCGGGCACGGTGTCCTCCACCGCCAAGCTAGACCGGGCGCTTGACCTGGCCTTGCGCTATGCGCCTGACAAGGTATCGAACCTTCTGATGGTGGCGGGGACGCAGCAGGTCATGCTGAAGGTCCGTTTCGCCGAGATGCAGCGGTCGGTCTCGAAGAGCCTGTCCTCCTCGCTGGGCCTGCGCGGGGGCAACAGCGTGGGCGCGCTTGGCGCCACGGGCACCCTGGCCGCGCAGACGGCTGACAATATCAACAACGGCTTCCTTCAGCTGAAGGACGGCACGCAAGGCGCGCTGGGCCTGGGCTTCACCGCCGGTTCGCTGGAATTCGGCGTCCTGCTCGAGGCGCTGGAGGCCAAGGGCGTCGTGCGCACGCTCGCCGAGCCCAACTTGACCGCGCTTTCGGGCCAGGAGGCCAAGTTCCTCGCGGGTGGCGAATACCCGATCCCGGTGACCTCCGATTCGGGCGCGATTTCCATCGAATACAAGCCCTTCGGGGTCGAGCTGAACTTCACCCCCGTGGTGGTGGATGGCAACACGATCAACCTGCAGATCAACGCGGCCGTGTCCTCGATCGACACGACGACCTCGGTGACGACGAACGGGATCTCGGTCAATGCCTTCAAGCGCCGCGAGACCTCGACCACGGTCGAGATGCGCGACGGGGAGAGCTTTGCCATCGCGGGCCTGTTGCAGGACGACTTCACCGACCTGAACAACCAGGTTCCGTGGCTGGGCGATGTGCCGATCCTGGGCGCGCTGTTCCGCTCGGCCGATTACCAGCGCAAGCAGTCCGAACTGGTCATCATCGTCACGCCGCACCTTGTGACCCCGGTGCGCGGCGATACCCTGGCCCTGCCGACCGACCGCGTCCGCCTGCCCTCCGAGAAAGAGCTCTTCCTTTTCGGCAAGACCGCAGGCAGCGCGAATACCCCGGCGGGCGAAGTGGCCCGGCAGGACTTCAGCGGCGCCTATGGCTATTCGATGGAATGAGGCCATGAGCATGATGAAAACCACCTCTCTTCTGGCCGCCGCCCTCCTGGCCCTGGCCTCTTGCACCACGGGCGAAGTGGGCTCCGAGGTCGATGAAGGCGCCTTTGGCACGCCGACGATGATGAACTCGATGGCCATGATGGGCGAGGGTCAGGCGACCGAGCTCCTGGGCACGCGGTTCAACGCCGAAGTGCCCACGGTCATCACCTTTGCCTTCAACTCCGACGTGCTGACGCCGCAGGCCAAGCAGGTCCTGGCGACCCAGGCCGTCTGGATCAAGCGCTTCCCCGAGGTCAAGTTCTCGGTCTATGGCCATACCGACCTCGTGGGATCGGAATCCTACAACAAGGGCCTGGGCCTGCGCCGCGCCAAGGCGGCGGTCAACTACCTGGTGTCCCAGGGGATTTCGCGCGGAAGGCTCGAGGCGCTGGTCTCCTTGGGTGAAACCCAGCCCGTGGTCCAGACCCAAAGCCGCGAAGAGCGCAACCGCCGCGCCGTCACCACGGTTTCGGGCTTTGCCAAGGGCTATGCGGGGCTGTTGAACGGCAAATATGCCGCCATCATCATGCGCGACTATGTCGAAAGCGGCACGCGGCCCCATACGCCCAACACGACGGTCGAGACCGCCATCGGCGACGCGGGCGGCGGCAACTGAGCCCATCCAGACCGACAGGGGCCCCGGGTTTCCGGGGCCTTTTTCATTCCCGCCGATTGTTCACGCCCCTTCGTCAAATCGTGGCCCAAGGCCCAAATTCCCCAGATTCACGGCATTTCGGCCCCAATCTCGCCACCATCTGACGGCACCTTCATACCCGGGGGCACGAGTGTCGGCCGTAAAGAGCCGACCCGGGCCAGGATGAGCCGGAAAATCCGTCTTGTCCAAGCTGGTCGAAAAACGAGGATGGGTTCATGTCGAGCATTGCAAATCTTCAGCCGGAGCCGGCGTCGATCCTGGCCTGCACCATCTCGCGCGATGTGCAGAACTTTGACCTCTTGATCGACGACATGGAGATCGAGCTGGGCGAAAGCTGGGGGGATCTGGGGTTCGAGGATGCGGCGGTCTTCCTGGACCAGCCTGACAGCCAGACGCTGGAATTCGTGGTGATCGCCGTCGACAGCGAGGACGAGGGCGACCTGGCCCGCATCACCGACATCATCCGCCAGGCGAAAGCCAAGACGATCAAGGTCTTGATCGTCGCCAACCAGATCGGGCCCATGGCGCTGCACCAGCTCTTGCGGCTGGGGGCGGACGACTTCCTGCCCTATCCCCTGCCCGAGGGCGCGCTGCACGAGACGATCGAGCGCATCCGCAAGCCCGCGCCTCCGGCCGTTCTGACCACCCATTCGCAGGAGCCCGAGGCGGCCCATCCCGGCTTCAAGGCCAAGGGCGACCGCGACGGGGTGATCCTGCCGGTCCATGGACTTTGCGGCGGGGCCGGGGCCTCGACCTTTGCCACCAACCTGGCTTGGGAGCTGGCCGCGATGCCGGGCGATGCGCCGCGCGTCTGCCTGATCGACTTCGACTTCCAGTTCGGCTCAGCCGCGACCTATCTGGACCTGCCGCGCAAGGAAACCGTCTATGACTTCCTGTCGGACGCCGTGAATGCCGACAGCGATGCGCTGTTGCAGACCATGGTGACCTTCAACGACAAGCTGCATGTGCTGACGGCACCCGCCGACATGCTGCCCCTGGACATCATTGGCCCGGAAGAGATCAGCCGCATCCTGGACATGGCGCGGGCCAACTTCGACTTCGTCATCATCGACATGCCCAAGACCGTCGTGGCCTGGACCGAAGCGGTCCTCTCCCGCGCCCATGTCTATTTCGCGCTCTTGCAGCTTGACCTGCGCTCGGCGCAGAACGTCCTGCGCCTGGTGCGCGCGCTGAAGGCCGAGAGCCTGCCGCATGAAAAGCTGCGCTACGTGCTGAACCATGCGCCGAAATTCACCGATCTGTCGGGCAAGAGCCGCGTCAAGCGCATGGCCGAAAGCCTGGACATTTCCATCGAACTGCAACTGCCCGACGGAGGCGCCCAGGTGACGCAGGCCAATGACCACGGCCTGCCCCTGTCCGAGACCGCCGCGAAGAATCCCCTGCGCAAGGAGATTCAGAAGCTGGCCAAGTCCTTGTTCGACCTCAACAAATCCGTCGAAACCGCGCGCAAGTAAACGGGGGCCTTCATGTTTTCTCGCTTCAAGAAGAACGAAACGCCGGCAGGAAAGCCGAGCCTGGCCCCGGTGGGCTCTGGCGCTGCGAGCGACCGGGTCGCGGCACCCGCTGCGCCTGCTGCCAAGCCCGCAGCGCCCTCGCGCGCGGCGCCCGCTGCCGCCCCCGCCGAGGCGATTGCCTCCGACAAGGAGCGCAAGCGCAAGGAAAAGATGATGGAGCTCAAGGTCGAGCTTCACAAGCGCCTGCTGGAAAACCTGAACCTCGCCGCGCTGGAATCGGCCACCGAGGCCAGCCTGAAGACCGAGATCGCCGATATCTCCTCCGAGGCGCTGTCGGAAATGTCGGTGGCACTCAACGCCACCGACCGCGCCCAGCTGAACCAGGAGCTTTATGACGAGGTCATGGGGCTGGGGCCGCTGGAGCCCCTGCTGAAGGACGAATCCGTCAACGACATCCTGGTGAACGGGCCGCAGCGCGTCTTCGTCGAACGCAAGGGCAAGCTGGAGCTGACCGACATCACCTTCAAGGATGAACGCCACCTCTTGCGGATCATCGACAAGATCGTTTCCGCCGTGGGGCGCCGGGTCGATGAATCGAACCCCTATTGCGACGCGCGCCTGGCGGACGGCTCGCGCTTCAACTGCATGGTGCCGCCGGTGGCGGTGGATGGAAGCCTGGTGTCCATCCGGAAGTTCAAGAAGGAAAAGCTGAAGGTCCAGGACCTGGTGAACTTCGGCGCCTTTACCGAAGAGATGGCGCTTTACCTGCAGGCGGCGGTGTCCTGCCGTCTGAACGTGATCGTCTCGGGTGGTACGGGTTCGGGGAAGACGACGACGCTGAACGCGCTGTCGTCCTTCATCGACAACCACGAGCGCGTCCTGACCATCGAGGATACGGCCGAACTGCAGCTGCAACAGGTGCACGTGGGCCGGATGGAAAGCCGCCCGCCGAACGTGGAAGGCAAGGGCGCGGTCACCCAGCGCGACTGCCTGCGCAACGCGCTGCGGATGCGGCCTGACCGGATCATCGTGGGCGAAACCCGCGGCGAAGAGGTCATCGACATGCTTCAGGCGATGAACACCGGCCACGACGGATCCATGACCACGATCCACGCGAACTCTGCCCGCGACGGGATCTCGCGTCTTGAAAACATGGTCGCCATGGCGGGCATCGAAATGCCGCTGAAGGCCGTGCGCAGCCAGATCGCCTCCGCCGTCAACCTGATCGTCCAGGCAAGCCGCCTGCAAGACGGCTCGCGCCGCATGGTGTCCATCACCGAAATCACCGGGATGGAAGGCGAGGTCATCTCGATGCAGGAAGTCTTCCGCTACGAGCGCCTCGGCGTCGAGCCCAATGGCAAGATCATCGGCCGCTTCAACGCCACGGGCGTGCGCAGCCATTACTCCGAGCGCTTCCGGCAATGGGGTTTCGACCTGCCGGCGTCGATCTATGAACCCATCGTCTAAGGTCCCATCATGACGCTCAGCGCAGCTCCGCTTATCTACCTTCTGGTCTTCGTCGCGGTGATCTTCCTGGTGGAAGGCCTCTACCTCACGGTCTTTGGCAAATCCATCCAGCTGAACAACCGCCTGTCGCGTCGCCTTGCGCTTCTGGAGAAGAACCAGGACCGCGAGAAAGTGCTGGAACAGCTCCGCAAGGAGATGTCGCAGCACATGAATTCGCGCGGCATCCCGCTTTACTCGCTTCTGGCCTCCAAGGCGCAGAAGGCCAATATCGCCTTCAGCCCCAAGCAACTGGTCATGATCATGGCCGGGCTTGGCGTCTTTGCCTTCGTCGGCCTGACCATCGGCACCGAGGCCTCTCCGGTCGTGCGCGGCGGCATCGCGGTCGCCATGGGCATCGGCGGGGTCTATGTCTGGGTCAACAACAAGGCCAAGAAGCGCATGTCGCTTCTGGAGGAACAGCTGCCTGACGCGGTCGAACTGATGGTCCGCAGCTTGCGCGTCGGTCACCCGTTTTCGTCCGCCATCGCCAATGTGTCGAAAGAGGTCGCCGACCCCTTGGGCACCGAATTCGGCGTCATCGCCGACGAGGCCTCTTACGGCCGCGACATCGCCGAAAGCCTGAAAGCCTTTGCCGAGCGCATGGACAACCAGGACTTGCGCTTCCTGGCCGTCGCCGTGACGATCCAGCAGCAATCGGGCGGCAACCTGGCCGAGATCCTCGAGGGCCTGGCCAAGGTGATCCGGGCGCGCTTCAAGCTCTTCCGCCGGGTCCGCGCCATCACGGCCGAGGCCAAGTGGTCGGGCGGCTTCCTCTCGGCCTTCCCGCTCGGCGCGCTGGTCATGATCAACGTCATCCAGCCCAATTATTATGACGACGTGAAAGAGACGGCGGCCTTCATTCCCGCCTGCCTGATCGTCGCCGTCCTTCTGACCGTCAACGTGATCTTCATGAAGGTCATGGTCAACATCAAGGTCTGACCCACATGCTCGACGCTCTCCAGACCACCATCACCGCCAAGCTTGGTCCCTTGGGTCCGCTCTATGTCGTTGGCCTGCTTGGGCTTCTCTTGATCCTGGCGGTCCTGCCCCAGGTGATGAAGCGCAAGCCCGAGCCCTTCGAAAAGCTCAAGGCCATGCGGGCCCCCGCAGCCGACCCCAAGTCCAAGGACAAGGGCCAGGCGCTGCGCCGGGGCGATGGCAAGGTCGACAAGCTGCAAAAGTTCTCGGCCTTCCTGGAACCGCAAGACGCCGAGACCATGTCGGCCGCGCGGCTGCGCATGGTGCGGGCGGGCTATACCAACAAGAACGCGGTGCGGATGTTCCACTTCGCCCAGTTCGCGCTTGGCATCGGCCTTCTGCTCGCTGGCCTGATCTACATGGTCATCGTCAGCCAGACCTCGGAGGTTTCGACCCAGTTCAAGATCCTCGTCGTCCTGATCCCCGGCGCCTGCGGCTATTACCTGCCGCAATACTGGGTGACCCGCCGGGTGGGCGAGCGGCAGAAGCAGATCATCCAGGGCTTTCCCGATGCGCTGGACCTGATGCTGGTCTGCATCGAGGCCGGTCAGTCGCTGGACCAGTCGATCAACCGCATGGCCAAGGAAACCCGTGCCGGCTATCCGGCCCTGGCCGACGAGCTCGACATGGTCTCGCACGAGGTCAAGGCGGGCAAGGAGCGCGTCATGGTCTTGAAGGACATGGCCGAGCGGGTGAACGTGCCCGACGTCTCCTCCTTCGTCACGACCCTGGTGCAATCGGCCACCTATGGCACCTCGATTTCCGAGGCCCTGCGGGTCTATTCCTCGGAAATGCGCGACAAACGCGTGTTGCGGGCCGAGGAAAAGGCCAATACCTTGCCGACCAAGCTGACCTTGGGCACAATGCTCTTCACGGTGCCGCCCTTGATGATCATTCTGATCGGGCCTTCGGTCATGGGCATCACAAAGATGCTGGCGATGGGAAGCCCTTGAGCCTCCCGCAAGGGGTGGGTTTTGCGAAAGCTTCTTCTGATTGCGCTCTTGATGCTCCCTGCCTGTGGCGGGGGGCTTTCTTCTGGCGGCATGACGCCCCCGGCGGTCGATGGCAGCGCGCGCGGTGTCGATGGGCTGGAGGTCGGCCACCGGTTGATGGAGGCGGGGGAATATGAACTCGCGCTCAAGGCCTATTACCGCGCCGCCGCCGAGGATGGCATGTCGGTCGATGTGCTTTCGGCCGTGGGCTCGGCCGACCTGAAACTTGGGCGGCTGAACCAGGCCGAACAGGTCCTGCGCCGCGCCCTGACGGAAGAGCCGACCTTCGTCCCCGCCCTGAACAACCTGGGCGTGGTCCTGATGGAACAGGGCAAGTTCGGCGAGGCCAAGGCGATCTTCCAGCAGGCCTTCGAGCTCGACAGTGGCAATTCGGATTCGATCCGGCAGAATTTGAAGCTGGCTATCGCCCGGTCGGAAAAAACCGTCTATGGTGAAGAGGATGCCCAAGAGGCGCCAAAGTTCAATCTCGTGCGACGCGGGACGGGTGATTTCGTCCTGCTGAGCCAGCTTTAGGCGCCCTTCCGGGTTCGAGCAGCAAAAGGACGCAAAATGCGCCACCCCAATCTTCTGGTCCTGTGCCTTCTGGGCGCGGGTCTTCTGGCCGGTTGTCAACAGGGCCTCAGCCGCGAAGAGGCCGACCGCGCCGTCGCCGAGGCCCAGGCCGTCGACCAATCCAACCTGACCGATATCATGCTGACCGTCGCCGATCCGATGGAGGCGGTGAATTATTTCAAGAACGCGCTGGCCGTCACGCCCGACAACCTGGACCTCAAGCGCGGCCTCGCCCGCAGCCAGTCCCGCGCCGGGCTTTACGCCGAGGCCACCGCGACCTTGGGCGAGATCCTCGCCCTGCCCGAGGCCAATGACGACGACCGCCTGGCGCTCGCCGATGTGCTGATCCGGTCGAACGAGTGGGACAAGGCGGCGGCGACGTTGAACGCGATCCCGCCCACGGTCGAGACCTATGAGCGCTATCGGCTTGAGGCCATGGTGGCCGACAGCAAGAAGGACTGGAAGAAGGCCGACAGCTTTTACTCCGTCGCCGTGGGCCTGACGAACAAGCCGCAGTCGATCCTGAACAACTGGGGCTTTTCCAAGCTGACGCGGGGCGATGGTCCGGGGGCCGAGAAGCTCTTCCTTCAGGCTTTGACCTATGATTCCAAGATGTTCACCGCCAAGAACAACCTGGTCATGGCCCGCGCGCTGCAGCGCAAATACGACCTGCCCGTGATCACCATGACGCAGGATGAACGGGCGAAACTGCTTTACACCGCTGGCCTTGCCGCCGTGAAACAGGGCGATCCGACGACGGGCAAGCGCTTGCTGCAAGAGGCCGTCGACACCGCCCCCACCTATTTCGAAGAGGCCGCCCGCAGCCTCGCCGCGCTGGAGGGCCAATGATGCCTGCAACCTCTGCCCTGATCTTCCTGCCCTTTACCCTGGTCATCGCCATCTGGGTCAGCTGGAAAGACCTTTCGACCATGAAGATCCCCAACCTCGCCGTGCTGGCCCTTGGGGCGGTCTGGCTGGTCATCGGGCCCTTCGTCATGCCCTGGTCGGACTGGCTTTGGGGCTTTGGCTTTGCGGCCATCGCCTTTGTCGTGGGCTTCATCACCTATCTCGTCATGGGCGTGGGCGCAGGCGACGTGAAATTCGCCACCGCCATGGCGCCCTTCTTCGTCCAGGCCGACCTGCGTTTCTCGCTTTTCCTCATCTCGGCCTGCATGATCGGCGGCCTGGCCTGCCACCGCCTGGCCAAAGCCATCCCCGCCGTGACCGCTGCCACCCCCGATTGGGAAAGCTGGAAGCGCAAGCGCTACATGCCCTTCGGCCTCTGCCTCAGCGGCATCCTGGTGTTTTACCTGCTCTCAGAGGCGATGAAATAGCCAAGCCGCTGCCATCACTCTGCCCTTTTTGACGGGTAGAAGAGGCGGATATTCATGCGAGGTGCCGAGATGAACATGCAAGTCGCCCCGCCCGCCTCGGGCGTCACCCCTCCCGCCCAGCCCAAGACGCTGGACGAGGTCGGGATCTCGATCGTGATGATGCGGGACCTGCTGTTGAAGACCATGTTCCGGATGAACCTGGACCAGGTCTCGGCGCTGGCCCGGGTGATCTGCCTGCCCGGCACCCTGGTGCAAGAGCTGATCGACATGGCCCGCCAGCAGCGCCTCGTCGAGGCCACGGGGACGCTGCATGCGACCTCGGGCGGCGAGATGGGCTATCAGCTGACCGATGGCGGCAAGGCGCGGGCCTTGGACGCGCTGTCGCAGTCGGAGTATTACGGCGCCATGCCCGTGCCCCTGGCGGCCTATACCGAACAGGTCAAGCGGCAGTCCGTGCGCAACATGAAGATCACGCGCGACAACCTGATGAAGGGCATGGGCCACCTGATCCTGCCCGATGACCTGATCGGAAACCTCGGGCCTGCCGTGGGTTCGGGGCGGTCCATCCTGATGTATGGCCCGCCGGGCAACGGGAAATCCTCTATTTCCAACGGCATCCGGGCGGCCCTGGGCGACAAGGTCTATATCCCCCGCGCCATCGAATACTCCGGCCAGATCATCACGGTCTATGACCCGATCGTCCATTCTGCCGCCGTGGAGCAGGTCGATGACCCGACCGCGCTCCGCCGCAGCGGGCTTCGTTTCGACACCCGCTATGTCATGTGCGACCGGCCCTCGGTCATCACGGGGGGTGAACTTTCCCTCGACATGCTGGACCTGAAATACAACCCCGTCGCCCGCACCTACCAGGCCCCCCTGCAGTTGAAATCCTCGGGCGGCATCTTCATCGTCGACGACTTGGGCCGCCAGGCCGAGCCGCCGCAGAAGCTGGTGAACCGCTGGATCGTGCCCCTGGAAGAAAGCCGCGACATCCTCTCGCTGCAATCGGGCGAAAAATTCACGGTGCCCTTCGACACGCTGGTCATCTTCTCGACCAACTTCCACCCGAACGAGATTTTCGACGGCGCGGCTTTGCGGCGGATCTTCTTCAAGATCAAGATCGACGGGCCCAGCCAGGACAACTTCCTGAAGATCTTCGCCATGGTGGCCCGCAAGAAGAAGATGCCGCTGGACGAGACCGCGCTTTTGCATCTGTTGAAGGTCAAGTATCCGACGATCAACAACAATTTCGCCAACTACCAGCCGGTCTTCCTGATCGACCAGATGATCGCCATCTGCGAGTTCGAGGGCATCCCCTACCAGATGACCCCCGAGCTCATCGACCGCGCCTGGGGCAACATGTTCGTGCGGGACGAAAAGATCGCGAAGTGATCACTCAAGCCTGACCATGCGGCGAAGCGTGGTGGGGTCGTTCATGTCGGGTGCGTATTGCAGGGGCATGGCTTGGGTCGGGGCATACCAGACGGTCATGGCAATCCAGGGCTGTCCGTTCATCCACATCTCGCGGTTGACCACGATCACCGGGTAGTCGCAGCCCCCAAGAGACACTGTCTCGTGGCGCAGCGCCGTCAGGGTCATGGTCACTTCTCCGGACTTCTGCCCGTCGGTCATGGTGCCCTTGAAGGTCACGGGCTGATCGAGTGGCAATTCCTCGGGCAAAGGCAGCTGCTCGGGCCAGGTAAAGACCCGTTCCGCCACTTCCCCCTTGATCGCCATGCGCATCTGGAAAAAGCCGTTGCGCATTGTGGACTGGCCGATCTTGCCGTTCGACATCACCGTTTCGTAAGTCACATCGCCGCCCGAGCGGGCGAGGAAATCCACCCGCTCTCCGGTATCTGAGATGGCGGCCTTGGGCAGATCGACGCAAGCCGCAGCCGCAGGGCCAGCCAGAAGCCAAAGGCACAGGATTACACGAACCATCGCACGCCCTCTTCTGTCACGATGGCATCAAGCCGCTGGTCGTGTTCGTCGATCGGCACCTCGTCCACCTCCTGCGCGGCAAAGGCAAAGCCAATGACCGTGACCTTGTGGCGCGCGCGCAGGGCCTGGACCGTGCGGTCATAGAAGCCCCCGCCATAGCCCAGCCGAAAGCCCCTGGCGTCAAAGGCCAGAAGCGGGGCGATCATGACCTGGGGCTCGATCCAGGCGCCCTCGGAGGGGATCAGCGCGCCGAAATCGCCGGTCATCATCGGGGCCTCGGGCGTCCATTGGCGGAACCGCAGAGGCGTCGCGGGGGCGGTGATCACCGGCACACCCACCGGGCCGATATGGCGCGCCATGGCGGGCAGCGGGTCGATCTCGGTCCGCATTGGCATATAGCCCGACAGGGCCAGTTGCGCATATCCCGCCAGCACATCGGCCAGGATCTCTGCCGCCTGCCCCTGCCCGCGAGAAAAAGCCTCTTTGCGCCTCGCGAAAGCGGCCCTCCGCGCGAGCGCCTTGATGTCGTCCATGCCCTGCCACCCCAGCCGATGAAAAACCCGGCTCTCCCTTGTTCATAATATCGGCAAACCCCTGCTGCGGCCATTACCTTCCGCTTGCAGAAAGCAGTTTCCATCAAACGGCAGCCCCAAGGAATTTACCCCGCCGCCTGCGACGCCTAGAATTGCGGCAACGACAGGGGAGAGCGTCATGGCCGATTTGCTGATGGGACAGGTCCTGTCCTTTGCGGGTGACGCCTTCGCGGGCGGCACGGCGCGGCTGGACGAGGCGCTGGTGATCGAGGGCGGGCGGATCCTCGCGCGCGGCGGGGCCCGGGCCTTGCGGGCGGCCTATCCGGAGGCCCGGGTCACCGATTATGGCCAGGACCTGATCTCGGCCGGGTTCATCGACGCCCATGTCCATTACCCCCAGACCGCGATCATCGCGAGTTGGGGGAAAAGGCTGATCGACTGGCTGAACACCTATACTTTCCCCGAAGAGATGCGCTTCGCCGATCCCGCCTATGCGTCGGAGGTGGCAGAGCGCTATTTCGACCTGGCCCTGGCGCATGGGACGACCTCGATGTGTTCCTATTCCACGATCCATCCCGCCTCGGTGGATGCGTTTTTTGCAGGCGCCCGCGCCCGGGGAATGCGGGCCTGGACGGGCAAGACCTGCATGGACCGCAATGCGCCCCCGGGCCTCTGCGACACGGCGCAATCGGCCTATGACGACAGCAAGGCGCTTTTGGAGAAATGGCATGGGGTGGAGCGGCTCTCTTACGTGATCACGCCGCGGTTCTCGCCCACCTCGACGCCCGAGCAACTGGCGGCCCTGGGTGGGCTTTGGCGCGAGTATCCCGATTGCCTGATGCAGACCCATCTGTCGGAACAGGTCGACGAGATCGCCTGGGTCAAGGAGCTCTTCCCGCAAAGCCGTGATTATCTCGATACTTACGAGGCGCAAGGGCTGCTGCGCGAGGGGGCGGTCTATGGCCATGCCATCCACCTGACCCCCCGCGAGCGGGCGCGGTTGGAGGAGGCCGGGGCCTCGCTGGTGCATTGCCCGACGTCCAACACCTTCATCGGCTCGGGGCTTTTCGACATGGGGCTGGCCGCGCGCCTCAGGGTGGGGCTGGCGACCGACACCGGGGGCGGGTCGTCCTTTTCGATGCTGCGGACCATGGCGGCGGCCTATGAGGTGGCGCAGCTGCGCGGTCAGGCTTTGCACCCGTCACAGCTTTGGTGGCTGGCGACCTGCGGTTCGGCGCGGGCTTTGCGGGCGGAAGGCAAGGTCGGCAACATCGCATCGGGGATGGAGGCGGACCTGGTGGTCGTCAACCTGAAGAGCACCGCCGCCATCGAACAGGCGACGCGCCGGGCCGAGGATATCTGGGAGCAGGTCTTCCCCACGATCATGCTGGGCGATGATCGGGCAATCAGGGCGGTCTGGGTGGGGGGAATCGCGCGTTGACCGCTTGGGGAGGGCCAGCCCTCCCCAAACCCCTCCCGGGATATTTTTGAAAAGATGAAACCAGGGCCTCAGCCCTTTACGCTTGATCCTCGACGCCCAGGTCCCAGCCGTCGGGGTAGAAGTCGAAGCCGAGGGCGATTTCGGTGGCGAGGCGTTCGGCCTCCCAGATCGCTTCGGGCTTGATGGCCAGGGTGATCGTGGCGACGAGGAGGTCGTCGTCGCGGGTCACGTCGAAGCCCTTGGCGCGCAGGGCCTTGCCGAGCGCGTCATAGCGGGCCTCCTCTTCCTCGGGCAGGAAGAGGAAATCGACCGGGGCGCGGTCAGGGAGCTTCGGCCCCTTCGGCATGTCGCGGAAGGTGTCGAAGGTCTCGCGGCGTTGGGCTTCGAAATTGTGGCGCATGGTCTTGGGTATCACGCGGCCAAGCGGCGGGCCAGATGGTTTTGCCGCTCGATCACACGGGGCAGATCGATGGTCAGCATCTGGCCGGAGCCCACGACCTGGCGGCCCTCGACGAAGAGGTCATGCACGCGGGTAGGCCCAGCCAGGACCAGGGCGGCGGGGTCCCAGGAGCCGGCGCTTTCGATGCCGCTGGTGTCCCAGATTGCGATATCGGCGCGCTTGCCCGGGGCGATCATGCCGCAGTCGTCGCGGCCCAGGACCCGGGCGCCGCCGAGGGTCGCGATCTCCAGGGCCTCACGCGCGGACATGGCATCGGCCCCGCGCGAGACGCGCTGGAGGAGCATGGCCTGGCGGGCCTCGGCGATCAGGTTGCCCATGTCGTTGGAGGCCGATCCATCGACGCCGAGCCCCACCTTCACCCCGGCATCCCGCATCTGGCGGATGGGCGCGATGCCCGAGCCGAGGCGACAATTCGAACATGGGCAATGGGCAATCCCGGTGCCTGACCCGGCAAACATTGCAATTTCCGAACTATTCAGCTTGACACAATGGGCATGCCAGACGTCATCGCCCGTCCAGCCCAGATCCTCGACATATTGACCCGGGCGGCAGCCGAACTTGGCGAGGCTATAGGCGATGTCCTCGTCATTCTCGGCCAGGTGGGTGTGGAGCATGACCTTCTTGTCCCGGGCCAGGATCGCCGCCTCGCGCATAAGATCGCGCGAGACGCTGAAGGGCGAACAGGGGGCAAGACCCACGCGGACCATGGCGCCCGGGCGCGGGTCGTGGTGGGCATCGACCAGGCGGATCATGTCTTCCAGGATCGCGGGCTCGCGTTCGACCAGGCTGTCGGGCGGCAAACCGCCGTCACTCTCGCCGATCGACATGGCGCCGCGCGTCGGGTGAAAGCGCAGGCCGACCTCTGCCGCCGCCGCGATGGAATCATCCAGGCGCGAGCCGTTGGGGTAAAGATAAAGGTGGTCGCTGGTCAGGGTGCAGCCCGACAGCGCCAGTTCCGCGAGGCCCACCTGGGTCGAGGTGAAGATCTCCTCCGGCCCGAACTTCGCCCAGATCGGGTAGAGCGTCTTCAGCCAGCCAAAGAGCAGCGCATCCTGACCGCCGGGAACCGCCCGGGTGAGGCTTTGGTACAGGTGATGGTGGGTGTTCACGAGGCCCGGCGTCACCACCCTGCCCCGCGCCTGAACCACGCGGCCCTGCGTCGTCAGGCCCGGCCCAACCGCCACGATCACGCCATCCCGGATCAGGACATCGCCCTCGAACTCGGCTCTCTGGTCCATCGTCAGGACATGGCCACCACGGATCAGGATTTCGGACATGAGAGGACCCTTTCACCCCCTTCGGTGCCGGGTCATCTGCGCGACAGAAGGGGAGAAGGACTCGCGCGGGGACAGAGTGCCAGAAAGGCGGGCGCAGACAAAGGGGGAGGCCAGCGGAAACTCTTTCCGCTCAGGCCGAAAGATCAAGCCGCCTGGTTTTGCGACACGACAGCCGACAAGCCGATTTCGGCTCGACCTTGGCCAGGGCGAGGCCGGAAGCCCGGCTCAGGCGTTCAACAGCGCCAGGGCCTCGGCATGGATCGCCCTGTTGGCCGCCGCCAGGACGCGGCCGCCCATATGGGCGCGGCCACCCTCCCAGTTGGTGACGACGCCGCCCGCCGCCTCGATCACCGCGATGGGGCCCTGGACGTCATAGGCCTGGAGCCCCGCCTCGATCACCAGGTCGATCTGCCCCGCCGCGATGAGCCCATAGGCATAGCAGTCGGTGCCATAGCGCGTCATCCGGGCCTGGGCCTTGACGCGGTTGAAGGCTGCGCCCTCCTCCGGCGTGCCGACTTCGGGGAAGGTGGTGAAGAGGATGGCCTGCGACAGGGGCCGCGCGGCGCGGGTCTTGAGCTGGCGGCGGCCCATCGGCCCCACGACCTCGGCGCGGCCGAGGCCGCCCGAAAAACGTTCTCCGATATAGGGTTGGTCGATCAGGCCATAGATCGGCCCCGTCTCATCCATGACGGCGATCAAGACGCCCCAGGTCGGCGTGCCCGCCAGGTAGCTGCGCGTCCCGTCGATCGGGTCCAGCACCCAGGTCAGGCCCGAGGTCCCGGTGGTCGTGCCGAACTCCTCGCCCAGGATGCCGTCCTGCGGCCTGCGCGCCGCAAGGATCTCGCGCATCCGGGTTTCCGACAGGCGGTCGGCCACGGTCACCGGATCGAAGCGGTCGGTCTCCTTGTTTTCCGCCGAAAGCTCGGTGCGGAAATGCAAGAGCGTGGCCGCGCGCGCTGCATCTGCCAGCGCATCGGCCACGCTCATAAGCTCATCTGCCAGCGTCTTGTCCATGCCGCCCTCCATCGCTGAAACGGCGATAGAGGGGCGAGACGGATCGGTCAAGCAGCCTCGGAGAGAACCCGGGCGAGATCGAAGAGGCGGCGACGCTGGGCCTCGGGGATGGCGTAGTAGGAGCGCACCAGTTCGGCGGCCTCCTTGTCGTTCATCATGTCGCTGGTCTGGGCCGTTTCGGCGCCCGAGAGACCTTCGAAGAAGAAGCTGATCGACACGCCCAGGGTTTCGGCGATGTCCCAAAGACGGGAGGCCGAAACGCGGTTCATCCCGGTCTCATACTTTTGAACCTGCTGGAACTTGATGCCGACCTTTTCGGCCAGTTGCTGTTGCGTGATGCCGACCATCCAGCGCCGATGGCGGATACGCTTGCCCACATGGGCGTCAACCGGGTGTTTCATGAGCTTGCTCCTGACTCTGTACCGTCCCCACCACTCTATAAGCAAGAAACATGCCAATTTCCCGCAGGACGCGACAAAGCTGCAACCAAACGGTTTATCGACATGGCGCCTGTCTTTTTGAACAGGTTCAATTATACGGCCGGACAAGAAATCAATCTCTGACTGTCGAAATCGCCGAAAAGGGTTTTGAACGGTCAGCCATTCTCCCTAAGGGAGAGTGGCAAATTGCAATGCATTTTGCAAAAATCCCCGGGGTAAACTTTCGCAAAATGCAATGATTCTCCCCGTCCTCTGCGCCTCAGGCGGGCATCAGGTCTTCTTTGGGCTGGCTGCGCGGGCGGCCCGGCGCATAGGCGGCGCGAATCAACTGAGCGAGACGCTCGCTGGCGGGGCTCGGCACATGGCCCTGGTAGAGGTTGATCTTCAGCCGCCCCAGCTCGGGCAGCGCCCCGCCATGACTGATGCGCTCGACATGGCGCGGCTCGGTGCCCTCCAGCACGGTATGGACAGCGAGATCGGCGCTGACCGTCGCTTCGACCGTGCGGGTGTTGTCGCTGTCCACCGTCAGGGTCCAGGGGATGCCCGCCGCGTCCAGCCGCTCTTGCACCCCCTTGCGGAAGATGCAGCGCTGTTCATAGGCCAGGGGCAAGGGCCGCTGCCGCCAGGCCTGCCCCCCCGGAGCCCCGACCCAGACCAGCTGCAATTCGGCCAAAGAGACCCCGCCCTCTTCGACCCCATCCTCGGTGGTCAGGATCACGTCAGCCTCGCCGCGCCCGAACTGCTCCTTCAGGATGCGGGTGAACGAGGACAGGAGTCGCACCTTCACATTGGGAAACTCTGCGGCAAAGCGCTGAAGCACCTGGGGGATGGCGGGATAGACGATGTCATGGGGCACGCCAAGCGTCAGCTCGCCTTCGAACCGCGCCTGGGTCAAAAGCCCGTAGACCTCGTCGTTCAGCCCCAGCATCCGCCGCGCATAGGACAGAAGCTGTTCGCCCGCCGCCGTCGGGACAAGTTTGCGTGAGCTGCGGTCCAGAAGCTGGACGCCAAGGCCATCTTCCAGCCGCCGCATCTGCATCGAGACGGCGGATTGCGTCAGGTTCAGGAACCCCGCCGCCCGGGTGACGCCCCCGGCATCGACGATGGTGACGAAGGACCGCAGGGCGGTCAGGTCAAGGTTGCGCGGCATATCACCAATCCTGATGCAGGGGACAACGATCATTCATTTCCGTTGTGTCGCAGAACGGCGCATCATCTGCAAGACAGATGAAACCCTCAACGATATCAGGATTTGTGATGGAACTCGCTCTCTCCCTGCCCCGCCGCCGCCGCCCCTGGTCCGGTCTTGTCCGCGCCCTGACCTTGCACCGCAGCCGCAGGGGCCTGGCCGCACTGGATGACCACATGTTGCGCGACATCGGCCTGACGCGGGCCGAGGCAGAAGCCGAGGCCGAGAGGCCGCTCTGGGACGCGCCCGGGCATTGGCAGGCGCGCTGAGCCCGAGGTCGGGCGCAAAATGAAGTCTTGCGAAAACCTGCGCGGAAATCCTTGAAATCGACAAGGTCAGTCCCGATATTCTGCCCAAGTGGTCGGTAGTTCCGGCCCCTATGACAGACAGAGGGAAAAATGGCTGACTTTCAGACGCGGACTTACGGCGCCAGTGCCGGCCTTGCCATCGACGAGGGCCTGCGCGCGCATATGAACAAGGTCTACGGCACGATGTCCGTGGGCATGCTGGTGACCGCTGCGGCGGCCTGGGCGATCTCGGGCCTTGCGGTCACGACGGTCCCCGGTTCGGCCGAGGCGGTGCAGATCTCGTCGACCGCCTATCTGACGGGCCTGGGTGAGGCGCTCTACATGTCGCCCCTGAAATGGGTGATCATGTTCCTGCCGCTGGTCATGGTCTTTGGCTTCTCGGCCATGGTGCCCCGCCTGTCGGCCGCTGCGGCGCAGCTGTTCTTCTACGTCTTCGCCGTGGCCATGGGCCTGTCGCTGTCCTCGATCTTCCTGATCTACACCGGCGGCTCGATCGCCTCGACCTTCCTGGCCACCTCCGCCTCCTTCGCGGGCCTGAGCCTTTACGGCTACACGACCAAGCGCGACCTGTCGGGCTTTGGCTCGTTCCTGATGATGGGCGTGATCGGCCTCCTGGTCGCCTCGCTGGTCAATCTCTGGCTTGGCTCGGGCGCGCTGGCCTTCGCGATCTCCTTCATCGGCGTCCTCTTGTTCGCCGGCCTGACGGTCTATGACACCCAGGCGATCAAGGTGAACTACATCCAGCACGCCCGTGGCGGTGACGCGGCCTGGCTGGAGAAGTCGGCGATCATGGGCGCCCTGACGCTCTATCTCGACTTCATCAACCTCTTCACCTTCCTGCTCCAGTTCCTGGGTCAGCGGAACGAGTGATCGGACCAACATGACGCGAAAGGCCGGGGGAGACCCCGGCCTTTTTCATTTGCCCAGCCCGTGCAGGAAATCAACCACCGCGCCCCGCCCCGCAAGATGGCGCAGCTTCGGCCCCGCCACCTGCCGCGCGAGCCAGCTCTTCCCCGACCCCGGCTGCCCCACGATCATCACCCGCATCGCCGCCCCCCCGCAATCAGAGCCGCAAAAGCCCGATTCAGACTTGTCCAAATAGGCGCGTCGTCCCCCAAGGCCACCAGGCGCAGCAAAAGCAAAAGCCGCCCCCGAAGGAGCGGCTCTGCAAAGTCCGGCCTGGCGCGATCTTACTTGATCTTGCCTTCCTTGTATTCGACATGCTCCCGCTTGACGGGGTCATACTTGGTGACCGTCATCTTTTCGGTCATGGTCCGGGCGTTCTTCTTGGTGACATAGAAGTGCCCGGTGCCAGCCGTCGAGTTCAGACGGATCTTGATCGTCGCCGGTTTGGCCATGGTCGTCTCTCCTGCAGCGGGAAAGCCATAGGCTCCCGTCAAAATGATCAGCCTGCCTTTTACTCGGAAGCCCGCCAGAGTCAACAGGCCCCGAAGCGATTCCGGGGCGTTTTTGCCCCAAACCATCCGGGGTGAAATCGAAGCCCGGGGCGCGCGGGTCCTGCCGCCCCCAAGCCCCTGTTCCAAAGGCAGATTTGCGCGGAGAGCCTGTAAGCCGGATTCTGTCCGGGGCTTGCGCCCCTGGATGACCATTCCTCTGCCAACCGTGTCGCCACGGCGGTCAAGCTGCCAACCCGGGTCCCTGGGTCGAAGCTCCCCCGCGGAGGTCTCCGGCAGCTTTCGCTGTCGGCCCGGACCTTTCCGCGACAGGACCCCTATTCGGCATTGCTCCGGGTGGGGCTTGCCATACCGTCCCTGTTGCCAGGTCCGTGGTGGGCTCTTACCCCACCGTTTCACCATCGCCAGCCGCCAAGGGCGAACCTCTTAGGCCCGGCAGACTCTTCTCTGTGGCGCTTTCCCTGGGGTTGCCCCCGCCGGGCGTTACCCGGCACCCTTACTTCCTGGAGTCCGGACTTTCCTCGAGGTTGCCCCCGCGGTCATCCAGCCCTCCGCGCAAGGGCGCAATGCCTCAAGCCGCCCGCAGCGTCAAGCCCCGAGCCGGTTGGGCCGCAAGCCCCGACCCCGAGCAGGTTGGCCGCAGGCCAGAGGCGAGACAAAAACAATGCGGCGAAGCCGCTCCACTAAAGAACCGCAGGAAAGCGCTGCGCGAGGTCCTGCATGAGCCCCGCATCCACCGCCGAGACCGGACCGCGCCCCCAGGGCCGGAACCGCAGCCGGAAAGCGCCCAGCACCGCTTCCTCCGGCCCGCGATAGCCAAACTCCGCCGCCCAGGACGAAAAGCCCTGCGCCTTGGCCACCCGGTCCTCGGGCCAGACCGAGAGGCCGCCCAAGGCCAGCCGCCGCCAGTCGAACCTCGGCCCCGGGTCGCGCTTGCGCAAGGGCGCCATGTCGGAATGCGCGATCACCCCCGCCGGAGAGATCCCCCAGCGCCCCAGCACATCGCCCAAAAGCCGCTCCACCCCCGCCATCTGCCGCGCCGGAAAGGGGCTCATGCCGTCATTCTGGATCTCGATCCCCACCGAGGCCGAGTTCACATCCTGACAGCCCCCCCAGGCCCCGGCGCCCGCATGCCAGGCCCGGCGCGCCTCATCCACCAGCGCCTCGGCCCGCCCATCCACATCGACCAGCCAATGGGCGGAGACCTCATGGGCCGGATCGCAAAGCCGCGCCTTCGCCTCGGCAAAGCTCGCCATGGCGGTATAGTGCAAAACGACAAGGCGCGGGGTCATGCCCCCGCGCCTTTCCGAATGATTGGGAGAAGACATGCTTACTGCGCCGCAGCCCGGAAGGGGCGCGGGTCCCAGGAACAGGCAAAGCCGTCGCCATCGGGGTCCAGGGCCTTGCTGTCGCGCTGCGGCCCGCCCGCTGCCAGGAAAGCCTGCTGCGCCTTGTCCGAAGAGGTGAACTTGGCGCAGGCCTTTTCCGGATTGGTCAGGTAGAAGGGCGGACGGGTGTAAAGCTTCACCCCCGGCGCATTGGTCGTGGCCAGGGCATAGGCCGCGATATTCGGCCCCTCGTCGCCCGGGCGCTGCGGGATGGCCCCGGGCTGGACCACGACATATTGCTGGCGGTTGCAGGCGATGCGCTGCTTGTCGCTCTCGATCGATTCGCGTTGCGTCACCGCGCCGAAATCCTGCTCGTCCGAGACCCCGCCCGAGGCATAGTTCATCTCGGAGGTCGTCTCCTGGATCCCGGCCATGGTCTGGCCACGGCCCTGGCAGGCCGGATCGATGGGCGGCAAGGCCGCGCCGCTCGCCACGGTTTGCCCGCCCGTCACCAGCCCGGTCGCGTTCATCGGCGCCGTGCTTCCGCCCTCGGCCGCCGCAATCGCCGCCGCCGCCGCATCGGGCGAAAAGCCCGTGCTGGCCATGGGTTGCGTCGCCACGCCCTCGCCCATCACGCCACCTTGCGCGCCATAGGCCGAGCCCTGCATCGGAACCCCTGCCGCCCGGTTGCGGACATAGGAGTTATAGTCCTGGAAGCCCGCCCCCTGGGGGTTGCTGTCGGGCACCGACGACTGGCAAGCCGCAAGCGCCGCCACTGCTGCCAGTCCAAGATAAGCCTTGCGCATCTGCTCGCCTCTTCTTTTCGGTCCGCTTACCACCATTTGGCAGGCTTGGCCACAAAACCCGCCGCACGCTCCAGCACATGGGCATGGTTCAGCAACCCCGCCTCGTCCCAGGGCCGCCCGATCAGCTGCAGACCCAGGGGCAGGCCCTTGGAATCCAGCCCCACCGGCACGGAAACCCCCGGCAGACCGGCCAGGTTCACCGTCACGGTGAAGACGTCGTTCAGATACATCTCGACCGGATCGGCATTGGCCATCTCGCCCAACCCAAAGGCAGACGACGGCGTCGCGGGCGTCAGGATCGCATCGACCCCCGCCGCAAAGACCTGCTCGAAGTCGCGCTTGATCAGGGCCCGCACCTTGCGCGCACGGTTGTAATAGGCGTCGTAGAAGCCCGCCGACAGGACATAGGTCCCGACCATGATCCGGCGCTGAACCTCCGGCCCAAAGCCCTCGGCCCGGGTCTTTTCGTACATGTCGGTGATGCCATCCCCCGCCGCGAGCTTGGCCCGGTGGCCATAGCGCACCCCGTCATAGCGGGCGAGGTTCGACGACGCCTCGGCCGGGGCGATCACGTAATAGGTGGGCAGCGCGTATTTCGTATGCGGCAAGGAGATGTCGACGATCTCCGCCCCGGCATCCTTCATCATGGCGATGCCCTGGGCCCAAAGCGCATCGATCTCGGCCGGCATGCCATCCATGCGGTATTCCTTCGGAATCCCGATCTTCTTGCCGCGAATGTCGCCGGTCAGGGCCGCCTCGAAATCCGGCACCGGGATATCGGCAGAGGTCGAATCCTTCGGGTCATGGCCCGACATGGCCTGCAGAAGGATCGCCGCATCGCGCACCGACTTGGTCATCGGCCCCGCCTGATCGAGGCTGGAGGCGAAGGCCACGATGCCCCAGCGGCTCACACGCCCATAGGTCGGCTTGATGCCCGTGATGCCGGTGAAGGCCGCAGGCTGGCGGATCGAGCCGCCGGTATCCGTCCCCGTCGCCCCAAGGCAAAGGTCCGCCGCCACCGCCGCCGCCGAGCCGCCCGAGGAGCCGCCCGGCGTCAGCTTGCGGTCATCGACCTTCCAGGGGTTGACCGCATTGCCATAGACCGAGGTCTCATTGCTGGACCCCATGGCAAACTCGTCCATGTTGAGTTTGCCCAGCATGACCGCGCCCGCATCGAAAAGCTTCGAGGTCACGGTCGATTCATATTCCGGCTTGAAGCCCTTCAGGATGCCGCTGGCCGCCTGAGACGGCACCCCCTTGGTGCAGAAGAGGTCCTTGATCCCCAGCGGAATCCCGCACAGGTCCGGCGCCTCGCCCTTCAGCCGCTCATCCGCCGCCCGCGCCTGATCCAGCGCGATCTCGGGCGTCTTGTGGACAAAGGCGTTCAGCGCATCGCCCGCGTCGATGGCGGTCAGGCAGGCCATGGTCAGGTCGACAGCCGAGATCTCGCGCTTGCGCAGCGCATCCCGCGCCGCCGCGATGGTCAGTTCATTAGCGTTCATTCCACCACCTTCGGCACAGCGAAAAAGCCCTCGCGCGCATCGGGCGCGTTCTTCAACACCTGGGCCTGGATATTGCCATCGGTCACCGCATCCTTGCGGCGGACAAGCCGCATCGGCGTGACCGAGACCATGGGCTCGATCCCGTCGACATTGACCTCGTTCAACTGCTCCATGAAGCCCAGGATGCCCGAAAGCTGCTCGGCCAACTTGGGCAACTGGTCTTCCTCGACGCGGATGCGGGCGAGCTTGGCCACCTTGGCCGCGGTCGCAATGTCGATGGACATGGGGAACTCTCCGGTGATGATCGGCTCCGTTTAGCCAAGGGGCCGCGCCAGTGCAAGAAGCGCTTGGGTTTTTGGCCGGGCGCCCTAGGTTGGCATCCAAAGGAGACCCATCATGCGCATCACCTGGCTTGGCCATTCCGGCTTCCGCATCGAAATCGAAGGCGCCGTCCTGCTCATCGACCCCTGGCTGACCGGCAACCCGATGTTCCCGGCCGAACGCCGGGCCGAGGCGATCCAGGGCGCCACCCATGTCTTCCTGACCCATGGCCACGGCGATCACACCGGCGATGGCCCGGCGATTGCCAAGGAGCTGAACATCCCCATGGCAGGGATCTATGACCTGATGGGCCATCTCGCGCAGAAGCATGGGGTCGAGATCATCGGCTTCAACAAGGGCGGCACGGTGGATGCGGGCGGCGCAAAGGTGACCATGGTCAATGCCAGCCACTCCTCGACCTTCGACGGGGTGCCCATCGGCTCGGAAGCGGGCTTCATGATCGCCGGTGAGGGCCATGTGATCTATGTCTCGGGCGATACCGATATCATGGCTGACATGGACTGGATGGGCGACCTGCACAGGCCAACCGTGGGCATCCTCAGCGCCGGGGGCCATTACACGATGGACATGGCCCGCGCCGCCTATGCGGCCCGCCGCTATTTCAACTTCCAGACCGTGATCCCCTGCCACTACCGGACCTTCCCGGCGCTGGAGCAATCGGCCCAGGTCCTGGCCGATGCCCTGCCCGGCGTGAAGGTGATCGAGCCCCAGGTCATGGAGCCCATCACGCTCTGACCCTTCTGCCGAGAAGCCCCCACCCAGGCCCGCGAAGCCCATGGGGTCTCGCAGGTCTGGGCGGGGATCGGCCCGGCGGGCCTATTCCCAGCCGGTCCGGTCAAGCCCGATGTCCCGCCTTATATGCAGGGACAGGGTCTCGGCCCGCAGGTCCGGGGGATGCTTTCTGCGGGCAAGCGCCGCCCGGAGATAGGCCCAGCCCACCGACAGGGTCCCGTGCTGATCGATCAGCGCCCGCAGGGAGGGCAACGGAAGATCCGTTTCGTGCAACGTCATGATGTTCCATGCCCGGATCACGGGCATGCCTCTTGGGGAAAATGGACGGACCTCGCCCGCAGGCGGAAGATCACATCACGGTTTCAGGAAGGAGCCTCGGCCCCGATGGCTCTCGCGCGTCAGACGCGTCGATAGGCCTGCCCGACAGGACCTGCGGAGCGCATGCATTGGATCATCTGATGCCCTCCCTCTGGTTGTGGACATGCAGCCGTTACCACGGCTCTCGCGGTTTCCAAAATGGAATTTCACCGCAGGCGCGAGAAAAACGCCCGCAAAAGCTCTTCCGAGGCCTGGGCCCCGATCCCGTCATAGACCTCCGGCACATGATGGCACTGCGGATGGGAGAAAACCCGCGGCCCCTGGGCCACGCCCCCGCTCTTGGGATCCGAGGCGCCATAATAGACCCGCGCTACCCGTGCCGCCGCAATCGCCGCCGCACACATGGGGCAAGGCTCCAGCGTGACGTAAAGATCATGCCCCACCAGCCGCTCTGACCCCAGGGCCGCGCAGGCCGCCCGGATCGCCAGGACCTCGGCATGGGCGGTCGGATCGGACAGCTCCCGCGTCCGGTTCCCCGCCCGCGCCACGACCTGGCCTTGGAACACCACCACCGCCCCCACCGGCACTTCGCCACGCGCGTCCGCCGCCCGCGCCTCCTCCAGCGCGAGATTCATGAAACTCAGGAAGGCAGGTTGCTCTTTCATACTGGCTCAAATATCTCTCGGGGGCATCTTCGGCTGGCTTGTCAGCCGAAAAGCTGACAAGCGGAGGGCAGACAACCCCCGAAGCCGGCCACCAGGGCCAAGGATGACAATTATGGCCGCCGAAGAAAAGCCCGCACCGAAGAAAGCGACGGCGTCCAAGCCCTCCGCCCCGCCCAAACCCGCCGCAAAGCCGCCCGAGGGCGAGCGCATCGCCAAGGTCCTCTCCCGCGCGGGCGTGGCCTCGCGCCGCGAGGTCGAGCGCATGATCGAGGCGGGCGAGGTCACGGTCAACGGCAAGCTCATCACCTCTCCGGCGCTGAACGTCACCGCGAAGGACAAGATCACCGTTTCCGGCCACCCGATCGGCGCGCCCGAGCCGCCCCGGCTGTGGCTCTACTACAAGCCCGATGGCCTCGTGACCTCGGAATCCGACGAAAAGGGCCGCGACACGGTTTTCGACCACCTGCCCGAGGACCTGCCCCGGGTCATGACCGTGGGACGGCTTGACCTGAACTCCGAGGGCCTGCTCCTCTTGACCAACGACGGCGAGATAAAACGGCGGCTGGAGCTTCCCTCGACCGGCTGGCTGCGCAAGTATCGCGTGCGGGTCAATGGCAACCCGATGGACCCGGACCTCGATCCGCTGCGCAAGGGCATCGTCGTGGATGGCGAGAAGTTCCAGCCGATGATCGTCTCGCTTGACCGCATCCAGGGCGCCAATGCCTGGCTGACCGTGGGCCTCCGCGAGGGCAAGAACCGCGAGATCCGCCGCGCCATGTCGGCCATAGGCCTTCAGGTGAACCGCCTGATCCGCACCTCCTACGGGCCCTTCTCGCTTGGAGAGCTCGAGCCCGGCCAGGTGACCGAGGTCAAGACCCGCGTCATGCGCGACCAATTGGGGCTGACCGGCGATGCCTCGGACCTGCCCGAGGACAAGCCCAAGCCCGAGGGCAAACGCAGCCTGAAGCCGCGTCCCGACCGCTCTGGCCAAGACCGGGCGGGCATGACCCGGCTGGAAAGCCCGCGCGAGAAGTCCGCCGCAAGGGGGGCCGCCTTCAAGTCCCCTGGCGCCCGCCCCGGCGCGCCCAAGGCCCCGCGCCCCGCAGGCGCCGGGCCGAAAGCCGATGGCGGGCCGCGCAAGCCCTCGACGCCCCGGCCACGCAAACCCTGACGGGGGGAATATTTCCCCCCATTCCCCCCGGCGGATTTCCCCCAAGCCCATAGCCAAGCCGCAAGCTGCCCCCTATATTCGCCCCGACCTAACTGGGGAGCCCGGAATGTCGGTCAAAGCCTTGCAGACCCTGTCTTTCCTCGTCCTGATCGCCCTGACGCTCTACACCGCTTTCGGAGGAGGTCTCTGATGGCCCGCAGGATCGTCGGCAAATATTCCCCCGGGGCGCCGCAGGGAGATACGACCGTTCCGGCCACCCCGCCGCCCTCTGGCACGGGGCTGAAGTCGGGCCTGATGTTCGCTTTGGCTTTTCCCTTCCTGTTCAAGGCCTTCTCGGGCGGCACGCCCGCGCTGTTCTCGGGCCTCCTGGCCGCGGGCCTCATGATCCTTGCCGCCTGGCTGACCCGTGAGGGGCTGAAGGCCGAGGCCGAATACCAGGCGCGGCGCGTCTCGCGCCGCCCGGCCCTGCCGCGCAAGATCCTCGCCGCCTGCCTGACCGGAGCCGCGCTGATGGCGGGCGCCTTCCTCTGGCAGGTCAATCCCCTGGCGCTCTTCGCCATCGGCATGATCGGCGCGGGGCTGCACCTGGGCGCCTTCGGCATCGACCCCTTGAAGGACAAGGGGATGGAGGGTGTCGACCTCTACCAGACCGACCGCGTCGCCCGCGCGGTCTCGGAGGCCGAGGCGACCCTGGCCCAGATGAAGGACGCCATCCTGCGCGCCCGCGACGGCGCCCTGGAATCCCGCGTCGAAAGCTTCTCCCAGGCCGCCCGCAAGCTCTTCCGACAGGTGGAGAACGACCCCCGCGACCTCAGCGCCGCCCGCGCCTATCTGTCGGTCTATCTGCAAGGCGCGCGGGATGCGACGATCAAGCTTGCGGACCTCCTGGCCGCAGGTCCCAACCCGAAGGCCCGCGCCGATTACGAGGCGCTTCTGACCGATCTTGAAACCAACTTCGCCGACCGCACGCAAAAGCTTCTGTCCAATGACCAGACCGGTTTGGACATCGAAATCCAGGTCCTCCGCGACCGTCTCAAATTTCAAGCCTGATAGGGGTTTACCATGTCCGAGACCATCCAAGCCGCCGCCACCACCGCGCTCGCCGAGGTCGAACAAGTGACCCGGGCGATCCTGCCCGTCCCGGTCTCCGAGGTCGTGGCGCTGGAAGCCGCCACCGCCCCGCAAGCCGCCGAGATCGAAAAGCGCATGGCGGAAATCGACCTGACCAACACGCAATCGATCATCTCTTTCGGGGCAGGCGCCCAGGCCGAGCTTCAGGTCATCTCCCAAGAGATGCTGAACGGCGTCAAGAACAAGGACGTGGGCCCGGCGGGCGCCGCCCTGACCGAGATCGTGGCGACGATCCGCGGCTTTTCGGGCAGCGAGCTCGACCCCGGCCGCGAGCGGTCCTGGTGGGAAAAGCTGACCGGCGCCGCGACGCCCGTGGTGCAGTTCATGGAGCGCTATGAAGAGGTCCAGACCCAGATCGACAAGATCACGGGCAACCTGATGGGCCACCAGACCGCTTTGCTGAAAGACATCAAGGCGCTGGACATCCTTTACGCCAAGACCCTGACCTTCTTCGATGAACTGGGCCTTTACATCGCCGCTGGCAAGGCCAAGATCGCGGAACTGGACACCAAGACCATCCCCGCCGCCGAGGCTGCGGTGACCGCCGCCCCGGCTGACGACCAGGTCAAGAAAGCGCAAGAGCTCCGCGACATCCGCGCCGCCCGCGACGACCTGGAACGTCGCGTGATGGACCTGCAGCTGACCCGGCAAGTGACGATGCAGTCCCTGCCCTCGATCCGCCTGGTGCAGGAGAATGACAAGAGCCTGGTCGGCAAGATCAGCTCGACGCTTCTGAACACCGTTCCGCTCTGGGAGACCCAGCTCGCCCAGGCCGTCACCATCCAGCGGAGCCGCGATGCGGCCGAGGCGATCAAGGATGCCAATGACCTGACCAACGAGCTTCTGACCAAGAACGCCGAGAACCTGCGCGAGGCGAACCAGATCGTCCGCACCGAGATGGAGCGTGGCATCTTCGACATCGAGGCGGTGAAGAAGGCCAACGACACCCTCATCGCCACGATCGAGGATAGCCTTCGCATCGCCGACGAGGGCAAGGCCAAGCGCATCGCCGCCGAAGAAGAGCTCGGCAAGATGGAGACCCAGCTGCGCGACACGCTCTCGGCCTCTCGGTCCCGGGCGACGGCGGGCGGGGCGATCTCGGGCTGATGCGCGACGGAAGGACCCTTTGGGCAGGGGGCGCGCTGGCGGCTGGGCTTTTGGCCCTCGCGGCCTGCGCGCCGGTGCAGCCACCACGGGCCCCCGCGCCCATGGCGGCCCCTCCGCCCGCTCCCGTGGCCTCGGCCGCAAGCCAGGCGCTGTCGGCGCGCTATGCCGCCGTCCAGGCCCGGCTCTTGGACAACGGCCTCTTGCGCACCGATGGCGGCGGCGAGGACACGCCCTTCACCGATGCCATGCTGGCCCGCGCCTTCCTCTCGGTCGCCTTCTTCGAGGAGTTTTCGGGCGGCGAGATCACGGGCCAGCGCAACGCCATCCCCTTGCAGCGCTGGAACGGGCCGATCCGCGTGTCCTTGCAGATCGGCGCCTCGGTGCCCCCGGACCAGGCGGCGGCGGATCGGGTCATGGTCAGCTCTTACCTCGCCCGCCTCTCGCGGCTGACCGGCCTGCCGATCACGCTGAACGCAAGCAACCCGAATTTCTTCATCCATATCGGCAGCCTGGAAGAACGTGCGGCCCTGGGGCCGAAGATCGCCGCCGAGATGCCGGGCCTGACCGACAGCCAGCTTGCGGCGGCCACCCATATGCCCGACAGCGCCTATTGTCAGGTGCTCAGCCAGTCCGATGGCGACAGCCCGATCTATACCCGCGCCGCCGCCGTGATCCCCGCCGAACACCCGCTCCTCCTGATGCAGACCTGCCTGCATGAGGAACTGGCCCAGGCACTTGGCCTGCCCAATGACAGCAACATCGCCCGGCCCTCGATCTTCAACGACGACCAGGAATTCGCGCTTCTGACGCGGATGGACGAGCTGATGCTGCGGATCCTCTATTCCCCCGACCTGCGCCCCGGCATGACAGCCGAAGAGGCGCGGCCCGTGGTGGAAAGCCTTGCAACCCGTCTGATGGACGGTCAAACCTGACCCCGGAGGTGACCCATGGTTTTCGGATTTCTCAAAGGCGAGTTCATCGACGTCATTTCCTGGACCGATGACACCCGCGACACGATGGTCTGGCGCTTTGAACGGCGCGACAATGCGATCAAATACGGCGCCAAGCTGACGGTGCGTGAGGGCCAGGCGGCGGTCTTCGTCAACGAGGGCCAGATCGCCGATGTCTTCGGCCCGGGGCTCTACGAGCTTCAGACCAACAACATGCCGATCATGACGACCCTGCAGCACTGGGACCACGCCTTCCAGTCGCCCTTCAAGGCCGAGGTCTATTTCGTCTCGACCACCCGCTTCAACGACCTGAAATGGGGCACGCAGAACCCGATCATGTGCCGCGACCCGGAGTTCGGGCCGGTCCGCATCCGCGCCTTCGGCAACTATTCCATGCGGGTCTCCGACCCCGGCCTGTTCCTGAAAGAGATCGTCGGCACCGATGGCGAATTCACCGCCGATGAGGTCTCGACCCAGATCCGCAACATCATCGTCCAGCAGATGAGCCAGGCGCTGGCGAAATCCGGCATCCCGGTCCTGGACATGGCGGCCAATACGGTCGACCTGGCGAAACTGGTGGGCCAGGCGATTGCGCCCACGGTGGCGGGTTATGGCCTGACCCTGCCGGAATTCTACATCGAGAATATCTCGCTGCCCGACGAGGTCGAAAAGGTGCTCGACAAGCGCACCTCTATGGGGATTGCGGGCGACCTCAACAAATACATGCAGTTCAACGCGGCCGAGGGCATGGCTCAGCCCGGTTCCGCCATGGGGGCCACGATGGGCGCGGCCATGGGGGCGGGCATGGGGTTCAATATGGGCGCCCAGGCCGCCGGGCCTTGGGGAGCCCAGCCTGCCGCCGCCCCGCCGCCCCCTCCGCCCATGGGCAAGCAATGGCACCTGGCGGTGAATGGCCAGACGCAAGGGCCCTTCACCGAGGCCCAGCTGACCCAGCAGCCCGGCTTCGGGCGGGCCTCCATGGTCTGGACGGCCGGCCAGGACGGCTGGAAAGCCGCCGGAGAGACCGAGCTCACCCGTCTCTTCGGCCAGGTGCCGCCGCCGCCTCCGCCCGGGGTCTGAGATGATCGCCGAAGAACACCGCTATCCCTGCGGGCAATGCGGGGCAGAGCTGCGCTTTGCCCCCGGCGCTACCCGCCTGAAATGCGCCCATTGCGGCCATGAGCAAGAGATCGCGGGCGAGGCCTCCAAGGGCCCCTGGGGCGCGGGCACCAAGGTCAAGCGCTTCGAGGAAATCCCCCTGGCGCGCGGCCTCTCCAACGACATGCCCCTGGCCCAGACCGCCGAGGTCCGGGCGACGAAATGCCCCAATTGCGGCGCCCAGGTGCAGTTCGACGGCGCCAAGCATGCGGCCGAATGCCCCTTCTGCGCCTCGCCGGTCGTGGTGGACACCGGGTCGACACGCAAGCTGAAGCCGCAGGCCGTCCTGCCCTTCCAGCTGGACGAAAAGACCGCTCACAAGGCGATGCTGGATTGGCTGGGCTCCTTGTGGTTCGCGCCCAACGGGCTCCTGCAATACACCCGCTCGGGGCGCGAGATGAACGGCATCTATGTCCCCTATTGGACCTTCGACGCCGATACCGAGACCGATTACCGTGGCCAGCGCGGCGATGCCTATTACGAGACGCGCACGGTGACGGTCAATGTCAACGGCCGCAACGAACAGCGCCAGGAACAGGTCCGCAAGATCCGCTGGTCGAATGTGCGCGGCCATGTCGCCCGCGATTTCGACGACGTTCTGGCCATCGCCTCGACGGCGCTCCCCACCAACCTGGCCGAGCACCTGGAGCCCTGGGACCTCTCGCTCCTGGAGCCCTACCGCCCGGATTACCTCGCAGGCTTTTCGGCCGAGGGCTATACGGTGGCCTTGGCCGATGGCCACCAGGTGGCGCGGCAGAAGATGGAATATGTGATCCAGGGCGACATCCGCCGCGACATCGGCGGGGATGAACAGCGGATCGACAAGATGGATGTCGATTGGCAGGACGAGACTTTCAAGCACATCCTGCTGCCGATCTGGATGGCGGCCTACAAGTACAACGGCAAAAGCTATCGCTTCCTGGTGAACGGCCAGACCGGCGAGGTCCAGGGCGAACGCCCCTGGTCCGTCTGGAAGATCGCCTTCGCCGTGCTGGCTGCCGCCGTGGTGGCGGGCGTGGTCTGGTACGTCACGCAAAACGCCTGATGCCAGGCCACCAGATGAATATTTGACCCAAGCTGAAAGAGGCGCGGCGCCAAACCTCCGCGCCCCTTGCTTTTCACACTGGCCCAAATATCCACGGGGATTTTCAAAGGGAGCGTGCTCCCCTTGAAGCGGGGGTGCGGGGGCGGCAGCCCCCGCCTCCTCCGCCAGGGACCAAAGCGCCTTTGGCGCTCTGGTCCCTGGCGGACCCGCCTGCCCGTTGACATGGACCCGGTCCCGTTGCACATGGCCCTGAACCCCGGAGGCAAACATGCGCACCCTTGACCACGCCCGCATTCCCGAGCTGCCCAATCCCTATTTCGGCAAGGTCCGCGACTGTTACGACCTGCCCGCCGATGCGGAAAACCCCGATGGCCGGCGCATCCTGGTGGCCTCGGACCGGATTTCCGCCTTCGACCGCATCCTTGCTGCCATCCCCTTCAAGGGCCAGGTCCTGACCCAGATCGCGCGGTTCTGGTTCGAGCGCACCGCCGATATCCTCCCCAACCACGTGATCTCCTATCCCGACCCCAATGTGGTCATCGGCAAGCGCTTGACGATCCTTCCCGTGGAAGTCGTGGTGCGTGGCTATCTGGCGGGGACGACCTCGACCTCGGTGCTCACGCAATACCGGGCGGGGGTCCGTCAAATGTATGGCCATACCCTCCCCGAGGGCCTGCGCGACAACCAGGCCCTGCCCCAGGCGATCATCACGCCGACCTCCAAGGCCTTCGACGGCGGCCATGACGAGCCCCTGACCTCGGCTGAAATCCTCGCCCAGGGGCTTCTGACCAAGGCGCAATGGGACAAGGTCTCCGAGGCCGCCCTGGCGCTGTTTGAGCGCGGGCAGAAGATGGCGGCCGAGCGCGGGCTGATCCTGGTGGACACGAAATACGAGTTCGGCACCGATCTCGCGGGCAATATCCTGATCGCCGACGAGATCCACACCCCGGACTCCTCGCGCTATTGGCTGGCCGATGGCTATGCCCAGGCCTTCGAGGCTGGCACCCGCCCGCCCTCCTTCGACAAGGACGTGATCCGATCCTGGGTCGCCGCCCGCTGCGACCCCTACAAGGACGAGATCCCCGAGATCCCGGCGGCGATGATCGAACAGACCAGCGCCGTCTACATCCAGGCCTATGAGGCGATCACCGGCGAGCGTTTCACCCCTGACCTCAACGGCGCCACGCCCTTGGAGCGCATCCGAACCGCTTTGCAGCCCTTTTTCGCCTGACTGTTTGCGCTAACAGCCCCTGAAAGGCTAATCTGCCGAAAACCCGGGAGGTTCCGAATGATTCTCAGCTGTGGCGAAGCCCTGATCGACATGCTGCCCCGCATGTCCACCGAAGGCGAACCCGCCTTCGCCCCCTATGCCGGAGGCGCGGTCTTCAACACCGCCATCGCCTTGGGCCGCCTCGGCGCGCCCTCGGCCTTCTTTTCGGGCATCTCCACCGACATGCTGGGCGAGATCCTGGCCGATACGCTCCAGGCCTCCAAGGTCGATACGCAGTATTGCGCGCGGTCCGGTCGGCCGACGACCGTGGCCTTCGTCAAGCTGGTGAACGGCCAGGCGACCTATGCTTTCTACGACGAGAACACGGCCGGCCTGATGCTGACCCAGGATCAGCTGCCGGTCCTGCCCGCAAGCATCTCCACCCTCTTCTTCGGCGGCATCTCCCTGGTCAACGACCCCGCCGCCTCGACCTATGCCGCGCTGCAGGCCCGCGAAGCCGCCATCCGCGTCACCATGATCGACCCCAATATCCGCCCCGGCTTCATCGCGGGCAAAGAGGCGCAATACCGCGCCCGGATCAAGGGAATGATTGCCACCGCCGATATCGTGAAGCTCTCGGACGAAGACCTGCATTGGCTGATGGGCGAGGGCGATGTCTCGGCGCTGGCGGGTCAGATCCTCGCCAAGGGGCCGAAGCTCGTCTTCATCACCGAGGGCGCCGAGGGGGCCCGGGCGATCACCGCGACGCAAAACCGCTTCGTGGCCGCGACCAAGGTGACCGTTGCCGATACCGTCGGCGCGGGCGACACGTTCAACGCGGGCGCGCTTTGCGCCTTGCACCAAGCAGGGGCGCTGACCAAGGCGCGCATCGCTTCGGTGACCGATGCGGAACTGGACGCCGCCCTCACGCTGGGCACCAAGGCCGCCGCCGTCACCGTCTCGCGCCCCGGCGCCAACCCGCCCTGGGCGCACGAATTGTGAGGGCGCTTCTGCAACGTGTCAGCCGGGCTTCGGTGACCGTCGATGGCGCGGTGACCGGAGAGATCGGCCCCGGGCTCCTCATCCTGGTCTGTGCCATGCAGGGCGACACCGAGGCCGAGGCCGACAAGCTCGCCGCCAAGATCCTGAAGCTGCGGATCTTCAAGGACGAGGCGGGCAAGATGAACAAATCCGTGGTGGATACCCAAGGCAGCGCCCTGGTCGTCAGCCAGTTTACCCTCGCCGCCGATCTGCGCGGCAACCGGCCGGGGTTTTCCTATGCCGCCGCCCCGGAGGAGGGGAAGCGGCTTTACGACCACTTCTCCGCCAAGCTGGCCGAGACCCTGCCGGTCGCAAACGGCATCTTCGGCGCGGATATGGATGTGTCCTTGAACAACGACGGGCCGGTCACGATCTGGATGGACACGGAGACGCTGTAAACCCGGGGTCTACCCCGGGCTACGCGGATGCCGAAAGAGCGCCCCTCGTCGGAAGGGCGCTCTGTTTCATTTTGCGTAGCCCGGGGTAGACCCCGGGGCCCCTTACGCCGCCGCGCGCCGCATGAGCACCCGCGCCATGGTCTCGCCCATCGCACTGGGGTTCGGCGCCACGACGATGCCCGCCGCGGTCAGGATCTCGACCTTCTCCTGCGCGCTTTCACCGAAAGCCGAGATGATCGCCCCCGCGTGGCCCATCTTGCGCCCCTTGGGCGCGGAAAGCCCCGCGATATAGGCCACCACGGGCTTGGTCATATGGCGCGCGACCCAGGCGGCGGCCTCTGCCTCTTGCGGGCCGCCGATCTCGCCAATCATCATCACCGCATCGGTCTCGGGATCGGCCTGGAACATCTCCAGGATGTCCTTGAAGCTCGACCCGTTCACCGGGTCGCCCCCGATCCCGACCGAGGTCGAAACCCCGATCCCCAGGGCCTTCATCTGGGAGGCCGCCTCATAGCCCAAGGTGCCCGACCGCCCCACGATCCCAACCCGGCCCTTCATGTAGATATGGGGCGGCATGATGCCCATGAAGCCCACGCCCGGAGAAATGACCCCCGCGCAATTCGGCCCGATCAGCCGCATCTTGCGGCTTTCAGGATAGCGGCGGAGAAACCGCTTCACCCGCATCATGTCCTGCGAGGGCAGCCCGTCGGTCACGCAGACCGCCGTGCGGATCCCCGCATCGGCCGCCTCCATGATCGCATCGGCGGCGAAGGGCGGGGGGACGAAGATGAGGGAGGCATCTGCCCCGGTCGCCTCCACCGCCTCGCGCACCGTGTTGAAGAGCGGGCGCTCCAGCAGGCTTTGCCCGCCCTTGCCGGGCGTCACGCCGCCAACCACCTGGGTGCCGTTCTTGATCATGTCGGCGGCATGGAACTGGCCGATCCGACCCGACATGCCCTGCACGATCACCTTGGTCTTTTCCGTGATGAGAATGGCCATGGGTTCCTCCCTTACGCCGCCAGTTTTACGCGCGCCGCAACGGCGCGTTCGGCCGCCTCGGCCAAGGTATCGGCCGTGATCAGCGGCAGACCGGAGCCGCGCAGGATCGCCTGGCCCTCCTCGACATTGGTGCCTGCCAGGCGCACCACGACCGGGATGGTCATCCCCACTTCGCGGTAGGCCTTGACCACGCCCTCCGCCACCCAGTCGCAGCGGTTGATGCCGGCGAAGATGTTGACCAGGATCACCTGGACCTCCGGGTCGGCCAGGACCGTGCGGAAGGCCCTGACCACCCGCTCCGGCGAGGCGCCGCCGCCGATGTCGAGGAAATTCGCAGGCTCGCCCCCCGCCAGCTTGATCATGTCCATCGTCGCCATGGCGAGCCCAGCGCCGTTGATGATGCAGCCGATGTCGCCCGTGAGGCCCACATAGGCGAGCCCATGGTCTCCGGCCGTCGACTCGCGCGGGTCTTCCTGGCTGCGGTCGCGGAGTTCGGCGACCTCGGGACGGCGATAGAGCGCATTGGTGTCAAAGGACATCTTGGCGTCCAGGGCCACAAGGTCGCCCGCGCCGGTGATGACCAGCGGGTTGATCTCGACCATGGTCGCATCCATGTCCTGGTAGGCCGCGAAACAGGCCTTCAGGATCGTGACCATCTGCGCCACCTGTCCGCCCGTGAGGCCCAGCCCGAAGGCCAGCTCCCGCGCCTGATACTCCAGGAGCCCCGTCGCCGGGTCGATGGTCATGCGGCGCAAGCTTGCGGGGTCTTCCTCGGCCAGGTCCTCGATCTCGATCCCGCCATGGGCCGAGGCCACGATCATGATGCGCTCGGACTTCCGGTCGAGCACGAAGCCCAGATAGAGCTCCCGCGCGATATCCGAGGCGCCCTCGACCCAAAGCCGGTAGACGCCCTTGCCCGAAGCATCGGTCTGCTTGGTCACCAGCTGGCGGCCGAAGAGGCTGGCCGCGAAGCCCTGCACCTCGTCCACCGACTTGCAGACCTTGACCCCGCCCGCCGCACCGCGCCCGCCCGCATGGATCTGCGCCTTGACGACCCAAGCCGAGCCGCCCAGCTCCCGCGCCCGGTAGGCCGCCTGTTCGGGGCTATAGGCCAGCCCGCCCCGAGGCACCGGCACGCCAAAGCGCGCGAGGATCTCTTTCGCCTGGTATTCGTGAATGTCCATTCCTACCTCCCCGCAATCGCATCGGCGACGACCAGGACATTGGCCGCCATCCGCTCTGATGCCGCATCGATCATCTTGCCATCGAGGCTGGCCGCCCCTTTTCCTTTCGCCTCCGCCGCCCGCAGCTCCTCGATGATGCGGCGCGCCTTGGTCACTTCCGCCTCGGTGGGCGAGAAGACCTCGTTGGCCAAGGCGACCTGAGAGGGATGGATTGCCCATTTCCCCTCACAGCCCAAAGCCGCAGCCCGCCGCGCCCCGGCCTTGTAGCCCTCGGGGTCGCTGAAATCGCCGAAGGGCCCGTCAATCGCCCGCAGGCCGAAGGCCCGGCAGGCCGTGACCATCCGCGCAATCGCCGCATGCCATTGGTCGCCCGGATAGACCGGGTTCAGGCCCCCGATGTTCACCGTCCGCGCCCGCATCGAGGCCGCGAAATCCGCCACGCCGAAATGCATGGCCTCCAAGCGGCCTCCGAACCTGGCGATGTCTTCCACATTCGCCATGCCAAGCGCGGTCTCGATCAGCGCTTCCAGCCCCACCCGGGTCTTGAAGCCCTTGGCCATCTCGATCTGGTTGACCATGGCCTCGACCATGTAGAGGTCGCCGGTCTCGCCGACCTTGGGGACCAGGAGCGTATGCACCCGGTCGCCCGCCTGCTCCATCACATCCACCACGTCGCGGTACATGTAATGCGTGTCGAGCCCATTGATCCGCACCGAGACCGTCTTGCCCTTCCCCGCCCAGTCGATGTCGTTCAGGGCCTGGATCGCGTTCTTCCGTGCCTGCTCCTTCTCGGGGGGCGCGACCGCGTCTTCCAGGTCGAGGAAGACGTAATCCGCCGCCCCCTCCGCCGCCTTGTCGATCATCGTGGGATTGGACGCCGGAACCGCCAGTTCCGACCGTTGCAGGCGCTGCTTCTTCAAAGGGTAAAGTCTGTGGCTCATGATGTCCTCCTCATTCCGCCGCCAGGGCCATTTCGGCCCGGGGCTCGTAAACTGCCTGCGCCGCCGCGACGCCCGAACCCAGGGTGACCTTGGCCCCCGCCTCGCGCAGGCACATCTCGGCCAGCGCAATCGCGGTCAGGCACATGCCCTCGTTCAGATCGCCCAGGTGGCCGATCCGGAAAACCTTGCCCGCCAGGGGCCCCAGCCCCGAGCCGAAGGAGGCGTTATAGCGCTGGAAGCCGATCCGGATGACGTCCCGGGCATCGACGCCCGGGGGCGTTCTGACCGCCGTCACGGTGTTGGAGGCCAAGGACGGGCTCTCGCAGCAGGTCTCCAGCCCCCAGGCGGCGACGGCGGCGCGGATGCCCTGGGCCAGGCGCGCATGGCGGGCGAAGACGGCCGGAAGGGTTTCGGCGGCCATCCGGTCCAAGGCGGCGCGCAGACCGTGCAGGACGGGCGACGGCGGGGTATGGGGGAAGTAGCCCTGGGCGGCTTGCAGTTCGAAATCCTCGAAGGCGAAGAAGCCGCGCCGCATGCCCTTGCACGCCCGCGCCTTGTCCGAGACCGCCAGAATCCCCAGGCCCGAGGGACACATCAGCCCCTTCTGGCTGCCCGTCACCGCCAGGTCGACGCCCCATTCGTCCATCTCGAAGGGCACCGAGCCGATCGAGGACACGCCATCGACGAACAAGAGCGCATCATGCATCGCCTCATCCAGCGCCCGCCGCACCGCCGCGACCGAAGAGGTTACCCCGGTCGCCGTCTCGTTATGCGTGACGAAGACCGCCTTGATCTTGCCCTCACGGTCGGCACCCAACCGCCGGGCGAACTCGTTCACCGGCGTCCCCGCCCCCCAGGAGACGTCGACGACCTCGACATCCAGCCCCAGATCCATGGCCATCTTGGCCCAAAGCGTCGAGAACTGCCCATGCCGCGCCATCAAGACCCGGTCGCCCGGTTGCAGCGTGTTGACGATGGAGGCTTCCCAGGCCGCCGAGCCCGAACCCGGGATCAGCATGACCCTTTGCTTCGTGCCAAAGACCGGCTTCAGGTCGCGCAGAAGCCCGAGGACAAAGGCCCCGAACTCCGGCCCCCGCTGGTCTTCCTGCGCCACGTTCATCGCGCGGCGCACAGATTCGGGGACATTGGTCGGCCCCGGAATGAACAGGTGATTGGTCCCAGTACGCATGTTTGTCTCCCTCTTGGGGGGACTTTGCGCCGTGGTTAAAATTCCGGCAAATGATCCCGGGTCGCGCTGTAAATGCAAAGATTTACAGAAGCGATGTTCTGTCATAATGTGAACTTGACAGATGTGATTTGTGTGCAACGGTATGCAAAAGACCTTCCTCGGACCGCAACTAAGACGCCTGCGCCAAGAGCGGGGCGAGACGCAAGGCGCCATGGCCAAGGCGCTGGGGATCTCGCCATCTTACGTCAACCTTTTGGAAAACAACGAAAGATCTGTCTCTGTCGCGGTGCTTTTGCGGCTCTTCGAGACCTATGGCGTCGATTGGCGGTCTATCGAAAAGGACGATAGCGCGGCGATCCTCTCGGACCTGCGGGCGGCCTTGCAGGATCCGCTCTTTACAGACCGCCGCCCCGACCTGACCCAGCTGCGCGCGGCCATGGTCCATGCGCCCGACCTGGTCTCGGCCTTTCTGCGGCTGCATCGGGCGCAAGGGGCCGCCATGGACCGGCTCTCGGCCCTGACCGACAGCGAGAGCCTGCCCAGCCCCGAGGCCGCCGTCCACCTGGCCTTTCGCCGCCACCGCAACCACTTCCCCGCGCTGGAGGAGGCGGCGGAGCGCTTCTGGACCCCGCCGCCGCGCGACGAGGTCTATACCGCGCTGAAGACCCGCCTGCGCGAGATGCATGGCGTGACGACGCGCCTCGCCCGGGTCGAGGAAATGCCCGCCACGCTGCGGAGTTATGACGAGGCGCGGCGCGAGATCCAGCTCTCCGAGGCGCTGGACCACCCCAACCGCGCCTTCCAGCTGGTCCATATGTGCGCTTTGCTGGGGCACCGCGACCTTCTCGACAGCCTGACCTCGGGCGTCGCCGGGGCGGCGGTCCAGGCGCGGCTGCGGGTCGAGCTGGCCAACTACTTCGCCGCAGCCGTGCTGATGCCCTATGCCGCCTTCCTGGCCGAGGCCCGGGCCACGAAATACGACTTCGACCACCTGGCCACCCGCTTTGGCGTCAGCTTCGAACAGGCCTGCCACCGCGCCACGACCCTTCAGCGCGAGGGCGCCCAAGGCGTGCCCTTCTTCTTCCTGCGCATCGACAAGGGCGGCAATGTCACCAAGCGCTTCAACGCCACCGAATTTCCCCTGGCCGAATATGGCGGCGCCTGCCCCCGGCTGGATGTCCATACCTCCTTCCGCACCCCGGGCCGGATCGTGCCGCAATATGTGGAAATGCCGGATGGGAGCCGCTTCTTCACCTTCTCCCGCACGGTCGACCGCCCGACCTGGGCCCGCCACGCCCAGGACAACCGCCTGGCGGTTGCCATGGGCTGCGCCAGCGAGCACGCGGGTGCCGTGGGCTATGCCGAGGCGCTGAGCCTCTCCGCCCCCGTCACCCAGATCGGCATCAACTGCCGCATCTGCCCGCGCCAGGGCTGCGACCAGCGCGCCCACCAGGCGATGATCCAGACCGAGCCGGTGGACGCCCATCGCCGCGGCGCCACCCGATTCGACGTGTGACCATGGCCCGGCAGAATCGCGTCGATCCCCAGGGGCAGATCGTGGCGGCACCCGAACGCGGCGGGCTGATGGGCAATCGCGGCATCCTGCACAAGGGAGCCGAGGTCACCAAGACCCATAGCCATCCGCATTGGGTGACCTGTGTCCTCGACTTCAAGGGCCGCAAGCGCCCCCTGATGGCCCCGGGCCGCTATACCGAGCTCTTCTTCCTCGACGAGGCCACGGCCTATGCTTCGGGCCACCGCCCCTGTGGCGAATGCCGCCGCGCGGCCTACCGCGCCTTCGTGGCGGCCTGGACCCAGGCCCATGGCGCCATGACCATCGGCGAGATCGACCGAATCCTCCACGCCCAGCGCATCCATCGGCGCCAGAAGGTCACCTGGCAGGCCGATATCGCCGAGCTGCCCGATGGGACCATGGTCCTGGGCCCCTCGGGTCCGGTCCTTCTGTGGCAGGGTCCTCATGACTGGAGCTTTGCCGGCTACTCCCCCCGCCCGCGCCTAGAAGGCCGGGTCCCGGTCCTGACCCCGCAATCCGTGGTGGCGCTGTTCGCCTTGGGGCTGAAGGTGCAGGTCGCGCTGGGGTGAAAGGAAACCCTGACGCCCCAAACAACAAGGCCCGCGCTTGCGCACGGGCCTTTGTGTTCGGTTGGTGGAGCCAGGGAGGATCGAACTCCCGACCTCTTGAATGCCATTCAAGCGCTCTCCCATCTGAGCTATGACCCCGTTCAACCGTCCCGGCGTTTCCGCCGTCCCTCTGGCTGGGCGCCTTCGGTGAGGGGCTATTTATGGAACCCCGCCGAGAGCCGCAAGAGGAAAAATGCAAAGCCCCCGATTTTTCCGCAGATTTCCCGCCAAGCCTTTGAAAGCACGCCCAAAAGCAAAGGGGCCGACCGAAGCCGACCCCTTTCACCGTCCGGGCTTTCGGCCTCAGACTTCTTCTTCGTCGCCCGCGACTTCCGTCAGGTCGTCCAGCGAGACATTGTCGTCGGCATCTTCTTCCAGAAGCTCGTCGTCCAGGTCCGCGTCGTCTGCCACGCCCGGGGCCAGCAGATCGTCATCGGCTTCCAGGTCGTCGACCAGGAGTTCGTCGTCCTTCTCGGGGGCCACGCGAGCGATGACCGAGGCGGCCATCTTGCGGCGCGCCGATTCGATATCCACGACCTCGCCCGTATAGGGGCTGACGATCGGGCTGCGGTTCAGGTCATAGAAACGCTTGCCAGTGGTCGGGCAGATGCGCTTCGTGCCCCATTCAGCTTTGGGCATGGTGATCCTTGCAAACGGCTATGGGCCAGAGAGCGCCCCAATGCCACAGACTCAGGGCGGAGTCAAAGGCTTTGGGGCGGCATCCAGCCGGTTGTTCTGGGGCGCAATCTGGCTATTCTGGACGCCAGTTGCAAGAGGTCTCATGCCGCCCCCCTCCCCCGTCACCCTGCCCGGCCTTCCCCTGGTGGAAATCACCCTGCGCCGCTCGGCCCGAACAAGGCGGTTTTCGCTCCGGGTCTCGGCGCTGGACGGGCGGGTGACTTTGTCCATGCCCAAGCGCGCAAGGGTCGCCGAGGCGCTGGATTTCGCCCGCAGCCACGAGGATTGGCTGAAGAAGGCGCTTGCCCGGCAGGTGCCGGTGCAAAGCCTGGACTGGGGCGCGGTCATTCCCTTTGAAGGCCGGGCGCTGACGCTCACGCCTGGGGCGGGCCGCCTACGGGTCGAGGGCGACAGGCTCCTGGTGCCCGGCGAGGCCGCGCAGCTTGGCGCAAGGGTTGCGGCCTGGATCAAGGCCCAGGCGCGGGACAGGCTGGCCCAGGCCTCGGATCACTATGCGGGGCTTCTGGGTCGCAAGCCCAAACGGATCACCCTGCGCGACACGCGAAGCCGCTGGGGCTCCTGCACCCATGACGGCGCTCTCATGTATTCCTGGCGGCTGGTCATGGCCCCTCCGTCCGTCCTTGCCTATGTCGCCGCCCATGAATGCGCCCATCTGGTCGAGATGAACCACTCCAGCGCCTTTTGGGAGGTCGTCGAGCGGCTTTACCCCGGCTGGCAGACCCAGCGCGACTGGCTGCGCACCCAGGGCCAAGGCCTGCATGCCATCCGGTTTGAGAGTTGACCCGGGGCCCGTCATGGGGGAACGCTGGGCCATGAGCGAACCCCATCCCCGCCCCGCCAGCTTGCGCCTTGCAGACCCCTCCGCCCCGGCGCATGAGCGGCTTTACCGGCTGCTGCGCCAGCAGATCATGCATGGCGAGCTGGCGCCCGGCCATTCCCTGACCCTGCGGGGCCTGGCCGAGGCGCATGACATGTCGATGACCCCCGCCCGCGAGGCCGTCCGGCGGCTCGCGGCCGAGGGCGCCCTGACGATCTCCTCCTCCGGCCGGGTGACGACGCCGGAGCTTTCCCCCGAACGGATCGAGGAACTGGCCGCGATCCGCGCCATGCTGGAGCCCGAGATGGCCTCCCGCGCCCTGCCCCGCGCGCACTTTGCCCTGATCGACCGCCTGGCCGCGATCAACGGCAAGAACCAGGAGGCGGTGATCAACCATGACGCCGTGGCCTATGTGCGCACCAACCTCGAATTCCACCGCACGCTCTATCTCCGCGCCCAGACCCCTGCCATGCTGGCCATCTGCGAGACGGTCTGGCTGCAACTCGGCCCCACGATGCGGGCTTTGTATGACAAGCTGAGACGCCGGGATGTGCCCCACCACCACCGCCTGATCCTGGCCGCCTTGAAGGCCGGGGACGAGCCCGGACTGCGCCTTGCCGTCCGCACCGATGTGACCCAGGGCCTGCGCCACCTGGCAAGCTGATCGGGGCCCGCCAGGCCGAGGCACTGCCTCGGCCACAGCGCGCCCGCACCGCGAGACCGTCGGGGGCCAAAGCCCCCGACCAGCGGATGGCCGACCCGGGCCTTGGCCCGAGGGCGGCCAGACGCTCCCCCCCCCTCAGGCCTTGCCCACCAGCCAGTCGCGGATGATCTGCCGGTGCCTCTCGCCGGAATAGCTCGGGAAATGCCCGCCATGCACGACCCGGACCGGCAACTCCAGCAATCGCTTCATCGAGGCCACATATTGCGCCTGCTCCAGCGCCGAAGTCCCCTCGATCAGCTCGCCGTCATAGACGATGTCGCCCGAGAACAGGACCCCCGTCGCCGCCTCCCATAAGGCGATGCCACCCGGGGAGTGCCCCGGCGTATGGATCACCTCGAAATGCCGGTCGCCGAGGTCAACCACATCGCCGTCCACCAGCACCCGCGTCGCGGGCGCGGCTTTAACCGCATAGGTCGAGGACAGGTAGGGCTGCGGCGGAAGCGTGGTGAAAATCTCATCCGTCACATATTTGTCGGCGAAGGTGTTCTCGCGGGTGGGGGCCGCCATCAGATGCGCCTCGGCCTCATGGCAAAGCCTGCAGGGGAATTCGTGGTGACAGCCGATATGGTCGAAATGGGTATGGCTCGCCACGGCCTGCAGGGGCTTTTCCGTCACCAGGGGCACCCAGTCGCGCAAGGAGACCACGCCCATGCCCGAATCCACCAGCATATCCGTATCCCGCCCCCGCACATGCCAGACATTGCAGCGGTAGAACTCGCGGATATGGGGCTCGTCGATATGGGTGACACCGTCGCCCATGGGGCGGATGCGCCACCAGTCTTGCTTCTGGGCTTGGGGCAAGGACATCACTCTGTCTCCAGGAAGGCATGGGCGCTGGCGTAAAGCGCCAGGACCTGGCCGGGCTGCGGGTCGGACCCCTGAGGCAAGTGCAGGGTCAGGGTCAAGTCGCCCAAACGCGCATGGGCGCGGACATGGGTGCCGAAGAAGGCGGCGTCGGTGACGACCGCCTCGCCCAGGGGCAGGCCCCCGGTCACATTGATCGCCTCGGGGCGGATCAGAAGCATCCCGGTCCCGGGATAGGGACCGATGGCGCTTTGACCCTGCACCACGGGGACCTGGTTGATCTCGCCCATGAAGGCGGCAGAGAAGAGGCTCCTGGGCCTGAGGTAGACCTCGCGCGGGGGGCCCTGGTCGGCAATCCGGCCCTCCGACATCACCACGATGCGGTCGGCCAGCGCCATGGCCTCTTCCTGGTCATGGGTGACATGGACAAAGGTCGTGCCCACCTGGCGCTGGATCGCCTTCAACTCATCCTGCATCTGGCGCCGCAGCTTCAGGTCCAGCGCGCCGAGGGGCTCGTCCAGCAGCAGCACATCCGGACTGACCGCCAGCGCCCGGGCCAGCGCCACCCTCTGCCGCTGCCCGCCCGAGAGCTCATGCGGGCGGCGGTCCTCGCGCCCCGGCAGGCCCACCAGCGCCAGCATCTGCGCGGCCTTCGCCCGCCGCTCCCCCCGCGAGACCCCACGCATCCGCAGGCCGAAGCCCACGTTGTCGGCCAGGCTCATGTGCGGAAACAGAGCGTAGTCCTGGAAGACCGTCGTCGTCGGCCTTTGCGCCGGCGCAACCCCCGCCATATCGCGGTCTCCGATCAGGATGCGGCCGCTTGCCGGCGCTGCAAACCCGCCGATCAGGTTCAAAAGCGTGGTCTTCCCGCAGCCCGAGGGACCCAGAAGCACCACGAACTCCCCGGCTGCGATCTGCAAGGACACGTCATGCAGGGCCATGGCCCCGCCATAGGTCTGGGTCACGCGGTCGATGGTGACAGAGGCGGTCATGCCTTCCTCCGCATCAGGGTTTCCAGCACGATCACGACCAGGGCAGAGACCAGGAAGACCAAGGAGCCTATGGCGTTGGTGGCAGGCGAGAGGCCAGAGCGCAGCATGGACCAGATCTCCACGGGAAGGGTGACCTCGAAGCGGGTCAGAAGGAAGGCGATGATGAACTCGTCCCAGGAGAAGGTGACCGAGAGGAAGAAGGCCGCCGCAAGCGCGGGGGCCAGCATGGGGGCCGAGATGTGCCACAGGACCTGGACCTCGGAGGCGCCAAGGTCGCGGGCGGCACGTTCGGCCGATTTCTGGTGGTCCCCCATGGCGGCGAAGCAGATGGCAAAGCAGAGCGGCAGGTTGATGACGACATGGCCGATCCCCGTGGCCACCAGAGAGGGCTTGATCCCCGCCTGGTTGAACACCGTCAAAAGCCCCAGCCCGATGATCAGGTAAGAGACCGTCATCGGCGCGATCAAGAGCCCGCGCATCAACAGGCTCCCCGGCAGGGCCACCCGCGCCAGGCCATGGGCGGCGAGAAAGCCCAAGGCCAGCGCCACGCCCGAAGACCCGAAGGCCACCAGCGCAGAATGGCCCAGCGCCGTCATCAGACCCTCGTCCGACAGAACCTTCTCATACCATTTCAGGGTCACCCCCTGAAACGGCGGCACCGGCAAGCGCCCGTCCTGGAAGGAAAACACCACAAGCACCGCCACCGGCAGGAAGATGAAGGCGTAAGCCAGCGCCAGGTACAGGAAAGAGAGCCGCTTCATAGCCGGTCCAGCCTCAGCCAGCGCGCGCAAGCCGCATAGGCCAGGGTCACCACCGCCATCAGGATGACCGACAAGGCCGAGGCCATGGGGAAGTTTCCGCCCCGTCCCATCTGCAGCATGATCAGTTGCGGCAGGGTCAACTCGTTGTTTCCGCCCAGGATTTGCGGAGTGATATAGTCTCCGATGCATAGGGTGAAGGTCACGAAGGCCCCCGTCACGATGCCCGGCAGGGTCAGGGGCAATATGACATGGACGAAGGCCCGCAGACGCGAGGCGCCAAGGTCTTGGGCCGCCCTCAGGTAATTGGGGGAAAGCTGCACCAGGTTGGCATAGATCGTCAGCGTCAGAAGCATGACGAAGAAATGGGTAAAGCCGATGACCGTGGCAAACCGCGTCGAGGCCATCTCGTAGGGACCAAGGCCGATCAGCCCGAAACCCCGGTTCAAGACTCCGGTTTTCCCCAGGACCAGCGCCCAGGAATAAGACCGCACGACGTAAGAGGTCCAGAACGGCAGGATCGCCGCCAAGAGCGCCGCGCGCTGCCAGCGCGGGGGGACGCTCCAGGCAATGGTGGCGGCCAGGGGCCAGGCCAGGAGCACCGACAGGACCGTCACGGTCAGCGTGATCTCGATGGAATTGACCAGGGCCTTCAACTGGCTCCAGTCGCCGAAGGCCTTGACATAGTTGCCAAAGGAAAAGCCGTGGACGACCTCCCGCCCCTCCATATGCGCAAAGGACAGCGCCAGCATGGCAAGGAAGGGCAGGACGAAAAAGGCCGCCGTCCACAGAAGCGCCGGGGCCACGAGGCCCCAGCCGAGGCGATCCTCGCGGCTCACTGGTTCAGCATCTCGGTCCAGAGGTCCTGCATCGCCGTATCGGTCGCCGCATCCGGGATCGGGTAAAGCTGCGCCCGGGCGAGGTAATCCGGCTGCTGGTCCCACCGCAGCGTGGCCTTGGCCTCTGCGCTGAGCAGGTCGCCGGCCTTCATGTTTGCAGGCATCCCCCAATAGCAGGAGGACTGCGCCAGGGCCGCCTGACCCTCGGGCGAGACGATATACTGCACGAACTTCAGCGCGAGATCGGGATTGGCCGCGCCCTCGACCACGCCGATGGACTGGCTCCAGCGCAGGCCGCCCTGCTTGGGGATCGTCCAGTCGAGGTTGGGATTGTCCGCCGCCAGCACCGCCGTCAGCCACTCGCCGCCGCCGACGACGATATCGACCTCTCCGGTGGCCAGCGCCGTCTGCGACGAGACCACGTCGGACACCTGGCGCGAGGCCTTGCGCAGCGCCATCAGCGGCTCTTTCAGCCCCGCCAGCGCGCCGGCGTTCAGGTCCGCCGTGGCCACGCCCTGGCCCAGGCCCACCAGGCCCAGAACGGGAAGGTAATAGTCGTAAATCCCGATCTTGCCGTCATATTTCCCCGAGGTCAGGGCGGCCATGTCCTCCATATCCGCCGGATCGACCTTGGTCTTGTCGAAAGAGATCGTGTTGTAACCGTATTTCTCGGTCACGGCATAGGTCTTGCCGTCGATGACATTCTGCGCGGCCATCACCAGTTCGGGGAAGAAATCGGCGGTGGGCAGGGCCTCGGCCGGGATCGGCGCCAGGCGGCCCGCAGCGGCGACGCGCGCCACATCGACCGAATCGACCACCATGACATCCCAATCGCCGGGCGCGCTTTGGTCCAGGATCGCCATCCCCGCTGCCGTGCCCTCGTATTCCTTGACATTGACCTTGACGTTGTTGGCCTTCTCGAAGGGCTCCAGCAGCGCGGGGTCGGTATGGTCGCACCAGACAAGCGCGTTCAGCTGATCCTCGGCCAGGGCGGGCGAGGCCAGAACCAGGGCAAGGGCGGTCAGGTTGGTCGAAAAGCGGCGGGTCATCTCTCTCTCCTGAAGGTCGTTCTTGCATTCAGGATGGGGTCGGTTCATTTTTGAAGTCAACTTCAAACTTCAAGGGCGGCCAACTTGGCGGGCTTAAGGGCGAAACATAAGGCAGAGCGGGCCGACCGGATCCTGGCGCAGGCCATGGCGCTGTTCCATGAGGCCAGTTTCGACGCCGTGCGCATGGAGGACATAGCGGCGGCGGCCGAGGTGTCGACGGGCACGGTCTATAATTATTTCGCGACCAAGGGCGATGTGCTCCTGGCGCTCGTGTCGCTGGAGGTCGAGGAGGTGCTGGAGCTTGGCGCCGCCGTGGTGGCCGCCCCGCCCGAGGGGCTGGCCGAGGCTTTGGACGCGCTGATCGGGGGCTATTACGAGCACTCGCTGACCTATCTGACCAAGGACCTCTGGCGGCAGGCGATTGCCCTGACCATCGGCGCGCCGGGGACAAGGTTCTCGCTGATCTATGCGGGGCTGGATGACCGGCTCAGGGCGCAGGTGGCCGATCTCCTGATCGCCTGTCGCGGGCAGCTACGGCCGGGGCTGGCCTTGGCGCCCCTCGCCGACATGATCTTCGGCAGCCTGAACCAGGCCTTCACCGATTTCGTGCGGGTCGAAGAGATGGAGATGGCAAGTCTCCTGACCGCGATGCGCGCCCGCCATGCCGCCCTCGCCCAAGCCCTGGCCTGAAGCACAAGGGATCCGCCAGCACCAACAGCGGACGCCCCGTCCCCGGCCCTGGCCCGGGGCTTGGGGTGGACGCTTCCCCCCCAAAGAAAACCTCAGTTCGTCTCGACCCCGCCCTCGGCCTTGCGCCGCGCGATATAGTCCTCGACATCCTCGCGCCTTGCAGGGTCCAGCGCGGGCTGCTCATAGGATCCCAGAAGCTCCTTCCAGATCCGGTTGGCGCGGGCCGGGACCTCCTCCCCCCCCTTGGCGAGCCAAGCCGGGTAATTGTCCCAATTCGACAGCATCGGCGCATGGAAAGCGGTCTCGAAGCGCTCCATCGTGTGCTGCGTCCCGAAGAAATGCCCCCCCGCGCCCGCCTCGGCAATGGCCTCCAAGGCCAGCGAGGCCTCGGAGACTTCGATGGGGGTGAAATAGGCCTGCATCATCGCCAGCATCTCGGCATCAAGGATCAGCTTCTCATAGCTCGCCGTCAGCCCGCCATGCATCCAGCCCGCGCCATGCATCAGAAGGTTGGCGCCCCCCATCAGGCTGCCCCAAAGCGCCATCTGGCTCTCGTAAGCCGCCTGGGCGTCCAGCGCATTGGCCGCCGTGACGTTCGAAGAGCGGAACGGGAGCCGCAGATGCCGCGCCAGCTGCCCCGAGGCCTGGGCCGCCTTGGCATATTCCGGCGTCCCGAAGGCGGGCGCCCCCGACTTCATGTCGACATTGGAGGTGAACCCGCCATAGACCACCGGCGCGCCCTTGCGCACCAGCTGGGTCAACACCACGCCGCACAGCGCCTCGGCATGTTGCAGCGCCAAGGCGCCGGCCAGCGTCACCGGAGCCATGGCGCCTGCCAGCGTGAAGGGCGTCACCACCGCGCATTGGCCATGTTCGGCCAAGGTCATCAGCCCCTCGGCCATGGGAATATCCAACTGGCGCGGAGAGTTGGTGTTGATCACCCCCATCATGATCGGCTGTGCCAAAAGGTCATCGAGGCTCCAGCCCATCATCCGGGCGGCCAGCTCCAGCCCGTCCATCGTGCGGCCGCGCCCCAGGGCATTCAGCTCCCAGGACTTGTCCAGAAGCGTGATCTGCGCGTGATACAGGTCGAGGTGACGGGTGCGGGCGGGAAGGTCCATCGGCTCCAAGGGTCCGCCCGATTCCTGCTGGACGACGTTCAGGCTTTGGCAGAGCCGCAGGAAGTCGCACATGTCTTGGTGCGTGCCGTCCCGCCTGCCCCGGTCGAGGTCCATGACATAGGCTGGCCCGCCGACCGAGGTAAAGATCATGTGGTCACCGCCCACCTTCAGATCCTTCGCCCGGTTGCGGGCGGCAAGGGTAAAGGTCTCGGGCGCGGTGGAGCGGGTCTCTTCGACCATCGCCGGGTCGAAGAACACCATCTCGCCCTCGATCCTGGCCCCTGCGGTGCGGAAGGCCTCACGCGCAGGCCCATGCAGCACCTTCATCCCGAGGTCGCGCAGGATGCGCAGGCCCGCCTGGTGGATCGCCTCCACCTGGTCGTCGCTGATCACCTTGATCGGCGCATAGGGGCGCGGCACCTGGCCCCAGGCGGGCTGCGGGAGGGCGACCTGGCGGCGGGGCTTCCTCATGCTCTCTCTCCCAAGGGTGCCATTTCGCGGCGGAAGGGCTCTGGCCCGTCGATCTCGCGGGCGAAGCGGTGGGCGGAATGGACCGCATCGGCGATGGAGGAGGGTTGCAGCGCATCCCCCACCAGGCCGAGGCCCCTCATGCCCTTCAGCTCATCATGAAGCGTGGTGACCGGCAAGCGCCCGGTGCAAAGGACCAGGCTTTCGCCGGGGACAAAGCCCTCGCGCCCGGTATAGGCGCAGACGGTGTGCAACCCGTCCCGCCAGCCCGTCGCCAGTTGGCCGGTGACGATCTTCACCCCCAGCTCAATCAACCGCGCCTGGATGAAGCCCTGTTCATCGGTATAGGCCGTCCAGGACGAGACCAGGGTCTGCGGCGTCACATAGGTCACAAGGTGCCCCGCGCGGGCGAGCTTCTCGGCCCAGGCACCGGCCATGAAGTAGTGCTCGTCGTCATAGATCACGACCTCGGGCCCCGGCACCGCCCCGGCGAAAAGGTCATCCGGCGTCAGCGCCCCGAGGAAGGCGCCGCCCATGCCCAAGACCCCCATCCCATCGCGGCGCCAAAGGCTCCCCGTCGCGATCACCACGTGATCGGCGCCAAAATCGCGGATATCCTGGGCGGTCATCGCGCTTTCGGGGTAAAGCATGGCGTCGGTCTTGCCCAGCATATGCAGCCGGTGATCCCTCACCCGCCCCCAGGTCGCGAGCCCCGGAAGCGTGGATTCCCGGTTCACCCGCCCGCCAAAGCGGCGGTCGCGGTCGGCCAGGTGAACCTCGAGCCCCCGCCGCGCCAGCGTCAGCGCGGCCTCGAGCCCCGCCGGACCGCCGCCCACCACCAGCGCCTTTTCGCGGCGGTGGGGCGGCACCCGCTCGGGATGCCACCCGCGCCGCCATTCCTCGCCCATGGTCGGGTTCTGCGTGCAGCGCAGCCCCACGCCCTCGTTGTTCGCCGCCCGGCAGATGTTGCAGCCGATGCATTCGCGGATCTCATCCGCCCGGCCTTCCTTGATCTTCATGGGCAGGAAGGGGTCAGCAATCGAGGGCCGCGCCGCGCCGATGAAATCCTGGATGCCGCGCTTGATCTGGCTGACCATCCGGTCCGGCGAGGTAAAGCGCCCCACCGAAACCACGGGCTTCGAAGTCACGCCCTTGACGAAGCGGATATAGTCCTCCTGAAAGCCCTCCTCGGAGAACCGCGCCGACTTGCTGTCATTGCCCAGGGCCCCCGCGATATTCACATCCCAAAGGTCCGGCAGTTCCGCCAAAAGCGCCACCGCCTCACGCCCCTCGGCCTCCGAGGTCACGCCCGAGGGCCCATGCAGCTCATCCACCGCGAGCCTGATCGCCACGGCGCAGGTGTCACCCACGGCCTCGCGGGTTTCCTCCAGCATTTCCCGCAACAGCCGCGTGCGGTTCTCCAAAGAGCCGCCATAGGCGTCGCCCCGGTCGTTGGTGCGCGACGACAGGAACTGGAAGGGCAAATAATCATGCCCGGCATAGACATAGATGATGTCGAACCCCGCCCGCTTGGCGCGCAAGGCCGCGTCACGCTGCCAGCGGCGGAAGCTGCGGATATCCTCCAGGTCCATCCCCCGCGCCGTCGTCGGCAGGTGGTAAAGCGCCGGCTGCACCCTTGGCGCAATGGCCGGCAGCCTTGTCATGCGGTTGGAGGCATGGGCCCCGCCGTGCCACAACTCGATCCCCGCCAGCGCCCCCTGCCCCTTGATCGCCTCGGCGGTCAGGGCCAGCGGAGCGATATCGGCATCATCCCACAGCGTCAGAAAGGCATAGGGGCTGTCGTCCGAAGTTGGATGGATCGAACAATATTCGGTGCAAACCACGCCCCAGCCGCCCTCGGCCTTGACCTTTCGCAAGGCAGCCCCCGATTGCGGCCTTTGCCAGCCAAAGCCCGTGGCATGGGGCGTCTGGTAGAACCGGTTCGGCGCCACAACGGGCCCGATCCGCACGGGTTCGAACAGAATCGCATGTGCAGGGTCCATGGCGCACCTCCCTCAGCAGTGTCACATATCTTAAACAACCGTTCAACAAGAACCCGATCCGGCCTGCAGCCATCGTAACCCTGCCGACGACATTTCCACGAAAAATCGCTGGCCGCCCCTCACCGCCGTTGTCGGAGGGCAAAAGAAGTGCCACCCTTGCCCCATGTCGAAAATCCTCATCTCCTGCGCCGTCACGGGCTCGATCCACGTCCCCTCGCAGTCGCCACACCTGCCCGTGACGCCCGAGACCATCGCCTCCCAGGCCATCGAGGCCGCCCGCGCCGGGGCCGCCATCCTGCACCTGCACGCCCGCAACCCGCTGGACGGCCGCCCCTCCTCCGACCCCGCGCATTGGTCCTTCCTGCCCGCGCTCAAGCCCCATGCGGTCGTCAACATGACGACCGGAGGCTCGGCGATCATGTCGCTGGATCAACGGCTTGCGGCGCCGAAAGCCTATGCGCCCGAGATGTGCAGCCTGAACATGGGCAGCATGAACTTCGCGCTCTACCCCATGGCCGACCGCATCAAGACCTTCCTGCACGACTGGGAAGAGCCCTTCCTGCGCAACTCCGACGACCTGGTCTTCAAGAACACCCCGCGCGACATCGCCCATGTCCTGACCGAGATGGGCGGGCGCGGCGCGCGGTTCGAGTTCGAATGCTATGACATCGGCCACCTGACCATGCTGCGCCATTTCGCCGACCGAGGCCTGGTCAAGCCGCCCTTCTTCCTGCAATTCGTCTTCGGCGTCCTCGGCGGCATGCCCCCCGAACCCGATATCCTGATGCTGATGAAGCGCCAAGCCGACCGGCTCTTCGGCGAGGACTATCTCTTCTCCGTCCTCGCCGCCGGCCGTCAGCAGATCCCCATGGCCACGATGGCGGCCAGCATGGGAGGCCATGTGAGGGTCGGCCTGGAAGACAACCTCTACCTGGCGAAGGGCGTCCTCGCCCCCTCCAACGCCGCGCAAGTCACCCTGATCCGCGAGATCGTGGAGCGCCTCGGCCGCACCCCCGCCACACCGGAAGAGGCAAGGGCCATGCTGGGCCTGAAGGGCGCAAGCGAGGTGGCGTTTTGATCCGCCTGACCCTCTTGCTTCTCATGGCCCTGCCCACCGTTGCGCAAGCGGAGATCGACCTTGCCGCCGAGAAGGATGCGCAAGCTGCGGTCCAGACCCTTGTGGAGTCCTGCCTGCAAGAGCAATGGGGCTGCATCGGCCAGGCCGCGATGGCATGTCTGAGAACCGAGCTTGCGCCGATCAAGCCGGTGTTCCTGGCGCCCAAACCCTCCATAGAGCCTTGGAACTGGTGTTACGAGGCAGAACTGAAGGTGTGGAACGAAAGGCTGGAGAGCGATATCAAGGACATCCGGGAGTGGCTCCCAGATGGCCCAGCGCGGCGAGCTTTCGACGAGCAGCAGGCCGCATGGACAAGCTATGTCCAGATGACCTTTCCTTTCGACCATGAAGAGACGAACTTTCGAAGTCTGAACAGAGGCTTGGAAAACACTCTGCCTCTCGTAGCGATGCGCGCCTTGCAAGTCGGATACATCCGAGAGTTGATCGTTGCCTGCATGGATGACCTAGCCAAGTGGGATCACTCAATCTGCAAGATGCTCCCCACCCCATGATCCGCCCCATCACCCCTTCCGACCTCCCCCGCCTGCGCGAGATGCTCCAGGCCCTGGCCGACCACGAGGGCGGGACCGCCGTGGCCAGCCTCGAGGCTCTGGAGGCCGCAGCTTTCGGCCCCCGCCCCCTGATCCGCGCCCTGATCGCCGAGCATGGCATGGTGATCTACTTCCCCGAGTTCTCGACCCATCGCGGCCTCCCCGGTGTCTTCGTCCAGGACCTCTACGTCGCACCTCAGGCGCGCGGCCAGGGCCTGGCGCGGGCGCTTCTGAAAGCCACGCTCGCCCACCAGGACTGGGGCGCGCGCTTCATCGCCCTGACCGTTTCCCATGACAACGACCTCGCCCGCGCCTTCTATGCCAAGGCGGGCTTCGCATCCCGAGGCTCCGAGGCCCTGATCCATATGGAGCCCGAGTCCCTGTGAAAGCCTTCCACCACCCCGGCCAGCGCGCCCATGACCCGCAGTTCTTCCTCTCCAGCGGCGCCCCGCGCCCCTGCCCCGAGAAACCCGCCCGGATCGATGCGCTCCTCTCCGGCCTCGCGCGGCTGTCCATCACGCCGGACCTCCCCCAGGACTTCGGCCTGGACCCGATCGCCGCCATCCACCCCTCCCGCTATCTGACCTTCCTGCAGACCATCCACCAGCGCTGGACGAAGATCGAAGGCGCCTCTCCCGAGGTCATCCCCAATATCCACCCCGCCAACCGCACCGATGGCTACCCGCTCTCGGCCGTGGGCCAGGCGGGGTTCCACCAGACCGACACCTCCTGCCCCATCGGGCCGCAGACCCATGAGGCCGCCTATCTCTCCGCCCAATGCGCCATCGCCGGGGCCGAGGAGATCATGGCCGGAGCCCGCGCCGCCTATGCGCTCTGCCGCCCCCCCGGCCACCATTGTTTCGCGGAACTCGCGGGGGGCTTTTGCTACCTGAACAACACGGCGATTGCGGCGCAGTCCCTGACGCTTTCGGGCCGCAAGGTGGCAATCCTCGACATCGACCTGCACCACGGCAACGGCACCCAGGGCATCTTCTATGACCGGCCCGATGTGCTGACCGTCTCGCTCCATGCCCATCCCGAGCGGTTCTACCCCTTCTTCTGGGGCTATCCCGGGGAGCATGGCTCCGGCGCCGGAGAGGGCGCGAACCTGAACCTCGCGCTGGAGCGGGGCAGCGCGGATGATCCCTTCCGCCGGGCGCTGGCGCAAGCCTTGGAGCGGATCACGCTTTGGGGCGCGGATACGCTGGTCCTGGCCCTGGGGCTCGATGCCTTCATCGGAGACCCTTTCGCGGGGCTCGCCGTGACGACGCCGGGCTTTGCACAAATCGGCCGCGACATCCGCGCCTTGGGCCTGCCGACCTTGATTGTCCAGGAGGGCGGCTATCTTTGCCCCGAACTCGGAGAGAACCTGGCGGCGGTGCTGGGGGCCTGGACCTGAGCTCTCTCTCCCCGCCGCCCCGGGCTTGTGCCCCGGGGCCTCGACCCAAGGCGCTGCCCCAAGCCGTCGAGGTCCCGGGTCAGGCCCGGGACGGCGGGGAGATTGTGATACCGTGGCGCTGCGTAGCCCGGGGTATACCCCGGGTTCTCTGTTACCCCCTTTGCAACTTCACCGGCTCTGACCGGCAGAGCCGCAGGAAATGCGCCATATAGGGTTTGGCCGCATCCTCTTCCCGGGTCACGGCGCAGAGGCGCTTGGTGATGACCTGGGGGCCAAGGGGGCGCGTGACATAGTCCGCATGGGCCTTCACATCGCGGATCACCCAGTCGGGCAAGACCGCCACACCGCGATCCGATCCCACCAGCATCAGGATCACCGCCGTCAGCTCCACCGTCCGATGCGCCCGGGGCTCTACCCGCGCCTCGGTGAGCATTTCGGTGAAGATGTCCAGCTTGTCGCGGCCCACGGGATAGGTGATCAGGACCTGGTCGCGGAAATCCTCGGCCTCGATCATGGGCTTGGCGGCCAGCGGGTTCTTCGACGAGGCCACGAAGGTCGGGTGATAGTCAAAAAGCGGATGGGCGGTCAGCCCCTCCAGCCCCTCGGGGTTGGAGGAGATCACCAGGTCGACCTCCTCCCGCACCAGGGCCGGGAAGCTGTCAAAGGCAAGCCCCGCGCGGATATCGACATCGACCTCGGGCCAGGCGTGGCGGAACATCTCCAGGACCGGAAACAGCCAGTCGAAACAGGCATGGCACTGGATGGCGATATGCAGCCGCCCCGTCTTGCCCGATTGCAGCGCGCGGAACTCTTCCTCCAGCGCCGCCACCTCGGGCAGGATCCGTTCGGCCGCCCGCAGCATCCTGACCCCCGCCGCCGAAAGCCGCATGGGTTTGGAGCGGCGCACGAAAAGCTCCATCCCGACCTGCGCCTCCAGCCCCGCCACCTGGTGCGACAGCGCCGATTGCGTCGTGTTCAGGATATCGGCGGCCTTGGCCAAGCCCCCCGCCTGGTGGATCGCCCGCAGCGTCCGGAAGTGCCGCAGCTCCAGGTACATGAGTCCAACCTCATCATCTTCGTGAAAACTATGAATTGGATTCACAATCGTCGATCTGGGATAAGGGGTCAAGCAAAGGAGCCTGCCATGACCCGTATCTCGTTCGAATTCTTCCCGCCCCAGACGCTGGACGCTTCCTTCCGGCTGTTCGAGACCGTGCAGGCCCTGGCCCCGATGGCCCCCGAATTCGTCTCGGTCACCTATGGCGCGGGCGGCACGACGCGGAAACTGACCCATGAGGCGGTGGGCACGATCCGCCGGAACTACGGGCTGAACGTGGCCGCCCACCTGACCTGTGTCGATGCGACCAAGGCGGAAACGCTGGAAATCGCCGATGCCTACAAGGCCGAGGGCGTGACCGAGATCGTGGCGCTGCGCGGCGATGCCCCCAAGGGCGCCCCCCGCTTCACCCCCCATCCCCAGGGCTTTGCCCATGCGGCGGAACTGGTGGGCGCGCTGGCGGCCAAGGGCTTCAAGGTCCGCGTCGGCGCCTATCCCGAGCGTCACCCCGATGCGGCCGACGCCCGCGCCGATATCCACTGGCTGAAGGCCAAGCTCGATGCCGGCGCCACTTCCGCCATCACGCAATTCTTCTTCGAGGCCGAGACCTTCCTGCGCTTCCGCGATGCCTGCGTGAAGGAGGGCATCACCGCCGAACTCATCCCCGGCATCCTGCCGATCCAGTCCTGGGAGGGCGCGAAACGCTTCGCCCAGCGCTGCGGCGCCCATGTCCCCGGCCGCCTGGACGAGGGCTTCACCGTCGCCACCCGCGACGGCCGCGAAGACCTCTTCGCGCTGGCGCAATGCACGACGCTCTGCGACCGGCTGATCTCCGAGGGCGTGGGCGCCTTGCATTTCTACACGCTCAACCGCCCGCATCTGACGCGGGAAGTGGTGCGCGCCCTGGGGCTGGCCCCGGAAGTGGCGCTGGAAAAGGTGGCCTGAGCCGCAAGGCCAGGCCATCCCGTCTCCCTGTTGGGCGCGAAAGCGCCTGGCGTCCCTCCGGCCCGAGGAAACTCGGGCCGGTTTTTTCATCCCCTGCCCGATTTTCCGGCATTCCCGGAAAGTGCTTTCGCAGGCCCCCCGCAGGCAAGGCTGGACAAGCGGCCCAATCCATCGCCCAATGGAGGCGCCACGCCCCTTTCCGCCGCATCGGGGGGCGAAGCGCAGGACCAGACCGCGGCGAGGCAGAACCATGGCAGAGCTTGCGTTTCTCCTGAACGGAACGCCGGTCCGTCTGACGGATGTCCCCCCCACCGTGACGCTCCTCGACTGGCTGCGCGAGAGCCGCGGGTTGAAAGGCACCAAGGAGGGCTGCAACGAGGGCGATTGCGGCGCCTGCACGGTCATGGTGCAGGACGACCAGGGGCCAAGGGCGCTGAACGCCTGCATCCTCTTCATGGGCCAGCTCGACGGCAAGGCGATCACCACGGTCGAGGGCCTGACCGCGCCCGACGGCTCCCCCCACCCGGTGCAAGAGGCGATGGTGACCCATCACGGGTCGCAATGCGGCTTTTGCACCCCAGGCTTCGTCATGTCGCTGGCCACCGCCCACCTGACGGGCGAGCGCGACCACGACATGGTTCTGGCCGGCAACCTCTGCCGCTGCACGGGCTATGCGCCGATCATAAGGGCCGCCGAGGCCGCAAAAGACCTCCCCTCACCGCCGCATATCGCTTTCAATTTGGCCGAAATATCCACGGGGTTCCCCAAGGGGGGCGTGCCCCCCTTGGGCGAGGGGGTTCGGGGGGCGAGCAGCCCCCCGACCTCGCTGGACGCTTTCGCCACCTGGTATGAAGAGAACCCCGACGCCACCCTGATCGCCGGGGCCACCGATGTCGGCCTCTGGGTGACGAAACAACTGCGCGACCTGCCGAAACCCGTCTTCCTCGCCCCCCTTTCCGAACTCAACCAGATCACCTCCGATGGCGCCGCCCTCACCATTGGCGCGGGCGTCACCATCGAGACCCTGCGCAAGGCGCTGAGCGCCTCTCACCCCGGTTTTGCCCGGATGCTGCGCCGCTATGCCTCGCTCCAGGTGAGGAACGCCGCGACCATCGGCGGCAATATCGCCAATGGCTCGCCCATCGGCGACGGCCCGCCCGCGCTGATCGCCATGGGCGCCACGCTCACCCTGCGCAAGGGCGCCAGCCGCAGGACCATCCCGCTGGAGGACTTCTTCCTCGCCTACCGCAAACAGGACCGCCAGCCCGGCGAGTTCGTCGAAAGCGTCACGATCCCCGCCTCGGCGCCCAACCTGCGCTGCTACAAGGTCTCCAAGCGCTTCGACCAGGACATTTCGGCGGTTCTCGGCTGTTTCGACCTGGCGGCAGAGGGCGGCATCATCCGATCCGCCCGCATCGCCTTTGGCGGCATGGCGGGCACGCCGAAACGCGCCCTTGCGGTGGAACAAGCCCTCATCGGCCGCGCCTTGACGCCAGAGGGCATCGCCCCCGCCCTGCCCGCCTTCGCCCAAGACTTCCAGCCCCTTTCCGACATGCGCGCCTCCGCCGCCTATCGGCTCAAGGTCGCCCAAAACCTCCTGACCCGCTATGCGCTCGAGGCAGGGGGAATCCCCACCTCGGTGCTGGAGGTCGCGCCATGAGAAAGCAAGCCGGAGCCCTCGGGGCCGCCCTTCCCCATGACAGCGCCCCCCTGCATGTGACGGGCCGCGCGCCCTATGTCGATGACCTGAAGCTGCCCGGCGATGCCCTGCACCTGGCCTTCGGCCTTTCGACCGTGGCCCATGCCGAGATCGAAGCCCTGGACCTCTCGGCCGTCCGCGCCGCCCCCGGCGTGGTTCTGGTCCTGACCGCGCAGGATTTCGACCATGTGCCGGATGTCTCGCCCGTGGCGGGGGACGAGCCGCTCTTGGCCGATGGCACCGTCCATTACCTTGGCCAGGCGGTCTTCCTGGTGGCCGCGACCAGCCACCTTGCGGCCCGCAAGGCCGCGCGGCTGGCAAAGGTGACCTACCGCGAAAGGCCCGCCATCCTGACGGTCGAAGAGGCCCTTGCGGCGGGCTCCCGCTTTGAAACCGGGCCGATCACCTGGGCACGCGGCGACCTTTCCACGGGTTTTGCGGCGGCAAAGACGGTGGTCGAGGGCGAGATGGAAGTGGGCGGCCAGGAGCATTTCTACCTGGAAGGCCAGGTCGCCGCCGCGATCCCGACGGAGGATGGGGTCCAGGTCATGGCCTCGACCCAGCACCCGACCGAGATCCAGCACAAGGTCGCCCATGCCCTGCACCTGCCCATGGCGGCGGTCCGGGTCGAGATGCGGCGGATGGGCGGCGGCTTTGGCGGGAAAGAGAGCCAGGGCAATGCCTTGGCCGTGGCTTGCGCCGTGGTGGCCTCGCGCACCGGGCGGCCCGCCAAGATGCGCTATGACCGTGACGACGACATGATGATCACCGGCAAGCGTCATGACCTGAAGATCCGCTACCGGGCGGGCTGCGATGCGCAGGGCCGCATCACCGCCATGGAGGTCGTGCATCTGATGCGCTGCGGCTGGAGCCAGGACCTGAGCCTCGCGGTGGCCGACCGCGCCATGCTGCATGCCGACAACGCCTATTTCATTCCCAACATCCGCATCGAAAGCCACAGGCTGAAGACCAACACCCAAAGCGCCACGGCCTATCGCGGCTTTGGCGGGCCGCAGGGCATCGTGGGGATGGAGCGGATCATCGACCACCTCGCCCATGCGACGGGGCGGGATCCGGTCGCGATCATGCAGGCGAATTTCTATGCGGAACGGCCGGGGGGTTCACCCGCAAAGGCAAGTCCGGGGGTTTCACCCCCGGGCCCCCAGGATATTTCCGCCAAGTTGAAAGGCGAGGTTCAGACCACGCAATACGGGATGGAGGTCGAGGATTCGGTCTCGGGGCGGCTGGTGGGCAAGCTTCTGGCGGATTGCGATTACCACGCCCGCAAGGCCGCGATTGCGGAGTGGAATGCGGGCAGCCCGGTGTTAAAGCGCGGGATCGCGGTGACGCCGGTGAAGTTCGGGATCTCCTTCACGCTGACCTTCCTGAACCAGGCGGGGGCCCTGGTCCATGTCTACCAGGATGGCTCGGTCCATCTGTCCCATGGCGGGACCGAGATGGGACAGGGGCTGAACCAGAAGGTGGCCCAGGTCGTGGCCGAGGTGTTCGGGCTATCGGCGCGCGACATCCAGATCACGGCGGCCGATACGGGCAAGGTGCCCAATACCTCGGCCACGGCGGCCTCTTCGGGGTCGGATCTGAACGGCAAGGCGGCCGAGGCGGCTGCCCTGACGATCCGCGCCCGGATGGCGGAGTTCCTTGCGGGCAAATACGGAGTCGCCGCCGATACAGTGCGCTTCAAGGGCGGCGAGGTCCTGGTGGCGGGCGAAAGCCACGCCTTCGCCCGCGTCGCCGAATGGGTCTGGCAGGCGCGGATTTCGCTCTCCTCCACCGGCTTCTACGCCACGCCCAAGATCACCTGGGACCGGGTGCGGGGCCAGGGCCGGCCCTTCCTCTATTTCGCCTATGGCGCGGCGGTCACCGAGGTGGTGATCGACACGCTGACCGGCGAGAACCGCATCCTGCGCACGGACATCCTGCACGACTGTGGCAGGTCGCTGAACCCGGCGCTGGATATCGGCCAGGTCGAGGGCGCCTATGTCCAGGGCGCAGGCTGGCTGACCACCGAGGAACTGGTCTGGGACGCGAAGGGTCGCCTGGCGACCCATGCGCCCTCGACCTACAAGATCCCCGCCGTTTCCGACCGCCCCGCCATCTTCAACGTCGCGCTCTGGACCGAGCCCAACCAGGAGGACACGGTCGGCAAGTCGAAAGCCGTGGGCGAGCCGCCCTTCAACCTTGGCATCTCGGCGCTGATGGCGCTGAGCCACGCGCTTTCCTTCTGCGGAACCGCTTATCCTGCGCTGGACGCCCCCGCCACGGCCGAGCGCGTGCTGATGGCGGTGGAAAGGGTCCGCCATGGCTGAGTGCCCTTGCCCGGGCGGCGCGGCCCCTTTCGCGCGGCACCCGTCTTTGCGCGGCGCGGTCGGGCCCGGCCCAGCCCCGGCGACAGGGGGGCTGAATGCTTGATCTGACCGCCCTCCAGGATGCCCTGCGCGAAGGCCCGGTGACCCGGGTCCTGATCGCCGCCCATGACGGCTCCTCCCCGCGCGAGCCGGGCACCTCGATGCTGGTGACCCCGACGAGGACCCATGGCACGATCGGCGGCGGAGCGCTGGAGCATCAGGCGACCCAGGCCGCAAGGCGCCACCTGGGACCGCCGCAGGTCAGCCGCATCCCCCTCGGCCCCGCGCTGGGCCAATGCTGCGGCGGCGCCGTGACGCTCGTGACCGAGACCCTGGCCGAGCTGCCCAAGGGCCCGCTGCACGCCGTCTCTCTGGACGGCTCGCCCATGCCCCTGGCCGTCAAGCGCCTCATGGCCCAGGCCCGCGCCCAAGGCGCCCTGCCCGAGACGCAGATCCTGCAAGGCTGGCTGATCGACCCCATCGCCCCGCCGCGCATCCCCGTCTGGCTCTGGGGCGCGGGCCATGTCGGCCGGGCCATCGCAGCCACCCTCTCCCCCCTGCCAAACCTGGGTATCACCTGGATCGACATCGCCCAGGACCGCTTCCCAAGGCAGCCGAACACGACCCAACTCCCGGTCCCCGACCCCGCGACAGCCGTGACCCTGGCCCCCAGGGAGGCCCATCACCTGATCGTCACCTTCTCGCACCAGCTTGACCTGGAACTCTGCCACCGCCTCCTTGCCCATGGGTTCGCCTCCTGCGGCCTGATCGGCAGCGAAACCAAATGGGCCCGATTCCGGTCGCGCTTGCAGGCCCTGGGACAGGACCCCACCGCCATCACCTGCCCGATCGGCGACCCGCGCCTTGGCAAACATCCCCAGGCCATCGCCATCGGCGTCGCGCATCAGCTGATGCGGACCCTTCTCACCCGCGCCTCTTCCCCTTTCACCTTGGCCCAAATATCCCACGGGGGTCCGGGGGTGTGAAACCCCCGGCTTTCCCTCGGGTCCGGGGGTGTGCCCCCCGGACGGAACCGCAAGAAAGCACCCTGATGTTCGACCTGATCCTCCGCCACGCCAATCTCCCCGACGGTCGCCGCGACATCGACATCGCGATCTCCGGGACCCGGATCGCCGCAATCGAGCCCGCCATCACGGCCGAGGCGCGCGAGGTCATCGACGCCACCGGCCGCCTCGTCAGCCCGCAATTCTGCGACCCGCATTTCCACATGGACGCGACGCTCTCCTTGGGCCTGCCGCGGATGAACCGCTCGGGCACGCTCCTCGAGGGGATCGCGCTCTGGGGGGAATTGCGCCCCAGTCTCACCCGCGAGGCCCTGGTCCAAAGGGCGCTGAAATACATCGACCTGGCCGTCACCCAAGGGATGGGGGCGATCCGCACCCATGTCGATACCTCCGACCCCCGCCTCGTGACGGTCGAGGCCATGCTCGAGGTCCGCGACCTCGTGAAGCCCTATCTCGACCTGCAAGTCGTGGCCTTCCCGCAGGATGGCTACTTCCGCGCCAAGGACGGCGTGGCCTCCCTGGCGCGCGCACTGGACATGGGATGCGATATCGTCGGCGGCATCCCGCATTTCGAACGCACGATGGAGGCGGGCCGCGCCTCGGTCGAAGCGCTTTGCCGCCTGGCCGCCGACCGCGGCCTTCCCGTCGACATGCATTGCGACGAGACCGACGACCCCCTCTCGCGCCATGTCGAGACCCTGGCGTCAGAGACGATCCGCCACGGGCTGCAAGGCCGCGTCGCGGGCTCGCACCTGACCTCGATGCATTCGATGGACAATTACTACGTGTCCAAGCTGATCCCCCTGATGGTCGAGGCGCGGATGAATGTCATCCCCAACCCCTTGATCAACATCATGCTCCAGGGCCGCCACGACACTTACCCCAAAAGGCGCGGCATGACGCGGGTGCGCGAGCTGATGGCGGCGGGGCTCAATGTCTCCTTCGGGCACGACTGCGTCATGGACCCCTGGTATGCGATGGGCTCGGGCGACATGCTCGAGGTCGGCCACATGGCGATCCATGTGGCGCAGATGGGCTCGCTCGCGGACAAGAGCGCGATCTTCGACGCGCTGACGGTGAATTCGGCGCGGACCATGGGGCTGGAGGACTATGGCCTGCACAAGGGCTGCAAGGCCGATCTCGTGGTCCTTCAGGCCCGCGACCCGGCCGAGGCCCTGCGGCTGAAGGCAGTGAAGCTGCATGTCATCCGGCGCGGCCGCGTCATCGCCCGCACCGCCCCCCGGATCGGGGAGCTGATGATTCCGGGCCGCGAGGCCCTGATCGACCCGGGCCAGGGCTTTGCGCCCGAGTATTGATTGCACGCGTGCAAGAGGGCACAAGTGCTTGACACAGAGCAGTTTTCTCTGTCTCGTTAGGAAATTGTTAACCTCGGCGCGCCCGGGGGTTTCGTGGAAAGGCATTCCCTTGCGCCCCGCGCGGCTCTTCTTTGTCCTGCTCCTTGCCCTTGCCCTCCTCCCCCTGGCGCAGGCCCTCCTGCCCGCCGAGCGCGCCCGCCGCGCGGCCCTCGCCGCCTGCCGCGCCGCCCCCACGGTCGATTGCCTGATCGAGGCCGGCTTCACCGAGGCCATGCGCATTCCCCTGCCGAGTCACCTGCCCGAACTCGACGCCTTGGCCACCCTTGGCTACGGCGATCAGGCGCGGGCGCTGGAGATCAGGCTCTTGCAGGCGCAGGGGCTTTCCTCGGCCGAGGCCATCGGACGGGCGGACAGGCGCTTCGCCGCCCCCCTCCTGGCCTTTGCCATCCGGCAGGGCCAGGGCGTCGAAACCGCCGCCCGCGGCTTGAACTCCGACCAGCTCTATCTTGCCGCCCTCGACCTTCTGGGCCAAGAGCCCTACAGCCCCAAAGTCGCCCAAGCTCCAGGTTCCCCCGACCAGGCGGCGACCCTCGCCGGGTTGGTCGAAACCCGCTCCAGAGGACTCTCCCAGCTGGCCAATGCTGCCCGGCTCCGCGCCCTCTTGGGCCAGCCCGCGCAAGCCCTTGCCGCCCTGCGCAAGATCGAGGCGGCCGAGCTTCCCCAACTCCTCGACCCCGAGACCCTCCGCGCCATCGGCCCCGAGGCCCTGACGCTTTGCCACGACGAGACCTGCCGGGATGCCATGCGCATCGCACTGGACCCGGGCGACCTCGCCGCCCTGAACCGTGCCTTTGATCGGATCGCAGCAATCCCCCCCGGACCGGACATCGACAGGCTTGGCCGCCTCGTCGCCCGGGCCAGCCCCGAGGCCGGGTTGATCCTTGCCCGCGGTCTGGAGGTGCTGGCCGAGGCGCTGCCGGGCGGCCCTGCGGAGTTTCCCCATCTGACCGTGACGAAGTTGCTCCTGGCCAAGGGGGCGCCTCCGGAAGAGGTACGCGCCGCGCTGGCCCGGGCCGAGGCCGCGATGCCCGGGGGCCAGACCGCACGGGACAGGGAGACGCGCAGCGCGCGGCGGGACCTGGCCGCCCTTCACGCCGCGCTGGGTGAGGTGGGCCAGGCCGCCGCCTGGATCACGGGCGACAGGCGACCCTTCTGGGACTGGCTCGAGGTGCTGGAAAGGCCCATGCCCGATGCGGTCGTCCCCGCTGTTCTGGCCGAGGCCGCCAAGGTGCTGGAGCCGGGCCAAAGGGCCGACCTGCAAGCCTGCGCCGCCCAGGCCCGCGCCTCTGACGGCGAGAGAGAATGGGCGCGGCAAACCCTGCGCGCAGCGCTGACCCAGGACTTGGGGGGATACGGTCCTGAGGGCCTTGACTGCCTTGCGAAGGCGGCAGGGGTCCTCCATCTGCCGGTCCTGCGCCACCGGGCCGGCCTGGCCCTGGCCCGGACAGCACTGGATGAGCCGACGGCCCGGGGGCTCTTCGATGCGGCCATCGCGCTCGCGGCGCCTGGCTGAAAGCGCGCGCTCTCCGCCCCGTAGCCCGGGGTATACCCCGGGATTGCTCACTCCGCCGGATGCGCCGACATCTCGCGCTTCGGAAAGGGCCGGAAGGTCATCATGATGGCAAAGGCGGCGAGGCCAAAGACGAAGCAGGTCGCATACATCGCGCCATAGCCGCCCGTCGTGTCGTAGATCCAGCCCCCCAGCCAGGGCCCCGAGGCCATGCCGAGGCTCCCCGCCATGCCCGTCCCGCCCATCAGCGTCCCCATGATCCGCATCGGGAAATTCTCGCGGATCAGCACGGCGTAAAGCGGCATGATGCCTGCGTAGATGAAGCCGAACAGCGCTCCGACGGCGTAGAACTGCCAGAGGCTGCCCGCAAAGGCATAGGCCGCCGCCCCGATGGCCTGGGCCATGAGCCCCGTGGCCAGGACGCGCTTGGCGCCCCAGCGGTCTCCCATCAGGCCAAAGCCCAGGCGCCCGAACATCCCCGCCACGCCCTCGACCGAATAGATCGAGACGGCGGCCATGACCGACAGGCCGCAGAGTTGGGCGTAAGAGACGGTGTGGAAGATCGGCCCGGCATGGGTGGCGCAGCAGAAGAAATTGGTCAGGACCAAGGTCAGGAAGGGGGCCGAGGTCACGGCCTCACGCACCGTCATGGTCTCGGGCGGGGCGTCTTCGGTGGGGGCCGCGGTCTGGGCGGGCGGGCGGCGCAGGAAAAGCGCTGCGGGAAGGGTGATGACGGCCACGATCAAGGCCATGGTGGTGAAGACGCCGCGCCAGTCTTGGCTTTCGATCAGCTTGGCCGCCAGGGGCGACATGGTGACCGGTGCCAGCCCCATGCCGGCCGAGACGAGCGAGACCGCAAGCCCCCGGTTCGTGGTGAACCAGCCCGTGACCGTCGACATCATCGGCGCGAAGAAGGCCGCGACCGCGCCCCCTGCGCAGAGGCCGAAGATCACCTGGAACTGCCACAGCGTCTGCGCCTGCCCCGCCGCCCAGAGGCTTGCAGCAAAGAGGCCCGCCCCCACCAGGACGACCGGCCTTGCGCCGAAGCGGTCCGAAAGGCCGCCCCAGACCATCGAGGTCACGGCCATGGCCAGGAAGGCGAAGGTCATGGCCGAGCCGATCCCCGCCGCGCCCCAGCCCGTGGCCTTGTCCATCGATTGCAAGACCACCGGCAGGGCGAAAAGCGCGCCCATGGCGACGCAGCCCATGAGGCCGCCTGCGACCACGACGACCCAACGATAGCGCGGTTCCATCTCCCCCCCTTCCAGGACACCAGGGCCCAAAACTGCAGCCCCTGAATTCCGGGCCCTTTCGTCTCGCGGCCCGATGAATTATGGCCCCAAAGCAGAATGACCTTGACGCGCCGCATGGCTGAGACACCCTCGCGGGGGGTCAAGCTTGTGCGGGGCGCCGAACTTTGATATCAAACGAACATGACTGACGCAAGCCCCGGCGCTCCGCCGCTGACCATCGAACTGGTCCACCAGATCCGCGACAGCTGCCTGTGCCTGGCGACACAGCGCGCGGCCCGGGTTCTGGCGCGGCGCTTCGACCGGCTCTTCGCGCCCTTGGGGATCACCAATGGGCAGTTCTCGATGATGGTGGCGCTGACGGGGCAGTGGCGGCCCAAGCTCTCAGAGCTGGCGCAGTTCCTGGCCATGGACCAGGCGACGATGACGGCGGCGGTCAAGACGCTGGAGAAGCGGGGGCTTCTGACCCTGGCCCCCGACGAGGCCGATGGCCGCATCCGCCGCCCGGTCTTGACCGAAGAGGGGCGCAAGGTGGTGACCGAGGCGGCGCCCTTGTGGAAATCAGAACATGCGAAACTGGCCGAAGAGCTCGACGGCCAGGCCCGCGCCATAGCGGCGCTGCTGTCCAAGATCTAGGCCTCCGCGCGTGCCGCAGCGCTGCCCCTCTCTCATGGCCCCCGACCCAGGGGGCGGGGGGAGGCGGGGGCGCGGGGGGGCCAAGGCCCCCCCGCGCCCCCGCCTTTCTCCCCTGACCGGGTCTGCCCCGAGGTCCGACCGTGCCGCAAGCGGAACCGTCGGGACGGGGCAGGCGCGCCGCCTGGCCGGGGCCCTGGATCAGCCCCAGAAGCCCTTGTGGACGGCCGCCGCCTCGTCTTCCAGCATCGGACCGATCACCTCGACCTTGCGCTGACCAGCCGCGAAAACGACCTCGCAGGGCAGGTCCAGCGTCGGGTTCTCGGGGTGGTTGCCGGTGATCTCCTTCAGCGCCTTTTCCGTCAGGCCATAGACCACCCGTTTCAGCCCCGTCCAATAGATCGCCCCCGAACACATGGCGCAGGGCTCGGCCGAGGTATAGATCGTGCAGTCCTTCAACAGCTCATGCGGCAACTGGGTCGAGGCGCGGGTCATCAGCACGCGCTCGGCATGGCCCGTCATGTCATGGTCGGGCATATAGGCATTGTGCTGCACCATCAGCACATCGCCCTCCGGCCCCACCAGGATGCAGGCGAAGGGATGGTTTCCCGCCTCGCGTGCCTTGGCGGATTCGGCGATGGCGCGGCGCAACAGGGCCTTGTGGTCAAGTTCGGGCATGGGGGCCTCCTTTCCCGCCAGCCTGCCGCGCCCCCGCCCGCCCGGCAAGGGGCTTTGCCTAAAGCCCGGGCAGCCTGGTGCCCTTTGCCTTGGCTTTGAGCAGATCGGGCGGTTTTGCTTGTCTCGCACCGGCTCTGGGGCTAGCCTTTGGGCAAAGATCAGTCACATCAGAGGGCTGACGAAACCCAGGGGGACGGTTTGCGGCACGGCATCGGGGCATTTGCCCGGAATTGCGGCGGTTTGTTGCGCTTTTGTGAAGCTGCTTCAAATGCGACCGGCATAGTCAGAACCGCCGATCCGCTTTCTCCTGTGGGCCGAACCAAGGGGGCCACATGACGGCAAGGCTGGAGTTGAAGGGCATCACCAAGCGCTTTCCGGGCGTCCTGGCCAATGACCATGTGGGCTTTGCGGTTCAGCCCGGAGAGATTCATGCGCTTCTGGGCGAGAACGGGGCGGGCAAGTCCACCCTCGTCAAGATGATCTACGGCATCATGCAGCCCGACGAGGGCGAGATCCTGTGGAACGGCGCCCGGATCACGGTCGCCAACCCCAAGGCCGCGCGCAAGCTCGGCATCGGCATGGTCTTTCAGCACTTCTCGCTCTTCGAGGCGCTGACGGTCTTGGAAAACATCGCCCTTGGCATGGACGCCAATATCCCCGCCCGCGAGCTGGAAGCGAAGATCCGCGCCGTCATGACGCAATACGGGCTTCTCCTCGACCCCTCCCGCGTGGTCTCGACCCTGTCGGTGGGCGAGCGTCAGCGGATCGAGATCGTGCGGGCGCTCCTCTTGAACCCCTCGCTTCTGATCATGGACGAGCCGACCTCGGTGCTGACCCCGCAGGAGGTCGATCAGCTTTTCGTGGTGCTGCGGAAGCTGGCCTCGGAAGGGTGCTCGATCCTTTATATCTCCCACAAGCTGCATGAAATCAAAGCCTTGTGCGATACGGCGACGATCCTGCGCGGGGGCAAGCTGGTCGATACCTGTGAACCCAAGGTCGAGACCTCGCGCTCGATGGCCGAGAAGATGATCGGCGGCAGTCTCAAGGACATCAAGCGCGAGGGGCGCGGCCTTGGCGGCGAGAAGCTGGTGGTCAAGGGTCTGAACCTTCCCGCCGATGGGCCCTTTGGCACGGCCTTGAAGGATATCTCCTTCACCGTGCGGGCGGGCGAGATCTTTGGCGTCGCGGGCGTGGCGGGGAACGGGCAGAATGCGCTGCTCCTCGCGCTGTCGGGCGAGGAGCCCACGGCGCGCCATGCCGTAACGGTCAACGGCACCGAGGTCGGCCATATGCGGGCGCGGGATCGGCGGGGGCAAGGCGTCTCTTCCGTGCCCGAGGAGCGCAATGGCCATGCGGCGGTGCCGGTCTTTACCTTGGCCGACAATGCGATCCTGACGGCGCGGGATCGGCTGGGGATGGTGAACCGCGGTCTTCTGGACGCCAAGGCCGCGCGGACCTATGCCGGAGAGGTCATCGAGGCTTTCTCGGTCAAGGCCACGGGGCCGGGGGCCATGGCCGAAAGCCTCTCGGGCGGGAACCTTCAGAAATACATCATGGGGCGGGAAATCCTGCAAAAACCGCAGGTTCTGGTGGTCAGCCAGCCGACCTGGGGCGTCGATGCCGGGGCGGCTGCGGCGATCCACCAGGCCCTGGTGGACCTGGCGGCCGAGGGCTCGGCCATCGTGGTGATCTCCCAGGACCTGGACGAGCTTCTGTCCCTCTGCGACACCCTGGCGGTGATCAATGGCGGCAGGCTTTCGACCCCGATGGCGGTCTCTGACGCCAAGATCGACGAAATCGGCCTGCTCATGGGCGGCATTCACGGCGAACAAACTCCGGGAGAGGTTGCCCATGCGGTATAAGCTCGAGAAACGCCGCGAGCCCTCGACCACGATGCTGGTCGTGACGCCGGTGGCCTCGGTCATCGTCACCATGCTGATCGGCATCCTGGCCTTTGACGCCTTGGGCGTCGATGGCTGGGCTGCGGTGCGCGATATCTTCCTGACGCCGCTTCTCGCCAGCCACAAATGGCAGGACGTGGCGGTCAAGGCCGCGCCTTTGGTCATCATCGCGCTGGGGCTGTCCTTGGGGAACCGGGCGCAGGTCTGGAACATCGGGGCCGAGGGGCAGTATATCATCGGCGCGCTTTGTGCGGCGGGCGTCGGGCTGGCCTTCGGGCAGGCCGGGGGCTTCTTCGTCATCCTCCTGATGATCGCCGCCGGGGTGATCGGCGGCGCCCTTTGGGCCTTGATCCCGGCGGTCCTGCGCACGCGCTTTTCGGTCAACGAGGTCCTGTCCTCGCTGATGTTGACCTATGTCTCGCTCCAGGTCCTGGGCTACCTGGTGGGCGGGCCCTGGAAGGACCCCAACGGGCGCAACTTCCCCGCCACCGCCCCCCTGCCCGAGAGCCAGATGCTGCCGAGCCTCGAAGGGTCGACCATGCATCTCGGCATCATCGTGGCGCTGATCCTGCCCTTTGCCTTCTGGCTCTTGATGTCGCGCTCGACCTTTGGCTACCAGGTCCGGGTCGTGGGCTCTTCGCCCAACGCGGCGCGGCATGGCGGGTTTGACGCCAAGCAAACGATCTGGGCGACCATGCTGATCGGCGGGGCCATGGCGGGGCTGGCAGGGTCCTTGGAGCTGACCGGCGCGCTGCACAAGATCGACCTTGGCTTTCCCAGCGGCTACGGCTTTACCGCGATCATCGTGGCCTTCCTCGGCCGCTTGAACCCCTTCGGCTGCCTCCTGGCGGGGATCGTGCTGGCGGTGACCTCGGTCGGCGGGCAACTGGCCAAGACCACGGTGCATATCCCCGATTCAACGGCGGGGATCTTCCAGGCGATGATGCTTTTTCTGATCCTCGCCTCCGACATCCTCATCCGCTATCGCATCGCGAAAAGGGCCTGAGCCATGGATTTCATGATTGCGGCCATCATCACCATCGTGGGCCTGACGACGCCCATTCTTTTGGCGGGCCTGGGCGAGCTGGTCGTTGAAAAATCGGGCGTTCTGAACCTGGGGGTGGAGGGGCTGATGCTGGTGGGCGCCATCAGCGGATTTGCCGTCACGGTCTTTACCTTCAACCCCTGGGCGGGGGTTGTGGGGGCGGCGGTCGGAGGCGCGCTCGCCTCCTTGATCTTTGCCGTCCTGGTCCTGCAGCTGAACTCGAACCAGGTGGCCACGGGGCTGGCGTTGACGATCTTCGGCACCGGGTTGTCGTCCTTGATCGGGGTGAATTTCACCGGCCGGATCGTGGCACCCTTCGGGTCGGTCTTTCCCGATGTCCTGGCCAAGGACCCGTTCTGGAAGCTTTTCTTCGGCTATTCCCCCATCGTCTACTTCGCCATCCTCATGGTCTTCGTCGTGGGCTGGTTCCTGAAGAAGACCCGCGCCGGGCTGATCCTGCGCGCGGTCGGGGAAAACGACCTCTCCGCCCATTCCATCGGCTATTCGGTCATCAAGGTGCGCTACATGGCCATCGCCTTTGGCGGGGCCATGGCGGGGATCGGGGGGGCCTATTTCTCGCTCGTCATCACGCCGATGTGGGCCGAGAAGATGACCGCGGGCCGTGGCTGGATCGCGCTGGCCCTGGTGGTCTTTGCCGGCTGGCGCACCGGGCGCCTTCTCGCGGGCGCCTATTTTTTCGGCATCCTGATGGCCTTGGAGCTTTACGCCAAGGCAGCCGGCTTCTCGTTCTTGCCGTCGCAATTCTGGGCCGCTATGCCCTATGCCATGACGGTCGTGGCCCTTGCCATCATCTCTTCCCGTGGCACGGCTGGCGCATCGGCGCCCGCCTGTCTCGGCAAACCCTTCACCCCATCAACCTGAGGAGACTGCCATGTCGATTTCCCGCCGCAACCTTCTGAAGGGCGCCGCTGCGGCTCCCTTGGCCAGCATGGCCCTGCCCGCCTTCGCACAGGAAAAGGTCAAGATCGGCTTCATCTTCCTTGGTCCGATCGGCGACTATGGCTGGACCTGGGCCCACAACAAGGGCCGCGAAGCCGTCGAGGCCGCGCTGGGTGACAAGGTCGAGACGATCTACACCGAGAATGTGCCCGAAGACGCCTCGGCCGAGGCCGCGATCCGCGACCTGTGCAATGCGGGCTGCAAGCTGATCTTCACGACCTCCTTCGGTTACATGGACCAGACGCTTGCCGTGGCGGCCGAGTTCCCCGATGTGAAGTTCGAGCATTGCACGGGCTACAAGCGGGCCGACAATGTCGCGACCTACAACTCGCGCTTCCACGAGGGCCGCGCGGTCCTGGGCACCATCGCGGGCAAGATGTCGAAGTCGGGCACGCTGGGTTACCTGGGCTCGTTCAAGATCCCGGAAGTGGTCCTGGGCGTGAACTCCTTCGCCCTGTCGGCGCAGCGGATGAACCCCGATGCCAAGGTCAAGGTCGTGATGATCGACAGCTGGTTCGACCCGCCGAAAGAAGCCGCCGCGACCGAAACTCTGATCAACCTGGGCTGCGACATCGTCACGACCCATACCGACAGCCCCGCCGCGCTGCAGATCCTGGAGCAGAAGGGGCTTTACGGCTTCGGCCAGGGTGCGGACATGTCGGCCTTTGCGCCCAATGCCCACCTGACCGCGATCGAGGACATCTGGGGCCCCTATTACATCCAGCGCGCCCAGGCGATCCTGGACGGGACCTGGGCCTCGACCGACACCTGGGACGGCATGGCCCAGGGCGAAGTCGTGATCTCGCCCTATAGCGCCGCCGTGACGCCCGAGGCTGCGGCCGAGGCCGACAAGGTCAAGGCGGGCTATATGGACGGGTCCTTCGACATCTTCACCGGGCCGATCTTCGACCAGGACGGGGTCGAGCGCGTCGCGGCGGGGGTCAAGATGACGCTCGGCGAGCTGGCGGTCATGGACTGGTTCGTCAAGGGCGTCGAAAGCGCCTCGTAAGCCGTTTCGCTTTGGCTTTGGGCCCGGGGGAGACCCCGGGCCTTTTGCTTTGGTTTTCCCGGCCATGCGGGGTTGAAGGTTTGATCATATCTGGTCAGGGTGCTTGGGCGGAAGGCCCGGGGGTTTCACACCCCCGGACCCCCGTGGAGTATTTGGGCCAAGGTGAAAGACGAAGGTGGGCGGATGGACTGCGATTTCCTGGTGATTGGCGGCGGGATTGCCGGGGTCTCGGCAGCGGCGCGGTTGGCGCCCGAGGGGCGGGTCGTGCTGGTCGAGGCCGAGGGCGCCTTGGCGCACCACGCCTCGGGGCGGTCGGCGGCGCTCTATGAGCCGCGCTATGGGCTGGCGCCGGTGGTGGGCCTGTCGCTGGAATCGGAAGCGTATTTTCGCGCGGCGGAGGGGGTTCTGTCGCCCCGGGGGCTGATGGTCGTTGCGCGGGCGGACCAGGAGGCGGAGTTCGCCACCGAGATCACGGGCTTTGGCATGGAGCGCATCTCGGTCGCGGCGGCGCGGGAGATCGTGCCGGTGCTGGGCGAAGCGGTGGCCTTTGCGGCCTTTGCCGATCATGCCTGGGACATCGATACCGACCTGTTGTTGCAGGGGTTCTTGCGGACGGCGCGGGGCCATGGGGCCGAGGTGCGGGTGAAGTCCCCGGTGACGGCGATCGCGCGGGTCGCGGGGGGCTGGGGGGTGACGGCGGGGGGCGAGGTGATCTCGGCCCGACGGCTGGTGAATGCGGCGGGAGCCTGGGTGGACCAGGTCGCGGTCATGGCGGGGCTGCCGGCCATCGGCTTCACGCCCTATCGGCGCTCCATGGCGCGGATCCCGGCGCCGGGGGGCCATGATGTCAGCCGCTGGCCGATGCTCTTTGGCTGCGGGGAGAGCTGGTATGCCAAGCCCGATGCGGGGGCCCTGATCGTGTCTCCGGCGGAGGAGCACCTGATGGAGCCGCATGACGCCTGGGCCGATGACATGGTCCTGGCCGAGGGCCTGGCGCGGTACGAAGAGATGGTGAGCGAGCCCGTGACGCGGTTGATCTCCTCCTGGGCGGGCCTCAGGACCTTTGCGCCGGACCGGGTGCTGTGCCTGGGGCCCGATCCCCTGGACCGCGATTTCATCTGGTCGGCGGGTCAGGGGGGCTATGGGTTCCAGACCTCTCCGGCGGCGTCGCAGCTGGTGGCGGACCTGGCCCTTGGGCGGGCGCCGGGATTGGCGGCGGAGTTGGTGGCGGCCTTGCGGGTGGATCGGTTCCGTTAGAGCGGGCTTTGCAGTCTGGTGGAAGGCGGGCCTGCGGGGGCGCTTTCCGAGGGAAGCGGGGGGCTGCCGCCCCCCGCACCCCCTGCCCGGAGAGGGGCTTGCCCCTCTCCGGACCTCACCCTTCCAGGATGATGTCGGCGAGGCGTTGGGAGGCGGGGGTGAGGGAGACGCGTTCGCGGGTGATCAGGCCGAAGGGTTCGACCTCGATGCCGAGGTCGAGGGGGAGGATGCCGACCACTGCACTGTCGCCCTGCGCGACCTGAAGCGCCGAGGCGAGGGCGATGGCGGCCACCGCATCGGATTGCTGGATCATGGCGAGCGTCAGAAGGAAGGACGAGGTGTAAAGCCGCTGCATCGGACGCGGCAGGCCCAGGGCCTGGAGCCGGGTCAGGACGGCCCGGGTCAGGAGGCTGTCGGGGCCGGGCATGACCCAGTCATGGGCCAGGGCCTCGATCGGACGCAGGCTTTGGCGCGAGAAGAGCGGGTGACCGCGGCGGGCGATCAGGGCGATGGGCTCGGCCTCGATGGGGCGGAAGGTCAGGGGCTCGGCGCGCAGGCCCTCGGGCAGGCGGCCCACGGCGAAATCCAGACGGCCCGCGAGGAGCTGCTCGCACAGCTGGTCGGAGGGCTGGACCACGACTTCGACCGAGACATTGGGATGGTTCAGGCGCTCGGCTTGCAGGGCGGGCAGGACGCGGTCCATGGCGGGGCCCGTCACCGCGCCGATGCGGACCTGGCCCACGCCGCCCATGGCGATTTCGGCCAGGTCGCGGGCGGCGTCGTCCAGTTCCAGCCGGATGCGTTGGGCGCGCTGCGCCAGCGCGCGGCCCTCGGCGGTGAGACCAAGGCCGCGCCCCGTGCGCTGGTGGACAGGCGCGTCAATGATCGCCTCGATTTCCGCCACGAGCCGCGAGGCAGCGGGCTGCGAAATCCCCACGATCCCCGCCGCCTGGGTCAGCTGCCCGGTCTCGGCCAGGGCGGCCAAGAGCCGCAGGTGGTTCAGCTTCAAGCCCTTGCGCAGCAGCGCATCAGGCCTTCCGGTTGCAATCATCACAAACCTGTCATGTTTTCATCCCAAAACATGATTTGACGGATATGACGCAAATCTGCAACCTGCGATCCGCGACCGGAGAGGCAAAATCCCGGCCGCTGTTTGTCGCCGCATTCTGCGGCATGGGAGGACAACAATGCAACTTTCTCGTCGCGCCCTTCTGGCGCTGGCTGGTGCCACCACCGCTTCTTCGATTCTGCCGACCGCGCTCTTGGCGCAGGACAAGGGCACCGTTGGCATCGCCATGCCGACCAAGTCCTCGACCCGCTGGATCTCGGACGGCGATTCGATGGTGGCGCAGTTCCAGGCGGCTGGCTATGCCACCGACCTGCAATATGCCGAAGACGACATTCCGACCCAGCTGTCCCAGATCGAGAACATGATCACCTCGGGCGTCAAGGCCCTGATCATCGCCGCGATCGACGGCACGACCCTGTCGAACGCCCTGGCCAATGCCGCCGCTGCGGGCATCAAGGTCATCGCCTATGACCGCCTGATCCGCCAGTCGCCGGACGTGGACTATTACACCACCTTCGACAACTTCCAGGTGGGCGTCCTGCAGGCCAACTCGCTGGTCGCCGGTCTGAAAGAGCGCTTCGGCGACGTGAAGCCGTGGAATGTCGAACTGTTTGGCGGCTCGCCGGACGACAACAACGCCTTCTTCTTCTTCGACGGCGCCATGTCGGTCCTGCAGCCGATGATCGACGCGGGCGAGATCGCCATTCCGTCGGGTCAGATGACCATGGAAGTCTGCGGCACCCTGCGTTGGGACGGTTCGGTCGCCCAGGCCCGCATGGACAACCTGCTGGCCTCGAACTATGCCGACAAGGCGCTGCATGGCGCGCTGTCGCCCTATGATGGCCTGTCGATCGGGATCCTCTCCTCGGTCAAGGGCGTGGGCTATGGCTCGGGCGACATGAAGATGCCGATCGTGACCGGCCAGGACGCGGAAATCCCCTCCGTCAAGTCGATCATCGCGGGCGAGCAGTATTCGACCGTCTTCAAGGACACCCGCGAGCTGGCCAAGGTCACCGTGGCTCTGGTCGACGCCGTCCTGACCGGCGGCACGCCCGAGATCAACGACACCAAGACCTATGACAACGGCAACAAGGTGGTTCCGTCCTACCTGCTGACCCCCGTCGCGGTCGATGGCACCAACTGGAAGGAAGTCCTGGTCGGCGCCGGCTACTACACCGAAGACCAGCTGCAGTGATCAGCCCCCCGGGAGGGCTTCACGCCCTCCCGGACCCTCCCGTGGGATATTTGAGCCAGTATGAAAGCCGCTTGGTCGGCTCTCATGCTGGCGCTATCATCACTTCACGGAGTTCGACCGCCGCCCTGCTCCCGGCGGCGGTCTTGCCGTAACAAGGGCCGCAAAGGCCGATTTGGGGGAATGCGCAATGCCGACACTTTTGGAGATGCGGGGGATCACCAAGACCTTCCCCGGCGTCAAGGCCTTGGACAACGTCAACCTGACGGTGGAACAGGGCGAGATTCACGCAATCTGCGGAGAGAATGGCGCGGGGAAATCCACGCTGATGAAGGTGCTTTCGGGCGTCTATCCGCATGGCTCCTACGAGGGCGAGATCGTCTATGACGGCGGGCCGCTGGCCCTGCGCGACATCAAGGAGTCCGAGGCCAAGGGGATCATCATCATCCACCAGGAGCTGGCCCTCGTGCCATTGCTCTCGATCGCCGAGAACATGTTCCTGGGCAACGAGATCGCCAAGAACGGCGTGATGAACTGGCCCAAGGCCTTCAAGGAGGCGGAAGGCTGGCTGAAGAAGGTCGGCCTGACCGAGCCGCCTTCGGCCGTCGTGGGCAAGCTGGGCGTGGGCAAGCAGCAGCTGATCGAGATCGCCAAGGCGCTTGCGAAAGACGTGCGGCTCTTGATCCTGGACGAGCCCACGGCCGCCTTGCAGGAGAACGATTCGGCGAAGCTTCTGGACCTGATGCTTGAACTCAAGGCCCAGGGCGTCACGCAGATCATCATCTCTCACAAGCTGAACGAAATCGCCCGCGTGGCGGACAGGGTCACCGTGATCCGCGACGGCACCTCGATTTCGACCATGGACAAGCACGAGATCACCGAGGACCGGATCATCCGCGACATGGTGGGCCGCGACATGGCCAACCGCTACCCGGAACGGAAACCCAACCCGGGTGACGTCCTTCTGGAGGTCGAGAACTGGTCCTGCTGGCATCCCGAGCAGGTCGGGCGCCAGATGATCAAGGGGGTCTCCCTCAAGGTCCGCAAGGGCGAGATCGTGGGCATCGCGGGCCTCATGGGCACGGGGCGGACCGAGCTGGCCATGTCGGTCTTTGGCCGCTCCTATGGCAAGAACCATTCCGGCACGGTGAAGATGCATGGGCGCGTGGTCGATGTCTCGACCGTGACCAAGGCGATCGATGCGGGCCTGGCCTATGTGACCGAGGACCGCAAGGGCCTGGGCCTGGTGCTGGAAGAGCCCATCGTGCGCAATGTGACGCTGGCCAACCTGTTCGGCGTGTCCAAGGGCGGCTGGCTGGACAAGCACCGCGAGACGCAAGTGGCCGATGGCTACCGCAAGCAGATGGCGATCCGCACGCCCGGCGTGCAGCAGAAGGTCGTCAACCTCTCGGGCGGGAACCAGCAGAAGGTGGTCCTTTCGAAGTGGCTCTTTACCGACCCCGAGGTGCTGATCCTCGATGAACCCACGCGGGGCATCGATGTCGGCGCCAAGTTTGAAATCTATTCGATCATGAAGGACCTGGCCGAACAAGGCCGGTCGATCCTGATGATCTCCTCCGAGATGCCCGAGCTTCTGGGCATGTGCGACCGCATCTACGTGATGAACGAGGGCCGGATCGTCGGCGAGGTCTCGGGCGCCGAGGCGAGCCAGGAGAAAATCATGGGCATGATCTTGAAGGAAGGGAGGGCCGCGTGATGGCCGACAAATCGACCGGGCACCTTGGCGCCCATCTTCGCGAAAACGGCATGCTCCTGGCGCTGGTTGCCATCGTGGCGCTGTTCACCGTGGCGATTGCCTATGACGGCAAGAGCTTTCTGATCCCGCCGAATATCTCTAACATCTTCCTGCAGAACGCCCATGTGATCATCCTGGCCCTGGGGATGCTGTTGATCATCGTGGCGGGGCATATCGACCTGTCGGTGGGTTCGGTCGCGGCCTTTACCGGGGCGGTGGCGGCCTATCTGACCGTCACGCTGAAGCTTCCCTTCTACGTCGTCATCCCCCTGACCCTGGTGGTGGGGGGTCTCATCGGCGCGGCGCAGGGCTATTGGGTGGCCTATTGGCGCATCCCCTCCTTCATCGTGACCCTGGCCGGCATGATGGTCTTCCGGGGTGCCACGATGTGGATGCTGGGCGGCCAGAACATCGGCCCCTTCCCGGACGAATTCCAGGCCCTGTCCTCGGGCTTTGTCCCCGACCTTCTGGGGGTGGGCAAGCCGCATGGGCTGACGCTTCTGGTCGTGGTCCTGGCGATTGGCGCGATCCTGTGGTCGGGCCTGCGCGCGCGCGCAAGGGACGCCGAATTCGGCATCGAGCCCGAGCCCATGGCCTTCTTCTGGGGCCGCAATGCCATCGTGGCGGCGGGCATCGCCTTTGTCGGCTGGCAGCTTGCGAACTTCCGTGGCCTGCCCAATGTCATGGTGGTTCTGACCGTCCTGACCCTGCTGTATTTCTTCTTCACCGAGAATACGACGATGGGCCGGCGCATCTATGCGCTGGGGGGCAACGAGAAGGCCGCGAAGCTCTCGGGCATCCGCACCGATCGCCTGGTGTTCCTCACCTTCGTCAACATGGGCGTCCTGGCCGCCCTTGCCGGCATGGTGGTGACCGCGCGCCTGAACTCGGCCACGCCCAAGGCGGGCACGGGGTTCGAGCTTGACGCCATCGCCTCGGTCTTCATCGGCGGCGCCTCGATGACGGGCGGTTCCGGCAAGATCGTCGGTGTCGTGGTCGGCGCGCTGATCATGGGCGTGATGAACATGGGCATGTCGATCCTCGGCATCGGCAACGAATATCAATTCATGATCAAGGGTCTGGTGCTGCTGGCAGCCGTGATCTTCGACGTGGTCAACAAGGCACGGTAAACAGATGTATCTCTCTCAACTCCGCAATGGGTCCGTCGTCGTTCGTCAAGGCGATACAGCCCGGGTGCTTTTGGGCACCGTCAGCACCTATGAGCTGGCCATGGCTGCCGTGACGGCCGGTCACAGCCTGGCCCAAGAGGTCGCCAAGCGGGGCTTGGGAGAGGTCGTCGACCTGACGGGCGCGGCCTTTGCCCTGCCCGTCAGCCACCCCGACCCGGCGCATTTGCACCTGACCGGGACGGGTCTGACCCATCTGGGCTCGGCCTCCGCGCGGTCGGCCATGCATGCAAAACTAGCGGGGCAAGAGACCCTGACGGATTCGATGAAGATGTTCCAGATGGGGCTGGAGGGCGGGCGGCCCGAGGCCGGTGCGGTCGGCGCCCAGCCCGAGTGGTTCTACAAGGGCAATGGCTTTGCCGCCGTGGCGCCGGGGGATGACCTGGTGGCTCCTGGTTTCGCCGAGGATGGCGGGGAAGAGCCCGAGCTCGCGGGTATCTATATCATTGGCCCCGATGGCAAGGTTCACCGTATCGGCTGGGCCCTGGGCAATGAATTCTCCGACCATGTGACCGAGAAGGTGAACTACCTCTGGCTCGCACATTCCAAGCTGCGGGTGGCCTCCTACGGACCCGAGATCCTGGTGGGCGAGCTGCCTGCCGATGTGCGCGGCACAAGCCGCATCCTGCGCGACGGGAAGACCTTCTGGGAGAAGCCCTTCCTGTCGGGCGATGCGAACATGTCCCACACCTTCGCCAACCTGGAACATCACCACTTCAAATATGACATCTTCCGTCAGCCCGGCGATCTGCATGTCCATTTCTTCGGCACGGCCACGCTGAGCTTCGCCGATGGGGTCAAGACCCAGGCGGGCGACACGTTCGAGATCGAGGTCCCCGCCTTCGGCCAGCCGCTGAGGAACAGCCTCGCCTTCGCGCCCAAGACCCCGGGCACGACCCAAGTTTCCGCCCTGTAAGGAGGCACCCATGACCAAGAAATTCACCCCCGCCCCCTGGCCGCGCCACCTGCGCTCTCAGGAATGGTTCGGCGGATCGGGCCGCGATCAGATCTATCACCGTGGCTGGATGAAGAACCAGGGCTTCCCCCATGACCTCTTCGACGGGCGCCCGGTCATCGGCATCCTGAACACCTGGTCGGAACTGACTCCCTGCAACGCCCATTTGAACGACCTGGCGCAGCGGGTGAAGAATGGCATCTACGAGGCGGGTGGCTTCCCGGTCGAGGTCCCGGTGTTCTCCGCCTCCGAGTCGGCCTTCCGCCCGACCGCGATGATGTTCCGCAACCTCGCCGCCATGGCGGTGGAGGAGCAGATGCGCGGCCAGCCGATGGACGGCTGCGTGTTGCTGGTCGGCTGCGACAAGACCACGCCGTCGCTTTTGATGGCGGCGGCCTCCACCGACCTGCCGTCCATCATCGTGACCGGCGGGCCGATGCTGAACGGCTATTACAAGAACGAGCGCGTGGGCTCCGGCACCCACCTCTGGAAATTCTCCGAGGCCGTGAAGGCCGGTGAGATGACGGCGGCCGAATTCGCCGAGGCCGAGGCGTCCATGAGCCGCTCGCCCGGCTCCTGCAACACCATGGGCACGGCTTCGACCATGGCCTCGATGGCGGAATCCCTCGGGATGGCGCTCTCGGGCAATGCCGCCATCCCGGCGGTGGACAGCCGCCGCCGCGTCATGGCCCAATTGACCGGGCGCCGCATCGTGCAGATGGTGAAGGACAACCTCAAGCCCTCCGACGTCCTGACCAAGGAAGCCTTCGAGAACGCCATCCGCACCAATGCCGCCATCGGGGGCAGCACGAACGCCGTCATCCACCTCCTGGCCATTGCCGGCCGGGTCGGCATCGACCTGACCCTGGACGACTGGGACCGCTGCGGCCGCGACGTGCCGACGATCGTCAACCTGATGCCCTCGGGCAAATACCTGATGGAAGAGTTCTTCTATGCCGGCGGCCTGCCCGTCGTGATCAAGCGGCTGGGCGAGGCGGGGCTTTTGCACAAGGACGCCCTGACGGTCTCGGGCGAGACCATGTGGGACCAGGTCAAGGACGTGGTGAACCACAATCCCGACGTGATCCTGCCCGCCGAAAAGGCCCTGACCAAGTCGGGCGGCGTCGTCGTCCTGAAGGGCAACCTGGCGCCCAAGGGCGCGGTCCTGAAGCCCTCCGCCGCCTCGCCGCACCTGATGACCCACCGCGGCCGCGCCGTGGTCTTCGAGGACATCGACGATTACAAGGCCAAGATCAACGATGAGGCTTTGGACATCGACGAGACCTGCGTCATGGTCCTGAAGAACTGCGGGCCGAAGGGCTATCCGGGCATGGCAGAGGTCGGCAATATGGGCCTTCCCCCCAAGGTCCTGCGCAAGGGCATCACCGACATGGTGCGGATCTCGGATGCGCGCATGTCGGGCACGGCCTATGGCACGGTCTGCCTGCATACCTCGCCCGAAGCGGCTGCCGGGGGCCCCTTGGCCGTGGTGCAGAACGGCGACTTCATCGAGTTGGACGTGCCGAACCGCCGCCTGCACCTGGATATCCCGGAGGAAGAGCTGGCCCACCGTCTCGCCGCCTGGAAACCCACCCATGATGTCGCCGACTCGGGCTACCTCTGGCTGCACCAGACCCATGTCCAGGGTGCGGACACCGGCGCCGACCTCGACTTCCTGAAGGGCGGCCGTGGCGCCCCCGTCGGCCGCGACTCGCACTGAACCACATGGCGGCGCCCCGGACCGGATCCGGGGCGCCGTTTCCCTTCGCGACGCGCGCCCCTCAATCGGCGCGCCACGACCGCCTCCCCAATGGAGCCCCCCATGTCCCTGAACGTCGCCCTCGTTGGCATCGGCAAGATCGCGCTGGACCAGCATGTCCCCGCGCTGAAGGCCTCCCCCGATTTCACCCTTGCCGCCACCGTCTCCCGCAAGGGATCGGTCGAGGGCGTCCCCGCCTTCACCGACTTCGCCACCTTCCTGGAGAGCCGCCCCGATGTGACGGTGGTCTCGCTCTGCATGCCCCCCGCGCCCCGCTATGACTATGCCGAGGCCGCCCTTCTGGCCGGCCGCCATGTCATGCTGGAAAAGCCCCCCGGCGCGACCCTGTCGGAAGTCCACGCGCTCGAGGCCCTGGCCAAGTCGAAAGGCCTGACCCTTTACGCCACCTGGCATTCCCGCATGGCCCATGCCGTCGCCCCCGCCAAGGCCTGGCTGAAAGACAAGGCCGTGCAAGTGGCCCATATCACCTGGCGCGAGGATGTCCGCAAATGGCACCCCGGCCAGGACTGGGTCTTTGAGCCCGGCGGCATGGGCGTCTTCGACCCCGGCATCAACGCGCTCTCGATCCTGACCGAGATCCTCCCCGCGCCCGTCCATCTGAAAAAGGCGCGGCTCGAGTTCCCCGCCAACCGCCAGACCCCCATCGCCGCCCAGCTGACCTTCAGCGGAAACGTCACCGCCGATTTCGACTGGCGCCAGGAAGGCCCTCAGACCTGGGACATCGAGGTGCAAACCTCCCAAGGTCACCTCGCCCTTCGCATGGGCGGCAATGTCCTGGAACTGAACGGCAAACCCTCGGGCGGCGAGAACACGATCATGGGCGAATACCCCGCCCTTTACGCCCGCATGGCCCAGCTGGTGAAGACCGGAAGCTCCGAAGTCGACCTCTCCCCCATGACCCATGTCGCCGACGCCCTGACGCTCGGCGAACGTGTCGCAGTTGAAGACTTCCACTTCTGATTTCATCTTTTCATAAATATCCCACGGGGGTCCGGGGGTGTGAAACCCCCGGGACCTCTCCGCCAAAGGAACGCATCATGCTGACAGGCAAACATCTCATCGCCGGCCAATGGGTGGCCGGAGAAGCCACCTTCCTCTCCTCCCCCGCCACGGGTGAGGCCCTGCCCTTCGCGGTCGGCACCCCCGCCCATGTCGATACGGCCGTGAAGGCCGCCGAGGCCGCCTTCCCCTCCTTTTCGGCCCTGACCCGCGAAGAACGCGCCGCTTTCCTCGAGAAAATCGCCGACGAGATCGAGGCCCGTGGCCCCGAGATCACCGCCATCGGCACCTCGGAAACCGGCCTGCCCGCCGCCCGGCTCGAGGGCGAACGTGGTCGCACCACCGGCCAGCTGCGCCTTTTCGCGCAACATATCCGCGACGGCGCCTATCTCGACCGCCGCCATGACGCGGCCCTGCCCGACCGCAAGCCCGCGCCGCGCCCCGACATCAAGCTCGTCCAGCGCCCGATTGGCCCGGTCGCGGTCTTCGGCGCCTCGAACTTCCCCTTGGCCTTCTCGACTGCCGGCGGCGACACCGCCTCGGCGCTGGCGGCTGGCTGCCCCGTCGTCGTCAAAGGTCACTCGGCCCACCCGGGAACGGGAGAGATCGTGGCCCAGGCCGTGGACGCCGCCATCAAGGCGCTTGGCCTGCACCCGGGCGTCTTCTCGCTGGTCCAGGGCGGCAAGCGCGACGTGGGGGAATCCCTCGTGCAACACCCGCTGATCAAGGCCGTGGGCTTCACGGGCTCGCTCGGCGGAGGCCGCGCGCTCTTCGACCTCTGCGCCCGCCGGCCGGAACCCATCCCCTTCTTCGGCGAGCTGGGCAGCGTGAACCCGATGTTCCTCCTGCCCCATGCCGTCGCCGCACGCGGCGAGGCCCTGGCCAAGGGCTGGGCGGGCTCGCTGACCATGGGTGCGGGGCAGTTCTGCACCAATCCGGGGATTGCCGTCGTGATCGACGGCGCCGAGGCCCAGGCCTTCATCGCCACGGCGAAAGAGGCTGTCGGCGCTATCGGCCCGCAGACCATGCTGACCGATGGCATCGCCAAGGCCTATCGCGATGGCCGCGACCGTGTGGCGGCGCAAACCGGGGTCCAGGCCGTGCTGACCTCGGTCTGCGACCTGCGCAATGCGACGCCTTACCTGTTTGAGGTCTCGGGCGATGACTGGCTGGGCAACCATGTCCTGGCCGAAGAGGTCTTCGGCCCCCTGGGTCTGATCGTCCGGGTCCGTGACGCCGCGCAGATGACCGAAGTCGCGCTCTCCCTGCAAGGCCAGCTGACCTGCACCCTGCACCTGGACGAGGCCGACACGGCCCAGGCCCAGGCCCTGATGCCGATCCTCGAACGCAAGGCGGGGCGGATCCTGGCCAATGGCTTCCCCACTGGCGTTGAAGTGGTGGATGCCCAGGTCCATGGCGGGCCCTACCCGGCCTCGACCAACTTCGGCGCGACCTCGGTCGGCACCATGTCGATCCGCCGCTGGCTGCGTCCGGTGGCCTATCAGAACCTGCCCGAGGCGCTTTTGCCCGCCGATCTGCGCTAAAGGCTTGGCGCTGCTCCCGGCCGATCTGCGCTAGAAGAAGAACAGGTCCGCCGCGTCCAGGTGAATGGGCGCGGCGCCCAGGAGCGTGACCGACTGCCCGCCCCAGGCCAGCACGACCCGCCCCGTGTCATTCCCCGTCACGGTGAAGGCACCAAAGCCCCCGAGCGAGCCCAGAAAGCCCAGGCGGTCCATCCCATCGGTGAAATCCGTCACCCGGTCCTGACCGAAGTTCCGCAGGCCAAAGCGGAACTCGTCCGCCCCTGCGCCTCCTGTCAGCGTGTCGTTCCCCGCCATCCCGTCCAAAAGGTCCGCCCCGGCCCCGCCCACCAGCCGGTTGGCTGCGGCATTGCCGGTCAGCACATCGTCCCGGCCCGAGCCGGTCAGGTTCTCGATGCCGATCAGCCGATCTCCCTCGGCATCGCCGCCCGCGCCCTGCCCGGTCCTCAGGTCGATCCGGACCCCGGCCGTAGAGGCCCCGTAGCCCGCCCAATCCAGCCCCACGCCCCCGTCCAGACTGTCGCTTCCCGCGCCGCCCACCAGGCTGTCGCGCCCGAGCCCGCCTTGCAGGTCGTCGGAGCCAAGACCTCCGCTCAGCCGGTCGGAACCGAGCCCTCCGATCAGCAGGTCGTCGTCCCAATCGCCAAGACCCGCCACCGCAGGCGCGCCCGTGATCGTCAGGCCCGCCCCGCCCTGGGCATCCGCCATCGTGGGGCCCTGCCAATGGCTGACCAGCCCCGCGCCCCCGCCCGAAGCGATCTCGGACGCGCTGAGGGCGGTGTTGAAGACCCGGATATCGCCGACCACGCCGGGCAGGATCTGCCCCGCCTGGAAGCCGCCACCGATGGAATCCTGCTCTTGGCCGAAGATCAGCGTGCCCCCGGTGTTCAGCGAATAGGTCTGGTATTGATGGACCCCGCGCGCCGCCTCGACCCCATCGATATACAGCACGAAGCCCGCCGAGGCCGCCCGCCCGTCCCAGACCAGCGCGATGCGATGCGCCTGCCCATCGGTCAACACGGTCGAAGCCACCCCCGTATCAAAGACCCCGCCCCGGAAGGTCAGCTCGACATGGCCGCCGTTCTTGGCCGCAAGCGTCAGGGCATTCGAGGTCTGGTTGTTGGCATAGGAGAAGAAATCGACCTCCGAGCCCGGAAGCCGCGTCACCCGCACCGCCATCTCCAGCGTAAAGACCGGGACCGCGCCGCCGAGGCCCATATAGGCTTGGGCCGCCAGATACTGCCCCGTCTCGGTCCCCGCGTTCAAGTTCAGTCCAAGGACCGGCGCAAAGCCCATGGGTGCGCTGCCCTGGCCGTCGAGCACATCATCGCCGACACCGCCTTGCAGCGTGTCATTGCCCATGCCGCCGATCAGCGTATCGGCATCGGCAACCGCCGGGGTGCTGCGGTCCACCGTCACCAGCCTGCCGCCCGACAGCGTCAGGTCGGCGCCTGCCGCCACATCGGTAACGCCCTGCCAGTTGTGGGCCAGCGCCGGGTCGGTGACCGTGCCAAAGGCGCCCGAGGCGATCTCGGCGCCGGTGCGGAGGTCGGTGAAGAGACGGATATCGCCCACGACGCCTTGCAAGACCTGGGTGGAGTCAAAGCCTCCGCCCGGACTGTCCTGCTCCTGGCCGATCACCAGGGTCCCGCCCGAGGCGATGTTGGCACCGATGGCAGCGGTGTAGATGCCGCCATGGACCTGCACCCCATCGACATAAAGCGCCACCGTCCCCGTGGCCTTGTCCCAGGTCAGCGACAGGCGATGCGCCTGACCATCGGCCAGGTTTTCCGTCGCGAAATCCGTGACATAGGCCGCCTTGTTGGCAATGGTCAGCTTGAGGAAACCGTCGTTTGTGCCCTCCAGCAAGACCTGGTTGTCATTGCCGGACTTGTTGTAGGACAGGAACTCCACCGCCGAAGCGGCGACGCGGGTCAGGTCGACCATCATCTCGAAGGTGAAAGCCGCGCCGGAAAAGGCCGTGACGCCCTGGCGGATCAGGTATTGGCCGCGCACCAAGGGGTCTTCGTTCAGCGCCACGCCCTGAAAGGCGCGCGGGTCGGCCCAGGCGGTCGAGCTCTCGACCCCGCCCAGGATCAGGTCAGCCCCCGCACCGCCCACCAGCCGGTTGGCCGCATCGTTGCCTCTGAGCTTGTCATCGCCCGCCCCCGCAATCGCCTCCTCGATCACCGCGCCATAGGCGACCGAGACATTCCAGACCCCCGCCCCCGAGGAGGAGAAAGCCCCCTGCCGTAGGTCCATGACGACCCCGGCCTGGGCCTGGGAGAAGTCCAGCCGGTCGCGCCCGCCGCCGTCCCAGATGCAAAAGCCCATGGCCGCATCGGGGCCCAGGTCGTAGTTCGCCCCCGCCGTGGCGTTGAAGCCATAGGTCGTGTCGCCCGCCCGCGTCGCCCAGTTGATCCCGTATTCCTGCTGGATGGCCAGGATGTCATGCAGGCCGAGCGTGGCGAGCCCACCGAACTCCGCCCCGGTATAGGTCTCGGACCAATAGGACATGTTGGTGTATTGGCCGGAGTCGTTGTAATGGTCGGCATCCGCGTAAACCGCTGAATCGCCGTTGTATTCTCCGGGATGCGCCAGACCGAGCCCATGGCCCAACTCGTGCAAAAGCAGGTTCAGCGCATAGGTCCCGGGGCCCATGTCGGCCTCCCATGAGACATGGCCCACCTGCACATAGCCCCCGCCGTTCGAAGGGTAATGCGCCCAGCCGCCGCCATTGGTCGAGCCCACACCGAACATATAGGTGATATCGGCCGCCCCGGTGGTCTCGGTGAAGGTCAGGCCGCTGACCTCGGCATAAAGCGACATGGCCAGCCGCGCGCCCGCCTTGGCCATGTCCGAGGCAAAGGCCTCGTAGCCTGCGGGCAGGGTCGCGGTCTCGCCGAAGGAATAGCTGACGACCAGGTCAGTGCCGGTCACCGCCCAGGAGCCCCAGGGCCGGGTCAGGTGGCTTGCGGTCTGCACCGCGCTCCAGACCGCAAGGCCGCCGATCGTCGTGCCGATCAGGCCCGAGGCCGGGCTGGAGGGGTCGATCAGGAAGCCTTGGGCATCGGTGGGCGCTGCGGCCATGGTCGGGGTCCTCCTGCGATGAACAGGAAGGATGTGGCAGGGGCCTGGGGCAGGACTATGGCGGAACTTGGGCCGCTAGCGGTCGCGGACGGCTCTCGCATGGGAGGGGAAGCCTTCGTAGTCCGCGAGCGCCTCGGCCATGGGGGCGAGGTTGGGCCAGCCCTTGGCCGTGACATAGCCCACCGAGGTGCGCTTCAGGAAATCGGTCACCGACAGGGGCCCATGGGTCCGGGCGCCTCCGCTTGTGGGCAGGACGTTGTTGGGGCCGAGGCAGAAGTTGGCCAGGGTCACCGGGGTATGGGCGCCCAGAAGGATCTCGGCGGCTTCGGTGATCTCGCCCAGGTGGTCGAAGGGGCTGGCGGAGAGGATCTCGAGGTGTTCGGGCGCATAGTCGTTGATGAAGGCGTAAGATGTGGCAAGGTCGGGCGTCAGAAGGATGCCGCCGCGCCCGTTCAGGACCTGGGTGACGAAGCTGCGGCGGGGTTCGGGCAAGGCCTCGATCAGGGCGGGGAGCGCGGCTTCGGCCTCTTGCGCGGTCTGGGGCGAATGGGTGACCAGCCAGGCGGAACTGTCGGGGCCGTGTTCGGCCTCGATCAGCAGGTCCAGCGCGGCAAGGCGGCCCGGGAGCGTGCCATCGGCGAAGATGATGCATTCGGACGGCCCCGCAGGCAGGCCGGTGTCGATCTGATCCGAAAGGAGCCTCTTGGCCGCCACGACCCAGGGAGAGCCGGGGCCAACGATCTTCAATGCCTTGGAGATCGTCTCGGTGCCATAGGCCGCCGCCGCCACCGCCTGCGCCCCGCCGCATTTGTAGACCTTGGCGACCCCCGCCAGCCGCGCCGCCACCAGGGTCGCCGCATCGACCCCGCCATCGGGCGTGGGCGGCGTGAAGATCGCGATATCCTTGACCCCCGCCAGCACGGCAGGAACCGAGGTCATCATGGTGACCGAGGGGAAGGAGCCCTTGCCGCGGGGCACATAAAGCGCGACGGAGCGGATTGGGGTGAAGCGGTCTCCAGCCCAGGCGCCCGGGGTGATCTCGCGCAGCGACATGGGGCCGGGGCGCTGGTCTTCGTGGAAGGCGCGGACATTCTCGATGGCCTTGCCGATGGTCTGGGTCAGGGCGGGGTCCAGCGTGGCGAAGGCCTGGTCGAACTCGGCCTCCGAGGCCATGAGGTTGCTGACCGGCGCCCCGTCGATCTCGCGCGCAAAGCGCAGAAGCGCCGCGTCGCCCTCGGCCTTGACGGCGGCGATGATCGGGCGGACCTTGTCGAAAAAGCCCGAAAGGTCGGTCTCGGACCGGGCCAGGAGCGCCTTGCGGCCTTGGGCGTCAAGCGTGGCCCAGATGATGCGTTGAACCATTTTTCCCTCAGATCGCAGCCAGATAGCCGCCGTCGATGCCGATACATTGCCCGGTGATATAGGCCGAGGCGTCAGAGGCCAGGAAGACCACGGCGCCCACAAGGTCCTGACCCTCGCCAAATCGGCGCTGGGGGATCTTGGCCTGCATGGCGTCGGCCCAGGCCTGGTCCTGGTAAAAGACCTCCGTCAGGTCGGTGCGAAAATAGCCGGGCGCTATGGCATTGACCCGCACTCCCTGCCCCGCCCATTCGGTCGCCAAGGCCCGCGTCATGCCCAGAAGGCCCGATTTCGAAGACCCATAGGGCACCGCCGTCGGCACCCCCACGAAAGAGGTCAGGGAACAGAGATTGATCACCGACCCCCTCCCCCTTGCCAGCATCCCCTTGGCCAAGGCTTGCGTGGTAAAGAAAGCGCCCTTGAGGTTGGTGTCGAGGATCTTGTCCCAAAGCGCCTCGGTCACCTCGACCGAAGCACGGACCTCCTCCACCCCGGCATTGTTCACCAGGATATCGACCTGCAGAGCCTCCAGCGCCGAAAGGTCGGGGGCGGATTGATCGAGCGCCAGCGCCCGGGCCTTGCGGCCCGTGGCCTCGATGGCATCCACCGTGGGCGACAGCGCCTCAAGGCTGCGGGCGGTGACCACGAGGTCCGCCCCCGCCCGCGCGAGGCCCAAGGCCATGGCGGCGCCCAAGCCCCGCGAGGCTCCGGTCACCAGCGCCGTCTTTCCATGAAGCGAAAACAGATCCATCCCTCGACTGTAACGCGGGGCCGGGCGTGTTCAACCTTTGCCAGCACGGCCCCGCCCCCTTTGCCCAAGTTTTCAGCAAAGCCGGGCTTAGGCGGGGCCTATGCCGGGCGAAGAAAATCCTTGGTTGTCTCATAGCCCGAATCCTGATGCACTGCGGCAAAACAACAGGGAGACGCGCGATGCGGAAACTTTTGACGGGGACGGCTCTGGTTCTGGCCGCCAGCGGCGTGCAGGCGGGCGAGATCAAGCTCGGCATGACGACCTGGGTCGGCTATGGCGAGATCTTCCTGGCCAAGGAGCTGGGCTATTTCGAAGAGGGCGGGCTGACGGTCGATCCGCAGATCATCGAAGAGGCCTCGCTGACCATGGCGGGCGTGGCCTCGGGTGAGCTGCAGGGCACGGCGGCCACGATCGACGAGATCATGAAATACCGCTCGGACGAGATGTGCTTCAAGGCGGTCTATGCCCTGGACGACAGCCATGGCGGCGACGGGATCCTGGCGCCGGCCGATGTGGGCTCCATCGCAGACCTCAAGGGCAAAGAGGTCGGCATGAACGAGGGCTCGGTCAGCCAGTTCTGGTTCAACATCCTCTTGAAAGAGGCCGGGATGACGGAAAAGGACGTCCAGATCGTCAACATGACGGCGGATGACGCGGCGGCGGCCTTCATGGCGGGGCAGATCCCGGTCGCCGTGACCTGGGAGCCGCATCTGACGCTGGCCAAGGAGCAGAAGGTCGGCAAGGTTCTGGTGAGCTCCGATCAGACCCCCGGCCTGATCGTGGATGTCATCGCCCTGCGCTGCGACACGATCCAGAACCAGCCCGAGGATGTGAAGGCCCTGGTTGCGGGCCTGGTCAAGGCGCATGAATACCTCCTCGCCAACCAGGAAAAGGCCTATGAGATCATGGCCAAGGGCGTTGGCGGCTGGCTGTCGGACCCCAAGGACTTCGCGGCCTCGGCGGCGGGCGTCCAGTTCTATGGCGCCGAGCGCAACGCGGCCTTCTTTGCCGGCGGCGCCGAGGGTGAGGCGGGCAAGCTTGTCGCCTTGGGCGGCGAGATCTGGGGCGGGCTTGGCAAGCTGCATATGGATGTGAAGTACGAAGACCTCGTCGATACGAGCTTCTTGGCCCAATGAAGCTCTTCACGCCTTACCGCGCCGTTTCGCGCGGGGTGACCGTCAGCCTGGGGCTGGCGGTCTGGGCCCTGGTCATCGGCGCCTGGACGCTGGTGACCTATGGCGGCCAGGTCCCCGAGATGTTCCTGCCCGCCCCGGGCAAAGTGGCGGCGACCGCCTGGCGGCTGGCCGAGGATGGCACTTTGTGGGAGCACACCTGGGCCTCTGCCAAGGTGGTGCTGACGGGCTTTGCGGTCTCGTCGGTGGTGGCGATCCCCCTGGGCCTTTACATGGGGACCTACCGCGTCGTGCAGGCGGGGCTGGAGCCGCTCGTCAACTTCATCCGCTATCTTCCGGTGACCTCTTTCGTGCCGCTGTTTATCCTCTGGATCGGGATCGGCTTTCAGCAGCATATCGCGGTCATCATCTTTGGCGTTTTCTTTCAACAGCTTGTCATGGTGGCCGATGCCGCGCGCTCGGTGCCGCGTGACCTGGTGAACGCGGCCTATACGCTGGGGACGACCAGGGGAGAGACCGTGCGCCACATCGTCTTTCCCTATACGCTGCCCATGGTGCTGGATGTGCTGCGGGTGACGATGGGCTGGGCCTGGACTTACCTGGTGGTCGCCGAACTCGTCGCGGCGCGGGCGGGTCTTGGGTATATCTCGTTGAAGGCCGCGCGGGGGTTCCAGGTCGATATCATCTTCCTGGCGATTGCCATGATCGGGCTTCTGGGGCTTCTGACCGACCAGGGCTTCCGGCTGGCCCGGCGCCTTGTCGCTCCCTGGGCGGAGGCTGTCCGATGAATTCCGCCGATATCACCGTCACCGACGTCACCCTGCGTTATGGCGGCAAGCAGCCCGTCCTGGCGCTGGATCGCCTGTCGCTCGACGTCAAGCCCAACGAATTCGCCGTCATCGTGGGCCCCTCGGGCTGCGGCAAGTCGAGCCTTCTCTACCTCATCGCGGGGCTGGAGGAACGCAGCGGCGGCTCGATCACCGTGGGGGGATCAGAGGTCCATGGCCCGGGCGCTGACCGGGGGATGGTCTTTCAAAGCTACACGCTTTTCCCCTGGCTGACGGTGGCCGAGAACGTGGCCTATGGCCCCAAGCGGCGCGGAGCCGCCGACCCCGCCGTGGTCGCGCGCTACCTCGAGGAGGTGGGTCTTGCGGCATTTGCCAAGCACTACCCGGCCCAGCTTTCGGGGGGCATGAAGCAACGGGTGGCGATTGCCCGCGCCTTGGCCAATGACCCCGCCGTCCTCTTGATGGACGAGCCCTTCGGCGCCCTGGACAGCCAGACGCGGCATGCCATGCAGCGACTGCTCCTGCGCGTCTGGGATCACACGAAGAAGACCGTCCTCTTCGTCACCCATGACATCGAGGAGGCCATCCTTCTGGCCGACCGCGTCTTCGTCATGTCCGGCCGCCCGGGGCAGATCCGCCGCGTCCTGACCGTGGACTTCCCAAGGCCCCGGCATGAGGACCTGGTCCTCGACCCCGCCTTCATCGCCATGAAACGCGAGATCATGGGGCTTTTGAAGCAGGACGAGGAATGACCCAGTACCTGAACCTGGACCCGAAGCTCTATGTCGACCCGGCCGTCTTCCAGGCCGAGCGCCAGCGCATTTTCGCGCGGTCCTGGCAGCTGATGGGCGCCGCCTCGGCGGTCGCCGAGCCGGGGCAATACCTGGCCGTGGATATCGCGGGGACTCCGGTCCTGGCGATAAGGGGGCGGGACGGCGCGCTTCGCGGCTTCAAGAACGTCTGCCGCCACCGGGGGGCGAAACTCCTGCCCGATGGCAAGGGCCAATGCGGGCTGATCGTTTGCCCCTATCACAAGTGGAGCTTCGCCGACACCGGGCGCCTCGTGCAGGCGCCCTGGTATGGGAAAGACCCCGCCATCATCCCCGAGGATTGGCCGCTGGAGCCCGTGCAGATCGCCACCTGGCGCGGGCTGATCTTTGCCAGCCTCGACCCGGTCGAGAGCCTGGAAGACCAGCTCGGCGACCTGGTCGCGGAAGTGGCCGAGGAACCGCTGGAAAGCTACGAGGCCACCGACACGGCCACGGTCTCTTTCGACGCCAATTGGAAGGTCTATACCGACAATTTCGTCGAGGGCTACCATATCCCGGGCACCCATCCCTCCTTCTACGCCGCCATCGACTTCGAGGCCTTTCAGACGACCGCGCACAAGGGCATGGTCAAGATGACGGCCCCGCCGAAAGAGGGGCTCTTCTACCGCGGCAAGTGGCTTTGGATGTGGCCCAACTGGACGCTTTCGCTGTTTGACGGCGGCTTCTCGGTCAGCCGGATCAACCCGACGGCGGTGGACCGCACCGACCAGCATTACAGCTTCTTCTTCCGCCCCGGCACCCCGCCCGAGGCCCGGGCCAAATCGGTCCAGGGCACGCTGGCCGTGGTGAAGGAGGATTACACGATCTGCGTCGAGACCCACCGCAACTATGCCGCCGGGGCCTATTCCCCGGGCCCCCTTTCGGGCCACCACGAGAAGGGCGTGCAATACTTTCAGGAGAAAGTGTCCGCCGCACTACAACCCTAGACCGTTACACTGACCAAAAGAACAGGGTGGCGTGTAAATGCTTCTCAATTGCAAGGCTTCGCCTATAGTCACCTGAACACAGGTTTGAGAGTGGTTCCAAAGCACAGATGCCGCTTCATTCAGCGCAGGGCCCGGCACGTTCCACCACGGCAACCTCCGACCCGGTGGTGCTGCCAGGCATCGCAGACCTGGGCATCCTCGCAGACAGCCGCTATGCCGCCTGGGTCTTCGATCTTCAGGCCATGCGCATCATCTGGGCCAATGCCACCGCGCTGAGCCTGTGGGAGGCCTGTGACCTGGCCGAGCTCTCCGCCCGCGACCTGGGCGCCGACATGAGCTCTTCGGTCCGCTCCCGGCTGGAGCAATATGGCCTGGCCTTCGCCAAGGGCGACCGCTTCGACGAGCAATGGACGATCTATCCCAAGGGCATCCCCCGCCCCCTGATCTGCCGCTTTCGCGGCTGCCGGCTGGAGGATGGCCGCGTCGCCATGCTGGTCGAGGCCAGCGAAGTCGGCGCCGAGGATCGCAGCCTGATCACCTCGGCCCAGGTGCTGCTTTACACGACTTCGATGGTCTCGACCTATGCGCTGGACGGGCTGTGCACCTTTGCCAATCTCGCGGCGCTGAAGAGCTTTCCGGGGCGGCAACAGGCCGACCTGTCGCGCTTTCTGAACCCGACGATCCGGGCGGCGCTCTCGGGTCAGACCGGGGCGGTCGAGGGGACCTACCTGTCCGAAGTCATGACCTCGCGCGGGGTGCGGGTGCATGAAGTCTCGATCCGCCTGGGCCAGGACCCGGTGGATGCGGCGCCGAATTTCGTCATCACCGAGACCGATGTGACGGATCAGGAGAACGCCAAGCGCGATCTCGAGGCCCTGGCCTCGCGCGACAGCCTGACGGGCCTGCGCAACCGCGCCTACCTTGCGGCGGCGGCTTCGGGGCATTTCGGGCACCATGCGACCCAGGGCTTCGGCACGGCCTTGATGCTTCTGGACCTGGACCGGTTCAAGTTCGTCAACGACACTTTGGGCCATGCGGCAGGCGACCGGCTGCTGCAAGAGATCGGCGAGCGCCTGACCCGCACTTTGCCACCGGGGACGCCGCTGTCCCGGCTGGGAGGCGACGAATTCTGCTGCCTCATCGCGCATCAGGGCGAAAAAGGCGTTCTGAAACAGGCCAATGCGGTGCTCAAGGCCCTGGGCCGGCCGCTGCGGGTCGAGGGCAATGACCTCTCGGTCTCGGGCTCGATCGGGCTGGCCCTGTCCGAGGGCACCGAAACCAGCTTCGACGAGCTTCTGCGCCAGGCCGACCTGGCGCTCTTCGAGGCCAAGGGCAATGGCGGGGCCGAGGCGCGGATCTACCGACCCGAGATGGCCGAACGCTCCGAACGCTTCCTGCGGGTCGAGGCCGAGCTGTCCGAGGCCCTGCGCCGCCGCAGGCTGGAGCTGTTCTACCAGCCGCGCCTCTCGTTGCGGACCGGCAAGATCGTGGCCGCCGAGGCGCTGATCCGGATCAACAAGCCCTCTGGCCCCGCCGTCATGCCCTCCGAGTTCATCCCCGTGGCCGAGGCCACCGGCCGCATCGCTCCCATCGGCCGCTGGGCGCTGCGCGAGGCGGCGCGCCACCTGGTCGAGCTGCGCGGCGCGGGGGCGCGGGTGGATCTGTCGGTCAATGTCAGCCCCAAGCAATTCGCCGACCCGGCCTTCCTGAAGCAGTTGCGCCTGTCGCGGCGGCTTTTGGAGCCGGTGGGCGGGGTGATCGAGCTGGAGATCACCGAATCCGTCCTGGTCGAAAGCGACCGCCGCTTGCAAAAGGTCATGCGGCAGATCGCGGACCTGGGTTACAGCTTTGCCATCGACGATTTCGGCACGGCCTATTCCAACCTTGCGGGCATCTCGCGCTATCCGATCAACTGCATCAAGATCGACCGCACCCTGATCGCCCATGCCGATTTCCGCGCCCTGGTGACGGCGGTCCTGACGCTCGCCCGGGTCTTCGGCGCCAAGGTCGTGGCCGAGGGCGTCGAGACCGAGGAGCAGCGCATCTGGCTGCACGAGGCGCAATGCGACGAGTTCCAGGGCTTCCTCTTCTCGCGCCCCGTGCCCTTTGCCGAGCTGCAAAGGCTGATCGCGGCGGGTTACTGAAGGAAGGTTTTGGCGGCGGCCAGGCCGCTGGGGCCGATTTCGTGGCCGATGGGCTCTTCGAGATAGGTCGTGGCGACCCCGATCCGCGCCAGGAGCTCCGAGGCCTCGGCGACCTCTGCGGCGGGGATAACGTGGTCGAAGCTGCCCCCCACCAGGAGCCCGCGCGCCCCGGGCAAGGGCTGGGGTGCCCCGGCCACGGCATAGCGTCCGGCAAAGATGACGGCCTCGGCCACGCGGCCCCGGGCGAGGGCGTCGATCGACATGATGGCGCCCTGCGAGAAGCCCAGGAGGATCACGCGGCGGGCCCCGGTCTCGGCCTGGTGCAGGTCGATCAGCGCATCGAGCCCCTTCCGCGCGGCCTCGACCCGGGCGGGGCGGTTCTGCGGCGTGATCCCGGCGATGTCGAACCAGCGGAAGCCGGCGTTGAAGGGATGCGGCGCATCCGGCGCGCGGAAAACCAGACCCGGCGCAGCGAGGTGCCGCGCCAGTCCGCCCATGCCCGCGCCATTCCCGCCCACGCCATGCAGCATCAGGACCAGGGTCGTCATGCCAGCCCCCTCGCCCAGGCCAGATCCGGCCCCTTCGGCAAGATTCCATTCGGATTCAAGGTCTTGATCGAGTAATAGCCGCGCTTGATATGCGAAAGGTTCACCGTCTCCGCCACCCCCGGCAGGGCAAGCACCCGCTCCATCCAGGCCTGCAGGCGCGGATGATCGGCAAAGCGCCGCAGGTTGCATTTGAAGATGCCGTGGTAGGCGACGTCAAAGCGCACGGCGGTGACGAAGGTGCGGATATCGACCTCGGTAAAGGTCTCGCCCATGAGCCAGGTCCGCCCCTCCATCCGGGCCTCGAGGTCGGCCAGCGTCTGGAAGACCAGGGTCACCGCCTCGTCATAGGCCTCTTGCGTCGTGGCAAAGCCCGCGCGGTAGACGCCGTTGTTCAGCCCGGGATAGATCACCTCGTTCAGCGCGTCGATTTCCGCCCGCAGGGCCGGGGGGTAAAGGTCGGGGCCCTCGCCGAGGTCGTTGAAAATCCGCAGGATATCGGCGCTTTCGTTGTTGACGATGGTCCCCGTCACCTTGTCCCAGAGAACCGGCACCGTGGCCCGGCCCGAGACATGGGGATCGGCCTTGCTGTAGACCTGATGCATATAGCGCGCCCCGGTCAGGGGATCGGGCGTCGCGAACTCCCAACCCTGCGAGGTCAGGGCGGGCTCCAGCACCGAGACCGAGACGACCTCCTCCAGCCCCTTCAGCTTGCGGGCGATCAGGGTGCGGCTGGCCCAGGGGCAGATCAGCGCGACGTAAAGGTGATAGCGCCCGGGGGTCAGGACCTCTGGCCTGTCGCGGAAGGTCGAGACCTGGCGGACGAAGCCGCCCTTCGCGTCCTTGGCCTGCACCGGCTGCCAATCTTCCGTCCATTTGCCGTCGATCAGCATCTATTTCTCCACCACGGTAAAGGAGGTCCCCCAGGGGTCGGTCAAAGTCGCGGGCAAGAGCCCCTTGTCGGCGCGCAGGCCCACTTCGGCCAGCCCCGTCATGCCGGGCGTCCGCGCCTTTGCCCCGCGCGAGTTCCAGATATTGGTCGCCAGGTGGTGATGATATCCGCCCGAGCCATAGAAGGCCGCGCCGGGATAATGGGCCGTGATTGGGAACCCCATGATATCGTGATAAAATCCCTCGGCCTCCGCCACATTGCCGACTTGCAGGTGGACATGGCCCACCACGAGGCCCGAGGGCAGGCGATAGGGCGCCTTGGCCGTGCGGGCGAGGGCGTTCAGGTCCAGGCCCTCGGTCGTCATCTTGATGGCGCCCGCCGCGTCATACCAGCCCAGCCGGGGCCGGTCGACATAGACCTCGATCCCATTGCCCTCGGGGTCGGAGAGATAGATCGCCTCCGAGACCTGGTGATCGCTGGCGCCCTCCAGCGGCATCCGCTTTTCGGCCGTGTGGATCAGCCAGGCGCCCAAATCGGCGCGGGAGGGCATGAGGAAGGCGGTGTGGAAGAGCCCCGCCTCGCGCCCGGTGTTGGGGCGGGCAGCCTTGTCGCCGCGCAGCTCCACCAGGACCGTGCCCCCTGCCCCAAGCCGCACCGAGGCCCCATCCGAGGACAGGCGCTCCAGCCCCAGCAGGGCTTCGTAAAAGCTGGTCATCCCGGGCAAGTCGCGCACGGTCAGGGCGACATGGCCGATCTCGATGGGGGCGGAGGCGGTGGACATGGGGGTTCTCCAATGAAAGGGGCGGCCCGACGGCAGTATCGGGCCGCCCGCTCTGTCTGCGAAGGCTTACTTGCGGGCCACGGCATAGGCGCCGGCGCCCAGAAGCGCCTGCACCACCATCACGATGGCCCAGAAGGCGGGATATTCCCAGCCGCCATTGGCGTTCGAGAAGACGAAGCCATTGGCGCCATGGCCGAAATAGCCCGCGCCGACCAGGACCAGGGCCAGGATCAGCGAGACCGGCTTGACCTTGAAGCCCGCCAGCAGGGCGAGCCCGCCGCCGACTTCGGCCAGGATGGTCAGATAGGCCAAAAAGCCCGGCAGGCCGATGGACTCGAAATAGCCAACCGTGCCCGGGATCGTGAAGATGAAGACCTTCATCAGCCCGTGGAACACGAAAAGCGCGCCATTGGTCACGCGCAGCAGGGCGGCAGCAAGATCGGTGGAACGGTCGGTGGCGAAGTCAGAGGTGACAGTGGTCATGAGACCCTCCAGTGTTGCGATGGGGCCTAGATGAACCCTTCCCGTTCTTTAGGCAATCCGGGACACGGGAAGTTTATTCCTTCTGAATTGGAAGGATTAGCGCAGCGCTTTGACCATGAAATCAATCAAGGCGCGCAGCTTTCCCGTCACGCGGCGGTCTGCGGGGTAAAGCAGATGCACCCCCAGAAGCGGCGGCTCGAACTCGGCCAGGATGACCTCGACCCGCCCGGCGGCGAGGCTTTCGGCCGCGACGAATTCCGGCGTGCGGGTGATGCCCAGCCCCGCCTCGGCACAGGCGAGGCAGGCGGTGGCGTTGGAAAAGGCCAGCCGCCCCGAGACAGCGATGCGCCCGGTGGCAAAGGGCCAGGAGCGCGGCTCGCGCAGGTTCAGGTCGATGATCGCTTCGTGCTGGCTCAGGTCCGAGGGCCACTCGGGCCGGCCATGGGCCTTGAGGTAGGCGGGGGAGGCGACATTGACGATGCGCACCTCGCAGAGCTTGCGGGCCTTCAGCGTCGTATCGGCCACCAGGCCCACCCGGATGGCGGCGTCGAAGCCCTCTTCGACCAGATTGACGATGCGGTCGGTGAACTGCACCTCCAGCGCGATCTCGGGGAAATCGCGGGCAAACCGCGCAAGGATGGGCGCCAGGCGCAGCGTGCCGAAGGAGAGCGGCGCGGTCAGGCGCAGGCGGCCACGCGGGGTGACGGCGGCGGTCTGCAGCTCGGCCGTCATGTCGTCCAGCGCCTCGACCACGCCGCGCAGGCGCTCGGTGTAAAGCTGGCCCGCCTCGGTCAGGGAGAGCGCCCGCGTCGTGCGGTTGAGAAGCTTGACGCCAAGCTCGGCTTCGAGCTTCTGCACGAGTTTCGAGGCCTGGCCCGAGCCCGTCCCCAAGCGCTCCGCCGCCCGGGCGAAGCTGCCTGTCTCGACGACCATCAGGAACATGCGCTCGGGCGCGAGGCGGTCGGATTTCTCTTTCATCGGGTCACTATGGCGGTTTCGCTTGAGGCGCGCAAAGGGGTCTGGTCGGATGGGCGCATGGAACAGAAGATGCGAATCGCCCTCTGGCAGGGCCCCTCCGTGGAATGCGATATCGAGGCGGGCTTTGCGGCCTTGCGGGCGGCGGTGACGGCTGCGGGGGCGATGGGGGCCAAGGCCCTGGTTGCGCCGGAGCTTTACCTGCCGGGCTATAACCAGGACGCCCTGGTCGATCTGGCCCAGCCGAGGGGCGGGGCGTGGCATCAACGCCTGTCGGGCCTGGCGCGCGAGGCGGGTTGCGCCTTGGTCGTGGGCTATGCCGAGCGGGATGGGGTATTGTATAACTCCGCCGTGGCCTTTGGGGCGGATGGGGCGGAGATCGCGCATTACCGCAAGGTCCAGCTTTTCGGGCCGCGAGAGCAGCGGCTTTTCGCTTTCGGCGATGCCTATACTGTCTTCGATTTCCACGGGATCAAGGCGGCGCTGCTGATCTGCTATGACATCGAATTCGACCAGCATATCAAGGCCTTGAAGGCCCAAGGGGTCAGCCTGATCCTCTGCCCCACCGCCTGCCCCAAGCCCTTCGAGAACGTGGCGCAGTCCGTCGTGCCCGCCCATTCGGCCAACCACGCGCTGTCCATCGTCTATGCCAATTACTGCGGCACCGAGGGTGATTGCCCTTACTTCGGCCTGTCGACCATCACTGGCCCCCATGGCCAGATCATGGCCCAGGCCGGGGCCGAGGCGGCGCTTCTGGTGGCCGATCTCCCCCCGCCCGAGCCCGCGCGCCTGACGACCCAGGCGCGCGATCTGCGGATCATTCGGTGAAGGCGGGCTGCTTGGACCAGCGCCAGGCGTCGCCGATCATCTGCTGAAGCGTCGAGCGTTTCGGCTCCCACCCGAGCTCGTGGATCGCCCGGACCGAGCCCGAGACCAGCGAGGTCGCATCACCGGGGCGGCGGGAGCCCTCGATGATCGGCACCTCGCGGTTGGTGACGATGCGGGAGGCCTCGATCACCTCGCGGACGGTGAAGCCATTGCCAGAGCCCAGGCAGAAGACCCGGCTTTCCTTGCCCTCCAGAAGCCATTTCAGACCCAGGATATGGGCGTCCACCAGGTCCATGACATGGACATAGTCGCGGATGCAGGTGCCGTCCTTGGTCTTGTAATCGCTGCCGAAAACCGTCAGCGCCGGGCGTTTGCCGTCGATGGCATCCAGCATCAGCGGGATCAGATGGGTCTCCGGCACATGCTGCTCGCCCACCTCGCCCTCGGGGTCGGCGCCCGCGACGTTGAAATAGCGGAAGATGACCGAGTTCAGCCCATGGCTCTTCTCGAAATCACGCAGGATCATCTCGATGGCGCGCTTTGACCCGCCATAGGCATTGATCGGGGTCTGGGGGGTGTCCTCGTTCAGGGCCACGCCATCCAGTTCGCCATAAGTGGCGCAAGTCGAGGAAAAGACGAAGTTCTTGATCCCCGCATCCAGCGCCGCCTCGATCAGGTTCAGGCTGCCGTTGACGTTCACGCGCCAATACTTGGCCGGGTTGGTCATGGATTCGCCCACCAGCGACAGCGCCGCGAAATGCATGATCGCCACGGGCTTGTACATGGCAATCGCCGCCTCGATCGAGGCGCGGTCCATCAGGTCGCCCTGGAACATCGGCCCGAACTTCACCGCCTGCCGCCAGCCGGTCGAGAAATTGTCGAAGGCCACCGGGATAAACCCCGCCGCTTTCAAGGCCTTGCAGGCATGGGCGCCGATATAGCCCGCCCCCCCCGTCACCAGAACATGCATGTCATTCCCCATCCTCAAGCGCCCCGCCCTCAAGCCGCATGAGACGGGTTGGGGCTGCCGTGACGCAGATTGTAATTGTGGACCTCGATGGCCTCGTCGATCGTCTCATAGAAGGTCAGGCTGCCATGTTCCAGCACGGCGCCCGAGGTGCAAAGCGCCCGCAGCTGTGCATCCGAATGCGAGATCAGGATGACCCCCGCCTCGCGCATCCGCTCATGGAAGAGCTCGTCCGCCTTGCGCTTGAAGGCAGCGTCGCCGGTCGAATGGACCTCGTCCAACAGATAGGTGTTGAAGCGGATGCCCATGGACATGCCGAAGTTCAACCGCCCGCGCATCCCCGAGGAATAGGTCTTGACCGGCTCGTAGTAGTTCGTGCCAAGCTCGGCAAAATCCTGCACGAAATCAACCAATTGCTGCGTGTCGACGCCATAGACCCGCGCAATGAACCGGACGTTCTGCGCCCCGGTCATGTCGGGCTGGATGCAGCCGGTCAGGCCGATGGGCCAAGAGATCTCCCCGGTCACCCGGACCATGCCGCGGTTGGGGTTCACATTGCCCGCGATCATCGCCAGAAGCGTCGACTTGCCCGCCCCGTTGCGGCCCAGGATACCCATCTTGGCCCCGGTCGGGATGACAGCCGTGATGTCCTTGGCGACATATTTCGGCTGCCCCCGATACCAGAAGGCCTTGGTGACGGATTCGAAGCTGATCATCGCCGGTCGCGCAACGCGTAGTAGATCATCGAAATCGAGGCCCAGGCCAGGAGCCCGGCCAGGGCAGTCAGCAGGATATGCAGCGGACGATCGGGCGCCGTGGTCGATTGCGCCAGCGTCGGCGCGAGGAAGGTCGCCAGGTAATGCGTCTGCTGCGCCGCATCGGTCACGGCCTGGTCATAGGCGCCCTGGGCGGCGAGATAGGCCTTCTGCCCGAACTCCAGCTCAAGCTGAAGGTTCTGATAGTCGCGGATCAGCGCCGCATAGCCGGGATCGGCGGGGTCCGAGACATTGCCGACCTTGGCCGTCTCGGTCGCGATGCGGTTCTCGATGACCTCGATCCGGCGGGTAAGCTGGCCGATCCTTGGGTCGCTGTCGGCCACCTGACCGCGCAAGAGGTCCAGGCTGATCTGCGCTTCGGCCAGTTGCTGGGCCAGGCTGTTGACCACCTGGCTTGCCCCCGCCAATTGGGTCGCAGGATCGACGATATGGTTCTTGCTGCGGAACTCGGCCAGGTCGTTCTGCGCCGTGCGGTAGCGGTCCTCGGCCTTGGCCAGGGTCTCACGCGCATAGCGGGTCGTATCCTCCTGCGCGGTCTTGGACAGTTCGTTGATGATGGCGGTCGATTCCACCACGATTTCCTGGGCGATGGCCCGGGCATCCTCGGGGGTGAAGGCATAGACCTCCAGCAGCATCAGGCCGGTGGAGCTGTCGAAATTCACCACGACCATGTCATTCCAGTATTCCACCAGGTCCTCGATCGGGCCATCGGCGGGGAAGGAGAAATACCAGTCTTCGGGGTGGCGGGCCCAGATCTTGCGCAGGTCAAGCTTGCGGTCGATGCGTTCGACCAGCTCCTGGCTGGTGACGAACTGGTTGAGGATGTCCATGTCCTTGGTCGAAGCCGCCCCGCCCGCGCCGCCGAGCACGCCCAGCACGTCGAATGTGGTCGAGGACTTCTCCGTCCGGCTGCCGAAGCCCACGTCACTTTCGTATTGGTCGGCCGCCTTGGTATAAAGATAGGCGCCGTAAACCGACGGGGGCAGGATCACCAGAAGCACGAAAAGCGTCATCAAGAGGAAATGACGGATCTGCAGCCGGGCGGCCTGAACGGTCTCGAGCGGGCGGGGATCGGGCAAGGGCTTGCGCCCCACGGCACCCGGCTGGGGGGGCGGAGTTTGGGGGGCCGGATTCTGGGGGGGCTGCGCCTGGGGGGGCCGCTGTTGGCTGCCGGGGTTTTGAGCGGCGGCGGGCACCTGGCCTGCCGGGGCCTGGGGCGCCTGCTTTGGCAGGACCTGACCTTGGGGAGCGGGATTCTGGGGAGCCGGATTCTGAGGAGCGAGATTTTGGGGAGCGGGATTTTGGGCGCCGGGACCCGGCCTGGCGCCAGGTTGTCCGCCCAAATTCTGAACGCCCATGTTGGGGCCAGTCGCATTGGGGCCGGCCTTGGCCGCGGCCGGAGCACCGGCCTTCTGCACAGGCGCCGCCGGGGCGCCGGCCGTCTGACCTCCGGGAGCTTGCGCACCGCCCCCCTGCCCCGCCCCCGAAGGAGCCGTATCGAAAGGACCCACCGATGGCTCGGCACCGTCACCAAGCCCGGGACGGCGGCGCGGGGCGCCCATGGGCTGGCCCGCCTCGGCACGTGCCAGTCGCAGCGCCCGCTGATTGGCTCCCATGGCCCCGGGCGCACGACGCTGCGGGCCCCCGTCAGAAGCCGATCCGGCCTCGGCCTCGGGCTCGGAGCCGGTCTCTCCGGTCTTTGCGGTGGGGATCTTCACAGGTGTTTCCAGATCTGCGCAGCAGTTTGCGCCCTATTCATCTTGCTGGTAATACTATCGCAGCCGCAGCAGGCATCACAAGTGCCGACTGCGCGCCTCCCCGTGCCCGGCCCTCCGCTCCGCAGGAAAACAAGTAAAATGCAGCCGATTTCCGCATCCCCTGCCCCGGAACGCCCCCCCCTTGGCGAGGCGCAACAGCCCCGCGCCCGCCGCTTCCGGAGCTTTCGGGTGATCGTCGCCCTGATCATGCGCGAGACCGGCTCGCGGGAGACAAGGACCTCGCTGGGCTTTCTCTGGACCCTGATCGAGCCGATCTTCGCGGTGATCCTTCTGGCCTTTGCCTTTTCGCTGATCCAGAGGACGCCCCGGCTGGGCACGAATTTCCAGCTTTACTATGTGACCGGGGTCCTGCCCTTTCACCTCTTTGCCCATGTGGCCGGACGTGTGGCGACCTCGATCCGCTATTCGGCCAACCTTCTGGGCTTCCCCTCGGTCACCGTCGTCGACATCCTGTTTTCGCGCTTCATCCTGAACGTCTTCACCAATACCCTGGTCTTCCTGATCGCGGCCGGAGGTGTCGTGGCCTGGTATGGGCTTCGCGTCGATCCCGACCCTTACCGGGTGGCGATGAGCCTTTCGATGGCCGCGGCCCTGGGGTTGGGGCTGGGCACGATGAACTCCGTCCTCTTCCTTGCCTCTTCTGCCTATGAGACCTTCTGGGGCGTCTGCATGCGGCCGATGACGCTCTTGGCGGGGGTGATGTTCCCCATCACCGACCTGCCGAGCTATTTCTTCGATTACCTGAAATGGCTGCCCATGGCGCATCTGGTCGCCGAGATGCGCAAGGCCTTTTACCCCGCGGTCGATGCCAGCTTCGTGTCGCCCGGCTATGTCTTCGCCATCGCCGGAGCGACCTTCGTCATCGGGATGCTGGGCCTGCACCGTTTCGTCTTCGACTTCCTCGAGCGGCGTTAACGCCCCACGCCGAGGTATTTGTCGAAGCCCGCCTCAAGCACTTCGGTCGCGGAATAGATGTTGCGCAGATCGGCCATGCGCGGCACCGTCATCTTGCGCGCCAGCTTGTCGAGGTCCAGGGCCCGGAACTCGTTCCATTCGGTCAGGATCACAAGGACATCCGCCCCCTGCGCCGCCTGGTAGGCGCTGTCGCACCATTTGACGCCGGGAAGCAGCGCCTCACCCTCGTGCTGGCCTTGCGGATCGGCCACGCGAACCTTGGCTCCGCCGCCGACCAGGGCGGGGACGATGGTCAAGGAGGGCGCGTCGCGCATGTCGTCGGTGTTGGGCTTGAAGGTGACACCCAGGACCGCGATGGTCTTGCCGTTCACCTTGCCGTCGCAAAGGTCGACGATCTTGTCCAGCATCCGGCGCTTGATCTCGTCATTGACCTTGATGACGGTTTCCGTGATCTGCATGGGCACGGCATGGTCCTGGCCGATGCGAGCCAAGGCCTTGGTATCCTTGGGGAAACAGCTGCCACCATAGCCGGGCCCGGCATGAAGGAACTTGTTGCCGATGCGCCCATCCATCCCCATGCCCTTGGCCACGTCCTTGACATCGGCTCCGACCTTTTCGCAAAGCGCCGCGATCTCGTTGATGAAGGTGATCTTGGTGGCCAGGAAGGCATTGGCCGCGTATTTGATCATCTCGGCCGATTCCAGACCCGTGTAGACCACGGGGAAATCGCGCAGGAACAAGGGCTTGTAGACATCGGCCATGACCTTGCGGGCCTTGCCGGATTCGACCCCCACCACGACCCGGTCCGGCCGCATGAAGTCGTCGATGGCGGCGCCCTCGCGCAGGAACTCGGGGTTCGAGGCCACGTCGAACTGCGCTTGCGGGTTGGCCTTCTTGATCGCGCGGGCCACGTCGCGGTTCGTGCCCACCGGGACCGTCGATTTGGTCACGACGACGGTATACTGGGTCATCGCGGTCGCAATTTCGGCAGCCGCCGCCATCACATAGGTCAGGTCGGCATGGCCATCGCCGCGCCGGGTCGGCGTGCCCACGGCGATGAAGACCGCATCGGCCCCCGCTACGGCCTCGGCCAGGTTCAGCGTAAAGGACAGCCGCCCGGCGGCCACGTTCTTGGCCATCAGCACATCAAGGCCGGGCTCGAAGATCGGGACCTCTCCGGCCTGAAGCTTGGCGATCTTTTCCGGGTTCTTGTCGACGCAGACGACCTCATGCCCGAAGTCCGAGAAGCAGACCCCTGAAACCAGGCCGACATAACCCGTCCCAATCATCGCAATCTTCATGGCCTGCTCCTGTTTTTTCTCTGTCTAGTCAGGGGTTGGGGCGCTGTCAAAGCCTCAGAGGTCGAAAGAGGCAAAGACCGGGACGTGGTCGCTGCCCTGCTCCCAGCCGCGCACCGGGCGCAGGATGCGGCTGCCATGGGCGGAGGCCGCGATATCCTTGGTCGCCCAGACATGATCCAGCCGCCGCCCCTTGTCGCCCGCATCCCAATCGGGCGAGCGATAGGACCACCAGGAGTAAAGCCGCCCCTCGGGGATATCTTGCCGGGTGACATCGACCCAATCCCCGGCCTCCATCACGGCATTGAAATGCTCGACCTCGATCGGGGTGTGGGAGACGATCTTCAACAGCTGCTTGTGGTTCCAGACGTCATCCTCTCGGGGAGCGATGTTCAGATCGCCCACAAGGATCGACCTTTGCGGCAGGCTGTCGCGGAAATGGTCGCGCATCTCGGTCAGGTAATCCAGCTTCTGGCCGAATTTCTCGTTCTGCGTCCGGTCGGGGATATCGCCGCCCGCAGGCACATAGCAATTGTGGATCACCACGCCATTGGGCAGCCGCGCCGCCACATGGCGCGCATGACCCAGTGAGGCGAAATCATGGCCCGCGACCTCTTCCAAGGGCAGCTTGGAGAGGATCGCCACGCCGTTGTAGCCCTTCTGCCCCCGCGCCACCATGTGGTGATAGCCAAGCGCGGCGAACCCCTCACGCGGGATCAGCTCGACAGGGCTCTTGCACTCTTGCAGGCACAGCACATCGGGTGCCTCTTCCTGCAACAGGCGGATCACCAGCCCCTCGCGCAAGCGGACAGAATTGATGTTCCAGGTGGCGAGGGTGAACATGGGAGCTCCTTGGGCTGCGGGATCGCAGCCCAAGGACTAGCGCATCAGTCGTGCAGCGTGAAGGTCGCCAGTTCGCAAAGGTTCTGCGTGCCCGACACGTCGTTGCCGTTTTCCATCACGAAACGCATGTCATAGTCGCAGACCGTCGCGCCATCGGCGATCGAGATCGTGCCTTCGGTCCCCGGATCGACCGAGGCCACCGAAAGGATGTTCTCGCCCCAGTCCTCGGCCTCATGCGGGGAGACATACATCTCGACCAGCTTCAGCGACGAGTTGTTGATCAGGACGAATTCAAGATCCTCGGCCATCACGGGGGTGGCGGCGAAGGTCAAGAGGGCAAGGGCAAGGCGACGCATGGGGACTCCTGTGGTTTGGTCCCGCGCAGACTGCCGCAGAGTCCTTTTGAAGTCGTAAATCCCCCATTGCAACCCAAGGGTGCATCACGAAAAAAGAGGCCGGGCACGCGGCCCGGCCAGGTCCAACAGGGAGGAAGCCGTGCCATAACCCCGACACGGCAAGGGGAAGCGAACTCTGGGGACCTGCGTCCCATGGTGAAAGCCTAGACCCGAATCGCTCGACTTCTAAGCCATTCCCACGGACAGGCCTTGTTTTCTTGGGAAAGTGTCACATTTCCGCAAGATCACGCGACCAGCTTGTAGCCCCCGCTCTCGGTCACCAACAGCCGCGCATTGGCCGGATCGCTCTCGATCTTTTGCCGCAGGCGGTAGATATGGGTCTCGAGCGTATGGGTCGTCACCCCGGCGTTATAGCCCCAGACCTCGTGCAGAAGCACATCCCGCGCCACAACCCCTGATTGAGCGCGATAGAGATACTTCAGGATGTTGGTCTCCTTCTCGGTCAGGCGAATCTTCTTGTCCTTGACGTCGACCAGCATCTTTTGGGCGGGCTTGAAGGTGTAGGGGCCCAGTTGAAAGATCGCGTCTTCGGACTGTTCGTGCTGCCGCAGTTGCGCACGGATGCGGGCCAGAAGAACGGGGAATTTGAAGGGTTTCGTCACATAGTCATTGGCGCCCGCATCGAGCCCCAGGATCGTGTCGGCATCCGAATCATGGCCCGTCAGCATCAGGATCGGGCATTTGACCCCCGCCTTGCGCATCCGCTTGCAGAGCTCGCGGCCATCGGTGTCGGGCAGGCCCACGTCCAGGATCACCAGGTCATAGGGTGCGGCCTTGGCCTTCTCCATCCCCTCGGCGCCGGTGCGCGCCTCGAAGACGTCGAAGTCTTCGGTCAGGACCAGCTGCTCGGACAGGGCCTCGCGCAGGTCGTCATCGTCATCGACAAGAAGGATCTTCCGCAGAGTTGTCATGGTTGTCTCCGTGTGGTCTTGCGGGGAAGATGTGCCCGCATCACGATGGCTTCAAGTTATGTGACAGCGGGGTCACGTCGACGTGTCAGCTTGCGAGGGATTGTTTCAACGATGAAATCCGGGGATCTGATGCTGACGCCCATGGGGCTGCGGGTGCGGGGGCGGGTTCTGCCCTGCACGATCGGGCGGAGCGGCGTCACCACGCGCAAGCGCGAGGGGGATGGGGCGACGCCTGCGGGGGTTCATGGCATCGTGGGCTGCCTGTATCGGCCTGACCGGATGGCGCAGCCGGTGGATTGGGCGCTGCCCATCGGGCCCATGGACCTGTGGTCGGACGATCCGCGCGCGGGGGACTACAACAAGATGGTGCGGGCGCCTTACGCCTTCAGCCATGAACGCCTGCGGCGCGCGGACCCGATGTATGACCTGGTGCTGATCCTGGATTGGAACTGGCCGGTGTCCCATCCCGGCCAGGGTTCGGCCATCTTCATCCACCGCTGGCGCAGGCCCGGGGCGCCCACCGCGGGCTGTATCGCGCTTGGGGCCGAGGACCTCTTGTGGCTGGTGCGCGGTCTGCGCCATGCTGACCGGGTCATCGTGCCCGAGGGACTTTCCAAAACGCTTTGAATGCCCTAATCTGCCCTCGGAAGAGGGAGGAACCTGCCATGGCCAAAGCGGCGTCCTTGACGGATGACGATGTGTTTACCCTGCGTTTGACCCGCAGCGCGCCCGATCTGTGGCCGATGCTCGAGGCGCTTTACGGCCGGCATCCCGATTACGACGGCTTCCGCGAGAAATTGCTGAGCGCTTTGAAAGCCGGTTGGACCAAGCGGCCTGCGGATCTGAAGCGGCTGGACCTGGCCCGCGACCTGGAGCCCGACTGGTTCCAGCGCCCCGACCGCGCGGGCTATGTCTTCTACATCGACCGCTTTGCGGGGACGCTGAAAGGGGTGCTCGACAAGCTCGATTACCTCGAAGACCTCGGCATCACCTATGTCCATTTCATGCCCTGCCTGAAGCCCCGCCCCGGTGACAGCGACGGCGGCTATTCGGTGATGGATTACCGGGCGATCAACCCCGATTACGGCTCGATGGAAGACTTCGAAGAGGTCACGGCGGCGCTGCGGGCGCGGGGGATCTCGGTCTGCATCGACCTGGTGTTGAACCACACCGCCAAGGAGCACGCCTGGGCGCAGAAGGCCGCCAAGGGGGATGCGACCTACCAGGATTACTACCTGATGTTCGACGACCCCGCCCTGCCCCGGGCCTATGAGCGGTCCTTGGTCGAGATCTTCCCCGACACCGCCCCCGGCAGTTTCACCGAATATCCGCATTTCGGCAAATGGGTCTGGACCACCTTCAACGAGCATCAGTGGGACCTGAACTGGGCCAACCCGCAGGTCTTCCTGGAAATCACCGAGATCATGCTCTTCCTCGCCAACAAGGGGGTCGAGGTCCTGCGGCTGGATGCCGTGGCCTTCATGTGGAAGCGGATGGGGACGCGGTGCCAGTCCGAGCCCGAGGTCCATATGCTCTTGCAGGCGCTGCGGGCCTGTTGCCGGATCGCCTGCCCCGCCGTCCTGCACCTGGAGGAGGCCATCGTGGCCCCTGCCGAGATGCTGCCCTACCTCGGGCGCGGAAAGCATGACGGCAAGGAAGGCAACCTCGCCTATCACAACTCGCTGATGGTGCAGTTCTGGGGGGCCTTGGCCACGCGGGATGCGCGGTTGATGCGGCATGTGCTGGGCACCCACTTCCCGGAACGGCTCACCAATGCGACCTATGCCACCTATATCCGCTGCCATGACGACATCGGCTGGGCGGTGACGGATGAGGATGCGGGCGCCCTGCACATGTCGGGGGGCGCGCATCGGGCCTTTCTCTCGAACTTCTATGAAGGGTCCTTCCCCGGCAGCTTCGCCAAGGGCGAGCTTTTCCAGGTCAACGAAGAGACCGGCGACAAGAGGATCAGCGGCTCCTTCGCCTCCTTGGCGGGGCTGGAGCGGGCCCAGGACCGGGGGGCCGAGCAACTGGCGGTGCAGCGCATCCTTCTGGGCCATGCGCTGATCGCGGGCTTTGGCGGCATCCCCTTGATCTATATGGGCGATGAACTCGCCATGCTGAACGACTATGGTTACCGCGACGTTCCCGAACATGCGCATGACAGCCGCTGGGTGCACCGGCCGAAGATGGACTGGCACCTCGCGCAGTTCCGCCATTCGGACGACGGCGCGGCGGGCCAGGTCTTCCGGGGCACCAAGCATATCCTGGCGCGGCGGAAGGCGGTCGAGGCGATCCATGCGGGCCATCCCCTGCGGATCGTCGATCCTGGCCAGTCGGGGGTCTTTGCCTTCGTGCGCCAGGCGCCGACCGGGGTGATGCTGGGTCTCTTCAACATGACCGAACATTGGCTGCACCTGCCCGAGACCTGGGCGCGGGCCCAGGGGGTGACGCGGATGCATGATGCGCTGTCGGACCATGCGGTCGAAGCCCATGACGGGCAGATCGCCCTGCCCCCCTATGCGCGGGTCTGGCTCTTGTAGCACAGGCAACGGCCGGGCGCCCAAAAGGCGCCTGGCGCCGCTTTCAGCTCTTGGGGCTTCGTGCGCCGAAAAGGGCGGAACCCACGCGGATATGGGTCGCCCCCATCGCCACGGCTGTCTCGAAATCGCTGCTCATTCCCATGGAAAGCTGGGGCAAGCCGTTGTCGGCGGCCAGCTTGGCCAGTTGTGCGAAATGCGGGACCGGGTCCTGGCCCTCGGGCGGGATGCACATCAGGCCCTGCGGGGAGAGGTCCATCGTCCGGCAAGAGGCGACGAAGGCACCAAGGTCTTGCGGCAGGATGCCGGCCTTCTGCGGCTCGGAGCCGGTGTTGACCTGGATGAAAAGGCCCGGGCTCTTGCCGCGCGCCTGGGCGAGGCTGGCGAGCTTTTGCGCCAGCGAGGGGCGGTCCAGCGACTGGATCACGTCGAAAAGCTCGACCGCCTGCTTGGCCTTGTTGGTCTGCAAGGGCCCGATCATGTGCAACTCCACCCCGGGGAAGTCGGCACGAAAGCCGGGCCATTTCGCCCCGGCCTCTTGCACATAGTTCTCACCGAAGACGCGCTGTCCTTCTGTCAGCACCTCGCGCACACGGGCATCGGGCTGGACCTTGGAGACGGCGACCAGGGTGACGGAGCCCGGGGCGCGGCCTGAGGCGGCTTCGGCCTGGGTCAAGCGGTGGCGGATCTCGGCAAGGGACATGGGCGGACCTTCTTTGTGACGGCGGACAGGTAACAACCTGGCGCGCGGAAAGAAAAGACCGGGATGCACAAAGACAGGACCGGGCAGCACAAAAAGAAAAGAGCGGGCTTTCGCCCGCTCTTCCCATTCAGATCCCGAAGGATCAGAACGACATCGTGATACCAGCGTCGTAGACGGTGGTGCCGTTGGCGTCAACCACGCCGGCCTTGACGGCAGCGCCGCCACCCAGGTCGTAGGACACGCCCAGACCGGTGTTGTCAGCGCCAGCGAAGTCGGTGTTCGACGCGGCGAAGGCGGTGATGGTCGCAGCGCCGGTCACATAGTCCAGCGAGACGGCGTAGGCGATGTCAGCGGCCGAGTCACGGTCAGCGACGCGAGCCTTGACGGTGGCCGCACCGAAGGTGGCCGAACCCAGCAGGTCGATTTGCGAGTCGGTGGCGGTGTCGGAGAAGCCGACGGCGACCGAGTAGGTGCCGGGGGCATACTTCACAGCGATCGACTTGGCTTCGTCAGCGGCGGTGACTTGGCCGATGCCGACCGAGACCGACAGAGCGCCCGAGGTGTAGTCGTAGCGAGCGGCGGTGGCGGTGCCACCAAGGAAGCCGATCTCTTGCTTGCCATCGGCAGCCGAGGCGCCGTAGCCAACGCCCGACACTTGGCCGACCAGGTTGTCAGCAGCGCCGCCAGCGACGTCGCCCATGGTCAGCTTGCCGAACGAGCCCGAAACGAAGACGGTCGAGTCGCCGTTGGCGGTTCCGCCCTGGCCCGACTGGTCAGCACGGATCGAAGCGCCGAACGACAGGCCGCCGTCGGTCGTGCCCGAACCGTCGAACTGGATGCGGACGCGCGACGAGAACTCGGTGTCGACGCCGTTGTTGATGATACCCATGCGGGCCGAGCCCGAAACCGCAACTTCAGCAGCAGCGACCGAAGCGGTCATGGCCAGGACGGTGGTCGCCAGAAGAATCTTTTTCATGTCTTTTCCCTCGTTGTCTTTTAGGGGTCGCCCAACTCAGGATGGTCCGAACTGGGTATGACCCTATTTCGCGCGGCACGGCCCGGATTGCAACGCATAGGGCCCACCCCGGAACGGAAGGCGAAATCTCTGGTGCAGCTTTGCCACAGTTCCGCCACAGACCCCCGGCCCGGCCAGCAAAACAAGGCGGAAATCCGGGGCGCGGATTGTCCAAAACGAGGAAACAGTCGGGATTTCCCGGGCTTTGTGGCGGAAAAGTGGCGGAAATCAGGCACAAGGGGGGCGGAAAGACGCCGGAATCGGGTGCCTCGATTCGGAATCGCCCCCGGGGCGCCCCGGGGTGAAAGCCCTTGGCAGGCTTTCAGGGCTGGGCTAGACACGGGCAGGTTGGAAGAGGCTCTCTCTATGTATACGCACGCGCGGGTGGCTATGGTTTTGGGTCTGGGCCTTTCGGTGCTCAGCGGCTGCGGGGTCTTGGGCACCTCGCCCGAGCGGCGCGCGGCCAATGTCGCGGCGAACGAGGCGCGGGCGGCGGCAGAGCCCCGGCGCTCCACCATCTGGGACCTGTTTTCCAAGAATACCGATGCCAATGTCACGGTGCGGGTGAACAAGTATATCTGGAACGCCAGCCTCGACGTGCTGGACTTCCTGCCCATCGAATCGGTCGATCCCTTCACCGGGGTGATCGTGACGGGCTATGGGCGGCCTCCGGGCGGGGGTCGGGCCTATCGCGCGACGATCTATGTGCAGGACCCGGCGCTGGATGCGCGGTCCTTGCGAGTGGCGCTTCAGGGTCAGGGCGGCGGGGCCGTGGCGCCCGAGACGGTCTCGGCCGTCGAGGATGCGATCCTGGCCCGGGCGCGCGAGATGCGGATCGCCGACAGCAAGTTGTGATTTTTGGGGTCTGGCGGCTTTGGACGCTGGACCTTTTCGCGCGCAAGGGTGTAATTCCGGCCTCGCAAGTAGGAGGCCAGCATGTCGCGCTATGAACCCGCCCTGATCGAACCGAAATGGCAAGCGGCCTGGGACGAGGCCCTGGCCTTCAAGGCCACGCGCGATGCGGCCAAGCCCAAGTATTACGTGCTTGAGATGTTCCCCTACCCGTCGGGGCGCATCCACATGGGCCATGTGCGCAACTATACGATGGGCGACGTGGTGGCGCGCTACAAGCAGGCGCAGGGGTTTTCCGTGCTGCATCCGATGGGCTGGGACGCTTTCGGCATGCCGGCCGAGAATGCCGCGATGGAGCGCGGCGGCCATCCCAAGGACTGGACCTATGGCAACATCGCCGACATGCGGGCGCAGATGAAGCCCCTGGGGCTCTCGATCGACTGGTCGCGCGAGCTTGCAACCTGTGACCCGGAGTATTACGGCCAGCAGCAGGCGATGTTCCTCGACATGATGGAGGCGGGGCTGGTCTACCGCAAGGCGGCGCAGGTCAACTGGGACCCGGTCGATATGACGGTTCTCGCCAATGAGCAGGTCATCGACGGCAAGGGCTGGCGGTCGGGCGCTGCGGTGGAGCGGCGGGAGCTCACGCAGTGGTTCTTCAAGATCTCCGACTATTCGGGCGAGCTTTTGGCGGCCTTGGACGGGCTGAAGGACTGGCCCGAGAAGGTGCGGCTGATGCAGGCCAACTGGATCGGCCAATCGACCGGCTTGCAGTTTGCCTTTGAGACGGTCGGGGCTCCTGCGGGCTTTGACCGGCTGGAGGTCTATACGACCCGTCCCGACACGCTGATGGGGGCCTCCTTCGCCGGGATCTCGCCGGACCATCCGCTGGCCAAGGCCCTGGCGGGGGATCCGGCCGTTGCGGAGTTCCTGGCGAAATGCCGCCTGGGCGGCACGACCGCCGAGGCTTTGGAGACCGCCGAGAAGATCGGCTTTGACACCGGCGTGCGGGTGAAGCACCCGCTGGACCCCTCCTGGGAGCTTCCGGTCTATATCGCCAACTTCATCCTGATGGATTACGGCACCGGGGCGATCTTCGGTTGCCCCGCCCACGACGCCCGCGACTTCGAATTCGCGACCAAGTATGGCATTGCGATCAAATCGGTCTTTGTTGCCGAAGGTCAAGCCGAGGCCCCCTTGACCGAGCCTTTCGTGCCGATGAAGTCGGAAAAGGTGCATTACATCCGCGGCTTCGCCGGGGAAGAGCTCCAGACCGGAGAGGCCGCGATTGCCGCAGCCGTTGCGGCAGCGGAGTCGAAAGGCTTCGGCAAGGGCGTCACCAACTACCGCCTGCGCGACTGGGGTGTCTCCCGCCAGCGCTATTGGGGCTGCCCGATCCCGGTCGTCCATTGCGAGACCTGCGGCGTCGTGCCCGAGAAGAAAGAGAACCTGCCGGTCGAGCTGCCCTATGACGTGACCTTCGACCGTCCGGGCAACCCCTTGGACCGCCACCCGACCTGGCGCGACTGCGCCTGCCCGAAGTGTGGCGCCCCGGCGAAACGTGAAACCGACACGATGGACACCTTCGTCGATTCGTCCTGGTATTACGCCCGCTTCACCGCTCCCCGCGCCACCACGCCCACCGTGGCGGATGAGGCCGATTACTGGATGAATGTCGACCAGTATATCGGCGGGATCGAACATGCGATCCTCCACCTCCTCTATTCCCGCTTCTTCGCCCGGGCGATGCAGAAGACCGGCCACCTGCCCCAGAAGGCCATCGAGCCCTTCAACGCTCTGTTTACCCAGGGCATGGTGACCCACGAGATCTACAAGACCACCGACGCCAATGGCCGCCCGGTCTATCACCTGCCCGAAGACATCATCCGCTCTGAAGAGGGCGCGACGCTGAAGGACGGCACCAAGGTCGAGGTCATCCCCTCGGCCAAGATGTCGAAATCCAAGAAGAATGTCGTCGACCCGATGAACATCATCGCCTCTTACGGCGCCGATACCGCCCGTTGGTTCGTCATGTCCGACAGCCCGCCCGAGCGGGATGTGGAATGGACGGCCAGCGGCGCCGATGCGGCCTACAAGCACCTCTCCCGCGTCTGGGCTCTGTGTTCGCGGATCGGCGAGATGCCCGCGGATCACAAGGGCGAGGGCGATGCCGACCTTCTGCGCGCGATGCACAAGGCGATTGCGGAAGTCACCCAGGGCATCGAGGGTTTCGCCTTCAACAAGGCCATCGCGAAGCTTTACGAGTTCACCAACACGATCTCGCGCGCCTCGGCCTCGACCTCCGTGATGAAAGAGGCGATCCGGACCTTGGCCAAGCTCATGTCCCCCATGACCCCGCATATCGCGGAATCGATCTGGGCCTATCAGGGCGGCGCGGGCCTCTGCGTCAAGGCGCCCTGGCCCGTGGTCGATCCGGCGATGCTGGTGGAAAGCTCGGTCACCCTGCCCATCCAGATCAACGGCAAGCGCCGGGCGGAAGTGACGGTTCCCGCCGATATGGCGCCTGCGGAAGTGGAAAAGCTGGTGCTGGCCCAGGAAGATGTGATCAAGTTCCTTGCCGGGCAGCCGGTGAAAAAGCTGATCGTCGTTCCGGGGCGCATCGTCAATGTGGTCGTCTAGACGCCTTTTCCTGCTGCTGGCGCTCGCCGGTTGCGGCTTCACCCCGGCCTATGGGGTGAAGTCTCCGGCCCGGGCTTTGCTGGGACAGGTCGAGGTCCAGGCGCCGAAGACCCGCGACGATTTCGACTTCGTCGCGGCGGTCGAGGCGCAGCTCGGTCGGGCCACGGCCCCGGCCTATGACCTGGCCTATACGGTGACCACGACGCAAAACGGCGTCGGCATCACGGTCGAGGGCGCAACGACGCGTTACACCGTGACGGGCAAGCTGGATTACACGCTGAGCAAGGACGGACAACGCGTCACCGGCGGCAGTGTCGAGAGCTTCACCGCCTATTCCGCCACGGGATCCACCGTCGCGGGCCTGACCGCCGAGGCCGATGCCCATCGCCGCCTGATGCAGGACCTGGCCGACCAGGTCGTCCGCCGCCTGGTCATGGCCCTGCCATGAAGCTGCAAGGCGCCGAGGCGCGGCGTTACCTCGCCAAGCCCGAGACCTCGCGCGCGGGCCTTGTCATCTTTGGCGAGGATGCGATGCGGGTGGCCATGAAGCGGGCCGAGGTCGTGGCGGCGCTGGCCGGTCCGGGCGCCGAGGCCGAGATGCGGCTGACGCGGCTCGCCGCCGCAGACCTGCGCAAGGATGGCGCGGCACTCTTGGATGCGGTCAAGGCGGTTGGCTTCTTCCCCGGCCCCCGCGTCGTCGTGGTGGAGGATGCGACCGACGGGCTTTCTTCCCTGATCGAGACCGCGCTGAAGGATTGGCGCCCGGGCGATGCCAATATCGTCGTGACGGCGGGGAACCTGACGGGGAAGTCGGCCCTGAAGACCATGGCCGAACGCCGCCCCGACACGATCTGCATCGGACTTTACGACGACCCTCCGACGCGCGAGGAGATCGCCGAAGAGCTCTCGCGGGCGGGCCTGACCCAGGTTCCCCCCGATGCACTTTCCGAACTTCAGACCCTGTCCAAGGTGCTGGAACCCGGCGATTTCCGCCAGACGCTTGAGAAAATCGCGCTTTACAAGTTCCGCGACCCTTCACCCCTGACCCCCGTCGAAATCGCGGCGCTGGCGCCCGCCACTGTCGAGACCGAGGCCGAAGAGCTCATCGACATCGTGGCCGAGGGGCAACTTGGCGCCATAGGCCCCCTGATGCGGCGGCTCGAGGCCCAGGGCGTCGCCCCGGTGACTTTGGCCATCGCGGCGCTGCGGCATTTCCAGACCCTGCACATGATGGCCACCCATCCCGAGGGCCCGGCCCAGGGCTTCGCCCAGGCGCGCGGCTTCTTCAAACGCCGTGACCGGATGATGAAACAGGCCGGGGCCTGGGGCACGCGGCAGACCGAAAAGGCGCTGTCGATCCTCGTTGAGACCGACCTGACCCTGCGGTCAACCTCCAAGGCGCCCCTGATGGCGGTGATGGAGCGCGCCCTGATCCGCATCGCGCGGAAAGAGCGCTAGCCCGCCGGGCAGCCCTTGATCTCGACCGGGGCGCCTGCGCCCAGCACGGTCACGGTCACGCCCGAACGGTCCAGCGCAAAGGGCGCGCCCTCGGGCGGGACCAGCTCGGCGCTGCTGACCAGCCTTCCGCCCTCGACCCTTGTGGAGGCCTGCGAGACCCAGATCCGCGGGTCATGGGTCTCGAAGATGACAAAGGGCTCGACCCCGGTCATCCCGATATCGGCGGTCAGCCGCAAGCCGTCGTCGATGGGCTCCACCGCGCAGGAGAGTTTCGCGCGGCCCTTCTCCGGCACCTCGGCCAGGGCCGCCTTGATCGCCCCATCCGGCGACCCCTGCCCCTGAAGCACCGCTTGAAATTCCAGGCGGGCGGGCATGCAGATGTCCTTGCAGATGCCAAGATCCATCGCCAGCCGCACCTCGACCGCGCCCTCGCCCTGGGGCATGATCTCGACCGGCAGGACCAGCCTTTCATTATAGCCCAAAGACACCATCCCATCCGAGGCGATGACCTCGGGCGCAGGCCAGTGGAAAGCCGCCCCGGCAATGTTCCCCGAACCCTGCCAGTCGAAGCTCGGCGGGATGCCGATCTCGCCCGGCGCGCGCCAATAGGTGTGCCAGCCCGGGGCCAGTTGCAGCTCGATGGCGGCCATGTAATGTCCGCCCTCCATCCTCCAGCCGGGCAGAAGCCTGGCCGAAAGCACATCGTCCTGGGTCACGGCCAGGGCGGGAGAGGCGAGGAAGATCAGGGCATAGCGCAACATTCCGCCAATCTAGGCGCAAGGCCCGCGCCGGGGAAGGGCCCGGCCTTCACTTTGCAGTGCTTGGGGCTTGAGCCCGGGGCGGTCCGGGGCCATCATAAGCGCATGGACCTGACCGGAAAGATGATCGTCGCCATGCCTGCGATGGGGGATCCGCGCTTTGACCGCGCCGTGATCCTGATTTGCGCCCATTCGGACGAGGGCGCCATGGGGCTGATCGTGAACAAGCCCCTGACGGATCTGAGTTTTTCCGACCTTCTGACCCAGCTGAAGATCGATGCCAATGACCGGCGCCGCGACATAAGCCTGCATTTCGGCGGCCCGGTCGAGCGCGGCCGGGGCTTTGTCCTGCATTCACCCGATTATCGCGGCGGGGCGACCACGACTCATGTGGGCCGCGCCTACGGCATGACGGCAACGCTGGATGTGCTGGAGGCCCTGGCGCGCGGGCGCGGCCCGGACCGCGCCATCCTGGCCCTGGGCTATACCGGATGGGGGCCGGGCCAGCTGGAATCCGAGATCGCCCGCAACGACTGGCTGACCGGAGAGGCCAGCGACGAGCTGGTCTTCGGCCCCGAGAACACCGCCAAATGGGCGGGGGCCTTGCGCGCCATGGGGATACCGCCCCTGTCGCTGTCTCCGACCTCTGGCCGCGCCTGATGCAGGCCCTGGTCATTGGCGCGGGCCCCTCGGGCCTGATGGCGGCAGAGGTCATGGGCCGCGCGGGCGTGCAGGTCGTGGTGGCCGAAGCCAAGCCCTCCCCGGCGCGCAAATTCCTGATGGCGGGGAAGTCGGGGCTGAACCTGACCAAGGTCGAAGAGGGCTTCTCGGCGGCCTATCGCTGCCCGGAGCTGGAGCCGATGATCGCAGAGTTTGGCCCCGAGCAGGTGATGGATTGGGCAAGGGGCCTGGGGCAAGAGGTCTTTGCGGGCTCCACGGGCAGGGTCTTTCCGGTGGCGATGAAGGGCTCGCCGCTGCTGCGGGCCTGGCTGGGGCGGCTCGGCGCCCTTGGGGTGACCTTGCGGACCCGTTGGCGTTGGGTGGGCATCGAGGGCGGCATGGTCTTCGACACGCCCGAGGGGCGGCAGGTTTTGCGCCCCAAGGTGACCGTGCTGGCCCTGGGGGGCGCGAGCTGGGCGCGGCTGGGGTCGGATGGGGCCTGGACGGGGCTCCTGAACGTGCCGCTGGCGCCGTTTCAGCCTGCGAATTTCGGGCTGAGGGTCGATTGGTCGCCCCATATGGCCCGCCATTTCGGCCAGGCCGTCAAGGGCGCGGCCCTGTGCCTTGGCGCCCGGCGTGAGCGGGGGGAGTTCGTCATCTCCGCCCGGGGGCTGGAGGGCGGCGGGCTCTACGCCATCTCCCGCGATATCCGGGAGGGGGCGCGGGTCACCCTGGACCTCTTCCCCGACCTTGCGCCGCTCGCGCTCGAGGCCCGCATCGCCCGGCTGCGCGCCGGGGAGACCCTGCCCAACCGCCTGCGCAAGCTGGGGCTTTCGGCGCCCTCTGCGGCCTTGGTGATGGAATGGGGGCGCGGGCTGCCCCTGGCCCAGGCGCTCAAGGCCCTGCCCCTGACCCACCAGGGCCCCAGGCCCTTGGACGAGGCGATCTCGGTGGCGGGCGGCATCAAATGGGAGGCGCTGGACGGGCTGCAACTGCGCGCCCTGCCCAGGGTCTTCGTCGCGGGTGAGATGGTGGATTGGGAGGCGCCGACGGGCGGCTACCTCTTGACCGCCTGCCTCGCCATGGGCCGCGCAGCCGGGCGTCAAGCCACTCCCTTGGCCATTTCCTGAAGCAGGGAGGGCTTGGCGGCCTCGATCAGCGCGTGATAGGCGGCGAGCTTCGCGTCGGTGAAATGCCCCTCTTCGGCCAGCAAATTCACCGTCCCCAGGACCGCGCCCTCGCCAAAGATCGGCACGTTGATGCAGGACCCAAGACCCAGCGAGGTGATCAGCGCATGGTCGAAGAAATACTTGGCGAACTCCGGCACGGTGTTGGCGACAAAGGTCTGGCGGCCTCCGATGCAGAAGTCATACCAGCCGTCGCGGGTCAGGGGCTTGGTGCCTGACACGGGATATTCCACCGGATGGGACGTATAGCTGCGCCGGGCGAGCCCCGCCGCCTCGTCCTGCACGGTCACGGTGAAAAGCTTTGTGCCCAGGGCGGCGCAACCCTCGTGAAGGCTTTGATAGATCGACATGGTCACCCCTTGGCGTGGCGGAACGGATAGAGCTTTCCGGTCATCGGGTTCCAGAACACCCCGACCGCGACCAGAAGGCAAGAGCCCAGCACCACGCGGGACGCCCAGAACCAGAGGTCGGGCGTCCCGGCAAGCACCAGCGCCAGGGCGACCGCGCCCCCCGGCGGATGGGTGGCCCGCAAGAGCCCCATGCAAGCCACGGCCAGCGCCGCCGCCAGGATGGCCGAGGCCACCACGGGCAGGCCCAAGGCCATCACCCCCAAGGCCACCAGCCCCGAGACCGCATTGCCCACGACCACCGTCCAGGGCTGGGCCAAGGGCGAGGCCGGGACTCCGAAAATCAAGACCGCCGAGGCGCCAAAGGGCGCAATCAGCCAGGGCTGCCCCCAAGGGTCACCCGCCACCAGCCCCATGCCGATCTGCGCCACGGTCAGGCCCAGCGCGAGACCCAGGGCCATCCGCGCTGCCTCCCAGGGACGCACGAAAGGCACCGGAGGCCCGAAGCCGCGCCAGTTCATGCCAGGATCTCCGTCCGCGCGGTCATGCCGCCTCGATCCTGCCCTGGCCGAAGACCTGCCAGCCGTCTTCGGCCTCCGGCAGGGCGGGCGGGGTCGTGCCAGGCTCCCAGACCATCAGAAGCAGGACCTCGGCCTGGGCGCCCTCACCCAAGGCCAGCCATTCCATGCCGAAGCCCTCCATCAGAAGACCCTCGGCGTAATAGGGGATCTCTTCGCCATCCATCATCTCGTCCTGGTCGTCCTGGACCTCCCATGTGTCGCCAGAGGCCCAGAGGACCTGGGCCTCGACATCGGGATGGCGGCGGATCAGGGCGGCGAGCGGGGTGATGGGGGCGGGAAGGGTCATGGGCAAGCTGTGGCGCGGTTGGGGCAAAAGGGCAAGAGGGGGAAAGGCCGTGCGGCTCTCCCCCTTTTGCAGGGGCGGGGGCCTCCCCATATCAGGGCAAAGGAGAAACCCATGCACATCATCCTCTTGCTGATCATCGGCGCCGCGGCGGGCTTTCTGGCCACGCGGATGATGAAGCTGAACACCGATATCCCCACGACCATCGTGATCGGGGTGGGCGGCGCGCTGATCGGCGGCTTCCTCCTGCGATTCCTGGCCGAGATCGCCTCCTGGGCGGCGGGATTCGTCGGCGCCCTCGCGGGGGCGCTGGTGCTGATCTGGCTGTGGAAGACCTATGTGAGGCGCTAAGGGGGCCAGCGCTGGGGCGGCAGGGCAAGACGACGGGCGCCCGGGAAAGGCGCGTCACCTAGGGTTAGACTGCGGCGTCGCGCTTGACCCGGGCGATGCCCCTTGGCAACGCCGCGCGGCCTTGCCATGGTCGGCCCATGCGCATCCTCTCGCTGATCCTTGCACTCCTGGCCCTGGCGGGGCTGGTCTGGCAGTTCCAGGTCAATGCGCTGAAGCCCGGCCTGGCGGCCCCGGGCATCCGGCTCTGGCTGATGGCGAAACACTTCACCCATGTCGCCAATGCGCTGGCCGCCCTGATGCTGATCCGCGCGGCCCTGGGCCGCACCGAACCCAACCTCGCCGCAAGCGCGGTGCTGGCCACGACCATGACCGGCCTCGTCTATGCCCACTTCATCGCCCCGCCCGAGCCCCTGCCCCTGCCGCATTGGTACCCGGATTTCCTGCTGCACCGCGCCGTGCCCATCGGCATGGCGGCCTGGTGGCTGGCCTTCGCGCCAAGGCCCCCGGCCTTCCGCCCCCTGCTCTGGGTCACGCCCGCCCTGGCCTATCTGCCCTATGCCACGGCGCGCGGCGCCCTGACCGGGATCTGGCCCTACAAATTCCTGAACCCGACGGTCCAGCCCCTGCCCGTCATCCTCTTGAACCTCGGCGCCGTGACCCTGGCCTTCCTGGCGATGACCCTGGTCATCCAGGGCCTGAGCCGCCTAGTCCGAAAGCCCCTCTTCCTCGAGGAGTGAGCGCCCCTCGCGGTCCTCGACCTCGATGACCCAAAGGTCGCGGTCGCGCCCCCGCTCGCGGGTCAGCACCGCATCGACCGTGGCCTCCTCCCCCTCGGCCAGAACCACCCAGACCCGCCGATCCGCCGCAAAATCAAACCTACGCTGCAAGGCCCGCGCCCGCCCATCCAGGGTCGAGACCTTGACGACCACCGCCCCCGCCGTCGCATCGCCCTTCTGGACGACGAAGACCGGGATCACCGCCAGCCGCAGCCGCGCGAGATAAGCCGCGACCCAAACGCCCGATGCCAGACGAGGCTCCATCGCCCGCGCCTCCCTTGCTTTCAATTTGGCTCAAGTATCCCGGGGGGTGATGAGCGATCAGAAATCCTCCAGTGGAGGATTTCCGCGAAGAACGCCCGGCCCGTGGCCGGGCCGGGAGGGGGCAGCGCCCCCGCGCGCAACCTCAGCCCTGGGGATTTCCGTCCTTGAAATCCAGGCCCATCTCGGAATAGCGCTCGGGCTCTTCCAGCCAATTGGGCCGCACTTTCACTTCCAGGAAGAGATGCACCTTGCGCCCCAGGAACTCCGAGATCTCCGCGCGGGACGCCGTGCCGACCGACTTGATCGTCTCGCCCTTGGCCCCAAGGACGATGCCCTTGTGACCATCGCGGGCGACATAGACGACCTGGTCGATCCGCGCCGAGCCATCGGGCTGGTCGACCCAGTTGATCGTCTCGACCGTCAGCTGATAGGGGATTTCCTCGTGCAGCCGCAGGGTCAGCTTTTCGCGGGTCATCTCGGCGGCAATCATGCGCATCGGCAGATCGGCCAGCTGATCCTCGGGATAGAACCAAGGGCCCGCCGGGACCTCTGCCGCCAGCCAGTCGCGCAGCTTTTCGACGCCGTAACCCTTTTCGGCCGAGATCATGAAGGTCTCGACGAAGGGAAAGGCCTCGTTGCACTTCTGCGCCAGGGCCAGGAGAACCTCGGCCTGGACCCGGTCGATCTTGTTGATCGCCAAGGCAATCCGCGCGCCCTGGGGAAAGCGTTCGCGCAGGGTGTCGATGATGGCCTGGCTGCCCTCGGTCAGCCCGCGATGCGCCTCGATCAGCATGACGATGACATCGGCATCCGCCGCCCCGCCCCAGGCCGCCGCCACCATGGACCGATCAAGCCGCCTGCGCGGCCGGAATATCCCGGGCGTATCGACGAAGACGATCTGGCTTTGCCCCGCCATGGCGACGCCGCGAATCCGGGTCCGCGTCGTCTGCACCTTGTGGGTGACGATCGAGACCTTGGCACCGACCATGCGGTTGAGCAGTGTCGACTTCCCCGCATTGGGCTCGCCGATCAGCGCCACGAACCCGGCCCGGGTGGCCCCTTCCGTCACTTCAGACATGCATCGTTCTCCTTTGGCCCCCCAGATAACCGCTTTTGCCCGCCGGAGCCATAGGCCTTGACCCTGCCAGGCGGCCAGGCCGGGACCAACTTCTCACAATTCAAACATATTTACCTCAATCTCTTGCCATTCTTGCCCGTGATAAGCGCCGGGACCGTCATTCCCAAAGGGCTCATCATGACCACCTATTCGTTCAGCACTCTGATCAACAACCAGCTGATCCCCTTCGATCCGCTGACAGACATCCTGCTTTTCGACAGCAGCATCCGCCCGGCCGAGCTTTTGATCAACGCCACGAGCCGGGGCGTGCAATTCTCGGTGGCGGGCAAGTCGATCGTGTTGTCCGATACCTCGCTGGACAGCCTGGGCGCGCGCACCGGATCGGGCATCCAGAACGTCCAGTTCCAGTCCACCGGCGTCCTGATCGTGGGCGAGGGGACGACGGCGCTGGATGGCAACCTTGCAAACCTCCTGACTGGCGGGCTCGGGGATGACGCCCTCGTCGGTCTGGGCGGTGACGATGTGCTGGACGGCGGCGCTGGGGCCGACCTGATGGTCGGCGGGCTGGGCAATGACACCTACAAGGTCGACAATGTCGGCGATATCGTCACCGAAGAGAACAGCACGACCACGGGCTCGGGCATCGACATCGTGCTTTCTTCGGTCAGCTACACGCTGGCGGCCTATGTCGAGAACATGACCCTGACCGGCGGCGCGGCGGTCAATGCCACCGGCAACACGCTGAACAACTTCCTGCGCGGCAATGCCGCCGCCAATGTGCTGGACGGCAAGCAGGGCGCCGACACGATGATCGGCGACGACGGCAACGACACCTATTACGTCGACAGCTCCTCCGACCGCGTGGTCGAGACCAACAGCAGCGCCACGCAGGTGGACACCGTGATCTCGACCGTCCACTTCGCGCTTGGCGCCAATATCGAGAACCTGACCCTGACGGGCTCGGTCGTGGGCCTGGGCAATTCGCGCGGCAATGCCATGACCGGCAGCAGCGGGTCGAACACGCTGAACGGCGGCTACGGCGCCGATACGCTCAGCGGCGGCGACGGCAACGACACCTTCATCGTCGACAATGCGGGCGATGCGGTGATCGAGACCTCGAACAGCCTGAGCCAGATCGACATGGTCGCCGCCTCGATCAGCTATACGCTGGGCGCCAACCTGGAAAACCTGCGGCTCCTGGGCTCGGGCAACATCAACGCCACCGGCAACGCGCTGGCCAATGTGCTTTACGCCAATGCGGGCAACAACATCATCGACGGCCTTGGCGGCACGGACACGGCCTCCTATGCCCAGGTCTCGCTGGCGACGCTGTCGACGACCAGCACGATCCAGACCATGACCGTGACGAGCTCGGTCGCGGGAGCAGGGGTGACGGTCGATCTGAACATCACCGGCTTCCAGGACACCCAAGGGTCGGGATTCGACAAGCTGGTGGGGATCGAGAACCTGACGGGCAGCCAGTTCAACGACGAACTGACCGGCAATTCGGGGGCCAATATCCTGGACGGCAACCTCGGCGCCGATGTGCTGATCGGGGGCAAGGGCAATGACACCTACCGCGTCGATGGCGCCGATGTGGTGGTCGAGGCCGCGGGCCTGGGCGAGGGGCTGGACACGGTCTATGCCAGCGTGTCCTACCGCCTGACGGCCAATGTCGAATACCTGATCCTGACCGATTCCGCCGTCAGCGGCATCGGCAACAACCTTGACAACCGCATCACCGGCAACAGCGGGTCGAACATCCTGGATGGCCGCGCCGGGGCCGACAAGATGGACGGAGGGTCGGGCAACGACACCTTCATCGTCGACAACCTGGGCGACGAGGTCACCGACAGCTCGGGCACGGCCGACATGGTCATGACCTATGTGAACTACTCTTTGGGTTCGACGATCGAACATCTGCGCCTGATGGGCATCAACGCGATGAACGGCACGGGCAACGTGCTGAACAACACGATCTGGGCCAATGTCGGCGACAACGTGATCGACGGCATGGGCGAGACCCTGGTTTCGGGCGTCAAGGGCGACACGCTGTCCTATGAATTCGGCGCCAGTGCCGGCATCACCGTCGACCTGGCCGTGACCGGCCCGCAATCGACCGGCGGCTCGGGCATCGACACGATCATCAATGTCGAAAACCTGATCGGCAGCTATTACGACGACATCCTGGGCGGCAGCGACACCAACAACGTGCTGGACGGCCTGGCCGGGGTGGACACGATCTCTTATGTCTCGGCGCTGACCGATGTGACCGTGGACCTGAACACGGAAGTGGCCACGACCGGCGGCTCCACCGACCAGGTGCGCAACTTCGAAAACGTGCTGGGCAGCGCCTTTGACGACCTGATGGTCGGCACCCTGGGCGACAATGTCTTCGACGGCGGCGCCTCGGGCAGCGACACGGTGTCTTACCGCAACGTGCTGGAGTTCGAAGGCGGGGTCGAGGCCAGCCTCGCGGTCGCGGGGCCGCAGAACACGCAAGCCTCGGGCTTCGACACCTTCCTGAACATCGACAACCTCGAAGGCTCGGTCAACGACGACAAGCTGACGGGCAGCATCGAGGCCAACCGTCTGGACGGCAGCGCGGGCCAGGACAGCCTTTACGGCATGAATGGCGACGATTCGCTGACGGGCGGGATCGGCGACGACCTGGTGGACGGCGGGCGCGGCAGCGACTGGGCGCTGTTCCTCGGCGCCCAGGATGCCAAGGTCGATCTGAACAAGACGGCGGCGCAGGACACGGGCTACGGGCTGGACAAGCTGGTGGCCATCGAGAATGTCGGCACCGGCGATGGCGACGACCAGATCACCGGCGATGGCGCCAACAACAAGCTGAGCGCGGGCTTCGGCCTGGACACGATCATCGGCGGCGCGGGCGACGATGCGCTGAACGGCGGGGCCGGGGCGGACCGGCTGACCGGGGGCACGGGAGCGGATTCCTTCGTCTTCGACACGGCCTTTGCCGCCGACAACGTGGACCGCATCACCGACTTTGCCGCCGTGGACGACCTCTTCCAGCTGTCGAGCGAGGTCTTCGAGACGATTGCGGTCGGCATGCTGAAGGCGGCGGACTTCCAGGCCAATGCCAATGGCGTGGCCGTGGATGCCAGCGACCGCATCCTCTACGAGACCTCGACCGGCAATCTCTACTACGATGCCGATGGCACGGGGGCGGCGGCAGCGGTGCAATTCGCCGTGATCACGCCGAACCTGGTTCTGACGGCGGCGGATTTCCAGATCATCTGACCTGGCCCTTGACCGGAAAGGACCCGGACCCCGAAAGGGGCCCGGGTCTTGTCATGTCCGGGTCGCGTTCGGCCAGGTACAGCGACAGAAGCTGGGTCTGCGAGGAAATCCCCAGCTTGCGATAGACATTGCGGCGATGGACCTTGACCGTCCCCGTCGTGATCCCCAGCCGCAGCGCGATGCTTTCCGAGGAATGGCCCTGCAGCACCAGTTCGACGATGGCGGCCTCGCGCTCGGTCAGGTTCAGCCGCGCCCAGGGGCCCGGCGCCGGGGCCCGCGCCCCAAAGCGCGCCGCGACGCCCCCCCAGTAAAGCCGCACCAGGTCAGAGACCAGCGCCTCGGCCTGGTGCAGGGGCGCCATCTCGGCCTCGGAAAACCCCCCGCTCGCCTCGCGCCGCATCAAGGACAGGACCAGCGTCGCCCCCTCGACCGGCACGAAGAAGCCCACCTCTTCGGCCAGGCCCGTCTGGACGTAATAGGTCCGGTGGTATTCGCTGGAGTAAAAGCGGTCCGGCGCCAGGTCGCGCATCCGGTAAAGCCCCGCCCGCCGCTCGCGCGCATGGCGGCAGAAAGGGTCCAGGAGGTAGGGGCCCGCCTGGTAGAGCGCGACGAAGACATGGTAATCGGCGGGCGAAAAGGTGCTGAAGAGGTCCAGCGGCCGGTCGGCCTGGTGATAGGCAAAGACCACGACCTCATCGACATGGACCAAGGCTCGGACAAGCCGCAGAAAGACCCTGCCCATGGTTTCATCGGGCAAGGCGGTCCGGCCCAGGGTCTCGCGGAAGGCGGTGAAGAGGTCGGGCAAGGCGGACATGCCTATATCCTTGGCAAAGCGGTTGGCGGCAGAGGGCGGGTCAGGGCGATATATACCTTCCATGGCCGCTTTTGGCGCGAAATACCACTTTTGGGGTATAGGCGCGCCCGGGGCTTTGCCTGACCCTTGTCCCAAGACCCCGAAACGGGGCGCAGGGGGATGAATGTGACCGCGACTGACCTGGAATTCCGGCAGCTGACCAAGCGCTATGGCGATGTCACCGCCGTGCAGGGCATCGACCTGGCCGTGCCCCAGGGCGCTTTCCTCGCCATCCTCGGGCCCTCGGGCTGCGGCAAGACGACCTGCCTGCGGATGATCGGCGGCTTCGAACAGCCCTCCGAGGGCCAGGTCCTGATCGCGGGCCAGGTGGTGAACGGCATCCCCGCCTATCACCGTCCGGTCAACATGGTCTTCCAGCATTACGCGCTGTTTCCCCACATGAACGTGGCCGAAAACGTGGGCTACGGCCTGCGCCAACTTCGCCCCCGCCTGCCCGCCGCCGAGATCGACCGCCGCGTGGCCGAGGCCTTGGAGATGGTCCGCCTCGGCGCCTTTGCCAAGCGCCGCGCGCATGAGATGTCGGGCGGCCAGCAGCAGCGCGTGGCCCTCGCCCGCGCCATCGTGAACCGCCCCAAGGTGCTCCTCCTGGACGAGCCCCTGGCCGCCTTGGACAAGAAGCTGCGCGGCGAGATGCAGCTGGAACTCCTGACCCTGCAGCGCGAGCTGGGGATCACCTTCGTGCTGGTGACCCATGACCAGGAAGAGGCCCTGTCGATGGCCGACCTCGTCTGTGTCATGAGCGCGGGGAAGATCCGCCAGCTTGGCGCCCCGCAAGCGGTCTATGACCGCCCCGCCGACCTTTTCGTGGCCGATTTCGTGGGCAAGATGAACCGGTTCGAGGTTACGGGCCGGGACGGCGTCCTGCGCCTTGCCGATGGCAGCGCCCTGCCCGGGCCCCCGACCAACGGCCCCGCCATCGCCGCCCTGCGCCCCGAGGCCATCCGCCTCTCCCGCATGGGTGAGGGCCTGCGGGGAACCGTCACCCACCGCATCTTCCTCGGAGCCTCGGCCGAATATGCCGTCGAGCTGCCCGGCCTCGGCCCGGTCCTCGTGACCACCGACCGCAGCACCTCGGAGCTGATCGAGCCGGGCGAGGCCGTGACGCTGAGCTACGATCCCGCCGCCGTGCTGGTCTTTCCCCGATAACCGACAACAGAGAGGGCCGTTCCATGACCAAGAACCTGAAAGACACCAAGATCACGCCGCAAGAGTTCATGCAGCAGTTCATGCGTTGGAAACGCGGCTCGATCTCGCGCCGCCATTTCATGGGGGTGACGGGGCTTGGCCTCGCGGCCTCGGTCCTGGGCCAGCGCAGCTTTGCGCAGGACCTTGGGTCACAGATGGCGATTGCGACCTGGCCCAACTACCACGACCCCGCGACCTTCGAGGCCTTTACGGCGGCCACCGGCGTCGCGGTCGAGGTCAATGTCTTTGGCTCGAACGAAGAGATGCTGGCCAAGCTGCAGGCGGGCGGCGCAGGCTGGTCGCTCTTCGTGCCGACCAACTACACGATCTCGACCTATGTGGGCCTGGGCCTCATCGACCCGCTCGACATGGCCGCGCTTGGCAATTTCGACAACGCCAGCCAGAACCAGCGCTTCACCCATGAGGGGATGGTCGATGGCAAGACCTATGCCCTGCCGAAGAACTGGGGCACCACGGGCTTTGCGGTGAACACGGCCGAGCTGAAGACCCCGGTCACCTCCTGGAAGGACTTCTTCGCCCTGGCCATGACCGAGGCCGATGGCCGCGCCATGGTCCATGACTATCAGCTGACCACGATCGGATCGGCCCTGGTGGCGCTTGGGCTCGACTTCAACTCCGTGGCGCCCGAGGACCTGGCCCAGGCCGAGAAGCTCCTCCTGGAGGTCAAGCCGCATCTCTTTGCGATCAACTCGGACTACCAGCCCTCGATGCGCTCTACCGATGCCTGGATGACGATGTGCTGGACCAATGACGGCGCCCAGCTGAACCGCGACATGCCCGAGATCGCCTATATCCTTGGCAAGGATGGCGGAGAGCTGTGGACCGACTTCTACGCCATCCCCTCCTCGGCACCGAACAAGCCTGCGGGCTATGCGCTTCTGAACTTCCTGATGGACCCGGCCAACGCGGCCAAGGAGCACATCGCCAACGGCGCCCCCACGACCGATGCCCGTGTGATGTCGCTTCTCCCGCCCGAGATCGTGTCCAACAAGATCGTCTATCCCGATGACGCCGCCCTGACCGCGCTGGAGTTCGGCGCGGCCGCCACCCTCACCGACCCGGGCCGGGCCGAGCTGATGGCGCGGTTCAAATCGGCATGATGACGCGCAGGCACTGGGTCACGGCGGGGCTTCTTGCCCCCGCCGGGCTCTGGCTCTTCTTCTTCCTCGTCCTGCCCTTCCTCGCGATCCTGGTCTTTTCGCTGGGAGAGCGGGCAGAAGCCGGCGGCTATCAGCCCGCCCTGACCCTGGCCAATTACCTGAACCTGCCCGCAAGGGCGGCGGCCTTCTGGAACACGCTGATCCTGGCCCCCGCCGGGGCGCTGGCCTGCCTGGTCATCGCCTATCCCGCCGCCTGGTTCCTGGCGCTGCGGGTCTCCGAGAAGCGGCGGCTTTTGCTGGTCTCGCTGATCATCGTGCCCTTCTGGACCTCGATGCTGGTGCGGACCTATGCCTGGATGTATCTCCTCGGCGCGCGGGGCTTGCCGCAGCTGGCCGAAGTCATCGGGATCGAGGGGCTGAGGCTGATCAACACCCCCGGCGCCGTGCTTTTGGGCATCGTCTATGGCTATCTGCCGCTGATGATCATGCCGATCTATGTCAGCCTTGAGAAACTTGACCGCCGCCTGCTCGAGGCTTCCGCCGACCTTGGCGCAAGGCCCGTCAGCACCTTCCTGACCGTCACCCTGCCCCTGTCCTTGCCGGGGGTGATGACGGGGCTGGCCCTGGTCTCGATCCTGCTTCTGGGCGAATACCTGATCCCGCAGATGCTGGGAGGCGGCAAGGTCTATTTCATCGGCAATGCGCTGGTCGACCTCTTTCTGCAATCGCGCAACTGGCCCTTTGGCTCGGCCATCGCGGTCAGCCTGGTGGTTGCCGTGGTCATCGTGCTGGGCCTTGCCATGCGGATCGCCTGGAAGGTCGCGGGCACCCGGCAGATGGATCTCATGTGATGCGCGCCTTCCTGACCGCCGTTTACCTTTTCCTTTACGCGCCCATCGTGCTGGTCGTGGTCTTCTCCTTCAACGCGGGGAAAAGCGCCAACCAGATGACCGGGTTTTCGCTGCAATGGTATGGCAAGGCCCTGGGCAATGTCTTCCTGACCCAAGCCCTGACGACCTCGCTGATCGTGGCGCTGGCCTCGGCAAGCCTCGCGGCCGTCTTCGGCACCATGGCGGCGCTCGCGCGGGAGCGCCTGGGGCCAAGGCTGCGGATGGTCTTCGATGCGCTGATGGCCGCGGCCATCGTCGTGCCGGGCGTGGTCATCGGCATTGCGACCCTGGTGGCCCTGGCAGGCCTTTTCTCGGTGCTGGAGGGCATCGGGCTGCGCCTGCAGATGGGATACGGCTCGCTGATCGCCGCCCATGGGCTCTTTTCCCTCGCGCTCGTCGCCATGATCGTCAAGGCGCGGATTGCGACCCTCTCGCGCGACATCGTCGAGGCCTCTTACGACCTCGGCGCGCCGCCCCTGGCGACCTTCTTCCAGGTCGTGCTGCCGCAGCTGAGGCCCTCGATCCTTGCGGGCTTCCTCATGGCCTTCACCTTCTCGTTTGACGATTTCATCATCGCCTTCTTCGTCGCGGGGTCCAAGACCACCCTGCCCATGTATGTCTTCGCCTCGATCCGTCGCGGCGTGACGCCGGAAATCAATGCCGTGGCCACGATGGTCCTTGTGGCCTCGTTGCTGCTGATCGCCCTGGCCCGGGTCCTGATGCGGGAAAGGAAGCCCCATGCTGCTTGAAGGTAAGGTCGCCATCGTCACCGGGGCGGGCTCTGGCATCGGAGAGGCCGGCGCCGCCGCCATGGCGCGCGAGGGCGCCCGGGTCGTGGTCCTGGACCGCGATCTCGACCGGGCGCGGGTCTCCGCCGAGAAGATGGGCGCCGAGGCCATGGGCGTCGATGTCTCCGACGATGCCGCGCTGACTTCGGCCATCGCGGAGGTCGTCGCGCGCCATGGCCGCATCGACATCCTGCACAACCACGCGGGCATCCAGGTGGAGGGCGACCTGGAGCAGGTCTCACCCCAGGGCTTCGATGCCTCCTGGGCGGTGAATGTGCGGGCGGCCTTCATCGCCTCGCGCGCGGTGGTGCCGGTGATGAAGCGCCAAGGCGGGGGGGTGATCCTGAACACCTCCTCCTCCTCGGGCGTGCAATATGACCGCGAGATGATCGCCTATGCGACGACGAAACACGCCGTGATCGCCATGACGCGGCAGATGGCGGGGGATTACGCGCGCCACGGCATCCGCGTGAATGCCCTTTGCCCGGGTTGGGTGGATACCCCCTTCAACGCGCCCTTCATGGCGCAGATGGGCGGCCGCGCGGCCCTTGAGACCTATGTGGCCGAGAAGGTCCCCATGGGCCGCTGGGCCAGCCTTGAGGAGATGGCCGAGCCGATCCTCTTCCTCGTCTCGGAGAGGTCGTCTTACATGACCGGGCAGATCCTGGTGGTGGATGGCGGGGAAAGCGTGGCCTGAAGCAGGTCGCGCAAAAGTGGGCACCGGTTTTGCGCAAAAAGACCTGCGGGAAAACGTCCTAGGTTCAGGACTCATTGAGTTTCAGAGCCAGAAGATGACAGTTGCGGCGAGTGCGATGGCCGAGAGGTAGACCTTGGGACATCTGTCGTAGCGGGTTGCGATCCTGCGCCAGTCCTTGAGGCGGC
>NZ_JAABNR010000011.1 GCF_009925085.1 Stagnihabitans tardus | reverse complement strand
CTGGCGGGGCGCGCACCCCCGCCTCCGCCGCCTAACCCCCAAGGTCTGCGTTGCGGCAAGGGGTCAGGCGTTGACGTCGATGACCACGCGGCCCTTGACCTCGCCCTTCAGGATTGCAGGCCCCAGGGCGGGGAGGTCGGCAAGCGTCGCGGGTTCCACCATGGCGTCAAGCTTGTCATGCGGCAGGTCGGTGACGATCCGGGCCCAGGCCTTCACCCGCATCTCGTAGGGGCACATGACCGAATCGATGCCCAGAAGGTTCACGCCCCGCAAGAGGAAGGGGATGACGCTGGCAGGCAGTCCCGCGCCGCCAGCGAGCCCCACCGCCGCCACCGAGGCCCCGTATTTCATCTGCCCCAGCACCCGCGCCAGCATCGGACCGCCCACGGCATCGATGCAGCCCGCCCAGGTCTCGGCCTCGAGCGGGCGCTTCACCGTCTCGGCCAGGTCGGCCCGGGGGATGATCCGCGTGGCGCCCAGATCGCGCAGATAGCCTTCCGTCTCGGGCCGCCCCGTCACGGCGGCCACCTGGTAGCCCAGCCGTGCGAGGATCGCCACCGCAGTGGAGCCCACGCCTCCCGCCGCCCCGGTCACCAGGACCTCGCCCTTCGACGGGGTCAGCCCGTGATCCTCCAGCGCCATGACGGCCAGCATCGAGGTCAGCCCCGCCGTCCCCACCGCCATGGCCTGGCGCGTGGTCAGGCCATGGGGCAGGGGCACCAGCCAATCGGCCTTGACCCGTGCCTTTTGCGCAAAGCCGCCCCACCAGATCTCTCCGACCCGCCAGCCGCCCAAGAGCACCTTGTCGCCGGGCTTGTAGCGGGGATCCTCCGAGGCCTCGACCGTGCCGGCCATATCCACCCCGGGGATATGGGGCCAGACCTTCACCAGCCCGCCGCCCGCGGGCCCCATGCACAGCCCGTCCTTGTAGTTCAGGGTGGAATACTCAACCGCCACCGTCACATTGCCGGGCGGCAGACCGGCCTCGTCGACCTCGCGCAACACGGGCACGGCGGTCTCGCCGGATTTCTCCATCACCAGGGCTTTGAACATGGGAACCTCCTCTTTCGGGCCAGAATGACAGGACCGGCGCCGGAGACAAGGGCGGAGCCTTCTGCGGGGATATTTGGGCCAAGTTGAAAGGATCAGGCGCGGCGGCGGAGCGCGCGGAGGTCCGACAAGCGGAAGGCGCCGATCAGGGCCCCGATGGCGAAATAGGCGGCGATGCCGCTGAGGCAAAGGGCGGCCAGGGCGGCGAAGCGCCAAAGGTGCAGGGAAAGCGCCTCCTCGAGCGCCCAGGCCAGGCCGTAAAGCACAGCGCCCATCAGCACAGAGGCCAGGGCGATGCGCGGCAGGCGGGCCTTGAAGCGGGCGTCGAAGCGGGCCTCCTCTGCCATCCTGCGCGAGCCCCACCAGAGCTGCGCCACCATGGCCCAGCCCGAGATCGTCGTGGCCCAGGCGGCGGCGGAGAAGCCGATCAGCGGCACGAGCCCCACGGCAAGTGCCACGTTCACCACCATCGAGACCAGGGCATAGGCAAAGGGGCTGCGCGTGTCCTCGCGGGCGTAGAACAGGGGTTGCAAGACCTTGTGCAGGACGAAGGCCGGGAGCCCTGCGCCGTAGATGGCCAGCGTCAGGGCCGTGGCCTTTGTGTCCTCGGGGCCAAAGGCGCCGCGTTCGTAAAGCACATGGCAGAGCGGCACGGCGATGACCACCAGGGCCACGGCGGCAGGCAGGGTCAGCATCAGGGCGAATTCCGCGCCTCGGTTGAAGGCCTCGCGACCGCCCTCTGTGTCCTTGGCGCGGAGGCGCCGGGAAAGTTCCGGCAAGAGCACCGTGCCGATGGCGATGCCGACGACGCCGAGGGGGAGTTGGTAGAGGCGGTCGGCGTAGGAGAGCCAGGCCACGGCGCCCTCGGTGAAGGAGGCCACCTGGCGGCCTACCAGCATGTTGATCTGCACGACCCCGCCCGCAAGGACGGCTGGCCCCGCGATCACGGCGAGGCGGCGAAGGTCGGAGGTCCAGCGCGGGATGCCGATGCCGAAGCCATAGCCCAGCCGCCGCGCCGCGACCCAGGTGAAGGCCAGTTGCGCCACCCCGGTCAGGGGCACGGTCCACGAAAGCGTCAGCCCCATGTCCCAATCCCGCCAGACCGCCACCCCCATGGCCGCAATGAAGACGAGGTTCATCAGCACGGGCACGAAGGAGGCCTCGGAGAACTTGCCCCTGGTGGTCAGCACGCCCGACAGAAGCGCCACCAGCGAGATGAAGAGGATATAGGAAAAGCTGATCCGGCCGAATTCCACGGCCAGGTCGAAGCGCTCGCCGGTGAAGCCCGAGGCCATGGCCCAGACGAGCCAGGGCATGGCCAAGGTGCCCACCAGGGTAAAGGCCATCAGAAGCCAGAGCATCCCGTTCCAGGCGTCGCGGGCGAAGCCTGTCGCATCCTCGCCGCCCTCGAGCTTCTTGGCGAAGAGCGGCACGAAGGCCATGTTGAAGGCGCCCTCGGCGAAGAACCTCCGGAACATGTTGGGGAGCGAGAAGGCGACGAGGAAGGCCTCGGCCACCGGGCCGGTGCCCAAGTATGCCGCCATCATCACGTCGCGGGCAAAGCCTGTGCCGCGCGAGACAAGGGTCCAGCCGCCGACGGTCAGGATGTTGCGGATGAGAGAGCGGGGCATGGGGGGCGCCTGTTGTTTTCGCCTTGGTAACGGGTTTGGGCGGCAAGGGAAAGGCGGGGGCTCCCGGCTCCGGGACGCGGTGCGCTGAAGCGCACCCTACGCCGGGGGCGCGCCCTGCGCTCGTTCGGCGCCCTCGGCGATGGCCTGGCGGAGTTTCGTGTCCAGCGCCTCTTGCCGGTGCTTGGCATGCAGCTTCAACCCGAACATGTCCTTGACGTAGAACGTGTCCACCACCTGCGCGCCATAGGTCGCGATCACGGCGCTGGCGATATAGATGTTGTTGGCGGCGAGCGTCCGGGTCAGGTCATAGAGCAGGCCCGGGCGGTCGCGGGTATCGACCTCGATGATCGTGTAGATCTCGGAGCCCTCGTTGTCGAAGCTGACATGGGTCGGGAAGCGGAACTCGCGCTCGCGCTTCTTGACCTTGTCGCGGTCGGCGAGCGCCGTGCGAGGCCGGACCTCGCCCTTCAGCGTCTTGTCGATCATGCCGCGCAGCCGGGGCAGGCGCGAGACCTCGTAGGGATGGCCCTCGGAGTCCTGGATCCAGAAAACGGCGGTCGCATAGCCGTCCTTGGACGTATAGGTCCGGGCATCGACGACATTGGCGCCGACGAGCGCGAGGGCTCCGGCCAGGCGCGAGAAGATGCCGGGGTGATCGACCAGGGCAAAACAGGCGCGGGTTGCGTCGCGCTGCGGCTCGGGGTGCAGGTCGATGCGGATCTCGTCGTCCTTCAGTCCCTGCAGCAGGCGGGCAAAGGCCTCTTGCGTGTCGGTGGTCAGGCCGGACCAATAGGGGTCGTAGTGGCGCGAAGTCTCCTTCGCGGCCTCGTCAGGGGTGAAATCGGCCAGCCGCGCCCGCAGCGCCGCCCGGCTCTCTTCGACCGCGCGGCCGCGGTTGAAGGTCTCGAGCCCGCCCTCCAGCGCCTCGACCGTATGGGCGTAAAGCTGGCGCAGCAGCATGGCCTTCCAGTTGTTCCAGGTGCCGGGCCCGACGCCGCGAATGTCGCAGACGGTCAGGACGGTCAAAAGGTCAAGCCGCTTGCGGGTCTCGACCGCCTTGGCAAAGTCGCGGACCGTGCGCGGGTCGCCGATATCGCGCTTTTGCGCCACGTCGGACATCAGGAGGTGATAGCGCACCAGCCATTCCGCCGTTTCGGCCTCGTCGGGGGTCAGGCCAAGGCGCGGGGCGATGCGGCGCACCATCTGGGCGCCGAGGATCGAATGATCCTCGGGCCGACCCTTGCCGATGTCATGCAAGAGAAGCGCCACGTAAAGCACCTTGCGGTTGACGCCGACCTTCAGGATGCCGGTGGCCACCGGGAGTTCCTCGACCAGTTCCCCCCGCTCGATCTGGGCCAGGACCGAGATGCACTGGATGATATGCTCGTCCACCGTGTAGTGGTGATAGACGTTGAACTGCATCATCGCCACGATGGGCTCGAAATCGGGGATGAAGGCCGAAAGGACGCCCAGCTCGTTCATCCGGCGCAGGCCCCTTTCGGGATTGCCATGGTCCAGAAGGATGCGCAGGAAGATGCGCACCGCCTCGGGGTCGTCGCGCAGATGGTCGTCGATCAGCGACAGGTTCGAGGCCACCAGCCGCATGACATTGGGATGCAAGAGATAGCCCGACCGCAGCGCCTCTTCAAAGACCCGCAGCATGTTCAGCGGGTCCTTCAGGAAGCGGGCGGGGTCCATGACATCCAGCCGCCCCTGGACCAGCTTGTAGCCCGCGCCGACCTTGCGGCGGTTGAGGAAGCCCATCAGCCGGGCCTCGGGCTTGGCATGGCGCGCCTCGAGCTCGGTCAGGAAGACGCGGGTGAGCTCGCCCACCCGCGTGGCGTGGCGGAAGTAATCCTGCATGAAATGCTCGACGGCACGGCGGCCCTGCGTGTCGCGATAGTTCATTCGGGCCGCGACCTCGACCTGAAGGTCGAAGGTCAGCTGATCGGTGGCCCGCCCGGTGATGTAATGCAGATGGCACCGCGCGGCCCACAGGAAGTTCTCGGCCCGGCTGAAAAGCGCATATTCCTCCGCCGTCAGAAGCCCGGCCTGCACCAGCCCCTGCGAGGAGGCGACGCGGTGCAGGTATTTCCCGATCCAATACAGCGTCTGAAGGTCGCGGAGCCCGCCCTTGGCCTCTTTGACATTGGGCTCCAGCACATAGCGCTGGCCGCCCTGGCGCTTGTGACGCTCGGCGCGCTCAGCCAGCTTGGCCTCGATGAAGTCGCGGCCGGTGTTGCGGAAGAGCTCGGACCAGAGCTTGTCGTCCAGCTCGGAGGCCAGGGCGCGGTCGCCGCAGATCGCGCGGTGTTCCAGAAGCGCCGTGCGGATGGTGATGTCCTCGCGGCCAAGACGCAGGCAGTCCTTCACCGTGCGGCTGGAATGGCCGACCTTCAGCTTCAGGTCCCACAGGATGTAAAGCATGGTCTCGATGATGGATTCCGCCCGGGCGGTGATCTTCAGCGGATAGAGGAACAGGAGGTCGACGTCGGACTGGGGCGCCATCTCGGCGCGGCCGAAACCGCCCACGGCCAGAACGGCCAGGCGTTCGGCATCAAGCTGCGTGGCGGGGGGCTGCATGGCCGCCGCCGCCTCATGGGCCAGGGTCACCAGGGCATCGGTCATCCGCGCCTGGGAATGGGTCAAGGGCAGCGCATTGCGGGGGTCGGCGGCATAGGCCTCGGCCAGGCGCGCATTGGCCCGGGCCTTGGCCTCGGCCAAGAGCGCTCCGACAGCGGCGCGGGCGGATTTCGGGTCGGCGCCCCGACAGGCGGCAAGGACCTGCGGGCGCAGGCTGCCGAGGTCCAGGACCTCGGCCTCCGGCAAGAGGAGCGCCGGGCCCCGGGGGGCCTCGGCCATTGGCGCAAGGGACATGGGCTCAGTAACCGGTGCCGCCGAAGCTTTGCGGAGCGGGGTCGATGATCTGGACCTGCTGGTTGACGATCTGGGCGACGGCCAGGCCGCGCTGGTTGGTGCCATTGCCGTTCAGACGGAAGATGCCGCCGACGCCGACGAAGCCCTGCGGCTGGGTCAGGCCCTGGGCGTTGAGCTGTCCGATGCCGCCCTGCTTGACGAGGGCCCCCATGGCCGCGATCCCGTCATAGGCCAGGCCCGCCGTGGCATGGGGCGCCGCGCCATAGGTCGACTGGTAGCGGGTCAGGAAGGCCTGGGCCAGGTTCGGGTCGGGCATCGCGAACCAGCCGTTCTGCACGCCGGGCTGGGTCAGGTTGGCGGTCGGGATGTCCCAACGGGTCAGGCCGATATACTGGGTGGCCGCCGGGTTGACGCCGTTCTCCATCAGAAGCTGGGTCAACAGCGGCAGAGCGCCGCCGGTATCGGCCGTCAGGAAGACGGCCTGGGCATTCGAAGACTTGGCCGAGCCCGCAATCGCGGTCACGGCCTGGACGATGCCGTTCTGGCTGAAAGGATAGGAGCCCGTCGCAGCAATCTGCCCGCCCGAAGCCGCGATGGCGGCCTCGATGGCGGCCTTCCCGGCCTCTCCGGCGGCATTCTCGTCCGAGACGACCATGATCCTGGTCTTCCCCTGCGAGACCGCGAAGGAGGCAAGCCGCCGGGCCGTCGAATCGAAGGTCTGACCCAGGACGAAGACATTGCCGCCCGCGACGGCAGGGTTGTTCGAGAAGGAAAGGACGGGGACGCCGGCCGAGGCGACCGTGGCGCCGACCTTGGCGGCCTCCAGCGCGTAGAAGGGGCCAAGGATCGCCTTTGCGCCGTCCTCGACGGCCTTGGCCGCCTGGGCTGCGGCCTGATCGGGATTGGCAGCGGTCGGATAGACCCGCAGATCGACCTTCACGTCGCCCAGGTCGGCGATCGCCATCCGGGCCGCGTTTTCAAGCCCTTGGGCGATCAGGTCATCGGTCGCCTCGCCCGAGCCCGAAGGCACGAGCAGCGCCACGGGCACGGGCTCGCCATTGTAAGCGCCCGTGGGGGCCGGACCGGTCGTGGTCTCGCAGGCCGCCAGAAGCGCCAGCGCCGCAAGGCCGCCCGTGACCGGGGCCGTGACGGACCTTGCCACCCGGGCGCCGAGATGCGACAGGGCCGAGACGGCTGCCCTTGCCAGGGATGACGGAAAAGCGACCATGGAAATCTCCTCTTGCAGGTGCGGCGCGGGCCGACCTTGACCTTTGGGAGAGAGTAAAGGGAAGCTGCGGTGAAGTAAACTTGGGCTGGCCATGGGTCGGCGGAAAGGGGGCCGCGATGGCCGGTTGGACGCCGATGCCGGGACGCATAGCGCCGGGACTGCACCTGGTCTCGACGCCGATCGGGGCGGCCCGGGACATCACGCTGCGGGCGCTGGACCTGCTTGCGGGGGCCGATGTGCTGGCGGCGGAAGACACGCGGACGCTGCGGCATCTGATGGAGATTCATGGGGTTGCGCTGAACGGTCGGATGATCCTGCCCTATCACGACCACAACGGCGCCGAAATGCGCCCGAAAATCATGGCGCTTCTGGCCGAGGGAAAATCGGTGGCCTATGCCTCCGAGGCAGGGACGCCGCTGGTGGCCGATCCGGGTTTTCAGCTTGCCCGCGAGGCCATCGCCTTGGGCCAGACCGTGCTGGCCGCCCCCGGGGCCTCGGCCGTGCTCTGCGCGCTGACGGTCTCGGGCCTGCCCTCGGACCGCTTCCTCTTCGCGGGCTTCCTGCCGCCGAAATCCGCAGCCCGCAAGACCGCGCTTTCGGACCTGGCCAAGGTTCCCGCAACCCTTATCTTCTACGAATCACCCAACCGCGTGGCTGCGACCCTGGCGGACATGGTCGAAATCCTGGGGCCAGGGCGGCAGGCAGCCCTGTGCCGCGAACTGACGAAAAAGTTCGAAGAAGTGAGACGCGCCAGCCTGGCTGACCTGGCATCCCTTTGCAGGGAAACGGGATTCAAGGGCGAAATCGTCCTCCTGATCGACCGCGCGACCGAGGTTCCGGCATCGAGCCAGGACATCGAATCTGCGCTTCGCAACGCTTTGCTAACCCTTTCCAGCAAAGATGCCGCTGCGGCGGTTGCTCAGGCCTTCGGACTTCCTCGCCGTGACGTCTATCAAATGGCTCTGTCCTTGGGGGATGCGGAATGACGATGCGGTCAAGGCAAATTCGCGGCAAAACCAACTATCTCGCCGGTCTCGCCGCTGAGGATCAAGTCAGCCGTCTTTATGACGACAGCGGGCGCACCGTGATTGCCCGGCGCTGGCGCGGCACCGCGGGTGAAATCGACATCATCGCCCGCGACGGCGACAAGCTGATCTTCATCGAGGTGAAGAAGAGCTCGACGCATTTTCTCGCGGCCGAACACTTCACCTGGCACCAGCAACAGCGCGTCCGTTCGACCGCCGAAGAATTCTTCTTCACCGGCTCTTTCGAGGGTATCGAAGAATTGCAGGTCGATCTCGCCCTGGTCGACAGCATGGGCCGGATCGAGATCGTCGAAAACGCGCTCGTCGCTTGACCATTTGCATCTGCCCTGCGGCTGGGCCATCAATGGCCCCGTATCAGGGAGAGCGCCATGGGCTTGAGCGTCGCATTGCAGATGGATCCGATCGGGTCGGTCAACATCAACGGGGACAGCACCTTTCGAATTGCCCTCGAGGCGCAAGAGAGGGGACATTCCCTGTTCTTCTACACGCCCGACAAGCTGGCCTTCGTCGAGGGGCGCGTCATCGCAAGGGGGTTCCCGATCACGCTGCGGCGCGAGATCGGGAACCACGTGACCTATGGGCCCGAGACCGAGGTCGATCTGGCGACCTGCGATGTCGTCTGGCTGCGGCAGGATCCGCCCTTCGACATGGGCTACATCACGACGACCCATCTGCTTGACCTCATCCATCCCCGGACCCTGGTCGTCAACGACCCGTTCTGGGTGCGCAATTGTCCCGAGAAGCTTCTCGTCCTGCAGTTTCCCGACCTGCACCCCCCAACCGCCATCGCCCGCGACCTGGCCACGATCAAGGCCTTCAAGGCCCGCCACGGCGACGTCATCCTCAAGCCGCTCTACGGCAACGGCGGCGCAGGGGTTTTCCGGCTTGACCCCAATGACCGCAACCTGTCTTCCCTGCACGAGCTCTTCACCTCGATGAGCCGCGAGCCGCTCATCGTCCAGAAATTCCTCCCCGACGTCGTCCATGGCGACAAGCGCATCATCCTGGTCGATGGCGAACCCGTGGGCGCCATCAACCGCGTCCCCCAGGCGGGCGAGACGCGGTCCAACATGCATGCCGGGGGCCGCCCCGAGAAGGTCGGCCTGACCCAGCGTGACCTTGAAATCTGCGCCGCCATCGGCCCGACGCTCCGCGAAAAGGGCCAGGTTTTCGTCGGCATCGATGTCATCGGCACCTACCTGACCGAGATCAACGTGACCTCGCCCACCGGCATCCAGGAGCTCGAGCGCTTCGACGGCACCAACACGGCCGAGCGGATCTGGCAGGTGATCGAGGCCAAGATCGCCGCCAGATGAGCCTGCGCCGGGCGCTCCTGAACCGCATCCTGCGCTGGACCGCCCGGCCCTCCATGGCACGCGCCCGCGACCCGGGCGCCGAGCGGCGCAAGTTCGACTTCGGGGCACGGTTCTTCCGGCGGCCGTCGCATCTGCTCTTCCTCGACGGGGACCTGCCCCGCGTCACCTGCCATCCCTCCCGCGCCACCCCGGTCATCCTCTATTTCCATGGTGGCGCCTATGTCACCGGCGGGCCCGCGACCCATCTGACCATCACCGGCCGCCTCGCCCGGCTGACGGGCATGACCGTCTATGCCGCCCGCTATCCGCTTGCCCCCGAGCATCCCGCCCCCGCCGCCTTCGATGCCGCCGTCGCAGCCCATGCCCGGCTGACACGGCTATACCGTCCCGACCAGATCATCCTTGGTGGCGACAGCGCGGGCGGAGGTCTCGCCCTCGCCCTCCTGGCCCATCTCTGCCAGACCGGCCAGCGCCCCGCAGGGCTTTTCGCCTTTTCGCCCTGGACCGATCTCACCCTCGGCGGCGAAAGCCTGCGCCTTAACGCCGACAGCGACGTCATCCTGCCCGCCCATCGCGTGGTCGAGGCCAGCACCCTGGTCCGCGGCCGCCTTCCCGCCGATGACCCCCGCATCTCCCCCCTCTTCGCGCAATTCCCCGACCCGCCGCCCGTCCTGATCCAGGTCGGCACGACCGAGGTCCTGCGCGACGATTCCCGGCGCATGGCAGCGGTCCTCGGCGCCAGGCTCAGCGAATGGGAGGACTGCCCGCATGTCTGGCAGATGTTCGACGGTTTCCTCCCCGAAGCCCGCGCCGCGCTGCGCGAGACCGCCGATTTCATCCTTCACTTGGCCGAGAGCACCGTCCGGTAGCTCACTGCTTCGGCGATATGCGCGCGTGAGATATCCGCCGCGCCTTCCAGGTCGGCAATCGTGCGCGCCACCCGCAAGACGCGGTGATAGCCCCGCGCCGTCAGGCCGAAGCGCTCGGCCACGCGTTGCAGCAGCGCGCGCCCCTCGGCATCGGGGCGGGCGATCTCGTCCAGAAGCTCGCCCTCGGCCTCGGCATTGACCCGGACCTCCAGGCCTTCGAAGCGTTCCGCCTGGATCTCGCGGGCGGCTTGCACGCGGGCCGCCACCGTGGCGGATTTCTCACCATCGGCAGGCAAATCAAGGTCTTGCCAGGACACGGGCGGCACATCGACGCGCAGGTCGAAGCGGTCCATCAACGGGCCGGAGATGCGGCCCATGTAATCCTCGCCGCAGGCAGGCGCCTTGTTGCAGGCCCTCTCGGCATCGGCCAGGTGGCCGCAGCGGCAGGGATTGGCGGCGGCGACCAAGAGAAAGCGGCAGGGATAACGCACATGGGCCGAGGCGCGGGCCACCATGACCTCACCTGATTCCATCGGCTGGCGCAGCGTGTCCAGCACGGTCCGGGGGAACTCGGGCAGCTCATCCAGGAAGAGCACGCCGTTATGCGCCAGGCTGATCTGCCCCGGCTTGGCGCCGCGCCCACCGCCGGCGATCGCCGCCTGGCTGGCCGTGTGATGCGGGTCGCAAAAGGGCCGGGCGCGCGTGATGCCGCCAGCCAAGAGCCCCGCGACGGAATGGATCATCGAGGTCTCCAGCGCCTCCTCCGCCGAGAGGGGCGGCAGGATGCCGGCCATGCGCTTGGCCATCATGGATTTTCCCGAGCCCGGCGGGCCGATCATCAGCATGTGGTGACGTCCCGCCGCCGCGATCTCCAGCGCGCGCTTGGCCCGCTCCTGGCCCTTGACGTCACGCAGGTCGGGGACCTGCTGGGCCTGCGCCATCTCGCCCGCCACGGCCCGTGGCAGCGCCTGGCGCCCGGTGAAATGGCCGACGATTTCCGACAGCGTCGTCACGCCGAAGACCTCTGTCATGCCGACCCAGGCGGCCTCGGCGGCGGAGGTCTTGGGCACCATCAGCGCCTTGCCCTCGGCCGCCGCCGCCACCGCCGCAGGCAGGGCGCCCGCCACCGGCAGGATGCGGCCATCCAGCGACAATTCCCCCATGAAGACAAAGGCTTCGACCTGGTCGGCCGGAACGATCTCCAGCGCCGCAAGGACCGCCATGGCGATGGGCAGGTCGAAATGTGACCCCTCTTTCGGCATATCCGCCGGAGAAAGATTGACCGTGATCCGCTTGGAGGGCAGGGCGAAGGACAAGACGGTCAGCGCGGCGCGGACCCTTTCGCGCGCCTCTGACACCGCCTTGTCGGGCAGGCCCACGACGCCGAAGCCCGCAATCCCCGAAGCAATGGCGCATTGAACCTCGACCATTCGGGCCTCGACGCCCTCGAAAGCGACGGTGAAAGCGACTGCACCCATGGACCCCTCCGGAATGGTTAACCAATCGCTTGGGATGGTTTAAGAAAGGTTAACGCCAGGCGAGAGCTTCGGGAAAACGCGAATAATCTGTGGCAATTCATGACCCGGGGATGAATTGTCTGCGGAAATTCGGGGGGTCTTGCGGCTAGGCCAGCGAACAGCCCATCAGGATCGCATCCTCTTGCCGCCCTTCGCCGCGATAATAGCCGCGCCGCCGCCCGGTCTCGGCAAAGCCCTGGCCTTCGTAAAGCGCACGGGCCGGGGCGTTGCCCTCGGCCACCTCAAGGAAGGCGCTTTCCGCCCCCCGCGCCCGGGCCTCGGCCAGGAAGCCCGCGACCAGCGCCCGCCCGATCCCCTGCCGCCGCGCGCCCGGATCGACGGCCAGGGTCAGAAGCTCGGCCTCTCCGGCCACGACCTGGGCCATGAGAAAGCCGCCGGGCCGCTCCAGCGTGAAGGAGAACCGCCCCTCCTGCGTGGCGGCCAGCTCCTGCGCCGACCAGGGCGGCGGCAGGGTGAAACAGGCGGCATGGAGCCGCGCCATCTCGTCGGGCGTCACAGGATCACCGGGGGCGGGTCGGAGGGCGGGAGAGCATCGGCGCCCCGCAGGTAAAAGGGCGCGGGCGCGCCGCCCTGCCCCGCAGCCGCCACCCTTGCGATGTTCAGCACCAGGGAGGGCGTCGGCAGGACCGTCCCGCCAAAGCGCAGGGCCAGGTCATCCGCCCGGTATCCCACGGTAAAGGCGGGGGAAAACCCGGAAAGCTCCTCCCATTCGGCCAAGGCAGCCGCGCCCTCTCCCTGCACATAGACCGCACCGCGCCTGGCGTCGAGACAGGCCAGGGCCCCCTCATGCCCAAAGCGCAGCGCCTGGAGCGATGTCACGCCGACCAGCGGCACGCCAAGGCCCAGAGCGAGCCCCCGCGCCGCCGCCACCGCGATCCGCACCCCGGTGAAATTCCCCGGCCCCGTGCCCACGGCCAAAAGCGTCACATCTGGCCAGCCCAAGCCCTGCCCGGCCAAAAGCGCCTCGACCATGGGCATCAGCCGTTCCGCCTGGCCGGTGGCCATCTCTTCGAAAGCCTCGACCTCTCTGCCCCGGAAAAGCAAAGCGGCGGCGCAATGCGCCGCCGATGTGTCGATGGCCAAAGTGACCTCAGGCCGCAACGGGGCGGACCTCGGTCACTTCGGGGATATAGTGGCGCAGCAGGTTCTCGATCCCCATCTTCAGCGTCAGGGTCGAAGAGGGGCAGCCCGCGCAGGCGCCCTTCATATGCAGGTAGACCACGCCCCGGTCAAAGCCGTGGAAGGTGATGTCGCCGCCGTCCTGCGCCACGGCAGGCCGCACGCGGGTATCCAGAAGCTCTTGAATCTGCTTGACGATCTCGCCATCCGGGCCGTCGTGGACCGCATGGGCCGCCGCCTGCTCGCCCTCGATCACCGGGGCGCCCGACTGGAAATGCTCCATGATGGCGCCGAGGATCGCGGGCTTGATGTGCTGCCACTCGACGCCCTCGGCCTTGGTCACCGTCACGAAATCGGTGCCGAGGAAGACCCCGGTCACGCCCGCCACCGCGAAGACGCGGGTGGCCAGCGGCGACTTGGCCGCCACCTCGGCATTGGGGAAATCGGCGGTCCCCATGGCCAACACTTCCATCCCCGGGAGGAATTTCAGCGTGGCGGGGTTCGGCGTGGATTCGGTCTGGATGAACATCCGGTATCTCCTGACAGTTCCTGTCGGATATGCGCCCCAAGGGGCGCCAAGTCAAGATTGGAATGGTTCCAGATCAGCCGTAATAGCCGAACATCTGCTCCAGCGCGGCAAGGGGCGCCGAAAGCACGGGCGCCGGAGCCGGGGGGGCCTTGGACAGCTCGGGGAGGAAATAGGACAGGCCGGGAACTTCGGCGCGGAAGGCGGCGGGGGATTGCGGCTTGGACATGTGAACCCTTTCTTCCTCCCTGCCGCCTTTTGCGCCCAAGGCCCTTGCGGCACCAGCGCCAAGCCCGCCAGGCCGCCATGCCGAAAATGCATGGCTCAAAGCCCGCGCAAAAGCCGCCGCAGCATGACCCGGACGATCAGCCGATGGGCGGGGCCGACCACCCACATATAGGCCCGGCCAAAGCGGTTGTGCGTGACGACCGAGGCCGTGATGCCAAGGCGCAGCCCGCCCGTCACGCAGATCATCACATCCAGGTGGCGGTCGCGGGCGGTCAGGGTCAGGCGACCCGGCTCCTCCCCCTCGACGAGGAAGAAGTCCAGCCGGTCGCCGACCTTCGGCGCGGCCACGGGGGCGCCCGAAAACCCGCCGATCCTCGCCACCCCGAACCGGGCCGAGATCGCGTCCCGGATGCGGAAGGCCAGCGCCAGGCCCGGCAGCGGATCGGCCATGATCCGCCCCCAGGCCTCGACCGGGCTCATCGGGCGCGGCAGGTCGACCGCAGCTTCGTGCAGGAAGGCAAGGTCCTGCGGCAAGGCGACCAGAAGCGGCGTCACGAGATGCTCTCCAGCCGTTCCTTGCTCATGTCGCCGGGCACAATGGTGATCGGGATGGGGAGCGTCCCCGAAGACCGCGTCAGCGCCGTCACCAGGGGGCCGGGCCCGTTCTTCTCGTGACTGGCCCCCAGGACAAGGACGCCGACCTCGGGGTCCTCGCGCACCTGGGAGAGGATCTCGGCCACCGGGTCACCCTCGCGGATCACCAGCTCGGGATTGACGCCCTGCTTGTCGCGCATCCACTTGGCGAAGACCTCGAAATGCGCCTCGATCCGCTCGCGCGCCTCGGCCCGCATCAGGTCGGCCACGCCCATCCAGTGCTGGAACTCTTCCGGGGGGATGATCGAGAGGATCTGCACGCCCCCCCCGGTATGCGAGGCCCGAAGCGCGGCAAAGCGCATGGCATTCAGACATTCCCGCGTGTCGTCGAGCACGACCATGAATTTCCGCATGGCACTCTCCTTCGCGCCCCTTATCGCCCAAAGGTCCCCCCCGGACAAGTCTTTCAATTTGGCCAAGATATCCCGGGGGCTGCGCCGGCAAAAAAGAACCCCCGGTCGGCGACCGGGGGTCAAGAACCCGAGAGAGACCCGCGCAAGGGGACGGCGACGGGGTCAGGGCGAGGCAAGCTGCCTGAGGCTATCCTGCCGCCGGCTTGAATCGATTCCGTGACGCCCTTGGCTTTTTCTGGGGATAAGTCACCGCGAGCGGATCATCCCGACGATGTCCTTGACCTGGGCCAAGATCGGCTGGGCGATGGCATCGGCGCGCTCGGCCCCCTGGCCCAGGATGCGGTCGATCTCGGCCGGGTCCTTCATCAGCCGGTTCATCTCGGTCGTGATGGGCGAGAGCTTGGCCACCGACAATTCCGCCAGTTTCGGCTTGAAGGTCCCGAACTGCGCGCCGGCATATTCCGCCACCACCGCCTCGGGCGTCATCCCCGCGAGCGCGGCATAGATATTGACCAGGTTCTTGGCCTCGGGCCGGTCTTTCAGACCCTCCAGCGTCTCGGGCAGGGGCTCGGGGTCGGTTTTCGCTTTCCTGATCTTCTGGGCGATCATGTCGGCGTCATCGGTCAGGTTGATGCGGCTCTGGTCGCTGGGATCGGATTTCGACATCTTCTTCGTCCCGTCGCGCAAGGACATGACCCGCGTCGCGGCACCTTCGATCAGGGGTTCGACCACCGGGAAGAAATCCACCTTGTAGTCGTTGTTGAACTTGATCGCGATGTCGCGGCAGAGCTCCAGGTGCTGCTTCTGGTCGTCGCCCACGGGCACCATGGTCGCATGATAGGCGAGGATGTCGGCGGCCATCAGCGAGGGATAGGCAAAGAGCCCCAGCGAGACGTTTTCGCTGTTCTTGCCCGCCTTGTCCTTGAACTGGGTCATCCGGCTCATCCAGCCCATCCGGGCGATGCAGTTGAAGATCCAGCCCAGTTCCGCATGGGCCGTGACCTGCGACTGGTTGAACAGGATCGACCGCTTGGGGTCGATGCCCGCCGCGATGAAGGCCGCAGCCCCCTCGCGGGTCTGCTGGCGCAAGCGTTCGGGGTCTTGCCAGACGGTGATCGCATGCAGATCGACGAGGCAATAGATCGTCTCGATCCCCTCATCCTGCTTTTCGACGAACCGCTTCAGGGCGCCGAGATAATTCCCAAGGGTCAACCCGCCCGAAGGCTGGATGCCCGAGAAGATCCGGGGCTTGAAGCTGGACTGAGGCGTTTGGACCGGCTCGGTCATGAGAGACTCCATCTGGAAAGTTCAGGCTCAAGGGCTTATCCAAGGCCCCTGCCCCCGTCAAACGAATTGGCCGCCATGACCGAGACACCTGCGCCCCTGAACCCCCTGCCGATGATCGCCTGGGTCCTGGCCCTGCCGATGATCGCGCTGGAGATCGTGCTTTCGGCCGGCGAGAACGGCCTGGCCGGGGGCCCAACCGCCATTGGCTGGCGGGCCGAGGCGATCCAGCAACTGGCCTTTGCGCCGGACTATCTGCGCCAGATGCTGCTCTTGAACCAATGGCCGCTGGACGGGCTGTGGCGGCCCTTCACCCATGTCTTCGTGAACGGCGACCTGACCGGAGCGCTCTTTTCCGTCGTCATCCTCCTGGCCTTGGCCAAGTTCACCGGGGAGGTCTTTCGGTGGTGGGCCGTGACGCTGATCTTCTTCGCCTCGGCCCTGGGCGGCGCCCTGGCCTATGCGGCGATCCCCTGGACCCATGCCGGGCTCTATGGCGGTTGGCCCGCGATCTATGGGCTGATCGGCGGTTTCACCTGGGTGCAATGGATGCGCGAGAAGATCACCGGCATCCCGAACAACGCCTTCCGGCTGATCGGCTTCCTGCTGGGGGTCCGCGTGGTCTTCGGCGTGGCGGCGCTGACCATGGGCGGGCTGGACCAGTCCGAGGGCTGGATGTGGGTGGCCGATGCCGCAGGCTTCGCGGTGGGCTTCGGCCTGTCGTTCTTCGTCATTCCCGGCGGCGCCCGAGCGCTTCTGACCCGCATCCGCAAGCGGTAAGGAGGCTCCGGGTCGGGGCCCGGAGCAGCCTGGCGCTGCTGGCACGGCAAACTCGGGGCGGAGAGGGCCCGGAGCGCGGGGTGGGCGGGTGGGAGCGGTCCGGGCCCTCTCCCTTCCCAGCCTCTCCCCTCACACCTCTTCCAAGAGCCCCCTGCCCTTCAGCAAAGGCTCCACCCCCGGCATCTTGCCCCGGAAGGCCAGGTAGGCGGCATCGGCCTCCTGGCTGCCCCCGGCCGAGAGGATATGCTTCTCCAGCCGCGCGGCCGTTTCCGGGTCGAAGGCAGAGCCCGCCTCTTCGAAGGCAGCGAAGGCATCGGCATCCATGACCTCGGACCACATGTAGCTGTAATAGCCGCTGCTATAGCCGTCACCGGAAAAGACATGGGCGAAATGCGGGGTGGCGTGGCGCATGCGGATGGCATGGGGCAGGCCCATCTCCTCCAGGACCTCGGCCTGACGCGTCATGGGGTCGGCAGGCGGCGCGCCCTCGTGGAAAGCCAGGTCCACCATGGCGGAGGAGACGAATTCCACCGTGGCAAAGGCCTGGTCATAGGTCCCCGCCGCCAAAAGCCGTTTCAGCATATCGGCGGGCATCGGCTCGCCACTCTGCCAATGGCGGGCGTATTCCTGCAGCACTTCGGGCACTTCCAGCCAGTGTTCGTAAAGCTGGCTCGGCAGCTCCACGAAGTCCCGCGCGACATTGGTGCCCGCGATGAAGCCATAGGTCACGTCGCTCAGCATCTGGTGGAGCGCATGGCCGAACTCGTGAAACAGCGTCCGCGCATCGTCATAAGAGAGCAAGCAGGGCTCGCCCTTGGCGAAGTTGCAGACATTGACGACGATGGGCCGCTGCGCGCCGCCAAGCTTCCTTTGCCCCCTAATATCCGAACACCAGGCGCCGGACCGCTTGGAGGGCCGCGCAAAGTAATCCCCGATGAAGACGGCAACATGTTTGCCCTTGCGGGTCACCTCCCAGGCACGGGCGTCGGGGTGGTAGAGGGGCACGGAGAGCTCCCGGAACTCCAGCCCGAAAAGCCTGGTGGCACAGCCGAACATGGCGGCCAGCATCGCCTCGAGCCCCAAATAGGGCTTCAACAGCGCCTCATCCAGGTCATGCTCGGCCTTCCGCCGCTTTTCCGAGTAATAGCGCCAATCCCAGGCCTCCAGCGGCCCCGCGATGCCATCGGCACGCAGCATCGCCTCCAGCACCGCGGCATCGGCTTCGGCCTTCTTCTTCGCCGGCGCCCAGACCCGCATGAGCAGATCGCGCACCGCGCCGGGCGTCTTGGCCATCTCGGGCTCCAGCTTGAAATCGGCAAAGCTGGCATAGCCCAGAAGCTGCGCCCGCTCATGCCGCAAGGCAAGCGTCTCGGCCGCGATCCCCCGGTTGTCGGTCTCGCCGCCATTCGCGCCCCGCGCCACCCAGGCCGCATAGGCCCTCTCGCGCAGGTCCCTGCGCGGCGAGAACTGCAGGAAGGGCACGATCAGCGACCGGTTCAAGGTCACGCAAGGCGCGCCATTGCCGCCCGCAGCCCTGGCCGTCGCCACGACGAAATCCGGCAGGCCTTCCAGGTCCGCCTCCGAGAGCTCCATCTTCCAGGCCCGCTCATCGGCCAGCACGTTCTGGCTGAACTTGGTCCCCAGAACCGCCAGCCGCGCCTTGACCTCGGTCAGCCGCGCAGCCTTCTCCCCCTCCAGGAGCGCGCCCGACCGCACGAACATCCGCCGATAAAGCTCCAAGACCCGCAAGCGCTCGCCCGAGAGCGCCCCACGCCCCTGCCAGACCGCCTCGATCCGGGCGAAAAGCGCCTTGTTGTTCGAAACCCAGGAGGAATACTCCGAAAGCTTCGGCGCCATCTCCGACTGCAAAGCCTCGCGCGCCTCGTTCGAATCCGCGCCCACGAGGTTGTAGAAGACCCCGCAAACCCGGCTCAAAGCCTCTTCGGACAGCTCCAAAGCCTCGATGACATTCTCGAACGTCGGCGCCGCCGCATCCTCGGCAATCGCCGTCACCCGCGCCCGCGCCTCCTCCAGCGCCGCGGCAAAGGCCGGGGCGAAATCGGCATCCGAAAAGGCGCCATAGGGCGGCAAGCCAAACTCGGTCTTCCACTCGGTCAGCAAAGCGTTCACGGCACCCTCTTTCATCTTTTCATAAATATCCCGGGGGGGCTGGGGGGCTGGCCCCCCAGCTTTTGCATGGTCTGGGGGCAGCGCGCCCCCAGGGGTTCACCCACCCTGTCCCACCACTTTCATCCCGCGCTCAAACCGCCGCAAGGCCAGGCTCAGCGAGATCGTCATCAAAAGGTAGAGAAGCGCCACCATGTTATAGGTCTCGAAATAGCGGAAGTTGCCCGCTGCCATGACCTTGCCGATCTGGGTGATATCGGCCACGCCGAGGATCGAAACCAGCGACGAATCCTTCACCATGGCCACGAAGTCATTGCCAAGCGGAGGCAGGATCACGCGAAAGGCCTGGGGGAAGACGACATGGCGGAACCTCTGCCACCCATTCAGCCCCAAGGACATCGCGGCCTCGGTCTGGCCCTTGTCCACCGATTGCAGGCCCGCCCGGAAGATTTCGGCCAGGAAGGCGGAATAGGCGAGCGTCAAGGCCATCACGGCCCGCGCCAGAAGCGGGAAGTCGCGCGGCCGGACCGGCTCCATCCCCAGGAAGCCCGTCACCCCGTTCCAGGCCCAGACCATGCCCGGCGCCACGACGAAGGCGACATACAGAAGCAAAACCATGATCGGCACGCCCCGGATCACCTCGATCCAGAGCCGAGCCGCCTGGCGCAGCAGCCGGAACCGCGAGAGCCCGGCCATGGCCAGCCCCAGGCCCATCAGGCAGGCCAGCACATAGGCCACCACCGTCACGCCAATGGTGATGCCGATGCCCTTCACAAGCCCCGCCATCACATCCGAGTAGATCTCGCTGGCCCAGACCTCGTACAAGGCCCAAAGGCCGGTGGCCGCAACGACCACCAGCCACCAGGGAAAATCCTCTCCTTGGGTCTTCGGCTGCACTCAGTTCATCTTGTAATCAAGGAACCACTTCTTGTTCAGCGCATCGAAGGTCCCATCGGCCTTCATCGCCTCGATCGCCGCATTCATCGGCGCGGCGAGGTCAGAGCCCTTGGGGAAGATGAAGCCGAAATCCTCGGTGCCGAGCGGCTCGCCCACGAGCTTCAGGCCCCCGTTCGAGGCATCGACATAGCCTTTCCCGGCGGTCATGTCGGTCAGAACCGTGTCAACATCGCCCGCCTTCAGGGCCTCGACGGTCGCGCCGAAGGTCTCCATCAGCTTGATGCGCGGGTTCTGCTCGTTGCCATCCAGCACGGAATAAACGGCGGTGTAGAAGGGCGTCGTGCCGGGCTGCGCGCCGATCAGAAGGTCGGCATTGGCGGCGAAAGAGGCCGCATCGGTGAAGCGCGTCTCATCGCCGCGCACCATCATGATGCTTTCCGACCGCATATAGGGCTCGGAGAAGTCGATCTTCTCCTTGCGCTCATCGGTGATGGTGATGCCGGTCATCCCCATGTCGAACTGGCCTTCCGAGACCGCCGGGATCATGGCGTCCCAGGAGATGTTCTCGTATTTCACCTTGAAATTCAGCCGCTTGGAGATCTCGGCAATGGCGTCGTATTCCCAGCCGATGGCCTGGCCGTCCTTGTCGAGGAACTGCAGCGGCGGATAGGCGTTTTCCGTCACGATGGTGATCTCGCGGCCGCCCAGGTCGGGAAGGGCTTGGGCGAAGGCGGCGGTGGACATCAGGCCCAAGGCAAGGCCAGCAAGGGTTGAGGCGAATTTCATCGGATGACTCCCTGTCACGAAGCGATGGCGGATCAAACCCCAAGCCGGGGCGGACCGCAAGGGGCGGGATGGGAAAGACGCCCAGCACGGTCGTGTTAAGGTAGGGTGCGTGCTTGCACGCACCGCTCCCCAAGACCGCGCCGGGCGGTGCGTGCAAGCACGCACCCTACCCCTCTCCTCATGCCCAATTGCGCAGCGCTGTTCCCGCGCGCATCTTGGCCCCAAGGAGGTGACACATGTCCCGTATGCCCACTTACTTCATCTCTCACGGCGGCGGCCCCTGGCCCTGGCTCTCCAACATGCGCGCCATGTTGAGAAACCTGGAGGTTTCTCTCGCCCGCATGCCCTCGGAACTGCCCGAAAAGCCCAAGGCGATCCTGATGGTCTCGGGTCACTGGGAGGAGGATGATTTCGCCGTGATGACCTCGCCCCGCCCGGGCATGGTCTATGACTACAGCGGCTTCCCGCCCGAGACTTACAAGATCACCTATCCGGCGCCCGGCGCGCCCGAAATCGCCCAGCGGACGGCCGAGCTGATCCGCGCGGCGGGCCTGCCGGTCAGCCTTGACGCGAAACGCGGCTTCGACCACGGCACCTTTGCGCCCGCCGTGGTGATGTATCCTGAGGCCGATGTGCCGGTCTACCAGGTCTCGATGATGCATGACTATGACCCCGCCCGCCACTTCGCCCTGGGCCGGGCGCTGGCGCCCTTGCGCGACGAGGGCGTCCTGATCGTGGGCTCGGGGCTTTCGTATCACAACCTGCGGCTCTTCGGGCCCGGCGCGAAGGTCCCCTCGGCAGCCTTCGATGCCTGGCTGGAGCAAACCATGGCCCTGCCCGGGCCCAGGCGGACCCAGGCGCTGATGGACTGGGAGACCGCGCCTTACGCCCGCACCTGCCACGCCCGCGAGGATCATTTCGTGCCCCTCTTCACCGCGCTTGGCGCGGCGGAGGAGGAAGAGGCCGTGCGGGTCTATCACGACACCGATCTCTTTGGCGGCGTCACGGCCTCCAGCTACAAGTTCGGCTGAGGCGGATCGCGACGGGGCTTCACAGTCTCGCCGATCGCATGTGGAACGCCCGGGGAGGTTTCACACCTCCCCGGACCCCTCCGTGGGATATTTTTGAAAAGATGAATGGGAAAGGGGCGCGGGCTTTGGCCTTGCGCCTTTTGTGACAAGGGTGGGGACGGCGGGGCGCGCTTATCCTTGGCCGCAGATGGGGCAGTCGGGGCGGCGGGTGATTTCGAAAGACCGGGCCTCGGTGTAGAGCGCATCGTAAAGGTAGAGGCGGTTCTTCAGGGTCTCGCCGGCCTCGGTCAGGTGCTTGAGGGCCTCCATGGCCATCATGGCGCCGAGGATCCCCGGCAGGGGGGCGGCCACGCCCGCCTCGGCGCAGGTGGGGACCATGCCGGGGGCGGGGCGCTCGGGGAAGCAGCATTGGTAGCAGGGCGTGCCCAGGGCGGTGTGGAAGAGCGAGATCTGGCCCTCCCATTGCGTGATGGCGGCCGAGATCAGGGGCTTTTTCGCCGCGTGGCAGAGGCGGTTCACCAGGTAGCGGGTGTCGAAATTGTCGCAGCCGTCGAGGATCAGGTCGTAGTCGGCGATGAGATGCGCGGAGGTCTCGTCCAGCCGCATGTCATGCGGGATCACCCGGATATGGGGGTTCAGCGCCGTCATGGCGGCTGCGGCAGAGGCGACCTTGGGCTGGCCGACGGTGGCGGTCCGGTGGATGATCTGGCGCTGCAGGTTGCTGTCATCGACCACATCGGCGTCGATCACCCCGATGGTCCCCACGCCCGAGGCCGCGAGATACATCAGCGCCGGAGAGCCAAGGCCGCCCGCGCCCACGACCAGGACCCGGGCCTCCTTCAGCGCGCGCTGCCCGGGGCCGCCGATCTCGCGCAAGAGGATATGGCGGGCATAGCGCGACAGTTCCGAGGGCGAAAAGGCGCCGGGCTTCGCCGGTTGGGGCGCGCCGCTTTCGTCCCCCTTGGCCGTGGCAGGAGGCCGGGGTTCCGCGCTGCCCAGCCAGTCGGCGGGGACACGGCCCGAGGCCCGGGCCCGCGCGCGCAGTCGGCGGAGCCCCGCCCGATAGGCCAGGACCAGCGCGCCCAGCACGCTCAGCGCGGCCCAGGACCGCCAGCCACCCAGCCGCAGCGCGAGGTCAGAGCCGGGCGCCGCCACCAGCACGGCGCCTGACCCGAACCAGACCAGCCCCATCGGGATCAGCCGCTTCCAGGGCGCCACGTCGAAGACCCAGCCCAGCACCCAAAACCCAGCCAGAAGCCCCAGGATCGCGGTCATGCCCGTTCCCTCATGACCGGCCCGTCGAGCCGAAGCCGCCCGTCCCGCGCTCGGTCTCGTCCAGCGCGGTGACCACCCGGTAGCCCGCCTGGACCACCGGGGCCACCACGGCCTGGGCGATCCGGTCGCCATGCCGCACGAGGTAATCCGTGCCCGAGAGGTTGACCAGCGCCACGCCCAAAGGCCCCCGGTAATCGCTGTCGATCGTGCCCGGCGCATTGACCACGGTCACGCCGGATTTCACCGCAAGGCCCGACCTCGGCCGGATCTGCATCTCGTAGCCTTCCGGGATCGCCACCCGGATCCCGGTGGGCAGGATCGCCCGCCCCATCGGCGGCAGGACCACCCCCGTCGCCCGGCTCTCGGGCGGCAGATTGGCGCGCAGGTCGGCACCCGCTGCGCCCAGGGTCTCGTAGGACGGGAGCGGCAGGCCCTGGTCGGCCCAGTCCTCCCAGAGGACAGCGATTTCGATCATCGGATTTCCTTGACGGTCAACGGGGCGGCTCATGCTGTGCCCGAGGCCTTGTTCCTGGCCGCCCCAGGCGCGGAGGTTCCAGGCGTCACCGCCGCCCCCAGGGCCTCGGCGATGCGCAGGGCGAGGCGGCGGGCGACCTCTTCCTTCGGCGCCCGCTCCCAGGTCTCTTCCCCCGAACCGGTGATCAGCGTCACGGCATTCTCGGAGCCGCCCATGATCCCGGTCGCCGGAGATACATCATTCGCCACGATCCAGTCGCAGCCCTTGCGGAGCCGCTTGGCCCTTGCATGGGCCAGGACGTCATCGGTCTCGGCGGCAAAGCCCACGACCAGCGCAGGCCGCGCCGCGCCTTTCGAGACCGTGGCGAGGATATCGGGGTTCTCTGCGAAGCTGAGCACAGGCAGCGCGCCCGCCACCTTCTTCATCTTCGAGGCCCCCGCATTCTCCACCCGCCAATCGGCGACCGCCGCCGCCATCACCGCCGCATCGGCGGGCAGCGCGGCCTCAACCGCGACCAGCATCTGCGCCGCCGTTTCCACCCGCACGACGTCCACCCCCTGCGGCGGTGGCACCGAGGCAGGCCCCGTGACGAAGGTCACCCGGGCCCCCAGGTCCCGCAAGGCCGCCGCAATCGCCGTCCCCTGCGCGCCCGAACTGCGGTTGGCGATATAGCGCACGGGGTCGATGGGCTCATGCGTCGGACCCGAGGTCACCAGCACATGACGGCCACTCAAGGGCCCCTCGAACATCCCCTGGATCGCCGCAAAGATCGCCGCAGGCTCGGCCATCCGCCCCGGGCCATATTCACCACAGGCCATCTCGCCCTCGTCAGGGCCCACGAAGCGCACCCCATCAGACCGCAGCGTCGCAAGGTTCCGCTGTGTCGCCGGGTGCTGCCACATCCGCACATTCATCGCAGGCGCCACCAGGACCGGCGTATCGGTCGCCAGAAGCAGCGTCGAGGCCAGGTCATCGGCTCGCCCCGTCGCCATCTTGGCCATCAGATCCGCCGTCCCGGGCGCCACCACGATCAGATCGGCCGAGCGGGAAAGCTCGATATGGCCCATCTCGGCCTCTGCGGTCAGGTCGAAGAGCGCCTCATGGACCTTCTCCCCGGCCAGGGCGCCCACCGACAAGGCGGTCACGAATTCCGACCCCGCCCGGGTCAGGACCGGGGTCACAGCATAGCCCGCGCCCTTCAAGAGCCGGATCAGCAGCAGGCTCTTGTAGGCCGCGATCCCGCCGCCGATGATCAGCAAAACCCGTTTCATGGCGCCCCCTTTTGCGGCCAAACTAGGCCGCATCAAGGGTCAGCGCAACAGGTCGCCCATGCCCTGCGCCTCGAGCTGGCGGCGCAGCTTGACGAAGGCCGCAGCCTCCAGCTGGCGGATGCGCTCCTTGGACAGCTTCAGCTCCTCGCCCAGGCTCTCCAGCGTGCGCGGCTCATCCGAGAGCTGCCTTTCCCGCACGATCAGCCTTTCGCGGGGCGAAAGCGTCGCCATGGCATCGGCCAGCTTGCGGCGCAGGATCGCCTGGTCGTGGTCCTGGACGAAGGGGGCGGGCTGGTCGTCTTCCAGGACGTCGATCCACTCGCGCCCATCCTCGTCCGAAGATTGCGTCGCGTTCAGGCTGGCGTCCGAGCCCGCAAGCCTTCCCTCCATCATCAGGACGTCATGCAAGGGCACGCCCAGCTCTTCGGCCACGGCCCGCGACAGGGCCTCGCCCTCCAGCTTTTCACCCCGGGCCGAGGCCTCGCGGGCCAGCCGCGCCTCGACCCGGCGCATGTTGAAAAAGAGCGACTTCTGCGAGGTGGTGGAGCCCGTCCGCACCAGCGACCAGTTGCGCATCACATAGTCCTGCAACTGCGCCTTGATCCAGAACATCGCATAGGTCGAGAAGCGCACCCCCCGGTCGGGGTCGAACTTCTCGGCCGCCTTCATCAGGCCAAGGGCGGCTTCCTGCGTCAGGTCGCCCATCCCGGCGCCATAGCGGCGGAATTTCATCGCCATCGAGATCGCCAGCCGCATATAGGCGGTGATCAACCGGTCCAGCGCCGCGCTGTCGCGGTGGTCGCGCCAGGCCCGGGCGAGGGCGCCCTCCTGCTCGGCGCTCAGAAGTTCGGCGCGGCGAGCGCGAAGCGCCAGCCTCGGGTCGGCGAATTGGTCCAAAGCCATCACGACCTCCTTTGCTGTCTTGTCTTTTCCCTGATACGCACCAAATCCATGACCGGATCACTGAACCTTCCGAAATTGTCGCTGGTCCTGGGCGGGGCGCGCTCGGGGAAATCCGCCCTGGCCGAGAGGCTGGTGACGGGATCAGGCCGCGCGCGTCACTACATCGCCACGGCCGAGGCATGGGATGACGAGATGCGGGCGCGGATCGCCGACCACCACAGGCAGCGCGGCCCGGATTGGGTGACGCATGAGGCGCCGCGCGACGTGGGGGCCGTGCTGGCGCAGGTTCCGGCCGATGCCGTGGTGCTGCTGGACTGCGCGACGCTCTGGCTGACCAATGTGCTCTTGGCGGAGGGCGATATCCCGGCGGAAAGCGCCGCCCTGATCGCGGCTTGCCTCGCGTGCCCCGCCCCGGTCGTCGTGGTCTCGAACGAGGTGGGCTGGGGCATCGTGCCCGAGAACAAGCTCGCCCGGGCCTTCCGCGACCACCAGGGGCGGCTGAACCAGCAGATCGCCCGGGCTTCGGGGCTTGTGGTGGGCGTCATGGCGGGCCTGCCCATGGTCTTGAAGGCTCCCCCGGGGTTCCATCACGATCTTTGATGGACGCCGCCACATTTCCGCGTTTCCTTATGCCGCAGGGCAGCGCTAGCCTGCGGAAAAGGAGACCCCAATGACCTATGAACTCGTGATCGGCGACCGTGGCTATTCCTCCTGGTCCCTGCGCGGCTGGCTGCTCTTCGACGCCTTCGGCATCCCCGTGAAGACCATCTCGGCCCGGCTCTACACCGACGAGCTGCCCAATCTTCTCAAGGACTTCGCGCCCTCCCGCACCGCCCCCACGATGCGCACGCCCGAGGGCTGGGTCATCCCCGAGACCATCGCCATCGCCGAAGAGCTGGCGACCCGCCACCCCGAGGCGGGCATCTGGCCCGCCGATCCGCACAAGCGCGGCGTGGCCCGGGTGCTCGCGGCCGAGATGCATGCGGGCTTCGGCGCGCTGCGCGACCATTGCCCGATGAACCTGCGGACCAGTTACACCGACTGCGCCCCGCCGGAGGCCGTCCTGAAAGACCTCGAACGGCTGGAAACCCTCTGGGCCTGGGCCAAGGCGCAGACCGGGGGCGCCTGGCTCGCGGGCGATTACTCCGCCGCCGATGCCTTCTTCGCCCCCGTGGCCACGCGGATCGCGACCTACAACCTGCCCGTCTCGCAGACCGCAATGGACTATGTGAGCCAACACCTCTCCCATCCCTCCTTCCGCAAATGGCGGGCCATGGGGCTGGTGGATGGCGCGGATCAGCCCTTCTACTTCCGCGACTACCCGACCCGGCCCTGGCCCGGCCCCGCCCCCCTGCCCGCAAAAGCGGCAGAGGGCACCACGGCCGAAAACACCGCCTGCCCCTATTCGGGCAAGCCCGTCACCCATGTCCTGGAGCTGGAGGGCCGCCGCTTCGGCTTCTGCAACGCCTTCTGCCGCGACAAGACCGTGGCCGACCCGGAAGCCTGGCCCGCCTTCATGGCGCTGGTGAAGTGACGCAGCGTCAAGCGGCGGGAGAGCGCCCGTTCTTTGATCGTATGATCAAAAAGCAAACGCCCCCGCCGTTTTTCCCGTTGACGATGGGCCCTTGCTGCACCCTTAATCAGCGGTGAACGCCCGCGACCCGGACATGAGTCTGGCGGACAGGGCATCGCTTTTGACAACGGGAGATAGACATGACCCTGATGAAATCGCTCTTGGGCGCTTCTGCGCTGATGGCGCTGACCACCGTTTCGGCCCTGGCCGAGCCGGCGATCATCTATGACGTGGGCGGCAAGAACGACAAATCCTTCAACGAGGCCGCCTTCAACGGCGCGACCAAGTGGGCGACCGAGACCGGCGGCACCTTCAAGGAACTCGAGATGCAGAACGAGGCCCAGCGCGAGCAGGCCCTGCGTCAGCTGGCCGAATCGGGCGCCAATCCGATCGTCATGACCGGCTTCGCCTTTGGTGACACGCTGAACGCCGTGGCCGCCGACTATCCCGAGACCAAGTTCGCGATCATCGACATGGTCGTCGATCAGCCGAACGTGAAATCGGTGGTCTTCACCGAAGAGCAGGGCTCCTACCTCGTCGGCCTGATGGCGGGCCTGGCCTCCAAGACCGGCACCGTGGGCTTCATCGGCGGCATGGACATCCCGCTGATCCGCAAGTTCGGCTGCGGCTATGCCCAGGGCGTGATGGCGGCCAACCCGGCGGCCAAGGTCGTGCTGAACATGACCGGCACCGATGGTTCCGCCTGGAACAACCCGGTGAAGGGCGCCGAAATCGCCAAGTCGCAGCAGTCCCAGGGCGCTGACGTGATCTATGCCGCCGCTGGCGCCACCGGCGTGGGCGTGCTGCAGGCCGCTGCCGACCTCAAGATCCTCTCGATCGGCGTGGACAGCAACCAGAACTACATGCACCCGGGCTCGGTCCTGACCTCGATGCTCAAGCGCGTGGACAATGCCGTCTACGAAGCCTTCAAGGAAGGCGCCGACCTGAAGACCGGGATCAATGTCATGGACCTCGCCGCCGGTGGCGTGGACTATGCGATGGACGAGAACAATGCTCCGCTCGTCACCGACGACATGAAGGCCAAGGTCGAAGCGGCCAAGGCCGGCATCATCGACGGCTCGATCAAGGTGCATGACTACATGTCGGACAACACCTGCCCGGCGGCGACGTTCTAATGTCCCTTGGGACCTCTTCGGGGCGGCAGGCAACTGCCGCCCCCTTTGCCATCGAATTGCGGGGGATTTCCAAATCCTTCGGCCCGGTGCAGGCCAACCGCGACATCAACATTGCCGTGCCCAAGGGCACGATCCACGGCATCATCGGCGAGAACGGTGCGGGGAAATCGACGCTCATGTCGATCCTCTACGGCTTCTACAAGGCCGATGCCGGGACGATCCTGATCAACGGGACCGAGACCGCCATCCCCGACAGCCAGAGCGCCATCCGCGCCGGCATCGGCATGGTTTTCCAGCATTTCAAGCTGGTGCAGAATTTCACGGTGCTGGAGAATATCATTCTCGGCGCCGAGGATGGGCCTTTGCTCAACACCTCGCTGGCCCGGGCCCGCAAGGCGCTGACCGACCTTTCCCGCGAATATGACCTGGATGTGGACCCGGATGCCGTGGTCGAGGACCTCTCGGTCGGCCACCAGCAGCGGGTCGAGATCCTCAAAGCCTTGTATCGCCAGGCCGATATCCTGATCCTGGACGAGCCCACCGGCGTCCTGACGCCCGAAGAGGCCGACCACCTCTTCCGCATCCTGGGCGGGCTGCGCGACCAGGGCAAGACCGTCATCCTGATCACCCACAAGCTGCGCGAGATCATGGAGACGACCGACAATGTCTCCGTCATGCGGCGCGGGACCATGGTCGGCACCGTCAAGACCGCCGAGACCAATCCCGAACAGCTGGCCGAGCTGATGGTCGGCCGCAAGGTGCTGTTGCAGGTCGACAAGGACGCGGCCAACCCCGGCCGCGAGGTCCTGCGGGTCGAGGACCTGCGCGTCACCACCGATGGGGTGGAGCGGCTGAAGGGTGTCTCCTTCTCGATCCGCGCGGGCGAAATCGTGGGCATCGCCGGTGTGGCGGGCAATGGCCAGTCGGAACTCCTGGAGGCCTTGGGCGGCATCGCCGAGGCCCGTGGCCGGATCGTCATGAACGGCGCTGACTTGGCCCTGAAGGGCCTCAACGGCCAGAGCCGCCGCGAGGCCGGGATCGCCCATGTGCCCGAGGATCGCCAGGTCCTGGGCCTGATCATGGACTTCGCCGCCTGGGAGAATGTGGGCTTCGGCTATCACAACGACCCGAAATACCAGAAGAACGCCGTCCTGATGGACAACGCGGCCTTGCGGGCCGATACCGAGGCCAAGATGGCCCGGTTCGACGTGCGCCCGCCCATCCCGACGCTGGCCGCCAAGAACTTCTCGGGCGGCAACCAGCAAAAGATCGTCGTGGCCCGCGAGATCGAGCGCAACCCCGACCTTCTGCTCATCGGCCAGCCGACGCGGGGCGTCGATATCGGCGCCATCGAGTTCATCCACAAGCAGATCGTGGCGCTTCGCGATGCGGGCAAGGCGGTTCTCCTGGTCTCGGTCGAGCTCGACGAAATCCGGTCCCTGTCCGACCGGGTGCTGGTGATGTTCGACGGCCAGATCATGGGCGAGCGTCCGCCGCAGACCGACGAGCGGGAACTGGGCCTCTTGATGGCCGGGATGACGGAGAAATCATGACCAAACTCCCCCGCTGGGCCGATGTCGTGCTGGTGCCGCTCATCTGCCTTGCCATCGCTTTCGTCTTTTGCGGCATCCTGATCGCTTCCATCGGGCAAAGCCCCGTCGTGGCCTTGACCTCGATGATCACCGGCGCGCTCGGCACCCAGACCGGCTGGGGCTACACGCTGTTTTACGCCACCAACTTCATGCTGACCGGGCTCGGCGTCTCGATCGCCTTCCACGCCAGCCTCTTCAACATCGGCGGAGAGGGTCAGGCGACGCTGGGCGGCTTTGGCGTGGCGATTGCCTGCCTCTTCTTCCCCTGGCCGCATTGGTCCATGGCGCTCTTGGGCTCGATCACGCTTTCGGCCCTGTTCGGAGCCCTCTGGGCCCTGATCCCCGCCTGGCTGCAAGCCAAGCGCGGCAGCCATATCGTCATCACCACGATGATGTTCAACTTCATCGCCTATGCGCTGATCTCTTACCTCCTCGTGAATGTCCTCAAGCCCGAGGGCACGATGGACCCGGCCACGGCGCGCTTTGACAAGGCCTTCAACCTGCCGAAACTGGCCGATATCTTCGGCGCCGTCGGCATCCCCTTCTCCAAGGCGCCACCGGCCAATATCATGCTCTTCGTGGCGCTCGGCCTCGCCTTTGCGACCTGGGTGCTTCTGTGGCACACGCGGCTTGGCTATGCGATCCGCGCCTTCGGCAAGCAGGAGAAGGCCGCCGTCTATGCGGGCATCGGCCCGGTCCGCATCACGCTTTACGCGCTCCTGCTTTCGGGCGGGATCTCGGGCCTGATGGCGGTCAATGCCGTGCAGGGCGGCGCGCATCGCCTGGTCTTGAACTCGGTCGAGGGCGCGGGCTTCATCGGCATCGCCGTGGCGCTCATGGGCCGCAACCATCCTTTCGGCATCGTCCTGGCCTCGCTGCTGTTCGGCTTCCTCTACCAGGGCGGCAACCAGCTGGCGCTCGCCACCGACCCGGTCACGGGCGAGCAGCTGAAAATCCCGCGCGAGGTCATCATCGTGCTTCAGGCGCTTGTCATCCTCTTCACCGGCGCCCTGCCCTATATGGTGCAACGCCCGCTTGAGAAGCTTTTCGCCAAGCTGAAAGGGGCCGCCTGATGGACCTGATCGCCATCCTGCAAATCCTGGAATCGACGATCCGCATGTCGACGCCGCTGCTCTTCGCCTGCCTCGCCGGGCTTTATTCCGAACGCGCCGGGGTCTTTGACATCGGGCTCGAGGGCAAGATGCTGGCCGCGGCCTTTGCCGGGGCGGCGGCGGCGGCGGTCACGGGCAGCGCCTTGGCGGGGGTCCTGGCGGGGATCGGCGCCGCGCTGATCCTCGCGGCTGTGCATGGCCTGGCCTCGATCACCTTCCGGGGCAACCAGTTGATCTCGGGCGTGGCGATCAACTTCTTCGCCTCTGGCCTGACCATCGTCCTGGGCGCTGCCTGGTTCGGCCAAGGCGGCCAGACCCCGGCCCTGTCGGAAGGGCGCCTGGCGCAGACCCCGATCCTCGACCTCTTCGGCATCGACGGCCATGCCCATCCGGTGCTGGAGCTGTTCCTCGGCCATGGCATCCTGGTCTATGTCGCGCTTCTGGCCGTGCCCTTCACCTGGTGGCTTCTGTATCGCACCCGCTTTGGCCTGCGCCTGCGCGCGGTCGGAGAGAACCCGGCTGCCGTCGATACCGCAGGCGTCTCGGTCGTGCGGCTGCGCTATGCGGCGGTCGGCATCACGGCGGTCCTCTGCGGGCTGGCCGGGGTCTATATGTCGATGGGGCTGAACACTTCGTTCCAGCGCGAGATGACGGCGGGGCGCGGCTATATCGCGCTGGCCGCCCTGATCTTCGCCAAGTGGAAACCGGTGCCCGCGCTTTGGGCCTGTCTGCTGTTTGGTTTCCTCGACGCGATCTCGATCCGCTTCCAGAACATCGACCTGAACGGCATCGGCATCCCGGTCGTGATCCCCGGCCAGTTCACCAATGCCCTGCCCTTCATCCTGACCGTGATCATCCTGGCGGGCTTCGTCGGCAAGGCCATCCCGCCCCGTGCCGGCGGCGAGCCCTATGTGAAGGAACGCTGATGACCCCGGTTGACATCATCCGCGCCCGTGCAGGCACGGAGCCCGTGGCGCTTGGCCTGATCCTGGGCTCGGGCCTGGGTCACCTGGCCCATGCGGTGGAGGGTGTGGCGATCCCCTATGCCGACCTGCCGGGCTTCCCCCATGCCGCCGTGTCGGGCCACAATCCGAACCTGCATGTGGGCATGCTGGAGGGCGTCCGGGTCGCCGTCTTCGGCGCCCGCGAGCATTACTACGAAAAGGGCAACCCCGCCGCGATGCGCGTGGCCCTGGAGACGCTCAAGGGCCTTGGCGCCAAGGCCCTGATCGCCACCAATGCCGCCGGCAGCCTGGTCGAGACGACGCGGCCCGGCGACCTGATGCTTCTTTCCGACCATATCAACTTCTCGGGCCTCAACCCCCTGATCGGAGAGCCCACCGAAGCCCGCTTCGTGCCGATGACCACCGCCCATGACCCCGAGCTGCGCGCGGGCCTCAGGGCCGCCGCCGCGCGGCAAGGCATCCCGCTCGCCGAGGGCGTCTATGCCTGGTACTCAGGGCCCTCTTTCGAAACCCCCGCCGAGATCCGCGCCATCAAGATCCTCGGCGGCGATGCCGTGGGCATGTCCACCGTGCCCGACGTCATCCTGGCCCGTTTCCTCGGCCTGAAGGTCGCGGCGATTTCCTCGATCACCAATATGGCTGCGGGCATGTCCTCCGAGAATATCTCCCACGAGCATACCAAGGCCATGGCCCCGCTCGGCGCGGCGAAACTCGACCGGATTATTCGTGATTTCCTCAAGGAATATAAGGCCCTGTGACCGATTTGCCCTATCGCGGGCATTTGGCGGGAATCGCTCCCCAGGGGGCGATTTCCCCTTTGACAGGGGGCTGAAAGCCGCGCATCGCTGGGGGAAAGGGCCCTGTCGATGCAGCTTTACCTTCCGATTGCCGAGGTCTCGGTCAATGCCTTCGTCCTTCTGGGGCTAGGCGGGCTCGTGGGGTTTCTCTCAGGGCTCTTCGGCGTGGGCGGCGGGTTCCTGATCACGCCTTTGCTCATGCTGATCGGCGTGCCCTCGGGCGTCGCGGTGGCTACCGGGGCGAACCAGGTCGTGGCCTCCTCGATCTCGGGCGTGCTCGCGCAGTTCAAGCGTCGGGCGGTCGACATGAAGATGGGGACCGTGCTGACCATAGGCGGCCTCGTGGGCTCGACCGTGGGGGGCTATGTCTTCGACCTGATGGGCAAGCTGGGCCAGACCGACCTTTTCGTGCAGCTGTCCTATGTTCTCTTCCTCGGCCTCGTGGGCGGGATGATGCTGACCGAAAGCATCCGGTCACTCCGCCGGGTCGGAGCGCCCAAGGTCCGGCGCGGGACGGTCCATGCCATCGTCCATGAACTGCCTTTCAAGGTGAAGTTCCGCGCCTCTGGGCTTTATATCTCGATCATCCCGCCGCTGGTGGCGGGGTTCTTCGTGGGCTTCCTTTCGGCCATCATGGGGGTGGGCGGCGGCTTCATCATGGTGCCGCTGATGATCTATATCCTCGGCATGCCCACCAAGGTCGTGGTGGGGACCTCGCTGTTCCAGATCACCTTCGTCACCGCCTATACGACGCTTGTCCATGCCGTCACCCATCACACGGTGGACATGATGCTGGCGCTGCTTCTGATCCTCGGCGGAGTGATCGGGGCGCAGATCGGCACCAAGGTCGGCATCCGGCTGAAGGCCGAACAGCTGCGGATCCTCCTGTCGCTGTTGGTCCTGGCCGTCGCGGTCAAGATCGGCTTCGACCTGGTCCTGACGCCCTCCGAACTCTATTCGGTCACGACCCTGGGGGTGGGGCGATGAGATGGCTCCTGCTCCTCCTGGCGCTGGCCCTGCCGCTGCGGGCCGAAGAGATCGTCTCGGGCGTCTCGACTTCGGATGTCTCGATCGACACCAGTTTCAACGGCACGGCCATCCTGATCTATGGCGCCGCCATGCGCGAGGCGCCGCCGCCCGACTGGCCTCTGCTGCAGGTCATCGTCACGGTCGAGGGGCCGGCGACGCCCCTGGTGATCCGCAAGAAAGAGCGCGTGGCGGGGATCTGGCTGAACCGGGGCGCGGTGCAGATCGCCTCGGCGCCCTCCTTCTATGCCGTGGCCACGACCGGAGAGCTTGGCGATATCCTCAGCCCGAAAGAGGACGCCAAGCACCATGTCTCGATCCCCTCGACCATCGAGGCCATTGCGGGGGCCGAGGATGAAGAGGCCTATGTCCAGGCCCTGCAACGCATCCGCGAAGGGACGGGGCAATATCGGCTGGCGCAGAACGCCGTGCTCTTGCTGCGCCAATCGCTGTTCCGCACCGATATCACCCTGCCCGCCAACCTGATCGAGGGCGATTACCGGGTCCGCATCTTCCTGACCCGGGGCGGCGAGGTCGTGGACATGCAGGAAAACGTCATCGATGTGCGCAAGGCTGGGATCGAGCGCTGGCTTTACAACCTCGCCATGGAGCAGCCCCTGGCTTACGGCCTGCTCTCGCTGATCATGGCGATGGTGGCGGGCTGGGGGGCGTCAGAGCTCTTCCGGCGGTTCCGGTGGTAGGGGCCTCAGTGGGGCTCTGCCCCACACCCCGGGATATTTGGGTCAGTATGAAAACCTGTCACGGCATCAGGAAATGCGCGGTGGCGGCGACGAAGGGGCGGGCGCGGTTGTCCTGCCAGGCCTCGACATGGACGCTGGCAAAGCGCCGCCCTGACCGGTTGACCCGGGCCCGGGCATAGGCATCGCGCGGCAGGCCCGTGCGCAGGTAATCGACGGTGAAGGTCACGGTCTTGGGCAAGGCGATCTCGTCCGAGAGGCGCCCGGCCTCGATATCCTCCCAGAGATTGGTCCAGGCCAGTTCGATGATCGCCGTGACCTCGAGGAAGGCCGCCGTGGCGCCGCCATGCAGGGCAGGAAGCTGGGGATTGCCGATCAGCATGGGGGAGAAGGGCAGATGGGCGGTCAGCTCGTCGCCGCGCCGGTCGAAACGGGCGCCGAGGAAGCCGATATAGGGCACCGAGGCCACGAGCCGCGCCAAGGCCGCCTCGCGCCGGGATTTCACCACTTCGACGGGTTCGGGGGGCATCTATCGCTCCAGCGTGAAAGTGCCGGTGCCCTGGGCCACCGGACGTGCGGTATCTTCGTCGCAGGCCGTCACCCGGATGAAGGCGACCGAGCGCGTGACATGGGTCACCTCGGCCCTTGCCGTGATCCTCTGCCCCGGGGTCGCGGGGCGCATGTAGTCGATGCGCAGGTCCAGCGTCGCAGTCGAGCGCGGCGCGGAAGGGTGCGACATGACCGAGGCGCCCGAGGCCGTGTCCATCAAGGCCGAGATCGCCCCGCCATGGATCACTCCCGTCGCAGGGTCACCCACCAGCCGCGGGTCATAGGGCATGGTGATCACGGCCTCCCCGGCGCCGAGGTGGACAAGGTCCATCCCCAAGGCGGCGGAATGGGGCAGCGCGCGGATGAAACTTTGGGCCAGGGCAAGTCGGGGATCTTGGGGGCGGGGATCTTCGGTCATGGCTCCATCTTGGCGCAAGGCACGGCGCCTGCAAGAGGCATTTGCCCCGGGCCGCAGTTGACGTTAAGGTAAGGTCCATGAATGAGACCCTGATCCCCTTCAAGGAGATGTGCGCCCGGTTCGACGTGACCCCGCGCACCCTGCGTTATTACGAGTATATTGAACTGCTTGCCCCGCAAAAGCAGGGCCGGGCGCGGTTCTATGGCCCGCGCGAATCCGCGCGGCTGACCCTGATCCTGCGCGGCCGCCACTTCGGCTTTAGCCTGGAAGAAATCCGGCAGTGGCTCTTGATCTATGACCAGAAGGGCACGCGGCCGCAGCTGGAAGCCTGGCTGGAACTGGCCGACCGTCGCCTCGCCGCCCTGGCCGAGGAAGAGGCCGAACTCGCCCGCCGCATCGCCGACCTGCGCGCCTTGCGGGCCGCCTCGGCCGAGGAGCTGTCCCGCCTGCCGTGACGCCACGTTACCTTGACGTCAACGTCAATTTGTCTTTTCACGGCGCCCAAGCCGCGCCATCCTTTGCCCATGGAGACTGCAATGGACGATGTCCTGACGATCGGCGAAATGTGCGAGACCTATGAGGTCACTGCCCGCACCCTGCGCTTTTACGAGCAGAAAGAGCTGATCTGGCCGATCCGCCGGGGGGCCCGGCGGCTTTACGACCGCAAGGCGCGGGCCAGGCTTCAGCTGATCCTGCGCGGCAAGCGCTTTGGCTTCAGCCTCGAGGACATTCGCCAGCTGTTGAACATGTATGAACGCGATGGCTCGAACCAGGCGCAGCTGGAACGCACCTATGAGCTGGCGGTGGACCGCCTGGCCCAGATGGAGGCGCAGCGGGCGGAACTGGACCTGGCCATCGCAGAGTTGAAACAGGAAATCGCCGAGGGCGCCGCGATGATCGCGGCCTTCAAGGCGGCTGCGGAGTAGGAAATGGGATATCGGGCGCCCCTGGGAGAGATCGACTTCGTCTTGCACCGGGTTCTGAAGGTGCAGGACAGCGCGGTTCCGGGCTATGCTGATCTGGACCCGGGCTTCACCGGGGCGATCCTCGCGGAGGCGGGCAAGCTGGCCGAAGAGGTCCTCGCGCCCCTGAACGCGGTGGGCGACCGCGAGGGCTGCAAGCTCGAGGGCGGCAAGGTCAGGGTTCCGGGGGGCTTCCAGGCGGCATTCGATGCGCTGCGGCAGGGTGGCTGGACCGCGATCGACTGCGACACGGACCATGGCGGCCAGGGCCTGCCTTACGTCCTGCATACGGCGGTCAACGAGACCTTCGTCAGCGCCAATATGGCCTTGCAAATGTATCAAGGCCTGACCCATGGCGCCTATTCCGCCCTGCGGGCCCATGGGACCGAGGCGCAGAAGGCGCTTTACCTGCCGAAGCTTGCCACCTGCGAATGGACCGGCACGATGAACCTGACCGAGCCGCACTGCGGCACGGACCTTGGGCTCATCCGCACGAGGGCAGAGCCGCAGGACGATGGCTCCTACAGCATCACCGGGACGAAGATCTTCATCTCGGCCGGCGATCACGAGATGGCCGAGAACATCATCCACCTGGTCCTCGCCAAGGCCCCGGGCGGGGGGGAGGGGACCAAGGGGATCAGCCTCTTCGTCGTGCCGAAATATATCGACGGGGTCCGGAACGCCGTGGCGCCGGGCAAGGTCGAAGAGAAGATGGGCATCCATGGCAGCCCGACCTGCGTGATGAATTTCGACGGCGCCAAGGGCTGGCTGGTCGGCGATCTCCACAAGGGGATGCGCGCCATGTTCACCATGATGAACGAGGCGCGGCTGGGCGTGGCGCTGCAGGGCTATGCCCAGGCCGAGGCGGCGCACCAGGCCTCGGTCACCTATGCGAAAGAGCGGTTGCAGGGTCGCGGCGTGACCTCGGGCCCGGGCGCGCCCGAGCCCCTGATCGTCCATCCCGACATCCGCCGCATGCTGATGGACCAGCGCGCCTTTATCGAGGCGGCAAGGGCGCTGACCTATTGGGGCGCATCGCTGATCGACCGGGCGCACCGCCAGGGGGACCGCGAGGCCGATGCCCTGGTCTCGCTTCTGATCCCGGTGATGAAGGGTTTCCTGACCGACAAGGGCTTCGAGACCACGGTGACGGCCCAGCAGGTCTGGGGCGGCCATGGCTATATCGAGGACAACCCGGTCAGCCAATATGTCCGCGATGCGCGGATCGCCATGATCTACGAGGGCGCCAATGGGGTCCAGGCGCTGGACCTGGTGGGCCGCAAGCTTGCGGCCGAGGGTGGCAAGCCGGTCATGGCCTTTTTCGAGCTGGTCAAGGCCGAATGCCGCGACGAGACGCCGGGGATGGCGGAGTTCACCGGCCCCTTGAAGCAGGCCTCCAAGCAGATGCAGCAGGCGGCGATGTATTTCCTCGACCGCGCGATGAAGGCGCCCGAGGATGCCCTGGCGGGGGCGACGGATTTCCTGCACCTGGCGGGCCATGTCTGCCTCGGCCTCATGTGGGTGCGCATGGCGCGCGCCGCGTTGGAGATGGACGACGCCTTTGGCCGCGCCAAGCTGGTCACCGCGCGGCATTACATGACCCGCATCCTGCCCGCCTGCGCCCTGCACCTGGCCCGGATCGAGGCCGGGGGGAGCACGGTCATGGGCCTTGCGGCGGAGGAATTCTGACGGCCTCCCGGCCCGAAGCGCGGGGGCCCTGCCCCCGCACCCCAGGGATATTTGGGTCAGTATGAAAGGGAGGGGCGTTGCGGCGCGTGGCGAAGAGGTTCAGGCTGGCGGCGAAAGGAGGGCCCGATGCCCAAGCGATTTCGACTGACCCGGCGGTTTCCCGTCGCCATGACCGAGGACGGCTACCGCCGCCTGCGCCGCTTCGCTGCCGAGGCGGGGCTGGAGGAGGGGGAGGCGCTGTCGTTCCTCTTCGAGCATTTCGACAGCGTCACCGACCAGGAGAAGCTGGTCCACCGGATGCGGCTCTTCCAGGCCGAGTTGGAGGACAGGAGATGACAGGCCAGGGCCCGGGCGGGCCTTCGTGCGCGGGGCGGTTCGGCTGAAGACCAGGGCGGGGACGGGCCCTCGGCGGGGGGAACGGGCGGCCTGACAAGATGGAGGAGGGGAGATGAAGCTTTACGGATTTGGCGAAAGCGGCAATGCCTACAAGGTCGCGCTGATGCTGGAGCTGACCTGCACGGCGTGGGAGCTGGAGTTCGTCCCCTTCTTCCAGGGCGGGGCGCGGACGGAGGGCTTCAAGGCGCTCAACGAAATGGCCGAGGTTCCGGTCCTGGTCGATGGCGACCTGACGCTGTCGCAGTCCGGCGTGATCCTCGACCACCTCGCCAAGCGGACCGGGCGCTTCGGGCCCCGGGATGACCACGAGGCGCGCGAGATCCTGCGCTGGCTTTTGTGGGACAACCACAAGCTTTCCACCCAGATCGGCACCTGCCGTTTCCTGATGAACTTCCTGCCCGAGGAAAAGCGCCCGCCAGGCGTCATCCCCTTCCTGCAGGGCCGTCTCAAGGCCGCTTACACCGTTTTGGAAACCCACCTGACCGGGCGCGGCTGGATCGTGGGCGGGGCGCCCACCATCGCCGACCTCTCCTGCTGCGGTTACCTCTACTACCCCGAGCCCTTCGGCTTTCACCGCGACGACTGGCCTGCCATCGGCGCCTGGCTGGACCGCCTTGTGGCCCTGCCCGGCTGGCGCCACCCCTATGACCTCATGCCCAGAGCCTTTCTTTAGGAGACCAGAATGGACGCCTATATCTTCGACGCCATAAGATCGCCGCGCGGCAAGGGGCGGCCTGACGGCGCGCTGCACGAGGTCACCTCGGTCGCGCTTTCGGCGCAAATCCTGGACGCCTTGGCGGCAAGGAACGGCATCCGGGGCCCGGTGATCGAGGATGTGATCTGGGGCAATGTCACCCAGGTGGGCGAACAGGGCGGCTGCCTGGCGCGCTCTGCCGTCCTGGCCTCGGGCCTCGACCAGGCCATCCCGGGCCTGTCGATCAACCGCTTCTGCGCCTCCGGGCTCGAGGCCGTGAACCTCGCCGCCCAGCAGGTCCGCGCCACGGGCGGGGCCTTTATCGCGGGCGGGGTCGAGATGATGAGCCGGGTGCCCATGGGCAGCGACGGGGCGGCGATTGCCGTGGACCCTTCGCTCGCCATGGCCACGCGCTTTGTGCCGCAGGGGATTTCGGCCGACCTGATCGCCACGGAATATGGCTTCACCCGCGAGATGGCCGATGCCTTGGCCGTCGAAAGCCAGCGCCGCGCCGCCCGCGCCTGGGCCGAGGGGCGCTTTGCCAAGTCCATCGTCCCGGTGCGCGACCGCAACGGGCTGATGATCCTGGAGCATGACGAATACATGCGCCCCGGCACCGATATGGCGACCTTGGGCGCCCTGAAACCCGCCTTCCAGGAGATGGGCGAGGTCATGCCCGGCTTCGACAAGGTCGCCCTGATGAAATACCCCCACCTGGAGCGCATCACCCATATCCACCATGCCGGGAACTCCTCCGGCATCGTCGATGGAGCGGCAGCGGTGCTGGTGGCCTCCAAGGACTGGGGCGAGGCGCATGGGCTGAAGCCCCGCGCCCGCATCCGCGCCGTGGCCCGCATCGGCACCGAGCCCACGATCATGCTGACCGGCCCCGTCCCGGTGACCGAGCGCGCCCTCGCGGCGGCGGGGCTGGGGATCGGCGACATCGACCTCTTCGAGGTGAACGAGGCCTTCGCCGCCGTCGTCCTGCGCTTTCAGCAGGCTTTTGACGTCGATCCGGCCCGGGTCAATGTCAATGGCGGAGCGATTGCCATGGGCCATCCCCTGGGCGCGACAGGGGCGATGATCCTTGCTACACTCCTCGATGAGCTGGAACGCAGCGACAAGACCCTGGGTCTTGCGACACTTTGCGTGGCCAGCGGGATGGGGGCGGCAACCGTGGTGGAAAGGCTTTGACATGAAGCACTCGGCCGGGGCAACGCTGTCTTGTGACCCGCCTTCGGGCCGCGCTCTCCAGCCATGCCCGCAACGCAAGGCCGAGTTTCTGGTCGATTTTGTCGCGCAATGCGTCGCTTTTGAAGCGTGGGACTTTCGGCAAAGTTGTATCGACGCCTCTCCTTCAAAGCGCTTCGGAGAATCCGACCCAAATGTATTCCCAGCTGGAAAAGCTGCTGCAACGCCGTATGACGCTCCTGATGACGGGGCGCATGCAGGAACTGGCAGAGGAATATGTCTATCCCTTGCCGATCTACGTGGCAGGCCGGCAAGAGGTCATGCGGGATGCCGAAGAGATGGTCACGACGCTGACCCGGCTGGCCGCGATCCAGAAGTCCAAGGGCGTGGCCAAGGTGGATCTTTTGCTCGACGCGCTGGAAATGCCGCGCCACGGCCGCTTCCGCATCTGGCTCACCCATATCAACCGCGATGCCCGGGGCGAGATCGTGGAACAGGGGCAGTTGGTGCATTACTGCCGCGTGACCGAAGCGGGCATCAAGATCGAGATGTCGGACTATCCCGATTGCCAGGTCGACTGGGTGATCCGCAGCCCGCGACGCGCCCTGGCCTGAGGCGCGGGCCCTGCGGGTCGAAAGCCCGCCATCGGGGAGGCCGGGATGCCTGAACCCGATATGGCCGATCTGTCCGACCGCCTGACCCGCGCCCTGATCACCGGGAATTTCGACCTTTACGCCCAGGTCATCGCCCTGCCCATGCAGTTCACCCCGCGCGGGGAGAAGCCCTATGTCCTGCACACAGAGGCCGAACTGCGCGAGGATTTCGAGGTCTATGTCGGCATCATCCGCACCCATGGCGTGACCGACATCTACCGCAAGCTTCTGACCCTGCGGCAGACGCCGACGGGCGTCGAGGCGCGCTGCCTGACCCATATCCTCGTGCGCGCCAACCTTTTGACCCAACCCTTCGAAACCCGTATCCGCGCCATCCCCACCGAGGGCGGCTGGAAGATCGCCGAGATCGAAAGCTCGGAAGGCCATATCCACTGGTCCATGGGCCAGGCCGAGATCGCCGATGGCAGCTTCAAACCCAAGGAGTGACATGACCAAGCTCGACCTCTCGAAAGTCCCGGTCAAGACCGGGTCGATCTATCCCGAACCCTATGCCGCCATGATGGCCGGGCGCTCCTCGCTGCGGCTGGGCGATGCCGGGGGGCTGACACAGTTCGGCGTCAACCTGGTGACCCTGCAACCCGGCGCCATGTCCTCCCTGCGCCACTGGCACCTGCATGAGGACGAATTCGTCATGGTGACCGAAGGCGCGCTGATCATGGTCACCGATGCGGGCGAGACCGCGATGGGCCCGGGCGACTGCGCGGCCTTCCCGGCCGGGCGCCCCGATGGCCACCATTTCCTCAACCGCAGCGACCGCCCCGCCTGCTTCCTCGTGGTCGGCACCAAGGCGCCGTCCGAGGTCGCGACCTATTCCGATGTCGACATGATGGTCCATATGTCGGCCGGCCGCGCCCGCTTTACCCACAAGGACGGCAGCGACTGGAGCGGCCCGAAATGATCATCTCCCCGCCCAAGCCCCAGACCAGGGAGGGGCTGACCAGCCTGGCCCTGTCGGATGCGGGCGGGATCACGCAATTCGGCCTTCACCTCGAAACCCTGGCCCCCGGCGCAAGGACGGGCCAGCGCCATTGGCATTCGGCCGAGGACGAGATGCTTTACCTGCTGGCAGGCGAGGCCACGCTTCTCGACGATGACGGCGAGACCCCGATGCAGCCCGGCCAGGCCGCCTGCTTCCGCCGCGGCGATGCCAATGCCCATGCCATGGCGAACCGCGGCGATCTCCCCTGCACCTGGGTCATGCTGGGCACGCGCGCCCTGGGGGATATCTGCACCTATGAAGACGGCAGCCGCCAGGTCAACACCGCCACAAATTGGCAGGTGGAAAGCGCCCAAGGCGCGCGGCTCCGGGGCGGCCCCCTGCCCCCCCATCTCCTGAACCTGGCCGAGCCATGGGGCGCGCCCTCGCCAGACGCCCCCCGCGTGATCCGCCCCGGCGCGCCCATGACCTCGCGGGGTTATGTCCATCCGATCCTGGGCGGCGGCCTTGGCGACTACGACTACCACCTCCTCTCCGACCCCGGCGGTCTGACCCAGATCGGCGCCTTCGTCGAAATCCTGCCCCCCGGCAGCCGCTCCTCCTTCCGCCACTGGCACGCGGAAGAGGACGAGTTTGCCCTGGTCCTGAATGGCCACCCGACCCTGGTCGAGGACCGCGAAACCCGCCTCTCCCCCGGCGATGCCCTGGCCTGGCCCAAGGGCAGCGGCCCCGCCCATTGCCTGAGGAACGACAGCGACCAGGCGGTGTCTTACCTCGTCGCAGGCACCCGCTTGCCCCGCGACGCGGTGCATTACCCCGACCACGACCTGATCGGCCACAAGGACGGCGCCGCCCGCCGCTTCACCCATGCCGACGGCCGCCCCAGGGGAGCCGTTTGAATGGACAGCAAGGGCATCCTGCAAGCCTATCTCGACGAGGTCTCGACCGCGACGCTGAAAGGCGACTGGGAGACCTACCGCGACCATGTCGCCCTGCCCTGCGCCGTCATCAGCCATGACGAAAGCAAGATCATCGAGACCGAAGAGGATCTGCGCGCGGGCTTCGACCAGTTCCGCGGCTCGCTCCAGGCCCTGCGCGTCACCGATTACATCCGCCTCGTTGAAAATGCCGCGCGGCTGGACCACGACCTGATTTCCGGCAGCTACATCAGCCATATCATCGCGGGCGGCCAGCGCATCGTCGCCCCCTATCGCTCCATCATGACACTGCGACTGGTGGGCAACCGCTGGAAGGCCGCCTCTGTCACCAACGGGCTCGCCAACAGCCGCTGGCCCCTGATCCGCCTGGAACTCCCAAAGGAGGGAACATGACCGATTTCACCTATGACCTCGATGCAGATGGCGTGGCCACGATCACCTGGGACGTGCCGGGGCGGTCGATGAATGTCATGTCCATGGCAGGCTTTGCCGAGCTGGAGGCGCTGATCGACCGGGGCCTCGCCGAGGCAAAGGGCATCGTCCTGACCTCGGGCAAGAAGGATTTCGCGGGGGGGATGGACCTGAACGTCCTGGCCCAGATGCAGGCGGGGGGCACGCAGGCGGTCTTTGACGGGATCATGGAAACCCACCGCTTCCTGCGCAAGATCGAGCGCGCGGGCATGGACCCCAAGACCCTGAAAGGCGCCAAGCCCATCGTCTGCGCCATGCCCGGCACCGGGCTTGGGATCGGCTTTGAAATCCCCTTGGCCTGCCACCGCATCATCGCGGCCGATAATCCCAAGGCCAAGATCGGCCTGCCGGAAATCCTTGTCGGCATCTTCCCCGGCGCGGGCGGCACCACCCGCCTCATCCGCAAGATGGGCGTCATGCTGGCCGCGCCTTTCCTGATGGAGGGCAAGCTCCTCTCCCCGAAACTCGCGAAAGCCGAGGGCCTGATCGACGAGGTCGTCCCCCCCGAAGACCTGCTGAAACGCGCCAGGGAATGGGTCCTGGGTGCGAAAGACACCGACCTGGTGAAGCCCTGGGACCAGAAGGGCTACAAGCTCCCCGGCGGCGCGCCCTATTCCCCCCAGGGTTTCCAGACCTTCGTCGGCGCCAATGCCATGATCCTTGGCAAGACCCAGGGCGTCTATCCCGCCGCCCAGGCGCTGTTGCAGGCGGCCTATGAGGGCACGCTCGTCCCCTTCGACACCGCTTTGCGGGTCGAGGCCCGGGCCTTCACCGGGGTCCTGATGGACCCGACCTCCTCCGCCATGATCCGCTCGCTCTTCATCAACAAGGAGGCGCTTGAAAAGGGCGCCCGCCGCCCGGCGCTCCCCGATGAAAGCGTGAAGGTCCTGGGCGTCGTCGGCGCCGGCATGATGGGCGCGGGCATCGCCTATGTGGCGGCCAATGCCGGGATCGATGTCATCCTGATCGACGCCACCCAAGAGGCGGCCGAGCGTGGCAAATCCCATGCCGAGGGCATCCTGGAAAAAGGCCTCCAGCGCCGGAAAGTCACGCCCGAGAAGAAGGCCGAGGTCCTGGCGCGGATCACCCCCACCACCGATTACACCGCCCTCGCCCCCTGCGACCTGGTGATCGAAGCCGTCTTCGAAGACCCCGCCGTCAAGGCCGAAGTCACCGCCAGGATCGAGGCCGCAACCGGGGCGATCCTCGCCACCAACACCTCGACCCTGCCGATCTCGGGCCTGGCCAAGGCCAGCCAAAGGCCCGGCCAATACATCGGCATCCATTTCTTCTCGCCCGTAGACAAGATGGCCCTGGTGGAAATCATCCGGGGCAAAAAGACCGAAGACCGCGCCGTCGCCAAGGCCATGGACCTGGTCCGCGCGCTGAAGAAGACCCCCATCGTGGTGAACGACGCCCGCTTCTTCTACGCCAACCGCTGCATCATCCCCTATATCAACGAGGGCCTGCGGATGGTCGCCGAGGGCGTGCCCCCCGCCCTGATCGAAAACGCCGCGAAGCTCCTCGGCATGCCCGTCGGCCCCCTGCAACTGGTGGACGAGACCTCGATCGACCTTGGGGTCAAGATCGCCAAGGCGACGAAAGCCGCCATGGGCGAGGCCTATCCCGACAGCGCCGTCGATGAGGTCCTCTTCAAGATGGCCGACCAGGGCCGGATGGGCCGCAAGGCCAAGGCGGGCTTCTATGCCTATGACGAGACGGGCAAACGCCTCGACCTCTGGGAGGGCCTGGGGACCCTCTGGCCCGAGACCCAGAGCCCCGACCTCCCCACCGTCCAGCACCGCCTCCTGATGATCCAGGCGCTGGAGGCCGTCAGGGCGCTGGACGCCGGCGTCCTGACCGATATCCGCGAGGGCGATGTGGGCGCCATCCTCGGCTGGGGCTTTGCGCCCTGGTCGGGCGGGCCCTTCTCCTGGCTCGACCGGATCGGCGCCGCCAAGGCGGTGGAGATCTGCGACACCCTCACCGCGCTTGGCCCCCGCTTCCAGGCCCCGCAAAGCCTGCGCGACATGGCGGCGAAAGGCGCGCTCTTCTACGCCCCCCTGGCCAGGGCCGCCTGAACCATCCCCTCCCCGGTCGCCGCGCCGATCAGCGTGGCGACCAGGTGCCTTGCGGCGGCAAGCGGCAGAACCGGCCGCTCCGGCGCCGACAGAAGCCGCGTCAAGAGATCAGCCTGCGCCTCCTCCGAGCCCTCGAGCCCCACGACCACCCCCGGCCCGGCCTCGATCAGGCTCGACCGGTCCAGCCGCAGCTGCCAGATCGGCGCCGTCGTGGCCCTTGCGACCGGCACGATCCCCCGCCAGCCCTCGAGGCTCGAGGCCGGAACCAGCGCCTCGGCCTCCCCGGTATAGGGCATGGCGAAATCGGTCTGCACCAGGACGGGCTGGCCCGGAGGCAAAAGCAGGTCCGCCCCGTTCTCCAGGGCCCCCGCCGGGATGCGCACGGCCCAAAGCGCGGGGCGTTCCTCGCGGGTCAGGCTGACGACCGGGCAAAGCCCCCGGTCGCGGGTCAGGACCAGCTCGCCCGGGCAAAGGCTCTCGATCGGCGCCCAGCCCAAGGGCGTGCGCAAGAGCGTTCCGGCATAAAGCCCGCGCGCCAGGCCCGCGCGGCCGGATATGGCGATGGTCAAGGCGGGATCGTGGCGACCCATGGCAAGCCCTCCGATGGTTTCCCAGCAGAAAGCGCCCAAGCCCCGCCCGGCTTGCGGAGGAATTGCGGCAAGCTGGCGGCGCTTGCTTAAACTTCGAAGCGATAGCCGAAGCGCGCGATATCCTCGGCGCAAAGCTCTGCCACCAGGGCCGCCGAGGCGTCAGAGTAATAGGGCCGGAAATCTCGCCCCCTCTCGCTTTCATTGGCGCGCGGCATGGAAAGCCGGAACCCCAGATGCGCCTCGAAAGGCGCGATATCCTCGGCCAGGTGCTCCAGCCGGATATAAAGACTGGCCCGCTCCGCCCCGAAACGGTCCCGCATATAGGCGCCATAGGGCCAAAGCGTCAGCGCCATGCGGGTCTGCGGATGGGCCAGGAAATCCCCAAAACTCAATGCCTTGGCAAGCCCCACCGCCGGATGGGCAAAGCCCTGCGCCCGCAGCCAATGGTAATAGCTGACCATCCGGTCCCAGGGGTTGCGCACCAGGGTCAACGTGAAGAACTCCGCCACCTCCTCATCCGACACCAGCCCCGCGATATCGGAAAGCGTCGAGTGCTTCCAAAGCCGCCCCTGGGTCTTGACCCCCGCAATCCGCCCCTTCCGGGCCCGCGCCTTCGGCGTATCGCCGATCAGGATGTCATCCGCCTTGGCCCGGGCCTCGAGCGCCAGGGTCAGGGCCGTGCCCCCGGTCTTGGGGATATGGATGAAGATATAGCGCCGCCCGCGCGACAGGATCATGGCGCGGCCCCGGTGGAGAGGGCGCAAGCGAGTATTTGGGCAAGTATGAAAGGCAAAGGCGCGGGGGCGGAAAGGTCGGACGCTCCGCGGGGGATATTTATGCCAGTATGAAAGACATGACCCCTTTCATACTGACCCAAATATCCCCGCCGGAGGCATCCGCCGCGCATCTCAGTTGACCGGGTTCAGCAAAGGGCGCCCCTCGGCCCAGGCGATCAGGTTGTCCACCGCCATCATCCCCATGGCCTCGCGCACCTCGAGCGCCGCCGTGCCGAGATGCGGCAGCAGGGTCACGTTTTCCATCGCCATGAGCTCCGGCGAGACCCGGGGCTCGAATTCATAGACATCGAGACCCGCCCCGGCGATCTGACCCGCCTTCAGGCTTGCCACCAGGGCAGCCTCGTCCACCACATCGCCGCGCGCGATGTTGACGAAGATCGCATGGGGCGCCATCTGCGCGAATTGCGCGGCGCCCAGGAGGTGCTTGGTCGCAGGCCCGCCCGGCACCGCCACGACGACCACATCGGCCCCCAGGACCTCCTCCAGCCCCACCTGCCGCGCCGGGAAGCCCGGATCAACCGCAGAACGGTTGTGGAAGACCACCTCCATGCCGAAGCCAAAGTGACAGCGCCGCGCAATCGCCTGGCCGATCCGCCCCATGCCGATCACGCCCAGGCGTTTGCCCGAGACATGCAGCCCCAGCATCTGCGTCGGATGCCAGCCGGTCCACTCCCCCCGGCGGAGCATCCGCTCGCCCTCGCCCGCCCGCCGCGCGGTCATCAGGATCAGGGTCAGGGCGATATCCGCCGTGGCATCGGTCACGGCACCCGGCGTATTGGTCACCGCCACCCCCGCAGCCCGGGCCGCCGCCACGTCGATATGGTTATAGCCCACCCCGAAATTGGCCAGGATCTTGGTCCGAAGCGCACCCCCGAAGACCCCCGCCCCCAGCATATCGCCCAAAGTCGGCAGGACGGCGTCGTACTCTTGCAGGGCAGCGGTCAAGTCGGCAGGGCCCATGGGGGTGGGCCTGTTGCGCCAGGTGACGTCGAACCGCTCCATGGCGCGGCGCACCACGGTTTCGGGCATCGAGCGGGTGATCAGAAGTTTCAAAACAGCCTCCCGCCCAGCGGAACCTCTTGCCCCGGCCCGATCAGCACCACGGCGCCATCCGCATCCGGCACGCCAAGGACCAGGACCTCCGACCGAACCGGCCCGATCTGGCGCGGGGGGAAGTTCACCACGGCCAGAACCTGGCGCCCGACCAACTCCTCCACCCCATAATGCACCGTCACCTGGGCCGAGGAGCGCTTCTCCCCGATCTCCCCGCCGAAATCGACCCACAGCTTGTAGGCGGGCTTCTTCGCCTCGGGGAAAGGCTCGGCGCGGGTGATGCGCCCGACCCGGATATCCACCTTCTCGAAATCTGCATAGGTGATGGGCCCCGTCATTTCCCGAGCTCCCGGCCCCGCTCCGCCGCCGCATGGACCGCTTTCAGCATCAAGGGCGGCAGCCCCTCCATCAGATGCGCCAAGGCCGCCGCCGTGGTCCCGCCCGGAGAGGTCACATTGATCCGCAGTTGCGACGCCGTCTCCGGCGAGCGATAGGCCAATTCCCCCGCGCCGCAGACCGTGGCGCGGGCGAGCTTCATGGCGACCTCTTCGGAAAGCCCCTCGGCCACGCCAGCCGCCGCCATGGCCTCGATCAGGTGAAAGACATAGGCGGGACCCGAGCCCGAAACCGCCGTCACCGCGTCGATCTGCGCCTCGCTCTCCAGCTCCACCACCTCACCCACCGCCGCCATCAGGTCGCGCGCCAGGGCCAAGCCGCCCTGCCCGGCCTTGTTCGCACAGATCCCGGTGATGCCACGCCCGACCATGGCCGGCGTATTGGGCATGGTCCGCACGATAGGCGTCTGAGCCCCCAAGGCCGCCTCAAAGGTGGCAATCGAGGTCCCGGCCGCGATCGAGACAAAGAGCGTCGTCCCATTCCCCAGGGCCTGCAGCGCGGGAAGCGCGGCCCCCATCATCTGTGGCTTCACGGCCAGCAAGGCCACGGCAGGCGCAGGCGGCACGCCCTCGTTCAGATGCACGCCCGAGGCCTTCAGCCAGTCGGTCGGATTGGGCTCGATCACCCAGACCGAGGCGGCGGGCACCCCCGCCTCCAGCCAGCCGGTCAGAAGCGCCGTCCCCATCTTGCCGCAGCCCAAAAGCACCAGACCCTTGCGGGCGACCTCATCCAGCATCCCTGCCTCCCTCTTTGGCGGCAGGTTATGCGGTTTCACGGCAAGGGCAAGGCTTTAGCAGCGGCCATAGGCCTCGGCGATGGCGACCTTCAGCGCGTCCGCGGGCATCTGGTCGGACCAGGAGACCAGCTGGAAGGCCGGGTAGAAGCGCTCGCAGGCCAGGATCGCCTGGGAGATCAGCGTGTCGACCTGTTCAGCCGAGGCCGAATGTCCGCCCGCCAGCACCAGGCCATAGCGCCAGACCATCAGCTTCTGCTCGGCCCACCAGGTGAAGGCCCCGGTCCAGACCATGTCGTTGCAGCGGTTGATCAGGTCATAAAGCGGCGCCTGGCGGCCCTCTGGGGGCTCCATCTCGAAGGTGCAGATCAGCCGCAGCGTCTCGTCCTGGGCCGACCAGGCGAGGGTCAGCGAATAGGTCCGCCACTGGCCCTCGACCGCCATGGCGATCTGGTCATCGGTGACGCGGTCGAACTCCCAGGCGTGGTATTCGGCAAGGCTCTCGACCACGTCGATCGGATGGAGGTCGTCCATCTCGGCGAAATCTTCTGCAATCGACATGCCCGGCCTCTCTTTGGTGGGCCTTGGGGAATAGACCCCTAGCCGCAGGGTGTCTGGCAACCAACTGCGATGCCTGACGCAGTCCTTACTAGATATAGTGAGGCCCTTTTGGGAAGCAGTAAAGCATTTTGTGCGGAAATCTTCTGTGGACAAATGCGCCACGGGGGAGGGCGGGCCGAAACAGGCGGTGACACCACAGCCCCCGCCCGCCGTCCCGGGGTATACCCCGGGCTACGCAGCGGCGCCAAAGCCCCCCTGCGTCACCCCGCAGCATGGACAGGCCCCGTGCAAGGCGCTATCCAAGGCCCATGCGCCTGATCCTGGCCCTCTTCCTCTCGGCTCTCCTCGCCCTCGCCTCCGTTACCGAGGCGGTGGCCCGGTCCGAGATGGCCGGCGCTTCGGCCCAAGAGCTCTGCGGCACCGGCACCATCCTCATCGACGCCACGGGCAAACCCCTCCAGGCCCAACCCTGCACCCATTGCCTCGCCGCCTCGGTCACGGCAACCCTGGTCTCCGCGCCAGCCCTCGCCCGGCCCCTGACCCGCGCCGCCCGCCTCCCCCCCGAGGCGACAAGCCCCGCGCTCTCCCAGCCCCTGCCCCCCGCCCAGGCCCGGGGGCCGCCCGCCCTCCTCTGATCGCGAACCCAAATCCAGATCACGAGGACATGATGAACAGCATCTCTCTCGCCCTTTGCGGCGCCCTTTTCGCCCTTCCCGCCTTCGCCCATGACGGGGTCCACATCACCGACCCCTTCGCCCGCTTCACCGGCCCCTCGGGCGCGGCCTATTTCCAGATCACCAACCACGCCCACGAGGCCGACCGCCTCGTCTCGGCCTCTTCGCCCGATGTCGGCATGGTGATGATCATGACCAATGCCGCCGACGAGAACGGCGTCATGAAGATGATCGACCTGCCCGAAGGCATCGCGGTCGAGGGCGAGACCTCCCACGACCTCGCCCCCGGCGGCGACCACGTCATGCTCATGCATCTCAAGCATGACGTGAAGGACGGCGACACGGTCTCCGTCACCCTGGTCTTCGAACATGCCGGAGAGGTCACCCTGGCTGTCCCCGTGATGAACGACCGCAAGGATGCCCCCGGCGATGGCCCGACCGAGTTCGACGCGGCCTCGGGCGAAAAGCACTCCGCCGTCGAGACCGGCGCGATGAGCACCACCGACCAGGGCGCGATCATCGCCACGATGAAGGCCATGTTCGACAAGCCCGAGGCGCCGCTGACCGTCGATCCGGTCGTCGTCATGGGCGACAGCGCGCTGGCCTCCTGGGCCCAGGGCGACATGGCGGGCCGTGCGCTCCTGGCCCGCAAGGACGGCGCCTGGGAAATCGTCCTCTGCGCCGGGCCCGAGCTGCGCGCGGCCGATTTCCTGGCGCAACACGGGGTTGCAGGGGCCGAGCACCTCTCGGCCATGTTCAACGCCGCCGAAGACGGGCTCGGCGCCGAGGCGGTGGCTCGCTTCTCGACCTTTGCCGAGGTGGTGATGGTCTCCGACCCCGCGGCCCATGCCGACCACGCCGCCCATGGGACGGATGGCCAGGCCGCCGATCCCCATGCCAACCACAAGCACGGCACCGCCCCCTGACCCAGACCGGGGGGGCGCTTGCCCCCCCAAGGACCGAAGCCATGACCCCCTTCCACCTGATCCCCGAAGCCCTCAGCCCCGCCGAATGTGACGCGCTGATTGCGCTTTGCCAGGGCCATGAGATGAAGGACGCGGGCCTGGTGCGCCAGACCACGGCGCACCAGATCCGCCGGGCCGAGCTGTCCTGGCTGGACGATATCCCCGAAGCGTCATGGGTCATGGACCGCATGATCCGCCTGGTGGCCGAGGCCAACCGCGCGGCCTTTGGTTTCGACCTGACCGATTTCCTCGAAAGCCCCCAGGTCGCGCGCTATGGCGCCGAGCGTGAGGGCCATTTCGACTGGCATTCCGACATCGGCTCTGGCCAGGTGGCGGCCAAGCGCAAGCTGACCATCGTGGTCCAACTCTCCGACCCCGCCGATTACCAGGGCGGCGTGCTGGAACTCCGCCCCGACAGCAACATCCGCGAGGTCGAGCGCGCGCGCGGCACGGCGGTCCTCTTCCCCTCCTTCGTCCTGCACCGCGTCACCCCGGTGACCGAGGGCACAAGATGGAGCCTGACGCTCTGGACCCATGGCCCGGCCTTCCGGTAGGGTGGCGCCACAAGCTGCGTGTGACCACGAGCCCTCCCCATGGCACATGGAGACGCGCCAAATCACGCCCCCTCCCCCAGTCCAATCGACCCCACCTTCCGGTCATGGTGCGTGAGATCACGCCCCCTGCCCCCGCCGCGCATGCGGCGTGCAGGTTTGCCCCACAAGGTGCGTGTGAACACGCCCCCTACCCCGCGCCCCATTACCTCCACTGCGGCGCGAGACATCCGCCCTATCCCGCCCAGGGTGCGTGCTTGCACGCACCGCCCCCCCCGAAAGCCCCGCCATGACAGAACCCTCCGACCGCACGCGCCTCCGCCGCTTCCCGGGCAAGGCCGATTACGACGCCGCCACGATCCATGCCGTGATCGATGCCGCCCCCCTGGCCCATATCGCCTATCAGATGGAGGGCGCGCCCATGGTCCTCTCGACCCTGGCCTGGCGCGAAGGGACAAGGGTCTTCTGGCACGGCTCCTCGGCCAGCCGGGCGCTGCGGGCGATGGCGGGGCAGCCCATCTGCCTTTCCGTGACGACGCTGGACGGGCTGGTCCTCGCACGCTCGGCCTTCGAGCATTCGGTCCAGTTCCGCTCGGTCATGGTGATGGGACGGGCGGAGGAGGTGACCGAAGGCAAGGCGGCCCATCTGGAAGCCATGGTCGAACGGCTCTTCCCCGGCCGCTGGGAGCAGTTGCGCCCGATGACCGCGCAAGAGGTCAAGGCGACCAAGGTCATGGCGCTGGACCTCTCCGAGGCCTCGGCCAAGATCGCCACGGGCGGCCCCGAGGACCCCGAAGAGGACCGCGCCTGGCCCGTCTGGGCCGGGGTGATCCCCCTGTCCCTGCAGGTCGGAGAGCCTCAGCCCGAAGCCGACAGCCCCCCGGACGCTCCCCCACCCGTGCTGCGCTGGAGCCTTGAAACGGACTGACGGCGGCCTTCTGGTAGGCTGCGTGATCTCACCCGCCCTGCTCCGCCCCGCCCCGTAGCCCGGGGTATACCCCGGGTCCCCCCCCAGCAGACGAACCGGCAAACGAAAAGGCCGCCCGAAGGCGGCCTCTCACGCGGGTTCCCCCCGGCCGAGACGGTCTCAGCCCTGGCAGGCCATGGCCGCCTGTTGGCCAAAGACCTCGTAGCGGTCCCAGAAGGCATCGTCGCGGGCCGATTGCGACATGCGCACGGTCTGGGCCTTGTCGGGGTTCTTGAAGAACGAGGCCACGAGCCGCTGATCGCCGCCGCCCAAGGTCACATTGGCGACGCGCTGGATGCAGGAGCACAGCTGCCGATTGGCCGCATCGCGGTCCGAGCGCAGGCAGGCATTCTCGATCGGACCCGCAAAGGCCCCGCCCACCATCATCAGGGAAAGGCCCGCAACCGCGGCGCCGAAAAGCATTCTGCTCATGTCTTGCCTCTGCTCCGAAGGGCTGCACCTGCGCGCCCTTGCTGTTTTTCTTGCCCGCATTATGACGATTCGGAACGCTTTTTTCAACCCGGGCAGAGACTTGCGCGGATTTCCGCCCTTTCCCCTCCCCCCGCCCCAGATCGGGTAGGCCCCAGACTCCGCCCCGCAATATCTGCCCCGACCCCAAGCCCCTTTCACCTTGGCCCAAATATCCCGGAGAGGTCCGGAGAGGCAGCGCCTCTCCGGGGCTGCCGCCCGTGCCACGCCCCCCGCCCGAATCCCTTGCGAATCCCCAAGGAATCCCGCCCGCCCCCTTCCCCGCCACGCCGCCTTCCGCTATAGGCAGCCCATGACCGATCTCGCCCATATCCGCAATTTCTCCATCGTGGCCCATATCGACCACGGTAAATCCACGCTCGCCGACCGCCTGATCCAGGCGACCGGCACTGTCGCCCAACGCGACATGAAAGAGCAGATGCTCGACTCCATGGATATCGAGCGAGAACGCGGCATCACGATCAAGGCCAACACGGTGCGGCTGAACTACCGCGCCAAGGATGGGCAGGACTATATCCTGAACCTCATCGACACCCCCGGCCACGTCGACTTCGCCTACGAGGTCTCCCGCTCCATGCGCGCCGTCGAAGGCTCCCTCCTGGTGGTGGACGCCTCGCAAGGGGTCGAGGCCCAGACCCTGGCCAACGTCTACCAGGCGCTCGACGCCGGCCACGACATCGTCCCCGTCCTGAACAAGATCGACCTTCCGGCGGCCGAGCCCGAACGCGTCCGCGCCCAGATCGAAGACGTCATCGGCCTCGACGCCAGCGACTCTGTCCTGATCTCCGCCAAATCCGGCATCGGCATCCCCGATGTGCTGGAGGCCATCGTCACCCGCCTCCCCGCCCCGAAAGGCGACCGCGACGCGCCTTTGAAGGCCATGCTGGTCGACTCCTGGTATGACGCCTATCTCGGCGTCGTCGTCATGATCCGCGTCATCGACGGCGTGATCAAGAAGGGCGACCGCATCCGCATGATGGCCACCAACGCGGCCTATGGCATCGACAAGCTCGCCGTCCTCCGCCCCCAGATGGTCGACATCCCCGAACTCGGCCCCGGCGAAATCGGCATCTTCACCGCCTCGATCAAGCAGGTCCGCGACACCCGCGTCGGCGACACCGTCACCCACGAACGCAAACCCTGCGACGCCCCCCTCCCCGGCTTCAAACCCGCCCAGCCCGTCGTCTTCTGCGGCCTCTTCCCCGTCGACGCCAACGACTTCGAGACCCTGCGCGATGCGATCGAGAAACTGGCGCTGAACGACGCCTCCTTCTCGACCGAGATGGAGACCTCCGCCGCCCTCGGCTTCGGCTTCCGCTGCGGCTTCCTCGGCCTGCTGCACCTCGAAGTGATCCGCGAGCGCTTGGAGCGTGAGTTCGACCTCGACCTCATCACCACCGCGCCTTCCGTGGTCTACCACCTGCACATGAAGGACGGCGAGGTCCGCGACCTCCACAACCCCGCCGACATGCCCGACCTGACCTATGTCGACCATATCGAAGAGCCGCGCATCAAGGCCACGATCATGGTCCCCGACGAATACCTGGGCGACATCCTCAAGCTCTGCCAGGACCGCCGCGGCATCCAGCAGAACCTGACCTACGCCGGCTCCCGCGCCATGGTCGAATACGACCTGCCCCTGAACGAAGTCGTCTTCGACTTCTACGACCGCCTGAAATCGGTGACCAAGGGCTATGCCAGCTTCGACTACACGATCAGCGAATACCGCGAGGATTTCCTGGTCAAGATGTCGATCCTGGTGAACGACGAGCCGGTGGATGCGCTCTCGATGATGGTCCACCGCGACCGCGCCGAGATGCGCGGCCGTGGCATGGTCGAGAAGCTGAAAGAGCTGATCCCCCGCCACATGTTCAAGATCCCGATCCAGGCGGCCATCGGCGGGCGGGTCATCGCGCGTGAGACGCTGAGTGCGATGCGCAAGGACGTGACCGCCAAGTGCTACGGCGGGGATGCGACCCGGAAGAAGAAGCTCTTGGAGAAGCAGAAAGAGGGCAAGAAGAAGATGCGCCAGTTCGGGAAGGTCGAAATCCCGCAGACGGCGTTCATCAACGCGTTGAAGATGGATTCATGAGGGGTAAGGCGGCCTTGGCGCTAACTTCAATTGGGAGAAAACAACTATGAACCTCGATGAAATGCAACGCCAACTCGCTAGCATTTACCCGAATGCAGATATTCCTGTTCAGTTCATGGTCAACCGGATTTCGGCCAATACTGGGGTGGTGGTAACAAACCACCTTGCAGGAACGGTGCACGATGACCCGTTTGTAGAGATTGTGGCGTGGTCAATTGCGATTTTCTCCAAGGCTCGCAAAAGTTTCTGGCAAGAAATTCTGCTGCGTTACCCAAATCAATGCTATCGCTGCCTCGAGCCCGTGTGCATCTGCAAGCCAAGCGGCGGCGCACCGCGAGAGGTACCAATTTGGCGAGCAAGGGAAGAGCGAATTTCCAGGGGCAATGCGATTATCAACTCAATTCTTAGTGGAGCCCACACAGGAAAGTCGGGACGAATCCCTTATATTTCAGAGCCCCCGACGCTTGACCAAGTTTCCGAAATGCTAGCTCGAATTTACAGCAGAAATGACACGAGGCACCAGTATAACAGGGACTCAATCTTTACCGATGTTCTGCGTTGCTTGGGGCGCCTTTCTCACGAAATGTGCAAAAAGGATAACGATGCTTCCCGAGAGGCACTGACCGATCATGTTCTGTCGCTTCTCGCATGGATTTTGGCTGTTTGGCGCCTTAGCTCAGAGGGCAGACCAACATTCAGTCCTACAGAAGCGTTTCAACGCAGATACTTGAGAGGCTGCCCAATCTGCGCCCGCGTACCTTGCACATGTGGCGACAACAGATTCAATCGCCTCTCATCGTTTGATATCGTAGCTAGCGATATGTCCACGAATGACCCCAGAGTTGAGTTCCTTGCTCAACTTGCGAAGGTAAACACGCTCTTGCAGCAGGAAGCGCTAGATGCGCTTCCAGTCGAAATGGCGGGATCCAACAAGAACACTATCTTGGAGCGACTTGAGAGCAAACGGAAGGCATTGGAGAGCATCGACAAAGCTTCTGACTCGATTGGATCAATCGGAAAGAAGCTTGCAGCGCTGACTTCTTGGGTTATTGACAATCTACCCGGCTAAGCGAACAGTTGAATTCACTGCGAGCTACCAGATGTGTCAATACTGCGCGCGCTCGCGCGGCCACTACTCACCGAGATAGTTGTGCGTGAATTCAAACACCGCAACCGCCCTGCAGCGCCCGCCAATTCAACTAGGCATAGTGCGAGAAATCACGCGTCCTATCGCAAATCCAGGGGGATCGAGTAATAGGGCTCACCCATGGGCAGCGCGATCGACTAGTTCTTCATCGGGTCTAATCTGGAAGCTGGAACTCACCCTCCCGCTCACGCACAAAGCGCACCTCGTAGCCCGGGGCCAGTGGCCCCGGGTTTAACCGCCCGACCGACGCCAAACTACCACAAAACCCCAAACCTCTCCCCCCACCGTCCCGGGCTTGACCCGGGACCTCGACCAGACGAGCGCAACCGCTCTACCCAACCCCGAGGCCACGGCCCCGGGCTACGCTACCCCCCACCCGATCACCCCACGGCCCACCCCACCCGCGCCCACCGCCCCGCCCGCGAAAGCTTTCGCGGGCGTTCGGACCTCAAATCGGTCCACTGGACCGATTTGACCCCATGGCCCAAGGGCCATGGGGTCGGTCCGAACCCCAAAAACCGCAACCGCTCCACCCACCCCCGGGGTGCCCCCCGGGCTACGGGGCTACGCTATCCCCCACCCGAGCACCCCACGGCCCACCCCACCCACGCCCACCGCCCCGCCCGCGAAAGCTTTCGCGGGCGCATCGCGCCTCAAATCGGTCCTCACGCCACCCGCGCAAGCCCTTAACAAAACCCTAACAAAAAAACGAAAACCGTGTATTATCCGAGCCTTGCCCCCTCTTGCACACGTGCAAGAGCCCCTGACTCCGCCGAGCAACCCTCAGACAGGCCCGCCATGCCCCCGACCCGAGACCCCCACGAACACCTGGAATGGCTCCTCCAACTCCAGCTCGACTGGATCAAGACCGCCGAAACCAAGGCCGCCGCCGTCGTCTGCCTGGCCCTCCTCTCGGTCGGCGCGGCCCTCATGGGCAGCGGAAGGGCCAGCTACCTGACCCCGGCCCTCATTGCCCCCGGCTTCGCCCTCCTGGCAGCCCTCTTTTGCTGCCTGATGGTCGTGGCCCCCCGCTCCGGGGGTCCGGCCGGCTTCATCTATTTCGGACACATCCTGGACAGGACCCTCGATGACTACCGCAAGGCCATGGCAGCCCAGGGTTTTCTAGTCCCCACGACGGACCTCCTCGCCGCGATCCACGCCTGCGCGGGCTTTGCCAAGACCACGCACGAGCTGGTCGGACGCGCCATCCATTTCCTGCTCTTGGGCCTCGCCCTCACTGCCCTGGTCGATTACCTGCAGATCCAGGCCTGGCGTCCTCCCCGCGAAACCCCGCGGAGAGGAGCCCTCATTCCGCCTCAGGAGACCACGACCCGCCCGTCCTTGCCGATGGGGCGCCAGGTGCCTTCCCCGTCGTGGACGAAGTGCAGCACGAACTCCACCCGGTCACCGACCTTGACCTTGGCCCCACCCATTTCAACGGTGAAGGGACCATGCTCACGTGCCGCATATTCGTCGACCTTGACCTTGACGAGGCCATCCACTTGCCGGACTTCGCCCTGCAGCGTGGTGCCCCCGCGAATGACCTGCATGGCCTTCTTGTGCGGCTGTCCGGGCTTGGCGACGAAACAGACGACCTCCCCAATATAAGGGGTCCCCCGCGGACGAAGTTAGCGAAGACGCAGATCATCTGCTCCTTCTCGGGGTTGTGACGCTGGATCCAGGCGGAGTTCCCCGCCGCGTTGAATGCCTTGCAATGGCCAACCATGGTGGTCTCGGCCAAGCTGGTGAGGGTTGCGAAGCCAGCCCCCGTTTGCGTGAAGTTGGACGGCACCGGCACATGGGCCCCACCAACCGTCGCGCTTGCCCTGTGTCTGGGCCGCGTTGGCCGAAGAACCGGGAGGTCCATCCCACCTCATAGGCCGGGGTCGGCGGCAAGCCCTTCAGGGAGAGCCGCCCCAGGAACTTGGTCAGATTGCCGGCATCGTCGGAAATCAGGCCCAATTCCCGGCTCATGAAGCGCCACTTGATGTCGCCGTTCATCGCCGTGTTGATGATGATTCCATTGGGAGCAATCACCGAATTGAGGCGGAAGACCGCGTCGACTTCCTCGCCGACATAGTCCTCCCCCCCTCGACCACGCCCACTTTCCAGTTCACGACGCTCGCGTTGACGATGCCGGCAGAGACCCGGACCTGCATCTTCGCGTCGATCTCGCGCTCTTCGCGCAGCTTATCGAGTTCTCTCTGGATCGCCACAGCGGCCCGCAGGGCATCGTCTTCGGGATCACGTTCAAAGGGCGGGAAGGCGAACGGGAACCCGTCGCCCGGGAACTTGACCACGCGACCATTGTACCTTGTGACCACGGCAAGGATCACCGGCATGCAGTTGTCGTACTGTGCCCGCCAGGTCGTGGCATCGGCATGCGACCTAAGGGAACTGGAATTCACGAGGTCGACCACCAGGACGACGATGTCCTTCTGGTGTTTACCGTGCACCAGGTCGAAGTTGTAAAGTTGTGCATCCGTCATGGCGCGTCACTCCCCGGAGAAAGCAACGGTCGGCTGGGCGCGAAGCCCCCTGACGCGGGTGGAGATGCCAAACGTTACGCATGCCCCCCTTGCCAGATTTTTGGAAAAAGGCATCAGTCGGCATGCCGACCTATCGACGTATTGCATGGCATCTCCAATTGTTGAGAAATTTACTTAGGCGTTTTTCAAGGTAGTTTTATGGCGCGCCTCCCACGAGAGGCGACACGATACTCATAAATGCCGCATCGCAAAAGCCAACCGGGGGCTGCAGGAAAAAACGCGCCCCCCCTGCGCCTCCTCGCCCCAACGTTACGCTTTCCCTGCGGGGCCACCTCCGCCATCCTCCCCGCAAAGGAGGCCCCATGCACCCCCATCTCTTCACCCCCCTCCCCCTTCGCCCCTTCACCCTGAAGAACCGCCTTGTCATGGGGTCGATGCATACCGGCCTCGAAGAGCGCCACGATTGGCCCGCGCTGACGCGCTTCTACGCGCGTCGCGCCCAGGGCGGTGCGGCCTTGATCATCACCGGGGGCATCTCGGCCAACGCCGAGGGCGCGGTCTTCCAGGGCGCGGCCGAGTTGACGGAGGAGAACCTCCCCCACCATCAGAACCTCACCGCCGCGGTCCACCAGGCGGGCTCCCGGATCGTCCTTCAGATCCTTCACGCCGGCCGCTATGCCTTCTCCCCCGCCTGCGTCGCCCCCTCCGCGCTCAAGTCCCCCATCTCCCCCTTCGCCCCGACCGAGCTCACCGAAGAGACCATCGCCAAGCAGATCGCCGACATCGCCGCCACGGCCGCCCGGGCGATCCGCGCGGGCTATGACGGAATAGAGCTCATGGGATCAGAGGGTTACCTGATCAACCAGTTCCTTGCCCCCAAGACCAACCGCCGCACCGACCGCTGGGGCCTTGACCGCCGCCTCTTCGCCCGCGAGGTCACAAGCGCCACCCGTGCCGCCATCGGTGACGCGCTTCTCATCTTCCGCATCTCGCTCATCGACCTGGTCGAGGGCGGTCAGACCTGGGAGGACACCGCCGCCCTTGCCCGCGAGCTTTCCCCCCTCGTCGATATCTTCAACAGTGGGATCGGCTGGCACGAGGCGCGGGTGCCCACCATCGGGCAGATGGTCCCCCGCGCGGCCTTTGCGCCGCTGACCGCCCGCCTGCGCGCCCTGACCGATACCCCGGTCATCGCGGTCAACCGCATCCCCGACCCGCAGACGGCCGAGGCGATCCTGGCCAGCGGTCAGGCCGACCTCATCGGCCTGGCACGGCCCCTGCTGGCCGACCCGGACTGGCCGAACAAGGCCCTCAAGGGCCAAAGGATCACCCCCTGCATCGCCTGCAACCAGGCCTGCCTGGACCACACATTCGAGGGCAAGGCCGCGACCTGCCTGACCAATCCCGCCGCCGGGCGCGAGGCGGAGTTCGCGCCCCTCCCCGCCACGCCCCGCCGCATCGCGGTCGTGGGTGCGGGGGCTGCGGGCATCGCCTGCGCCCTGACGGCGGCCCGGCGCGGCCACCTGGTCACGCTGTTCGAGGCCCTGGGCCAGATCGGCGGCCAGATGCGGCTGGCCGCGAAAATCCCCGGCAAGGAAGAGTTCCTGACCCTGCTCGCCTTCTATGAGGCCGAGCTTTCGCATCCCAACATCACCTTGAAACTGAACACGAAGGCGACCGAGGCCGAGCTTTCGGGCTTTGACGAGACGGTCATCGCCACGGGGGTCCGCCCCCGCAAGTCCGCCCTGCCCGGCCCGGACTACGCCCAGGCGCTGAACGGCGCGGCCCTGGGCCCCAGGGTCGCCATCATCGGCGCCGGCGGGATCGGCTTCGATGTCGCGGCTTTCCTTTTGGGGCACGAGGACTTTGCCAAGGAATGGGGCCTGGGCGATCCGGCCACGACGCCCGGAGGTCTGACCGCGCCTGAACCCAAGGCCCCCGCGCGGGAGATCTGGCTCTTGCAGCGGTCGAAGGGCAAGCCGGGGCGGGGCCTGGGCAAGACCACGGGCTGGATTCACCGGGCGCATCTGGCGGCCCATGGGGTGCGGATGCTGGGCGGGGTGGAGTATCTGCATTTCGACGCGCAGGGGCTCCATATCCTGCGCGACGGCCTGCCCGAGATCATCCCGGCGACCGACCTTGTGATCTGCGCGGGCCAGGAGCCGGTGGCCGAGCTGATGGGGCAAAGGATCGGAGGCGCGCGCGATGCGGCGGGCATCGACGCCAAGCGCGCCATCGAAGAGGGCACAAGGCTGGGCTTGCAGCTTTAGACCTTGCGGTGCGGGGCCCCTGAAACCTCTTTGGGTAAGTCCAGCCCTGCCCCGCTCCCAAGTCCAACGCGTCGAAGACTGGACCGCGAGGTGACAGTTTTGTAACAAGGCCCATCGCAGCCCGAGGCGCCAATGTCCCTTTTCGTCATGCTGGCCGTCCTCGGCTCGGCCTTCTTCCATGCCCTGTGGAACACGCTGATCAAATCCGGCACCAACCGGATGGCGGCCACGGTGATCCTGAGCCTTGGAGAGATTCCCTTCGGCATCGCGGTCGCGGTCTCGCGTCCCATGCTGGCCACCGAGGCGCTGCCTTGGGTCTTCGCGGCGGGCTGCACGCATTTCTTCTACAAGCTGTTCCTGACCCTGGCCTATCAGCGCGGCGACCTCAGCCGGGTCTATCCCATCGCCCGGGGCACGGCGCCCTTGATCATCGCGGTGGTCTCGGCGACCTTCCTGGGCGAGGTCCTGACGCCGCATGAATTCGCCGGAATCATGGTCCTGGGGCTTGGCATCCTGATGATGGCCGGAGGGGCGATCCTTGGCGGAGAGAACCGGAGGCTGATCCCCTTCGCCCTGGGTTCGGCGGTGGCGACCTCGATCTACACGATGATCGACGCACATGGGGCGAAAGTGTCGGGCGATGCGGTGGCCTATGTGGCCTGGGTCTTCATCGCGGATGGGCTGTTCTTTTCGGTCGGCGTGACGGCCTGGAAGGGCCTGGGCTTCCTGCCGCGCGAGGTCAAGCCCTGGGTCACCGGCCTGACCGCGGCGGCGGCGAGCTATGTGGCCTATGCGATCTCGATCTGGGCGACGACGGTGGCGCCGGTGTCTTTGGTGGCGGCGCTGCGGGAGACCTCGATCCTTTTCGCCGTGGTCATGGGCTGGATCTTCTTCCACGAGCGGATGACGCGGTCCAAGGCCCTGGCGGCCTTGGTGATCGTCGGCGGCGTGGTGCTGACGCGGTTGTAACCCGGGGTATACCCCGGGCTACGCGGTTGCAAATCGAGCGCTCTGGTGTCGCAGCGTAGCCCGGGGTACACCCCGGGCCACCGGCCTCAGCCGACGATATTGGTTTCCGGCCCATAGGGATACTTGGTGATATCCTCGTTGCCATCCTCGGTGATGAAGAGGATGTCATGTTCGCGGTAGCCCCCCGCCCCCGGCTGGCCTTCCGGGATGGTCAGCATCGGCTCCATCGAGATCACCATGCCGGGTTCCAGCACCGTGTCGATATCCTCGCGCAGCTCCAGCCCCGCTTCGCGGCCATAGTAATGCGACAGGACGCCGAAGGAATGGCCATAGCCGAAGGTGCGGTATTGCAGCACCTGGTGTTCCTCGAAGAAGGTGTTCAGCTTGGCGGTGACCTCCGCGCAGGAAACGCCAGGCTTCAGGAGGCTGATCCCGTATTCATGCGCCGCCACGTTGATATCCCAGATCCGACGCGAGGCCGGGTCGCATTCTTTCACGAACATCGTCCGCTCCAGCGCCGTGTAATAGCCGGAGATCATCGGGAAAGTGTTCAAGGACAGGATATCGCCGCGCTTGAGCTTGCGCGAGGTCACCGGGTTATGCGCGCCGTCGGTGTTGATGCCGGACTGGAACCAGACCCAGGTGTCGCGGTATTCGGCATCGGGGAAGCGTTTCGCGATCTCCAGCTCCATGGCGTCACGGCCAGCCATGGCGATGTCGATCTCGCGCAGCCCCTCCTTGACCGCCTCACGGATGGCAAAGCCCCCCACATCGGCCACCGCCGCGCCGTGGCGGATGATCTCCAGCTCGGCCGCGGATTTGTGCATCCGCTGCTCCATGACGGCCTTGGAGATATCGACCCCGCGCTTCGGCTTGAGGAAAGCGTTCAGCTTTTCGGACTGCACCAGCGTCAGGTGATCGGCCTCGCAGCCGATGACGCGGCCCTCGCCCGTCACCGAGGCCACCGCGCGCCAGTAATTGTCGCGCTGCCAGTCGGTATAGGTGATGTTGTCGCCATGGCAGCGCCGCCAGGGTTGCCCCGCGTCGATCCCGGCCGAGATCGTCACGCTTTCCGTCGCCGTGACGACAAGCCCGTAGGGCCGGCCGAAGGAGCAATAGAGGAAGCCCGAATAATAGGCGATCGAGTGCATCGAGGTAAAGACACAGGCCTCGACGCCATGGTGCTCCATGATCTCGCGCAGATCGGCCAGGCGGGCGTCATATTCCGATGCGGCAAAGGGCAGGACCCGGTCGCCCTGGTGGAAGCGGTATTGTTGCGGACGGTTCGTCATCGCAGACCTCATGCAAGGGGTCCGCGCCGGACCCCGAAAGGTCCCGGCGTACAGGACGACAGCGGGCGGACCCGCAAGCGGTGGGAAGACCCGGGGCGACGCCATCGCCCATGCTCGCCGTCAGGATGGCTGGGGCGGAGCGGCTTTGCAAGCCCGTTCCCGACAGAAGCTGGCGCAAAAGGGACAGGCCGCGCCGCGAGGACGGAAAAGGGCGGGCCTCCCCCCGGAGCCCCGCCCATCAACGGCCCAAGGCCGTTGCCCACCGCAGTGGGGCTGGATGAATGTCGCGTGCCCTGGCTTGCGCCTGTGGGGTGTCATCCGGGGCCGGATCGCCGCAGGGCGGATCGACAGCCGCCGGGAAGGCTGGGGCAAGGCGACAGGCGCCCTGCCCCGACCGGATCAGCAGCCGGGCTTGCCCACGTCGCCCGCACCGTCGCAGCCCGAACCACCCGGGGTGCGCGGACGGCGACCGCGGCGGTCGAAGGTGTCCATCATCGAGATATCGTGCAGGCCGGCCTTCAGCACCGTGGCCGAAACGGGGGCGACGGTCGAGAGGGTGGCGGCGATCAGGGTGGCGGTCAGGATCAGGGTCTTCATGGGAACCTCCAGGTTGGTGTTGAGAGCATTGTTGCTCCGGTGAACCCAATCTGGCCGATTCTCCCCTTTCAGGGCACGGATGGAGGTCTGGCGAAAATCGGCCCTTTTCTTGGACCAGGGGCCCTGGCTTTTCAGACCAAAGGCCCTGTCCCTTGAAACCTTACCCGCCCAGGCCCTATCCGCTCTGGCCCAATCCAGCCTTGCCCAACCCGTTTCAAACCCGCCAACCCTGGGCGCATCCTCCCACCCGGAACCAGGCCGCCCCGCGTCAAGACCGCCCCGCACAACTTTCCCCCGGCAGCGCCGCCCGAGGGGGCTCGATGCCCCCTCGGGCGGCACCCCCTCACCCCTTCAGATGCTGCCGCGCCAGCATGGCCGCCTCGACCCGGTTCCTCACCTGCAGCTTCTGCAGGATCGAGGTCATGTAATGCTTGACCGTCTTCTCCTGCAAATCCAGCGCCTCGCCCACCTCCCGGTTGGACTTGCCCTGCGCCACCAGCTTCAGGATATCCTCCTCGCGCTTGGACAGGTCATCCAAGGGGTTCTCCGGCTTTTCCGCAGGCCGCCGCATCGCCACCAGCAAGCGCCCCGCAAGCCCCGGAGAGACGTAACTCCGCCCCGCAGCCAGTTCCCGCACCAGCTCCGCCAGCTCCTCCGCGCCCACGCCCTTCAGGATATAGCCCAGGGCCCCCAGCTTCAGGGCCTGCATCAGGTCCTCATCCGCCTCCGAGGCCGTCAGCATGGCCACCTTGGGCGGGGCCTCCAGCGCCATGATCCGCGCCAGGGCGCCAATGCCGCCGCCCTTCGGCATCGAGATGTCCAGAAGCACCACGTCAGGCCGCAGGCTGGCGACCAGCCCCGCCACCTCCTCGCCGTCCTTGGCCGCCCCCACGACCTCGATATCCGCTTCGTCGCCCAGGCTCATCACCAGGCCGTTGCGATAGATCGGGTGGTCGTCGGCCAGAACCAGCCGGATGATGTCGCTCATTCCACGCTCCGCAAATCAAGAACCATGCGCAATTCGCTGCCCTTGCGCCCATCGAGGCGCGGGGTCAAGGACAGCTCTCCGCCAAGGCTTTCCACCCGCCCCGCAAGCCCCGCCAGCCCCAGCCCGTAAAGGTCGTCGCCAATCCCCGCAGCGAGCCCCGGCCCCGCGTCCAGCACCTGCGCCACCAGGGCGCCGTCAGTCTCCGAGACCCTGACCTCCTGCCCGACCCCGCCCCCATGGCGGAAGGCATTGGTCAGCCCCTCCTGCACCAGGCGGCCCAGGCAGATCTTCACCGCGATCGGCATCTCGGGCCCCAGCTCCAGACTCAGCGCCACCTCCGTCCCGGTCCGCGCCGCATGGGCATCGACCAGGCCCCGGATCACCTCGCCCATGTCGCGCTTCTCGATCTCGGGCAAAGACACCCCGCGCGAGATATTGCGGATCTCGGAAATCGCCTCGCGGATCGCCTTCTGGATGCCGTCGATCTCGCGCTGCCCCCGCTCATCCGCCCCCTTGCGCAAGCTGTCCAACCGCAAAGCCGCAAAGCCCATCAGCTGCGCGGGCCCGTCATGCAGGTCTGCCCCGATCTGCCGCAAGGCCTGGTCGTTCAAGGCCGAGAACCGCGCCGCCGCCCCCTGGACCTTGATCCGCAGGCCGACATTGCGGCTGGCCATCTCGGCCAGGGCCTCGAGCTGGGCCTGGATGATCCGGCTGCCGCGCAGAACGATGGCAAAGAGCGTGCCGAAGATCCCCGCCATGACCATCAGCACAGCCATCCAGGACGAGAGACGCGCCTTCACCAGGTCGGTCTGCAACTGGGTCGCGACCTCGTAGAACTCCGCCACCGCGATGACCCGGCCCGAGCCCCTCTCGCGGATCGGCGTATAGATCTGCAACAGGGGCAGGTTCAGCGCCCGCTCCGCCGCATTCTCCTCGTCGTCCAGATGGTTGAACGAGGCCACGACTTCGCCCTTCCAGGCCTCGACCACGTCGCCTTCATCGGGAAAGCTCCGCCCCACCACCGCCGCATCGGTCGAGGCCACGACCCTTTGCCCTGCCCCCCAAAGCTTGAAGCTGACCACCCTCTTGCCCAGCGTCGTGCCGCGCAAAAGCTCGGCGATGGCGGCCTCGGAGGCGGGGGTCAGGGCCTCGGCATTGGCCATATCCTGGGCCAGGGGCTCGATGAAGCTTTCCATGTAAAGCGCGGTCGTGTTGGCGGCATTGCGCACCACCGCGCCCTCGATCCGGCCCGAGACCCAAAAGCCCACAAGCCCCGTGGCCAGCGCCATGACAAGGCCGCCGGCCAGGGCGAATTGCCCCGCCAGGCTCAGGTCGGACCACCAGTTGCGCGTGTCATCGGTCAGGCTCATGGGGTCAGCCTAGCGCCCGGGGGCCGCCGATCATAGCCCCCCCATCGCCGCAGCCGCGATGCCCGCCGCGAGCGCCCCCGCCAGGGTGGCCGCCACGACCGACCGCCGCCAGACCCAGACCGCGATGACCGCCGCCGTGCCCGCGACAGCATGGATCAGCTCCGGCCCCGCCGCACGGGCCAAAGGCAGGACCTCGGCCACAAACAGCGTCGCAATCGCCGCCGGTCCGGTCGAGGCCAGGAACCGCGCCACCCAGCCCCTTGTCCCCATGCCGCCGAGGTCGAAGCGGATCGGCAACCAGCGCCAAAGGTAAGTGAGCCCCCCGGCGATCAGGCAAAGGATCAGGACTTCACTGCGCATCCCGCGCCCTCCAGGCCACCCCGGTGACCGCCCCGGCGATCATGCCCGCAAAAAGCCCAAGCGTGCCCGCCGCCTGCAAGGTCTCGACCCGGGCCGAAAGCCCCAAGGTCACCACAACCGTCGCCAGGACCGAGGCCAGGATCACCGGCACCTGCGCGCGGCTCAGGATCGAAAGGAGCAGCGCCAGGAACAAGGCAGGCAGCATGAAATCCAGGCCCGCCGCGACCGCGGGCCAGGCGTCCAAGGCGCCGCCGCCCGCCCAGGCCCCGGCGGCGGTCCCCGCCACCCAGGCCCCATAGGCCGCAAGGCCCAGAACCGCCATGAAGCCTTCCGAAAACCGCTGCCCCCGCGCCATGGCGCCCAGGGCCGCGCCAAAGACCTCGTCGGTCAGCGCAAAGGACCAGATCCCCGCCCAGCGCGTCGCGGGCCGCCCGGCCTTCTGCAAGAGGACCGGGCCATAAAGCACATGCCGCAGGTTCATCGCGGCCAAGGTCAGCCCGGCCAGGACCACCGGCGTCCCCCCGGTGATCAGCGCAATCGCCAGGAACTGCGCGGCGCCTGCAAAGACGATGATGGAAAGCCCCATGGCCTCCCACCCCGAAAGCCCCGCCCGCGTCGCCGCCACCCCGAAGGAGAAGGCGATCGGAAAATAGCCCAACATCAAGGGCAAAGCCTCCAAGGCCCCCGCCCAAACCCCGCTTCGACCTTCCGTCATCCCGCCTCGCTCCCCCGCTTCATCCCAAAGCCCCCAAATCGCGCCCTGCTTTCAATTTGGCCCAAATACGCCCTTCCTCCGCCCTCCCCAAATCCCTTTCATACTTGCTCAAATATCCCGGCCGAGAGGTCTGGAGGCTGCAACCCTCCAGCGCGCCCCGCCCAAGCCCAGCTAAGCCGATCCCGCGCCCGCCTTCCAGCCCCGCATGCATCGGTATGCAATCGTATTCCCCCCTCTGGACAAAACCGACGCTTCGCGGCTAATCTGCGACCGTCAGGTTCGGGAGAATCCGCAGTGATGCGGTGCCGAAGGAGCAACCGCCCCGGTAAACTCTCAGGCGCAAGGACCGTTCCTGGCAGGAAAACTCTGGAGAGTGGCGTTCGCGCCCGCCGAAGGGATAACGATCTCAGGCGCCGAAAGGCAGGGACAGAGGGGGCATCGAAGGGCAGGGATTGGTCTGCCCGATCGGTGCCGGAGGCATGCCCCCGGCCATCAAGGAGGGCGTCTTGCAAGATGACCTGTTGAAACTGGGGCTCGATGCGCTCCACCGCGACTGGGGCGGCCGCATGGTGCCCTTCGCAGGCTATGACATGCCGGTGCAATACACGGAGGGCGTGCTGAAAGAGCACCTCGCGACCCGTTCGGGCGCCGGGCTCTTCGACGTCAGCCATATGGGCCAGGTCATCCTGCGGCCAAAGACCTCGATGACCGAACTGTGCCTCGGCTTCGAGGCGCTGGTCCCCGCCGATGTGCTGGACCTCAAACCCCTCCGCCAGCGCTACGGGCTTTTCACCGATGCCATGGGCGGGATCCTCGATGACCTGATGTTCGGCAACCGGGGCGATCACCTCTTCGTCGTGGTCAATGCCGCCTGCAAGGCCCAGGACATCGCCCATATGAAGGCCCATCTCTCCGCCGTGGCCGAGGTCCTGCCCGTGACCGACCGCGCGCTTCTGGCGCTTCAGGGCCCGGGGTCCGAGGCGATCCTTCAGGCCCTGGCCCCCGGGGCGGCGGCCATGCGCTTCATGGATGTGGGTTACCTCGATTGGCAAGGGGTCGAGCTCTGGGTCTCCCGCTCGGGCTATACCGGCGAGGATGGCTACGAGATCTCGCTGCCCCAGGCCCGGGCCGAAGCCTTTGCCCGCGCCCTGGTGGCGGCGGGCGCCCAGCCCGTGGGGCTTGGCGCGCGGGATTCCCTGCGGCTCGAGGCCGGGCTTTGCCTTTACGGCCATGACATCGACCGCACGACCTCTCCCATCGCGGCCAACCTGTCTTGGGCGATCCCCAAGGCGCGCCGTCGCGGCGGCGAGCGCGAGGGCGGCTTCCCCGGCGCCGAGGCCATCCTGCATGAGATGGCCCAGGGCCCGGATCGCCTCCGCGTCGGCCTTCGCCCCGAGGGTCGGGCCCCGATGCGCGAGGGGACCGAGCTTTACCACGGCTCCGACCTGATCGGGCGCATCACCTCCGGCGGCTTCGGGCCCTCGGTCGGCGCGCCCGTGGCCATGGGCTATGTCCCCGTGGGCCTTTCCACCCCCGGCACCAGGATCGAGGCCGAGCTGCGCGGCAAGCGCCTGCCCGTCACGGTCGCGCCGCTGCCCTTCCACCCCACCACCTACAAACGCTGAGGTTTCCCATGAAGTTTACCGCCGAACATGAATGGCTGCGCGCCGAAGGGGATGACGTGGTCGTCGTGGGCATCACCGCCCATGCCGCGACGCAACTGGGCGATGTGGTCTTCGTCGAACTCCCCGAGGTCGAGACCATGGTGGCCGCAGGCGACGAGGCCGTGGTGATCGAAAGCGTCAAGGCGGCCTCGGATATCCTGGCCCCGGTGGATGGCGAGATCATCGCGGTGAATACCAAGCTGGTCGACAACCCGGGCCTGGTGAACGAGGACCCTTTGCAGGCCTGGTTCTTCAAGATCCGCGTCGATGACCTGGTCGTCCTGGACGAGTTCATGGACGAAGACGAATACGCCGATCTGATCGGGTAACGCTTTGGGCTGAAGGCTGGGGGCCTTGCCCCCAGACCCCCAGAGATATTTGGACCAAATTGAAAGCAGCTGCGGGCTGCTCACGGAGGCGTCATGTCTTTCACTCCCATCGACTACAATCCCTACGACTTCGCCAACCGCCGCCATATCGGGCCCTCGCCCGAGGAGATGGTGCTGATGCTGGAGGCGGTCGGTGCCCCCAGTTTGGGCGCGCTGATCGACGAGACGGTGCCGCGCTCGATCCGGCAGGAGATCCCCCTGGGCTGGGCGCCCCTGTCGGAGCAGGACCTGCTTGCCAGGATGCGGGCGGTGGCGGGGCGGAACCGCGTCCTGACCTCGCTGATCGGTCAGGGCTATCACGGGACGGTCACGCCGCCTGCGATCCAGCGGAATATCCTGGAGAACCCGGCCTGGTATACCGCCTATACGCCCTATCAGCCCGAGATCGCCCAGGGCCGGCTTGAGGCCCTGTTGAACTACCAGACCATGGTGGCCGACCTGACCGGGATGGATGTGGCCAATGCCAGCCTGCTCGACGAGGCCACGGCGGCGGCCGAGGCGATGACCATGGCGCTCCGCTCGGCCAAGTCCAAGGCGCGGGCCTTCTTCGTGGATGAAAACTGCCACCCCCAGACCCTGGGCGTGGTCCGTACCCGCGCCGAGCCCCTGGGGATCGAGGTCCTGACCGGCCCGGCCGAGAGCCTCGACCCGGCTGCGGTCTTCGGTGCGCTCTTCCAGTATCCGGGAACCTATGGCCATGTCCGCGACCTGACCGAGGATATCGCTCGGCTGCATGACAAGGGCGCGATTGCCTGCGTGGCGACCGACCTTCTCGCGCTGACGCTGTTGAAAGAGCCCGGCGCCATGGGGGCGGATATCGCGCTTGGGTCGTCGCAAAGGTTTGGCGTGCCCATGGGCTATGGCGGCCCGCATGCGGCCTTCTTCGCCTGCAAGGACGCCTTGAAGCGGCAGATGCCGGGGCGGATCGTGGGCGTCTCGATCGACAGCCGCGGGAACAAGGCCTACCGGCTGGCCTTGCAGACCCGCGAGCAGCATATCCGGCGCGAGAAGGCGACCTCGAACGTCTGCACGGCGCAGGCCCTGCTTGCGGTGATGGCAAGCATGTATGCCGTTTTCCATGGGCCCAAGGGTCTGCGGGCGATTGGCGAGCGGGTGCATTTCCTGACCAACCGGCTTTACCGCGCGCTCGGGGCGGCGGGGGCGCAGGTCTCGCCCAAGGCCTTCTTCGACACGATCACCGTTGAGGTTGGTGTGGGCCAGGCGGGCATCCTGGCCGCCGCCCGCGCCGAGGGGCTGAACTTCCGCAAGATCGGCACGACGCGGGTGGGCATCACGCTGGATGAGACCACCGACGAACAGGTCCTGATCCGCTGCCTGCGCGCCTTCGGCATCGAGGGCGTCCCGCCACATCGGGCGGAGCTCTCCTTCCCCGAAAGCCTGCTGCGTGAGAGTGATTTCCTGACCCATCCGGTCTTTCACATGAACCGGGCGGAGTCCGAGATGATGCGCTATATGCGCCGCCTCTCGGACCGCGACCTGGCCTTGGACCGCGCGATGATCCCCTTGGGCTCTTGCACGATGAAGCTGAACGCGGCGGCCGAGATGGCCGCGATCACCTGGCCGGAGTTCGCGAACCTCCACCCCTTTGCCCCCGTGGATCAGGCAGCAGGCTACCACGAGGTCTTTGCCGACCTGACCGGCAAGCTCTGCGAGATCACCGGCTATGACGCCTTCTCGATGCAGCCCAATTCCGGCGCGCAGGGGGAATATGCGGGGTTGATGACGATCCTCGCCTATCACAAGGCGCGGGGGGATCATCAGCGGACGCTCTGTCTGATCCCGACCTCGGCCCATGGCACCAACCCGGCCTCGGCGCAGATGGCGGGGATGACGGTGGTCGTGGTCAAGACCGCGCCGAATGGAGATGTCGACCTTGACGACTTCCGGGCCAAGGCGGCGGAGGCGGGGGACCGTTTGGCCGCCTGCATGATCACCTATCCCTCCACCCATGGTGTCTTTGAAGAAACCGTCCGCGAGATCTGCCAGATCACCCATGACCACGGCGGCCAGGTCTACCTGGACGGCGCCAACATGAACGCCCTTGTGGGCCTGGTGAAACCCGGGGAGATCGGCTCGGACGTCAGCCATCTGAACCTGCACAAGACCTTCGCCATCCCCCATGGTGGTGGCGGCCCCGGCATGGGCCCCATCGGCGTGCGCGCCCACCTGGCCCCCTTCCTGCCCGGCCATGTGCATACGGGAGGTCGCGAAGGCCCGGTCTCGGCCGCGCCCTGGGGGTCTGCCTCGATCCTGCTGATCTCCTGGGCCTATTGCATGATGATGGGGGGTGAGGGCCTGACCCAGGCCACCCGCATCGCCATCCTGAACGCGAATTACATCGCGGCCCGGCTGAAGTCGGAGTTCCCGATCCTCTTCATGGGCAACAAGGGACGGGTGGCGCATGAATGCATCCTCGACACCCGGCCCTTCGCAGCGGCGGGCGTGACGGTGGACGACATCGCCAAGCGCCTGATCGACAACGGCTTCCATGCGCCGACCATGTCCTGGCCCGTCTCCGGAACCCTGATGGTGGAACCCACCGAATCCGAAACCAAGGCCGAGATCGACCGCTTTATCACCGCCCTCCTCGCCATCCGCGAGGAAATCCGCGCGGTCGAAAACGGCGAGATCACGGCCGAAGAGTCCCCCCTCCGCCACGCCCCCCACACCGTCGAGGACCTGGTGGCCGACTGGACGCGCAAATACCCCCGCGAACAGGGCTGCTTCCCCCCCGGCGCCTTCCGCGTCGACAAATACTGGCCCCCCGTGGGCCGTGTCGACAACGTCTGGGGCGACCGCAACCTGCAATGCATCTGCCCGCCGGTCGAGGACTATGCCCAGGCGGCGGAGTAGCGGGGGGCTGCCGCCCCCCGCACCCCCTGCCCAAAGGGGGCCACGGCCCCCTTTGGAAACCCCGTGGATATTTGCGCCAAGTTGAAAGGGGGGGGCGCTGCGGTCGAGGTCGAGGGGGCGCTGCCCCCGCGCTGCGCGCCCCCCGGGATATTTGGGTCAGTATGAAAGCGAAAGGGGCGCCTCTTGAACGGGGCGCCCTCTTTCAATTTGGTTCAAATACTCCCGCGCGGTGCGCATATCCCGAGCCGGTTGAGCCGCTTGCGGCTCAGAGGCGAGAGAAAATCTTGCGCCGTCAGGCGCTCAATTTGGGAAGGGTTTGCAAGAGGGGCATCACGTCGGCCATTTCCGGGCCAGCATCGCGGCCCGTCAGGGCGCGGCGCAGGGGGCGGAAGAGGCCCTTGCCCTTGCGGCCCGTGGCCTCCTTGACGGCCGTCGTCCACTGACCCCAGGTCTCATGCGTCCAGGGCTGGGGCGGCAAGAGCGCGAAAGCCTGGGCCACGAAATCGCGGTCCTCGTCGTCGACCAGGGGCTCGGCGCCGTCGCGGAAGAGCGTCCACCAGGGCGCAAGGTCGGCCATCACGGTGATATTCTCCCGCGCGACATTCCAGAAGAGTTCGGCCTTGTCACCGGGCACGCCCAGCGCCGCGACCTGGTCCTTGACGGCCGCATAGGGACGGGCGGCCAGGATCGCGCGGGTCAGGGGGAATAGGTCTTCCGAATCCAGCTTGGTCGGGGCCGCGCCGAAGCTTTCGACCTCGAAGCCCGCGATCAGCTCTTCCATCGAGCCCGCCACTTCCACGGGTTTCGAGGACCCCAGCCGCGCCATCAGGCTCAGCAAAGCCATGGGCTCCACCCCCCGCTCGCGCAGGTCGCGGAGCGCGAGCACGCCCAGGCGCTTGGAGAGCTCCTCGCCCTGGGGGCCCGTCAACAGCGAGTGATGCGCGAAGGCCGGAGGCACCCCGCCCATGGCCTGCATGATCTGGATCTGCGTCGCCGTATTCGTCACGTGGTCCGCGCCACGCACGATATTCGTGACCCCCATGTCGATGTCATCGACCGAGGAGGCGAAGGTGTACAGGATCTGCCCATCGGCCCGGATCAGCACCGGATCCGAGACCGAGGCCGCGTCGATCGAGATATCCCCAAGGATCCCGTCCTTCCACTCGATCCGGTTCTGATCCAGGAGGAAGCGCCAATAGCCCTGCCGCCCCTCGGCGCGCATGGCCTCCCGCTCTTCGGCCGAAAGCCGATGGGACGCCCGGTCATAGACCGGCGGACGCCCCATGTTCAAAAGCTTCTTCCGCTTGAGGTCCAGCTCGACCGGCGTCTCGAAACATTCATAGAAGCGGCCCTTGGCCTTCAGCTCTTCGGCCGCCTCGTAATAGCGGTCGAAGCGCTTGGACTGCTGCTCGATCCGGTCCCAATGCAGGCCCAGCCAGTCAAGGTCGCGCTTCAGCCCGTCGATATATTCCTGCTTGGACCGCTCTTGATCCGTGTCGTCCAGCCGCAGGATGAAAGTCCCGCCCGTCTTGCGGGCGATCAGGTAATTCATCAAGGCGGTGCGCAAGTTGCCCACATGGATATAGCCGGTGGGCGAGGGGGCAAAGCGGGTGACGGTCGGGCGGGTCATGGGCGTTCTCCAGAAAGCAGGTTCTCCCTGTCACGCCTGCGCGGATTTGTCCAGTTGCAGCCTTGGTCGGCCGTCACCGTCCAGCGGCTGAGCAGGTCCTGCAGCCCAAGGGCGATCAGCTCTTTCAATACCGCGGGATCGGCATCCGACAGGCGGCGCAGGTAAAGGCATCCCTTGCCCGCGCGGTGCTTGCCCAGCCGCTCCAGCAACGCCGGGTCGGCACCGTTGACGTAAAGCGACAGCTCGGCCTTGCGCGGCGAAAAGCCGGTCGCGAGCGAGACCCCGGCATGGCCGCTCTCGTAGCGATAGGCATAGCGCCCGAAACCGATGATCTTTCCGGGCCAGAGCACCGGCGCATAGCCGGTAACATCCGAAAACAGCCCGATCAGGCTATAGGCCTCGGCCCGCCGCTGCGGGTCAAGCGTCGCAAGGAAGGCATGGACATCCTCTGTCATGGCCGTCAGCCTAACATCCCGGGCGTGCCTTGCATATGGCCCCGCAACGCGTAGCATGGCGCCATGCTGACCCCTTCCGACGCCATCGCCCCCGATCTCGACCTCATCCTGACCCTGGCCGAGGCCGCCCGCGCTTCCCTGCCCGAGCCCTTTGCCCTGGCCGCCCGCGAGGTCCGCCTGAGGGTCGAGGACTTCGCCGATCCCGAGATCCTCGAGGCGCTGGAGATCACCGATCCTTTCGAGCTGACCGGGCTTTACGACGGCATCCCCCTGACCGAAAAGCGCCTGTCAGAGCCCGATCCGCGCCCTGACCAGATCTTCCTCTACCGCCGGGCGATCCTGGATGAGTGGATCGACCGGGGGAATGTCTCCTTGGCCGAACTGATCGCCCATGTGCTCATCCACGAGATGGCGCATCATTTCGGCTGGACCGACGAGGACATCGCCGCCATCGACCCCTGGTGGGAGTGACCGCCGCACAGGGCACCGCCTGCCCTCCCGCGCCACGCCGCCCCGGAAGCGCGCGACCACCCGGCCAACCGCCACAAGGGCGCGCCTTGCCCCCGCGCCAGGGCGCCCCGGGCTTGACCCGGGGCCTCGCCCCCAACAGCCCCCTTCCCACCCCCCCAACAGCCCCCTTCCCCCCGCCCCCCCTTCCCGGTTAAACCGGGGCAGGAGGCAGTTCATGCGGTTTTCTCTCGGTCTTCTTCTTTCGGTTGCAACCCTGGCCCAAGCCGTGGCCGGGCCCGTGGCCGATCAGGCGGCGGCAATCGAGGGCAAATTGTCCGAAGGCGACGGCGCGGCGGCGATTTCCCTGGCCCAGGACCTCCTTGCCTCGGTCTGGGGCCAGGCCATGCAGCTCAGCTTCTCCCAGGCGCTCTTGATCGAACAAGAGGCCACGGGCTACGGCGTCTACAACCCGCGCGCGACCAATGTCTTCAAGCCGGGCGAGCCGATCCTGATCTATTGCGAGCCGGTGGGCTTCGACTATGGCAACCCGGGCGAGGGGCTTTGGTCGGTCAACTTCTTCATCGACCTCCAGGTGCTGGATTCGGGCGGCAACCAATTGGCAAACCTGCCCGAGGTGACGCAATACAACATGGTCTCGCGCCATCTGAACCGCGAGATCCCGGCCAATATCACCTATACGCTGCAGGGCATCAAACCGGGGCGCTATACGCTGGTGACGACCTTGCGCGACAAGAACAGCCAGAAATCCGGCTCTTTCCAGACCGCCATCGAAATCGCGGAGTAGCCCCATGCCCCAGCAGACCCCCGTCGTGACCCTGACGCTGAACCCGGCGCTGGATCTCTCTTCGGATGTGCCCGCGCTGATCCCGGATCAAAAGCTGCGCTGCTCCGATCCGCTCCTGGACCCGGGCGGCGGCGGGCTGAACGTCTCCCGCGCCATCGGGGCGCTTGGGGGAGAGAGCCTGGCGCTTGTGGCCCTGGGCGGCCTGACCGGCGACCGCCTCGCGGGGCTGATCCGCAACGAGGGCGTGCCTTTCCTGGCGCTCACCGCCCCCGGCGAGACGCGCCAGAGCCTGACCGTGACCGAGACCTCGACGGGCCGCCAATACCGTTTCATGCTGCCGGGGCCCAAGTGGTCCGAGGCCGACCAGGAGCGGGTCTTCACCCTCTTGCGCGCCTCGGCCCGGCCCGGGGCTTACGGCGTGATCTCTGGCAGCCAGCCGCCCGGCGTGCCGGTGGATTTCCCCGCGCGGCTCGCCCGCGCCATGCCGGGGCTGAACGTGGTGCTGGACACCTCCGGCCCCGCCCTGGTCGAGGCCGTCTCCAACCCGATCCCGGGCCTTGCCATCCTGCGCATGGACGGCGAAGAGGCCGAGAGCCTGGCAGGCCGCCACCTGGTCAGCCGCAGTGATTCCGCCGATTTCGCCGAAGGCCTGGTCAAGGCGGGCGTGGCGCAGACCGTGATCGTGGCGCGGGGGGCGGATGGGTCGGTCCTGGTCGATGCCGACCGCCGCATCTTTGCCAAGGCGGCCAAGGTCAAGGTGAAGTCGACCGTGGGGGCCGGGGACACCTTTGTCGCGGGCCTCGTCCTGACGCTCGCGCGCGGCGAGGGGCCGGAGGCGGCCCTGGCCATGGGCGCGGCAGCGGCCTCGGCCGCCGTGACGACCGATGCGACGCAGCTCTGCCGGGCCGAGGATGTGCTGCGGCTTCTCCCGGAATGCGTGATCAGCCAGGTCTGAGGGCCGCGCAAGCCGGGGGCGCTGCCCCCGGACCCCCGGGATATTTGGGCCAAATTGAAAGCAGGCAGGGGGGGCGCTGCCAGAAGTCTCGAGGCCAGGGTGTCCAGGGCAGAGGGGGCGCTGCCCCCGCCTTCGGCCCCCCGGGATATTTGCGCCAGTATGAAAGCGAAGAGGGACCTTGGCCACGGGGCAAGGGGCTGCCTTATGCCGAAGGACCCCGGCGCGAAGCGCCGCTCCGAGCCGGTTGGGCCGCAGGCCCAGAGGCGAGACAAATGGCTTGCGCGCTTGCGCGCTCCGCTCAGTTCTCCGCAGGTGCTTCGGGCGGGGCGATCAGGATGCCTGCGCGCCATTGGCCTTCCGACACATCGCCGTTCTTGTAGACGAGCTTGCCCTGGCCCTCGCGCACGCCCTTGACGAAATCGCCCTCATAGACCTCGCCGCCGGTATAGGTCGCGACGCCCTTGCCCTGGATTTCACCCGCCACCCAATCACCCACGTAAGTGAAGCCATCTGGCATCACGAGCTTGCCCTTGCCCTGCCTTACGCCCTTCTCGAAGGCGCCCTGGTAGACCGTGCCATCGGGCCAGGTGCCAATGCCGAAGCCCTGGCGCTCGCCGGCCTTCCACTGGCCCTGGTAGGTCTGTCCATCGGCCCAGACCATGCGGCCGATGCCCTCGGGCTCCCCGGCGACGAAGGCGCCCTCATAGACCGCGCCGCCCACATAGGTGGCCCGCCCCTTGCCCTGGATCGCGCCCTTGACCCAGGCGCCCTCGTAGGAACTGCCATCCTTGCGGGTCAGCTTGCCCTGGCCCTCGGGCTGGCCCGCCAGGAAGGCCCCGTCATAGACCGACCCATCGGCATGGGTCAGCACGCCCTTGCCCTGCATCACGCCCTTGACCCATTGCCCGCGATAGGTCTGCCCATCGGCCGAGACCCAGATGCCCTGGCCATCGCGCAGACCCGCCTTGAACTCCCCGTCATAGGACCCGCCGCTCTTCCAGGTCACCTTGCCGCGCCCCTCGCGCTGGCCGTCCTTCAGCGCGCCCTCATAGACATCGCCATTGGCCTGGACCATGCGGCCCTGGCCATTGACCTGGCCGCCCACCCAGGCGCCCTGGTAGACCGAGCCATCCTTGGCGACATACTTGCCCTGGCCCTCCTGGGCGTCGGCCTTGAAATCGCCCTCGTAGACCGAGCCATCGGGGAAGGTCAGCTTGCCCTTGCCCTCCTTGACCCCCGCCACCCAGTCGCCGTCATAGACCGCGCCGCTCTTCTCCGTCAGCTTGCCCTTGCCCGCGCGCTGACCGTCCTTGAAGCCGCCCGCATAGACCGCGCCATCGGCCCCGGTCCAGACGCCGGTCCCGGTGATGGCCCCCGCCTGCCAGTCGCCCTCGTAGATGCTGCCATCGGCGGCGGCGAGCTTGCCCTTGCCATCGGGCACGCCCTTGGCAAAGCTGCCCTCGTAGACCGAGCCATCGGGAAAGCGCGCCTTTCCCTGGCCCTTGATCTCTCCGGCCACCCAGTCGCCGGAGTATTCGAACCCATCGGGCATCTTGTAGGTGCCCGTCCCATCCAGCTTGCCGTCCTTGACGGTGCCCTCATAGACCGCGCCATTGTCGAATTGCTTGGTGACGACCTCTTGCGCGAAGCCCGCCCCCGCCGCGCCAAGACCCACGACCAAAGCCGCGCCCAGGACCTGCATTCTCGCCATCGCCACTTCCCCCGCAGCCACCTCGCGCCGACCCTATCCCCTGCGCCCCTCTCCTGACAAGCGCCCCCCTTTTCCCTCCCCCCGAACCTGCTAGAACCATGGGGCCAAGGAGCCCGACATGACCCATTTCCGCCTGACCCTCGCGCAAGACAACCCCGTGCTGGGGGACCTGGACGGCAATGCCGCAAAGGCCCGCGCCGCCTGGGAGGCAGGCCGTGCGGCGGGCGCCCATATGGTCTGCCTGACCGAGATGTTCATCACCGGCTACCAGACCCAGGACCTGATCCTGAAACCCGCCTTCGTCGCCGCCGCCCTTGCGCGGATCGAGGCCCTGGCCCGCGACTGCGCCTCTGGCCCCGCCTTGGGGATTGGAGGCCCGGCGGTGAAAGAGGGCAAGCTTTACAACGCCTTCCACATCCTGCAGGGCGGCGCCGTGACCTCGGTCCTGAAGCATGAGCTTCCCAACACCGGCGTCTTCGACGAGAAGCGCATCTTCACCCCCGCCGATATCTCGGGGCCCGTCGTGGTCGGCCCGGTGCGCCTCGGCGTCCCGATCTGCGAGGATGCCTGGCACGCCGATGTCGCCGAGACCCTGGCCGAGACCGGGGCGGAGATCCTCTTCGTCCCCAATGGCTCGCCCTATCACCGGGGCAAGATCGACGTCCGCATGGGGCTCATGGTCTCCCGCGTGGTCGAGACCGGGCTGCCCCTAGTCTATCTCAACATGGTGGGCGGGCAGGACGACCAGGTCTTCGACGGCGCCTCTTTCGTCTTGAACCCCGGCGGAGAGCTGGTGGCCTCGCTGCCGCAGTTCCAACCCGCGCTGACCCATGTGGATTTCGACCTGGGGGCGGAGGGCTGGCGCGCGCGGCCCCAGGCCCTCGCGCTTTGGCCCTCGGAGCATGAGGCCGACTACCAGGCCATGGTACTGTCCTTGAAGGATTATTGCCGCAAGACCGGCTTTGCCAAGGTCCTCCTCGGCCTCTCGGGCGGGGTCGACAGCGCGCTGGTCGCCGCCATCGCCGCCGATGCCCTGGGGCCGGAGGCGGTCCATTGCGTCATGCTGCCCTCGCGCTTCACCTCCCAGCACTCGCTGGAGGATGCCTCTGCCGTCGCCCGCGCGCTTGGAACGCGTCTGGACACCGTGGCGATCACCGGCCCGCAAGAGGCGGTGGGCGAGGCCCTGGCGCCCCTTTTCGCGGGCACCGAGCCCGGCATCACCGAAGAGAATATCCAGAGCCGGTTGCGCGGAGTGCTCTTGATGGCGCTGTCGAACAAGACCGGGGCGATGCTTCTGACCACCGGCAACAAGTCGGAAATGGCGGTGGGCTATTGCACGATCTATGGCGACATGAACGGCGGCTATAATCCCCTGAAGGACCTCTATAAAACCCGGGTCTTCGACGCCTGCCGCTGGCGGAACCAGAACCACCGCGACTGGATGGCGGGCCCTGCCGGGGTCGTTATCCCCCCCCGCGTCATCGAAAAGCCCCCAAGCGCCGAACTCCGCGAGAACCAGAAGGACGAGGACTCCCTGCCCCCCTACCCCATCCTCGACGCGATCCTCGAAGGCCTGGTGGAGAACGAGCTTTCGGTGGCCGAGATCGTGGCCCAAGGCCATGACGAGGCGACCGTGAAACGCATCGAGCACCTGCTTTACATCAGCGAATACAAACGCTTCCAATCGGCGCCGGGGACCAAGCTGACGAAAAAAGCCTTCTGGGCCGACCGCCGCTACCCGATCGCCAACAGGTGGAGGGACCGCTGAGCGACCCTGTCATCCATGCCTCCTTCCGCTCGTCCTGGTTCTGGCTCATGGTCAGGGTCGGCGTGATCGTCTATGTGGAGCATTGGGTCTGGAACGAGGTCTATGGCCCCCCCCGAGCCCATGCCGGAATCGTCCATCCCGGCCCGCTTCTTCTCGCCGCCTGGCTCGGGGTGGGCATCGTCGCCGTCGTGGTTCCGCTTTTCTTTTACAAGGCTTTCATCAATTCCGTCCAATTGGAGGTCCGAAGCGATGGGCTCAGGTTCGCGGTCAGGGGACTCATCCCATGGGCCGACATCGGCAAAGTCGAAATCCTGCCTGCCAAAGGGGGCGCCTTCCTCTGGCGTCGCTGGCAAATCGCAATCGAGGCCAAGGCCCGACCCATCCCATCAGCGGCCGAGGCCGGTCTCTGGTCACGCCTCGTGGCTTACTGGCGCACGAGTGGCAACAGCTCTCGCGCCATTCTTGACCAAGGGGTTTTCGCCCGCCCCCTGAAAGAGATTGCCGCCTCCATCGAAGCCCATCGGCCGCAGGCAGAGCCATGATCCCCTCCCCCGATCGAACCGCGTCTCGGGGCGCACAGCGTCAAGCCAGAGCAGAGCACGCCGGTGTCCCTTTCATCCGCCCGGGCCCCGTTCCAGCCCCGAGCGCAGCACCAAGGCGCAGGCCAAGTGCGCAAAGCCTCGCCCACCGCCCCATGACCCTCCCCCTCTGCGCCCTGGCCGAGATCGCAGGCTGCTCCGCCCTCTGGTCCTGGTGGCGCGGGGCCTCGGCGCTTTGGCTGATCCCGGGCGCCGCAGCCTTGACCTCGCCCCGTCGGGACAGCGGGCCCCGGCAGGACTGGCGCCATCCGATTGCCAACCGATGGAGGGACCGCTGAGCGATCTGCCGATCAGCTTCCGCGAGAACCGCAAGTTCGCAGCGCTCGCCACCGGGATTGCGGGCGCCGTGGGACTGGTGCCCCTTTGGTATTATCACGTCCTGGCGACCCATGGTTGGACCCTGATTTTTCACGTCAAGGGGGCCCCTACCCTGTTCCTGATTGCCCCTGTGTTGGTTCTTGGGTGCCTTTGGATGCTCATGTGGTCCGCGCGGGCCTTGATCTTCGCTCCGGTCTTCCTCGAGGTTCGCGAGGAGGGGCTCTGGTTCTGGCGTCTAGGATTGATCCCCTGGTCGGCAATCGGAGCGACATCGCTGGAAGCCTACGAGACCAAGGTATCGACCCAAGTGGTCTTTCTGTACATCAAGATCAAGGGGCTTCAAAAGCGCATCCGCGCCCTTCCCCGGCTCGCGCGGTACAAATGGCGTCTCATATCCGCGCTGAATCCGCGAAGCGCATCGCTGTGGTTGAATTGCAGGCGATTCCGGCTTCCACCAATAGACGTGCAGGCCACCATCGAAGCCCACCGCCCCAAGGCCACCCCATGACCCTCCCCCTCTACGCCCTGGCCGCCCTGGCCGAGATCGCAGGTTGTTTCGCCGTCTGGTCCTGGTGGCGCGGGGCATCGGCGCTTTGGCTGATCCCGGGCGCGGCAGCCCTTGCCGCCTTTGCCTTCCTTCTGGCCCTTACCCCGCCCTCCCATGCGGGGCGCAGCTATGCAGCCTATGGCGGGGTCTATATCGCGGCCTCGCTGATCTGGCTTTGGGCGGTCGAGGGCGCGACTCCCACGGCGCGCGACCTAATCGGCGCCGCCCTCGCCGCCATCGGCGCCCTGGTCATCCTGACGCAAAGCTGACCGCGCCCGGGGGAATCCGCCCCCTAGCGCGCCGCGCGTGAAGGCCGCGCCATGGCCTCGTCCGACACCAGCCGCGCGAGCGCCGCACCGGGGTCCTGGCCCTCGGCCCCCATCATGTCCTCGATGAACAGCGACAACAATTGCGGCCGCCCGCTGACCCCCGCCTTGCGGTAAATCGCCGCCGTCTGGGCCTTGACCGTGCCTTCCGAGGTCTCGCGCAGCTTGGCGATCTCGGGCACCGTCAAGCCCTTGATGGCAAAGACCGCCACATCCCGCTCCGCCGCCGTCAGCCCCCATTGCAGGAAGCGCGAGTTCAGAAGGTCGATGAAGGCGCCCGAGGCTTTCTCCAGCCGCGCCTCGGCCCGGCGGAGGTCGGAAAACCCGCGCCAGACCAGCATCGACCCCGAGGCCAGGCCCAGGAAAAGCCCGATCAGCGCGCCGATCTCCATCAGCTCGCGCGTGGTCCAGGACAGCGGCTTGGGATAGATGCCGACAACCGACAAGAGGATATCGGCGGCGAAGAACAGCGCGCAGAGCGTCTGAACCACCAGCAAAAGCACATAGGCCCCGGCGCGGGTCACGATGCCAAGCCCTCCCGTCGCATCAAGGCTGGCTCTCCACGGCCGGCTCCAGCACCAGGGTCCCCACGGTGCCGCTGGCCGCCCCGCTGACCGTCAGCCCGGGCACCGTCGCGACCGAGCTGGCCGCCACGCCCGGCACCGTCCCGCCATCTGTCGTCCGGGTCGTCGTCGTCCCCCCCGCCGAGGCCACGCTCTGCGACGGTGTGCCGCCGGGCTTGGGCAGGTCCAGCCTTTCGGCATAGTCGCGCAGCACCTCTCCGGTGCCGGGATTGACCACCAGCTCGCGGCGCAACGTGTCGTTCTGCGCCACGATGCGCAACCGCCCCAGCCAGGTATATCCGTGCTCAAGCACGTCATAGCCCTGGGCGCGGAGGCTGGCGACGAGGCCTTCCTCGACCGGGTTGCCCTGGGCATGGACAGGCGCGGCGAGGCAAAAGAGAACAAGGGCAAGGGTCGGACCGCGTCGGGTCATGGCAGGCTCCTCAGTCGTGACGCGGGGCCCCGCGTCGCGCGCAAGGCCCCGGGCCGGACAGGGCCCGGCCCGGGGCTTGGTCAGATCGACCTCAGTTCAACGGCAGGCAGCCCTTGGCCGGCACGACCCCGGTGCAGAGCAGCTCCGGCTGGTCCGAGGTCGAGCTTTCCGCGTTTTGCGCCACGACCGGCGCCTCCACGGGCTCCACCACGGCAGCCGTCTCGGCGCCAAGGTCGGCAAGCGTCTCGGCACCGGTCATGGTCATCACCGGCCCGTCCATGACATCGGCAGGAAGCGCGACGAGGTCGCCCCGCTTGACCCAATCCGGAAGGCCATATTCGACCCAGTTCCATTCCCCATCGGGCAGCGGGTAGTAAAGCTCGATCGGGTCGATGGTGATCAGGGTCTCGCAATCGGCGCAGTCTTCGCCGGGCGCGGCGCCCAGGTCGCCATCGGTCTCGGTGCCCGGGTCGATCGGGGTTTCGGTCTCGGGATCAGGGTTGCCCAGGTCCTCGCCGCCCTCGCCAAGGTCGCCCTCGTCGACGAAGATTTCCTCGTCGATGATGACCTCTTCTTCGACGATGGCCTCTTCGCCACCAATGGCCTCTTCGCCACCGGTAACCTCCTCGTCAACGATGACTTCTTCGTCGACGATCACCTCTTCACCACCGATGCCCTCTTCCTCGACATAGGTCTCGTCGACGACCAGTTCCGGCACGACCGGGAGCCACTCGATGGCGATGTAGACTTCGCAGTCGGGGCATTCGAAGGGCAGGGGATCGACCACATCGATCTGAACATCGGTGGTCCATTCGCCCGAATCCGTCCAGGAGCCCGTCTCGTCCACCGGTTCCCCGCCCGAGTTGTCGGAGCCCTCATCCCCAGCGCCGGCCTCACCCAAGCCGCCATCTTCTTCGCCCGTCCCCGCGTCCGAGGCGCCGGGGTCTTGCCCCTCATCCGCCTGGCTCACCGGATCATCGACCTCGGACTCGCCCCCGGCAGCATCCGCTCCTTCAGCACCCGACGCCTCTTCCGTGACGTCAGTCACCGCGCCTCCGGTCTCGGAGGCCTGGGTTTCGCCCGCGTCCTGCCCGTCAGCCGCGGACACGTCCTGCGCCCGAACGGCCGGGGCCAGGGCCGCCAGAGCCAGAACCGAAACAGCCAGCATCAAAGCCCGGCCGCTCACCTTTACCTCAGTCATGCCACTACACCTCTCGATTGGCTCGCCTGTCGAACCTGACCCGCTTTGCGAATCGGCCCGCCGGACAAACCTGCCCCCCAATATGCCTCAAGACTATGGCACGAACGTTTGCGGGCCGCTCCATTTGGAACGGCCCGCCTCATAAACGATGGTTTAAAGCGCCCCGAAACCCGCCTCAGACCGCGACCTGGACGCCCAAGTGCTTGGCCACGGTGAAGATATCCTTGTCGCCCCGCCCGCACATGTTCATGACGATGATGTGGTCCTTCGGCAAAGTCGGCGCAATTTTCATGACATGGGCCAGGGCATGGGACGGCTCCAGCGCCGGGATGATCCCCTCCAGGCGGCAGCAGAGCTGGAAGGCCTCCAGCGCCTCCTTGTCGGTGATCGAGACATATTGCGCCCGGCCGATGTCATGCAGCCAGGAATGCTCGGGCCCGATGCCCGGGTAATCGAGGCCCGCCGAGATCGAGAAGCCCTCCAGGATCTGCCCGTCATTGTCCTGCAAAAGGTAGGTCCGGTTGCCATGCAAGACGCCCGGCCGCCCGCCGGTCAGGCTGGCGCAATGCTGCATCCGGTCGTCCACGCCCTTGCCGCCGGCCTCGACGCCGATGATGTTCACCGAAGCATCGTCGAGGAAGGGGAAGAACAGCCCCATGGCATTCGACCCCCCACCGATGGCCGCGACCACCGTATCGGGAAGGCGGCCCTCACCCTCCTGCTCGGCCAATTGCCAGCGAACCTCCTTGCCGATGATCGACTGAAAGTCGCGGACCATGGCCGGATAGGGATGCGGCCCCGCCACCGTGCCGATGCAATAGAAGGTGTCGCGCACATTGGTCACCCAATCCCGCAGCGCGTCGTTCATCGCATCCTTCAGCGTGCCACGACCCGAGGTGACCGGAATGACCTCGGCCCCCAGAAGCCGCATGCGGAAGACGTTCGGCGCCTGGCGTTCCACATCATGCGCGCCCATGTAGACCACGCATTTCAGCCCGAACTTGGCGCAGACGGTTGCGGTCGCCACCCCATGCTGCCCCGCCCCCGTCTCGGCGATGATCCGCGTCTTGCCCATGCGGCGGGCGAGGATGATCTGGCCCAGCACGTTGTTGATCTTGTGCGCGCCGGTGTGGTTCAGCTCGTCGCGCTTCATATAGACCTTGGCGCCGCCGAGGTGCTCGGTCAGCCGCGGCGCGAAATAGAGGGGCGAGGGGCGGCCCACGTAATGCTTCCAGAGATCCTCCATCTCGGCCCAGAAGCTGGGATCGGTCTTGGCGAAATTGTAGCGCTCTTCCAGATCCAGGATCAGCGGCATCAGGGTCTCGGAAACGAAACGCCCGCCGAACATGCCGAAGCGGCCCTGCTCATCCGGCCCCGTCATGAAGCTGTTCAACCCGTCCTCGGCCATGTCACCCTCCTAGCGCTTTGAGCCATACCTAGCGCCATGGGGAGGCCGAGGAAAGGGGGGCGCTGCCCCCCGCTTGCGCTCCCCCCGGGATATTTGTGCCAGTATGAAAGCAAAGGGGCGCGTCTTTCAACTTGGCCAAAATATCTCCCGCGCGGAGCGCATCGCCGAGCCGGTTGGCCGCAGGCCAGAGGCGAGACAAAGGAATGCGCCGCAGGCGCTCATTTTTGCAACCGCAGCGACGGAAACGCGGGGGGCCGACGTGAAACCGATGACCGGCTCGCAGAGGCCGGGCGTTTTCAAGGTCGGGACATGATCAGCTTCTTCAACCGCTATGCCACACCCTTCATCACCGGGTTCTTCCTCATCTCGCTCATCACCGGGGTGGCGCTTTTCGTCCACATCGGGCCCAATGCCTTCCGCGAGATCCACGAGATCCTCTCCCTCGTGCTGATCCTGCCCTTCGCCTTCCACATCTGGAAGAACTGGCGCCCGATGACGGCCTATTTCAAACACGCGCCCATGGCCCTGGCCCTGGGCCTGTCCCTCCTGGCCTGCGTCCCCTTCTTCCTGTCCTCGGAAACCGAGACCCGCTCCGGCCCGCCCGCCTTTGCCTTCACCACCGAGGCTTTCACCCATTCGGCCGACGCCGTGGCGCCGCTGATCGGTCTGACGGGCGAGGAGGCCCGGGCGAAGCTGACCTCGGCGGGCTATGTCTTCGCCGCGCCAGATCAGCCCCTGTCCGAGGTCGCCGCCGCCAAGGGCACGGATGCCAATGCGATGCTGGCCGTGCTGATGGCGGATTAAGAGGGCATCACGAAAGCGGGTTTGGGCTTCGGAGCCGCCTCCGCAGCCGCCCGCACGAAGGCCGCGATGCGGAGGGCGTCCTTCTGGCCCGGGGCGCTCTCCACCCCCGAGGCCACGTCGACCTGGGAGGCCCCGGTCAACCGGATCGCCTCGGCCACATTGTCCGGCGTCAGCCCCCCCGCCAGCATCCAGGGGCGAAGCCAGCGGCGTCCGGCAATCAGGCGCCAGTCGAAACTGACCCCGTTGCCGCCCGGCAGGACCGCCCCCTTCGGCGCCTTGGCGTCGATCAGAAGCTGATCGGCCACGACGGAATGATCGAGGATCTGCGCAAGATCCTCTTCCCCCGCCACGCCCAGCACCTTCATCACCGGCAATCCATAGCGCGCCCGCACCTCGGCCACGCGCTCCGGGCTCTCGTGGCCATGGAGTTGCAGCATGTCCAGCGGCACGGTCTCGACCAGGGTATCCAGAAGGTCGTCCGTTGCATCCACCACCAGGGCGACCTTGGCGAGCCCCACCGGGGCCTCCAGCGCCAGCTCCCGCGCCTGCGCGGGCGTCACGTAGCGCGGCGACTTCGGGAAGAAGTTGAACCCGGCATAGGCCGCGCCCGCCGCCGCGACAGCCTGCACATCGGCCAGCGTCTTCAGCCCGCAAATCTTGACGCGGATCATTTGCGCGGCTTTTGCAACAGGGCCAGGACGTCATCCTGCGGCAAGGAGGTCTGGTCCTTCATCGCCGCCAACTCGCGCTCCAGCTTCGAGACCGCCTTGGTCTGCACCCGGGCCACCTTGCGGTGCTTGTGCTCGCGCAGCCATTCCCAGACGAAGCCGATCACCACGCCCATCACCGCACCAAAGCCCAGGACGACGAACAAGGGCACCTCGGCCCGCGCCTGCCAGCCGATCAGCATGGCCAGGTCCTCGGGCAGAAGGCTCACGCCCACGGGACCGCGATTGGCCAGGGCCACGGTGAGGAAAGCAAGGAGCAGAAGCCCCAGGATCAAATAGCGAAACAGCCGCATGGGACACCCCCTGCCGCCACTATCCCCGCCCCGGCGCGGAGGTCAAGCTCAGGCTTTGCCGTTCAGACGGTCGCGCAGAAGCTTGCCGGTCTTGAAGAAGGGAACCTTCTTGTCCTCGACCTGCACGGCCTCACCGGTGCGGGGATTGCGGCCCACCCGCGCATCCCGCGCCTTGACCGAGAAGGCGCCAAAGCCGCGCAGCTCGACGCGGTTGCCTTGCGCCAAAGCCTCGATGATCTCGTCAAAGACGGTGTTCACGATCTTTTCGACGTGCTTCTGCGTCAAATGCGGATTTTCGTCAGCGATCTTCTGGATCAGCTCCGAACGGATCATCAATTACCCCCCGTCGCGGTCGCCCTGGCCTTGTTGCCGGCCATGATAGCGCCATCGTTGTTGTCGTCGGCTCGGACTGTAGCGAAGAATTTACCGCTGACAAACGGTTTTGAACGGAAAGCCACCGCCCGAATGAAAAGGCCCCGCTTTGAGGGCGGGGCCTTTCCGATTGTATCCCGGATGGGATCAGTTCTTGCCCTTCAGGGCCGCGCCGAGGATGTCGCCCAGCGAGGCGCCCGAATCGGACGAGCCATACTGTTCGACGGCTTCCTTCTCTTCGGCGATCTCGCGCGCCTTGATCGACAGGCCCAGCTTGCGGGTCTTGGAGTCGATCGCGGTGACGCGGACGTCGATCTTGTCGCCGACCTGGAAGCGCTCGGGGCGCTGATCGCCACGGTCGCGGGCCAGGTCCGAGCGGCGGATGAACGACTTGGCGCCGTTGTATTCCACCTCGATGCCGCCCTCTTCGATGGCCGAGACGGCAACCGTGATGATCGAGCCGCGCTTCACATCGCCCACGGCATCGGTGAAGGTGTCATCGCCCAGGGCCTTGACGGAGAGCGAGATGCGCTCCTTCTCGACGTCCACTTCGGTGACGACGGCCTTGACCATGTCACCCTTGCGGTATTCCTGGATGGCCTCTTCGCCGCGCTTGTCCCAGGACAGGTCGGAGAGGTGAACCATGCCGTCGATGTCGCCATCCAGACCCACGAACAGACCGAATTCGGTGATGTTCTTGACTTCGCCTTCGATGGCGGAGCCCACGGGATGGGTTTCGACGAAGACTTCCCACGGATTGCGCTGGGTCTGCTTGAGGCCGAGCGAGACGCGACGCTTGGACGAGTCGATCTCCAGCACCATGACTTCGACTTCCTGAGAGGTCGAAACGATCTTGCCGGGGTGCACGTTCTTCTTGGTCCAGGACATTTCCGAGACGTGAACCAGGCCCTCGACACCGGCTTCCAGCTCCACGAAGGCGCCGTAATCGGTGATGTTGGTGACGCGGCCCTTGTGGACCGAACCCAGCGGATAGGCCTTTTCGACGGCATCCCACGGATCGGACTGGAGCTGCTTCATGCCCAGGGAGATGCGGTGCGTCTCCTTGTTGATCTTGATGACCTGGACCTTCACGGTCTCGCCGATCGCCAGGATCTCCGACGGGTGGTTGACGCGACGCCAAGCCATGTCGGTCACGTGCAGCAGGCCATCGACGCCGCCGAGGTCAACGAAAGCACCGTATTCGGTGATGTTCTTGACGACGCCGTCGACAGTCTGGCCTTCGTGCAGGTTGCCGATGACTTCGGCGCGCTGCTCGGCACGGGATTCTTCGAGGATCGCACGGCGCGAGACAACGATGTTGCCGCGACGACGGTCCATCTTCAGGATCTGGAAGGGCTGCTTCATGCCCATCAGCGGGCCAGCGTCACGCACCGGGCGGACATCGACTTGGCTGCCGGGAAGGAAGGCAACAGCGCCGCCCAGGTCGACCGTGAAGCCGCCCTTGACGCGGCCGAAGATCGCGCCGTCGACGCGGGTCTCGGAGGCATAGGCCTTTTCCAGGCGGTCCCAGGCTTCTTCGCGGCGAGCCTTCTCGCGCGAGATTTGGGCTTCGCCCTTGGCATTCTCGACGCGGTCGAGATAGACCTCGACTTCATCGCCCACCTTGATCGAAGGCGTGGCTTCGCCGGGATTTGCGAATTCTTTCAGATCGATGCGGCCTTCCATCTTGTAGCCGACATCGATGATGGCCTGGCCCGCTTCGATCGCGATGACCCGGCCTTTGACAACCGTGCCCTCTTCGGGGGTGTCAATCTCGAAGCTTTCCTTCAAGAGGGCTTCGAAGTCTTCCATAGTAGCTTTAGCGCACATGCGGCGTTAGTCCTTTCAACATATTGCGGGCCTGGCGGTTGTCTCCACCGGTCTTCGGATCGTCAGCGGCACAAACACGAAAAGGGCCAAGGGAATCCCCCTGCCCTGCCGCTGGGGGCCTGCTATCGCCATTTCCCCAACAAAGCAAGGCGGATTCCGCCCCAAGGGGCGGCCGTCGGGGGCATCGAGCCCCCTCCGCCCGCCTTGCCAGGGAAGGTGGAAATCGGTCGCCTGCCGCGCCGCAGGGTGCGCTTCAGCGCACCGGTCCCTTGACCGCACGCCCTTGAAACACTTAGCTTGATATCAAACTAATGGGGGAATCATGATGCAGAAACTCGGTTGGGCCCTTTCGGGGCTTTTCGGGCTCTTCATGCTGGGGGCCTCGGTGGCACCCAAGCTTTCGGGCATGGCGGTGGCCGATGAGTCGCTGGTGGCCTTGGGCTGGGAGAATGCGCCACTTCTGCTGATCGGCGTGCTGGAGCTGATCGCGACGGTGCTTTACCTGATCCCGGCCACCGGGGTCCTGGGTGCCGCGCTGATGATGGCGATCCTGGGTGGCGCCATGGCGACCAACCTCCAGGGCCAGGCCCCGCTTTACAGCCATACGCTGTTTTCGGTCTACCTCGGCATCCTGATGTGGGTCGGCCTGATCCTGCGCGACCCGCGCATCCGGGCGGTCTTCCCGCTGGTGCGATAGGAAAGGGGCGACCCGCAGGCCGCCCCCCAGAGTCTTGACGTCGCTTACTTGACTTCGACGATCAGGTCTTCGCGCGCCTTCCGGACCTTCTTCAGCCCGTTCAGCCAGTCGCCCTCCGAGGCGCGGTAGCCCACCGGCATCAGCACGACCGAACGCAGGCCATGGGCCTTGAGCCCCAGGATTTCGTCCACGGCGGCGGGGTCGAAGCCCTCCATCGGGGTCGCATCGACTTCTTCGAAGGCGGCGGCGGTCAGCGCCACGCCCAGCGCGATATAGGCCTGGCGGGCGGCATGCTGATGGTTCACCTCGGCTTCACGCGGCAGATACATGCCCTTGAGCATGTCGTAGTACTCGGCAACCGCCTCACGCGGGGCACCACGCTCCGAAGCCGTGCGGTCCACCACCGCGTCGATGCGGGCGTCGGTGTAATTGTCCCAGGCCGCGAAGACCAGCAGATGGCTCGCGTCCACCACTTGCGCCTGACCAAAGGCCACCGGCTGGATCTTGGCGCGGATTTCCTTGTTCGTCACGACCAGCACCTGGAAAGGCTGCAGGCCCGAGGAGGTCGGCGCCAGGCGGATGGCCTCGAGGATCGCCTCGATCTTTTCCTCCGCCACCACCTTGGCGGCGTCATATTTCTTGGTCGCATAGCGCCATTGCAGCTTGTCCAGCAGCGGCGAGGTCTTGGCTTGGTCCAGCATGGTCGTTCCTTTCAGGAACCAGGTTTCTTTTTGCAACCTGGTGTCAATTTCATACCGGTATACATAAGTAACTGGACGGCGAATGCAAGCCCCCTCATAATGAGATCACCATGGATCACCCCGATTGCCCTGATCAGCGCCACCAGAACTGCCGCGTGATGAACGAGGTCCTGACCCGTGTCGGCGACCGCTGGTCGGTGCAGATCGTCTATGCGCTCTCGCGCGGGACCATGCGCTTCAACGAGCTCAAGCGCGAGCTGGGCATCTCGCAGCGCATGCTGTCCGAAAGCCTGCGCGACCTGGAACGCGACGGGCTGATCGCGCGGCGCCACTTCGCCACGATCCCGCCCCGCGTCGAATACGAACTCACCGACCTGGGCCGCACCTTCCAGGAGCCGGTCATGGCGCTGGCCAAATGGGCCCTCGACCATCAGACCTGCATCGAGGCCAACCGCCGCAGCTTTGCCGAGGCCGAAACGGGCCATGGGGCCGAGGCCCTGGCCGGAGAACAGGCTTCTCCGAACCGCGCCTGACCCAAGCCCTTTCATCTTTTCACAAATATCCCGCGGGGGGTCCGGGGGGCGCGAAGCCCCCCGGGGTTCAGCCATGCGCCCCCCGCAATCCACCCTTGCGCAAGCGTGGATTGGCGCCGCCCCCGCATGGCCTTATGCAAGCCTATCCTGAGGAGGAGCCACCCATGGAAGCACTGGTCGAATGCGTCATCGAGGATGCCCGCTGGGAGACCCTGGGGCTTGAACCTCTGGCGCTGCGGGCGGTGCAGGCCAGCCTGGCCGAACTGGGCCTGCCCGAGACCGGGCTGACCCTCTCGGTCATGGGCTGCGACGATGCGCGCATCGCCACCTTGAACGAGGAATTCCGCGGCAAGGCCAAGCCCACCAACGTGCTCTCCTGGCCCGCCTGGGACCTGGCCGCCGATGCCGATGGCGAAGCCCCCGAGGCGCCGGAGATCGGCCCGGCCGATGACCCCGAATCGCTCGGCGACATCGCCCTGTCCTATGACACCTGCGCGCGCGAGGCGCTCGAAGCCGCCAAGCCCCTGGCCGATCACGTCACCCATCTTGTGACCCATGGGCTTTTGCATTGCCTGGGCTATGACCATGTCCGCGACGGCGATGCGACGCGGATGGAGGCGCTGGAGGTTCGAATCCTCGCCCGTCTCGGCCTGCCGGACCCCTATTGAGCCCGGGCCCCTTGCAACATGGGGCGCTCCTGCCGCATAATGCCCCTGCCCGATGACGGGTTTTCAAAGGATTTCCGCGACCGCCATGGGCAGTAGCATCGAAGGACCGGCCCCTTCCGCGCCGGGCACGACGGACGAACCTCCCTTGCGACGCGGGCTGCTGCAGCGCCTCTTCCGGCGCTCGCCCGCCCAGAAGAACGCGCTTCCGGCCCTTCCCGCCATCCAGGTCGTGGCGACCCATGGCATGTCGAACCTGCGCAAGCTGCGGGTGGACGACGTGGCCATCCCCAAGGTCGATATCGTGGCCGTGGCGCTGGATATCTCGAAAGAGGACCTGGTCGCCGCCTTCAAGGAACACGGGTTTTCGCGGATCGTGGTCTACAAGGGCAACCTGGACAGCCCCCAGGGCCTGGTGCTCTTGAAGGACCTGGCGCTTCAGCACGGCTTCGGCGCGGGCGGGCGGTTTTCCTTGAAGAAACTGTTGCGGCCGATCCTCTATGCGCCGCCCTCGATGCCGGTTGGGGTCCTCTTGCAGAAGATGCAGCGCGAGCGGGTCCATATGGCGCTGGTGATCGACGAATATGGCGGGGTCGATGGCCTCGTGACCATCGAGGACCTGATCGAGACCGTGATCGGCGAGATCGAGGACGAGCATGACGAAGACGAGGGCAGCCTCTGGAAAGAGGAAAAGCCCGGCGTCTTCCTGGCCCAGGCCACGGCGCCCCTGGACGAGTTCGAACCGGCTTTGGGTCTGACCCTGCGCACGCTGGAGGATGACCAGGACATCGACACCCTGGGGGGCCTCGTGATGCTGCGCACCGGCCGCATGCCCGCGCGGGGCGAGATCGTGCCCCACGAGTCGGGCGCCGAGTTCGAGGTCATCGACGCCGACCCCCGCCGCATCAAGCGCATCCGCGTGCGGCTCCCGGGTGCGATCATGGCGCCCGAGGCCGAGGCGCCCAAGGCCGACACCGCCGCCTGAGGCGGCCATCGCCCGAGGCGGCTGTGGCCTGAAGCGGCTGTCCCCGGAGGATGCTGTCACCGGAGGATGCGTCCGTCGGGGGCCCCCGAGGCTCCCCCAACCACGCCCCCTCCGCCCGCGTTGCCACGGAGGGGGGAGAGGTCGGCCCGTCATGATCTGCTGTGGTCGCAGCCCCAGGCTGATGCTGCGCCCCGCGCGGCCTTTCCTTCCACGGCAGCCCCCCGGCCCCGAGGGATCAGCCACAGCCCTCAAGCCCCTGGGGAGGCAAAAGGCAGCCGACCCCGGCCAGGCACAAGGCCTTGGTATGCCCGCCCCTCACGGCATGGACAAAGGCCCCGTCCCGCCCGTCGAAGATGTATTCCGTGTCCCAGAGGAACCTGTCCAGTTCGACATCCCGGGCCAAGTCCTGCCGCTCGGTCCCTGTCAGGCCCGGACAGGTCCGGGCGAGCCAGGCGATATCCAGCGCTTCGGCGGCATCATGTGAGATGACCCACCACCCATTGCCGAGAAACGCGAGGACAAGGAGCGCAAGGCCGATCCCCCATCGCCTGACCATTTCCCTGACCCTCCGGATAAGGCACCAGGTCTCCGACCTAGACAAGCCGCCTTCCGCCAATTCGATGCCGCCCTGAACTTGGTGTCAAGGGAATTGCCCCCGACCCAGCCCGCTTGACCCTGACCGCACCCTGACCGCGCCAGGGCCTTCCGCCTCCCCCCGCTCCCCGCCGTCCCGGGCTTGAGCCCCTGGACCTCGACGCCTTGAAACTTGGGGCCAAGCGGTGTCCGTCGGGGGCCCCCGAGGCTCCCCCAACCACGCCCCCTCCGCCCAGGTTGCCACGGGAGGGTGGAAGCGGCGCCCCCACCCGGGCCAAGGCGGGCGACACCGCCTCTCCCGCTCCCCGCCGTCCCGGGCTTGACCCCCTGGACCCCGACGCGTTGAAACTGCACTCGGCACCATTGCACCCACCGCATTTTGGAAGAACGAGGCCAGAGCTTGTCCGACACGGTTTACTTGAGCGTTGCTCTGCAAGAGGTGCAAATTACGTCCGGCTGCCAGATGGAAGATCGCGTGGTGCCTTCATCACAGCGGTCGCAGAACGCTTTGGCTCACCTTTGTGGTCAGATGCTGACGCCGGACCTCTTGCCTCAAAGAGCAATAGAAGACCGAGGCCGTCCTGTTCGCAGCCTTCCTGCCCTGTTCATGGTGAATGGCTTCCTCTGTGTCACGGAAAAGGCTGCCCAAGTCCTGAGAGATCATGACTTGGGGCAAGGCGGTCTCTATCCTCTGGAGCTGTTTCGAAGCGACGGTCAAACTCCCATCCCAGGGCCATTTTGGGCTCTGAATTTCGGGGAAAAGAAGTCGGCACTGAATCTTGCGGAAAGCAAAGGGCTGGAACACTCCCCGCAGGACAGGTTCTCGCCGTCTCTTTTGATTCAGCCAGATGATGTCGCTGTTACCGCTGCGGCATTGCAGGGGCAGACCTTTGGGGGGATGTGAAGTTGGCCAGTGGCTTCTTCGTCAGCCCCAAGCTGGCAAGAGCCCTGTTCATAGCGAAACTGGACAAGGCTTTTTACTTGGTCTCCTGCCGCGTGGTCCCGGGGTAGGCTGCGTGATCTCACGCACCGCGTGCCCGGATGGTGCGTGAGATCACGCACCCCACCCATCCCCCAAACCGTCGAGGCCCCAGGGCTCAGGCCCGGGGCGCGGCGGGGAGAATGTGACGCGGGCTCCCCACTCGCCGGGGGCAGCGCTCGGCCTCCGCCGCGTAGCCCGGGGTACACCCCGGGTCTCCCGCCCCGCCAGCGCCAGACGTTTCAGCCCCACCCCGTAACCCGGGGGATACCCCGGGTTCCCCGCCGATGATGCGTGATCTCACGCAGCCTGCCGCCTCGTGATTCCCTGCCCCTTGCCAAAGCGCCCGCCCCCCCTTACCCCCAAAGGCCCAGACTCCGCCCCGAAGGCCGCCCCATGCGCTTCCTCCGCCTCCCCCATTCCTTCCCCGGCTGGAGACCCTTCGGCGCCACCCTGGCCCTTGGCGCCGTGGCGGGGCTTGGCCTTGCGCCCTTCCACCTCTGGCCCCTGACCCTTGCGGCCCTGGCCCTGGCCTTCCGCCTGCTGCCGAAGTCCCCCTTCTGGCTCGGCTGGGCCCTGGGGATCGGCTGGTTCGCCTCCACCCTGAACTGGATCGTCCAGCCCTTCCTGGTGGAACCCGAGACCTATGGCTGGATGGCCCCCTTCGCCCTGGTCCTGATGGCCTCTGGCCTCGCGCTCTTCTGGAGCGCGGGCCTCGGCCTCGGCGCCCGGCTCGGGCTCCCCGGCATGGTCGCGGGCCTCTCGGCCACAGAGCTCGCGCGCGGCCATGTGCTCACCGGCTTCCCCTGGGCCCTGCCAGGCCATGTCTGGATCGACACGCCGCTGGCCCAGGTCAGCGCGCTCGTGGGTCCCTTCGGCCTGACCCTGCTGGTCCTGGCCATCGCGGGCCTTGCAACCCATCCGCGCGGGCGCTTCCTGGCCCTGGCCGTCCTCGCGGCGGCCTGGAGCTGGGGGCAATGGACCCTCTCGCAGCCCCTGCCGCCCGACCGCCCCGTCACGCTCCGCCTCGTCCAGCCCGCAGCCGCGCAATCGCTGAAATGGGATCCGGACCAGGCCGCCATCTTCTTCGACCGCCTCATGGCCGCCACCGCCGCCCCCCCCGGTCCCCTGGGCAAGCCCGACCTGGTCATCTGGCCCGAAACCGCCCTGCCCTACATGGTCGAGAATGCCCCTGACCTGCCGCGCCAGATCACCGAGGCCGCAGGCGGAGCCATGGTCGCCACCGGCCTCCAAAGGGTCGAGCGGACGGCAGAGACCCTGCGCGGCTGGAACTCCCTGGCCGTCTGGGCCCCGGGCGGCCAGCTCATCGCGGCCTATGACAAGCACCACCTGGTCCCCTTCGGCGAGTATATCCCTTTCGGAGACCTCGCCTATGACCTCTTCGGCCTCCGGGCCTTTGCGGCCCAGGTCGGCGCCGCCTATTCGGCAGGCCCCGGGCCGCAGGTCCTGGACCTCGGGCGCCTGGGCCGCGTCCTGCCGCTGATCTGCTACGAGGCGGTCTTCCCCCAGGACCTGCGCACAGAGACCCGCCCCGACTGGCTCTTGCAGATCACCAATGACGGCTGGTTCGGCACTTTCTCGGGCCCCTTCCAGCACGAGGACCAGGCGCGGCTGCGCGCCATCGAACAGGGCCTGCCCCTGGTCCGCGTCGGCAATACCGGCGTCACCCTGGTCAGCGATGCCCGGGGCCGCGTCGTGGCCAGCCTGCCCTTCGGCCCCGAGGGCCACCTGGACGCAAGCCTGCCCGGCAGCCTGCCCGCACCGCCCTATGCGCGCTGGGGCGAGGCGCCCTTCCTCCTGTTGCTGGCAGGTAGCGTTCTGTTTGCCATCTTGGCGAAAAGGCGTCGCATGGCTTGACGCGTGGGGCTATTAACCGTAGCGCGAGTGTCGCATTCCGTCACAACGGCTTCCTGGCGTGACGGTCAATCCCAATGGAGCATTTCCCAATGGCGCGTAAATCCTACGTCTTCACCTCGGAATCGGTGTCCGAGGGGCATCCGGACAAACTCTGCGACCGCGTATCCGACGCGGTGCTCGATGCCTTCCTTGCCATCGAACCCAATGCCCGCGTGGCCTGCGAGACCTTTGCCACCACGGGCCGCGTGGTCGTGGGCGGTGAAGTGGGTCTCTCCGACCCCGCGAAACTGGCCGAGATGATGGGCAATGTGGACGCCATCGTCCGGGCCTGCGTGAAAGACATCGGCTATGAACAGGACGAGTTCCACTGGAACACCCTGCAAGTGCAGAACTACCTGCACCAGCAGTCCGCCCATATCGCCCAAGGCGTGGACCGCGACGGCGCAGGCGACCAGGGCATCATGTTCGGCTATGCCTGCCGCGAGACGCCGGAGCTCATGCCCGCGCCGATCCAGTATTCCCACGCGATCCTCCGCCGCCTGGCCGAGGCCCGGAAGTCGGGCGCCGAGCCCACGCTGCGCCCGGATGCGAAAAGCCAGCTCTCGCTGCGCTACGAGGACGGCAAGCCGGTCGAGGTGACCTCGATCGTCCTGTCGCACCAGCATGCCGATGTGGGGCAGGATTCGAATGCGATCCGCGCCATCGTGGAACCCTATATCCGCGAGATCCTGCCCGAGGGCTGGATCACCTCCAAGACCGAATGGTGGGTCAACCCGACCGGGACCTTCGTGATCGGCGGCCCGGATGGCGATGCGGGGCTCACGGGCCGCAAGATCATCGTGGACACCTATGGCGGGGCGGCACCCCATGGCGGCGGGGCCTTCTCGGGCAAGGACCCGACCAAGGTCGACCGCTCGGCCGCTTACGCCGCGCGCTACCTGGCCAAGAACGTCGTGGCCGCAGGCCTGGCGGATCGCTGCACGCTGCAAGTGTCCTATGCCATCGGCGTGGCCAAGCCCCTGTCGATCTATGTCGACACCCATGGCACGGGCCAGGTGGATGAAGCCGCCATCGAACGCGCCGTGGCCCAGTGCATGGACCTGACCCCGCGCGGCATCCGCACCCATCTGGGCCTGAACCGCCCGATCTATGCCCGCACCTCGGCCTATGGTCACTTCGGCCGCGCCGCGACCGAGGACGGCGGTTTCTCCTGGGAGCGCACCGACCTGGTCGAAGCGCTGAAGAAAGCCGTCTGATCCCGCGACAGCAGCGGCTGGCGGAGGCTCGATGCCTCCGCCAGCCGCCCCCCCACCAGCCGCCCCTCGGGGGAGGTTGCCCCCCTTGCCGCCCTCCCGCTTTCCCGCCGTGATCTCCCGGTCTCCGGGAAGTGCCCCTCGGGGGCATCGAGCCCCCTCGTGCCGCTGCTGCCGCAGGACAAAGACCCCGGTCACCGGCCTTTCCCATCTCCGCAAGCCCCCCACCCCACACCGGAGCCCCAGATGACCGATGTCTCCTCCCTGACCCAACTGGGCGCCAAGACCGAGCTGCCCGCCTCGCCCGAGACCGCCATCCTGGAACGCGTCCCCTTCGGCCACGAAGGCAAGCTCTCCGCCGTCCGCTTCACCGCGCCCGAGTTCACCTCGCTCTGCCCGATGACCGGCCAGCCCGACTTCGCCCATATCGTCATCGACTATATCCCCCGCGCCTGGCTGGTCGAAAGCAAGAGCCTCAAGCTCTACCTGCACAGCTACCGCAACCACGGCGCCTTCCACGAGGATTGCACCCTGGACATCGCGCAACGCTTGGTGACCCTGCTCGAGCCCGAATGGCTGCGCATCGGCGCCTATTGGTATCCGCGCGGCGGCATCCCGATCGATGTCTTCTGGCAGACCGGGGCGCCCCCCGCCGGAGCCTGGATCCCCGACCAGGGCGTCGCCCCCTATCGCGGCAGGGGCTGAAGCGGGCCGAGGCCGCTCCGCATCAAGTCCGGCCGGGTCGAGGCCAAGCGCGCCCAAGGCCGCAGAGGCGATGCGGGTCGGGTCGAGGCCAAGCCAGGTCAAGGGCTGGCCGGGGCGACACCGGGCGCCTGGAGGCCGGGCTTGGTTAACAAAAGCTGAACACCACGGAAAAACCTACGCAACATCAGCCACTTGCGCGCCTTGCACGCGTGCAAGCCCGCGGCAGCAGCGGGCGAAGGGGGCTCGATGCCCCCGCCGCCCGCCCCCATCCCGCCCGCAAGAGCCCTTGACTCCGCCCCCCTCTCCCCCTACCCGCCCAGCCCATGACCGAAGAAGCCCCGACCTCTCCCCGCCGCAACTTCTATGGCCGCATCAAGGGCAAGACCCTGCGGGCCAGCCAGAAATCCTACCTGGAAGAGGACCTCGGTCCCCTGACCCTGCACGGCGTCACAAGGGACGAGAACCCGAGCCGCGCCCTGGTCCCCCTTGAACCCTGGCGCGCCCAAAGGCCCCTCTGGCTGGAAGTCGGCTTCGGCGGCGGCGAGCACCTGATCCACCAGGCCGCCCAGAACCCTAGCGTGGCCCTCCTCGGCGCCGAGCCCTTCGTCAACGGCATCGCCATGCTCTTGGGCAAGGTCCGGGCGCAAAACGTCACCAACCTGCGCCTCCATCCCGGCGACGTCCGCGACCTCTTCGAGGTCCTGCCCGAGGGCTCGCTGACCAAGGTCTTCCTGAACTACCCCGACCCCTGGCCCAAGGCGCGCCACCACCGCCGCCGCTTCGTGACCCAGGAATACCTGATCCCTCTCGCCCGCCTCTGCGCGCCAGGGGCCGAGTTCCGCGTGGCCTCTGACATCCCCGACTATATCCGCCAGGCCCGCGAAGAGATCCCCCTCGCAGGCTTTACACTGACCGCCGACACCGACGCGCCCTGGGAGGACTGGTTCTCCACCCGCTACGAGCAGAAGGCCCTGCGCGAAGACCGCACGCCGCATTACCTCACCTGGCGCCGCTAAGCCCACCCGTGGACAAGAGCCCGGCTTTGGCCTAAAGGCGCAAGCCTTGGGGGCCCGATCATGACCGAACCGAAGAAGCTCTTCATCAAGACCTATGGCTGTCAGATGAATGTCTATGACAGCGAGCGCATGGCGGAAGCCATGGCGCCCGAGGGCTATAGCCTCACGGAAAGTGCCGAGGACGCCGACCTCGTCCTGCTGAACACCTGCCATATCCGCGAAAAGGCCGGCGAGAAGCTTTACTCCGACCTCGGCCGCCTGCGGCCCTTGAAGACGGCCAAGCCCGACCTCAAGATCGGCGTCGCGGGCTGCGTGGCCCAGGCCGAGGGCGACGAGATCCTGCGGCGGATGCCCATGGTCGACCTCGTCGTGGGCTCGCAGGCCTATCACCGCCTGCCCGAGATGGTGCGCGGCCCCCGCCATGCCGTCGAGACCGACTTCCCCGTCGAGGACAAGTTCGACCTCCTCCCCGCGCGGCGCGCCAAGCGCGGCCCCGCCGCCTTCCTGACCGTGCAAGAGGGCTGCGACAAGTTCTGCGCCTTCTGCGTCGTCCCCTATACCCGTGGCGCCGAAGTCTCGCGCCCGCGGGACCGCATCCTCTCCGAGGCGCGCGAGCTGGTGGCCATGGGGGTGCGAGAGATCTCTCTGCTGGGGCAGAACGTCAATGCCTGGCACGATGACGGCCTGGGCCTCGGCCACCTGATCGAGGCGCTGGCCCAGATCGACGGGCTGGAGCGGCTGCGCTATACGACCTCGCACCCCAATGACATGGCCGAGGACCTGATCGCCGCCCATCGCGACCAGCCCAAGCTGATGCCCTATCTGCATCTGCCGGTGCAATCGGGCAGCGACCGCATCCTCAAGGCGATGAACCGCAAGCATACGGCGGAGGATTACCTCCGCCTCATCGACCGCATCCGCGCGGCGCGGCCCGATATCCTTTTGACCTCGGATTTCATCGTGGGCTTCCCGGGCGAAACCGACGAGGACTTCCGTGCCACGATGCGGCTGATCGAGACGGTGGGCTATGGCATGGCCTATTCCTTCAAATACTCCGCCCGCCCCGGCACGCCTGCGGCCGAAAAGCCCACCCTGCCTGATGAGGTCGCCGATGCCAGGCTCCTGGAGCTTCAGGCGCTGATCACCCAGCAGCAGCGTGCGGCGCAGAATGCCATGGTCGGGCGCGAGACGACGGTGCTCTATGAAAAGGCAGGCCGTCTGCCGGGCCAGATGGTCGGCAAGTCCGAGCACCTGATGGCCGTCCATGTCACCGATCCGACGGGCCAGGTTGGCGACCTCGTGCGGGTGAAAGTCACCGCCGCCTCGACCAATTCCCTGGCCGCCGAGCCCATCACCCGCTGATTCTCTCTCCTTTTTTTCCTGGTTGGACCGCCTTTCGGGCGCTGTCCAATCATGGCGGAATTGTGGCGGGATGTTTCCATCCCCGCGCCAATGATTAACCATTCCCCCCGCTGGTTCCGCAACGGCAACAATTACCCTTTAAAATCAATCACTTAGCCCAGATTTTGCTTTACTTTGGCCCCGCCCCGGGCCATTTCTAGGCCATGCGGGGGCATGTGCGATTGGTATGAACGAGGAGAGCTAGGCCGTGGAACGTATTTCCAGCGCAGCCAAACGGACGGTCGGGGTGGGGGCCCTGATGGCTGGTCTGTTCGCCGCGACGATGAGCATGGCCCAGTCGGTGGCGCCCACGGTGGCGCCGCAGGTGGCGGGCAAGATCAACTGGGGCATCTGGGTCGATGACGACGGGTGCCAGCACTGGTGGGCGGATGGCGGTCTCGAGGGCTATATGCTCGACCGTGTCGATCCCAAGACCGGCAAGCCGGTCTGCCTGGCGAAGAACACCTGCTTCACCGAGAACACCGACACGCTCTTTGCCACCGACAGCGCGACGCTGACCGCCGATGGCCGCCGCCGCCTGACCTCGTTCTTCCAGAACGCCGGGGCCTTTGGTTACGCCATCTATGGCCATACCGACAGCCGCGCCTCGGATGAATACAACATGAACCTCTCGGACCGCCGCGCCAAGGCCGTGGGCGATGTCGCCCGCTCGGTCGGCGCCGTCGTCGAACGCCAGATCGGCTTTGGCGAGCGGCAGCCCATCGCCGACAATGGCTCGGCCGCCGGCATGCAGAAGAACCGCCGCGTCGAAGTGGTTTGCTATACCTGGGGGACCTCGAATTGATGCGCGCTTCTCTTTTCGCCCTGATGGCCCTGTCCCTGGCGGGCTGCGTCGAAGGCGGGCTCGTGCCCTACCAGGCTGGCCCCAACACGGTGATCGCGACCAATGCCGACAGCGGCCGCGACCGCAACCCGCTGACCGATGGTCATGCCGCCATCGCCTATGATCCCGACGGCTGCCAGGGCTGGCTGATGGATGACGGCGTCGAAGGCTATACCGGCCGCCGCTATGACCCCAAGACCGGCCTGCCGGTCTGCAACGGGCTTTACCCGCCGGGCACCGTGGTCGGCGAATACCGTCAGCAAAACGGCATCTTCAACGACTGGGTTCCCTCGCGCTGAACCTGCCAGGCTTGCCTTCAAGGGCCGCGCTTTCGCGCGGCCCTTTTCATTTGCGCAAAATGTCACCTTATCTTCACGCTTTGCTGACTGAATGGGGCTGAGAAGGATTTGGACTGGACAGAATCCCGCGCCAGCCCCAGACTTAGAGGTATCGAAGCCGCCTGCGACTGTATCTAGACCAGAAGGAGAGCCCTTTGGGCATCAGCGCGCTGACCCCCCCGACCCGTCCGGAAGACATCGTCGAAACCGTCCTTGAGTTTCCGGATAACCGCCTGTTGATCGAGCTTTGCGGCGAATATGACCGCAACCTGGCCCAGATCGAGCATCAGACCGGGGTTCACGTGCTGCGACGGGGGAACAGGCTGGCGGTGGTGGGCGACAAGGCCTGCCGCGAACAGGCCGCAGCCGTCCTGCGCGGGCTTTACGCCAAGCTCGAGGCGGGCAAGCATATCTCGGCCGGTGACATCGACGGCACGATCCGCATGGGCCAGGCCGCCCCGCGCGAGGAGCAGATCGAGCTCTTCTCTGGCGGGATCGAACTGCGCACCCGCAGGAAGGGCGTCGAGCCCCGGACCGAGGCGCAAAAGGCCTATGTCGCCAACCTCTTCGCCAATGAGATGGGCTTCGGCATCGGGCCTGCGGGCACCGGCAAGACCTATCTGGCCGTGGCCGTGGGCGTGACCATGTTCATCTCGGGCGCGGTCGAAAAGATCATCCTCTCCCGTCCCGCCGTCGAGGCGGGCGAAAGGCTGGGCTTCCTGCCCGGCGACATGAAGGAGAAGGTCGATCCCTATATGCAGCCGCTTTACGATGCGCTGAACGACTTCCTTCCGGCCAAGCAGGTGCAAAAGCTCTTGGAGGAAAAGCGGATCGAGATCGCGCCGCTGGCCTTCATGCGGGGCCGGACGCTTTCGAATGCCTTCATCGTGCTGGACGAGGCGCAGAATGCGACCTCGATGCAGATGAAGATGTTCCTGACCCGCCTCGGCGAGGGCAGCCGCATGGTGATCACCGGCGACCGCACCCAGGTCGACCTGCCGCGCGGCACGACCTCGGGCCTTGCCGAGGCCGAGCGGATCCTCAAGGGGGTGAAGGGCGTCAGCTTCAACTACTTCACCTCCAAGGATGTCGTCCGCCACCCGCTGGTTGGCCGCATCATCGAGGCCTATGAGGCCGATGAAGCGCACCAGTCCTGATGGGATTGACGCTTTGGCCCGTCCGTGAGAGGTCGGGCCAAAGGGATGACGATGAACCGAACCGCGCCACATGAACTGACCGGGCCTGGCCCCGCGCTTTATGCCTTGCAAGAGGCCGTCTGGCCGCAGCTGCATCACCCGGTGCGCGCCTTGGTGCTGAAGACCTTTGGCGAGGTCGTCCCCCTCCCCCTGGCCCGGGGCCTGCGCTTCGAGGCGGGGGGCGAGGTGTTCTTGAACACCGCCCACAATATCTTTGCCCTGGGGAAATGGCGCTCCAGGGCCGGGCTGACCGACCTGCGCCTGGTGATCGAGGGCGAGGGCGCCTTTACCCTGACCCTGACCGGAGAGCTGGAGGGCATGGGGCCCGACGGCATCTGGAAGCCGCCGCCGCCCTTGACCCAAAGCCTCTCCCTGACCCTGACCAAGGGCCAGCGCCACGAGATCGACCTGGCCTCCTGGCTGGCGGGCCCCGCGCTCATCCTGCACCTGGCCCTGACCGCCGAGGGGCCCGGCACGCTGAACGCCCTGACCTGGGCCACGCGCGACGCCCCCCGCCGCCTGCCGCACCTGGCGCTGGCCATCACCACCTTCCGCCGCGAGGCCAATGCCCGCCACGCCATCGACAATTTCACCGGGCGGCCCCCGATGCTGGAGGGTCTTCTCGACCTCATCGTCATCGACAACGGCCAGACGCTGGAACCCGTCGACCTGCCCCATATCCGCGTGATCCCGAACCGCAACCTTGGCGGCTCGGGCGGCTTTGCGCGCGGCATGGCCGAGGCCAAGGCGCTCGGCGCCAGCCATTGCCTCTTCATGGACGACGATGCTTCGCTGGACATGGAGGGGCTGAAGCGGATCTGGACCTTCCTCGCCCATGCGACCGACCCAAGGACGGCGGTGGCGGGGGCGCTGATGTCGGCCGAATTCCCCTCGGAACTCTGGGAGAATGGCGCGACCTTTGCCGGGAGCTTCCTGGCGCTGGGGCGCGGTCTAGACCTCGCCGTGCCGGGGGATCTGTTTTACGGAGAGATCACCTCGCTACAGCCCAGGGTGAATTTTTACGGCGGCTTCTGGTGCTATGCCTTCCCCTTGGAGCATGTCACCCACGCGCCCTTTCCCTTCTTCGTGCGCGGCGACGACACCAGCTTTTGCATCGCCAATGGATTTGCCAATGTGACCCTGCCGGGGGTTCTGTGTCACCAGGACGTGGATTTCACCGAGAAGGAAAGCTCGCAGACGCTCTACCTGGACCTGCGGTCGAACCTGATCCACCTGGTGACCCTGCCGCACCAGGGCCGCGCGCTGTTGCGGGCGCTGACCCTGCCGATGCGCTTCTTCGGGCGCTGCCTGATGCAGCACCAGACCGACAGCCTGGCGGCGTTGTCGACCGCGGTCGAGGATTTCCTGAAAGGCCCCGATTTCGTCGAGGCCGAGCCCGACTTGGCCAGCCGCCGCGCGAGCCTTTCGGCCACGCGCAAGGTCGAGGTCTGGCAGCCCCTGGGCGAGGTGCCCGCGCCCAGGGGCTTCATCAACCCCCATGTGGTCTGGCAGCGCCGCCTGATGGCGCTGAGCCTGAACGGCATCCTCTTGCCCGGCTTTGCCTTTTGGGGCAACCGGGTGGTGCTGACCCAAAGGCAGCGCGGCATCGTGCGCCCGGTCTTTGGCGCCTCGGATGTCTGGTATGTCTCGACCGATGGCGAGAAGGTCATGCATATCCGCCAGGACAAGCTCTTGGAGCTGCGGATGGGGCTGCGGATGGCGGTGAACCTGGTGCGGCTGGCGCTGGCCTGGCCCCGGCTGAAACGCGACTGGGCCAAGGGCTATGCGCGGATGACCCGGCCCGAGTGGTGGGCGGATCAGTTCGAGAGGCGCTGACGGATGACCTCGAAGGCCAGGGCCACGGCCTGGTCGATGTCCAGCTCTGAGGTGTCGATGACCACGGCATCCTCGGCGGGCCGCAAAGGGGCCTCGGCGCGGTTCATGTCGCGGTCGTCGCGCTCGCGCACCTCGGCCAGGACGCGGGCCGCGTCGCCGCCCAGCTCCAGCCAGCGGCGATGGGCGCGGACCTCTGCGCTGGCGGTGACGTAAAGCTTTACCTCCGCCCCGGGGCAGATCACCGTTCCGATGTCGCGGCCATCCAGCACGGCGCCGGGCTCCTGCGCGGCAAAGCGGCGCTGGAAGGCGGTCAGCGCGGCGCGGACCTCTGGGATCACGGCGACACGGCTCGCCGCCTGCCCCGCCGCCATGCTGCGCAGGTCGTCACGCGCCAGATCCTGGGGCGTCAGGGTCAGGGCGGCTTGCACCGGATCCCCGCCCTTGGCCCCCACGGCGCGGTAGAGGAGCCCGGTGTCCAGATGCGCAAAGCCGAACTCCGCCGCCACCGCGCGGCTGATCGTGCCCTTGCCCGCCGCAGCCGGGCCGTCGATGGCGACGGTAAAGCTCATCCTTGCGTCAGGGTGGCGCCAAGCCCGGTCATCAGGCTCTCGAAGATCGGGAAAGAGGTCGCGATGGGCGAGGCGTCGTCCACCGAAATGGGCTGCTGCGAGGCCATGCCGGCCACGAGGAAGGACATGGCGATCCGGTGGTCGATATGGGTCTTGGCGGTGGCCCCGCCCGGCATGCCGCCCGGGCCCATGCCATGGACGATCAGCGTATCCTCATCCTCTTCGATCGTGACGCCGCAGGCCTCGAGCCCCCGCGCCATGGCGTCGATGCGGTCGCTTTCCTTGACGCGCAGTTCCTTGACGCCCCGCATCACGGTCTTTCCGGTGGCGAAAGAGGCCACGACCGACAGGATCGGGTATTCGTCGATCATCGAGGGCGCGCGTTCGGGCGGGACCTCGATGCCCTTCATATTGCCCGAGAACTTCACCCGCAGATCGGCGACCGGCTCGCCGCCTTCTTCGCGGGGGTTCTGGAACTCGATCTCGGCGCCCATCTCGACGAGCGTGATGTAAAGCCCGTTGCGAGTCAGGTTCTGGGAGACGCCGGGGACGAAGATGTCCGAGCCCTCGACGATCAGCGCCGCGCAGACCGGGAAGGCGGCCGACGACGGGTCACGCGGCACGGCCACGGTCTGGGCGCGCAAGGACGGCCGCCCTTGCAACGTGATCACATGGCCCTCCTTGGTCTTGTCCACCGTCAGGTTGGCGCCGAAACCCACGAGCATCCGCTCGGAATGGTCGCGGGTCGGTTCCTTTTCGATCACCACGGTCTCGCCGCTGGCATTCAGACCCGCCAGAAGGATGGCCGATTTCACCTGGGCCGAGGCGACCTTCAGCGTGTGGCGGATCCCCTTCGCATCCGAGGCCCCCACCACCGTCATCGGCAGACGGCCCCCCTTGCGGCCATAGGCCATGGTCCCGAACTCCGCCAAGGGTTCCGTCACCCGACCCATCGGCCGCTTGCGGAGCGAGGCATCCCCCGTGAAGGTCGCCGTGATCGGAGAGGTCGCCATGGTCCCCATGATCAGCCGCACCCCGGTGCCCGAATTGCCGCAGTCGATGACATCGGCGGGCTCGACAAAGTTGCCGACGCCCACGCCCTCCACCGACCAATCGCCCGGCCCGTGCTGCGTCACCGTGGCGCCAAAGGCCCGCATGGCCTTGGCCGTGTCCAGCACGTCCTGGCCCTCCAGCAGCCCCGTCACCTTGGTCGTGCCGATCGACATGGCGCCGAAGATCAAGGACCGGTGGCTGATCGACTTGTCGCCCGGGACCGAGGCCGTGCCCTTCAGCGGGCCGGCCTTGCGGGAGGTCATCGGGGTGGCGGCTCCATGCGACATCTGCGGCTCCTTTTCGCTTTGGCAAGCCTGATAGCGCAAGCTTGCGGCACGGTCCACCTCCCATGGCTCTTGGCCCAGCGCCACGCTTGGGTTAACGCTTTGGCAAGCAAGCCCCGGCAGAAGGGGACGGAGGGGGGCGCCATGCGCTATGCATCGCTGGATCAATTCCTGGGGGGCGACAAGGCGGCCCTGGCCAAGGGGCCCCTGGCCATCCTGATCGCCGAGGATGGGGTCGAAGTCAGCTCCTCGATCGCGCATAACCTGAAGATCGGCTTCCTGCGCGTGCTGCTCTTGGCCGACCCCGGCTTGGCGCTGGACGAATTGCCGCCCCAGGTCGACCGCATCGACTATGACCCCCTGGCCGAGGGGGCGGCGGTCGAGGCGATCAACCGCATCCAGGCGGCGGCGCCGGGGATCTGGTTCTACTACGGCTTCAACGCGGAATACCTGTTCCACCCGTTTTGCGAGACGCGCAACATCCGGGAAATGCTGGCCTTTCACACCGAAGAGCGGCGCGATGCCATGCTCTCTTATGTCATCGACCTTTATGCCGAGGACCTGGGCGCCCATCCCAATGCGGTTTCGATCGAGACGGCGCACCTGGATCGGTCAGGCTATTACGCCCTGGGTCGGCCTGACCCGGCCAACCACAACCACCCCAAGGAAAGGCAGCTCGATTTCTTCGGGGGCCTGCGCTGGCGGTTCGAGGAACATGTCCCGCCCGCGCGGCGCAAGATCGACCGCATCGCCCTCTTCCGCGGCAAGCCGGGGCTGGTGCTGCGGCCCGACTTCACCTTCTCGGACGAGGAATACAACACCTACGCCTGTCCCTGGCACCACAACATCACCACCGCCGTGGCCTCGTTCCGCACGGCCAAGGCTTTGAAAACCAATGCGGGGTCGAAGTTCGACATCCCGACATTCCGCTGGCACAATTCGGTGGCCTTCCAATGGGGCAGCCAGCAGCTGATGGACCTGGGGCTGATGGAGCCCGGGCAGTGGTTTTAAGGGGCGGGGCAGGGTGCGTGATCTCACGCACCGCCCTTACCGCGTCTTGCGCAGCCGGATCACCACATCGACGCGGCTGATCTCGGTCCCATCGGGGGCCAAAGGCAGGCGCGCGATCTCGATCTGATCGGCCGGGGCATCGGTCAGGGCGCCCCGATCCTCCCAGTAGAAATGCGGGTGGTCGTCGATCCTTGTGTCGAAATAGCTGCGGCTGCCATCGACCACGATCTCGTTCATCAAACCCGCGTCACAAAAGGCGCGCAGCGTGTTGTAGACGGTGGCGAGCGAGACCTTCTCTCCCTCCCCCCCGGTCAGGGCAAAGAGGCTTTCGGCGGTGACATGGCGGTCTTGCCCATCACCCACCAGAAGCCGCGCCAGGGCAATGCGCTGCCGCGTCGGTCGAAGGTCGCCCTTCGCCAGCCAGTCACTTGCCCGCTGATCTGCCGTCATCTCCATCAGCCCATCATACAGGCTTGCCGCGCGCCGCGCCAGAGAGGATGCGCAACAGCGTCAACCCCAGCACCGCAGCCAGCGCCGAGGCCCCCAGCACGCCCGCGCGGACGGCGTTCATCTCGTCTCCCTCGCCGAAAGCCAGGCCCCCGATGAAGAGCGACATGGTGAAGCCGATCCCCGCCAGGAGCCCCGCCGCCGCCAGATGGCCCCAGGTGACGCCCTCGGGCCGCCTCAGGCCGAAAAGCCCCGCCACCCAGGCCATGCCGACGACGCCCACGAACTTGCCGACCAGAAGCCCCGCACCCACGGCCAGGGCCAGGCTCGCCCCCGGCCCCTCCAGCGACAACTCGCCCAGGGGCAGGCCCGCATTGGCAAAGGCAAAGACCGGAACGATGGCAAAGGTGACCCAGGACGCCAGCCGGGTTTGCAGGTCATGCAAGGGATGGCCCCCGCTGCGGCTCGCGGCGGGCAGGCAGAAGGCGGTGATGACCCCCGCCAGGGTCGCATGAAGCCCCGATTGCAGCACGCAAAGCCACAGGACCGCGCCCATCGCCAGTGTCGGCCAGACAAGGTCGGAGCCCCTGCGCATCCACCAGACCATGCCCGCCAGGGGCAAAAGCGCCGAAGCCAGCCACAGGACCTGCAAATCCTTGCCGTAAAACAGGGCGATGACCAGGATCGCGCCCAGGTCGTCGAGGATCGCCAAGGTCAAGAGAAAGGTCCGCAAGCCCGGCGGAAAGCCCTTGCCCGCCAAGGCCAGGACCCCCAGCGCAAAGGCGATGTCGGTGGCCGTCGGAATGGCCCAGCCCCGCGTCGCATCCGAGATCGAAAGGTAGATCAGCGCCGGAACCACCATCCCGCCCAGGGCGGCAAGCCCCGGCAGGGCCACGGCACGCAGGTCGCGCAGCGTGCCCGCGACCATCTCGTGCTTCAGCTCCATCCCGACCGCAAGGAAGAAGATCGCCATCAGCCCGTCATTGATCCAATGCAGGATGGAAAGCCCGAAATGGGCATGCAGCACGGCGTCATAACGCGCGGCCAGGGGAGAGTTCGCGACGACCAGCGCCAGAAGCGTGGCCCCGATCAGCACGATCCCGCCGAGGGCCTCGCCGCCGTTCTTGCTTTCCTCGTCGATCATCTTTGTCCTCGCAATGGTTGCCTCCGATATAGACACCCCCGCGCCCAAGGCAACCGCCGCCACCCTTGCGCAGGCGCTTCACGCTCTGTTACACGGGTTGAAACCTTGAAGGGGGGTCCTGATGAGCGTCTATCCGACCAGTTTCGACAAAGAGGCGCTTCTGGCCTGCGCGCGTGGCGAGCTTTTCGGCCCCGGCAATGCCCAGCTTCCCGCGCCGCCCATGCTGATGATGGACCGCATCACCGAGATTTCGGAAGACGGCGGCGAGTTCGGCAAGGGCCATGTCGTGGCGGAATTCGACATCACGCCCGAGCTCTGGTTCTTCGACTGCCACTTCCCCGGCAACCCGATCATGCCGGGCTGCCTTGGCCTCGATGGGCTCTGGCAACTGACCGGCTTCAACCTCGGCTGGCGCGGCTGGCTGGGGCGCGGCTATGCGCTGGGGGTGGGAGAGGTCAAGCTGACCGGCATGGTGCGGCCTGACCGCAAGATGCTGACCTACCGGGTGAATTTCACCAAGGCCATGACCTCGCGCCGCCTGACCATGGGCGTGGCCAATGGCATCGTCGAAGCCGATGGCGAGGTGATCTACCAGGTCACCGACATGAAAGTCGCCCTCTCTGCGTCCTAAGGAAGGATACACCATGCGTCGCGTCGTCATCACCGGGCTCGGCATCATCTCTCCCATCGGCAATTCGGTGGACGAGGTCGAGGCATCGCTCCGCGCGGGCAAGTCCGGCGTCATCTTCGCAGAAGATTACGCCGAGCACGGCTTCCGCAGCCAGGTCAAGGGCCAGCCCCAGATCAAGCTGGAAGACCATATCGACAAGCGCGACCTGCGCTTCATGGGGCCGGGCGCGGCCTATAACTTCCTGGCGATGAAGCAGGCGATCGAGGATGCGGGGCTGGAACCCGGCGATGTCTCGAATGAGCGGTCGGGGCTCATCATGGGCTCGGGCGGGCCTTCGACCTCGAACTTCTTCCAGGCCTTTGATGCGGTGATCAACAAGGGCGCGCCCAAGAAGATGGGGCCCTATATGGTCACCCGCTGCATGTCTTCGACCAACTCCGCCTGCCTTGCGACGCCCTTCAAGATCAAGGGCGTGAACTATTCGATCACCTCGGCCTGTTCGACCTCGGCCCATTGCATCGGCAATGGGGTGGAGCTCATCCAGATGGGCAAGCAGGACGTGGTCTTTGCGGGCGGCGGCGAGGAGCTGGACTGGACCCTGTCCTGTCTCTTCGACGCCATGGGCGCCATGTCGTCCAAGTACAACGACGCGCCCTCGACCGCGTCCCGCACTTATGACGCGACCCGCGACGGGTTTGTGATCGCAGGCGGCGGCGGGGTCGTCGTGCTGGAGGAACTGTCCCATGCCCTGGCGCGCGGCGCCAAGATCTATGGCGAAGTCACCGGCTATGGCGCGACCTCGGACGGTCATGACATGGTGGCGCCGTCGGGCGAGGGCGGCGAGCGCTCGATGCGGCTCGCCGTGGCGACCCTGCCCGAGGGCCGCAAGATCGACTACATCAACTCGCACGGCACTTCGACCCCCGCGGGCGACGTGACCGAGATGGAGGCGATCCGCCGCGTCTTTGGTCGCGGCCATACGCCGCCGACCGCCTCGACCAAATCGCTGACCGGGCATTCCCTGGGCGCAACCGGCGTGCATGAGGCGATCTATTCGCTGATCATGATGAACAAGAGCTTCATCGCCGCCTCGGCCAATATCACGACCCTGGACCCCGCCATCGACCCCTCGGAAATCGTCACCACGCTGCGCGAGAATGTCGAGCTGGATGGGGTCCTGTCGAACTCCTTCGGCTTTGGCGGCACCAATGCGACCCTGGTGATGAGCAAATACCGCGGCTGAACCCGGGGCCTTCGGGCCCCGCATTTTCGCAAGAATTTCGTCAGGAGAAGACATGGCTGATTTGATGAAGGGCAAGCGCGGGCTCGTCATGGGCGTCGCCAACGAGCGGTCCATCGCCTGGGGCATCGCCAAGGCCCTGGCCGATGAGGGCGCGGAACTGGCCTTTTCCTACCAGGGCGAGGCCTTCGGCAAGCGGGTCGAGCCGCTGGCGGCCTCGGTCGGGTCGGATTTCCTGGTCGATGTCGATGTGACCGATGACGAGAGCCTGACCGCCTGCTTCGCCAAGCTGCAAGAGCGCTGGGGGAGGATGGATTTCCTCGTCCATGCCATCGCCTTTTCGGACAAGAATGAACTTACCGGACGTTTCATCAACACGACCAAGGGGAATTTCCTCAATTCCCTGCATATTTCCTGCTTTTCCTTCATCGACGTCTCGCGCCGCGCGGCCGAGCTGATGCCGGACGGCGGGTCGCTGATCACCCTGACCTATGCGGGTTCCAATCGCGTGACGCCCAATTACAACGTCATGGGCGTGGCGAAAGCCGCGCTGGAATCGGCCACCCGTTACCTGGCGAACGACCTCGGGCCCCAGAAGGTCCGGGTCAACGCGATCTCTCCGGGTCCGATGAAGACCCTGGCCGGAGCGGCCATCGGCGGCGCCCGCGCCACCTTCCGCCACACCGAGGCCAACGCGCCGATGCGCCAGAACGCCACGCTGGAGGCCATCGGCGGCACCGCCGTGTGGCTCTGCAGCGACTACGGCAACTGCACCAGCGGTGAAGTGGTCCATGTCGACTGCGGCTATCACGTCCTGGGCATGCCGCAGGCGGAGAACATCTGACATGGCGGAGGCGGCGGCAGAGGGCCCCAAGACCCCGGCCCTTCCCCATCCCCTGCGGCGCCTCTTGGCCTACATGATCGACAAGGTTTTCGCCTGGCTGCTTCTGGGCCTGATCGTCGCCGTGACGGGTCTGGACACGCAGGACGAGCTTATGGCCTCTCCGCACAAAGAGTTCGAGATCAACTTCTCCTTCAGCATTCAGACGTCGCAGTTTCGCCCGATGCTGTCCCTTGGGACCAAGACCTGCGGCGCCCCGGTGCCAGAGACACGCGCTCTTCTCGGCCAGGCCCTGGACGGCACGGTCACGAAGGCAAACATCTGTATCAGCAGGATTTTCGGCGTTCCGATCGGCGGGTTTGCCGACCTTTCCCTCACCAAGGCGGATGGCAGCAGCGAATCCGGAACGGTGTCGCTCGGCACCGTCGAAGGGCCTTTGGTCTATGCCGACCACCTTGCCCTGGTGGTGATGCTGGCTGCCAGCTGGATCGGCCTCGTCGCCAAGCGCCGAACGCCGGGCAAGTGGCTGACCGGTCTCAAGGTGACGGGCCGTCCCCTCGCCCTCGTGGCGCGCGAGATGATCCGGATGAGCCCGGTCCTGGGCCTGCTCCTTTTGTCGATCTTGCCCTTCGGAGGCGGGCTGCCCTCCCTGTTGATTTACGGTGTCGCCCTTGGCATTCCGGCCGGGCTTGCGATCTGGCTTTGGCTGATGCCGATCCTGCGCGACGAGCCCTATGTCCCCTGGGACCGCTGGACCGGCTGCCGTCTGACCGAGGCGGACCAAGAGCCGGTGCTGGAACACCCGTTCTGAGCTTGACCCCGCCCCCATTCGCGCCTTACTTTGACATCAAATAAACCGCGAGAGGCCCCACCCATGACCCGGATGATCTTCATCACCCTGCCCGTGACCGACATGGCCCGGGCACGGGCCTTCTACCAGGCTTTGGGATTTGCCATCGACCCGAAATTCTCGGGCGAGACCTGGACCTGCGTCGTCTTCTCTGAGGCGATCTATTTCATGCTCTCGACGCATGAGCAGTTCCGCGAACATTCCCCCAAGCCCCTGATCCTTCCCTCCGAGGGCGCGACCTGCCTCTTTGCGCTCACTTGCGAGAGCCGCGCCGAAGTCGATGCAATGACCGAGGCCGCCATCGCCGCCGGGGGGCGCAGCTTGCATGACCCCGAGGACCTGGGCTTCATGTATTCCCGCGCCTTCGAGGACCCCGATGGGAACGGTTTTGGCCCGATGTGGATGGACCCCGCCGCCGCCTGAGCCCTTCCCCCCCAGCCCCTGACAGGGCATGCTGGGCCCATGGACTGGCAAGACGACGGCATCCTTCTGACGACCCGCCCCCATGGCGAAAGCTCGGCCATCGTCGAGGTCCTGACGGCCTCGCATGGCCGCCACATGGGCGTCGTGCGTGGCGGGGCCTCGCGTCGGATGGCGGGGGTGCTGATCCCCGGGACGCAGCTGGCGCTGCGCTGGCGGGCGCGGCTCGAGGACCATATGGGCAGCTTTACCGTCGAGCCGAAACGCTCCCGTGCGGTGATCCTGGAGGACCGGGGGCGGCTGGCCGCGCTCAACTCCGCCGTGTCCTTGCTTCACATTTCTCTACCCGAGCGCGATCCGCACCCGGCGCTTTACGCCCTCTCCCTTGGCCTTTTCGATCAATTGGCCGAGGGGGAGGAGTGGCTGACCCATTACATCCACTGGGAGCTCGCGCTCTTGGACCAGATCGGCTACGCGCTGGACCTGGGCAGCTGCGCGGTGACGGGTAGCAACCAAGACCTGGCCTATGTCTCGCCCAAGACCGGGCGCGCGGTGAGCCGGGAGGCCGCTGGCGACTGGGCACCCCGCCTTCTGCCCCTGCCTCGCATGCTGCGGCCCGGCGCCAACGGAGCCTCCGATCCCGATGCCGCCCTGGACCTGACCGGGCATTTCCTGGCCCGCGCCCTGCCCGATGCCCCCCTGCCCGACGCCCGCGCCAGGCTGCAAGCCTGGGTCACGCGTCACATTTCTGTCGCGGATTGAACGGCTTCGTCGCGCCCAAGCCAGAGCGGCGGGGAGCAAGCAGGCACAAGACCTCATGTCCTCCGCGCGCCCCCTTTGGCATTTCGCTGCCCTCGCCGGTCTTGAAGCCTCGGTCCGGGGCTCGCTGATCTCGGTCATGCCCTTGGTGGTGCGCGAGGCGATGGGATCGACCGTCGGCGCCTCGGAGGCCTATTTCCTGGTGGGGCTGGTCTCGCTGAGCTGGGGCCTGATGGTGCCTGCCGTGACGCGGCTGATCCCAAGGGGTCACACCTATTCGGCCGGCTGCTGCCTGTATCTTCTGGCCACCGCGCTGGCCTATAGCGGGGCGCCCCTCCTGGTGACCCTGGCGCTGGCCTGCAACTCGATGGCCACGGCGACGACCTTCGTCTGCTTCAACGCCTATGTGCTGGACAATGTCGAGCGCGAGAACCTGGGGAAGGTGCAGAGCCTGCAGATGGTGGTGGCCGCCGCGCCCTGGACGCTGGGACCGGTGGGCGGGGTCTGGCTGCACGACCTTTGGGCGCCGGCGCCTTTCCTTCTGGCCGGCGCCTTTGCCTTGGCGCAATTGGTGACCTTTCAACTCTTGCGCCTTGGGCATGGCCGCCAGATCGCCAAGGCCGAGGCACAGGGGCTGAACCCGCTGGCCTACCTCGCCCGGTTCGCGGCCCAGCCCCGCCTGATCGCGGGCTGGAGCTTTGCCGTGATCCGCTCCACCGGCTGGTGGGTCTATGTCGTCTACTTGCCCTATTTCTGCATCGAACAGGGGCTGGGACCGAATGTCGGCGGCACGGCCTTGTCGATTTCGAATGCGATGCTGATCTTCTCGCCCGTGATCCTGAGATTTGCCCGCAAGGCCTCGGTGCGGATCTCGGTGCGCCGGGCCTTTGCGCTCTGTGGGGCGCTCTTCCTCGCAGCCGCGCTGATCTCGCCCTGGCCCTGGGGCACGGTGGCGGCACTGATGGCGGCCTCGGTGCTTCTGGTGGCGCTGGATGTGGTGGGCGGGCTGCCCTTCCTCATGTCGGTCAAACCCTCGCAGCGCACCGAGATGTCGGCGATCTATTCCAGCTTCCGGGATGTCTCTTCGGTGGTGACACCCGGCATGGCCTGGGCCGTGCTGCTGGTGGCGCCCACCGCAGGCATCTTTGCCGCGACGGCAGCCTTGATGGGCGGCGCCTTCCTGGTCGCAGGCCGCCTGCACCCGAGGCTCGGCACGCCCCGCCCGTCGCGCGGCGGAGAGTTGACCCAATAGCGCGGCTGGCGCCGCAAGATATTCATCTCGCCTCTGGCCTGCGGCCAACCGGCTCGGGATATGCCTCCGGCGGGGATATTTGGGCCAGTGTGAAAGGAGAGCGCCTCTTTCCCTTTCACATTGGCTCAAATATCCTCGGGGGGGCCGAAGGCGGGGGGCAGACAGCCCCCCCTCGACAGGTCCGACGGGGGAACCCTTCAGAACTGGAAGTATTTCCCGCCCGGGGACAGCGTGAAAATCTCGCAGCCCGTGGCCGTCACGCCGACCGAGTGTTCGTATTGCGCCGAAAGGCTCTTGTCGCGGGTGATCGCCGTCCAGTCATCGGAGAGGACCTTGGTCTCGGGGCGGCCGAGGTTCACCATGGGCTCGATGGTGAAGATCATGCCTTCCTCGAGCACGGCGCCCGTGCCGGGGCGGCCGTAGTGGAGCACATTGGGCGGCGCGTGGAAGACGCGGCCGAGGCCATGGCCGCAGAAGTCGCGGACGACGGACATGCGGTTGGCCTCAACGAAAGACTGGATCGCGTGGCCGATGTCGCCGAAGGTGTTGCCGGGTTTGACGGCGGCGATGCCGCGCATCAGGGCCTCATGCGTGACCTTGATCAGGCGCTCGGCGAAGGGCTTGGGGGTTCCCGCCACATACATGCGGGAGTTGTCGCCGAACCAGCCGTCCACGATCACCGTGACATCGATGTTCAGGATATCCTGCTCTTGCAGCACATCGCTGGACCGACCCGGGATCTTGGCCCCGGGAATACCGTGGCAGACCACATGGTTGACGCTGATGCAGGAGGCATGCTGATAGCCGCGATAGCCGACCGTGGCGGAGACGACGCCATGACGCTCGATCTCCGCCAGGATGAAGTCCTCGATCTGACCCGTCGTGGCGCCCGGTTTCACCATGGCCCCGACGTCGTCCAGGATCTGGGCCGCGATGCGTCCCGCCTCGCGCATGCCGGCGAAATCCGCGTCTTCATAGATGCGGATGCCGTCCTTGGTGATGCGGCCGCGTGTGTCGTCCATCGGGTTGCCCTTTTTGCTCGCGCCCTAGATAAGGGATCGGCCCGGATATTGCCAGAGGGGGGAGCGCCCATGACCAACCAAACCGCCGCCATGCTGGTGATCGGGGATGAAATCCTGTCGGGCCGCACCCGCGACAGCAACATGCATTACCTGGCGAACCGCCTGACCGAGCACGGGCTTTCGCTGCGGGAAGTGCGCGTCGTGGCCGATGACCATGCGGCCATCGTGGCGGGCGTGCGGGCTTTGCGAGGCTATGACCAGGTCTTTACCTCAGGGGGCATCGGACCGACCCATGACGACATCACCGCCGAGGCCGTGGCCGATGCCTTTGGCGTCGCCATCACCCATCGCGCCGATGCCATGGCTCTCTTGGGCGCGCATTATGCCGCCCGGGGGCTGGAGTTCAACGAGGCCCGCCAGCGCATGGCCCGCATCCCTGACACGGCGACGCTGATCGACAACCCGATCTCGATTGCCCCGGGCTTCACGCTGGGCAATGTCCATGTCATGGCCGGGGTCCCGAAGATCTTCGAGGCCATGGTCGAAGGCGTTCTGTCCACCATTTCGAGGGGCGTGCCTTTGCTGTCGCGCTCGCTGCGGGTCGAACGGGGCGAGGGCGAGATTGCCACGGCTTTCGCCGCGTTCAATGCGGAGTGGTCGGATCTGCAAATGGGCTCCTATCCCTTCACCCAAGATGGCAAATACGGCACCAACCTGGTGATAAGGGGCCATGACGCGGCGCGGCTCGATGCGGCGCTGGAGGCCCTGGCGCAGGTCATGGCGTGAGCTTCGCGGAGGCGCTCGAGGCCACCTGGCCCCCGGCCGAGACGCTAGCCTTTGGGCCCTTCGTGCTCCGCCGGGGCGCGGGGGGCGGCAAAAGGGTCTCGGCGGCCAACCGGACGGGGGCTTTCACGGCCGAGGATATCGCCCGGGCCGAGGCGGCGATGCAGGACTGGGGGCAGGAGAAGCTCTTCGTCATCTGGCCGGGGGATGAGGCCCTGGACCAGGCGCTGGACGCGCGGGGCTACAGGGTGATCGACCCGGTCCTGGCCTATGAGGGCACCCTGCCCCTCTCCCCTCCGCCCCATATGGCGACCTTCCCGCATTGGCCCCCCATGCAGATCGCCTGCGACCTTTGGGCCGAGGCGCATATCGGCCCGGGCCGCCTTGCCGTTATGGAGCGCGTGAAGGGCCCCAAGGCAGTGATCCTGGCGCGGAGCGACGACAAGCCCTCGGGCGCGGGCTTTGTGGCGGTGCATGGGGCGACCGCGATGATCCATGCCGTCGAGGTGCGCCCCGCGATGCGGCGGCGCGGCGCGGGACGGCATATCCTCCTGGCGGCGGCGGCCTTTGCGGCGGAACATGGCGCGCGGACCCTGGCCCTGGCCGTCACCGAGGGGAATTCCGCCGCCCGTGCTCTGTATTCTTCCCTTGGGATGCAGGTTGTGGGACAGTATCACTATCGCATCCAAGAGCCATAAGGCCGAGCAGTTGAGACTTCCCCTGATCCTGTGCCTGGCGCTGGCCAGCCCGCTTCATGCCGCGCCCCTGCTGGACATGCCGGCCCTTGCCTCGGAAATCGGCGGGCGCGGCGAAAGCCCTTCCTCGCTCCGCCTGCCCGAGGGGCCCTTCGACGAGGGCATGATCCCCTTGCGCGAGGTCGAGGGCACGGTGGAGCAGCGCGCTTACCGGCTTCAGGGGCGGCTGACGACCTTGCAACTGTATGAGCCGCTGGCCGCGCAGATCGCGGCCCAGGGCTATGCGACGGTGTTTTCCTGCGAGGCCGATGCCTGCGGCGGCTTCGACTTCCGCTATGGCATGGCCGTTCTGCCCGAGCCGCAGATGCATGTCGATCTGGGGGATTACCGCTATCTCTTGGCCGAGAAGCCCGGGGGGAAAGAGGTCATCGCGCTTTTGGTCAGCCGGACGGCGGATCAGGGCTTTGTCCAGGTCTCGAGCGTGACGCCGCTGGACGCCAAGGCGCGGGAGGCGATCCGGACCGGGGCGGTGCGGGCTCCTGCGGCTGGCTCCGGGGCCCCCTCTGCCGAAGAGGCGACCCAAGCCGCGCCCGCAGGCGATTTCGGCGCGGCCTTTGCAACACGGGGCGCGGCGGTGCTGGAGGACCTGGTCTTCGCCTCGGGCTCGGGCGGGCTGGAGCCGGGGGATTATCCCTCGCTGAAAGCCCTGGCCGATTGGCTGATCGCCCATCCGGATCGCAAGGTCACGCTTGTGGGCCATACCGATGCCTCCGGCGCCCTGGCCGCCAATGTGGCCCTGTCGAAGAAGCGGGCGCAGTCGGTGCGGGCGGCGCTGGTGGCGCTTGGCGCCTCGGGGCCGCAGATCGACGCGCAGGGGGCGGGCTACCTGGCGCCGCGCGCGGACAATGACACGCCCGAGGGTCGGGCGAAGAACCGCAGGGTCGAGGTCATGCTGACCCCGGCGTTGTAAGCGCCGTATCCCCTCTCTCCCAGCCGCCCCGGGCTTGAGCCCCTGGGCCTCGACGATAAGAGAGCAACCGAAAGACAAAGGCCCGGGGTTTATGCCCGGGCCTTTGTCCTATCTGGTCGAGGCCCCGGGTCGAGCCCGGGGCGCCTTTGGTCTTGGGGTGAGGCCTCACCAGTTGTCGGGGCCCTTTTCCAGGAAGCGCCGCGCCAGGAAGTCGATGAAGGCGCGAACCTTGGGCTGGGTGAAGCGGCCCGGCGGATAGACGGCATAGATGCCCTGGACCTCGGTCGGCAGGCCCGGGATGGCCTCTTCGACCTGGCCCAGGCGCATGGCCTCGGAATAGAGGAACGAGGGCAGATAGGCGATGCCAAGCCCCGAGACGGCGGCGTTCAAGAGCGATTGCCCGTCATTCACCGTCAGCCAGCCCGCCGTTCGAATTTGCCGCTTTTCCCCCGAGGGCGCGATGACTTTCCACACATTGCCATTGGCCTGGTTGGAATAGTGCAAGAGCTTGTGTTCGTTCAGGTCGTCGATCTTCAGAGGCCGGCCGAACTTCTGGAAGTAAGACGGCGCGCCGATCATCTTCTTGGTCGTCTCGGCCAGTTTCCGGGCGCGCAGGCTCGAGTCCTCCAGCTCTCCCACCCGGATCGCCATGTCGAACCCTTCGGAGATCAGCTCGACATAGCGGTTGTTCAGCACCATGTTGACGGTGATATCCGGGTATTCCAGCAGGAAATCCCCCAGGATGGGCGAGAGCAGGTTGACGCCGAAATCGGTGGCGACCGAGATCCGCAAGAGCCCCGAGGGCGCCGATTGCATCGAGGTCACCAGGGCATCCGCCTCTCCGGCGTCGTTCAGGACGCGTCGCGCCCTGTCGTAATAGGCCAGCCCGATCTCGGTCGGCGAGACCCGCCGCGTCGTCCGATTCAAGAGCCGCGCACCAAGCCGGGCTTCCAGGGCCGACACATGCTTGGACACGGCCGATTTGGAAATTCCCATCTTCTTGGCCGCATCGGTGAAGCCGCCCTGGTCCACGACCGTGGCAAAAGCTTCCATTTCCGTCAGTCGATCCATTGTTACCCCCAGGCATTCAGTCGGAGTGATGCTGCAGGATTGATCCCGGATTGGGGCAGGATCACGGCAGGTCAGAGACACTTCCGGGGTATTCTGGGGGATTGGTTGGGGCGGGGAAACATTTCCCCGCCTTGGTGGTTAAGGGGTGGTTAACGCGCAAGGGATTGAGGGGCCAGGCAAAAGCGCTCGGGTCGCGCTTGCTTAGCCCGGGGTATACCCCGGGGTTCGGGCGGGCAACCCGGGGTATACCCCGGGCTACGCGGCGGAACCGGAGCCCTCAGGCCGTCTCGACGCAATGCCTGCGGAAGGCGCGCTTGAGCATGTCGAGCTCGGCGCGCAAGAGGTCGATCTCGGCGCGCAGGTCGTCTTCCATGGCGACGCCGGTGATGATGGTGAAATGCGCCAGGGTCTCGGCGCCTTGACGGATCAGGAAGGTCTGGACCCCGTCGTTCAGCACGGCGGCGGGGATCGGCACCCGCACCTCATGCCCGCCGGGGCAAGGCGTCACGGTCACTCCGGCGATCTTCTCGCCCAGCAAGGTCACCTCGATCCCCTCGGAGGCGCCGGTCAAGAGGCCCTGCCAGACGCCCTCGCGGATGCGGGTCTTGGTCAGCGTGGCTTCCATCTTACAACTCCGCTCTCGGTCTGCGCGACAGGGTCACGTCGCGCAGGATCACCTGGTTCATCTCGGGGCCTTCGAAGATCAGGTCGACCCAGAGCTTCTCCACCCGCTTTTCGTTGATCTTGGAATAGGCGAGGTCGAATTCGACCATGACCTCTTCTTCCGCCAGGGGCAGCTCGCGCACGATCTGTTCGACGTTCGGCCCATGCTTGATGTTCAGCCGGGCGAAGATCTCCAGGGGCTTTTCCATCTCGACGATGACATCCAGCCGGATCAGGTGGCGGAGCTTCAGCCCCCGCGCGGCCTCTTCCGGCAGGTCGAGCACCAGCGACAGGAAGGAGCCGTCGAAGCGGAACATGTCCATCCGGAAGCCAAAGGGCGCAATGTCGCTTTCGCGGGTGTTGCGGATCTGGCGGACGGTCAGCTCGGATTTGCGGCAGTCGTGGAAGATCGTGGTCCCCTCGCCGATCGGCGCGCGACCGGGGACCGAGGCCATGCCGGGCACCGAAAGCGGGCCCTTCCAGAGCTCGGGCCGCCAGGACCAGTCGGTGCCCAGGGGCTTCTTCATGGCGTTCGAGCCGATCAGCGGCAGGGCCAGGCGGAACTCGGCCTCATGGATGACGCGGTCGAGGTTGCGCCGCAACGCGCGGGCCCATTGGTTCAGGCGCGACAGGGTCTCGACATCGGCCTGCCCGGCCTTGTCGCCATAGGCGATCCAGCGCCTCAGACCGCGTCTGAAGAGAAGGCCCTCGATCACACTCACCCGGCGCTTTGCCATCTGCCCCTGCCCCACCCCGATTGTTTACAATGGGGAAACGATTCTCTTATTGCCGGAAAACCGTTAAGGTTCCACCCCTCTTGCACCTAGCCCGCAGATGCCGGTTTTGCGGGCGGAGCGCTGTCGGGATTGCGCTTGTCCAGAAGCTCGACCGTTTCCAGGACCAGCTTGAAGCCCTGCTCGGGCGTCAGGGGCGCCCCGGTGGCCCCCGAGGCCGAGATCGTGACGAGCCGCCCCTGGATCCCGGCAATCGCGCGCCAGTATTCGCCGGCCTCCTGGTCTTGCAGGTGAAGGAACAGCGAGCCCTCGCCGAATTTGACCTCGGTGACGATGACATGGGCGGCCACGCCGTCGCGGGCCAGGAGCTTGCGCCCGGGGACCGAGGTGAAGAAGCTGGAGAGCGCGTCGGGACCGGCGGCCAGCACCCCGGCCGAGCCCGGCGTGCCGATGGTCATCGAGAGAAGCGCCGCCGCGACCTGCCCTCCGCTGGTGCAGCGCCCGATCAGCACGACCACGGCTTCGCCGGTGTCGACCGAGGTGGCGGGGTCGATGCAATAGCCCCGGGGGGCGGCGACGGTCAGGGTCTTGTCGAGGATCTGCACCTCGCGCAGGCCCTGGCCCGGCAGGGCGGGCAGGGACAACTCGCAGGCGGCAAGCAGCGGCAGAAGGGCAAGGGCCGGGAGAAGGCGCATGGCGTGTCCAGGATTGTTCGCTCCAGCGATAGCGACCCGCCCCCCTTGCCGCAAGGCCCGCGCCAAGAAGCGCCTTGGCATTGCGCCCCGGGCGCCACAGGGTTAGGCTCGGACGCGCGAAATGCCCCCGGATTGCCCGCCGGAATGCCAGAACCGGAACGCCCACCAGGAGGCAGAATGTCCGACACGCCCGATCCAATGCCCCACCATGGCGCGGCCTATGCGCCCTTGACCGGCTTTGCGGCGCCTGCGCGCGGGCGGGCCGAGCTTTGGCGCATCCTTGCGGTCTTTGCCCTGCTTGTCCTGCTTGGAGACGTGGCGCAGGCGCTGATGTCCCAGGTTGTGCGGGGGCTCATGGGGCCGCTCTTCGGGCCTGTGGCGCTGTTGAATCTGTCGCTCGGACTGACGCCCTTCGGCGTGGTGGGCAATCTCTTGATGACGCTGCCGGTCATGGGGGTCTTCGTGCTGGCGGTCGCCCTGGTGACGGGGCGGGGGCCCGTGAGCCTCTTGGGCGCGACCGCACGGCTGAAGGGCGATTTCCTGGCGGGCTTCCTGCCGCTTTGCGCCCTGGGGCTGGGGCTCTTGCCGCTTTTGGCCCAGGGCCCTGCCGTGGCCACCGGGAGGGACTTGGGGCAGGTGCTGGCCTGGCTGCCCCTGGCGCTTCCGGCGCTGGTGGTCATGGCCCTGGCCAACGAGGTGATCTATCGCGGCTTCCTGCAACAGCAGCTTGCGGCGCGCTGGCAGCCGAGCTGGGTCTGGATGGGCCTGCCCGCCGCGCTCTTTGCCCTGTCGCAGGGCGCGCCCAGTGCGACCGGAGAGCTCGCCCCCCTGTCGCTGGTCTGGGCCCTGGCCTATGGCATGGCGGCGGCCGACCTGACGGCGCGAACGGGCAGCCTTGGCGCCGCCATCGGCTTGCAATCGGCGCTCCTGGCGCAGAGCCTTTTGCTCATCGGGCTCAAGGGGCCGATGAACGGTCTGGCGCTTTACACGCTGGACGCAAGGGGCATGGCGCTTCTGCCCTGGATGGCCAGCGATTTCCTGACTTTGCTGGTGGGCTGGCTTTCCGCGCGGCTCTTGTTGCGGGTCTGATTGCTTTTCCCGCGTCCAGGGCTTATTTCGAGCCCAGCAGAATGACCGAAAAGGCCAGCCGCCCATGAACTGGATCACGAATTACGTCCGCCCGAAGATCAACTCGCTCTTCTCGCGGCGCGAAACGCCCGACAATCTGTGGACCAAGTGCCCGGAATGCGGGACGATGCTGTTCCATCGTGAACTGGCCGACAACCAGAATGTCTGCACCTCTTGCGATCACCACATGGCGATCAGCCCGCGCGAACGCTTCACCGCGCTTTTCGATGGCGGCATCTTCACCGAGGTGAAGGTCCCCGAGCCCATCGTGGACCCGCTGCATTTCCGCGACCAGAAGAAATACCCCGACCGGTTGAAGGCCGCGCAAAAGGCCAGCGGTGAGCGCGAGGCCATGCTGGTGGCCGAGGGCGAGATCGCCCGCACCCCCATCGTGGCCGTGGCGCAGGATTTCAGCTTCATGGCGGGCTCGATGGGCATGTTCGTGGGCAATGCCATGGTCGCGGCGGCCCAGGCGGCGGTCAAGCACAAGCGGCCACTGGTGGTCTTTACCGCAGCCGGTGGCGCGCGGATGCAAGAGGGGATCCTGTCCCTGATGCAGATGCCCCGCACGACCGTCGCCGTGCAGATGGTCCGCGAGGCGGGCCTGCCCTATGTCACCGTCCTGACCCATCCGACGACGGGCGGCGTGACGGCCTCTTACGCCATGCTGGGCGATATCCAGATGGCCGAGCCCAATGCGCTGATCTGCTTCGCGGGCCCGCGCGTCATCGAGCAAACCATCCGCGAGAAGCTGCCCGAGGGCTTCCAGCGCGCCGAATACCTTCTGGACCACGGGATGCTTGACCGGGTGACCCACCGCAAGGAATTGAAGGACGAGCTCGTCACCATCCTGCGCATGCTGACGGGCCAGCCGCCGGCGATCAAGGGCGAGCTGACGGCTCCGGCGACGAAATGAGCTCGGATGCGATCCTCGAACGGATGATGAGCTTTCATCCGAAGATCATCGACCTGACGATGGACCGCGTGCATCGGCTGCTGGCCGCGATGGGCAATCCGGAGCGGCATCTGCCCCCGGTGATCCATATCGCGGGGACCAATGGCAAGGGCTCGACCCAGGCCATGATCCGCGCAGGCCTCGAGGCCGATGGCAAGGTGACCCATGCCTATACCTCCCCGCACCTGGCCTGGTTCCATGAGCGCATCCGCCTGGCCGGAGAGCTGATCTCCGAGCCCGCGCTGACCGCTTTGCTGGACGAATGCGTGGCGCAGAACGGCGGCGAAGAGATCACCTTCTTCGAGATCACCACCTGCGCGGCCTTCCTGGCCTTCTCGCGGGTCAAGGCGGATTACACGCTGCTGGAGGTCGGTCTTGGCGGGCGGCTGGATGCGACCAATGTCGTCGATCACCCCGCATTGACCATCATCACCCCGGTCTCGATCGACCACCAGCAATACCTGGGCGAGACCCTGCCCGAGATCGCCTTCGAGAAGGCCGGGATCATCAAGCGCGGGGTTCCGGTGATCATCGGGCCGCAGGACGATGCGGGCCTTGCGGTGATCGAGGCGCGGGCCATGAAGGTCGGCGCCCCGGTCCTGGCCTTTGGGCAGCACTGGCATGTGCATGAGGAACATGGGCGGCTGGTCTTCCAGGACGAGAACGGGCTTCTCGACCTGCCCCTGCCCAACCTGCCCGGTCCGCATCAGATCCAGAACGCCGGGGCGGCGCTGATGGCCTTGCGGCACCTGGGCGCCAGTCCTGCCGCCTGCGAGGCGGCGGTGACCAAGGCTTTCTGGCCCGCCCGGATGCAGCGGCTGAAGACCGGCCCGCTGGTCGATCTGGCGCCGGGGGTGGAGCTTTGGCTCGACGGCGGCCACAACCCGGCCGGCGGTCAGGCGGTGGCCTCGACGCTGGCGCGGATGGCACGACGGCCCACCCATCTGATCTGCGGCATGATCAACACCAAGGATGTGCGCGGCTATATGGAGCCCCTGGCCCCGGTGGCCGAGACGCTGCGGGCGGTCTCGATCCCCGGCGAGAAGAACACCCTGCCCGCCGAAGTGACCTGCGATGCGGCGCGGGCGGCGGGGATCAGGGCCACGGTCTCGGGCTCGGTCGCCGAGGCTTTGAGCGAGATCGCGGCGGTGGAGCCCTCGGCGCGGGTGCTGATCTGCGGGTCCCTCTACCTGGCGGGCACGGTCCTGCGGGAAAACGGCTGATCTGGCGGCACGCGCCGGGGGCTCTGCCCCCGGACCCCCGGGATATTTGTGCAAGTATGAAAGAGGCAGGATGGGCTGGCTGACACGGCAGGTTCAGGCGGGGCGCGGGGTCTTTCTGGCCCTGGCGGTGATGCTGGCCTGCGGGCTGCCGGGGCTGTTCTCCCTGCCGCCGCTGGACCGGGACGAGGTCCTGTTCTCCCAAGCCTCGCGGCAGATGGCGGCGAGCGGGGACATGATCGACATCCGCTTTGCCGAGATGCCGCGGTACAAGAAACCCGTGGGGATCTATTGGCTGCAGGTGGCGGCGGCCAAGGTGACGGGGCAGCCGGATGCGATCTGGTCTTACCGGCTGGTGAGCCTTCTGGCCGCCATGGTCGCGGTGGCGGCGACCCATGCCATCGGGCGCAGGCTTCTGACGGCGGAGGGGGCGCTTTTGGCCTCGGTGGCGCTGGCGGCCTCGGTGATGCTGGGGATCGAGGCGCATCTGGCCAAGACCGATGCGACTTTGCTGGCCACGGTGGCGGTGTCCATGGCCGTGGTGGCCCGGGCCTGGACGGGCGACCCGGGCCGCTGGCGGCTGGGCTTCTGGGCGGCGCTTGGCGTCTCGCTCTTGGTCAAGGGACCGCTGGGGCCCATGGTCGTGCTTCTGGCGCTGGGGGCCCTGTCGCTTTATGGCCGCGAGACGCGGACCCTGCGCCGGCTCTGGAGCCCCTGGGGCCTGGCCCTGATGCTGGTGATCGCGGTGCCCTGGTATGTCGCGATTTCCTATGTCTCGGGCGGGGAATTCTGGAGCGCCTCCTTGGGCCGCGATATGCTGGGCAAGGTCGCCACGGCGCAAGAGAACCACGGCGCGCCGCCCGGGTCTTACCTGGCCGCGCTGTGGCTGACCTTCTGGCCGGGGTCGATGGTCCTGGCGGCGAGCCTGCCGGCGCTCTGGCGGGCGCGGCGCTCGCCCGTGGTGATCTTTGCCCTGGCCTGGGCCCTGCCGACCTTCCTGGTCTTTGAACTGACCCCCACCAAGCTCATCCACTATACCCTGCCGACCTGGCCCGCCCTGGCGCTGCTCCTTGGCGCCGTGGCCAGCGCCGCCAAACCGCGCTGGCCCGCGCTTCTGCCCGCCTTCCTGCCCCTGATCCTGCTGGCCGCCCTGGAGGTCACCCTGCGCGGCTTTGGCCAGGGCCTCTCGCCCCTCGCCCTGCCCGGAGCCCTCTTCATCGCCCTGGCAGCACTTCTGACCGTGGCGGCGCTGCGCCATGGGACCCTGGCCACCACGGCAGCCCTGGCGCTGGCGGGCTTTGCCTTCAACGCCACGCTCTTCCCGACGCTTGCGCGCACCACATACCTTTGGCCCGCCCCGCAACTGGCCGCGATCTCCGCCCAGCACCCGGATTGCGCCTTCAGCGTCACGGGCTTCAACGAACCCTCGATCGTCTTCACCACCGATGCCAAGGTCCGCCTGGCCGCGCCCGAGGACCTGCCCGCGATCCTGCAAGCCCCCGGCTGCCAGCTCATCGCCGCCCCGAGCCTGGACACGACCCTGCCGGAACTGACCCGCATCCAGGGCCTGGACCTCGGCTCGGGCAAGCCCATCGACCTCGGCCTCTGGCTGAAACCCTGATCGCTTTCAATTTGGCTCAAATATCTCCGGGGGGTGAGGGGGGCAGCGCCCCCCTGCGACCTCAGCCGCCTAGCGTCCCGTCAGCTCGGCGGTCACCCGGACCGGTCCCGCCACGCCCTTCAGCTTGGCGCGGTAGATCACCACGCCTTCGACCACCCGCATCACATAGGTCCGGGTCTCGGTGAAGGGGATGGTCTCGACCCAATCCACCACGTCGACCTCGGGACTGCGCGGGTCGCCGAAGGCCTCGATCCAGCCCACCGGGCGCCTTGGCCCCGCGTTATAGCCGCTGGCGATCAGCGCGACCGAGGCGCCGAACTGGTCGGCCATCTCGCGCAGGTAAGCCGCGCCGATCTGGACGTTATAGGCCGGATCCGAGCCCAGTTTCGCCGCCGAGAACTCCATTCCCATGTCGCGGGCGACCTTCTCCCCGGTCGTGGCCAGGACCTGCATCAGGCCCAGGGCGCCCGCGGAGGACCGCGCCTCGGGGTCGAACTCGCTTTCGCGCCGGGCGATGGCCAGGGCCAGGGCGCGCGAGACCATCAGCTTGTCGGGCACCATGTCGGGCACGGGGAAATAGGCGCCGGGGAAGATCACCCCGCGTTCCGCCGCCGCCTTGGCCAGGACCAGGGCGCTGCGGTATTCGCCATCGCCCAGCGACATGGCGGCCAGCGTGCCAAGCTCGTCATCCGACAGGCTTTCGCCCAGGTGCAGAAGGAACCGCGCCGACATCTGCTCCTGCCCGGCATCGGCCAGAAGCCGCGCCGCAGCCAGCACCGAAGACCCCGCCATCCGCGAGGTCTTCCAGTCGCCGGGCGGCGGCGCCTTGGAGAGAAGCGATTTGTCGAGGCTCAGCCCCAGCTTCTCGGCCGCCAGAAGCCCGTAATAGCTGGTCTGATGCTTGGCCGCCGCCTGGTAGCTCGCCTTGGCGGCGGGATCGCCCATGGCCTCTTCGGCCCGGCCCATCCAGTAATGGCCGCGCGCCTTGGTGATCGCGGTCCCGGCCTCGGTCAGGTGGCGGAAATGCGTCAGCGCCAGGGAAGGGTCGCCCAGTTTCCGCAGGGCGATGAAGCCCGCGAGAAATTCCAGGTCGGCCCGGTCGCCGAGATCGGTCAGCTTGTGGCTGGAGGCGACGCGGTAGGCGGTCTTGGCCTCGCCATTGCGCATCAGCCAGCGGGTGAGGCTGGCGCGGCGCTCGGCCCAGGCCTGGGGGTCGCCAAGCTCCCGCGCCGAGCCCGAGCGTTCCAGGATCAGCGTCGCGGCCTCTTTGTAGCTGTCGTGGCGCATCCGGTAGAGGAAGCGGTCATAGGCGAGGCCCGGATCGCCAGAAAGGCCCGGGGGCACGGCTTTGATCAACGCGGTCAGGCCCTCCTTGTCGGCGCGGATCGCCATGCGGGCGCGGGCGAGCGCCTGCCAGCCGGCATCGACCAGGGGCAGCATCCGCGTGGCCTCACCTGCGCGGTCGCCTGCCCAGAGGAGCCGGTCGAGCCGCAGTTCATGGGCCACTTTCAGCGAGGCGCCATAGGATTGCAGGGCTTGGTCCTGCTCCTCGGCCGAGAATTCCAGCTCCACCCAGGCCTTGGCCATGACGGCCTCGGCATCGGCGGCGCGGCCCTTGGCCTGGAGCGCCCCGGCGAGGGCCAGGGCGCCCGCGGCGGATTTGGGCGCGTCGGGGCCGAAATAGGCGATGATCCGGTCGGGCGTCGAGGACCGCGCCACGGCCTTTTCCCCCGCCCCCTTCAGGAAGGGCAGGCCGGGCCAATCGGGGCGGCGGGAGAGGAATGCCTCGTAATCGCCAAGAAGCCCCTCACCCGCCCGCAGGCGCTGCCATTCCACCAGGTCGGCGCCGATGGCACCGGCGCCCTGGGCCGTGGCGCGGGCCGCCTCCCAGTCCTTGGCCTCGACGAGGCGCTGTGCGGCGGCAAAGGCTTTGACCTCGGTCGCGCGGTCGGCCTGGGCAGGCAGGGCAAGGAGCGTGGCGAGCGCCACGGCGGCAAGACGGGAGAAGATACGGGTCATGCCCCCGAATCTGCCCCAAGCCCCGCGCCCCCACAACTCGATTTCCCGTGATCGCGCCTTCTTGGCAAGAGCCCGCCATGCCGTTAAGGAAGGCGCACGCGAAATGGGCCGAATCCGGCCCTCCAATCCATGAGGAGACGTTACCATGTTCAAAGGGTCCTTCCCTGCCTTGGTCACGCCGTTCAAGAACGGCGCCGTGGATCTGGACGCGCTGAAACACCTGGTGGAGTGGCACATCGAACAGGGCACGCATGGGCTCGTTCCTGTGGGGACGACCGGTGAGAGCCCGACGCTGTCCCATGAAGAGCACCGCCTGGTGATCGAAGAGGTCATCAAGGCCGTCCGTGGCCGCATCCAGGTCATCGCCGGGGCGGGGTCGAACAACACGGCCGAGGGGATCGGCCTGATCCAGTTCGCCGAAAAGGTGGGCGCTGATGCGGCCCTGGTCGTGACGCCCTATTACAACAAGCCGACGCAAGCCGGTCTGATCGCGCATTTCACCGCGCTGCATGATTGCTGCAATCTGCCGATCATCATCTACAACATCCCCGGCCGGTCGGTCGTCGACATGTCGCCCGAGACCATGGGCGTGCTGGCGAAACTGCCGCGCATCGTGGGCGTCAAGGATGCCACCGGCAAGATCGAGCGGGTCTCGCAGCAACGCGCGTCCTGCGGCAAGAACTTCATCCAGCTTTCGGGCGAGGATGCCACGGCCCTGGGCTTCAACGCCCATGGTGGCGTGGGCTGCATCTCGGTGACCGCCAATGTGGCTCCGCGCCTCTGCGCCGAGTTCCAGGAGGCGACGCTGAAGGGCGATTACGCCAAGGCGCTGGAGTATCAAGACCGCCTGATGCCGCTGCATGAGGCGATCTTCATCGAGCCGGGTCTGGCCGGGGCGAAATATGGCCTGTCGCTCTTGGGCAAGTGCTCGGAGGAGGTGCGGCTGCCGCTGGTCGGCCTCACTGACGGGACCAAGGCGAAAATCAAGGCGGCGATGGAGTTCGCAGGCATCCTGTGACCCCCAATCTGCGGGGTGCCTTGTGGATGATGGCCTCGATGGCGGGTTTCGCCATCGAGGACGCTTTCCTGAAGAAAGCCGCCGGAGCAGTGCCGCTGGGGGAAATCCTCCTGATCGAGGGCCTGTGCGGGATGGCCTTCTTCGCCCTTCTGGCGCTGAGGCGCGGCGAGGCCCCCCTGCCGCGCGGGGTGCTGACGCGGACCATGGCGGTGCGGTCGGGCTTCGAGATCGTGGGGCGGCTGTTTTATGCCCTGGCGATTGCGCTGACGCCCTTGTCCTCGACCTCGGCCATTCTGCAGGCGACGCCCCTGATCGTGGTGCCAGCGGCGGCGGTGCTGTTTGGCGAGAGGGTCGGGGTCTTTCGCTGGACCCTGATCGGGGTGGGGTTCCTCGCAGTCTTGCTCATCATCCGGCCCGGGGGAGAGACCTTTACGCCGCTGTCGCTTTTGGCCGTGGCGGGGATGCTGGGCTTTGCCGGGCGGGACCTGGCCACGAGGGCGGCGCCCCTCGCTCTGTCGAATGTGCAGCTGGGGACGGCGGGGTTTGGGGTTCTGGCCTTGGCCGGGGTGGTCCTGTCCTTCTGGACCGGGATCAAAGCCATCGAGACCCCCGGCCTATTGGCCGGTGCCATAGTCTTCGGGGTCTCTGGTTACGCCGCCCTGACCATAGCGATGCGCAGCGGAGAGGTCTCGGCCGTCACCCCCTTCCGCTATTCCCGCCTTGTCTTTGCCCTGATCCTGTCGGTCGCGGTCTTTGGCGAACACCCCGATGCCATGACTTTGGCCGGATCGGCCATCATCGTCGCCTGCGGTGTCGCGCTGTTGACCCGCAAGACCTGAGTCGTCCCGCGATTCGGGCCCCGCGCAGCGCGCCGATTGTTGCTTAACGACATGCTAATCCGTGGAACCTTCCGCGAAGCCGTCAAGGCTTCGGGCGGGATTGTGTCGCCCATATGGACAAAGCCGCGATGATGTCGCTGCCGCGTCGAAATAAAGGCAAGATTCAGGAGCCGATTGGGCACAGGGAAACGGGGGCGCCACAGAGATTAAAACCGGAGGAAAAGCCCATGTTCATGAAAGACTTCACCCGCTTTGCCGAAGACATCGCCGCCGTTCCGCCGCTGGAGAGCCTGACCAGCGCAGCCGTCCTGACCGGCCTTGTCGCCGGAACCCGGGTGGAAACCGACTGCGGCTGGCGCGATGTGACCGCCTTGTCACGCGGTGACCGGGTCCAGACGCTGGACGGCGGGTTGGCCCGCATCCTCGGCCTCGACCGCCGCGAGGCCGAGATCGAGACCCTGCTTCTGCCCGGCGGCTATATGGACGCCTGTTCCGACCTCTGCCTTCTGCCGCGCCAGCCGATCCTGGTCTCGACCCTGGACGACCCCGAAATCGGCGCGGCGCCCTTCGTGCTGATCCCCGCCGAAGCGCTCGGCTCCCTGCCCTTCCTGTCGCGCGTGAAACAGAAGGCCGAGGTCATCACCCCGCTTTTCGCCGATGAAGAGGTGGTCTTCGCCAATTCGGGCGTGCTTCTGCGCTGCCCCGGGGTGATCGAGGGTGCGGGGCCCATGTCGATGGACAGCTTCTTCCCGACGCTGGACCTGGAAGAGGCCCGCGCCTTCCTCTCCCGGCGCGAGGCGCGGCTTTGGGCCTAACGGATGCGGCGGCTTTGTTCGACCTGGCCCAGGCGGATTTGCCGAAAGGCCTCGATGAGGAGCGCAGTGAGCAGGCCGAAGTTCAGAAAGCCGTTCGCCGCCTCCATCCCCGCGAGGATCCGCCATTCCGGCGCGGGGACAATGTCGCCCAGGCCCAGCGTCGTATAGGCCACCAGCGAGAAATACAAAGCGTCCTCGATGTTGTCGAAGGCGCCCAGCCAGTCATAGGCCATGGCCCAGATCCAGGTCCCGCAGGTGATCACCCCCAGGACCCAAAGCGAGACCCCGGCCAGAAGGGCCACGAGCTTGGGCCGATGCGGCTCGCGCATCAGCCAGGGATGCAGGCGGACGAAAAGGACCTCCAGCGCCATGGCGGCCACGGCAGCCATCAGGATGTTGATCAGCAATAGCCCCGTGCCGACCGCAATCTGAACGATCATGCCGCCCCTTCTGGACTTGTGCGCCCGGCTCCCCTATCTGAGGGGCATCATGGCAGAGAAGTCCGATCCCAATTCCAAACTGATCGCGGAGAACCGCCGCGCCCGATTCGATTACCACATCGAGGAGGATCTGGAAGCAGGGATCATGCTTCTGGGATCAGAAGTGAAAAGCCTGCGCCAGGGCGGGTCGAACATCGCCGAAAGCTATGCCTCGGTCGAGAAGGGCGAGCTTTGGCTGATCAACTCTTATGTGGCGCCCTATCTGCAGGCCAAGACCTGGGGGCATGAGGAACGCCGTCACCGCAAGCTCTTGGTGTCGCGAAAGCAATTGGCGCGGCTTCATGCGGCGGTGGGGCGCGAGGGGATGACCATCGTCCCGCTGCGGCTTTACTTCAACGAACGCGGCATGGTGAAGCTGAAGCTCGGCATCGCCAAGGGCAAGAAGCTGGCCGACAAGCGCGAGACCAGCGCCAAGCGGGACTGGGATCGGCAGAAGGCAAGGCTTTTGAAGCAAAATAGCCGCGACTGACGGTTTGTTAAGGCTTGCCGCCTAAGTTGCTGGAAGGACCGCGAATCCACAGCCATCAAGGGGCCCTGCCAGTGACCGAACAAGATTCATCACCGCTTGCCAATCGGCTCAGATTCTACGGCATCGACGCAAAGTCCCCAGAGTTTCCCGCCATCGCCGCCGCCGTGGCGAAGTTTGGCGATCAGGCCATGGATGATTTCTATGCCCGGGTTGGGTCGACGCCAGAGACTGCGCGCCATTTTTCGGGCAAGGCCGCAATGGACCGGGCGCAAAAGGCCCAGATCCAGCATTGGCAGCGAATGTTCGGCGGCGGTCTCGGGCCGGAGTATTACGATGCCTCCAAGCGGATCGGGGATGTTCACGCCCGCATCGGGCTGGAGCCGAAGTGGTATGTCGGCGGCTATGCCAACATCCTCGCCCATGTGATCGAAAACGTCCTCCTGTCGGGCATGGGCAAATACTCGCCCCGTCGCCGGGCCGAGGCGCGAATGCTGACGACCTTCGTCAAGGTCGCGCTCCTGGACATGGACCTGGCCATCACCCGCTATTTCGAGGTCGAGGAAGAGACCAGGAACGAAGTCATCTCCAGCATCGGCCGCTCGCTGGCGGGGCTTTCGGCTGGGGATCTGACCGTGGCCCTGCCCACCCTGCCCGTCAGCTTCGGCCAGATCGAGGCCGACTTCCGGCGGACCCTCTCGACCCTGTCCGAAGCCATGGGCGCGATCCTCGAGGGGTCGGGCCAGATCAGCTCGACCGCGGCCGAGATCCGGGCCGCGTCGGATGACCTGGCGCGGCGCTCTGAACAGCAGGCCGCCAATCTCGAGGAAAGCGCCGCCTCGATGGACGAGCTGAGCCAGGCGATTTCGTCGAACACCGTGGCGATGAAGTCGTTGAACGAAAGCGTCCGCCGCACGCGCGAGGCGGCCGAGGGCGGTGGCCAGGTCGTGGCCCAGGCGATCGAGGCCATGGCCCAGATCGAACGCAGCTCGGGCGAGATTTCCAAGATCATCACGATCATCGACGACATCGCCTTCCAGACCAACCTCCTGGCGCTGAACGCCGGGGTGGAGGCGGCGCGCGTGGGCGAACATGGCCGGGGCTTCGCCGTCGTGGCCAACGAGGTGCGGTCCTTGGCGCAAAGCTCGGCCCAGGCGGCCGAACAGATCAAGGCGCTGATCAAGAAAAGCGTGGGCCAGGTCTCGTCGGGTGTGCAGCTGGTGAACAACGTCGGCTCGGCCTTGCAGGACATCGTCAGCCAGGTCACCGCAACCAGCAGCGTCACGGTCGAGATCACCGAAACCTCGGCCGCGCAGGATGCCAACCTGCGCCAGATCAACCTGGCCATCAACGAGATGAGCGAGACGACCCAGCGCAACGCCGCCATGGTCGAAGAGGCCAATGCCGCCGCCCATCACATGGCCGAAGAGGCGGCGCGGGTCTCGGCGGCGGTCAACCACTTCAAGGTGCGCGAGAAGCGGCAGGTCTGGCAGGCGGCCTAGCGCGGCGCAGTTCGGCAGCGCGGTGAGGGCGGTGGTTCGGCGGCGCAACCCGGGCTGCATGCGGGGCAGTTCGGCGGGACACGTCTAGGGCGCAGCTCTGGGGGCAACTTCCACGGCGCACGTCCGCAGGGCACTCCGGCTGGGCACGTCCACGGCGCCTTTCGGCAGCGCAATTCGACAGCGCGGCGCCAAGCCGTGCTTGCCCTTCCGGCCTGTCTTCGTTAGGTCCAAGGCGTTCCTTGCTGGAGCCTGACCCCAATGACCGACGACCCCAAGACGCTGGTCTCGACCGACTGGCTGGCCGCCCATCTGAAGGACCCCGATCTGCGGGTCCTTGACGCTTCCTGGTATCTCCCCAATGCGGGCCGCGATGCCAAGGCTGAATATGCCGCCGCCCATATCCCCGGCGCGCGCTTCTTCGACATCGACGAGATCACCGACAGCCGGTCCAACCTGCCCCATATGGCGCCTCCGCCCGAAAAGTTCATCTCGCGGATGCGGGCCATGGGCGTGGGCGATGGCCACCAGGTCGTGGTCTATGACGGCGCGGGGATCTTCTCGGCCGCCCGGGTCTGGTGGACCTTCCGCCTGATGGGCAAGACCGACATCGCCGTGCTGGACGGCGGCTTGCCCAAGTGGCAGGCCGAGGGGCGCGAGACCGAGGACATGGCCCCGGTCGTCAAGGACCGTCACATGACCATCAGTCGGCAGAGCCACCTGGTGAAGGACGTGACGCAGGTGGCGCATTCGGCCAAGCTGGGCGAGGCCGTGATCGTCGACGCCCGCTCGCCTGGGCGCTTCGAGGGCACGGCGCCCGAGCCCCGGGCGGGCCTGCGCTCCGGTCATATCCCCGGCGCGCGCAATGTGCCCTATACCTCGGTCCTGAACGGCGACGGCACGATGAAACCCCTGCCCGAGCTGCGTTCGGTCTTCGAGGCCGCAGGCGTCGATCTGAAGAAACCGGTGATCACCTCTTGCGGGTCCGGCGTCACGGCGGCGGTTCTGTCGCTGGCCCTCGAACGCCTCGGCCACCGCAATCACTCGCTCTATGACGGCTCCTGGGCCGAATGGGGCATGTATGACGACCTGGCCGTCGAAAAAGGCCCGGCACGATAGGAGCCCCCATGCTTGAAGCCCTGAACCCCCAGCCGCAGGACAAGATCCTGCAACTCATCGCGCTTTACCGCGAGGACAAGCGGACCACCAAGATCGACCTCGGCGTCGGCGTCTACAAGGACCCGACCGGCCTGACCCCGGTGATGCGCGCCGTCAAGGCGGCCGAGAAGAAGCTGTGGGAGGTCGAGACGACCAAGACCTATACCGGCCTCGCCGGTGAGCCCGCCTATAATTCGGCCCTGGTCAAGATGATCCTGGGCGAGACGGATCGCGCGGCCTCGGTCGCCACCCCCGGCGGCACGGGCGCCATCCGTCAGGCGCTGGAGCTGGTGAAACTGGCGACGCCGGGCGCCACGGTCTGGCTTTCGGCCCCGACCTGGCCGAACCATCCCTCGATCATCAAGTTCCTTGGGATGAAGATGGCCGAGTACCGCTATTTCGACGCCGCCACCTGTGGTGTCGATTTCGAGGGCATGAAGGCCGATCTGGCCAAGGTCGCCCCCGGTGACGTGGTCCTGCTGCATGGCTGCTGCCACAACCCGACCGGCGCGAACCTGACGCAGGCCCAGTGGGCCGAGACCGTGGCGATCCTGCAAAAGCAGGGCGCCGTCCCCTTCGTCGACCTCGCCTACCAGGGCTTCGGCGACGGGCTGGAGGAAGACGCCGCCGCCACCCGCCTGATCGCCGCGTCCTTCCCCGAGGTCCTGATCGCCGCCTCCTGCTCGAAGAACTTCGGCATCTATCGCGAGCGGACGGGCATCCTGATCGCCCTGACCTCTCCGGATCGCAAGGCCGTCGTGCAGGGCAACCTGAACTTCCTGAACCGCCAGAACTTCTCCTTCCCGCCCGATCACGGCGCGCGGCTGGTGACGATGATCCTGGAGGACGAGGCCCTGACCGCCGACTGGAAGGCCGAGCTCGAAGAGGTCCGGCTGAACATGCTGACCCTGCGCCAGAGCCTGGCCGACGCGTTGCGCAAGCTGACGAACTCCGACCGCTATGACTTCGTGGCGACCCATCGCGGCATGTTCTCGCGGCTTGGCCTGACCGAGGCGCAGGTCCTTCGGCTGCGCGAAGAGCATGCGATCTATATGGTGGGCGACAGCCGGATCAACATTGCGGGGCTGAACGCCCAGACCGTGCCGATCCTGGCGCAAGCCATCGTGGCCGTCGGGGGTTAAGCCCCCGCCTTCCCCTTCCGCTCCTGGCAGAGGCAGGTGATGGGTTGGCCGTGGTCGCGCTGCACCATGGCCTCGCCCGCCAGCTTGTCCATCCGCCGGGCCAGGTCGAGGTCCAGGTCCGAGAGCCCGTCGCAATCATGCGTCGTCAGCGTCACATCCACGACGTTATAGACATTGCGCCATTCCGGGTGGTGGTTCAGCTTCTCGGCCAGCAGGGCCACGCGGGACATGAAGCCCCAGGCCTCGACGAAGCTCTTGAACTTCCACACTTTCCGGATCGCGTCGCGGTCCGGCACGGCGGCCCAGCCGGTCTCGCCCAGGGCGGGAAGGGCGGCGGCGCGGTCCTCTTGGGTCAGGGGCTTCATTTCGTCACCAGGGCGTCATCCAGCGCATTGGCGCGGGCCAGGGCGGGGCGGCCGGCGATCCGCTCCCAATAGGCTTTCAGCGTGGCATTGTCGGGCAAGGTCCCAAAGCGCAGGCCCCAGCCGATCTGCGAGCCGACATAGACATCGGCGACGCTGAAGCCCTCGCCACAGAAGAAGCTGCGGGTTTCGAGGTGACCCGCCAGGGTGCGGACCACGCGGTCGAGGCTGCCATAGCCCGTCCGCCCCTCTGACCGAGGGTCCTGGGCCGTCCAGCCGAAGGAGGTGTTGACCACCGCCTGCTCGAGCGGCCCGGCCCCGAAGAACATCCAGCGATAGGCGGCGCCGTGGTCCTCGGGCATCAGCCCGGCCTCGGGGAAAGTCTCGGCCAGCCAGAGGCAGATGGCGGCGCATTCGGTGACCACGCCGCCGTCATGAACCAGGGTCGGCACCTTGCCCATCGGATTCAGCGCCAGGTAGTCGGGCGCCTTCATCGTCGTGGCATAGTCCAGCACCACGGTCTCATAGGGCTGACCGACCTCCTCCAGCATCCAGCGGACGATGCGCCCCCGGCTCATCGGATGGGTATAGAACTTCACTCGGTTTCCTCCCTCTGGTCCTTGCGGAACGGGCCGTAGTCCGTCAGCACCTCGATTTCCTCGTCCACCGCCGCGCGTTCCTGCCGCAGATAGCGCGCGACCGCGCCGCGCAGGCCGGGGTCGGCAATCCAGTGCAAGCTATGCACTGGCGTCGGCAGATAACCGCGCGCCAGCTTGTGTTCACCCTGCGCCCCGGCCTCGACCCGGGCCAGGCCATGGGTGATGGCCCAGTCGATCGCCTGATAGTAGCAGAGTTCGAAATGCAGGCAGGGCAGGTTTTCCGTGCAGCCCCAATAGCGGCCGTAAAGCGTTTCGCGGCCGATGAAGTTCAGGGCCCCGGCGACGGCGCGGTCGCCCTGGAAGGCCAGGACGAGAAGCACGTCATCGGCCATGGTCTCATGCACTTCGTCGAAGAAGCCGCGTTTCAGGTAAGGAGTTCCCCATTTCCGGCTGCCGGTGTCCTGGTAGAAGGCCCACATCGCGTCCCAATGTTCGGGCCTCAGGTCCGCGCCCGTCAGCGCCCGGATCGTCAGGCCATGGCCTTGGGCGGCTTCCCGCTCCTTGCGAATCATCTTGCGCTTGCGGCTGGAGAGGTCGGCAAGGAAGGCGTCGAAGTCCTTGTAACCCCGGTTCTCCCAATGGAATTGCTGGGTGACGCGGTGGAGGATCTCGGGGCCCTCCAGCGCCTCGGCCTCTTCGCCGGTGCAGAAGGTGACATGGCAGGAGGACAGGCCATTGTCGCGGGTGATGCCGATGGCGGCCTGCATCAAGAGTGGCCGCAGCGCGGGGTCGCCCAGGAAGCGCTTGCCGGTGGCGGGGGTGAAGGGGACGGCGCTTTGCAGCTTGGGGTAATACTGGCCGCCCGCGCGCTCATAGGCCTCGGCCCAGCCGAAGTCGAAGATGTATTCGCCCTGGCTGTGCGACTTGACGTAAAGCGGCATGGCGGCGACGGGCTTGTCGTCTTCGCGGATCACCAGGGGCCGCGTCGTCCAGCCCGAGCCCTTGCCGGTCGAGCGGCTGCGGTCCAGCGCAGACAGGAAACGGTGGGTGGTGAAAGGGTCCAGCGGGCGGAGGCCCTCGGGGTTCGCCAGCGCGTCCCAATCCTTGGCCGCGATCTCGGCCATGCCTTCCAGAAGTGCGATCTCATAAGCCATGGGGAAAGGATGGCCCCCCTGCGGCCAAGGTCAAGGGAAAGCCGCCGCGTAACCTTCGAAGGTGATGTTCTGTGCCACCTTGCGCGCCAGGGCCTCGGCCTCTGCCGAGCGGATGGTCCAGCAGAGCACCGCCGCACCTTGCGCCTTGAGCTCGGCCACGCGGGGGCGGGAAAGGTCGCTGGCCTCGTGGCTGATGAAGGAGGCCTGGACGCGGTCGTAATCCGGGATCTCGCGCAGGTGGTCGCAGGTGGCGGCGTCCAGGGGTGCCCAATCCGCGCCGTAAGCGCTGGTCGTGATGCCCCGCGCCAGATGGGGCGCCAGGCGGGCGAGGTGGGCGATGCAATGCGGGTTGAAGCTCATCAGCGCCACCGGGCCGGAATAGCCCGCGAGGACGGCGACGGTCGCGGCCTCCAGCCTGCCATCGGTGTCCGACATGGTGAGCGTCTGGTCCTTCAGCTCGATCAGCAGGGGCACGGCGCCGCCCACCAGTTGCAGGACTTGGGTGAGCGTCGGGATCGTATCGTCCGAGCCCGTGAGCCGGGTCGCCTGAAGCTCCTCCGCCGTTCGGTCCCAGATCCAGCCCGGCTGACCCGTCAGGCGCGCCATATCCTCGTCGTGAAAGACCATGGGCACGCCGTCCTTGGACAGCTGCAGGTCGATCTCGATGGCATAGCCCGCCGCCCGCGCCGCCCGGACGGCAGAGGCGGAGTTCTCGATCCGGCCCCGCGCCCGGTCATGCAGGGCGCGATGGGCGATGGGCGCGCGCAGGAAAGCGGCGGGCAGCGGGGTTTTCATCAGCGGACCTGGAAGATCGCTTCGATCTCGACCGCGACGCCGAAGGGCAGCGAGGCCGCCGAGACGGCAGAGCGCGCATGGCGGCCCGCATCGCCGAGGACCGCGACCATGAAGTCGGAGGCGCCGTTGATCACCTTGGGCTGGTCGGTAAATTCGGGGGTGGAGTTCACGAAGCCCACCAGCTTCACCAGGCGAACCAGCCGCGACAGGTCGCCATCGCAAGCCGCCTTGGCCTGGGCCAGCAAAGCGATGGCACAGGCCCGGGCGGCATCCGCCCCCGTCGCCACATCGACATCTGCCCCGAGTTTCCCGGTGATCAGCCCGGCCTCGTTGCGCGAAATCTGGCCCGAGACATGGACCAGCTCGCCCACCTGCACGAAGGGCACATAGTTGGCCGCAGGCGCGGGCGCTTCGGGAAGGGTCACCCCCAAATCGGCAAGACGTTGTTCGATGGACATGATTCCCCCCTCGGAAAAGCTTCGGGCCGGAGGTTATCCCCGGCCCGTAACGCTCACAAGACGCCCTCAGTCTTCCAGGGCGCTCAGTTCTCGCGAAACGCCATGTGGACATAGTCCCAGAAGGGCTTCAACAGGTAAGCCATGGGCGAGCGGTCTCCGGTCGAGACATAGGCCTGCACCGGCATCCCCGGCACCAGGCGTTCGTCTTTCAGCTTGGCCATCTCGCCGGGCTGCAATTCGACCTCGCCACGGTAATAGCTTTGATGCGTCGCCTGGTCGGTGATCGCATCCGGCGAGATGGCCGAGAGCGTCCCTTTCAGCTGCGGCGTGGTCCGGGCCGAGAAGGCCGCGAAGGAGACCTCGACATCCTCGCCGATATGGACCTCGTCGACATGGATCGGCGGGATCTGGATGACGATGATCAGCGGGCGATCCTGCGGGATGATATACATCAGCGGATCGGCGGGGCGGATCACGGCTTGCGGCGTGGTCACCGCCAGGCCCAGGACGACGCCCGACACGGGCGCGCGGATGTCCAGCCGGTCGACCTTTTCGACCAGCGCGCGGCGGCGCTCGGCCAGTTCCAGCATCTTGTCGCCCATGTCGCGCAGCTGGGTATTGGCATCCTCGCGCCGGGCCGAGCGGATTTGCAGGATTTGCAGCTCGATCTCGGTGGCGCGGCCCTGGGCCTGGGCGAGGCTGGCCTCCAGCTCGCCCTTGTTGCCCAGAAGCCTTGCGGCCTCGCGCTGAAGGTCGGCAAGCTGCGCCGACTGCGCCAGGCCCTGTGCCAAAAGCTTGCGCTTGGCTTCGATCTCGGGGAGCAGAAGCGCCTCTTGATCGTCGATCGCATCCATCTGCGCATGGACGCCTTCGCCTTGCGAGGAGATCTGGTCCATCCGCTTGTTCAACTGGCTGATCTGGGCGTTGAACGTGTCGAGCCTGGCCGTAAACAGCCGCCGCTGGCCCTCGATCTGCTCGGCCACGTCGAGGCGGGCCTTGGCGAGGTCGAGAAGGTCGGCCGGAAAGATCGGCTCGGGCAGGTCGTCGCGTTCGGCCTCGAGCCGGGCCTTGCGGGCCATGGCGTCGAAAAGCTGGCCCTCGACGATGGCAAGCTCGGCCTTCACCTGGGTGCCATCGAGCCGCATCAAGAGGTCACCCGCCTTGACGACGCTGCCTTCGGTCACTTCGATTGCCGCCACCATGCCGCCGTCAAGATGCTGGACGACCTGGCGGTTCTGTTCGACCTGGATGATGCCTTGCGTCACCACGGCGCCGGAAATCGTGGTCATCAGGCCCCAGCCGATGAAGAAGGCCAAGAGGAAGACCGTGGTCACGCCGCCGATCCAGATCGGGCGGCGGGCAGACCAGGTCTGCAGCTTGGGCGGCGGGACGTCCGAGGCCGCAGGGGCCAGCGCCAGGGCGCCGCCTTTCTTCGCAGCCTTGGTCAGCTCGACCGGCGAAGGGTTGGTCAGCGCCTTGCCCGGCTCGGGCGTTTCGACCTCGGGCTCGGGCTTGGGTGCCTCCGGCTTGGGCGGCTCGACCTTGTGGGGTTCGGCGGGAAGGGCAGAGGTCAGGGGCTTGGGTTCGTCGCTCATGTCACGCCTCCCTGCCCGGTCGATTTGGTGATTTCATTGTGGTTCTTGACCATTTCCTTCAAGACCTGGTCGCGCGGGCCGAAGGCGCGGCGCATCCCGTCCTCCAGCACCAGAAGCAGGTCGCATTCCTGGATGGCGGCGGGGCGGTGGGCCATGATCAGCACGGCGCTGCCCTGTTCCTTCATCACCTTGATCGCCTGGTTCAAGGCCATCGAGCCCTCGTTGTCCAGGTTCGAGTTGGGCTCGTCCAGCACCAGGAGCAGCGGATCGCCATAGAGCGCCCGCGCCAGGCCGATGCGCTGGATCTGCCCGCCGGAGAGGCGCCCCCCCAAGGCCGCGACACGGGTGTCATAGCCATCGGGCAGCTTGGTGATCATGTCATGGGCGGCAGCCTTGCGGGCGGCGGCCACGACGGCCTCGCCGTTCGGGTTGCTTTGCAGGCGGGCGATATTCTCGGCAATCGTGCCTTCGAAGAGCGTGATGCGCTGCGGCAAGTAGCCGATATAGCTGCCGAGCTTGTCGGGATCATACTGGTCCAGGGCCGCGCCATCCAGCCGAACCTTGCCGCCCGCAGGCTTCCAGGCGCCGATCAGCGCGCGGGCCAGGGTGGATTTCCCCGCCCCCGAGGGCCCGATGATGCCCATGGCCTGGCCGGGCTCCAGCCGGAATGAGACCATGCGCAGCACGGCTTGCGTTTCGCCCGGCGGGACCACGGTCAGGTTCTGCGCCTCGAGGAGCGCCTTGGGGCGCGGCAGGTCGGTGCGGGCGGGTTCGGGCTGCATGCGGGTCAGAAGCTCGGAGAGCCGCAGACGGGCTTCCTGTGCCCGGGTCACCAGCGCCCATTGGCTGACAGCAACCTCGATGGGTTGAAGCGCGCGGCCCAGGAGGATCGAGCCGGTGATCATGGCGCCCGAGCCCATCTCGCCCCGGATGACCAGGTAGGCGCCCAGGCCCAGCATGGCCGATTGCAGGAACTGGCGGAAGATTTTCGACACGGTGCCGAAGACGCCGCCGTAATCCGCCGCCTCGATCCCCTGTTCCAGCGCATGGCGCCGCGCGACCTGCCAGCGGTCGAAGGCCGCGCCCGTCATGCCAAGCGCCTGGACGACCTCGCCCTCTTGCTTGATGCCGTCCGAGAGCATTTCCGACCGCATCGTGGCCGAGTTGGCCTTCAGAAGCGGCTTTTTCGTCAGCCACTGGTTCAACCAGGTCACCGCGATCAGGATCAGCCCGCCTGCGACCGACATCCAGCCCAGAAGCGGGTGGAAGGCGAAGATCGCGAAGAGGAACATCGGTGTCCAGGGAATGTCGAAAATCGCGATCAGCACGGGCGAGCCCCAGAGCTGGCGGATCGCTTCCAGGTCGCGTTGTGCCGCCATGGCCAGCGGGTCGTTGGGCACCAGCGACATGCGGCGCATCGCGGCGGAAAAGACGCGGCGGTCGAGTTTCTCCTGGATGCGGGCACCGATCCGGCTCATGACGCGGCCCCGGGCATAGTCCAGCACCCCCATTGCCGCATAAAGCACCGCCATCAGGGCAGAGAGCGCCCAAAGCGTGGGCTCTGACCGGGCCCCCAGCACACGGTCATAGACCTGCAGCATGTAAAGCGGGCCAGTCAGCATCAAGAGGTTGACGAAAATCGAAAAGACGAATGCGGCGACCAGCAGTCCGCGCAGGTCGCGGCGGGCGGCGTCAAGTTCCTCGCGCCCGCGCTTGAATTCCAGTGGCGCCATTCAGGCTCTCCTTGGTGTTCCGGGTTCGGCGGAAAATGCCCGCTGGCCTTGACGGCCCTCCGCTTGCCCGTTGTCTTGTAAGCTGCGCCAGCATATGGCTTGGCGCAGAAAAGGGAAAGCCGGACGATTCCGGCAATTCTCGGCGTTTTCGGGGGCTTTTGCGTGAAGCAGGTTGCGAAACTGTTCGGCGGGCTGGTTTTGATGGCCCTTTCGGCCTGCTCGGCCCCCGCGCCTTCGGGCATCGATGACCCCTACGAGGGCTTCAACCGCAAGGTCCATGGCTTCAACACCGCCGTTGACAAGAATGTGATCCGCCCCCTGGCCACCGGGACTTCGAAGGTCATCCCCGAGCCCGTGTCGCGCGGGATCACCCATTTCGCCGACAATATCTCGTTGCCGGGGATGGTGCTGAACGATGTGCTGCAACTGAACATCGGCGATGCGGCGCATAACACGATGCGCTTCCTGGTGAACACGACGGTGGGCATCGGCGGGATCTTCGACGTGGCCACCAAGGCGGGCGCGCCGGAGCGGTCCACCGATTTCGGCGAGACGCTGCATGTCTGGGGCATGGCCGAGGGTCCCTATACCGAGCTGCCGCTTCTGGGCCCCTCGACCGCGCGGGACGCCCTGGGCCAGGTCGTCGACTATGCCTTGGACCCGTTGCAGCTGATCGTGCCCTCGGACAAGAGCTGGATTGCGACCGCGACCAAGGCCTATTCCAAGCTGGACAAGCGCGGGCGCTATTCCGAAACCGTGGATTCGATCCTATATGACAGTGCGGACGGCTATGCCCAGGCGCGGTTGCTTTACCTGCAGAACCGCCGCTATGAATTGGGACAGGCCGCCGCCGAGAGCGATTTCGAGGACCCCTATGCTGAATGAACGCAAATCTCCGTCGATCCACCTGACCCGCCGCGCCTTTGGTGCGGGGCTGGCGGCGGGCACCGGCTTCCTGGCGCTGGCCCTGCCGGTGCGGGCCCTGACCGTGGACCAGGCGCGGGGGCTGATCGACCAGGCCATCGGCGAGGTGAACCAGGTCATCAACTCGGGCAAGTCCGAGGCGGCGATGTTCAAGCAGTTCGAACATATCTTCGCGACCTATGCCGATGTGCCGACGATTGCGCGCTCGGCCCTGGGGCCGGCGGCGAAGACGGCGAGTGCGGGGCAGATGTCGGCTTTCACCAAGGCCTACCAGGCCTATATCAGCCGCAAGTATGGGCGCCGCTTCCGCGAGTTCATCGGCGGCAAGATCGAAGTGACCGATGCCAAGCCCTACAAGAGCTATTTCGAGGTGATCTCGACGGCGACGCTTCAGGGCGAGGCGCCCTTCGAGCTGCGCTGGTGGGTGGGCGACAAGTCGGGCAAGAACCTCTTCTTCAACATCATCATCGAGGGGGTCAACATGCTGGCCTCCGAGCGGACCGAGATCGGGTCGATCCTGGACAAGAACGGCGGCGACATCGACAAGCTGATCGCGGCGCTGAACGCGGCCTGACCTGGCGACCGCCCCTCGCGGTCCCGTGGCAACAACGAAAGCCGCAGGCTCGATGCCTGCGGCTTTCGTCATTCGGGTCCCCCGAGGGACGCGCGGCGGGGGCATCGAGCCCCCGCCGCGCGTTGCTGCCGCTGGGCCAGGCTTGATCAGTTTCCGCTGCCCAGAAGGTCCTGGATGATCGCGGTGATCGGGTCCTGCTGCACGGGCTGAGCCGGGGGCGGCAGGGGCGTTTCGGTCGCGTCGGGCAAGGGCGGCAGCTTGGGCTCGGGCACGATCATCGGCAGGGGCGTCATCGGCATGCCCTCTTCGACCCGCACCATGACCTCGTGCCAGATCTCGGCCGGAAGCCCGCCGCCCGTCACGCCCTTCAAGGGCGTGTTGTCGTCGTAACCCATCCAGACCCCGGTCACGTAATCCCCGGTGAAGCCGATGAACCAGGCGTCCCGCGCCTCCGACGTCGTGCCGGTCTTGCCGGCCACCGGACGATCCCCCAGGGCCGCCCGCCCCCCCGTGCCGCCCTGCACGACCTGGGTCATCATCCAGATCAACTGACCCGCAGCCTCGGGCGAGATCACCCGCTCCCCCATGCCGCCCGAGGCCCCCATCAGGGGCTCGTCATCGCCCTTCAGCCGCAGGTCGCGCATGCCGTAAGGCGTGACCCCCACCCCGCCGTTCAGGATGCCCGCATAGGCCCCGGTCATCTCCAGCAGCGTCGCCTCCGAGGCCCCCAGCGCCAGGGCAGGCCCCCTGGCCAGCTCTTGCCGCACCCCGAACCCCGCGGCGACCGCACGCACCTTGTCCAGCCCCACGGCCATGGCGATCTTGACCGCCGGGATGTTGCGGCTTTCCATCATCGCCTGGACGATCGGAATGACGCCTTTGTATTCCTCGTCGTAATTCGACGGGCTCCAGGGGCCCGAGCCCTTGATGTTGATGGTCAGCGGGCTGTCATCGACATAGTCATAGGGCGACCAGCCCAGGTCCAGCGCCGAGGCATAGACAAAGGGCTTGAAGCTCGACCCGGTCTGCCGCAGCGCCTGGGTCGCACGATTGAAGCTGCCCGCTTGCGGCAGGTCGCGCCCGCCCACCATGGCGCGAACCGCGCCATCGGCGCTCATCACCACGATGGCGGCCTGGGTCTTCGAGCCCGCGCGCAGCTTGGTGTCGAAGACCGACTTCAGCGCCTCTTCGGCGGCGCGCTGGATGCGCTGATCCAGCGTCGTGCGGATCACCACATCCTCGGTCGTATCAGACCCCAGGTAATCCGGCGTCGATTCCATCACCCAATCGGCAAAGGCCCCGCCCGCATTGCGCGCCGCCGCCTCGGAGAGCTGCGCCGGATTGTCCAAGGCCTCCTTGGCCTCGGCCTCGGTCAGATAGCCCTGGTCCTTCATCAGCCCGATGATCACCGCCGCCCGGTCCTGCGCCCGCTTCAGGTTCGCGGTCGGGGCATAGCGCGAGGGCGCCTTCAAGAGCCCCGCCAGCATCGCGGCCTCGGCCGCGCTGACATCCTGCGCCGACTTGCCGAAATAGCGCTGCGCCGCCGCCTCGAAGCCCCGGCTTCCGGCGCCCAGATAGGCGCGGTTGAAATAGATCGTCAGGACCTGATCCTTGGAGTATTTCAGCTCCATCGCGATGGCATAGGGCACTTCCTTGATCTTGCGCATCAGGCCGCCCGAGCGGCAGTCATCCTCGTAATCCGCCTCGCTCTTCCACTGGCGCGGGTCGTAGTCCACGCCCAGGCACAGAAGCTTGGCGGTCTGCTGGGTGATGGTCGAGCCGCCATTGCCCTCAAACGCGCCGCGCCCGGCCTCGAGGTTGATCACGATGGCCGACAGGATCCCCCGGGGCGAGACGCCGAGGTGGTAGTAGAAGCGCTTGTCCTCGGTCGCGATGACCGCATGCAGAAGATGCGGGCTGACCGTGTCGGGCGTGACCTGGCCGCCAAAGGTCTCTCCGCGCCAGGCGAAGACCTTCTCGTTTTCATCCAGGAGCGTGACCGAGCCCCGCGCCCGGCCGTCGATCAGCTTGTCGACATTGGGAAGCTGGACGTAGAAATACAGGACCGCGCAGCCCAGGACGAGGCCGAACAATAGCCCGAGCCGCCAGAGGATCGTCCAGATCACCCCCCAGACCCAAAGGACCAGCCGCGAGAAAAGCCCGCGCTTGCGCACCGGCGCCTTGCGCGGGGCGGGCTTGCGCGGCACAGGCGCCTTGGCCGCCGCCCTGGCCCGGCTGTCATAGCGCTTGTCCGCCACAAGGCCGCGGCCTTTGCCTGTCGGTGCCATCCTGTCCTCATGCCTCTGCCGCCGCTGTCGGGCGTGTTGGCGGCCACAATAACCGGGTTTTCCGGAAAAGGGGAGAGGAGGCTGACCCCGATTCGGGCTCACCTAACGCACAATATTTGGGCAAACCATGGCATATGCACATAAATTGGGCGCAAGTGCCCGAAAGTGCGCCGGGCCCAAGGCCCGAAAACTTGTGCTGCAGCGCGGAAAAGCCCGTCATGCAGGTCAAGGCCCAGCCAAGGGGCCAGACCTAGGAAAGGGGTGCAACGTGAAGCTGATCATTGCGGCCATCAAGCCGTTCAAGCTTGAGGAAGTGCGCGAGGCGCTGACCGGTATCGGGGTGCGCGGGATGATGGTGACCGAGATCAAGGGGTTCGGCCTGCAGTCCGGCCATACCGAGATCTACCGCGGCGCCGAATATGCCGTGAATTTCGTGCCGAAGATGCGGCTCGAGATCGTGGTGGCCGATGGCCTGGCCGATCAGGTCGTGGACACGATCACCAAGACGGCGCGGACCGGCAAGATAGGCGACGGCAAGATCTTCGTGATCGACGTGGCCAGTGCCGTGCGCGTGCGCACCGGCGAAATCGACGATGATGCTCTCTGAGTGGGGTGAGGGAAGAATGAAGACGATGACGAAACTCGCGGGCCTCGGGGCATCTGCCCTCCTGGCCCTCCCTGCCCAGGCGCAGGATCTGATCAAGGCGCCGGATGCCGCCGCCATGGCCGGCATGGTCAACAAGGGCGACACGACCTGGATGCTGGTCTCCTCGGCCCTGGTGCTGTTGATGGCCATCCCGGCGCTGGGTCTGTTCTACGGCGGCCTGGTGCGCAGCAAGAACATGCTTTCGGTGCTGATGCAGGTCTTCATGATCGTCTCGATCATGGCGATCATCTGGGTGACCTATGGCTATTCGCTGGCCTTCACCGGCGGTGGCGCCTATATCGGCGGCCTTTCGAAGGCTTTCCTTTCGGGCGTGGGCACCGGCAGCTATGCCGCGACCTTCTCGAACAACGTCTATATCCCGGAATATGCCTTCGTCGTCTTCCAGATGACCTTTGCCTGCATCACCCCCGGTCTCATCGTCGGCGCCTTTGCCGAGCGCGTGAAGTTCTGGCCGCTGATGATCTTCTGCGTGGTCTGGATGACGATCGTCTACCTGCCCATCGCGCATATGGTCTGGTACTGGGCCGGCCCGGACTTCCTGTCCGACAACACGGCTGACGCGGGTCTTCTGTGGGGCATGGGCGCCCTGGACTTCGCGGGCGGCACGGTGGTTCACATCAACGCCGGTATCGCGGGTCTCGCGGGCTGCCTCGTGATCGGCAAGCGCCTGGGCTATGGCAAGGAGAACATGGCCCCGCATTCGCTGACCATGACGATGATCGGCGCCTCGCTGCTGTGGGTTGGCTGGTTCGGCTTCAACGCCGGGTCCAACCTGGAAGCCAATGGCCTCGCCGCCCTGGCCTTCATCAACACCTTCGTCGCCACCGCCGCTGCCGCCCTGGCCTGGAGCCTGGTCGAGCAGGTCCACCACGGCCGCCCCTCGCTTCTGGGTGCGGTGACGGGTGCCGTGGCCGGCATGGTCGCCATCACCCCGGCGGCCGGCTTCGCCTCGCCGATGACCTCGATCCTGCTGGGCCTCGTCGTCTCGCCGGTCTGCTACCTGTTTGTCTCGGTCGTGAAGAAGAAGCTGGCCTATGACGACAGCCTCGACGTCTTCGGCGTGCATTGCATCGGCGGGATCGTCGGCGCCATCGCCACCGGGATCGTGGCCGACCCCGCTTTGGGCGGCCAGGGCTGGGTCGACTACACGGTCTTCCCGGCGGTGGCAGGGGCCTATGACATGGGCGCCCAGGTCATGACCCAGATCAAGGCTGTCGCCTTGACCCTGGTCTGGTCGGGTGGTGTGTCGCTGGTGCTGTTCTTCATCCTGGACAAGACCTTCGGCCTGCGTCCGGCAGCGGAAGAAGAGCGTCAGGGCCTGGACCAGACCTCGCATGGCGAAAGCGCCTACAACATGTGATTGCGACCCGGGGCGGGCATCCTCCCGCACGCCCCGGCAACCTCGAACGGCCTGCGCACCTCCTCCCGCGCAGGCCGTTTTTTATTGGCCGAAAGAGACCCGGCCAAGGCCGCCCCCCCCCAAGCCGCCGATGTCATGGGCAAAGACCGCGACAAGGGGCGCTGGCAACACGAAAGCGGCGGGCTCGATGCCCGCCGCTTTCGTCGCTCCGCCGCTGCGCGGGGAGGGCGCCAGCCCTCCCAAGGGGCCTACCAGTAGAACCGCGGGATCACCCCCGTCGCATGGGCCTCCCGCTCCAGCTCTTCGCGGAAATCCGGATGGGCGATCGAAATCAAGAGCTTCGCCCGCTCCGGCACCGTCCGCCCCTTCAGGCAGACCATGCCATATTCCGTCACCACATACATCGCATCCGTCCGGGGCGTCGTCACCACATTGGCCCGCGTCAGCGCCGGCACGATCCGGCTCTTCCGCTCGCCCTTCTTCTCATAGGTCGAGGCGAGGCAGATGAAGCTCTTCCCCCCCTTCGACGCATAGGCCCCGCGCACGAATTGCAACTGCCCGCCCGTGCCCGAGATATGCCGATAGCCATCCGATTCCGAGGCCGCCTGGCCCTGCAAATCGATCTGGGTCGTATTGTTGATCGACATCAGGTTGTCGTTCTTCATGATGTTGTGCGGCAGGTTGGTGTGATCGACCGGGTGGAACTCCACCTCCGGGTTTTGATCAATGAAGTCATACAGATACTGGCTGCCAAGGGCAAAGGTCGCCACCATCTTGCCCTTGTCCATCTGCTTCCGCGCCCCGGTGATCTTGCCCGCGCGATAGAGGTCCACGATCCCATCCGTCAGCATCTCGGTGTGGATGCCAAGGTCGTGGATCCCGCTTTCCGCCAGCAGCGAGCAAACCGCGTTCGGCATCCCCCCGATGCCGATTTGCAGGCAAGCCCCATCCTCGATCTCTTCCGCGATCAGCCGCGCCACCGCCCGGTCCACATCCGTGACCCCCGACTTCGGCAGCTCCGGCAGGGCCTGGCCATCGCCCGCGATCACGTAATCCACCTCGGAGACATGGATCCCCACCTCGGGCCCGCAGACCCTTGGCATGGCCGGGCATTCCTCGACGATCACCACGCGCGCCCGCTCGGTCAGCGCCTTCAGCCACAGCGTCGAGGGCCCCCAGTTGAACCAGCCGTCCTGGTCCATCGGCGCGACCTTCAGCACCGCGATATCCACCGGCTCGATGAAGCGGCGGTAATAGTCGGGCACCTCGCCCAGGTTCACCGGCAGGTAATGCGCGATCCCCGCGTCATGCTTCCTGCGGTCATAGCCGCCGAAATGGGTGGAGTGCCACATGACCCTCTCGCCCGTCGGATCGGCCTCCAGCACCGCCCGCGCACGCGCCGAGATGCAGGAGCGGAACTTGATCCCGCCCAGGCCCGAAGCCACCCGCGCCGCAAGAGCCGTGTCGAAGGCATCCGGCTGCCCAAGGATCGTCCCGTAATCCAGCCACATCCCCGGCTGCACCAAATCCGCAGCCTCGGCCGCCGTGATCCGCTTGACCATGTCCATCTCCCTCCCGGTTCTCCCGACCGGTGAAGCAAGAATATGTCCCGGAATGGCCCGCTTGGGGAAGTTGCAAAAACGACGAAACCCCGCGCCTTTTGGTCGCGGGGTTCCATGGATCCGGGGGTCGAGGCCCCGGGTCAGGCCCGGGGCGGCGCTCCGCAGCGGCTCAGAGTTGCTGCAACAGGCCCTCGCCAGCCGAGATGTCGCAGGCGCCCGGGTTGGTCTCCAGGTTCAGGACCTTGACCACGCCGTCCACCGCATGCAGCGCATAGCGATGCGAGCGCGGCAGGCCCCGCACGAAACCGGCATCGAAGCTCAAGCCCAGCGCCTGCGTGAAGGAGGCATCCGGGTCCGAGGCAAAGGTGATCCCCGCCGCCGTGGCGCCGGTCTGCTTGCCCCAGGCCTCCATGACGAAGACATCATTGACCGAGACGCAGATCACCTCGTCCACGCCCTTTTCCTTGAACTTCGGCAGGGTGCGCATGAAAGACGGCACATGGGCATTCGAGCAGGTGCCGGTAAAGGCCCCCGGCAGGCCGAAGATCACGACGGAGCGGCCCTTGGTGATCTCGGAAAGCGGGCGGTCGGCGATCCCGTCCTCGGTCTTCAGCATCAGCTTGGCTTCAGGCAGGCTCTGGCCCTCAGAAATCGTCATCTGTCGTTCCTCGCGCGTTGGCGTTTCAGTCGTGCCAAGATATAGGGTCTGAACGCATATTCGACCAGTGGGGGAAATGATGGCACATGTCGTGATCGTGGGTGCGGGCCAGGCCGGGGCTGCGGCCGCCGCAAAGCTGCGGGCCCTGGGCTTTGATGGAGAGATCACGATGCTGGGCGCCGAACCCGCGCCGCCCTATCAGCGCCCGCCCTTGTCCAAGGCCTATTTGATGGGCGAGATGGAGGAAGAGCGCCTCTGGCTGCGCGCGCCGGAGTTCTGGGCGGAAAGCCGCGTGACGCTGAAGCTGGGCGCGGTGGTGACGGCGATCGACACCGGGGCGCAAAGCGTGACGGTGCAGGATGATGGCGGCACCGAGGTGCTGGCCTATGACGAGCTGATCCTGACCACGGGCTCGACGCCCCGCCGTCTGCCTGCGGCGATTGGCGGTGAGCTTGCGGGCGTCTACACGGTCCGCACCCTCGCCGATGTCGATGCGATGAAGGCGGAATTCGTGGCGGGTCGGCGTCTGGTCATCGTGGGCGGCGGCTATATCGGGCTCGAGGCCGCGGCGGTGGGCCGCAAGCTTGGCCTCGAGGTCACCGTGCTGGAGATGGCGCCGCGCATCCTGCAACGCGTGGCCGCGCCCGAGACCAGCGCGTATTTCCGCGCTCTGCACCAGTCACATGGCGCGGTGATCCGGGAGGAGACGGGGCTCGACCGGCTCTTGGGCTCTGATCGTGTCACCGGCGTGCGGCTGAAGGATGGCAGCGACCTGCCCGCCGATTTCGTCATCGTCGGCGTGGGGATCATGCCGAACACGGCCGAAGCCGAGGCGGCGGGCATCGTGATCGAGAACGGCATCAAGACCGACCTGCGCGGTGCGACCTCGGCGCCGCATGTCTGGGCGGCGGGCGACTGTGCGAGCTTTCCGCTCTTGGGCGCGCAGATGCGGATCGAATCGGTCGGCAATGCCATTGACCAGGCGGAATTGGTGGCGGAAAACATCATGGGCGCGGGCAAGGATTACGTGCCCGCCCCCTGGTTCTGGTCGGATCAATATGACTGCAAGCTGCAGATCGCCGGCCTGAACATCGGCTATGACCGCATCCTGACGCGCGGCCCGGTGGGCGAGGCCGTCAGCTTCTGGTACTTCAAGGGCGAGCGTCTGATCGCCGTCGATGCGATGAACGACAGCCGGGCCTATATGGTGGGCAAGCGCCTCATCGAGGCGGGACGGACGCCGGATGAGGCCAAGCTGGTCGATCCTGCCGTCGAGATGAAGACCCTGTTGAAGTGAGGTTCCCCCCTTGCGCATAATCGGGGGCAACTGGCGCGGCTTGAAGCTCGCCGAGGTCGGTGAGGGCGACCCCAAGGCCCATCTGCGCCCGACCTCCGACCGGGTGCGGGAAGCGGTCTTCAACCTCCTGGTGAACGGGCGCCAGGGCGACCTGGTGCGCGGGGCGCGGGTGCTGGACCTGTTCTCCGGGACCGGGGCGCTGGGGCTCGAGGCCCTGTCGCGCGGGGCCTTGCAGGCGGTGCTGGTGGATGACGGCAAGGTCTCCGCCCGGCTGATCGCGGCCAATATGGCGAAGATGGCCTCCGGGGGGGCCTTGGTGGCGCGGCACCTGAGGGCCGATGCCACCGCCCTGCCCCGGGCTTCGGAGACCTTCGACCTGGTCTTCCTCGACCCGCCCTATGGCAAGGGTCTGGGAGAGCGCGCCCTGGCCTCGGCCCAGGCTCAGGGCTGGCTGGCTCCGGGGGCCAGGGTGATGTGGGAAGAGGGCGCGCAACTGCCGCCGCCCGAGGGTTTCACGCTCTTGGACCAAAGACGCTACGGCGAGACCTGGGTGACGCTCTTGTCACAAGGCGTGGACTGAGGTCGCCAACACCCGCGGCAGCAAGGTTTCGCCCGGGCTCGATGCCCGGGGGAAACCTCCACCCGCCAGAAGAACGGCCAGCGCGGGCATCGAGCCCGCGCCGCCCGTTGCTGCCGCTTGACCGATCACATGGGGCGGCGCGGGTTGACCCCGTCGCGGCAGCGCTTTCGGCGGGGGCTCGATGCCCCTGGCGAAAGCCCCCCACCGCCGCCGCGCGGCGCGAGGGGCTTTGCCCCGAGCGCCCTCTTGACGCAGAACACAAAGAAAAACCGCGGGCCCTGCGACCCGCGGCTCCTGCCATCCCTTGATGGGACAAGTTTACTTCACGCGTTCCTGGTAGGTCAGGTCTTCGGTGTTGATGATGATCTTCGTGCCCACGTCGATATGCGGCGGCACCATGACGCGCAGGCCATTGGTGCAGATCGCGGGCTTGTAGGACGAGGACGCCGTCTGGCCCTTGGTCACCGGCTCGGTCTCGGCGATTTCCACCGTGGCCTTCTGCGGGAATTCGATCGAGATCGGCTTGTCCTCGAAGGTCTGGATATAGACCTTCACGCCCTCGACGAGGAAAACCTTGCCCTCGCCCACGATCTCTTCCGACACCGTGACCTGGTCATAGCTCTCGGGCTCCATGAAGTGATAGCCCTCGCCGTCGGAATAGAGGTAGTCGTACTGACGCTCATCCACCGTGGCCTTCTCGACCATTTCCGTGGTCCGCCAGCGTTCGGCCACCTTCACGCCATCCGAAATGCGGCGCATGTCGACCGAGGTGGTCGGCGTGCCCTTGCCGGGGTGGAAGTTCTCGGACTTGAGGACGACATAAAGCTTGCCCTCCAGTTCCACGATATTGCCCTTGCGCAGCGAAGAAGCGATGACTTTCACGTCGGGGATTCCTTGTGTCCACGGGCCCCCAAGGCTAAGCGGAGGCATATGCAGCGCCCTTTAGCCTGCTTTGCAAGAAATCGCCAGAGAAAGAATATGTCCAACAAAAGCTGGTGGCATCCCTCCCGTCACGCCGACCGCCGCCCCCTGCTCCTTGCCCGGGCGCGGATGGCCACGCAATTGCGGCTCTGGTTCGGGGAACAGGACTTCCTGGAGATCGACCCGACGGCACTGGCCGCCTCCCCGGGCAACGAGGCGCATCTGCATGGCTTTGCCACCGAGGCCATCGGCAATGATGGCGAGGCGCAGACGCTTTACCTCCACACCTCCCCCGAATTCGCGATGAAGAAACTGCTCGCCGCAGGCGAGCAAAGGATCTTCGCCCTGACCCATGTCTGGCGCAACCGCGAGCGCGGGCCCCGCCACCACCCGGAATTCACCATGCTGGAATGGTACCGCGTGGGCGAGCCCTATACCCAGCTGATGGCGGACTGCCTGCACCTGATGCAGATGGCCGCCACCATTGCGGGCAGCCGCGAATTCCGCTGGGGAGAGGCGCTTTGCAACCCTTTCGAGCCGCCCGAGCGCCTTGGCGTGGTGGAAGCGCTGAAACGCTATGCCGATATCGACCTGATGACATCGATCAACGCTGATGGCACGACCGAGGTTGCCCCCCTCGCGGCCCGGGCCCGGGCCAAGGGCCTGCGCGTGGCGCCGGATGACACCTGGTCCGACCTTTTGTCCGCCCTCTTGGTCACCCATGTGGAGCCGCATCTCGGCATGGGCCGCCCCACGATCCTTGACCGCTATCCGGCCTCCGAGGCCGCGCTGGCCCGCCGCCTGCCGGGCGATGCGCGCCTGGCCGAACGTTTCGAGCTTTACGCCTGCGGGGTCGAACTCGCCAATGGCTTCGGCGAGCTGACCGACCCGGTCGAACAGCGCAAACGCTTCCTGGCCGAGATGGACGAAAAAGAACGCGTCTATGGCGAGCGCTATCCCCTGGACGAGGACCTGCTGGAGGCCCTGCCCCTGATGCCGCCGACCTCGGGCGTGGCCTTGGGCTTTGACCGGCTGGTGATGCTGGCCACCCATGCGCCGCGCATCGACGACGTGATCTGGACGCCTATGGCCTGAGGCCCGGGGTATACCCCGGGCTACGCGGTTGAAAGAGAGCTCCATATCCGGCTCGGACACTCTGATGACGCTGCGTAGCCCGGGGTATACCCCGGGTTTACAGCCACCGCCCGCGACCGGACCCCACTGCCGCCGCCACCGTATCAAAGCCCTTGGCCGCCAAGAGCCCGTCCAGCCCCCGCGCCACCTCGGCGGCGAGCGAAATTCCCTTGTAGACCATGGCGGTGTAAAGCTGCACCGCCGAGGCACCGGCCTCGATCTTGGCCATGGCCTCCTCGGCCGAGGAAATCCCGCCCACGCCGATCAGCGGAATCCGCCCCTCGGTCAGGGCGGAAAGCTGCGCCAGGACCCGGGTGGATTTCTCGAAGACCGGGGCGCCGGAAAGCCCCCCCGCCTCGGCCTTGTGGGCCGACCGCAGACCCTCACGAGACAGGGTCGTATTCGTCGCGATGATGCCTGACAGCCCCGAGGCAAGCGCGACCTCGGCAATGGCGGCGAGGTCTTCGAGCGTCAGATCGGGGGCGATCTTCAGGAAGACCGGGATCGGGCGCGGCAGACCGGCGCGGACCTCCATCACGCCCGCCAGCAGGGCGGCCAGGGCGGCGGGCCCCTGGAGATCGCGCAGCTTCTCGGTGTTGGGCGAGGAGACATTCACCGTCGCGAAATCCACATGCGGCCCGCAAAGTGCCAGGACCCGGGCGAAATCGGCGGCCCGGTCGGCAGAGGTCTTGTTGGCCCCCAGGTTCAGCCCCACCGGCACCGGGCCCGGAGCCCGCGCGGCCAGGCGCCCGGCAATGACCTCGGCCCCCTCGTTGTTGAAGCCGAAACGGTTGATCGCGGCGCGATCCTCGGTCAGGCGGAAGAGCCTGGGCTTGGAATTGCCCGGCTGAGGCAAGGGCGTCGCGGCGCCCACCTCGATGAAGCCGAAACCCGAGCGCGTCAGGGCCGAAACCGCAATCGCATTCTTGTCATAGCCCGCCGCCAGACCCACCGGGTTGGGCAGGGCGAGCCCCGCCACCGTCGTGGCCAGCCGGGCCGAGGTCACAAGCCCCGCCAGGGGCGCCAGCCCCGATTTCAGGGCAGAAAGCGAAACCGAATGCGCCGTCTCGGGGTCAAGACGGTGCAGAAGCGCAAGGCCGAAACGTTCGACAGGGGTCAAAAAACACCTTCGGGGAAAATATGGCCCGTGGCGCCCAGCGGCAGGGACTTGTCCCAGACCACATCGGCGGCGCGCAGCGGGCGGTACAGATGGGGAAACAGTGCCCCCCCGCGCGAGGGCTCCCATTTCAGGGCGTCAAGCTTGTCGGCATCGACCGCCAGAAGCACCAGGTCGCTTTCGGTGGCAAAGTGCTTTGCCGCCGTCTCGGCCACCTGGGCCGCGGTCGAGAAATGGATATAGCCATCGGTCAGATCGATGGGGGCGCCCAAAGTCTCTCCGGCGTCGCGGAAGGCCACCCATTCGGAGCGGCGGAAGATCTTGTAGATCAGCATGAAAACCTCTGGCGGGATCGCGTCGGGTCATGCCTGAAAGCCGCGCCCCGGTCAACCTTTGCAAAGCCGTCACGCGGCGCTGTCATTCCTTTTGACAGGGCCGCCCCCCCGGGCGCAGCCTTTGCAGACCCAACACGGGAGGTTTCCATGACGAATCGACTGAAGGCCCTTGCGCTGGCCAGCCTCTGCGCAACGCCCCTGGCGGCGGAACCGGTCAAGATCACGCTTCTGGGCGTGGGCGATGTCTATGCCTTTGACGGCGATGGCAAGCAGGGCGGCTTTGCCCGGCTGAACGCCGTGGCCCGGGCCGAGCGCGCCGCCAATCCGAATTTCCTGTATCTCTTCGACGGCGACATGCTCTCGCCCTCGCTGATCTCGGGCTTCGACAAGGGGCAGAACACGGTCGAGCTGACCAACCTCGTGCCCTTTGACCTGGCCGTGCCGGGCAACCACGATTTCGACTTCGGGCCGGAGAATTTCGCCGAAAAGATGAAGGCCTCGAAATACCCCTGGGCCGCGATCAACATCGAGGGGATCGAGGGCCTGGGCGGCGTCATGGTCAAGGAGGTTGCGGGGGTCAAGATCGCGCTGATCCCGGTGGCGCAGGACACTTCGCCCCAGGTCGCCAACACCGGCGCCCTGGTCTTCTCCCCCACGGTGGATACGGCGATCGAGGCCGCGAAAGCCGCCCGCAAGGAGGGCGCCGACCTGGTCGTGGGCGTCGTGCAGACCGATGTCTATAACGACCTGAAGCTGGTGCATTCCCGGGCCTTCGACGTGGTCCTTTCGGGCGATGACCACCAATATGGCACGTCCTATGACGGGGTGACGGCCTATGTCGAAACCTCGGTCGATGCGCGGCACCTCTCGCCCGTGGACCTGATGGTGGATGTGACGGAAAAAGACGGCAAGCGCGTGGTGAAATGGACGCCCTCTTTCCGCTTCATCGACACGGCCCTGGTGACGCCCGACCCCGAAACGCAAGCTCTGGTCGATGGCTACAAGGCGGACCTGGACGCCAAGCTGAATGTGGTGATCGGCAAGACCGAGACCGCGCTGGACAGCCGCCGCAACGTGGTGCGCGGCGAGGAAAGCGCCATGGGCAACCTGATCGCCGATGCGATGCGGGCCGCCGTGGGCGCCGATGTCGCGCTAATGAACGGTGGCGGCATCCGGGCCGACCGGACCTATGACGCGGGGGTCGAGCTCACCCGCCGCGACATCCTGACCGAGCTGCCCTTCGGCAATACGGTCGCGCTGACCGAGATCCCCGGCAGCCAGCTTCTGGCCGCGCTGGAAAACGCGGTCTCCCAGGTGGAGAAGGGCTCGGGCCGCTTCGCCCAGGTCTCGGGGGTGAGCTTCGTCTATGACGCCTCGGCCGAGCCCGGCAAGCGCGTGTCAGAGGTCATGGTGGGCGGCGCGGCCCTGGAGGCCGACAAGCTCTACAAGGTCGCGGTCAACAACTTCATCCTCGACGGCGGCGATGGCTATGACGCCCTGGGCGGGGGTCGGCTGATCAACGACACCGGTGCGGGGGTCCTAGTGGCCAATGCGGTGATGGCCTATGTCGAAAAGGCCGGAACCGTGGCCCCTGCGGTCGAGGGCCGGATCAAGGCCCTGGGGCAGTGACAGAACAGGCGCCGGGCCCAAGCGGACCGGCGCCCCTTCGCAAGACTTAAAGGTGGACGACCGAGATATCGCTGGCCCGCAGCGCGGTCGTTCCCATGACATGGGCGATGGGCTCTCCGTTCAGGCAGATCGCCGTGCCCGAGCCGTCTTCCAGCGGCTCGGTCGTCAGGTTCTGATCGGCCTGGGTGATCCCCGTCATCGCGTCATCCGCGCGGTTGGTGGTGAATTCCACCACGATCCGGTCGGTATTGGGCTGGTAATCGGTGATCGTGGCGGGATTTGCGTGGTCGACGTCCCAGGAGACGTGGAACTCATCCGCCCCGGCCCCGCCCGCGCCGATATCATCGCTGCCCAGCCAGAGCTTGTCGGCCCCCATGCCGCCGAAAAGCCGGTCGGTCGTGTGATCCTCGATCACGAAAGAGGTGTCGCCATCCGGCATGGCATTGACCGTATAGCCATGCAGGCTGTCCGCCCCCATGCCGCCAAAGGCGCGGTCCGAGCCCTCGTCGAAGGTGACGAGGTGATCCGCCCCGCCCCTGCCCTGCAAAGTGTCATTGCCGCCCCGACCCTCCAGCAGGTCGCGGCCGGTCGTGCCCTCAAGCGAATCAGAGCCCGCCCCGCCAAAGACCTTGTTGACCGCTGGCGGAGCGGCGCTGGCCTGGGCCTCCGGGGCCTCGTCGGACTGCCCCTCGGGGAAGGCTTCGGGCGCGGCGGCCTCCTGGTCGTCGGGCGCGGAAGAGCCATCGTCGGATCCGGCATCCTCCTCGGTGGCGCCATCGGCCGCCTGCTCTTCGGGCGGCGTGTCCTCTTCGGGCGCGGCGGGATCGTCCAGGAGATCCCCCTCGCCCTGCGCCTCGGGATTTTCCTCCGGCGGCGTATCCTCATCCTCTGCCGAGGAATCCACATGATCGACGAATGCCGCAGCAGCGACACCCAGACCTGCCAAAAGCAACAGACCCAGCATGGCCTAACCCTCACCTGACTACCCAAGGCGAAGAATAGCCCACCAAGCCTAACAGGGACCTAATCGTTAAAGAACGAGAGAAGCGCGGGGAATGTCCTGCATCCTTGCAGGCTTGGTGTCGCGCCAGGTATCCTTAAGCTTTTCAAAGATCTCCCGGTCACGGCGATAGACCTGGTTGATGCGCGCCTTGACCTTCTGGTCCAGCACCGCTTCCTTCTTGTCCTTGGAATTGGTGGCATAGCGCTCCATCTCGGCCATGACCGCGCCGATATCGGGCACGAGGTCGGACAAAAGCATCTCCATCCGCTGATCAAGATTGGTCAGGGTCAGAAGCTTCAGGTCGAAGCCCTTCATGATGTCCGACCGATACCATTGCGGCGTCCAATGTGCCTCGCGGGGGAGGTCGTTTTCCCCGGTCAGGTTCACCTCCAGCCAGTCGATCATGATCATGCAGTTGCGGCGGTGCTCCTCCGCCGTGGTCGCATCGACGTTCAGCCCGTATTTCTGCAAGGTCGCCCGCAGGGGCACATATTTCGTCCAGCCCGAGCCCACGACCTTGTCGAAATAGAGGCTCAGGAACCGGTCGACCGGGTTGCGCAGGATGGTGAAGGCATGTTCCTCCGCCCTGATCGCGTCTTGGGTAAGCCCAAAGGCCGAGGCGCGGACGAAATCGTCCATCACGTCATGGATGCGCTTGGGATTGTGGAAGGTCTGGCCGTGATCCAGCCGCCAGATCAGGTTCTTGACGAAGGTGCAGCCGCATTTCGGGATGAAGAGATAGCGGATCGGCAGCTTCCGGCAGGACAAGAGCCTGTCGGGATCGGCCTTCTTCTTCACTTCCACCGCCATCTGCGCCTCCGTTTGCACCCGTTTAACGCTGCGCCTCTTGAATGAAGGTTAATCGGGCTCAGGAAAAGGCCAATCTTCGGCAAGATCAAGACGCCCCGATTTCGCTTTACAGAAGCCCCCCCGCCCCCTATGCAGTCGCCCATGACCCGGACCCGCACCCTCTCCCTGCGACGCTGACACGCCTTTCGCGTGACCGCCCCGTCATATCTCCCTGATACATCGTTGACCTTCCCGCCATTCCTTGGCACCCCTTGGGCTTCTTGCGAGGACTTGTCCCATGATCACTCCCGTTCTGCCGACCTATAACCGCGCTCCCATGGCCTTCGTGAAGGGCGAGGGCGCCTGGGCCATCACCGCGGACGGGACGCGATACCTGGACCTTGGGGCCGGGATTGCGGTGAACGCGCTGGGGCATGCGAACCCGGCCTTGATCGCCGCCCTGACCGAACAGGCGGGGAAGATCTGGCATGTGTCCAACCTCTACACGATCCCGGAACAGGAAAAGCTGGCCGAGATGCTGGTCGACAAGACCTTTGCCGATACGGTCTTCTTCACCAATTCCGGCACCGAGGCGGCGGAGCTCGCCATCAAGATGGCCCGGAAATACCATTACGAAAAGGGCGCGCCGCGGGACGAGATCATCGCCTTCGAGGGCGCCTTCCATGGTCGCTCCACCGGTGCCATCGCGGCGGCGGGGTCGGAGAAGATGACCAAGGGCTTCGGCCCCCTGATGCCCGGCTTCCGCCAGCTTCCCTGGGCCGATCATGACGCGATCCGCGCGGCCATCACCGACAAGACCTGCGCCGTGATCATCGAGCCCGTCCAGGGCGAGGGCGGCATCCGCAAGGTCCCCGACCAATGCCTGAAGGGCCTGCGCGACCTCTGCGACCAGCACGGCGCACTGCTCATTTTCGACGAGGTCCAATGCGGCATGGGCCGCACCGGCAAGCTCTTCGCCCATGAATGGGCGGGGATCACGCCCGATATCATGATGGTGGCCAAGGGCATCGGCGGCGGCTTCCCGCTCGGCGCCGTGCTCGCCACCGAAGAGGCGGCCCTTGGCATGGTCGCAGGCACCCATGGCTCGACCTATGGCGGCAACCCGCTCGCCTGCGCGGTGGGCGCCAAGGTCATGGAGATCATTGCGGACGACGCCTTCCTCGGCGAAGTGAACCGCAAATCCGCCCTCTTCCGGCAGGGGCTGGAGGCGCTGGTCGCCTCCCACCCCAAGCTCTTCGAAGCCGTGCGCGGCGAGGGCCTGATCCTCGGCCTGAAATGCGTGGCCACGAACACCGACATCGTCAAGGCGGGCTACGCCCAACACATCCTGACGGTTCCGGCGGCCGACAACGTAATCCGCCTCCTGCCGCCCCTGAACATCCCGGACGCCGATATCGCCGAGGCGCTGACCCGCCTCGACGCCGCCGCCCAGAGCCTGGAGGCCTGAATGCACGAGGCACAAGAACGCGCGCATCGGTCGGGGCTGCGAGCCCGCCCCACATTCATCTTTTCATAAATATCCTCGGGGGTCCGGGGGCAGACAGCCCCCGGGACTTCCGCCAAAAATCACGTGTGACATGAAACACTTCCTCGATATCCACAAGACCGACGCCACCGAACTCCGGGCCATGATCGACAAGGCCCATGCGATGAAACAGGCGCGCAACAACCGCCCCAAGGGCGCCCCCGATGACGACCAGCCGCTCGCGGGCCGCATGGTCGCGCTGATCTTCGAAAAGCCCTCGACCCGGACCCGCGTCTCCTTTGACGTGGGTGTGCGCCAGATGGGCGGCCAGACCATGGTCCTCTCGGGCAAGGAAATGCAGCTTGGCCATGGCGAGACCATCGCCGACACCGCCCGGGTCCTGTCCCGCTATGTCGACCTCATCATGATCCGCACCTTCGAAGAGCAAACCCTGCTCGAGATGGCCGAACATGCGACGGTGCCGGTGATCAACGGGCTGACCAACCGCACCCATCCTTGCCAGATCATGGCCGATATCATGACCTATGAGGAACACCGCGGCCCCATCGCGGGCAAGAAGGTGGTCTGGTGCGGCGATGGCAACAATGTCTGCGCCTCCTTCCTGCATGCCGCAGGGCAATTCGGCTTCGACGTCACCTTTACGGGGCCCGAGACGCTGGACCCTGAAGCCGCCTTCGTCGCGCAGGCCCGCGCCAAGGGCGCCAATATCACCATCGACCGCGACCCGCACCGGGCGGTGATCGGCGCCGATCTCGTCGTCACCGACACCTGGGTCTCGATGCATGACCCCGAGTCCGCGAAAGAGCGCCGCCACAACCAGCTCCGCCCCTACCAGGTCAACGAAGAGCTGATGGCCAAGGCCAAGCCCGATGCGCTCTTCATGCATTGCCTGCCCGCCCATCGCAACGACGAGGCGACCTCGGCGGTTATGGACGGCCCGCATTCGGTCATCTTCGACGAGGCCGAAAACCGCCTCCACGCGCAGAAGGCCATCATGCGCTGGAGCCTTGGGCTCTGACCGCGCGCAACAGGTCGAGGTCCCGGGTCAAGCCCGGGACAGCGGCGCGCCTTCCCCCTTGCGTCCCGGCAGAAAAGCGCCATCTTGGCCTCACTCAAGGAGGAACCCCATGCAGTCGCCCGTCCCCGCCTTCGTCCATTCGCTGAACGCCGTTTCGGCCATCCTGGGCAAGGCCCGCGCCCATGAAGAGGCCAAGAAGATCAAGCCCGAGGTCATGGGTGAATTGCGCCTGATCGCCGACATGTTCCCGCTGTGGCGCCAGATCTGCATCGCGACCGACCATGCCAAGGGCGCCTCTGCCCGCCTGGCCGGGGTCGAGGTCCCGCCCTTTGCCGATACCGAGCGCACGCTGGAAGAGCTTCAGGCCCGCATCGCCAAGACCGTGGCCTTCATCCAGTCGATCCCCGAAGCCGCCTTCGAGGGCGCCGAGGCCAAGACGATCACCGTCAAGGCCGGCCCGCGCGAGCTGACTTTCCCGGCGCCCTTCTACCTGAACTCCTACGCCATTCCGAACTTCTATTTCCACCTGACCACCGCCTACAACATCCTGCGTAGCAATGGGGTCGAGATCGGCAAGGTCGATTTCCTGGGGGGCTGAGATGCCGACGCTGATCGTCATCGACCTGCAAGAGGCCATGCGCGCCGAGCGCTCGGCCGATTGGCCCTGGGCCAATGACGCGGCGCCCGCCGTCGCGGGGCGGCTTCTGGATCATGCGCGGGCCCGGGGCTGGCGCGTGATCCATGTCCACCACAATGTGGATGACCCTGCGGACGGGTTCCACCCGTCGAACCCGCTCTGCGCCGCCATGGCAGAGGTCGCCCCCCTGCCCGGCGAAGAGATCGTGGTGAAACATGGCTCCTCGGCCTTCATCGGCACCGACCTGGCCCAGCGGCTGGAGGGCGAGGCCGACCTGGTGATCTGCGGCGGCGAGGCCAATATGTGCGTGGAAAGCACGACGCGCATGGCGGGCAACCTCGGTTTCGCCGTGACCCTGGTTCAGGATGCCCTGGTCTGCTTCCCCAGGCGCGCGCAGGACGGGCGGATCTTTCCGCCGCAGACGGTGCTGGACATGAGCCTTGCCAACCTGCGCGGCTTTGCCCGCATCGCCAGCTCCGAAGACATCCTGTCCCAGCCATGACCCCCGAAGCGATCACCGCCGCCTTCTCCCAGGGCGCCGCATTCCACTTTGCGCGCTGGGGCCGCCCCATCGTCCCCGTGGTCTTCGGCGTCGACGATGCCACGCTGTCCACCGTCAAGGGCGCCATCGAGGCCGTCGTGACGCTTGCGCGCCACAAGATGGCCGAGACCGATCCCGAGCTTGGCGCCAACCTGATGGTCTTCTTCTTCCGCGACTGGGAGGAGCTGCCGGCCGTCCCCAACCTGGACCGGCTGATCCCCGATCTCGGCCCGCTTTGCACCCGGCTGGCCGCACAGGACGCGCATCACTACCGGCTCTTCCGCTTTGACGACCAGGGCGCGATCCGCGCCTGCTTTACCTTCCTGCGGATGAACTCCGCGCTGGCCGAGCTTCCGGCCGAGGACCTGGCCCTGTCCGAAGCAGCGCGGATGATCCTGCTCTGGGGCGAGGGCGCGCCCGCCTTCCTGGCGCAGGGCGGCGGCAAGACCCTGCTTTCGCCCGAGATTTCCGCGCTGATCCGGGCGGCCTATGATCCGGTCCTTCCGGTCGCAACGCGCGATCCTGTGCAGGCCCATCGCCTGGGCGCACGCGTTTCCCTTGCGCGTTAGGTCTTGGTTAATCCCCTCTGGGTAACCCTGTCGAGGTGAACCAGAAGGTGGCCCATGTTGGACGAATCGATACCGGAGCTGGAGATCATCCACTCCATCGTGAACCGGATGAACGGCTTCCTTTACCGTTGCCGCAACGACAAGGCCTATTCCATGATGTTCATGGCCGGAGAGGTGCGCCGCCTGACGGGGCATGAGCCGCAGGCCTTCATCGGTCCGGCCGGGCGGTCCTACGCGGCCCAGACCCATCCGGACGATCTGCAGGCGGTCTATGACGCCGTCGATGCGGCCCTGGCAGCGAAAGACAACTGGAATGTCGATTACCGGATCGTGCGGCCCGATGGGACGGCGATCTGGGTGCAGGAAATCGGCGGTGGCGTCTTCGACGGCGACGAGCTTCTGTATCTTGAAGGGGCGGTGATCGATGCCGACCGCGCCCGCCTGGCAGAGCTGCACAATGTCCAGATGCTCGAGGCGATCTCCGAAAAGGCAAGGGCGCTCTTGGGCAATACGGTCCCCATTGTCGAGGTGTTGCGCACGCTGCGCATCCTGGCCATCAACGCCCGGCTCGAGGCGGGTCGCGCCGGTCCCTTTGGCGCCAGCTTCGGGTTCGTCGCCCATGAGGTCTCGCGCCTGGCCGAAGAGACCTCCGTCCTGGCCGAACGGATTGCCACGGTGACGGGCCAGTTGCAGGACCTCTTGAAAGCGGGCTGACCGATCTGCTGCCCCGGGACGGCAAGCCCGGAAAATTGCGCATCGTGGTCCCGTTCCTGGTGACCCGTGCCAGCCATGAACCCCGGCCCGGTCTCCGCAGGCCTGGCCGACGGCATCGCGCCCCGCCTCGACCATCGCAAGCCTGGCCCGGCCCCATGCCCCCCAGCCTGACGGCTGGGCGCCGGCACCAGGCAAGCCTGCGCCCTGTCTTTTGTCTCGATCCGACGGCTGGGCGGCCTTGGCACAGCCTGTCCCGGATCGTGGTGCGGGTTCTGGCAGAGGTGGTCACCTGCGATGTTCCGGCAGGGTCTGGTTGCTGGCACCGACCTCGACCGGAGATTGCGCCGATCCCCCTAATGCGCGACCTCGTCGAAAAGCCCCAGGAAGCGGATCTTCTTTGCCAGATGATTGGCTGAGCCGCCGAACGTCCGATGGGGCAGGAAGGTCGCGCGACAAAGGGCGCCGCTCGTGGCGAAAAGGACTTTGAACGGCCGGCTCGACGCAATGGCCCTTGCGGGCGGGGATGATCGCAATGCGCATCCCCAAACTCAGGAAAGGCAGCTGCTTTCCGGGCATCCCGGAACCACGACGCAGGGCTGGGAAGGCGCGGACTGCATCCAGCCAGAAGGCCTGTGTTCCCGGCATCTCGACGCGCCCAATCGACGATCTGGTCATGGGCATCTCGGGGGTCAGGTGAGCCGACCTGGCGAAGACATCGACGGCAAGGGGAGGTCCCTCCTCAACCGGTCGCCCGAAGGAAACTGGCCCCACTCGTTGATCGGCACCACCTTTGCCAAGGTCCGGCGCGGCAGACCCGCCCTTGTCGCACGGACCAGGGCGCAACCATGGCTTGCTCTCGGTCGCCCGCATCCTCGCCATCGTTGTGTCAACCAAGGGCCGCCGCAGATTCCGGGTTTGGACATCGGCACGCCCGAGGCTGAGCCGATCTCGAGCGCGTCATTGCGCAATCTGACCCGACAGGGGCTGCACCACTCTTCGGGGCAATTTGCCTTCCATGGTGGAACGCGGGTGGCAAGGCGTTTTCCGTGTGGGGCCCCTCGCCTGCACACCACTGCCAAGAGTTGGGCCCTTTCAGGAAGGTGTGGCATGACCCCTGCGCAACGAGAGTCAGCACCGGGCCTGTCCGCCCCCCTGAAAGCCAGACAGGCCCAGATTTTCCGCTCAGGTCCAGCGCCTTGCCGATCAGTTCACCACGAACTCGGCATGAAGCGCGCCTGCGGCATTGATGCTTTTCAGGATGTTGATCATGTCGCCCGGCGCCACGCCCAGCGCGTTCAACCCGGCCACGACCTCGGACAGGCTGGCCCCGCCCTGCACCTCGGCCAGGCCCTTGCCCTGTTCCTGCTGGATTTCGGCATTGGTCCGCGGCACGACGATGGTCTCACCCTCCGAGAAGGGGTTGGGCTGCACGACGACGGGAGCCTCTTCGACCTTCAGCGTCAGGTTGCCCTGGGCGATGGCCACATGACTGATGCGGACATCGTCATCCATCACGATGGTCCCCGATCGCTGATCGACCACGACCCGCGCCCGCGCCTCGGGCTCGACCATCAGGTTTTCCAGCTTGGCCATCACATGCGCGGTCGAACCAGCCCCGGTGGCCGCGATGTCCAGCGACACGGTGCCGGAATCCAGCATCTGCGCGGGCTTGCCGCCGAAGGCACGGTTGATCGTTGCCTCGATCCGGGCGGCCGTGGTGAAATCGGGCTGGCGGAGCGCCAGCCGGACCGTGCCCATCTGGTTGAAATCGAACTGCACCTCGCGTTCGACCCGCGCGCCTGCCGGGATCGAGCCCGAGGTCGGCACGCCCTCAGTCACCTTGGCGCCCTGCCCCTCGGCCGAGATTCCGCCCGCGATGATCGCGCCCTGGGCCACGGCATAGATCTGCCCATCGGCCCCGTTCAAGGGCGTCATGACCAGCGTGCCGCCCAAGAGGCTCTTGGCATCGCCAATGGCCGAGACCGTCACGTCGATCTTCCCCCCCGCCCGGGCAAAGGGCGGCAGGCTGGCGGTCACGAAGACGGCGGCGACGTTCTTGGGCTGGAACTGCTCGCCCGTGACATTCACGCCCAGGCGTTCCAGGAGATTGGACATGATCTCTTCGGTGAAGGGCGAGTTGCGGAGCCCATCCCCCGTGCCGTTCAGACCGACGACCAGGCCATAGCCCACCAGGTCGTTGCCCCTGACCCCGTCGAATTCGACGAGGTCCTTGATCCTTATCTCTCCCGCCATGGCAGGAAAGGTCAGGAAGATCAGCAGCATGGCCAGGAAACGCCCCATCAGAGGAAGTCCACGAGGCTCAGCCGCGAGGCGCGGGAGGTCAGGGTGTAAAGCTCTTGCAATTGGCCTTGGGTTTCCTGGTATTTCGAGGCGACCTCGTATTGATCGACCGACAGAAGGTTCAGCCGCGCCGTCTCCAGCGCGTTCTTTTCGGCGTCGTTGCGGGTGGCGGCGTTCTGCATCGCGGCCTCGGTCGTGCCCAGATGCGCGGAAAGCCCGGCCAAAAGCTCTTGCGTGCCCGCCAGGCTTTCGCCCGCCTTCTTCATCAGGTCGGACCGCGCGAGCGTCGAGCCCGCCAGCACACCACGCGACAAAAGCCCCGCCATGGCGATGCCCTTGAGCATGCCGACGATGGCCGGGTCCATGCCGGTCACGTCGATCTGCGCGGTCTCTTCCGGGCCGATGGGCAGGGGGCCCGTGGCCTCGCTGCCCTTGTACATCACCGCCTCGAACCCGGCCGGGTCGTCGAAGAAATCATCCACCGCCGCCTGGACATCGACGGCCGAGACCGCGCCCGAGGCGGTGACGGCGGTTTCCAGCGCCGACATCAGGTCCTCGGCACTGCCGAACGTGGCGGAGTTGGTCGTGGTGCCGGCGAAAAGCGCCCGCTCACCGATGCGGGCGTTCAGCGCCGAGAGGGTCGAGGACAAGGTCGCATTGGCCTGGTTCGATAGCGCCTCGATCCGCAGTTCGGACTGTGACGAAACCCCGGCCAAAAGCGCCGCGCTGAGCCCCTTGGTCTGATCCCCCACGGTCGACAGCGCAGTCTGCATGCCCGCAGTCAGGATCAGCTGTTCGGAGGTGACGGTGCGATAGGCCGCGATCTGGTTCAGCCGCGATTCGATCCCCGCGACCTGGACGTAATTGCCGCGCAGCCTTTCGGTCCGGTCCGCGACCAGGCCCGTCGTCGCCTCGACCGAAAGCTCGTTCATCTGGGCGCGCAGCCGCGCGCCCTGGCCGCTCAGCATGCGGTATTGGGCAAGATCACCCATGGTGTAGTAGGTCATCTCAAATCTCCATCAACCTGTTGAGCATCTCTTCGACCGTCTTGATGACCTTTGCATTGGCGGCATAGGCCTGTTCGATCTGAAGAAGCGATTGCATTTCCTGGTCGGTGTCGACGCCGTCCTGCGCCTCCATCTGCTGATAGGTGTCCAGCTTGGCGGCGGTGAAGGCGCTGTCACCCTCTGCCGAAAGGCGGTTGCCCGCGATTTGCGACAGGAAATCGCTGGCCAGGACCGAGGCGCTGCGGGCGCCGCCGATGAAATCGCCCGAGGCAGGCGCGCGGTCGGCGATCAGCGCGGCGCGCATGTCGCGCAGAAGGGAGTTGTTGCCGGTCAGGGCCTGGGTCGTGGCGCCAAGCCCGTCGCGCAGGCGCCAAACCCCGCCGCCCTGGGCCGGATCGGCCTGGGCATTGACCTTGATCCGCTGGGCCAGGCCGATTTCATTCACCGGGTCAAAGGCCGCCCCCGCATCGGTGAAGAGCCCCGCATCGCCAGGAAGGCGGGTGGCATCCAACCCGCTGTCCTGGAACCTTTCGATCAGGTCGCGTGTCACGGCATCAAGCTGGGCCTGGGCCTCGGTCCCCAATTCGTCGCGCACGGCGAACTCTGCCGCCAGCGAGCCGCCCAGGATGATCGCGCCGCTGCCCGAGGTCGGAATCGGCGCTCCGTTCAGCGTCAGGCCGGAAAGTCCGCCCGAGGCTTGGGTCATTTCGGGCACGATGACCTGGGTGCGGGTGAAGCCGAAATGCACCGGCAGGCCCGGCGCCCCATCGAGCAGGGTCGCCCCGGCGGAGGTATAGAGCTTGATCGAGCCGTCGGCCTGATCAACCTGGCGCAGCGGCACGATGGAGGAAATCGCATCCACCGTCTGTTGCCGCAGGTCGATCAGCGACGAGACATCCTGCCCCAGCCCATGACCGCGCCGGATTTGCACGTTCAGATCGCTGACCTTCAAGAGGTTGTCATTCAGCAGGTTCACCTGGGTGTCGATCTCGGCATCGGCGGCAAGGCGCGCTGCCTGGATCTCTTTCCCGGTGGTCACCAGGGTCGAGGCCAGGCCCCGCGCCGCCGTCAGGACCGAGGTCAGCCGCGCCTCGGATTCGGGATGCGAGATGGCCTCTGTCAGGGCGGTGTCGAAGGCGGAGATCCTGCCGTTCAGGGAATAGGCCAGGTCGGGGGTGCCGACGGCCTTCTCCAGCTTTTGATAAAAGGCGGTTCGGGCATCGCTGTCGCCCTGCGCCGCCTGGGCCAGCCTGCGGTCGGCGATGACGACGGCGTTCTCGGCCCGCCGCACGCCCACGACCTGAACGCCCTGCCCCGAGGAGCCGACGACACGCGACGCGAGCTGAAGCTCGCGGCGCGCATAGCCGGGGGTCGAGGCATTGGCGATGTTCGACGACACCAACTCCGCCGCCCGAGAGGCTGCCGTCAGACCGGAAAGCGCAGTGGCCAGAGTGTTGGAGATCGTCATGTTCTATCCTCAGCGCTTCAGGTTCGCGGTTTCCTGCAGCATTTCATCGACCGTCTGGATGACCTTGACGTTCGAGGAATAGGCGCGCTGCGTGGTGATCAGGTTCGTCAGCTCCTGCGTCACGTCGGTGGTGGATTGCTCCTGGCTGTAGCCGACCATCTTGCCGGTCGGCCCATCGCCCGAGTCCCAGAGGTAAAACGCCCCGGATTCCGCCGAAATCTCGTAGCTCTGGTCGGAATGCGAGATCAGGCCATTGGGATTGGGCACATCGACCACGGGGATCTGGTAGATGACCTTCGAGAAGCCCTGGTCGTAGTTGGCGGTCAGATAGCCGTTGTCGTCGATGTTCACGCTGACGAGGCGCGCGACGGGCGTGCCGTTGGTGGCCTTGCCGATGGGCGCGAAGTCCTGGGAGAGCTGGGTCATGCCGCCCGTTACCCCCACCGCGCCGACGTTCATGTTCAAGGCGCCGCCCCCGACGGTCAGCGGGATGATCCCGGTGGCAGGGTCATAGTCATCGCCGGTGATGGTGGTGACCGAGGCCAGGGTGCCGCCCGACGACTGGCTGTCGTCGAAAACCACGGTGTATTCGGCGATCACGTTGTCATCCGACGCGCTGTCGCGGATCGTCATGGTCCATTCGTTGGATCGCCCCGTGGCGGGCACCGTGGGGGTAAAGGTGTATTGCAACGTCTCGGACGTGCCGAGGTTGCCTGCATATTGCACCGTCATGACCTTGGCCAGGCCATCGGAATCATAGGCGGTCGAGGTTGCGGGCAGGTTGGCCGACAGCGAAAGCTCGGTCGTCGGGTTCGAGATATACTGGTTGGTGTCCAGCCGCACGGGTTGCAGCGCCGACATCGTGTCGCGCGGATAGTTGCCCAGGGACCCGTCGGGATTGGCGACCCAACCCATCAGCACCTTGCCGGTCGAGGTGCGCAAGACCCCCTCGGCATCGGGTTTGAACGACCCGGTCGTGGTCAGCGAGATCGGCAGGTCCTCTCCCCTGTTCACCGCGTCGATCGTGGTCACGGCCATGAAGCCGCGCCCGTCGATGGCGAAGTCGGTAGAGTTGGTCGTGCCGATCAGAGGCCCATGTTCGTCGATCAGGCGATAGGAGGTCGACCGGACCCCCCCGGCCGAATAGGCGGTGGAGAGGTCACCCTGGACCACGATGGAGTAGAAATCGGCCGTGGCCTTTTTATACCCATAGGTGGAGGAGTTCGCGATATTGTCCGAAATCGTGGACAGACGGTTCGCATTGGCATTGAGCCCAGCGACCCCCGCATTGAGCGAAGAGGTAATCGTCATCGACAGCGCCTTTCTGCAGCTCGATCTTGCCCGATCACGCTGCCAAAGCCGCCTTAACATCCACCTAACAGATAAAAGGCCTTGTTTTTACCTGTTCTTCCGCAAGAGGATGATCTCGACCCGATTGTTGCGCAGCGCCGTGGGATCCGAGGTCGCGGGCTTGCGGTCGGAATGGCCCACGACCCGGGCAATCCTTTCCTTGTCGGTGCCCGCCACCTCCATCAGCTGGCGCATCACCTGGGCGCGGTCGGTCGACAGGCTCCAGGACGGGTTCTTGACCATCATCACCGGATAGGCCTTCACATGGGCCTCGATCGCGATGCGGTTCTTCGAGGCCTGGAAGACCTCGGCGATCATCTTGGCCAGGTCCATCGCCAGGGGCGTCGGTGCCGCGCTGTCGGCGTCGAAGAGGGGCGCTTCCTCGGTGTCGAAGAGCTCGACCACCAGCCCCTCGTCCGTGACCCGGGTCACGACATGGGACAGCATGCTCTTCATCTGGGCGCTTTCGCCGCCATGGCCGGAAAGCGCGCTTTGCAGCTTGGAGATTTCCTCCTTGTCCTGGTTCGACCCGCCATCGTCGCCGCCGACCTTGGTGTCGGGACCCTGGGTCGAGGCGGCCTGCCCCGAACCGTTGAAGGCGAAACTCTCATCGGAAAAGATGGAATCGCCGCCAAAGGCGCCATCTCCGCCGCCCGAGACGCGGTTGATCGGAATCGTCGGATTGAAGTAATCCGCGATGCCCTTGCGTTGCTTTTCCGTCGTAGCGCCCAACAACCACATCAACAGAAAGAAGGCCATCATGGCCGTCACGAAGTCCGCATAAGCGACTTTCCACGCACCCCCGTGGTGTCCGCCGCCGCCGACAACTTTCTTTCGTTTGATGATGATGGGCGCGGCATTCCCATTGCCGGCCATAACCACACACCCGTTATTTCACACCCGGGTCCGATCCTGCGCCTCAGCCGTCAATATTCCTTTAACTCCCGGCATTTTACCGGTTTTCAGCCCCTCGGCAGAGGCGGGCCTCGGCGCAAAGGCCGATGTGGCGGTAATCGTTCAGGAACTGCCGCGCGGCCGCCCGGGTCAGACCCTGCTCGACCACCAGCGGCTCCCGCCGCTCCAGCGCGGCCATGGCGTCGCGCAGGCCCCGCACCCCCAGAAAATCGGCGATCTCGCGCAGCGCGAGCCCCCCCGGCCCCGTGACGCAAAGGTCGAAGCGCTGGAAGGCCTGGTTGACCGCAATCAGCCCCAGATCGGCAAAACGGGCCGTGATCAGGGCGGCAATCCGCGCCTCGATCCCGCTGGCCAGCGCCCGGCCCAGCGGGGCGGAAGTGGCGCTCTCGCCATGGCCGAGGATCGAGAGATAGCGTGCCAGGGCAGCGGGAACCTCGAACCCCTCGGGCCCGAACACATCGTAAAGCGCGCCGTTCTGCGCCGAACTCGTCACCAGCACCCCCGGCTTGCGCCGCAGGGCCGTGGTCAGGGCCCTTGCGGCCTCCAGCGTCAGGTCGGCGATGACCAGGCCAGAGACGCCGTCAAGGGCGGACAGGGCAACATCCGGGCAGCACTCGGCCAGCCAAAGCCGCAAGGTCGGGTCGCGCGGATCGGAGAGCCGCAGGGAGAGGTCATGACGCGGTGCGCCCTGGTCCTGCATCAGGTCAGCCTGGACCCCCAGAAGCCGCAACAGCGCCAGGCAAGGCCCACCCGCACGGCGATCCGAGCGCAGGACGCCCCCGCCGGAAAGCAACCGCTCGGCCGCATCGCCCGCGATGCCAAACCCCTGCGCCAGCGTGTCACGCGCCAGCATCGCATAGCCCTGACCCGGTGCGATCGTCACGACGATCCTCTCGGCGGTGCATTCTTCGTCTTCCATCACTTCCCCCGGCTGAACTGTTTTCAGCCATCGTCCAGATCCCATGTCTCCATTGCGTGATCAGGGCGTTAATGCAGCGTCAAAACTGGGGGGAGTTACCGAAGAAACGATGGAAAACGGCGCCCTCCTTGCGGAAGGCGCCGGACGTCGGGGCAAAGCGGGGGGTCAAACCGCCGAAACCAGGCGCAGCGCGTCATAGATCGCGGCATGGATGTTGCGGGCCTCGACCGAATCGCCGATGCGGAAAAGCTGGAAGCCCGGGGCCTCGGGCTGCGGGCGATGGGCGATCAGGGCCTCGTAATCCACCGCGCCCTTGTTGGTCGAAAGCGGCTTCAGCGCGAAATACAGATCGTCCAGGGGAAGGGTGCCGTGGTTGACAACCACTTGATCGAACTGCCGCGTGATGCCCAGCTTGGCATAGTCGCTGTCCACGGTCGCGGTGATCAGGTTGCCCTCGCGCGCGACCCCGGTCAGGCGGTAAGTCACGGTAAAGGTCACGTCCAGGCCCTGGATCGCCCGCATATAGGGCACGAGGTTCATCGCCATCACATCGGGGGCAAAGGTCCGGTCCGGGGTCATGATCTCGACCTTGGCGCCCGCCTCGGCCAGCTTCTGCGCGGTCTGCAACGCGGTATGGTCCCCCGCATCGTCGTAAAGCAGCACGTTTTGCCCCGGTTTCACATCGCCCGAGAGGATATCCCAGGCGCTGACCGTCAAGTCATTGCCAAAGCTCAGGATATCCTTCTGCGCCATGCCCCCCGTCGCCACGATCACCACGTCCGGCGCCAGCGCCGTCACGTCCGAGACCTCGGCCCAGGTGTTGAAGCGGAACTCGACCCCCATGGAGGCGCATTGCGCCATGCGCCAGTCGATGATCCCCATGAACTCCGCCCGGCGCTTGGTCTGGGCGATCAGCCGCACCTGGCCGCCGGGCTGGTCCGCGGCCTCCAGCACGGTGACCTTATGCCCGCGCTCCGCCGCCACCCGCGCGGCCTCGAGGCCCCCGGGCCCGGCGCCCACCACCACGACATGTTTGATCGTGGAGGCTTTCGGGACGACATGATGCTCCACCGCCTCGCGGCCCGTGGCGGGGTTGTGGATGCAAAGCGCCATGCCGCCCTGGTAGATGCGGTCCAGGCAATAGGTCGCGCCGACGCAAGGACGGATGTCGTGTTCGCGCCCCTCGACGATCTTCTGCACGATATGGGGATCGGCCATATGGGCGCGCGTCATCCCGACCATGTCGAGCTGACCGGAGGCCACCGCATGCCGCGCCGTGGCCACATCCGGGATGCGCGAGGCATGGAAGGTCGGCATCCCCACCTCGGCCTTCATCCGCCCCGCGAAATCCAGATGCGGCGCCGAGCGCATGCCATGGATCGGAATGACATCGGTCATCGCCGGATCGGTGTGGATGCGCCCCCGGATGATGTTCAGGAAATCGACATTGCCAGAGTCGCGGAAGAGCTTGCCAATCGCGATCCCCTCCTCCGCCGTGATGCCGCCCTCGACCTCATCGGCCGTATAGCGCATGCCCAAGAGGAAGTTCGGCCCCACCCTGTCGCGGCAGGCCTGCAACACCTCCAGCGCAAACCGCGCCCGGTTCTCCAAGGAGCCGCCCCAGGGCGCCTCCAGGTCATTGGTGAAGGGCGACATGAACTGATCGAGCAAATGCCCATAGCATTCGAACTCGACCCCATCGAGCCCGGCTTCCTTCATCCGCTCGCAGGCATCGGCGAAGTCCTTGATGACGCGGGTGATATCCCAATCCTCGATCCGCTTCGGAAAGGCCCGGTGCGAGGGCTCGCGGCTATGCGAGGCGCCCAGAACCGGCAGCCAATCCCCCTTGTCCCAGCGCGTCCGCCGCCCCAGGTGGGTGAGCTGGATCATCACCGCCGCCCCCGCCTCGTGGCAGTCATCGGCGATGCGGCGCATCCACGGGACAACCTCGTCCTTATAGGCCAGCACGTTGTTGAACACCGGGGGCGAGTCCTTCGACACCGCCGCCGACCCCGCCGTCATGACCATGGCCACCCCCGCCTTGGCGCGCTCGAGGTGGTAGAGCCGATACCGGTCCTTGGGCATCCCGTCATCGGGATAGGCCGGCTCATGGCTGGTCGTCATGATGCGGTTGCGCAGGGTCAGGTGCTTCAGCTGATAGGGCTGCAGAAGGGGATCGTTCGACATGAGAGCCTCCGTTTGCGGGGAGGATGCGAGGAATTGACACATGTGTCAAGTTTTCTGTCGACCCAGGCCCCGGCTTGAATTCCTCGCCCCCGCCCCCGATCTTTTCAGCAAGAAAAGGGAGGATACCGATGCCCAATCTGACTGGCGGCTGCCTCTGCGGCCATATCCGCTTCGAGACCAAGGGAGAGCCCGGCTTCCCCCACACCTGTTCCTGCCGCATGTGCCAGCGCCACACCGGGTCCTTGACCGCCTCTTGGGTCGAATTCCCCTCCGATTCCGTGACCTGGACCGGCCCCGGAGGCCGCCCCTCGGCCTGGCGCTCCTCCGACCGCTCCTCCCGCGCCTTCTGCCCCCAATGCGGCAGTTCCCTCGGAGCCCTGGACGACGCCCCCGTGGTGGCGCTTTTGACCGGGGCCTTCGACAAGCCCCACCTGGTGGCGCTGAAACCGCAGAGCCACTCCTACAAGGGCGGGAGGCCGAGGTGGTGGCATCCGGAGGTGGAGGGGTAAGGGCGGGTCGCTGGTCGTCATGCTGCGGCTCCGAGCCGCAGGTGTTTTAGCCGAGAGAGCTCTGGAAGCGAACCGTTCGGCATATGGGCCTAGGGGTTTGAGCGGAGGCAGCGGGGAAACGACACAGGCATCAATTCCTTGATCAACCGAAGAGCCAATAATCTGACGGCCCCGATCCGACCAGCCATCAGGAATTGCGATAGCTGGCGCTGCTCTTGGTGACGCGACATTCAACCCCATAGGCTCGGAGCGCCTGCTTAGGGTCAGGACCCATTGATCACGCTCTAAGACCGTGATTCACGGTCGGCCAGGAGACCTGATTTATGAGCAACTTGTTCTGGCTGACCGAAGCCCCGATGGACCGGCTTCGGCCCTTCTTTCCCAAGAGTCATGGCCGCCCGAGGGTGGATGACCGTCGCGTTCTGAGCGGGATTATCTTCATCAATCGCAACGGGTTGCGCTGGTGCGATGCCCCTTCCGTC
>NZ_JAABNR010000010.1 GCF_009925085.1 Stagnihabitans tardus | reverse complement strand
AGACCCCACGGAAGTGCCTGGGCTTCCGAACCCCCGCCGAAGTCTTCCGCGCCCATGTCCTTGGCCGAGGTCATCGCAAGGCGAAACTCTCCACCAAACCAAAGTCGCATCTGGGCTAGCGCGCCCACGCGCTGAACCGGAATTACGCCGACCCGAAGCTGATCGTCGTGGCCCAGGACCTGGCCCAGCACATGGAGGCGCAGTTCCCCGGCACGGTCACCCTGACCCTGGACGGCAGTTTTCCGCTTTTCGACGGCGTGCCCCTCTTGCCGCATCTGAGCCATGACGACGGCGAGAAACTGGACCTGGCCTATTACTACGAGGGCGCCGAGGGTTACGTTCCGGGCCGGACGCGGTCTCCCCTGGGCTATTTCGCCTTCGAGCAAGGCCCCACGGACTGCCCGCCCCGACGGCTGACGCTGCGCTGGGACCTTGACTGGCTGCAGGGGCTTTTCCCCGACCTGGCGCTGGACCGGACCCGCACGGCCGAGGCCTTGCGGGTTCTGGGCCAGGACCCTCGCCTCGGCCGGATCTTCGTCGAGCCGCATCTGCGGGAGAGCCTGAGCGTCGGGGGCGCGCGCTTCGGCTTCCAGGGCTGCCGGGCGGCGCGGCACGACGACCACATCCATATCCAGCTTTAGGGCATATCCAGCTTTAGGGCTCTGCCGACTGCCCGGTCAACGCAAACCGGAACCCGCGCCCCGCCGACTGCGGGCTGGGCGCAGTTGCAACGGTCCCCGGTGGCCAAGGCGGGAAACGAAACCGCCGCCCGGACCTCCAGGCGGCGGCTGTCGCGCGCGATGATCCTGCAGTCGGCAGGGCCAGGGGTCAAATGGCAGAGCCACGGGGGCAGTCGGCAGAGCCCCGTGGCAATGAGCTTACTTCGGCGCCTTGGCGAAGCGCAGGTAGGGCAGCTTGATGTCCAGGGCGCCGAAACGTTCCGTCGCTTGTTCGTTGTTCAAGGCCAGGGCCACGATCACATCCTGGCCCGCCTGCCAGTTGGCCGGCGTCGCCAGGGGCACGCCATCGGTCAGGATAACGGCGTCCAGGGCCCGCAGGATCTCGGCGAAGTTGCGACCCACCGACATCGGATAGGTCATGGTCAGTTTGACCTTCTTGTCGCGGCCCACGATATAGACCGTCCGCACCGTGGCCGAATTCGCGGGCGTCCGGCCCTCGGTCGGCAAGTAGTAATCGGCGGGCAGCATGTCATAGGCTTTGGCGACCGTCAGCGAGGTATCGTCGATGATCGGGAAATCGGCCGGAGCCCCGCCAAAGGCCTCGATGTCGCGCTTCCACTCGGCGTGGTCCTCGACCGAATCGACCGAGACGCCCAGGACCTTGACCCCGCGCTTGGCGAATTCGGCCGAAAGCTGGGCCACCGCGCCGAATTCCGTCGTGCAGACGGGCGTGAAGTCGCGCGGGTGGCTGAAGATGATCCCGTAGTGATCGCCCAGCCAGTCGTGGAACTTGATCTCCCCAGCCGTGGAATTGGCGGTGAAGTCCGGAGCGATATCGTTGATGCGCAGACCCATGACGGCCTCCTGATGCTGTGTCTGGACCCTATCTATCCAGTAAAGCCCCCGGTTTCACCCCCCCGGATCAGCCCCTGCGACAAAAAGAACCCCCTTCCCCCCCGGTCCCCGCGCTTGGAACCGGCATCCTCTTTTCTCCCGCCGACAGAATTTGATCAAAATATGTCGCCGCCCGGCTGGACCTTTTTCCCATGCAACCTATGCTGGGAGAAAATGGAGGCCCGCCATGACCGAGACCGCGACCAATACCCTGATCACCCGCCGTGACTTCTATATCAACGGTCGCTGGACCGCCCCCGCCGCCCCGCGCGACTGCGCCGTCATCGATCCCTCGACCGAAGAACCCTGCGCGGTGATCTCCTTGGGCGACCAGGCTGACACCGATGCGGCGGTGGCCGCCGCCAAGGCCGCCTTCCCCGCCTGGGCCGCGACGCCCCCGGCCACCCGCCGCGCCGCCGTGGTGCGCATCCTCGAGCAATACGAGGCCCGCAAGGAGGACCTCGCCCGGGCCATCTCGATCGAGATGGGCTCGCCCATCGACCATGCCCGCGGCTCCCAGGCGCCCTGCCTGCCCTGGCACCTGACCAATTTCCTGACCGCTTTCGACGCCTTCGAATGGATCAAGCCGCTCGGCCCCCATGCCCCCGACACGATGATCGCCCAAGAGCCCATCGGCGTCGTGGGCCTGATCACGCCCTGGAACTGGCCGATGAACCAGATCGCGCTGAAGGTCATCCCGGCGCTGCTGGCGGGCTGCACCTGCGTGCTGAAGCCTTCGGAGGAGAGCCCGCTCAACGCCATGATCTTCGCCGAGTTCTGCCATGACGCGGGGATCCCGCCCGGGGTCTTCAACCTGGTGAACGGCGATGGCGCGGGGGTTGGCGCGCAGCTGACCACGCACCCGGATGTGGCGATGATCTCCTTCACCGGCTCGACACGGGCGGGCAAGGCGATCTCCAAGGCCGCCGCCGAGACGCTGAAACGGGTGATGCTGGAGCTGGGGGGCAAGGGCGCCAACGTGGTCTTCGCCGATGCCGACGACAAGGCGGTGGAACGCGGCGTGCGGCACATGATGGACAACTCGGGCCAAAGCTGCAACGCGCCCTCGCGGATGCTCGTGCAGCGCCCGGCCTATGACCGCGCGGTGGCCATTGCGGCCCAGGTCGCGCAAAGCATCCAAGTGGGCTCGGCCCATGACGAGGGCGACCATATCGGCCCGGTGGTGAACAAGCGCCAATGGGACCAGATCCAGGGCTATATCCAGAAGGGCATCGACGAGGGCGCGCGGCTGGTGGCCGGCGGCCCGGGCCTGCCCGAGGGCTTCAACCGCGGCTTCTATGTCAAGCCCACGGTCTTTGCCGATGTCACCCCCGGCATGACGATCGAGAAGGAAGAGATCTTTGGCCCGGTCCTCGCCATGATCCCCTTCGACACCGAGGAAGAGGCCGTGGCCATCGCCAATGACAGCCCCTATGGCCTGACCCATTACGTCCAGACCCAGGACGGCGCGCGGGCCAACCGCATGGCGCTGGCGCTGAAAGCGGGGATGATCCAGATGAACGGGCGCTCGCGTGGCGCGGGGGCCTTCTTCGGCGGGGTCAAGATGTCGGGCCGGGCGCGCGAGGGCGGGGTCTGGGGGATCGAGGAGTTCCTCGAATCCAAGGCCATCGGCGGCTGGGCCCTCTCCGCCGCCGAATGACGCCCGAGGCCCTGGCCCGGCTGTGCCCGGACCTGGCCGGGCAGGCCATCACGCCGCTTGGCGCGGGGTCGGATTGCAGCGCCTTTGCGGTCGGCTTGGAGGTCATCAAGCTCCCCCGCGACGCCCAGGCCCTGGCCCGCGAAGCGAGGGTCCTGGCCGTGGTCCGTCCCTTCGTGCGCCTGCCCCTGCCGGATCTGCGCTTTCACGCAGGACCGCCGCCCTTTTCGCGGCACCGGCTTCTGCCCGGCGTCCAGCTTCTGGCGCCGATTTACGACGCGCTGGGAACGCCCGACCGCGAGACCCTGGCCCGGGACCTCGCCCGGTTTCACGCCGATTGCCACGCCGTCCCCCATGGCCTATTGCGCCAGGCCGGGGCAGGTCCGGTAGCCCCCTGGCCCGCGCCCCGGCCCGAGATGCTAAAGCCGGTGCCCAAGGACCTGCGTCCGCAAGCAGAGGCGCTCTTGACCCTTTGGCAGGCCCTGCCCCCCGATCCCCTGGGCGAGGTCTGGGGCCATTTCGACGCCCATGGCTGGAACATGGCCTTTGATCCCAAGGCCCGGCGCCTCGGCGGCATCTATGACTTCGGCGACAGCGGCTTCGGCCCCCTGCACCGCGACCTGGCCTATTCGGCGCTGATCTCTCCCGACCTGACCCGGCGCCTTGGCCGCGCCTATGCGGACCTGACCGGGCGCGCCATCGACCTTGACCGCCTGGACATCCTTGCGGGTGCCCATCGCCTGTGGGAGCTGGCCGCCAGCCCCGATCCCTTCCAGGTTCAGGCCTTCACCCGCTGGGCTGCGACTAAAACTTGACACATGTGTCAAGTCAAGGCAGCCTGCTCACAGGAGGCCCCCATGCACAAACACCTCACCTCTCCCCTGACCCTGCGCGGCCATGTCTTGCGCAACCGCATCGTCTTTGGCGCCCATACGGCCAACATGTCGGACATGGGGCTTCCGGGGCCGAGGGCCAAGGGTTACTGGGTCGAACGCGCCAAGGGCGGTGCGGCCATGATCGTGACCGAGCCTGTGCCTGCCCACCGCACCGGCGTCCTGACGCGGGGCAACTACCTGGCCCAGGATGACGCCATCATCGCGGGCTTCCGCGAGGTCACCACGGCGGTCAAGGCCGAGGGCGCGGTGATCCTGCAACAGATCTACCACATCGGCGCCCATGGCGATTCGGACCTGTCCTTCGCGCCGCATTGGTCGCCCTCGGGCCTGCCGTCCTATCATGACTCCGACGGCTCCCACGAAATGACCGGCGCCGAGGTGCAGGAGCTCTTCGACGCCCATCTCTCCGCCGTCCATCGCGCCCGGGACGCGGGCTTCCAGGGCGTCGAGGTCTGGGCCGCCTATCACTCGCTGATCGACCAGTTCTGGACGCCCTGGAGCAACCGCCGCAGCGACCAATGGGGCGGCAGCCTCGAGAACCGCACAAGGTTCTCGCGCGAGCTTATCGCCGCCATCCGCCGCGACTGCGGGGCCGATTTCATCATCGGCCTGGCGATCTCCTGGCAGGAAAGCCCGGTCCTGCTGTCCCAGGATGATTTCTGCGAAATCATCGCTTTGCATGACACCGGCGATGTCGATTACGTCACCGTGGGCGCCGGCGGCTACATGGATTTCGAGAGCATCATCCCGCCCTTCACCCATGGCGAAAAGCTGACCACCTCTCTCACCGCCCGCCTGAAAGCCCAGGCGAAACATGCCAAGATCACCTCCGAGGCGGGCATCCGCACCCCCGACAATGCCGAAACCGTCCTGGCCAGCGGAGAGGCCGACCTTGTCTCCATCGTGCGCGGCCAGATCGCCGACCCACACCTGGCGCGGAAAACCATGGAGGGAAGGGCCAGCGATATCCGCCCCTGCCTCTCCTGCAACCAGATGTGCTGGGGGCGCCGCTCGCGCGATTACTGGATCTCCTGCCTGATCAACCCCTCGGCCGGGCGCGAGTTCGAATGGGGCGGCGACCGCTTTACCAAGGCCACGCCCCGCGATGTCCTGGTCGTAGGCGCGGGCCCCGCGGGGCTCGAGGCCGCCCGCGCCGCCGCCGAACGCGGCTTCCGCGTCGAGATCGTCGAGGCCCTGAACCAGATCGGCGGCCAGTTCCGCCTGGCGGGGATGCAGCCGCGCCGGGCGCAGATCCTCGACCTGATGGACTGGTACGAGCGCCAATTCGTCAAGCTCGGCGTGACCCTGCGGCTGAACACCTACCTGGACGATCTGTCAGACCACCCGGCCCAGACCGTGATCCTCGCGACCGGGAGCCTCCCCGACGAGAGCGGCTTCCAGCGCTGGAATCCCTCCGGCGCGGTCACGGGCCCCGGCATCTGGTCGCCCGAAGCCGTCATGCGGCGCGAGGCGCGGCTGGGCGACGTGGTGATCCTTTACGACGAGGGCTCGAACTGGCGCGGCGTCGGCACCTCCTGGACCCTGGCCGAGCGCGGCCACAAGGTCATCCATGTGACGCCCGAGGCCTATGTCGGCAAGGAGATCACCCGCACCGCCGCCGACCTCGCCACCCGCAAGCGCCTCGCGCAGCTGGGGGTGGAGTTCGTGACGGAAAGCGGCATCGCGGCCTGGCATGGCAATGGCGCCACGATCCGCGGCCTTCTGACGGGTGAAGAGCGGCAGGTCGCTGCCTCTGCCCTCGTCATGGCCACGACCAACCGCGCCTTCGACCCCTTCCCGGCGCAAATCCCCGGCAAGACCCTGCACCGGATCGGCGATTGTGCCGCCCCGCGCCTGGCCGCCTATGCTTTCCACGAGGGCCGCAAGGCGGCGCTGGCCCTGTAAGCGAAAAGGGGGCCGCAAGCCTCCTTGGCGCGGCGCAGCCGCGCCCCCTCCGACCGAATGGGAAGGCGGCTGAAAGCCGCCTCCCCAGGCGGTCGGACAGACCCGCTCAGTTGAAGGGATTGCTCGGCCCGGTGATCGCGTCGCCGCAGTCCAGGAGTTTCGAGATCGAGGCCGAAGACCCCGACAGCGAGTAATCCTTGACCGGCGTGCCATCGCCCGACCGCAGGTGCAGCGTATTGCCGCGCGCCACTTCCACGACGAAATCCCCGGCATTGTCGGCCGCAGGCAGGTTGAACAGCACCGACTGCTTGTACAGCTCCGCCGCCGTCAGCGACCAGGGCGAGCGGCGGTCGATCTCGACCTCCAGATCCGCCGTGTCCCCCTCGCCGAAATCCCACTCCTCCGAGTAGAACTGCAGCCGGATCGAAGCGTCCTGGAAGATCCAGATGGTAAAGCTCTCGCCCGGGTCGGCGACCTCTGCCAGGCAGGCATAGCTGCCATCGTCGAAAGTCACTCCCTGGACGCGCCAGGCCTTGTGCGTAAAGAGCGTGTCCGTCCGGTCAGCCAGTGCCGGCGCCGCCGTCAGCCCCAGGCTCGCCACGAGCGCCAGGCGGCACAGGGTCGCGAATCTCATCTTCAAACCTCCCGAATCAAGATATGCGACCAGAATGAATCACCGCCCGCGATTCCCGCAACGGAAAACTGTCGTTGCCCGGCGCAAGGACGACGGGTGCGACTTCCGGGCCTAGGGCGCGGGTTCCCAGGGCGTGGCAAAGGCGCCAAGGACGGCGCCCGCGTCGCCCTCGCCCGCGACCCGCGCGACAAGGCCGCGCTTGCGGTCCTCGACCACTTCGCTGACGCGCGCCGAAATTCCCGCCTCGGCCAGGGCCGCGTCATAGACCCGGGCGATGGCCGCCTTGCGCAGCTCGTTCTTGAGTATCTTGCCCACGGCGGTCTTGGGCAGGGCGGGCAGGATCTCGACATGTTTCGGGATGGCCGCGCGTTCGGTGATATGGGCGCGGCAATGCTCGAGAAGCGCCTCGGGCGTGGCGCTGGCGCCCTGGACCAGCTCGACATAGACGCAGGGCAGTTCCCCGGCAAAGCTGTCGGGCTGGCCGATGGCCCCCGCAAGCGCCACGGCCGGATGGCCCGCCAGGGCCTCCTCGATCAGGCCCGGGTCGATGTTGTGGCCGCCCCGGATGATCAGGTCCTTGGCGCGGCCGGTGATGTAAAGATAGCCCTGCGGGTCGATGCGCCCCAGGTCGCCCGTCCGCAGGAAGTCGCCGTGAAACAGGCCCTCGTTGCGGCTGGGCTCCAGGTAGGTCCCCCCCGGGATCACCCCGGGGTTCGAGATGCAGATCTCGCCGATCTCGTCCACCGCGCAGTCCTGCCCTTGGGGCCCCACGATCCGGACCTTCGTATGGGGGAAGGCAAAGCCCACCGAGCCGATGCGCTTTTCCCCCTCGGGCGGGTTGACGGCGACGAGGCAGGTGGCCTCGGTCAGGCCATAGCCCTCGATGATCTGAACCCCGGTCGTCTTCTGGTATCGTTGGAAAAGTTCAATCGGCAGCGGAGAGGACCCCGAGAAGGTCCCCCTCAGGGTTGAAATCTTCGCATCGACCGGGCGCTGCATCAGGGCCGCCAGGGCCGTGGGCACCGCGATCAGATAGGTCACCCCCCAGCGTTCCACCAGCTTCCACAGGTTGTCGAAGACCCCCGCCCCGCGATAGCCCTGCGGCGTCGGAAAGACGACCTGAGCGCCCGAGGCGATAACCGACATCAGGATCGGATAGGCGGCAAAGACATGGAACAGCGGCAGGGGACACATCAGCACATCCGAGGGCTTGAACAGAAGCCGCCCTCCCAGCCAACCGTTATAGACCATGCCCGAGACCCGGTGCTGCGCCACCTTGGGCATCCCCGTCGTGCCCCCGGTGTGGAAATAGGCGGCCACGCGGTCCTCTTCGGGGTCGGCAAAGCCCAGGGTCGCGCTTTGCGCCGCCAGCGCGCGGGCAAAGTCCATGACGCGGGCCCCATGCGCCACGCTTTGCTTCGGCCGCAGGAAAAGCCCCGCGATCAGCCCCTTGGCGAAGGGCAGGTAATGCGCAAGGTCGACCTCGAGCACGGTCTTGACCCCCGGTGCCTCCTCCAGCGCCTTCGCCACCTTCTGCGCCACATCGGTCTGCGGGAAGGACCGCAGGGTGACGACGACCTTGGCCCGGGTTTCGCGCAACAGCCCCGCGATCTGTTCGGGCTCCAGAAGCGGGTTGATCGGCGCCACGATCCCCGCGACCATGCCGCCCAGCAGGGTCACCACCGTCTCCAGCGCATTGGGCAGGATATAGGCCACGGTATCGCCCGGCCCCACGCCCAGGGAGCGGAAGAGGTTCGCCGCCCGCGTCACCTCGGACAGAAGCTGATCCCAGGTCAGCGTCTGCGCCTTGTCGCCGGGCCCCGAGGTCAGCTGGTAGCTGACCGCGGCCTTCCCCCCATGGGCCGCGGCCGTCCGGCGCAGAAACCCATGCATCGTGCGCGCGACGTCCAGGCTCTGCCACTCCCCCTCGGCCTCGATGGCCAAAAGGTCCGCCCCGTTGCGGAATTGCGTCATGATCTCCTCCCCTGCCATCTCCCGTGGCTTTTCCCCAAGATGGGTGAGCCTCCGGCTTTTGCCAAGCAGCTCCTTGCGCAAAGCCCCGCGCCCGCGCTAATTCCGTTGCGACATTCGGAGGATCGCATGGCTTGGGACCAATGGACGGCGGATTGCGGCGCCTGCGCGGCGCTTTGCTGCATCCACCTGCCCTTCGACGAAGGCCCCGACTTCGCCCATGACAAGCCGGCCGGGAAGCGCTGTCGGCACCTGGCGGGGCGGGATTGCAAGCTGCATGGCCAGCTGGAGACCAAGGGCTATCCGGGCTGCGCACGCTATGATTGCCTGGGTGCGGGCCAGAGGGCCACGGCCTTGGGGGGCGAGGCCGAGGTCTTTGCCGCGCTCCGCCGCCTGCATGACGATCACCTGACGCTGGCGGCCGCAGGCCAACTGCCCCTGCCGCCCGAGGCCGAGGCCGAGCGGCTCGGGCTCCTGTCGCATATCGGCGCCAGCGAGGACCTCGACGCCGCAGCCGCGCTGGCCTATGCGACGAGCCCCCTGCCCGCCGAGGTCCGGGCCTTTCTGAAGGGCCTTAAACCGCTTCTGTCCCGTCGGTGAACTGCAACCGCGCCAGCCGCGCGTAAAGCCCGTTCTGCGCCACCAATTCCTCGTGACGCCCGATCGCGACGATGCGGCCCTGGTCCATCACCACGATCCGGTCGGCGCGCTTCACCGTCGCCAGCCGATGCGCCACGACCAACAAAGTCCGCCCCTGGGCCAGGGCATCCACCGCCTGCTGCACCGCGCGTTCGCTTTCGGCATCCAAGGCACTGGTCGCCTCGTCCAGCAGCAGAACCGGCGCATCGCGCAGGATCGCCCGGGCAATCGCCACGCGCTGCTTCTGCCCGCCCGAGAGCATCACCCCGCGCTCGCCCAAGGGCGTGTCATAGCCCTGCGGCAGCGCGGTGATGAAGTCATGCGCCGCAGCCGCCCTGGCCGCAGCCTCGACCTCGGCCCGCGTCGCATCGGGGCGGCCAAAGCGGATGTTTTCAAAGGCCGAGGCCGCGAAGATGAAGCTCTCCTGCGGCACAAGCGCGAATTTCCGGCGGAACTCGGCGCGGTTCATCGCCCGCAGATCGACGCCACCCAGCGTGATCACCCCCCGGTCGGGGTCGTGAAAGCGTTGCAGAAGCTGGAAGATCGTCGACTTCCCCGCGCCCGAGGGGCCGACCAGGGCCACGGTCTCGCCGGGATGGATGGTCAGGCTGACCTCCTCCAGCGCGGGCGTGTCGGGACGGGTCGGATAGCGGAAGGTGACGCCTTGGAAGCCGATCTCCAGGGGGCCATCGGGCACGGCGACGCCCCGCGCGGGGTCCGACACGCGGTCCTGATCGCCCAGGATCTCGACCAGGCGCTCCGTCGCCCCCGCCGCGCGCTGGAGCTCACCCCAAACCTCTGACAGCGCCCCAAGCGCGCCCGCCACCATCACCGCATAGATGACGAACTGCACCAGCTCCCCGGCGGTCATCACCCCCTCGCGCACGTCATGCGCCCCGATCCACAGGACCCCCACGACCCCCGCAAAGGCCAGGAACATCACGACAAAGGTCATCACCGCCCGGAGCTGCACCCGCCGCAGGGCCGAGGCAAAACCGCCCTCGGTCACCTCGGCGAACTCGCCCCGGGTCGCGGCCTCATGGGTGAAGGCCTGGACGATCTGCACCGCGCTCAGCGCCTCGCCCGCCTTGGCGCTGCCCGCCGCCATCCAGTCCTGGTTCTCGCGGGAGGAGGCCCGCAGCCGCCGCCCCAGGATGATGATCGGGATGACCACCCCCGGCACGACCAGCGCCACCAGCCCCGTCAGCTTGATCGAGGTCAGCATCAGAAGCACCATCCCCCCGATCAGCGTCAACAGATGCCGCAGCGCGACCGAGACCGAGGAGCCGATCACCGACAGGATCAGCGTCGTGTCCGTGGTGATGCGGCTCAGGATCTCGCCCGTCATCATCTTTTCGAACCACGACGGGCTCATCCCCATGACCTTGTCGAACAAGGCCCGGCGGATATCGGCCACGACCCGCTCCCCCAGCCTTGTGACGAAGTAATAGCGCGTGGCCGAGCCAAGGGCCAGGATCAGCGCCACCGCCATGGCCGCGCCGAAATACTGGTCCAGCATCTCCGCCCGCTCCATCCCGAAGCCGTCGACGACCCGCCGCACCGCCATGGGCAAGAGCAAGGAGACCCCCGCCGTCAGGACCAGCGCAATCCCCGCAACGACCCCCATGCCCCGATAGGGCGCTAGGAAAGGCGTCAACCCCCGCAGGGCCGAGACCTTGCGCGACTTCGGACGCTCGTCGTCACCGGGTTTGACCGCCGTCGCATCTGCCATGGTTCCCTCCGTTTGCAGGCGGTTTATGTCCCGCGCGGGCGCAAGGCAAGCAGGGCTTTCCGTCGCAGTGGCCCGGGGGTAGGATGACGCCGAAAGGGGCAGCTCATGACAACACGCGCTTTGGTGCAGGCCGCAGCCCTGCGGATGGGGCCCGATGTCCGCCGGACCCCGCTTTTGCATGCCCCGCTTCTGGACCGGATCGCCGGGCGCCGCGTGCTGGTCAAGGCGGAAAGCCTGCAGGTGACGGGCAGCTTCAAGCTGCGCGGCGCCTGGGCGGCCTTGTCTGCGCTGCCCAAGGGGACGGGGGTGCTGGCCTATTCCTCGGGCAACCATGCCCAGGGGGTGGCCTATGCCGGGGCCTGTCTGGGGATGCCGGTCGTGGTGGTCATGCCCTCGGATGCGCCCTCGGTGAAGATCGCCAATACAAGGGCTTACGGCGCCGAGGTCGTGCTTTACGACCGCGCGACCGAGGATAGGGCCGAGATCGGCGCCCGCATCATGGCCGAGCGCGGCCTGGTGCTTGTCCCGCCCTATGATCACCCCCAGGTCATCGCGGGCCAGGGGACGGTGGGGCTGGAGATTGCCGGACAGGCCAAGGGCCTCACCGCCGATGTCCTCGTCTGCTGCGGCGGAGGCGGCCTGACCTCGGGCATCGCCTTGGCGCTGGAGGGCACGGGGCTCCGCGCCCGCCCGGTGGAGCCCCTGGGTTTCGACGACATGGCGCGGTCCTTGGCGGCGGGGAGGCCGCTTCGCAATCCGGCGCTCTCGGGCTCGGTCTGCGATGCGATCCTGACGCCAGAGCCCGGGGCGCTGACCTTTCCCATCCTGCATCGGCTGGCAGGCCCGGGCCTGGTGGTGACCGACGACCAGGCGCTGACGGCCATGGCCCTGGCCTTCACCCATCTGCGCCTGGTGCTGGAGCCCGGCGGCGCCGTGGCCCTTGCCGCCGCCTTGTTTGCCGATGACCTGCCCGAGACGGTCATCGCCGTGGCCTCGGGCGGCAATGTCGACCCCGCGATCTTTGCCAAAGCCCTTGCGATGGCTTGACCTTTCCCGATCTTTCCGAAGGCCCAGACAGCCGATAACCGCCCTCTCTTGACCAAAGGCCACATGCACGTCTTCCTTCCCGATCTTCGGCTGAACGCCCGCCTTCATGGCCCCGAAGGCGCCCCTGCGCTGGTGCTCTCCCATGCGCTTGGCACCGACCTGACCATCTGGGACGACCTCCTTCCCCTCCTCCCCGGCCTGCGCATCCTGACCTATGACCACCGCGGCCACGGCGCCTCGGATGTGCCGAAGGGCCCCTATGCCATGGGTGCGATGATCCGCGATGCCGAACGCCTGATGGAGCATTTCGCCCTGAAGGACGCGGTTTTCCTCGGCGTCTCCCTCGGCGGCCTCGTCGCCCAGGGCCTCGCGATCAAGCGCCTGGACCTGGTCCGCGCCTTGGTCCTCTCCAACACCGCCGCAAGGATCGGCGCCCCCTCGCTCTGGCAAGCCCGGGCGGAGGAGGTCCGCACCCAGGGCCTCGCCGCCTATGCCCCCGGCGCCCTGCAACGCCAGCTTGGGCCGAAATGGCGCGACCACCCGGCCCGCGACAGGCTGGAAACCCTCCTGACCGGCACCTCTACGGAAGGCTGGTGCGCCGCCGCCCAGGCCATCGCCGGGGCCGATTTCACCCTGACCACCCCGACGCTCCGCCTGCCGACCCTCGTCATCGCGGGCACCAACGACGGCACGACCCCGCCCGACCTGGTGCGCGAGACCGCCGAGATGATCCCGGGCGCCCGCTTCACCCTCCTGCGCGGCACGGGCCACCTGCCCATGGTCGAAAACCCCAAAGCCTATGCCGAGACCCTGCGGACCTTCCTGCAAGAGATCGGCCATTGACCGACCGCCATTACCCCCCTCGCGCCCGCATCGGCGTCCTGACCTGCGAGCCCATCGGCCGGGTCCTGGACTACCTCGCCCCCGAAGGCGGCTGCGGCGACGGCGACTTCCTGGAGGTCCCGCTCGGCCCCCGCAAGGTCATGGGCGTCGTCTGGGGCCCGGGGGTCAGCGATTTCGACGTGACCAAACTCCGCCAGGCCTTCCGCATCCTCGAAGCCCGCCCCATGCGCGCTGAACTCCGCGCCTTCCTGGCCCGCGCCGCCGATTACACCCTGACACCGCTCCCCGCCATGCTGCGGCTCGCCACCCGCGCCCCCGGCCTCGGCCTGCCGCCCACCACGCGGCGCACCTACCGCCTCGCGGGCCCCGTCCCCAACCGCCTGACCGAGGCCCGGCTGAAAGTGGTCGAGACCCTGCGCACCACCCCCCTCCTGACCCTGACCGAGCTGGCCGAGGCCGCAGGCGTCTCTCCTTCTGTCGTCAAGGGCTTGGTCGCCCTGGGCGTCGTGGCCGAAGAGGACGCCCCCCGCGACCTGCCCTATCCGCGCCTCGATCCCCTGCGCCCCTCGCGGCTGGAGGGCGACCAGGTCGCTGCCGGAGAGACCCTGCGCAAGACGGTCAACGGGACCTATTCCACCACGCTGCTCAAGGGCGTCACGGGCTCCGGCAAGACCGAGGTTTACCTCGAAGCCGTGGCCGAGACGCTGAAACAGGGCCGCCAGGCCCTTGTCCTCCTCCCCGAAATCTCCCTGACCGGCGACTTCCTCGCCCGCGTCGAGGCCCGCTTCGGCGCCCGCCCCGGCGAGTGGCACTCCGGCCAGACCATGACCGAGCGCCGCCGCCTCTGGCGCATGGCGGCAGAGGGCGAAGTGGGCCTCGTCGTCGGCGCCCGTTCCGCGCTTTTCCTGCCTTTCCAGGACCTTGGCCTGATCGTGGTCGACGAGGAACACGACACCTCCTACAAGCAAGAGGAAGGCGCGCTCTATCACGCCCGCGACATGGCCGTCCTGCGCGCCTCGATCCTGGGCTGCGCGGTGGTGCTCTCCTCCGCCACGCCCTCCTTGGAAAGCTGGGTCAATGCCCAGTCCGGCAAATATGCCCGCATCGACCTGACCTCGCGCCATGGTCCCGCGGTGATGCCCAAGATGCACACGATCGACCTGCGCGCCGAGAAGCTCCCCCCCAACCGCTGGATCTCCGAGCCCCTGGCCCGCGCCATCGACAAGCGCATCGGCCTGGGCGAACAGAGCCTCCTCTTCCTCAACCGCCGCGGCTATGCCCCCGTCACCGTCTGTCGCGCCTGCGGCAACCAGATCGGCTGCGACCATTGCGACGCGCGGATGGTGGAACACCGCTTCCTCAAGCGCCTCGTCTGCCACCAATGCGGCGAGACCAAGCCCCTGCCCGAGACCTGCCCCGCCTGCCAGGCCACGGGAAGCCTCGCCCCCATCGGCCCGGGGGTGGAGCGCCTGGCCGAAGAGGTCGCCGCCCGCTTCCCGACCGCAAGGGCCGAGGTCCTCTCCTCCGACCTCTTCACCACCGCCCGCGCGCTGAAGGACAAGATCGCCGAGATCGCCAACGGAGGTGCCGATATCATCATCGGCACCCAGATCGTCGCCAAGGGCCACAATTTCCCCAACCTGACGCTGGTGGGGGTGATCGACGCCGACCTCGGCCTCCAGGGCTCTGACCTCCGCGCCGCCGAGCGCACCTTTCAGTTGATCGCCCAGGTCTCAGGCCGCGCAGGCCGCGCCGACAAGCCCGGCACGGCGCTCTTGCAGACCTGCGCGCCGGACCACCCGGTGATCCAGGCCATCCTGAAAGGCGACACCGAGGCCTTCTGGAAAGCCGAGGCCGAAGGCCGCCGCCAGGCCCAAGTCCCCCCCTTCGGACGTATGGCAGGGATCATCCTCTCCTCGCCCAATGTCGAAGAGGTCTTCGATTTCGGCGCCGAACTGGCCCGCCGTGACGGGCCCCTGCGCGCCGTGGGGGCCATGGTCTTCGGCCCCGCCCCCGCCCCCATCGCCCGCATCCGGGGCCGCCACCGCGTCCGCCTCCTGGTCAAGGCCGACAAGACGACCCCCCTGCAAGCCGCACTCCGCGCCTGGGTCGGCCAGTTGAAACAGCCGCCCAGCCTGCGGCTGGCCATCGACATCGACCCGCAGAGCTTCCTCTGACCATCGGGGGGCTGCCGCCGCCCGGCCCCCCACCTGTCATGCTTGGGCAAATACTCATCCCCCCATCTTTCATCTGTTCCCAAACATCCACGGGGTTTCTCAAGGGGGATGTATCCCCCTTGAGGCGGGGGGATCGGGGGGCGGCAGCCTCCCGAATGCGGGGGTGCGGGGGCGGCAGCCCCCGCTTCCTCCGGGTCCGCACAAGGGCGCAAGCCCGCAGAAAGGACCCGGATCAGACCAGCTTGCGATCCCTGGCGATCATCGCCGCATGGGTGCGGTTCCGCGCGCCCAGCTTGCGGCTCATCGTCTTGACATGCAGCTTCACGGTGACCTCCTGCAGGTCAAAATCCCGCGCGATTTCCTTGTTCGACTTGCCCGCGCAAATGCCGCGCAGCACATCCATCTCGCGCAGGGACAAGGCGCCCTCCTCGGTCCGGTCCAAAAGCGTCGCCGGGGCAAAGACCTCGCCCGCGATCATGCATTCCACCGCCCTGACGAAGGCGTCCGGAGAAATCGTCTTGGGCACGAAACCGCGTGCCCCGCGCTCCAATGCCTCCAGCGCAAGGCCCTGGCTCATGTCGCCCGAGATCATCGCCACCGCCGCCACGCCACCCGCCGCCAGCACGCGGTCCAGCGCCGACATCCCGCCCATGCCCGGCATGTTGTAATCCAGCAGCACCAGGTCGAAGACCGCGCCCTCTTCGAGAAGCCGCAGCACGCCCTCGGCATCCCGGGCCTGGGTCACCGGCCCGACGCCCCGCGCGGCAAGATATTGCGCCAGGGTCTCGCGCACCAGGTCATGGTCATCCGCCAGCAAAATCCGAACCATGCCGATTTCCCCAATTCCCCGGCCCTTTCGCCGCTTGGCGTGCCCAGGGACAGCCCTCCGGTCGTCCTGAGTCTACCGCAGCCCCCCCGTGTCTGCCATCCTTTGCGCAAGGGAATTCACATCTGGTTAACCCGTCCCCTCCCGGGAGGCAAAGCTTGCCGCGCGGCCCCGCCCAAGCCTATAAGTGGCCAGGGTCCCGCCCCCCAGCCGCCTGGAGCCACCGATGTCCGCAAGAACGCCGTCCAGACCGATGAGCCCGGGCCTTTCCCTGCCCCCCAGGCCGCAGAATGCCTTCCGCGCGCTGACCCTTGCCGCTGCCCTGGCGCTGGCGCCCCCGGGCCTCGGCGTGCTCTGGGGCCTTCCCGCCCAGGCCCAGACCGCGGCACAGACCCAGCCCAGTTCACCTGTCCCCCAGGGGCCCGTCATCCTCACTGTCTCGGGCCTCGACCCGGAGGTGGCCGCCGATGGGCTCATGCATTTCGACCGCGAGGCGCTGGCGGCGCTGGGTCCGGTGCGCTTCACCACCTCTTCGATCTGGACCGAGGGGCGGCACGAGTTCACCGGCATCCCCCTGGCCACCCTGGCCCAGGCGCTCAAGATCGACAGCAAGGCCCGGATCGTCCTGCGCGCGCTCAACCATTACCAGGTCGAGATGCCCTTGGCCGAGGCCCGCCCCGGCGCCCCGATCCTGGCCTATGAGTTCGACGGCAAACCCATGTCGATCCGCGACAAGGGGCCGATCTGGGTCGTCTATCCCTATGATGCCGACCCCAAGGCCTATCAGACCGTCACCGCCTTTGCCCGCAGCGTCTGGCAGCTGGACCATATCGAAGTCCTGCCCTAGGCGGATCATTTGCCGGAGCCCGACGTGCCCACTGCCTCCCCTCCATCCGGCCTTCCCGCCCTTGGCCCCCTGCGTTCGGCCGTCGTCGTGCTGGCCATTGCCGCCGCCCTGACCGCCCTGATCCTCCTGGCGCTGAACATCGCCCAGCAGATCGACCGCCTGGGCTATTCCTCGAACGACAATGTCCAGTGGACGCTCAGCCAGATGGATGTCGAGCTTCTGACCCTGGAAATCGTGGTCGAGGATGCGATGCAGGGCGAGGCCAGCCTGCAGGATGTCCGGACCCGCTTTGACATCGCCTACAGCCGCTTTGACACGCTGAGGGCAGGGCGGCTCTTTTCCGACCTGCGCCAGACCCCGGGGTTCGATGCGGGCATGGCGCAGCTTCAACGCTTTCTTGACCGCACGGTGACGGTGATCGACGGGCCGGACCCGGGGCTTGCGGCGGTCCTGCCGGGGATGAAGCAAGAGCTGCGCAAGCTCATTCCGGCGGTTCACCGCATGGGCACGATCGGCGTCGAGGTCTTTGCCGCCCAGGCCGACCACAAGCGCAGCGGGATCAAGGCGGCGATGACGCGGCTGGCCGTGGTCAGCGGCGCGTTGCTTGTCGGGCTCCTGGCGCTTTTGGCCTGCCTTGTCCATGTCTCGCGCAAGACCCGCCGCAGCGCGACCGAGGCCGCGGCCACCGCCTCGCGGCTGGATGCGGTGATCAGCGCCTCGCTCGACCCGGTCGTGACGCTGGATGCCGCGGGGCGCATCACCGGTTTCAGCCCCGCCGGGGCGCAGCTTTTCGGCCATTCGCCCGAGTCCGTCCTGGGCCGGGACCTGGGCGTGCTGATCCCCGCCTCCGCCGAGGGCCCGCAGGTCCGGCTCGATCCCCAGGGCGGGCCCCAGCGCCTGCGCGTCACCGCACGCCAGGCCAGCGGCCGCAGCTTCCCGGCCGAGGCCTCGGTCTCGGCCATCCGCACCGAGGCGGGGGCGATGTTCGTGGTCTTCCTCTCGGACCGCTCGGCCCAGGTCGCGGCGGAACAGGCCCTGACCGAGGCCCGCGACACGGCCCTTGCCGGAGAAAAGGCCAAGGCCGATCTCCTGGTCCTGATGAGCCACGAACTGCGCACCCCCCTGAACGGAATGCTTGGCACGGTCGAGCTCTTGCAGGCGACAGAGATGGGCCCCCAGCAGCGCGACTACCTGCGGATCATGGCGGATTCAGGCCGGCTCCTGATGAATTACGTCAACGATATCCTTGACATGACGCGGCTCGACAGCGGCCGCGACGGGCTGACCCTGGCGCCGGTCGACCTGGAGCGCCTGGTCCAGGACGTGGTCGAAAACCAGCGCCCCGCCAGCGCGCTTCTGGGCAATGACCTGGCCTTCGAACGCGCGCCGGATTGCCCGACCCATGTCATGGGCGACCAGGGGCGGCTGCGGCAGATCCTGTTGAACCTGGTGGGCAATGCCGTCAAGTTCACCCGGGCGGGCCAGATCCTGATCCGGCTGCAACGCCTGGCCGATGGCGCCTTTCAGATCTCCGTCACCGACACCGGTATAGGGATTGCCAAGGAAGACCTGGATCGGGTCTTCGAGGATTTCGTGACGCTCGACCCCTCTTTCGCGCGCCGGACTTCGGGGACAGGGCTTGGCCTTGGCATCGTGCGGCGCATCGTCACCCGGATGGGCGGCACGGTCAGCGTCGAGAGCGAGCCGGGGCGGGGCAGCACCTTCCGCCTGGTCCTGCCGCTGGAGCCCACGAACCCGCCCGCCGAGGCCCCTGCAGCGCCCCTGGCCCCTGCCCCCTGCCCGCTCTTGCGCATCCTGGTCGTCGAGGACAATTTCTTCAACCGGCTCATCGTGCGCGAGATGCTCAAGCAGGACGGCCATGCGGTGACCGAGGCCAGCGACGGGCTGGAGGGTCTGCGGCTGGCAAGTGAGCAGGATTTCGACGTGATCCTGATGGATATCTCGATGCCCGAACTGGACGGGATCGCGGCGACCCAACGCCTTCGGGCCGAGGGCGGGCGCAATGCCGCCACCCCGGTCCTGGCCCTGACCGCCCATGCGATGCCCGATGACCTGCGCCGTTTCCGCGCCGTGGGGATGCGCCATGTCCTCTTCAAGCCGGTCGAGCGCGCGGTCCTGCGCGAGGCCCTGGCGCAAAGCGTCCCGCCCTCGGCCCTGGGCGACCTGCGCGACGGGCGGACGGCCAGCGACATGAGCGGCGCCCTGCCGCCCGAGGTCCTGGCCCAGCTGACCGACCGCTTCATCACCGAGATGGAGCTTGGCCTGACCCGCCTGGCCGATGCGCCGCTTGAGATCGCCGTCAAGGAGGCCCATCACATGGCAGGCTCGGCCGGGGTCTTCGGCGCCAAGGCCATGGGCGAGGGGCTGGAGCGGCTCTTGACCCGGTTGCGCGCCGGAGAGGCCGAGGCCGCCCGCGCCGCCCTGCCCGGCCTGACCCGGATCTGGGCGCAGACCGTGGCGGCCTATCGTCAATCCTCGCGCGACCAGGCCTCGAGCTTGCGGTAAAGCGTCGAGGGCGACAGGTCCAGGACCCGCGCCGCCTTGGGGATGGATCCGCCGTGGCGGGCGATGGTCGCCATGACGACCAGGCGCTCGACCTCGGCAAGGGGGCGGTCCATCAGGCTGTCCAGCGTGGGCTCGCCCGGTGCGGCGACGGGTGGGGCGCTGGGGGTCCGTTCCAGGTCCGTCAGGGTCTCGGGCAGCATGTCCAGCGTGACCGACCCACCGCGATTCAGGACGACGACATTGCGGATGACGTTCAAGAGCTGGCGCACATTGCCCGGCCAGGGGTGACGGAGGAAAAGCTCCGCGACCTCGGGGTCGAGCCCGTCGAACCGCCGCCCCTCTTCCTCGGCAAAGCGCGCCAGCATCGTCTCGGCGATCTCGATCACGTCCTCCCCCCTCTCGCGCAGCGGCGGCAGATGGATCGGCACGACGAAAAGCCGGTAGTAAAGGTCCTCGCGGAACTGCCCGCGCCGGACGGCATCCAGGGGGTCGCGGTTGGTGGCGCAGACGATGCGGACATCGACCTTGATGGGCTTGGTCGCCCCCACCGGCAGCACGGAGGAAGTTTGCAGGAACCGCAAGAGCTTGGTCTGCAACGCGGGCGCCATCTCGCAGATTTCATCGAGGAACAGCGTCCCGCCATCCGCCGCCGTCGCCGCCCCCGGCCTGTCGCTGATCGCCCCGGTGAAAGAGCCCTTCATATGGCCGAAGACCTCGGATTCCAGCAGGTCATGCGGGATGGCCCCGCAGTTCAGCGCGATGAAGGGCCCCTTGGCCCGGGGGCTGGCGCCATGGACGGCCAGCGCCGCCAGTTCCTTGCCCGTGCCGCTTTCACCGGTGATGAAGACCGTGGCCATCGAGCCCGCGACCGAGGCGATCTTGTCATGGATGCGACCCATGACCTCGGAGCTGCCGATGAAGCCCGCCGCTGCATCCCCCGCCGTCTTGCGGCTTTGGCTGCGGGCGACGGCATTGGCCACGGCCGAAAGAAAGCGCGCGTCCTCGAAGGGCTTGACCAGGAACTCATGCGCCCCGGCCCGCATCGCCTCGACCGCGCGGTTGATCGACCCATGGGCGGTGATGACGATGACCTTGGTGTTCGGCCGCCGCTCCAGCATGGCCGTCATCACCTGCAACCCGTCGCCATCGGGCAGGCCCAGGTCCAAAAGCACCACCCGGTGGTTGCCCGAGGCGAAAAGCCGGTGCCCCTCGGCCGCCGAGGCTGCGAGATGGACCTCGTAGCCCTCGGCCGCAAGGACCGAGCGGTAGATCAGCTGCAACGAGGCCGTGTCCTCGATCAACAGGATCGGCCCTGCCTTGGCGAGGGCAGGTTTGGCGGCAGGGGTCTTGGTCGCGGCTGCGCGCGGGGCGGCCTTTTGGGAATTGGCGGACATCGGAAATGCCTTCTGCATAGCCGACAATGCCGCCATTCCCTTCAGGGTTGCAAGAGCCTGCGACCCCTCAGCGCCCCGCCCGCATCGCGATCAGGCTGGAAATCAGCCGGTCGACCATGGGCCTCAGCCCCGCGACCACGGCCTCGGCGCCCGGCTCGGGGCCTTCGCGCAAGAGCCGCCCCGCCTCCAGCGCCAGCCGATGCAGAGGCGCGGCCCCCACGGTTCCGGCAATCCCGATCAGCGTGTGGTTCTGCCGCCTGAGGGTGGCGATATCCACCGACCTTGCCCGGTTCAGCACCTGCTGCACCTCGCGCAGGTCCATGATCAGGCGGTCAAGGATTTCGATGGTCTGCTCCGGCCCTGCCAGGTCGAAGAGACGGATCAGCACTTTTTCGTCCAGCTCCGGCTCGGAACCCGGGACGTCGGAGTTCGGTCTGTCAGTCATCGGTGAGGTCAAAACGGGACCCCTTTTCACTCGGTATGGCACAAAAACCCCGGGGAGTCCCGGGGCATGTTCAGAGTTGCGCCCTTTGACCAGGCTTGTCCACCTGGTGAATGATCCGTTAACCTTGATTGTCAGCCGTAAAGCGAGACCGGCGCCCCGGCGAGCGCCGAGACGTTCAAGAGCCCGCGCGCCGTGATCGAGGGCGTGACGATATGGGCGCGGTTGCCCATGCCCATCAGGATCGGCCCGACCTCGAGCCCCCCCGCCTTCATCCGCAGCATGTTGCGCGCCACGTTGGCGGCATCGGTATAGCCGAAGATCAGGATATTGGCCGTGCCCGTCAGCCGCGAGTTCGGGAAGATGCGCATCCGCAATTCCTCGTCCAGCGCGGCATCGAGGCTCATTTCGCCCTCGTATTCGAAATCGACCTCGCGGGCGTCGAGGATCTCCATCGCCTGCCGCATCCGCCGCCCGCTGTCGGATTCCAGGTTGCCGAAGTTCGAATGCGAGCAGAGCGCGACCTTGGGCTGGATGCCGAAGCGGCGGGCATGGCGGGCCGCGCCGATGGCTGCCGTGGCGATCTGGTCGGGCTCGGGGATCGGGTTGACCTGGGTGTCGGCCACGAAGAGCGGGCCGTCTTCCAGGATCATCAGCGACAGCGCGCCCTGCGGGTGGTTGCCGCCGCGCGCCAGGACCTTGCGCACATAGTTCAGGTGCCAGAGATACTGGCCATAGGTGCCGCAGATCATCGCATCGGCATCGCCGCGCTGGACGGCGATGGCGGCAATTGCGGTGGTGTTGGTGCGCAGGACCGTGCGCGCCGTCTCGGGCGTCACGCCCTGGCGCTCCAGGAGCTTGTGATAGCTGCCCCAGTAATCCCGGTAGCGGCGGTCGCTTTCGGGGTTCACGATCTCGAAGTCGCGGTCGGGGCGGATCGGCAGGCCGAACCGCTCGCAGCGCGCGATCATCACCTCGGGGCGGCCGATCAGGATCGGCTTGACGGTCATTTCCTCCAGGATGGCGCTGGCGGCGCGCAGGACGCGCTCGTCTTCGCCTTCCGCAAAGATGATCCGGCGTTCCGAGGCGCGGGCGGCATCGAAGACCGGCCGCATGATCAGGGCGGACTTGAAGACCGACCCGTCCAGCTTGTGGCGATAGGCCTCCAGGTCGGCCAGCGGGCGCGTCGCCACCCCCGTCTCCATCGCGGCCTTGGCCACGGCCGAGGCCACGACGCCGATCAGGCGCGGGTCAAAGGGCTTCGGGATCAGGTATTCCGCGCCAAAGGCCAGCTTTTCGCCGGCATAGGCCGCCGCCGCCTCGGCGCTGGTCGTGACGCGGGCCAGCTGGGCGATGCCCTCGATGGCGGCAAGCTCCATTTCCGAGTTGATCGTGGTGGCGCCGACATCCAGGGCGCCGCGGAAGATGAAGGGGAAGCAGAGGACGTTGTTGACCTGGTTCGGGAAATCCGACCGTCCAGTGGCGATGATCGCATCCGGCACCGCCGCCCGCGCCACATCCGGCAGGATCTCGGGCGAGGGATTGGCGAGCGCAAAGACGATGGGGCGCGGGGCCATGGTCTTGACCATCTCGGCCGTCAACACGCCCGGGCCGGAGAGACCCAGGAACAGATCGGCCCCCACGATGACATCGGCCAGAGTCGCGGGCTGGGTCCCCTGTGCATAGGCCGCCTTCTGGTCGGTCATCTGCTCGGTCCGGCCATGATGGACCAGCCCCGCAAGGTCGCAGAGCCAGACATTCTCGCGCTTGACCCCCAGCTTCAAGAGCATGTTCAGGCAGGCGATCCCCGCCGCCCCGCCGCCGGTCGAGACGACCTTGATGTCCTCGAAGCGCTTCTCGGCCACGACCATGGCATTGGTCGCCGCTGCCCCCACGACGATGGCCGTGCCATGCTGGTCGTCATGGAAGACCGGGATCTTCATGCGCTCACGACACAGCTTCTCGACGATGAAGCAATCGGGCGCCTTGATGTCTTCCAGGTTGATCGCCCCGAAGGTCGGCTCCAGCGCGCAGACCAGCTCCGCCAGCTTGACCGGATCGGGCTCGTTCAGCTCGATGTCGAAACAGTCGATATTGGCGAATTTCTTGAAGAGCACCGCCTTGCCCTCCATCACCGGCTTCGAGGCCAGGGCGCCGATATTGCCCAGGCCCAGCACGGCCGTCCCGTTCGAGACCACGCCCACCAGGTTCCCGCGCGAGGTATAGCGGCTGGCGGTGGAAGGGTCGGCCTTGATCTCGAGGCAGGCTTCGGCCACGCCCGGCGAATAGGCCCGCGCCAGGTCGCGGCCATTGGCCAAGGGCTTGGTCGCACGGATCTCCAGTTTCCCGGGCTTGGGGAATTCATGGTAGTCCAGCGCCGCCTGCCGCGCGTTGTGCTTCACCTCGTCCTGCCGGTCGTCGCTCATCTCGCCCTCATGTCTTTGCCGCCTGGCCAAAAGGCGGGCCTCATGCCTGACCAAGACCGCGCCAAGGGTCAAGCCTTTTCCGGCATTTGACGGCCAGAAGCGACGGGGCACCCGCAAGAAAAGTATACCGAAATCGCGGGATATCCGCCTCTTCGCGCCCGTTTCGCTTGACTTCGGCACAAACAGTATACTTTTAATCAGCAATGACCCGCACCAACCACCGCACCCGCATCCGCGACGAGATCCGCGCCCGGCTTCTGACCGGACAGATCGGCCCCTCCGACCGGCTGATCGACCATGCCATCGCCGCCGAGATGGGCGTCTCCCGCATGCCCGTCCGTGAGGCCCTGATGCAGCTCGTGTCCGAGGGCTACCTGGCCTCGACCTCGCGCGGCTTTGCCCTGCCCGACCTCTCGCCGGAGCGGATTGCGCAGGTCTTCACGCTGCGCAAACTGCTGGAGCCCCATGCGGCGGGCAGCGCCGCCCAGAGCCTGACGCCAGAGGCGCTTTCCGCCCTGGCCGGGGCGCTGAAGGACCTGGAAGAGGCCCCCGACACGGCGGCCTTCCACCGCGCCTCCGAGACCTTCCGCACCACCTGGCTCGCCGCCCTGCCCAACCACGAACTGCGCGAGACGATCCAGCGCTACTCCGCCCAGGTCCAGGCGGTGCGGCTTGCGACGATGAAGGACCCGGCTGCGCGCCGCACCATCGCCCAGGGCCTCAGCGCCCTCATGACCGCCTTCCAGGCCCGCGATGCCCTCGCCGCCGCCGACCTCATGACACGTTTCATCCACCAGGCCGAAGACAGCCACCACAGCCAGACGAGGACCAAATGAAAGCCGAAATCCTGCTGCCCACCGCCGATCTGCGCGCCGATCTGCCCTTCTTCACCAAGACCCTGGGGATGCGGATGGACATGATCTACCCGGCCGACAACCCCTCGGTCGTGGTCCTGTCGGGCCATGGGCTGCGGCTGAGGCTGGATGCGGGGCTGACAGCCGCGCCGGGCACGATCCGCATCCTGTCCGATGACTGGGCCGCGATTGCGGCGGGCGCCAAGACCCTGACCTCCCCGGGCGGCACGCAGGTGCAGCTCGACGAGCTGAACCCGCCCCTTGTCCTGCCCGCGACCGAACACGCCTTCGTCGTCCGCCGCCTGGCCGACCAGGCGCCCTGGGTGATCGGGCGGGCGGGGATGATGTATCGCGACCTCGTCCCCACCCGCCTCGGCGGCGCCATGATCGCCAGCCACATCCGCGTGCCCGATGGCAAGGTCCCGGACATGGTGCATTTCCATAAAGTGGGCTTCCAGCTGATCTTCTGCATCAAGGGCTGGGTCGATGTGCTGTATGAAGACCAGGGCGGCATCCGGCGCCTCCATGCGGGCGATTGCTTCATCCAGCCCCCCACGATCCGCCACCGCGTCCTGGAATCCGGCGAGGGCATCGAGGTGATCGAGATCGGCGTCCCTGCCGAGCATATCACCGAGATCGACCATGAGATGACCCTGCCCAATGCGACCGTGAACCCCGACCGCGAATGGGAGGGCCAGCGCTTCGTCCACAATGTGGGCTCCACCGGCAGCTTCGCCCCCTTCCGCATCCCGGGCTTCCAGGCCCGAGACACGACGATCAACGCCAATACGAAAGGCGTGGCCTCCGTCATGGTCGCCAAACCCACGGGCGGCGAAAGCCCCTGGACCAAGCACCAGGGCGACATCCTCTTCAATTTCGTCATGTCCGGCGAAATGACCCTTCACGGCGAGGGGAAAGAGCCCTACCGCCTCTCCCCCGGCGACGCCTTCGTCATCCCCCCGGGCCTGGCGACCCGCTACACCGACACAACCCCCGACCTGCAACTCCTCGAAGTCTCCCTCCCCGGCCAAGTCCCCACGACGATCCTGTAACGTCCACGGGGTTTCCAAAGGGGCGCGTGCGCCCCTTTGGGCAGGGGGGTGCGGGGGGGCGGCAGCCCCCCCGCTTCGGGCGACGAGAGCACAAGGGCGCCAGCCCGCCGGGCCTCTCGGCGCAAAGGCTTGCAAGCCATGGCAAAGCGGATCATCCTTGTCCAAACGGTCAAGGAGCCATCATGACCCTGCTCGAAGCCGCGACCCAGGTACGCGAAAACGCCTATGCCCCCTATTCCCGCTTCAAGGTCGGCGCGGCCTTGCGCTCGACCGAAGGCCATCTCCACCTTGGCGTGAATGTGGAAAACGCGGCCTATCCGGAAGGCACCTGCGCCGAGGCCGGCGCCATCGCGGCCATGTGCGCCAGCGGAGACAAAAGGATCGCCGAGATCCTCGTCATCGCCGACTGCCCCGAACCCGTCCCCCCCTGCGGCGGCTGCCGCCAGAAGATCGCCGAATTCGCCGATCCGGGGGTCCTTGTCACGCTCTGCACCACCGCCGGCAAATCGAAAACCATGACCGTGGCAGAGCTCCTGCCCGGCAGTTTCAACGCCGGGTTCATGGCGCCTTGATGGCCTCCCCGATGGATGCGCGCGCCATCATCGCCAAGATCCGCGACGGGCAAAGCCCCTCGGCGGAGGAGCTCGGCTGGTTCGCCCAGGGCCTCGCCTCGGGCGGGGTCAGCGATGCCCAGGCGGGGGCCTTTGCCATGGCGGTGCTGCTGAAGGGCCTCGGCGAAGAGGGCCGCGTCGCCCTGACCCGCGCCATGCGCGACAGCGGCGATGTCATGGCCTGGGACCTGCCGGGCCCGGTGATCGACAAGCATTCGACCGGGGGGATCGGCGATTGCGTCTCGCTTCTGCTCGCCCCGGCGCTGGCCGCCTGCGGGGCCTATGTGCCGATGATCTCGGGACGGGGGCTGGGCCATACCGGGGGGACGCTCGACAAGCTCGAGGCCATCCCCGGCTTTCGCACCGGCCTGAGCGAAGACCAGCTCCGCCGCCAGATGGAGACGACGCGCTGCGCCATCGTCTCGGCCTCGGGCCAGATCGCGCCCGCCGACCGCCGACTCTATGCCGTCCGCGACGTGACGGCCACGGTCGAAAGCGTCGACCTGATCACCGCCTCGATCCTCTCCAAGAAACTCGCCGCCGGGCTCGAGGCCCTGGTCCTGGATGTCAAATGCGGCTCGGGCGCCTTCATGAAGACGCTGGAGGAGGCCGAGGTCCTGGCCCGCGCCCTTGTCTCCACCGCCAATGGTGCGGGCTGCATGACCTCGGCGCTGATCACCGACATGAGCCAGCCCCTGGCCACCGCGGCGGGCAATGCGCTGGAGGTCATCGAGGTGATGGAGACCCTGACCGGGGTCTCGGTCAACACCGCGCTCTGGGACCTGACGATGGAGCTGGGCGGCGAGGCCCTGGCGCTCGGCGGCCTGGCCGATGATGCCAAGGACGGCGCCGGGCGGATCGCCCAGGCGCTTGAAAACGGCAGCGCCGCCGACTGGTTCGGACGCATGGTCCAGGCCCAGGGCGGCCCTGCCGACTTCATCGACAGATGGCCCGACCGCCTGCCCGCAGCGCCGGTGGTGGTCCAGGTGCCCTGCCCCGAGGGCGGTTTCGTCGGCCGGATCGACGGTCAGGCCCTGGGGCTCGCCGTGGTGCGCCTCGGTGGGGGAAGGATGCGCGAGGGCGACCGGATCAACCCGGCCGTGGGCCTCTCGGACCTGGCCGGGATCGGCGAGGACCTCGGACGCGGCGCGCCCCTGGCCCTGGTCCATGCCGCGACCGAGGACCAGGCCCTTGCCGCCGCCCAAGCCGTGCTGGCGGCCTATGTCATGCAGGACCATCCGCCCGAGGAACCGGCGCTGGTCCTGAAGAAGATCACCTGAGGAGACCGGAATGCCGCGCGCCTTTCTGATCGTGATGGATTCGGTCGGCGCCGGGGGCGCGCCGGATGCGGCGGCCTTTGGCGATGCGGGCGCCAATACATTGGGCCATATCGCGGAAGCCTGTGCCTCGGGCCGGGCCGATCAGGGCCGCAGTGGGCCCCTGCGCATGCCGGTCCTGGACGGGCTGGGCCTTGGGGCGGCGGTCGAGCTGGCCTCGGGGGTCCGGATGCCGGGGTTTTCCGCAACTCCTGCGGGCCTTTGGGGCGCGGCGGAGGAGGTCAGCCGGGGCAAGGACACGCCCTCCGGCCATTGGGAGCTGGCGGGCGTGCCGGTGCCCTGGGACTGGACCTATTTCCCCGACACGGTCCCTGCCTTTCCGCCGGAAATCACAGCCCTGGTCTGTCGGCTCGCGGGGACCGAAGGCATCCTCGGCAACTGCCATTCCTCGGGCGTGCCGATCATCGAGAAGCACTGCGCGGAACATCTGCAGACCGGCTGGCCGATCTGCTATACCTCGGCCGACAGCGTCTTCCAGATCGCCGCGCATGAAGAGGCCTTCGGGCTGGAGCGGCTCTTGAAGCTCTGCGCCGACCTGGCACCGCATCTTCATGCGATGAAGGTGGGGCGGGTCATCGCGCGGCCCTTCACCGGCAGCCCCGGGGCCTTCAAGCGCACCGCCAACCGCAAGGATTTCGCCATCGCGCCGCCGGGGCCCACGCTGCTGGACTGGGTGCAGGACGCGGGGCGGATGACCCATGCCGTGGGCAAGATCGGCGATATCTTCTCGATGCAGGGCGTGGGGAAGCTCTGGAAGGGCAAGGGTGACCTTGACCTTTTCGATCACCTGGACCGGCTGGGGAGTGAGGCGGAGCCCGGCTCCTTGACCTTTGCCAATTTCGTCGAGTTCGACAGCCTTTGGGGCCATCCGCGCGACGTGGCGGGCTATGCCCGCGCGCTGGAGTGGTTTGATGGGAAGGTCGCGGGGTTCCTCTCGCGGCTGCGGCCCGGGGACTTGGCGCTCTTCACCGCCGATCATGGCAATGACCCGACCTGGCGCGGGACCGATCACACGCGGGAGCGGGTGCCGGTCGTGGGATATGGCGCAGTGGGGGCCTTGGGGATCAGGGGCTTTGTCGATGTGGCGGCCTCGGTGGCGGCGCATCTGGGGGTTCAGGCGCAGGGGCCGGGGCGGAGCTTTCTGTGACCGCACTTGGGGGCTCTGCCCCCAAACCCCCGGGATATTTGAGCAAGCATGAAGGACGGACCGCTCTTGAGGGGCGGGCCGTTCGGGAGTGGGCATGAAGAAGATCGAACTGCATCTGCATCTGGAAGGGGCGGCGCCTCCGGCTTTTATCCGGGGGCTGGCGCGGGAGAAGAAGGTCGATATCTCCGGCATCTTCGATGAGCGGGGGGGATATCGGTTCTCGGGATTCCCGGAGTTCGTGCGGGTCTACGAGGCGGCGGTCTCGGTCCTGACGCGGCCCGAGGATTATGCGCGGCTGATGCGGGCGGTCTTGGAGGCTCAAGTCGAGGAGGGGGTGGTCTATGCGGAACACTTCCTCTGCCCCGATTATTGCGGTGGGGGCGATGTCGGGGCCTTTCGCGAATATGTCTTGGCCATGGAGGAGGCGGCGGCCTCGGTGCCGGAGATCACGGTGCGGGGGATTGCCCTGATGATCCGGCATATGGACCCGATGCAGGGCCGCCGCGCGGCGCTTTGTGCGGCGGAGGTTGCGGGGGGCTTTGTCACCGGCATCGGCGTGGCGGGCAATGAGCGGATGGGCGCGCTCAGGGACTTCGCCTGGGGGATCGACTGCGGGCGCGAGGCGGGGCTTGGCCTGACGCTCCATGCCGGGGAGCTGAAAGGGCCCGAAGAGGTGCGCGAGGCCCTGGCGCTCGGGGCGCGCCGGATTGGCCATGGGGTCAGGGCCATCGAGGACCTGGCCCTGGTCGACGAGATCGCCGAGGCGGGGGTAGTTCTGGAATGCTGCCCGGGGTCGAACATGGCGCTGGGGCTTTACCCCGGCTGGCGCAAGCATCCGATTGGCGAGCTGTTCCACCGGGGCGTCAAGGTCACCGTCTCGACCGATGATCCGCCGTTTTTCCATACGACCCTGCGGCGGGAGTATGAGCTCTTGTCAGAGGCCTTCGACTGGGACGAGGGGGTTTTCGCGACCCTCAACCGCTGGGCGCTTGACGCGGCTTTCTGCGACAAGGATACGAAGGAGAAGATCGCCAAGCTGATGGAGCGCTGAATGGAACCCCTGATCGTCGTGAGCCACCCCTTGGTGCAGCACAAGCTGACCCTGATGCGGGAGAAGGACACCTCCACCGCCTCCTTCCGCCAGCTTCTGCGCGAGATCTCCCTGCTTTTGGCCTATGAGGTCACGCGCAACCTGCCGATGACGACGAAATCCATCGAGACGCCGCTGTGTCCGATGGAGGCCCCGGCGATTGACGGCAAGAAGCTGGCCCTGGTCTCGATCCTGCGGGCGGGGAACGGGCTGTTGGATGGCATCCTCGAGCTGATCCCGGCGGCAAGGGTCGGGTTCGTCGGCATGTACCGCGACCCCGAGACGCTGCAGCCGGTGCAGTATTACTGCAAGCTGCCCGACCATTTGGACGAGCGCATCTCGATCGTCGTCGATCCGATGCTGGCCACGGGGAACTCTTCGGCGGCCGCGGTGAGCCTGTTGAAGGAGAAGGGGGCGAAGAACATCCGCTTCCTCTGCCTTTTGGCCGCGCCCGAGGGGATCAAGCATATGCAAGAGGTCCATCCCGATGTGCAGATCGTCACGGCCTCGGTCGACAGCCATCTGAACGACCATGGCTATATCGTTCCGGGCCTAGGGGATGCGGGCGACCGGATGTTCGGCACCAAATAAGGGGCAAATCGCCGCTTGATCCGGTGATCTTCCTTTACTTGGAAACAATCCTGATTCATGATTCGTCCAAAACAAGAATGAGGGCGAGCATGCGTGTCAGGATTTGGGGTCCGGCTTTGGCCGGAGCCGTGCTTATGGCCTTGGCCGGAACGGCGGGGGCGCAGTCGCTGCGTCAGGTGACGGCCCCTGCCAATCCGCCGCCTGCGGGATTCAAGGGCCAGCAGTTCATTGACAGCCGGGGCTGCGTCTTTGTCCGTGCGGGCTTCGACGGGCGGGTGAACTGGGTGCCGCGCATCGACGGCTCCCGTCGGCCGATCTGCGGGATGCAACCGACCGGCTCGGCGCGCCCGCCGCAGGTGGCCGAAGAGCTGCCGGCTGCGGCTCCGGTCGTCGTGGCAGAGGCCCCGGCGCCGCAGGCCCCAACGACGCAGGCCCAGCCTCGGACCCCGGGCAAGGGGCTCTTCGCCTTCCTCTTTGCCCCCGCCGCGCCCCGGGCTCCTGCCCCCGTCGCCCAGCCTGTCGCCCTGCCCGTCGTGACCCAGGCGGCGCCCGAAGTCACCGTGACCTTCACCGAACCGGTGCGCCGCACCCTGCCCAAGCCCCCGAAGGGCTGGGCCTATGCCTGGAAGGACGACCGGCTGAACCCGATGCGCGGCGTGGGCACGCCTGCGGGCCAGGCCGCGCAGGACCGGCTTTACACGCAAGAGGTCCCCATGGTGCTGATCGCCGACCTGCCCGCAAAGGAGCAGCCCAAGGCGCAACCCCGCGCCCAGGCCTCCCGCGTGACCCTGGCCACCATGTCGGCGCCAGAGGCGGCGCAGGGTGGCATCCTGGTGCAGGTCGGCTGCTTTGGTGACCCGTCCAATGCCGAAAGGGCGGCGGGCAAGATCGCGGGCCTTGGGCTTCCGGTCTCGACCGGCAGCCAGAAGGGGCTGAAAGTGGTCATGGCCGGGCCCTTCGCCTCGGCCGCCGAGGCCCAGGCCGGGCTGAGTGCCCTGCGGGCGGCGGGCTTTGCGGATGCCTTTGTGCGCTGAGGTGGTTGGCGCAGGTCTTCCTGCGCAAAACCGGTTCCCACTTTTGCGCGACCTGCCTCAGGTCGCGCAGATGCCCTGAAGGCTGATCCAGTCGTTGTCACTGATCACCGGGGCCGGGGAGCGGCCCTGGAACGGGTCGCCCTCGATCAGCGGCAGGATATCGGTCTCGGGGTCCAGCGACTTGGCATAGGGCGTCGAGGAGAGGCCCAGGGTCTTGAAGGCCTCGAGCAGGGGTTCGGTCGGCGCCTCGGCCCGGGTGGAGAGCGCGGCCTCGGCATAGCCTTCGACCGCGCCTTCGGGGAGGACCCCGCTGGTCAGAAGCCGCGTGGTCGAGATCAGGCCCGCGTGATGCAGAAGGGGGACGACCGGATCGGCCTCCTTGGCGGCGACCAATGCCGCGAGGATCCGGCCAAGGACGGGCTCGGGGTCCTCGGAGGAGGTCAGGAGCCCGTTGGCCAGGAGCACGATGCCGCCGGGCAGGACCGTGACCTCTTGCGCCCCGTCGCGGACCACGGCGATTTCGCCCACGCCCAGGGCGGCCATGCGCTGCGCAAGGGCGATGCCCGCGCGGGCGCCCAGGGGCTCGGCGCAGGGGGAGCCCGTCAGGCGCTGCGCATCGGCCAGGGCCATCTTGCCGATCTGCACCCGCGTCGCCGTGGGCAGGACCGAGGCCGTATACGAGATCATCGCATCGGGCAGCCAAATGAGCAGCGCCAGCGCCGCCACCCCCGCGCCCAGCGCCACGGCACCGCCCCGCAGCCGACCGGGGCGCGGACGGCGGCGGATCAGGGTCGTATGGACGACCTCCAAGGCCGCGATCATGTCGGGGTCTTCCAGCTCGATCGTCTCCGAGGGCCCGCCCTCATCGGTGCGGCCCGGGGTAAAGACGGCGGGCATCTCGCCGGGGTTCACCCGTTCGACGGAAGGAAGGGACCAATGCGACAGCGCCATCTCGGTGCGCGGATCGGCAAAGACCAGCGTCGTCTCGCGCAGGCCCACGACGACCTCGCGCAGCTGTGCCGAGGGCGTCAGGCGCCAAAGCCCGGTGCATTCCAGTCGCTGGTATTTCTCAAGGGCGGTCATTGCGCCTGCATTGCCTGTTTTGCCCCACCCTAACCCCAAGGGCGGGGCTTCACAATCACAAGCCTTGGCTTGGGCAAAGCGTCGCCCAAAGGTCGCATTCAGGCGGGAAAAGCGGGCCGGGGCGGGGTTGATGGGGGGATGACAGAGAACCGCAACCTCAAAGCCCTTGGGATGATCGTCGTCTATGCCACGATCATCGGATTCACCGACAATTTCGTGAAGGTCATCGCCGACCAGGCGGGGCTGTGGCAGTTCCATGCCACGCGGACGGTTATGGCGGTGGCGCTTCTGTGGGCCGTGGCGCGGCCCCTGGGCCTGCGGCTGGGGATGGTGGTGCCACGTATGGTCGTGGCGCGCTCCTTCATCCACGGCTGCGCCATGGTGATCTATTTCGGCGCCCTGGGGTTCCTGCCCGTGGCCCTGGTCGCCGCAGGCCTCTTCACCGCGCCGATCTTCGTCCTGTTGATCGAGCGGCTCTTCTACGGCGCGCCCATCAGCGCCCTTGGGGCGCTTGCCGTGGCGCTTGGCTTTGCGGGGGTGGTGATGGTCCTGGGCCCCGAGGCCTTTGCGGGCGCCTCCTTGCCCGCGCTTCTGCCGGTCATCGCCGGGGCGCTTTACGCCATGGGCAATATCGCCACCCGCCGCTGGTGCCCGCAGGAAAGCGCCGAGACGCTGCTGGCGGGCTTCTTCATCGCGCTTGGCATCGCAGGCGCCATCGGCATGGTGGTGCTAAGCCTTCACCCCCTGATCGTCCCCGCAGGCCCCGAGGGCTTCCTGCTGCGCGGCCCCGTGGTGCCGACGGGTGCCTTCTGGTTCTGGACCTTCGTCCAGGCGGCAGGGTCTTTGTTGGGCGTAGGCCTCATGGTCCGCGCCTATCAGATCGCCGAGGCCAGCCGGGTCTCGGTCATGGAATATGTCATCCTGCCCGCCTCGGCCGCCTGGACCTGGGTGCTGTGGGGCGAGGGTCTCAGCCCGCTCGCCGTCGCGGGCATGGCGCTGATCGTGGCGGCGGGGGTGCTGATCTCGGTGACGAAAAGGGCCTGAACGCGTCCCCGGCGTGAAGCTGCTCCGGGCCCCGACCCGGAGCCTCCTGTCACCAAGCGTGAGGTTCCCGCCTGCGCGGGAACGGCCAGGCGCTGGGGGCGCGGTTACAGCATCCCCGGAACCACCTGATCCGGGGGCCTGTGCCCATCGGCAAAGGTCTTGATGTTGATGATCACCTTCTCGCCCATCTCGACCCGGCCTTCCACCGTGGCCGAGCCCATATGCGGCAGAAGCACGACGTTCGGCAGCTCTTGCAGCCTCGGGTTCACCCGCCCGTTCTCCAGCACATCCAAGCCCGCCCCCGCGATCTCGCCGGCCCGCAAGCCGCGTGTCAGGGCGTTTTCGTCGATCACCTCGCCCCGAGAGGTGTTCACGATCACCGCCGAGGGCTTCAAGAGCTTCAGCCGCCGCGCGTTCATCAGGTGGAAGGTCGCGGGCGTATGCGGGCAGTTGATCGAGATGATGTCCATCCGCGAGACCATCTGATCGAGGCTCTCCCACCAGGTCGCCTCGACCTCGGCCTCGACCTCGGGGCGCAGGCGCTTGCGGTTGTGGTAATGGACCTGGAGCCCGAAGGCCCGCGCCCGCCGCGCCACGGCCTGGCCGATCCGGCCCATGCCGAGGATCCCCAGCCGCCGCCCCGCCATCCGCCCGCCCAGGAAGCCCATCGGAGACCACCCGGCCCATTCGCCCTTCATCGCCGCCAGCCCCTCGGGGATGCGCCGCGTCACGGCCAGCATCAGCGCAATCGCCATATCGGCCGTGTCATCCGTCGTCACGCCCGGCGTGTTGGACACAAGGATCCCCTTGGCCCGCGCGGTCGAGACGTCGATATGGTCCACCCCCGCCCCGTAATTCGCGATCAGCTTCAGCCTCGGCCCCGCCTGGCCGATCAGCCCCGCGTCGATCTTGTCGGTGATCGTGGGCACCAGGACATCGCAGCGCCCCATGGCCTCGGCCAGCTCCTCCCGGGTCATCGGGCTGTCCGGATCGCGGAGCTCGACATCGAAGAGCTCCTTCAACCGCGTCTCCACCACCTGCGGCAAAGCCCTCGTCACCACGACATTCAGACGTGATCCCCCCATGACGCACCCTCCCTTCCCAATTCCGGCCTTTGATGGCAAAGTGAGGCCTTGCGGCACCAAGCACAAGCCCGGGCGCAACACCCGGTGACAACAGGACGCAGGCGCCAGGCGAGCAGGACAGATGATGCGCGTTGACCTTAAGGCGGGGCTTGGGGCCCTGATGATCCTGGGATGGGCCTTTGCGGCCGGCGCCCCCATGGCCTGGGGCCAAGAGGCCTCGATCGAGGAACAGGCCGAGGGCGGCGATGCCAAGGCCATGGCCAAGGCGCCCAAGACCCGCGACGAGACGCCGCGCGACCCCTCCAAGGGTGCGGTCACCGGCCTGCCCATCCCGCGCTATGTCAGCCTCAAGGGCACCGAGGGCAATGCGCGGCGCGGCCCGGGCCTCACCCACCGCATCGACTGGGTCTTCACCCGCGAGGGCATGCCCTTGAAGATCACCGCTGAATACGAACACTGGCGAAGGGTCGAGGATGCCGATGGCGCGGGCGGCTGGATTCATTACATGCTGCTTTCCGGCGTGCGCTCGGTCCTGGTCACCAAGGACATGGCCGAGGCCCATTCGGCGCCCGACGAGGGCTCGGAGGTCCTGTTCCAGAACGAGCTGAATGTCGTGGGGCGGCTGGTGCAATGCGTGCCGGACTGGTGCCGCATTATGGTCGAGGGCGAAAAGGGCTGGCTGCCCAAGGCCGACCTCTGGGGCGTGAAGCCGGACGAGATCTTCCCCTGACGCGAGGGAAACCCGACAGGCCCGTCAATTATTGCAACGCAAGCCCTTCCCCGGCTTGCGGCGCGGTCGAATCTGTTCCAAGAATTATCCGACCGGATAACAAGGCCCTCCCATGTCCAGCGAACGCAAGCCCTATCGCCGCGAGGCGGAAGACAAGCGCCGTCAGGCCTTGGTCGAGGCGACCCTGGCGCTTGTGGCCGAGGGGGGGGCGCAAAATGCCACGGTGCGGGCCATTGCGGAACGGGCGGGGGTGACGGCGGGGCTGATCCGGCACTATTTCCAGTCCAAGGACCAGCTTCTGATCGCAGCCTATCGCCACCTCATGAACCGCATGACCGACGATTCGGCCTCGGTCCTGCGCGCGGCCCCCCATGCGCCCGAGGCCCGGCTGGCGGCCTTCGTCGCGGCCTCGCTGACCGCGCCGGTCGTCGATCCCGAGGCGCTGATGCTTTGGGCGACCTTCCTGCAAGAGACCCGCCGCGACCCGGTGATGCATGACACCCATGCGCAGACCTACCTGGGCTATCGCGACAGGCTTCAGGGCCTGATCGCCGCCCTGCCCGGCGACTGGCCCGAGCCCCATGCCCGCCGCATGGCCATCGCCTGCAACGCGGTGATCGACGGCCTGTGGATGGAGGGTTGCGCCCTGCCCGAGGCCTTTGCACCGGGCGAGCTGGCCGAACTGGGAATCCGTTCGGTGGGCTCGATATTGGGGGTTGATCTGACCCCCTGGCTTCTTCTCTCCGCGCCGATCCTGGCAGAGGTCTGACATGCGTTACGCGCCCATCACCGAACGTCTTCAAGGGCTTGGCGGCGCCAAGTGGGAGGTCCATGCCATGGCCAAGGCCATGATGCAGACCGGCCAGGAGGTCATCCCCCTGACCATCGGCGAACCCGATGTGCCGCCCCCCGAAGAGCTCTTCGACAAGGCCAATGCCGCGATGCGCGCCGGGCGCTATGGCTATTCCAACGGGCGTGGCGAGCCTGGCCTGCTGGCGGCGCTCGCCGCCCGCTATACCAAGCGCACGGGCCGCACCATCGGCCCCAACCAGATCATGTGTTTCCCCGGCACCCAGACTTCGCTTTATGCCGTCCTGACCGGCCTCGTCGGCCCCGGCGACGAGGTCCTGGTGGGTGACCCGATGTATGCGACCTACGAGGCCGTGATCCGGGCCCCCGGCGCCAGCGTCGTCCCCGTCCCCCTGCGCCCCGAAAACGGCTTCCGCATGGCCGCCGAGGACGTCGCCGCCCGCATCACCCCCGCCTCCCGCGTGCTCTTCCTGAACACGCCGCACAATCCGACCGGCGCCGTCCTGACCCGCGAGGACCTGATGGCCCTGGGGCGGCTGGCCCGCGAGCACAACCTCTGGATCCTCTCCGACGAGGTCTATGAAGAGCTGATCTTCGGCGGAGAATTCCTCTCTCCGCTGGATATCCCCGACTTCGCCGAACGGACCATCGTGGTGTCGTCCATCTCGAAATCCCACGCCGCCCCGGGCTTCCGTTCGGGCTGGGCCGTGGGTCCGGGCGAGTTCATGGCAAGGCTTCTGCCCGTGGCCGAGACCATGCTTTTCGGCAACCAGCCCTTCATCGCCGACATGACCGCGCTCGCCGTCTCGCGCCCCTCTCCGGTCGCGCCGGGCATGGTGGAACGTTTCTCCCGCCGGGCGCGGCTCTTGAAAGAGGCCCTGCACGGCGTCAACGCGGTTCATGTCCATGAACCCCAGGCCGGGATGTTCTCGGTCGTCGATATCCGCGCCACGGGGCTTTCGGGCGAGGATTTCGCGCGCAAGCTCCTGCTCGAGGAACGCGTGGCCGTCATGCCGGGCGAGAGCTTCGGCCCCAGCCTGAACGGCTGGCTGCGGATATCTTTGACCCGCAGCGACGCCGAAATCACCGAGGCCTGCCGCCGCATCGCGGCCTTTATCGCCCGCCGGATGGAGGCGTGAATGAGAACCGTTGGGGAAAGACTGGTCGAGGGCTTGGCGGCGCGGGGGGTGAAGGTCGTCTTCGGCATCCCCGGGGTCCATACGGTGGAGCTGTACCGGGGCCTCTCCGAAAGCCCGGTCCGCCATGTGACCGCGCGCCACGAACAGGGCTGCGCCTTCATGGCCGATGGCTATGCGCGGGCAAGCGGCCAACCCGGGGTGGCCTTCGTGATCACGGGGCCCGGGATCACCAATGCGATCACCGCCATGGCGCAAAGCCGCGAGGACAGCGTGCCCGTCCTGGTGATCTCGGGCGTCAACCGCCGCGACAGCTTGGGGCGCGGCCTGGGGCGGCTCCATGAACTCCCCGATCAGGGCGCGATGATTGCGACGCTCTGCCCGACCCGCCAGATCACCGCGCCGGAAGAGGTGGGCCCCGTGCTCGACTGGGCCTGGGCCCTTTTGACCACCGGTCGCCCGGGCCCCGTCCATATCGAGGTCCCGACCGATGTCATGCCCCTGCCCTGCCCGCCCCTCGCTCCCCCCGCCGCTCCGGCCCCCGAGCCGGAGCCTCCTGCGGATCAGCTGGCCCAGGCGGCCGGGCTTCTGAACGCCGCCCACCGCGTGGTGATCCTGGCCGGAGGCGGCGCGCGCGGCCAGGAGGCCAAGCTGAAAGCCCTGGCCGAGGCGCTCGACGCCCCCGTCATCCAGACCACCAATGCGCGCGGCATGATGCATGGCCATCCGCTGGTGGTCCCCGCCTCGCCCAGCCTCGCCCCGGTGCGCGACCTGATCCAGGGCGCAGACCAGATTCTGGCGGTCGGCACCGAGATCGGCCAGACCGATTACGACATGTATGCCGATGACGGCCTGCCCGACCTCTCGGCCATGATCCGCATCGACCGCGACCCGGCGCAACTGGCGCGCTGGACGGCCGCCCTGCCGCTCCTCGGCGATGCCGGGGCGACCATGGCGGCGCTTCTGCCGCGGGTCACCCCGCGGAGCCGCGAGGGCGCCGCAAGGGCCGAGGCCACCCGCCACGCCGCCCGCGCCATCCTGGGCGATCTTTCCGCCACCATGCCCGGCCAGCTCGACATGGTCGAGGCGATCCGCAGCGCCCTGCCCGGCGCCCAGATCGTCGGCGACAGCACCCAGCCGGTCTATGCGGGCAACCTCTATTACGACCACGACCGCCCCGGCGGCTGGTTCAACGCCGCCACCGGCTACGGAGCCCTCGGCTTCGGCCCCGGAGCCGCCGTCGGCGCCGCCATGGCCAACCCCGGCGTCAAGACCGTCTGCCTGATCGGCGACGGCGGCCTGCAATTCTCGCCCGGCGAACTCCGCACCGCCGTCGATGAGCGCCTGCCCATCACCTTCCTCGTCTGGAACAACGCTGCCTTCCGCGAGATCGCCGATGCCATGCGCGGCGCCAATACCGAGGTCATCGGCTGCCACCCCTCGCCCTTGCGGATGGAGCCCTTCGCCGCCGCCTGCGACCTGCCCTTCACCTCTGTCCCCCAGGACCCCGATGTCCTGCATTGGGCGCTGAGCCAGCCCTGCGACGGGCCGCGCCTGATCGAGGTGCGCGTGACGCTATAGGGTCTTCACCAGCCGATGCACGCGGTGGAGGATCCCATTCTCCTCCATCTCGCGCATGACGCCGGTCGGACCAAAGCCCATCCGCTCCCAAAAGGCGCGGCCCCTCGGGTTGGCCTCCAGCACCGCGAGGTAAAGCCTCGGGCAGCCGCGTCCCCGGGCGAGGCCCTCGACATGGGCCAGGAAATCCGCCCCCTGCCCCCGTGACCGCGCCCGGGGGGCGAGGATCATCAGGCCCAGGTAGGCATCCTCGGCGCTTGGAAAGCCGAAGGAGAGCTCCGCCACCCCCTCCAGCCCCTCCCCCCAAAGCCCCAGGCGATGCGACACCGCCGGATCGCAACCGGGGGGGCCAGCGGTCAGCATCTCTTCGACATCCTCCGCGACGGGATCGCGGCCCAGCCAAAGCTGATAGTAATCCCGCGCCTCGGTCAGGAGACCCAGGATCGCATCGCGGTCGGCTGCGGGATCAAGGGATCGGATCGGCATGGGCAATCTCCAAGACTTCCAACGTCAGCGCACCAGAGGGCCTGCGCCAGACGACCTCATCCCCCAGCCGCGCCCCGATCAGGGCCCGCGCCAGGGGGGCATGGGGCGTGATGCGGCCCAGGGCGGGGTCGGCCTCATCCTCGCCGGTGATCTCGTACCAGGCCTCGCCCTGGGGCCCCGCCACCCGCACCCGCAGGCCAAAGGCGACCTCATCCAGGCTCGCCGGAGGCTCCACCAGGATCGCGCTTTTCAACCGCGCCTCGAGGTAACGGATATCCCGCTCGGCCGCAGCCTCGGGCAGCTTGTCCAGCCGCTCCGCCCGGGCCTTCAGGGCGGCGAGGGCCTCTTGCCGGTCGCGCAACCGGGCCTGAAGCGCGGCCAGCCCGCGTGCCGTGACGAAATTCGGCTGGGAGGAGATCGGCAGGTCCGGCAAGGGCTCCAGCGAGCCATCGCCCTCCTTGACGAAGGCGCGGCTCATGGGACGATGACCTCCAGCGGGTCGTAATGGCAGCCCTCGCCCCAGGCGGCCTCGGCCAGGCTGTCGGGCTTGAAGCGGATGCCCGCCATCTCGGCCCGCGAGAAGAAGCGCCGCTGGGTGACGACCGCCTCGGGATCGACCCAGGCGGGGTCGATCACCCCGGCGGTGACCTTGCAGCGGAAAAACAGATCGACCTGGTGGAACCCGGTCTTCGGATCATGGAACTCGTTGACCAGCGCGGGCGCCCCGACCTCCACCGTCAACCCCGTCTCCTCCATCACCTCCCGCGCGAGGTTCTCGGGCAGCGAGGCCCCCGGCTCCACCCCGCCTCCCGGCGCACACCAGAGGTCAGATGTCCCGCCCGGATAGGCATTGACCAGAAGCAGCCGATCCCCATGAAGGATCAGTGCCCGCACCGCCAGACGAGGAAAGCGTTTCACAGCCATTGCGGCAGCCTATCCCCGGCGCCCGAAATGTCCAGAGGCCGCCCGGAGCGCGGGCGGCCTCTGTCGCAAGGGAGTATTTGAACCAAATTGAAAGACCAAGGCTGCTTTCAATTTGGCCCAAATATCTCCGGGGGGTTTGGGGGGCAGCGCCCCCCTTACGCGGCCAGGGCCTGCGGGCCCTCGACCTTGCGGCCGCTCCACAGCAAGTAAAGCGAGCCCGCCAGGATCAGCGCCACGCCGAACCAGATATTGCCCTCGGGCCAATAGCCGAAGACGATGCCATAGATCAGGATGTTCGAGATCAGCTTCAGGTCGTCGAAGGGCTGGACAAAGGCCGCATCCGCCGCCGCATAGGACCAGGTCAGCAGGTATTGCGCCGCCATCATGATCACGCCGCCAAGGATCAGCCACATCAGGATCTGGCCCGTGGGCAGCTCGAAGCCCGCATGGATCGACAGTGCCGCGTTGATCGGCGTCAAGAGCACCAAAAGCCACAGCGTGATCGAGGGCGCGCTTTCGGTCCGGGTCAGGACCTTGGTCAAGAGCGACGACCCCGCCCAAAGCACCGCAGCCCCCACCGGATAGAGCATCGCCGCCGTCAGCCCCGTGGTCCAGAGCCCCGAGACGATCGTGGCCCCCGCCAGCCCGACCGCCGCCGCGATCCAGCGCGGCGCGCTCACCGTCTCGCCCAGGAAAAGCGCCGCGCCAACCAGCACGAAGATCGGCGAGGTCATGACGAGCGAAATCACCTGCCAGATCGGCACCTGGTTGGCGAGGCTCATGACGAAAAGCAGCACCCCAAGCGCCGAGACCACGACGCGCACCAGGTGCAGCACCGGCCGCCTTGTCTTGAACCCGGCCAGGCCATGGCGCAGGATGAAGGGGGCCGAGAACAGCGTCGCGATCAGGTATTGCCAGAAGGTGTCGGACTGCGGCTTGAAGCCCAGGCCGCCCCATTCGGCCGGCGAGGTGATCACATAAGTCACCGCATTGGCCGCCGCAAAGCATATGCCCGCCAGCACCATGAAGGCCGCGCCCTTCAGGTTTTGTGTCATGCCATTCTGAGTCATGGTTGTCTCCTTTCAATGACCACCTGTGACCCAGGGAGATCATGAGGAGACAGGCCCGCGAAAACGGGCCTGGCACTCATTCTCTTTCATCCGGACTATACCGTCGGCCCCGGAGTTCCACCGGATCTGCTGACCCTCCGAAGAGGCGCTCGCGGGCTGTCACCGCCGGTGGGGAATTGCACCCCGCCCTGAGAATACCGGGAAAGCCCCGGCCTCATGGGCTTAGCCGCTTTCCCCCCATCGATCAAGCGGGCCCGACCTGCCCTGTCGCAAAAGACATGTGCAGCCCTGCGCAGGCCGCCCTGCGGGGCAGCCCATTCCCTGCCCCGCCCCGCACGAAGGAGATGGTTCCGCAAGCCCCCCTCTCCCTTGCTGCAAAGCGGCGGGATTTCGGGCAGGCCCCGCCTTTGGCCGACCGGGACCGCGCCTCGGCCCTTGCGCTTTGGCGGCATCGGAGGATGATGGCGCCATGCGCCGCTCCTCTGCCCTTTTCCTTGCTGCCCTTGCCGCCCTTGGCCCCCTTCCCGCCCGGGGGGAATGCGTCGTGCTCTTGCATGGGCTGGCGCGGACCGAGGCTTCGCTCTTGCTGATGGACGGCGCCTTGCGGGCGCAGGGCTATCACGTGGTCAACGAAAGCTACCCCTCGCGCGCGGCGACGGTGGCGGAGCTGGCCGAGATGGTGGGAGAGCGTGTCGCGTCCTGCCCCGCCGGGGAGAAGCTGCATTTCGTCACACATTCGATGGGCGGCATCCTCTTGCGGCTTTGGCTGCGCGACCATCGGCCCGAGAACCTGGGGCGCGTCGTGATGCTGGCCCCGCCGAACCAGGGCTCCGAGGTCGTGGATGCGCTGTCGGATTGGGCGCTCTTCAAATGGGCCAATGGGCCTGCGGGGGCCGAACTTGGCACCGGGCCCGAAGGCCCCCGCGCCCTGCCGCCGGTCGATTTCGACCTCGGCGTCATCGCGGGGACGCGGTCCTTGAACCCGATCCTCTCGCGGCTGATCCCGGGGCCGGATGACGGCAAGGTCTCGGTCGCCTCGACCAAGGTCGAGGGCATGCGCGCGCATCTGACCTTGCCGGTCAGCCACACCTTCATGATGAACTCGCCCGAGGTCATCGTCCAGGTCATGACCTATCTGGCCGAGGGCCGCTTCTCCCCGGACCTGAAATGGTCCGAGGCGCTGGGGCAGCTGTTGAAACCGAGGGCTTAAATCTGTGGCCTAGGGCTTCACGCGGTTCACATGGCCCATCTTGCGGCCCGGGCGCGGCGCGCCCTTGCCGTAAAGATGCAGGGCGGCGTGACGCTCTTTCAGGATCGCGGGGACCTTGAGCACATCGTCGCCGATCAGGTTCTCCATCACCACATCGCTGTGGCGCGACCCGTCGCCGAGGGGGAGCCCCATGACCGCGCGGATATGCTGTTCGAACTGATCCACCGCGCAGCCGTTCTGCGTCCAGTGGCCGGAGTTGTGGACCCGGGGCGCGATCTCGTTGCAGATCAGGCCCTTGGAGGTCACGAAAAGCTCCACCCCCATGACGCCGACATAATCCAGCGCATTCAGGATGCGGGCGGCGATCAGGATGGCGTCTGACCGCTGGGAGGGGGTCAGCTTGGCGGGAACCGTGGTGGTGCGCAGGATGCCGTCCTTGTGGACATTCTCGCCGGGGTCGAAACAGGCGACCGAGCCATCCAGGGCGCGGGCGGCGATGACCGAGACCTCGTGGGTGAAGTCCACGAAGCCCTCCAGCACGGAAGGCGCGCCTTGCATCGAGGCCCAGGCGGCAGCGGCCTGGGCCGGCTCCTTGATCCGCGCCTGGCCCTTGCCGTCATAGCCCAGCCGCGTGGTCTTCAGGATCGCGGGCGTGCCGATCTTGGCGATGGCCGCTTGCAGGCTGGCCTCATCGGTAACCGAGGCGTAAGGCGCGGTCACGATGCCGAGGCCGTTCAGGAAGTCCTTCTCCAGGATGCGGTCCTGAGAGGTCGCCAAGGCGCGCCGGTTCGGGCGGATCGGCTTCAGGCTTTCCAGGAGGTCGAGCGCCGAGGTCGGCACGTTTTCGAACTCATAGGTGATCACATCGACCGAAGCGGCAAAGGCGCGGAGCGCGGCCTCGTCCTCATAGGGCGCGGTCGTGACCTGGTCGGCGACATGGCCCGCCGGGGGATTGGCACCGGGCTCGTAGATATGGGTGCGGTAGCCCAGCCGCGAGGCCGCGACCGAAAGCATGCGGCCAAGCTGGCCGCCGCCCAGGATTCCTAGCGTCTCAGTCATCGACGGGCTCCTCGGGGATCGAGGCCGAAAGCGCCTCGCGCCAGGCGTCCAGACGCGCCGCAATCGCGGGATCGTTCAGCGCGAGGATCCCCGCCGCCATCAGGCCCGCATTGGCCGCCCCTGCGGCCCCGATGGCCATGGTGGCGACCGGAAAGCCCTTGGGCATTTGCAGGATGGAATAGAGGCTGTCCACCCCCGAGAGCGCCTTGGTCTGGACCGGAACGCCGATCACCGGAACCCTTGTCTTCGAGGCCATCATCCCCGGCAGATGCGCCGCCCCGCCTGCCCCCGCGATGATCACCTTGAGGCCCCGTTCGACGGCGCTCTTGCCGAAGGACCACAGCCGGTCCGGCGTGCGATGGGCCGAGACGATCTTGGCCTCGTAGGGGATCGCCAATTCATCGAGGATCTTGGCGGCTTCCTTCATGGTCGCCCAGTCGGACTGGCTTCCCATGATGATGGCAATGTCAGGCATCGGCACCTCCGTTTGGAGGGGCGATAGCGGGATTGCAGGCAAAGGGCAAGTTCAGGCGATGATATCGGGGATCATCTGGTCTTCCAGCCGCGTGATCTGGTCCTTCAGCGCCAGTTTCTGCTTTTTCAGCCGCCGCAGGGTCAGCTGATCGGGCCGGCCAGAGGTCTCCAGCGCGTAGATCGCCTCGTCCAGGTCGCGGTGTTCGCGCTTGAGGACCTCGAGCTTGATCCGCAGCATCTCTTCGAAAGACAGCGTGTTCTGGGCGTTCATGAGCGGGGCCTTCTATACGGGCATTCTGACCTGATGGTCAGTATACAGTGATTCGCGGAAAATTGGGCAAGATTCTGCGCCTATTCGAGCCCTTGCGCGGGGGCCGGGCCCGCCCCATATTCGACTTATCCGGGTGCCAGACGGGCCCGGGTCTACGATGTCGCTGACCAAGGACACCGCGCATGACGAAACTGACCTTTACCGCCCATCCCTATCTCCTGGGCTTCGAACAGCTGGAGCGGCTGGTGGAACGCACCGCCAAATCCGGGAACGAGGGCTATCCGCCCTTCAACATCGAAGCCACCTCGGACAACACCTATCGCATCACCCTGGCCGTGGCGGGTTTCCGCGACGAAGACCTGCAAATCACCGTCGAGGATCGCCAGCTGGTGATCCGCGGCCGCCAGGGCGAGGACGGGCTGGACCGTGTCTATCTGCATCGCGGCATCGCGGCGCGCGCCTTTCAGCGCAGCTTCGTGCTGGCCGATGGGGTCGAGGTCGCGGGGGCCAACCTCGACCACGGGCTCTTGCACATCGACCTGCAACGCCACGCGCCGGAAACCGTCGTTCAAACCATCCGCATTGGGCGGAAATAGGAGGTCAGCATGGATCACAAATTCGCAGGGCTGAAGACCGAGGGCGGCATCGTCTATGTTCGCCCGGTGGCCGTGGCCGACCTGCCCGACGCGCTTCAGGAACAGGTCGAGGGTCTGACCACGATCTACTCCGTCCACAAGGCCAGCGGCGAGCGCCTGGCGCTCGTCGTCAACCGCGACCTGGCCTTTGCGCTCGCGCGCGAGCACGACATGGCGCCGGTTTCGGTCCACTGAGGGGGCCCCGGGGTATACCCCGGGCTACGCGGCGGACCCAAAGCGCCCAAATGACGAAGGCCGCCCCGAGGGGCGGCCTTTGCCTTGGCTCTTGCCGAGATCAGGCCTTGATCAGGCCCAGGCTTTCCAGCTTCAGGATCACCTGGTGGGCGCAGTGGTCCACGTCCACGCCAGCGGTTTCCAGCACCAGTTCGGCCTTGGTCGGGACTTCATAGGGGTCCGAGATGCCGGTGAACTCCTTGATCTTGCCTTCGCGGGCCAGCTTGTAGAGCCCCTTGCGGTCGCGCTTTTCGCATTCCTCGACCGAGGTCGCCACGTGCACTTCGATGAAGGCGCCGTAAGCCTCGATCATCTCGCGCACGGCGCGGCGGGTCGCGGTATAGGGCGCGATCGGGGCGCAGATCGCGATGCCGCCGTTCTTGGTGATCTCCGACGCCACATAGCCGATGCGGCGGATGTTGATGTCGCGGTGCTCTTTCGAGAAGCCCAGTTCCGAGGACAGGTGCTTGCGCACCACGTCGCCGTCCAGGATCGTGACGGGGCGCCCGCCCATCTCCATCAGCTTGACCATCAGCGCGTTCGCAATCGTCGACTTGCCCGAGCCCGAGAGGCCGGTGAAGAAGACCGTGAAGCCCTGCTTGTCGCGCGCCGGAGAGGTCTTGCGCAGCTGCGCCACGACCTCGGGGAAGGAGAACCAGGCCGGGATGTCCAGGCCCTCACGCAGGCGGCGGCGCAGTTCGGTGCCCGAGATGTCCAGGACCGTGCAGCCTTCCGGCACTTCGTTGGCGGGGTAATACTGGTCGCGCTCTTGCACATAGACCATGTGCTTGAAGTCGACCATCTTCACGCCGATTTCCTCTTCGTACTTGGTGAAGAGCTCTTGCGCGTCATAGGGGCCGTAGAAATCCTTGCCCTGGGAGTTCTTGCCCGGGCCGGCATGGTCACGGCCAACGATGAAGTGGGTGACGCCGTGGTTGCGGCGGATCAACCCGTGCCAGACGGCCTCACGCGGGCCGGCCATGCGCATGGCGAGGTTCAGCAGAGACATGGTCGTGGTCGACTGCGGATACTTGTCCAGCACGGCCTCGTAGCAGCGGACGCGGGTGAAGTGGTCGACGTCGCCCGGCTTGGTCATGCCCACGACCGGATGGATCAAGAGGTTGGCCTGGGCCTCTTTCGCGGCGCGGAAGGTCAGCTCCTGGTGGGCGCGGTGCAGCGGGTTGCGGGTCTGGAAGGCAACGATCTTCTCCCAACCCAGCTTGCGGAAATAGGCGCGGAGCTCGTTCGGGCTGTCGCGGCGGGCCTTGAAGTCATAGTGGACCGGGGCTTGCAGACCCTTGATCGGGCCGCCGAGGTAGACCGGACCGGCCACGTTGTGCAGATAAGCGATGGCCGGATGGGCCATGTCATCGGCGCCATAGCCAAAGACCTTGGCGGCCTCGTTGGCCTTGTTCGGCACCCATTTGTCCGAGACGGTCATGACGGCGAGGATCACGCCCTCGGCGTCGCGGAGCGCGATCTCGGTGCCCGGAGCCACGCCCTCGGCGAACTTTTCCGACACGTCCAGCGTGATGGGCATGGGCCAGAGCGTGCCATCCGCCAGGCGCATGTTCTCGACCACGTTGTCGTAATCGGCCTGGGTGTTGAAGCCCTTCAGCGGGTAGAAGCCGCCGTTCATCAGAAGCTCCAGGTCGCAAACCTGGCGCGCGGTCAGATCCCACGAGGGCATGTCGCCCGCCGCAACCTTCAGTCGTTGGGCTTCATCGGCAGAGACGAACAATTCGGGGATGGGCGCAAGATTGGATTTGGACATGGCTCTCTCATCAGGATGTCGGAACGGCAAAGGACAGGCGCGCGGCCTTGGTTGCCCGGGCTTTTGACTGCGGACCGGGGAATAATCAAGCCAAGTGCTGCGATTCTCGTTAAAAAGGGCCAAAATGCCGCGAATTGAGCGGTTTTTGGCCCGTTTTTCGGCAAAGGCCCTGCGGACCGGAACGGCTCAGCCCAAGGAGGCGAGATAGCGCTCGGCATCCAGCGCCGCCATGCAGCCCATCCCCGCCGAGGTCACGGCCTGGCGATAGACATGGTCGGTCAGGTCGCCAGCGGCGAAAACGCCCGGAATGGCGGTGCGGGTCGTGCCGGGTTCGACCTCGACATAGCCGCCGTTGTGCAGGGGAAGCTGGTCCTTGACCAGGTCAGAGGCGGGAGCATGGCCGATGGCCACGAAGAAGCCCGCGCAGGGGATGACGCCCTCTGCCCCGGTCTTGAGGTTCTTCGTCTTGACCCCGGTGACGCCCAAGGGCGCCTCGGTGCCCAGGACCTCGACAACCTCGGAATCCCAGACGACCGCGATCTTCGGATGCTTGAAGAGCCGGTCCTGCATGATCTTTTCCGCCCGCAAGCTGTCGCGGCGATGGACCAGCGTCACCTTGGAGGCGAAGTTCGTCAGGAACAAAGCCTCTTCCACGGCGGTATTCCCCCCGCCGATCACCACGATCTCCTTGCCGCGATAGAAGAACCCGTCGCAGGTCGCGCAGGCCGAGACGCCAAAGCCCTTGAACTTCTCTTCCGACGGCAGCCCCAGCCACTTGGCCTGGGCCCCGGTCGCCAGGATCACCGCATCGGCGGTATAGGTCATGCCGCTGTCGGCCTTGGCCACGAAGGGCCGCACGCCCAGGTCCAGCTTGGTGATGTAGTCCGAGATCACCTCGGCCCCCATGGCCTCCGCATGGGCCTGCATGTTGACCATGAGATCCGGCCCCTGGATGTGCTTTTCGCCCGGCCAGTTCTCGACCTCGGTGGTGATGGTCAGCTGGCCGCCGGGTTGCATGCCCTGGATGAGCAGCGGCTCCAGCATGGCGCGGGCCGAATAGACCGCCGCCGTATAGCCCGCCGGACCCGAGCCGATGATCAGAACCTTGGTGTGCCGCGTCTCGCCCATCTCACTCTCCATCTTTGGCCGCCTGATATAGGCAAAACGCGGGCCTTGGGAAAGAGCCGGAAAAGGCAAGGCCGCCTTGCCCGGAATAAAGGCACCAAAGCCGCCCCGGACGGCGCTTTGCGAATTTTTCTTGCGCCGCCGTGCAAGATTATTGCGCAAAGCAGGCCCTTGGCGTAAGCCACCGCCAAAGGAGACCCCCATGCCCGTATTCAAACTGGACCCGATCGACCGCAAGATCCTCTCGGAGCTGCAGGCCGACGGCCGGATGACGAACGTCGAGCTGGCTTCGCGCGTTGGGATTTCGGCGCCGCCCTGCCTGCGCCGGGTCAGGACGCTGGAGGAAGAGGGCTACATCACCGGCTATCACGCCGACATCAACGCAAGGGAACTGGGCTTCGAGGTCGCGGTCTTCGCCATGGTCCGCCTGAACTCCCAGGCCGAGGCCGACCTTTCGACCTTCGAATCCCGCTGCCGCGCCTGGCCCCTGGTGCGCGAGTGCCACATGCTGAACGGCGAGATCGACTTCATCCTGAAATGCGTCTCGCCGGACCTGTCCACCTTCCAGAACTTCCTGACCGAGCAGCTCCTCAAGGCCGAGAACGTCGCCAACGTCAAAACCTCGCTGGTCATCCGCTGCGCCAAGGACGAGCCGGGCCTGCCCTTCGACGTGCTGGAAGACCGCCTGGCCAAGAACGCCTGAGGGATCGCCCTCCCCTTCGCCGCACCTGGTGGCACCTCCGCCCCCCTCCCCAAAGCCGGTTGGCCACAAGCCAGAGGCGAGGCAAAGTTCTTGCGCGGAACGCGCTGCTTTTGAAAGGTCGAGGCCCCGGGTCAGGCCCGGGGCGGCGCGGCTCTGGCGGACAAGGTCGCGCCACGGAAAAGGGGCGCACCTTTCAGCGCGCCCCCAAACCTGGACCATGGGTCCGGGATGATTACATCATCCCGTCCATGCCGCCCATGCCGCCCATGCCGCCGCCAGCCGGAGCCGCCTTGGGCTCGGGACGATCCGCGATCATGGCTTCGGTGGTGATCAGGAGCGAGGCGATCGAGGCCGCATCTTCCAGGGCGGTCCGGGTCACCTTGGCGGGGTCGATCACGCCGAACTTGAACATGTCGCCATATTCTTCCGTCTGGGCGTTGAAGCCGAAGGACGGGTCGTTCGATTCGCGGATCTTGCCAGCCACGACAGCGCCATCGACGCCAGCGTTTTCAGCGATCTGACGCAGCGGGGCTTCCAGCGCGCGGCGGATGATGGCGATGCCGTTGTCCTGGTCGCTGTTGGCGCCCTTCAGCGCAGCGAGACCCTTGGAGGCCTGCACCAGGGCCACGCCACCACCGACGACGATGCCCTCTTGGACAGCGGCGCGGGTCGCGTTCAGGGCGTCATCGACGCGGTCCTTGCGCTCTTTCACTTCGATCTCGGTCATGCCGCCGACGCGGATCACGGCCACGCCGCCAGCGAGCTTCGCCACGCGCTCTTGCAGCTTTTCCTTGTCGTAGTCCGAAGTGGTCTCTTCGATCTGGTTGCGGATCTGCGCGACGCGGGCTTCGATCTCGGCCTTGGCACCATTGCCATCGACGATGGTGGTGTTGTCCTTGTTGATCGAAACCTTCTTGGCGCGGCCCAGCATGTCCAGGGTCACGGCTTCCAGCTTCATCCCCAGGTCATCCGAGATCACCTGGCCGCCGGTCAGGATCGCGATGTCCTGCAGCATGGCCTTGCGACGGTCGCCGAAGCCCGGAGCCTTGACGGCCGCGATCTTCAGACCACCGCGCAGCTTGTTGACGACCAGCGTCGCCAGGGCTTCGCCTTCGACGTCTTCCGAGATGATCAAGAGCGGGCGCTGCGACTGGATCACCGATTCCAGCAGCGGAACCATCGGCTGCAGCGAGGAGAGCTTCTTCTCGTGCAGCAGGATGAAGACGTCTTCCAGCTCGACCGTCATCTTGTCGGCATTGGTGACGAAATAGGGCGAGAGGTAGCCGCGGTCGAACTGCATGCCTTCGACGACTTCGACTTCGGTCTCCAGACCCTTGTTCTCTTCGACGGTGATCACGCCTTCGTTGCCCACGCGCTGCATCGCGTCAGCGATGAAACGGCCGATCTGAGCTTCGCCGTTGGCCGAGATCGTGCCGACCTGGGCCACTTCGTCCGAGTCCTTGACCGGGCGGGCAGCGGCTTTGATCGCAGCCACGACATTGGCGGTGGCCATGTCGATGCCGCGCTTCAGGTCCATCGGGTTCATCCCGGCGGCGACGGCCTTCATGCCTTCCTTGACGATGGCTTGGGCCAGGACGGTGGCGGTGGTGGTGCCGTCGCCCGCTTCGTCATTGGTGCGGGAAGCGACTTCCTTCACCATCTGGGCGCCCATGTTCTCGAACTTGTCGGCCAGTTCGATTTCCTTGGCAACGGTCACGCCGTCCTTGGTGATGCGCGGTGCGCCGAAGGACTTGTCGATGACGACATTGCGGCCCTTCGGACCCAGGGTGACCTTGACCGCGTCGGCCAGGACATTGACGCCACGCAGGATACGGTCGCGGGCATCGGTGTTGAAACGAACGTCTTTAGCAGCCATTTTGCAGACTCCGATTTGAGGTGGTGTAGGGTGCGTTTCAACGCACCACTTCGAACGACAGGGGAGGTGCGCTCAAGCGCACCCTGCGGCTGGGTCAGCCGATGATCCCCATGATGTCGCTTTCCTTCATGATCAGCAGTTCTTCGCCGTTCAGGGTCACTTCGGTGCCCGACCACTTGCCGAACAGGATCTTGTCGCCTGCCTTGACGGCCGGAGCGATCAGCTCGCCATTGTCCTTGCGCGCGCCAGCGCCCACCGAGATCACTTCGCCTTCCGAGGGCTTTTCCTTGGCGGTTTCCGGGATGATCAGCCCGCCCTTGGTCTTGTCTTCGGACTGAATGCGCTTGACCAGCACGCGGTCATGAAGCGGTTTGAAAGCCATCTGGGTCACTCCCTTGGGTATCCAGGTTCAAAAGTTTTAGCACTCGCGTCAGCTGAGTGCTAACGAGGCCTGAGTTAGGCACAGATGCGGCGCCTGTCAACACCCGGACATGCGAAATTCTCATGACTGGTGAAGCGCCCCAAGCGCCCTTGGCCTTGGCCGTCCGGCGTGCCATGGTCGGCCCATGATCCTCTCCTCGCTCAAAGCCGCCCTCGGCGCCCTGGCCTTCTGCTTCGCCCTGCCCGCCTTCGCCGCCGGGCTCTGCGATGACAGCCGCGACCTGATCGCGGACCTGTCCCCCGAGACCCGCGCGGCGCTGGTCAGTGACATCCCCTTCGCCACCGGCAACTTCTGGCAAGCCCGGCGGGGCGAGGCGCAGATGCTGCTGATCGGCACCTATCACCTGGACCATTTTCGCTTCGACGACCTGGTCCCGACGCTGGCCCCCGCGATCCAGGGCGCCAGCGGGCTTTGGGTCGAACTGGCGCCCAAGGACGAAGCGGCGCTGAAATCCTGGCTCGGCAGCCATCCCGAGGCGCTCTTCGACCAAAAGGGCCCCAGCCTGCGCGACCGCCTTGGAGCCGAGGACTGGGCGGCCCTGTCCCAAGCGCTGCAGCGCCGGGGCACCTATCCCGTGACCGTCCTCAAGACGCGGCCCTGGGTCGTGGCCTCGATGCTGGAAAAACCCGCCTGCCTTGGGGCGACGGAAGAGATCCTGAACGGTCTCGACCGCAGGCTCTCGGCGCTGGCCGCCGAACAGGGCCTGCCCATTCACTCGCTGGAGCCCTTCGACACCGCGGTCAAGGTCTTTTCCAACCTGACGCCGGAGGAACAGCTGGACATGATCCGCCAGGGCCTCTTGATCGAGCCCAAGTCCGATGACATGGCCGCCACCCTGGTCGGCGCCTATTTCCGGGGCGAGAGCCAGCTTTACATCGCCTTCACCCGGCAAATGGCCATCGACGACTTCGGCCTCGATCCGGCGGAGGTCGACCGGCAGATGAAACTGATGTTCAACACCCTGCTGGACGGGCGCAACGCCGCCTGGGTGCCCGTGCTGGAAAAGGCCTCCGAGGCGGGTCCCCTGGTCGCCGCCTTCGGCGCGCTGCATCTGGGGGGCGAGAAGGGCGTCTTGAACCTTCTTGCCGCAGAGGGCTGGCAGGTCACCCCCTGGACCCCGGGGGACGCATGGCCCGCGCCCTGAGCGACCAGGGGCTTGGCCTGGTCCTGGTCGCGGTCTCGACGCTCGCCTGGAGCACGGCGGGGCTGTTTACCCGGGCCATCAGCGAGGACCTCTTCACAACGCTGGTCTGGAGGGGTCTTTTCGGCACCGCTGGCCTTCTGGCGGTGCTTTTGTGGCGCGACGGGGTCAAGGGCCTGCGCGACTTCGGGCGGCTCGGGCGGGCGGGCTGGGCCTATGCGGCGATCTCGGGGCTTGGCATGTATGCCTATATCGGCGCGCTGCGGATGAGCTCGATTGCCCATGTCTCGATCATCTACGCCGCCGTGCCCTTCATGACGGCGGGGCTCGCCTGGGTGATGATGGGCACGCGACCGACACGGGATGCGGTCATCGCAAGCACGGTGGCCTTCCTCGGCGCGGTCCTGATGGTGGGGCTGGGAGGCGACGGCAATCTCCTGGGCGACGGTCTCGCGGTGGTGATGACCCTTGGCATGGCGCTGATGATGGTCATCGCCCGCAAGCACCCCGAGATCCCGACGCTCCCCGCCGGCATCACCTCGGCGGTCTTCTCGGTGCTGATCGCCCTGCCCTTCGCAGGTGCCATGCCTGCCGGAGACCAACTCTGGCTCCTGGCAGGCTTCGGCCTGATCAACTCCACCCTCGGCTTCGCGCTTTTCCTCATGGGCTCGGCCCGGATCGCGCCCATACAGACCGCGCTTTTGGGCGCGCTCGAGGCCCCGATTGCCCCGGTCTGGGTCTGGCTGGTCTACGGCGAGACGCCGACCCTGCCCACGGTGATCGGCGGGACGGTGGTCATGGTGGCGGTCCTGGGTCACATCCTGCGACAATACCGCCAGAACGCCAAGGCGTGACAAGGCCAGCTTTCCCGCCTATAAGCCGGGCAAAATTTCCGCATCCAAAGAGGCATCCCATGTCGATCAAGGTCTTCGGCCACAAATCCCCCGACACCGATTCCACCGGCTCGCCCATCGCCTGGGCCTGGTATCTGTCCGAAGTGAAGGGCACGCCCGCCAAGGCCTGCCTGCTTGGGGAGCCCAACACGGAGGCGCTTTTCGTGCTGAAGCATTGGGACCTGGCCAAGCCCGAGATCATCGGCGACGTGACCGCTGACGACAAGGTGGTCGTGGTCGACACCAACAACCCGGCCGAACTGCCCGCTTCCATCAACGAGGCGAAGCTTCAGGCGATCATCGACCACCACATGCTGGTCGGCGGGCTGAAGACCAAGTCGCCCATCGACATCACCATCCGCCCCCTGGCCTGCACCGCCACGATCATGCATGACCTGATGGGCGCTGACCTCGCCCGCGCTCCGCGCGGCGTGAAGGGCGCGATGCTCTCCTGCATCATCTCCGACACGCTGGAGTTCCGTTCGCCCACCACCACCGCCCATGACAAGGCCGTGGCCGAGAAGCTGGCCGCCGACCTCGGCGTCTCGATCGCCGAGCTGGCGACCAAGATGTTCGAAGCCAAGTCCGATGTCTCGGCCTTCTCGGATGCCGAGCTTCTGCGCATGGACAGCAAGGAATACAATGTCGCCGGCAAGGAGCTGCGGGTGTCCGTGCTGGAAACCACCGCGCCGAAAGTGGTGCTGGACCGCAAGGACAGCCTGATGGAATCGATGGTCGGCGTGGCCAAGGAAGACGGCGCGGACCAGGTTCTCTTGTTCGTCGTGGACATCATCAAGGAAGAGGCGACGCTCCTCGTCCCCAACGACCTGGTTCGCCAAATGGCCGAAGCCTCCTTCGGCGTGAAGGTCTCGGGCGACACGGTCGTCCTGCCGGGCATCATGAGCCGCAAGAAGCAGATCATCCCTGCGCTGAAGCTCTAACCCACAGACCAAGGCTCCGCCGGGCTTGACCCGGCGGCTCCCCGGCCGGGACCTTCCCGGCCGTTTCCATTCCAGCACAAGTCCCGCAGGAGACCCAAGATGCCACGCCTGATCGCCTCGCTCGCCGAGATCGCTGCCGATTACGACGCGGTCTTCTGCGACCTCTGGGGCTGTTTGCACAACGGCTATACGCCCTTTCCCGGGGCCGTGGCGGCGCTCCAGGCCTTCCGCGCGCAGGGAGGCCGGGTCGTCCTGATGACCAACGCGCCGCGCCCGCGTGGCGCCGTGGCCGCGCAGCTCGACCGCATGGGCGTGCCCCGCGACGCCTGGGACCTGATCGTCACCTCGGGCGATGCGACGCAACTGGCGCTCTTCTCGGGCGACTATGGCACGCGGGTGGGCTTCATCGGGGCGGAGAAGGACGAGAGCTTCTTCACCGACCTGCCCGCCGACCTTTGGGCCGCCAAGATCGAAAGGGTCGCCATCCCGGAGGCCGAGGTGCTTCTGTGCACCGGCCTCGCCCAAGACCTGACCGAGACCCCCGAGGACTACCGCCTGCACCTCGCCCAGGCCCGCAACGTCGGCCTGACCATGCTCTGCGCCAATCCCGATATCATCGTGGACTATGGCGACAAGCGCCTCTGGTGCGCGGGGGCCTTGGCCCAGGCCTATGAGAAACTCGGCGGCGAGGCGCTTTATTTCGGCAAGCCCCATCCGCCGATCTATGACCTGGCCCGGCGCCAGCTTGGCCTCGATGACCCGCGCATCCTGTGCATCGGCGACGGGCTCTGGACCGATGTGAAGGGCGGCTTCCAGGAGGGTCTGGACACGCTTTACGTCACCGGCGGCATCTCGGCCCATGAATTCGGCCCCGTGGATGCCCCCGACCCGGCGCGCCTGGAGGCCTTCCTGTCGCGTGAGGCCCTGCCCGCGACCTATGCCATTCCGACACTACAGTAACAAAGTTACGCCCAAGACTTAAGTCTTGCATCTTTCTTGCGAGACGGAATTGACGCCGCAGCGCAGCATCGCTATTCTCCCCGACAACCAAACCGGGGAGAATCATGCTGGACAACCATGCACCGCGCAGCGTCTGCATCGAGGATATCGAGATCGGCATGACCTCCTCCCGCAGGAAGCGCATCACCGACCGCGATATCGCGCTCTTTGCCGAGGTTTCGACCGACCGGAACCCCGTCCACCTGGACGAGGCTTACGCGCAGGAAACCATGTTCCAGGGCCGCATCGCCCATGGCATGCTGACCGCCAGCCTGATTTCCGCGGTCATCGGCGAGGATCTGCCGGGCCATGGCACCGTCTATCTCTCGCAGTCCTTGCGCTTCATGGCGCCGGTCCGCCCGGGGGATGACCTGACGGCGCAGGTGAAAGTCACCGCAATCGACCATGCGCGGCGCCGGGTGACCCTTGAAACCCTCTGCTCGGTGGGCAATACCGTGGTGCTGAAAGGCGAGGCGCTGGTCATGGCGCCCTCGGCCAAACTGGACTGAGGCGCGGGGCTGTCCCGCCAAGGGGTAGCATGCGGATCAACCACGGCTGGAACGGTTTGCCACCCGAGGCGCGCGGCGCTTCGGTGGCGATGGGGAATTTCGACGGCGTCCACCTGGGCCACCAGTCGGTGATCAACCTGGCACGCGGCGCGGCGCCCCTGGGCGTCGTGACCTTCGAGCCCCATCCCCGCCAGGTCTTCGCCCCGGAGGCCCCTCCCTTCCGCCTGATGAATGCCGAGGCCCGGGCCAATCGCCTGGCGCGCCTTGGCGTGGCAGAGCTCTTCGAACTGCCCTTCGACGCCCAGATCGCCAGCATGTCACCCGAGACCTTCGTGACCGAGGTGCTGAAGGAGGGGCTTGGCGTCTCCCATGTCGTCGTCGGCGCCGATTTCCGCTTTGGCAAGGGCCGGGCGGGCACGGCCGAGGACCTGCAGCGCCTCGGAGCCGCCCATGGGTTGCGCGTGACCGTAGCCCCCCTGATCGCCCATGAGGGCGAAGAGATCTCCTCGACCGCGATCCGCCGCGCCCTGGCCGAGGGACGCCCGCGCGATGCGGCGCAGATGCTGGGCCACCTCCACCGCATCGAGGGCGAGGTGATCCATGGCGAAAAGCGCGGGCGCGAGTTGGGCTATCCGACGGCCAATATGTCGGTCCAGGGCCTGCATCTGCCCAAGCTTGGCGTCTATGCGGTCAAGGTCGATATCCTGACCGGGCCGCAAGCGGGGTCCTATATCGGCGCCTCCTCGCTGGGCGTGCGGCCGCAGTTCGGCGGCACGGTGCCGAACCTCGAGACCTTTCTCTTCGACTTCACCGGGGATCTTTACGGCCAGCATCTCTCGGTGGCCCTGGTCGACTATCTGCGGCCCGAGATGAAATTCGACGGGTTGCAGGGGCTTTTGGACCAGATGGCGGCGGATTGCTTGCGGGCGCGGGATATCCTTTCGTAGGCGGGGGGGCTTCGCCCCCCCGCACCCCCCAGATCGGGGGGCTGCCGCCCCCCGAGCCCCCCGCTTCAAGGGGGCCAGGGCCCCCTTGAAAATCCCCGTGGATATTTGAGCCAAATTGAAAGCGGCGGGCTTTCCTTTCGGCACGGGGCGGGCCAGATTGCGGCGATGACCAAGCGCAATGAATTCTGGACCCTGCCCCTGACCAAGCTCAACCCCGAGGAATGGGAAGCGCTTTGTGACGGCTGCGGCAAGTGCTGCCTGAACAAGCTGGAATACGAGGACACGGGCGAGCTGGCCTTCACCCGCGTCTCCTGCAAGCTTCTGGACGCCCAGACCTGCCGCTGCGTCGATTACAACAACCGCCACAGCTTCGTGCCGGAATGCGTGCGCCTCTCGCCCGCCAGCCTGAAGCGGGTCGCCTATTGGATGCCCAAGACCTGCGCCTATCGTCTGCGCTATGAGAACAAACCCCTGCCCGACTGGCACCCCCTGCTGACCGGAGACCCCGAGAGCCCGCATCGGGCGGGGGAATCGGTGCGCGGCTGGGTGATCTCGGAACTGGCCGTGCCGGAAGACGACTGGGAAGACTATATCATCGAAGAGGGGCTTTAGGATGTTCTTCGCCTCGGACAATACCTCGGGCGTGGCGCCGCAGATCATGGCGGCGATGGTGCGCGCCAATGAAGGCTACATGAAAAGCTACGGCGCCGATGCGATCATGGCCCGGGTCCGCGCCCGCATCCGCGCGCTCTTCGAGGCGCCGGAGGCCGAGGTCCATCTCGTCGCCACCGGCACGGCCGCCAATGCGCTCTCGCTGGCGCTGATCACCCAACCCTGGGCGGCGGTCTTCGCCCATGAGACCGCCCATATCGCGGTGGATGAATGCGGCGCGCCGGAGTTCTATACCGGCGGCGCCAAGCTGATAGGCATCCCGGGCGAGCACGGCAAGGTGACGCCCGAGGGCCTGTCGCGGGCCCTGGGCTCCATCGGCGAGAGCGGCGTCCACGGCGTCCAGCGCGGCTGCCTCTCGCTGACCAATGTGACCGAGGCGGGGACGGTCTATACGCCCGCCGAAATCGCCGCCCTGACCGCCCTGGCAAAGGCGCGCGGCCTGCCCTGCCACCTGGACGGCGCGCGCTTTGCCAATGCGCTGGTGGCCACCGGGGCGACGCCTGCGGAGATGACCTGGAAGGCGGGGATCGACGTCCTCTCCTTCGGCGGGACGAAGAACGGCTGCATGGGGGTGGAGGCCGTGGTGCTCTTCGACCCCTCCAAGGCCTGGGAGCTGGAACTGCGCCGCAAACGCGCGGGCCATCTCTTCTCCAAGCACCGCTTCCTCTCGGCGCAGTTCGAGGCCTATCTGGAGGGCGACCTCTGGCTGACCCTGGCGCAGAACGCCAATGCCATGGGCCAAAGCCTCGTCCAGGGCCTCGCCCGCGTGCCGGGCGCGAGCCTGAGGCACCCGGCCCCCGCCAACATGCTTTTCCCCTGGCTCGCCCCCGGCACCAATGCCCGCGCGGCAGAGCGTGGCGCGCAATACTACGCCATGCAGGAGGGCGCCCGCGAATATGCCCGCTTCGTGGCCTCCTGGTCGACGACCCAGGACGACGTGGATGCGCTGATCTCGGCACTCTGCCCGTAACCCCGGGGTATACCCCGGGCTACGCGGCGGGAAGAGAGCGCCAGGCTGGCACAGGGCAAGGCCTGCGGAAAGGCAGAGGCCCCTTCTTCCCCTTTCACATTGGCACAAATATCCCACGGGGAGGTCTGGAGGGGTGTGAAACCCCTCCAGCGCGGTTCGCCAGCGCCTAAAGCCCCAGCATCGGGCGCAGCGCCCTTGCGACCTCGGCTGGATGGGTGATGGGCAGCATGTGACCCGCCCCCACCACGGCCACGCGCCGGGCCGAGGGGATGCGCGCCGCCAGAGCGTCATGGATGGCGCCGACGATATCGGGGCTCATCGCGCCCTCCATCAGCATCACCGGCATGGTCAGGCCCTCGAGCCCTCCGGGCGCGAGAAGCCCCGCACCGTCCTCGCCCAGGACCGGCGCCTGGGCGGCGATCAGGTGGATGCGGTCGCGCATGTAGTCGACCGTCCGCAGCGGCAGATCGGCCAGGGTGGCGCCATTGCCCCAATCGGCATGGAAAGCCTCCAGCGCGGCCTGGCGCTGGCCGTCATGGATCAGCGTCTCGATCCTGCGGTGGCGGGCGTGGTGCGGCGCATAGCGCGCATCCCCGGCCTGGCGGGCGGCCACGAAAAGCGGCGGCTCGATCAGGGTCAGGCTGCGCACGCGCCCCGGATGCCGCAGCGCGATCCGCAAGGCCACGGTTGCGCCGAAGGAATGGCCCACCAGGTCGAAGCGCTCGGGCGCGAGCTCAAGCGCATCCTCGTAGGTCTGGTCATGCAGGCTGCGCGCCCCGTCCCAGCCGGGTTGGCGCCCATGGCCGGCCTGGTCCGGCGCGATCAGCTGGCGCTCGGGCAGGTGATCGGCCAGCGCGGCCCAGGCGCCGGCATGGGCCAGGGAGCAATGCAGCATCAGGACCGCGCCCTTGGCCTCCGCATGCCAGACCCGGTGCGGGATGTCTATTTGCCCGAGATCCATAGGTCCAAATCCTCCAGCCGATCCTGCCCCCAGAACTTCTCCTCCCCTACAACGAAAAACGGCACGCCGAAAACCCCGCGCGAGACGGCTTCCTCGAGATTCGCAGCGTAAGTCTCGGCGGCCATCAGCATGCCCCGGTCGGCTACCTTGGGGTCGAAGCCCGCCTCGGCCAAGGCCGCCCCGATCACCGCGTCGTCCGAATGGTCCTTCCCCTCGGCCCAGAGCCCGCGTGTGATGGCCTGGACATAGGCCCCAAGGTCGCCGCCCCCGGCCTTTTGCGCCGCGATCAGCGCATAGGCGGCGGGCGCGGGATTGGCAGAGCGGTAAAGCGGCGCCGGGTCCAACCTCAGCCCCAGCTTGCGCGCCTGCCGGGCGCGGTCCTGCGCGGCGTAATCTTTGCGCGAAGGGTGGCGCTCCTCCCGCACCTTGCCGCCGGTGCGCGGGAAAAGCTGCGCCACATCGACCGGCTTCAGGACAAGGTCATAGCCATGCCTGGCCGCGATCTCCCAGGGGCGGCGGCCTGCGAGGTAGACATAGGGCGACTGCAAGGCGAGATAGTAGTCGATCTGCGGCATCTTGAGCCCCCTGTTAGCGGTCACATCCATGGTCAAGAGGGTAGAAGGTTGCTAAGCGGTGTCAACGTCTCGAATCCCCCTGCGACAGGTCCCCAGATGCCCGCTATGACTGAACCGAAGCTGATCTCCGGCAATGCCAACCTCTCGCTGGCCAAGTCGATCGCCCGCCGCATGTCGATGCATCGCGGCATGTCGGTGAACCTGGTGGACGCGCGGATCGAGCGCTTCAACGACCAGGAGATCTTCGTCGAAGTCTTCGAGAATGTGCGCGGCGAGGATATGTATATCATCCAGCCGACCTCGAACCCGGCCAATGACAACCTGATGGAATTGCTGATCATGGCCGATGCGCTGCGGAGGTCTTCGGCGGATCGGATCACGGCGGTCATCCCCTATTTCGGCTATGCCCGCCAGGACCGCCGCGCCAAGGCGCGCACGCCGATTTCGGCCAAGCTGGTCGCCAACCTGATCACCGAAGCGGGCATCGACCGGGTCCTGACGCTGGACCTGCATGCGGCGCAGATCCAGGGCTTCTTCGACATCCCGGTGGACAACCTCTATGCCTCGCCGGTCTTTGCGCTGGATATCGAGCACCACTTCAAGGCGCAGCTGCATGACGTCATGGTCGTGTCGCCCGATGTCGGCGGCGTGGCCCGGGCGCGGGAGCTGGCCAAGCGCATCGGCGCGCCGCTCGCCATCGTGGACAAGCGCCGCGAAAAGGCCGGTGAGGTCGCGGGCATGACGGTCATCGGCAATGTCGAAGGCAAGAAATGCATCATCGTCGATGACATCTGCGACACGGCCGGCACTTTGTGCAAAGCCGCCGAGGTCCTGATCGAGAATGGCGCCACCGAGGTCCATTCCTATATCACCCACGGCGTCCTGTCGGGCCCGGCGGTCGAACGTGTCTCGAAATCGGTGATGAAGTCGCTGGTGATCACGGATTCCATCGAACCCACCGACGCGGTGAAGAACTGCCCCAATATCCGCATCGTGCCGACCGCGCCGATGTTCGCCCAGGCCATCCTGAACATCTGGAACGGAACGTCGGTCTCCTCACTCTTCGAGACCGAGACCCTTGTCCCGATCTATGAGGGCATGTACAACCGCTGAGGCGAGCCCCGGGGTCTGGCCCGGGCAACCTTCACTCGATTTCCCAGTCGTCGTCATCCCGCATGGCGCCGATCGCGGTCCAGTCGGCGCGGATGCGGGCGACGCGGGTGTCGCCCCAGGTGCGGAAGACCAGGTCGAAGCCCTTGCGTGTCACATTCTCGGCCACCAGGTCGCCGCGCGAGGTACTCTTGTGGTCGATGTCCCACATGGCCAGCCCCACCATGACGGCAGGTGCCTCGCGGAAGGACTCCTTGAAGACGACAGAGTGGCGGCTTTGACGCTCCCCCTGCCCGGTCCACATCGGGCCGCCATCGGCAAAGTCCGAGAACATGACCTTGCTGCCCTGAACGACACCCAACTTTCCCGAAGTAATCCGCTTCATCGCCCACTCGCCTTTTGCGCGAAGATATCCCAAAAGTTCGTCAACAAAAGGTCAAGAAACAAAAAAGCCCTGCACGTGGCAGGGCTTTTCGCGGATTTTCGGGTTCAGTGGCCCGAAAGCGCGGCCTTGATCGCGGCCAGATCGGCAAAGGCCTTGTCGGCGGCATCCTTGGACGGGTTGACCGCAGCGGCCTCGGAGGCATCGGACAGAAGCTTGTCCAGCACCGCAGGCGTGGCTTCCTCGACCGGGATCGCCATTTCGGCCAGGATCGTGACCGAGGTCGCGCTGACTTCGGCAAAGCCGCCGGTGACGACATAGGCCTTCTCGCCCGAGCCGTCCTTGGCACGCAGGATGCCGGGGCGCAGGCCGATCATGGCGGGCGCATGGCCGGCCATGGCGGTCAGGTCACCCTCGGCGCCGGGGATCTGGATTTCGTTGGCGGCCATCGAGAGCAGACGGCGCTCGGGCGTGACGATGTCGACTTGCATCTATTGCTCCATTCATGCCGTCTGCGCCGCAGGTCGGCGCAAGACGTATTGACAGTATTTCCCGACGATCAGCTCGAACCCCTGGGCCTTTGCGAATTCGTCCACCGCCTGCTTGACCCCGCCATGAGCGGAATTCGGATCGGCGAAGTAGTCGTCGCCCAGGATCACCCCATCGGGTTTCAGCCGGGGCAGGATCGCGGCAAGGTCGTCCCTGACCATCTCGTATTTGTGGCCCGCGTCCAGGTAGACCCAATCGAGACTTTCCACAGGCATCTCTGCCAGGAACTCGGTCGAGAATTGTTCCCGCAGCTCGACCACATCCGGCGCCGAATCCCTGACCGCCTTTGCCGCATCCAGCGTCTCGGCGACGCGCAGACGGCCCTTGTCGGTATAGGGGCCCCAGGCGGGATAGGTCTCGCCATGCAGCCGGTGGTAGGGGTCGACCAGGTAGAACTTGGCCGGGGCGAAGGTCTTCAGGATCACTTCCGAGAAATGCGCCCAAAAGACCCCGATCTCTGCCCCGACGCCGTTCTTGCGGACATATTCCGCAAGATAGGCGCGGTTCGGGGCATGGGTGGCTTCCCGGTGGGTCTCGCGGGAGAAGGCGATGTCCTTGCCCGTTTTTCCCACCGGAATGGCCATGTCAGGCGGCCGCTGCGGCCAGTTTGGCGGCCTTGGCCTTCACTTCCTCGATGCCGCCGACCATGTAGAAGGCCGCTTCGGGGAGGTGGTCATATTCGCCAGCCACAACCGCCTTGAAGGAGGCGATGGTGACGGCCAGCGGCACCTGGACGCCGTCCGAACCGGTGAAGACCTTCGCCACGTCGAAGGGCTGCGAGAGGAAGCGCTGGATCTTCCGGGCGCGGGCCACGGTCAGCTTGTCCTCTTCCGACAGTTCGTCCATCCCGAGGATGGCGATGATGTCTTGCAGCGACTTGTAGCGTTGCAGGATGCCCTGCACCGAACGGGCCACGTCATAGTGCTCTTGCCCGATCACGGCCGGGTCCAGAAGACGCGAGGACGAGTCCAGCGGGTCCACGGCCGGGTAGATGCCAAGCTCCGAGATCGCACGCGACAGAACGGTCGTGGCGTCGAGGTGGGCGAACGAGGTGGCCGGCGCGGGGTCGGTCAAGTCGTCGGCCGGAACGTAGATGGCCTGCACCGAGGTGATCGAGCCATTCTTCGTCGAGGTGATGCGCTCCTGCAGGGCGCCCATGTCGGTGGCCAGCGTCGGCTGATAGCCCACGGCGGAGGGGATACGGCCCAGAAGAGCCGACACTTCCGAACCGGCCTGGGTAAAGCGGAAGATGTTGTCCACGAAGAACAGAACGTCGGTGCCGGACTGGTCGCGGAACTGCTCGGCCAGCGTCAGACCGGTCAGGGCGACGCGGGCACGGGCGCCCGGCGGCTCGTTCATCTGACCATAGACCAGCGCCACTTTCGAGGCCGCCAGGTCGTCGATCTTGATAACGCCCGATTCGATCATTTCGTGGTAGAGGTCGTTCCCTTCACGGGTCCGCTCACCCACGCCGGCGAACACGGAGTAACCCGAGTGCACCTTGGCGATGTTGTTGATCAGTTCCATGATCAGAACCGTCTTGCCCACGCCCGCGCCGCCGAAGAGGCCGATCTTGCCGCCCTTGGCATAGGGAGCCAGGAGGTCGATGACCTTGATCCCGGTTTCCAGAACCAGAGACTCGGTGGCCTGCGCCGCGAAGTCCGGGGCCTTTTGGTGGATGGCGCGGGTCAGCGTGCCGTCAACCGGGCCCTTTTCGTCCACCGGCTCGCCGATGACGTTCAGGATGCGGCCCAGCGTCGCGTCGCCCACCGGAACGGTGATCGGGGCGCCGGTGTCCACGACCACGGCGCCGCGCACGAGACCTTCGGTCGCGTCCATGGCGATGCAGCGCACGGTGTTCTCGCCAAGATGCTGGGCGACTTCCATCACCAGCTTCTTGCCGTTGTTGTCGGTGTTCACCGCGTTCAGAATTGCGGGAAGGGCGCCATCGAACTGCACGTCCACGACGGCGCCGATGACCTGAGTGACCTTACCTTGAGCCATATTTCGTGTCTCCGGTTATCAGAGCGCCTCGGCGCCCGAAATGATTTCGATGAGTTCCTTGGTGATCGCAGCCTGACGCGAGCGGTTGTACACAACCGTCAGCTTGTTGATCATGTCGCCTGCGTTGCGGGTCGCGTTGTCCATGGCGGACATCCGCGCGCCCTGTTCGGAGGCGGCGTTTTCAAGGAGCGCGGTAAAGACCTGGGTCGCCACGTTGCGCGGCAGAAGGTCGGCCAGGATGGCCTCTTCGCCGGGTTCGTAGTCGTAGGAGGCGGTGGTTTCCGCCCCTTCGAAGACCGCAGGGATCACCTGTTGAGCCGTCGGGATCTGGCTGATCACCGATTGGAAGCGGTTGTAGAACAGCGTGACCACATCGGCCTCGCCATGTTCGAACCGGGCGATGACGTCCCGGGCGATGCCCAGGGCGTCGGCATAGCCCACGCGCTTCACGGCCGTCAGGTCGACATGGCCAACATAGTATTGGCCATAGTCGCGCTTCATCTGCTCGCGGCCCTTCTTGCCGACGGTGAGGATCTTCACCGTCTTGCCGGCAGCCAGCAACTCCGCGACCTTGGCCCGGGCAAGCCGGACGATCGTGGTGTTGAAGCCGCCGCAAAGGCCGCGCTCGGAGGTCATGACGACCAGGAGATGCACCTTGTCCGCGCCCGAACCGGCGAGGAGCTTCGGAGCCCCGTCACCCGTCCCGACCGAAGCGGCCAGAGCGCCCATGACCGCGTTCATCCGATCGGCATAGGGCCGGGCGGCTTCGGCGGAGTCCTGGGCGCGCCGCAGCTTGGCCGCGGCGACCATCTGCATGGCCTTGGTGATCTTCCGCGTGTTCTTCACGCTTCCGATACGGTTTTTTAGGTCCTTAAGGCTGGGCATGTCCCTGTCCTTTCAGGATCAAGCGAAGTCTTTGGCGAACGCGGCGATGGCTTCCTTCAGCTTCGCTTCGTCGGCGCCCTTGATCTTCGGGTCGGACGAGGTCAGCCACTCCAGGATGTCCTTGCGCGTGGTGCGCAGGTAATTCAGGAGGCCCGCTTCGAAGCGACCGACGTCCTTCACACCGACCTTGTCGAGGAAGCCCGCGGTGCCCGCATAGATCACGCAGACGATTTCCGCGTTGGTCAGCGGCGAGTATTGCGGCTGCTTCATCAGCTCGGTCAGACGGGCGCCACGGTTCAGGAGAGCCTGGGTCGAGGCGTCGAGGTCAGAGCCGAACTGGGCGAAGGCCGCCATCTCGCGATACTGGGCGAGCGACAGTTTCACCGGACCGGCCACGGTCTTCATCGAGTTGGTCTGGGCCGAGGAGCCCACGCGGGACACCGACAGACCGGTGTTCACGGCGGGACGGATGCCCTGGTAGAAGAGTTCCGATTCCAGGAAGATCTGGCCGTCGGTGATCGAGATCACGTTCGTCGGAATGAAGGCCGAGATGTCGCCGCCCTGGGTTTCGATGACCGGCAGAGCCGTCAGCGAGCCCGAACCGAAGTCGGCATTCAGCTTGGCCGAACGCTCCAGCAGGCGCGAGTGCAGATAGAAGACGTCGCCCGGATAGGCTTCGCGGCCCGGCGGGCGGCGCAGCAGGAGCGACATCTGACGGTAAGCCACGGCCTGCTTGGACAGGTCATCGTAGATCATCAGGGCGTGACGGCCATTGTCGCGGAAGTATTCGCCCATGGCGGTGGCGGCGAAGGGGGCCAGGAACTGCATCGGAGCGGGGTCCGAAGCGGTCGCGGCCACGACGACGGTGTAAGCCATCGCGCCGGTCTCTTCCAGCTTCTTCACCAGCTGCGCCACGGTCGAGCGCTTTTGCCCGATGGCGACATAGATGCAATAAAGCTTCTTGGATTCGTCCGAGCCAGCGGCGTCGTTATAGGACTTCTGGTTCAGGATCGCGTCGAGCGCCACGGCGGTCTTGCCGGTCTGACGGTCGCCGATGATCAGCTCGCGCTGGCCACGGCCGATCGGGATCATGGCGTCAACGGCCTTGAGGCCGGTGGCCATGGGCTCGTGCACGGACTGGCGGGGGATGATCCCCGGGGCCTTGACGTCGGCCACGCGGCGCTCGGAGGCGACGATGGGGCCCTTGCCGTCGATCGGGTTGCCAAGGGCGTCCACGACGCGGCCCAAGAGGCCGTCACCGGCGGGCACGTCCACGATGGACTTGGTGCGCTTGACGGTGTCGCCTTCCTTGATGTCCTGGTCGGAGCCGAAGATCACGACGCCGACGTTGTCGACTTCGAGGTTCAGCGCCATGCCGCGGATACCGCCGGGGAATTCCACCATTTCACCGGCCTGGACATTGTCCAGCCCGTGAACGCGGGCGATGCCGTCACCGACGGACAGAACGCGACCCACTTCGGCAACTTCGGCATCCTGACCGAAGTTCTTGATCTGCGCCTTCAGGATCGCAGAGATCTCAGCAGCCTGGATTCCCATTACCCAACCTCTTTCATTGCATTCTGGAGTGCGGCGAGCTTGGCCTTGATCGAGGTGTCGACCATGGTCGAGCCCAGCTTGACGACGAGGCCACCGATGAGAGACCCATCGACGGCAGCATTCAGTTTCACATCGCGGCCGGTCTTGGCCTTGATGGCGGCGGTCAGCGCCTCGGCCTGCGCGGGCGACAGGGCCACGGCAGAGGTCACTTCGGCAGTCACTTCGCCCTTCTCGGTCGAAATCCGCGCCTTGAGGTCGGAGACCAGTTGCGGCAGGACGAAAAGTCGGCGCTTTTGCGCCATCAGGGCGATGGTCTGCCGGGTCAGCGCATGCAGCCCCATGGCAGCGGCCACGGCGTTCAGCGCGGCGGTTTGCTCATCACGACCGATGACCGGAGAATGGATCACGCCGTTCAGCTCGGGGCTTTCGGCAAGGACCACGCCCAGGGCGTTGGCGTCGGCCTCAAGGGCTGTCAGCGCGCCCTCTTCCTTGGCCAGTTCGAACAGAGCCTGGGCATAGCGCCCGGCGATGCTGAGCGAGATGGATGCTGTTTCGGACACGTCAACCCTTCCGCTGTCTGGACACATGGGCTTGCGACCATGTGCCACCGTTGGCGCACACTATTGTCTGCGTCTTGTCAAAGTTGGGGGGTGCATAGCAGAGCGACTGCCACCCCGCAACCAAGAATCCCGCGTGAAGTAAGGCTTCGGTAAGGGTCTTTTGCCGCAGATGCGAAAGGGCCGCGCGTCACGCCCCCGTAACGCCCTCGTGATGCGGCAAAGCCTCGGTTTCCGCCCCCCGGCGCGGCACCGGGGCGGGCGCCGGAAGCCCCTCCAGCGCCCTCAGCGGGCGGCGCACGATGGCCCCGATTCCCCCCCGCGTCGGCTGGAAAACCTGCTTGGAGGCCTCGACCATCAGGACCCCCCCCGCCAGCCAGGGCGCGCGCCGCCCCATCCACTCCCAGAAGTTCGAGGTCCGCAGCCAGAAGCGCGAGACCGAGGGCGGCGAGAAGAGCGCCGTCATGGCGCGTTCGGGGGTGAAACCGTGGCGCTTCAGCTCGGCCTCCATCTGGCCGATGGAATAGGGACGGCCATGGCCAAAGGGCGTGCCGTCGCCGCGCGACCAGAGCCCCATGCGGTTGGGCACGATGAAGAGCACCCGCCCCCCGGGGCCGATCACCCGATGCGCCTCTTCCAGCACCAGGGCCGGGTCGTCCGAGGTCTCCAGCCCATGCATCACGATCAGCCGGTCGACAAAGCCGGTGGCCAAGGGCCAGGCGCCATCCTCGCACAGGACCGAGACATTGGCCTCGCCAAAGGGCCAGGGCATGACCCCCTGCGGCCCCGGCATGAGCCCGATCACCCGCCGCGCCTCGGCCAGGTAGGGGCGCAACAGCGGCACGGCAAAGCCATAGCCCGCCACGGTCTGGCCCGGCAGGGGCGGCCAAAGTTCGGTCACGCGCTCGCGGATGCCCCTTTGCGCCACGCGACCCAGGGCCGTGCGGTAGTAAAAGTTGCGCAGATCGACGACATCGAGATGCATTGTCCCCCGGTCCTTTCGCGGTCACAGTGGCACAGTCTCATTGCCGGTGGAATGCCCATGCTCGACCTCGTCACGATCCCCTGTCTCAAGGACAATTACGCCTTCCTGATCCGCGATCCCGAGACGGGCCAATGCGCCTGCATCGATGTGCCCGACGCCATTCCAGTGATCGAGGCCCTGCAAGAGCGCGGCTGGAAGCTGGGGATGATCCTTCTGACCCATCACCATGCCGACCATGTCCAGGGCGTGGCAGCGCTGGTCGAGGCGACGGGGGCCATGGTTCTGGGCGCGCGGGCCGACTCTGCCCGCCTGCCCCGCCTTGACCGCGCGCTGGCCGAGGGCGACCGGGTGACCATCGGCGGTGTCGAGGGCGTGGTCCTGGACGTTTCGGGCCATACGATGGGACATATCGCCTTTTCCTTCCCGGGGATGTGCTTTACCGCCGACAGCCTGATGGCAGGCGGCTGCGGGCGGCTGTTTGAAGGCTCTCCGGCCGTGATGTGGGAGAGCCTGCAAAAGCTGGCCGCCCTGCCCGATGACACGCTGATCTGTTCGGGCCATGAATACACCGCCTCCAACCTGCGCTTTGCAGCGACGGTGGACCCCGACAACACGGCGCTTGCCGCCCGGATCGCGGCCACCGCCCGCGCCAATGCCATGGCCGAGCCCACCGTGCCCTCGACCCTGGCGCTGGAGAAGGCGACCAACCCTTTCCTGCGCGCGCCCCTGTTGAAAGCCGCAATCGGGAAGACCTCCGACGTCGAGGCCTTTGCCGAAATTCGCGCGCGGAAGGACAAGTTCTAGGCCGCGGGGGGGCGGTCATCATCACATTTTGTGACCCATCGGGCCTTCCGGCAGTTTTCCCCAGAAATAGCACTTGAAGTGGCGCGCTAAAAACCGATCCTTAAGAGTATGAGGCCACGGTCGAAGACAGGCCCGGGGCGATGCCCGCCCCAGCCTGACGACCTGCAGGACAGGAGCACGAAACGGTGCCGACATTCTCGACGACCCTAGAACAGGCCATCCATGGCGCGCTGGCTCTGGCCAATGCCCGCCGCCACGAACTCGCCACGCTGGAGCATCTCCTGCTGGCCTTGATCGACGAACCCGACGCCTCCCGCGTGATGAAGGCCTGCTCGGTCGATCTGGACGCGCTGCGCAAGACGCTGACCGAATTCATCGATGACGACCTCTCGACCCTTGTGACGGATGTCGAAGGGTCAGAGGCCGTTCCCACTGCCGCCTTCCAGCGCGTCATCCAGCGCGCGGCGATCCATGTGCAGTCCTCGGGCCGGACCGAGGTGACCGGGGCCAATGTCCTGGTCGCGATCTTCGCCGAACGCGAGTCGAATGCCGCCTACTTCCTGCAAGAGCAGGACATGACCCGCTATGACGCGGTCAATTTCATCGCCCATGGCGTGGCGAAGAACCCCTCCTTCGGCGAGGCGCGCCCGGTGACCGGCGCCGAGGAACCGCATCACGAGACGCCCAAGGCCGAGGCCGGGGCGGAGAAGGAATCGGCGCTGTCGAAATATTGCGTCGACCTGAACGACAAGGCTTTGAAGGGCGACGTTGACCCTCTGATCGGCCGCGAGGCCGAGGTGGAACGCGCGATCCAGGTCCTCTGCCGCCGGCGCAAGAACAATCCCCTGCTGGTGGGTGACCCCGGCGTGGGCAAGACCGCCATCGCGGAAGGCCTGGCCAAGAAGATCATCGACGGCCAGACGCCGGAGATCCTGGCCGGGGCGACCATTTTCTCGCTGGATATGGGCGCGCTTCTGGCGGGCACCCGCTATCGCGGCGACTTCGAAGAGCGTCTGAAGGCCGTGGTCAAGGAGATGGAGGAGCATCCCGATGCCATCCTCTTCATCGATGAGATCCATACCGTGATCGGCGCGGGCGCGACCTCTGGCGGGGCGATGGATGCCTCGAACCTCCTGAAGCCCGCCTTGCAGGGCGGCAAGCTGCGCTGCATGGGCTCGACCACGTATAAAGAGTTCCGCCAGCACTTCGAAAAGGACCGGGCGCTCTCCCGCCGGTTCCAGAAGATCGACGTGAACGAGCCCTCGGTCGAGGATTCGGTCAAGATCCTGATGGGTCTGAAGCCCTATTTCGAAGAGCACCACGACCTGCGCTATACCCATGACGCCATCAAGGCGGCGGTGGAACTGTCCGCGCGCTACATCCACGACCGCAAGCTGCCCGACAAGGCGATCGACGTGATCGACGAGGCGGGGGCGGCGCAGCACCTGCTGTCGGAGTCGAAGCGTCGCAAGACCATCGGTCAAAAGGAAATCGAGGCCGTCGTCGCCAAGATCGCCCGCATCCCCCCGAAGTCGGTGTCGAAAGACGATGCGGAAGTGCTGCGCGACCTGGAAAAGAACCTCAAGCGCGTGGTCTTCGGCCAGGACAGTGCGATCGAGGCCCTGTCCTCCGCGATCAAACTGGCGCGGGCCGGCCTGCGCGAGCCTGAAAAGCCCATCGGCAACTATCTCTTTGCGGGCCCGACCGGTGTCGGCAAGACGGAAGTCGCCAAGCAACTGGCCTCGATTCTGGGCGTCGAACTCCTGCGCTTCGACATGTCGGAGTATATGGAGAAGCATGCGGTCTCGCGTCTGATCGGCGCCCCTCCGGGCTATGTCGGCTTTGACCAGGGCGGCATGCTGACCGATGGCGTCGATCAGCACCCGCACTGCGTGCTTCTGCTCGACGAGATCGAAAAGGCGCACCCGGATGTCTACAACATCCTTCTGCAGGTGATGGACCACGGCAAGCTGACCGATCACAACGGCCGCCAGGTCGATTTCCGCAACGTCGTCCTGATCCTGACGACCAATGCGGGCGCGTCCGACATGCAGAAGGCCGCCATCGGTTTCGGCCGCGAAAAGCGCCAGGGCGAAGACACCGCCGCCATCGAGCGCATCTTCACGCCCGAGTTCCGCAACCGCCTGGACGCCGTCATCTCCTTCCGCGCGCTTGGCAAGGAAATCATCCGCTCGGTCGTCGAGAAGTTCGTCATGCAGCTGGAGGCGCAGCTTCTGGACCGTGGCGTCCATATCGACCTTTCGCCCGCAGCCGCCGATTGGCTGGGCGACAAGGGCTATGACGACAAGATGGGCGCGCGACCGCTCGGCCGCGTGATCCAGGAGCATATCAAGAAGCCGCTGGCCGAGGAGCTGCTCTTCGGCAAGCTCACCAAGGGTGGCCTGGTCCATGTCGGCGTCAAGGACGACATGATCCACCTGACTTATGAAGAGCCGGGCAAGCCCCGCCTGACCGGTCAGAAGCCGCCCTTGTTGACGGCGGAATGAGCAGGATTGGGGCCCTCGTGAAAGCGGGGGCCTTTTTCTGCGCCGCAAGAGGCCCCCGCCTGCGCGGGGGCGCCTTTGCGTTGGTGACCTGGGGCGCCCTGCCCGGCCTTGCCCAGGCCGAGGCGCTGGCCTTTCCGGTCGATTGCACCCTGGGCGAGACCTGCTTCATCCAGCATTATGTCGACCGCGATCCGGGAGCCGGGGTGCAGGATTACGGCTGCGGCAGCCTCTCTTACGACGGCCACGACGGCACCGATATCGCCATCGCCAACCGGGCGGAGATGGCCCGGGGCGTCACCGTGACCGCCGCCCTGCCCGGCGTCGTCAAGGGCATCCGCGACGGGGTCCCCGACGCCGCCCCCTTCCCCGAGGGCCAGGATTGCGGCAATGGCGTGCTGATCGAAAGCGCCCTGGGCCAAGAGCAATATTGCCACCTGCGCGAGGGGTCGGTCCTGGTGCAAAAGGGCCAGGTCGTCGAGACGGGAACTCCGCTCGGCCTCATCGGGCAGTCGGGCAATGCCGATTTCCCGCATCTGCACCTGACCCTCCGCCGGGGCGGGAAACCCATCGATCCCTTCTCCCAGGCCGCGACCTGCGGCCCGGCCGAGGCGCTTTGGGCCGATCCCCTGCCCTATGTCCCTGCGGGTCTGGTCCAGGCGGGCATTGCCGACGCGATCCCCGATTACGAAGCGGTCAAGGCGGGCGCCCTGCCCGGGCCCAGGGCCCATGCCGGGGCCCTGGTGATCTGGGGCGAGGTCTTTGGCGCAAGGCCGGGCGATGTGCTGACCTTTGACCTGCAGGGTCCCGAAGGTGCAGTGTATCAAGGCGAGGCCGTTCTGGAAAAACCCCAGGCCCGGGCCTTCCGCGCGCAGGGCCGCAAGATCGACGCGGCGCCAGGAGACTATCGTGGCACGGTCACCCTGACCCGCGAAGGGGTCGAGCTGGATCGCATCTCGGTCGAGGCCCGGGTGACCGACTGACCGCAGCGCCGCGCTGTTCCCGCGCAGGCGGGAACCTCGACGCCCTCACGCCCCCCAGGTCCGCTCCAGAAGCCGCAACCAGTTCTCGGAGCTGATCTTTTTCACCAGCGCTTCGCCATAACCATGGTCCAGCATGGCCTGTTGCAGCGCGGGCTGACCCGTCACGTCGCCGATCCCCTGCGGGATGGTCGCGCCGTCGAAATCGCTCCCGAGGCCCACGTGATCCTCGCCCAGCTTCGCAAGCAGATGGTCCAGGTGGGCCAGCACATCGGTCCAGTCCATATCGGCCGATTGCTTGCCATCGCGGCGCAGGAAAGAGGTGGCGTAGTTCAGCCCCACCATGCCGCCGCTCTCGGCGATCACCGCAAGCTGGCGGTCGGTCAGGTTGCGGGACGACTGGGTCACCGCATGGGCGTTGGAATGGGTGGCGACGAGCGGCGCATCCGAGATCGCCGCCACATCGTCGAAGCCCTTTTCGTTGATATGGCTCAGGTCGACCATGATCTTCAGCGCATTGCATTCGCGGACCAGGCGCTTGCCCGCCTCGGTCAAGCCCGCACCCGTGTCGGGGGTCGAGGGGAAGGCAAAGGGCACGCCATGGCCAAAGACCGTGGGCCGCGACCAGACCGGGCCCAGCGAGCGCAGGCCCATGGCGTGGAACGCATGCAGCGCGTCGAGGTCGGGGCCGATGGCCTCGGCGCCCTCCATGTGCAGAATGCCCGAGATCACTCCCTGCGCCATATTGGCGCGGATCTCGGCCACGCTCCGCACCAGCTTGAAGGCGCCGGCACTGGCGCGCTCCATCCAGAGGAAGTGGTTGGCCATGGCCCAGGCCACCGGCAGCGCCTCGGAGGCCGGGATGAGGGCGGGGAGCGGCAGGAGGAAGGGCGGGTTCTCCATCAACTGCTGATAGTCGATGCCGTCGTCGTCATGCGGCGAGGGGATATAGATGGCGAAGAAGCCGCCCGCGAAGCCGCCCTTCTTCATCCGGGGCAGGTCGAGATGTCCCTTGCCCTCCCCCGTCAGCCAGATTGCTTCCCGCTTTTCGGGGGCGTTGTAGAGCCGCAGGAGGATGTCGTTATGGCCGTCGAAAACCGGAAACATGGGCTCTCCTTGATAGCGCCGGGGACTTCGCGTCCCCGGACCCCTGCGGGATATTTATGAAAAGATGAATTTGAGTGTCCAGAGGGGTCACGCCAGCATCCGGTCGGCCGAGGCGGTGAAGAGGGCGCGGGCGTAGTCGGTGGTCATCTCGGCGGCGGCCAGGGCCTCGCGGGTCAGGGTCTCGACCGCTTTTCCGTGCTGCATGACGAGGATGCGGTCGCACATGTGGTCGATGACGGCGAGGTCATGGGAGACCATGAGGAAGGTGAGGCCCCGGGTTTCGCGGAGGCGGGTCAGGAGGTTCAGGGTCTCGGCCTGGACCGAGGCGTCCAATGCCGAGGTGGGCTCGTCGAGGAGGAGGATGCGCGGCTCCAGCATCAGGGCGCGGGCGATGGCGACGCGCTGACGTTGACCGCCCGAGAGCTGGTGGGGGAAGCGGAAGCGGAAGGCGGGGGGAAGGCCCACATCGGTCAGGGCCTGTTCGATGCGGGTGTCGGTGTTCTTGATCCCGTGGATCGCAAGCGGCTCGGACAGCACGCTGTCGATCGTGTGGCGGGGGTGGAGCGAGGCATAGGGGTCCTGGAAGACCATCTGGACCTGGCGGGCGAATGCCTTGGTTTGCGGCGTCACGGGCTTGCCATCGATCTTGATGGAGCCGCCAGAGATGGGGGCGAGGCCGCAGATGGCCCGCAGGATGGTCGATTTGCCGGAGCCGGATTCTCCGACCAGACCGAAGCTCTCTTGCTCGGCGACGGAGAGGGAGACGTTTTCCACCGCGCGAACCACGCGGCCGGAGGCTTGGAAGGTAACGGAGAGGTTGTCGATCTCGATCATTCTTTCGCCCATGCGGCAGAGCGGTCCAGGGCGGGGAGGGGGGTGCGGGGCCCTCCGATCCTGGGCAGGCAGTTCAGCAACCCTTGCGTATAGGGGTGCCGGGCCTGCATCAGGTCGCGGGCGGCGAGCTCCTCGACCACGCGGCCCTTGTACATGACCAGCACCCGGTCGCAGAAGCGTGAGACGAGGCGCAGGTCGTGGGAGATGAAGATCAGCCCCATGCCACGGGTCTTGACCAGGTTGTCGAGGATGGACAGGACCTCGGCCTGGACGGTGACATCGAGGGCCGAGGTGGGTTCGTCGGCGATCAGCAGGTCGGGCTCGGGGATCAGCATCATCGCGATCATCACGCGCTGACCCATGCCGCCGGAAAGCTCATGCGGCCAGGCTTCCATGACGCGCTCGGGGTCGCGGATTTGGACGGCCTCGAGGGCGGCGAGGGCCTTGGTGCGGGCTTCCTTCGCCGACATGCGGTCGCGTTGGCGGAGCCCCTCGGTCAGCTGCGCGCCCACTTTCATCACCGGGTTCAGGGAGAATTTGGGGTCCTGCATGACCATGGCGATCCGCCGCCCGCGGAGGGCGCGCATCTGCGGCTCGGGCAGGCGCATCAGGTCCTGGCCGTCGAAGACCATCGCATCGGCCTCGATCCGGCCCGGGGGGCGGATCAGGCGCAGGACCGAGCGGCCCGTCATGGTCTTGCCAGAGCCGCTTTCGCCGACGATCCCCAGCCGCTCACGGCCCAGGGAGAATGACACGCCGCGCACGGCCTGGACCGGGCCGGTCTCGGTGTCGAAGGTCACCCGCAGGTTTTCGACGGACAGCAGGGTCATCGCGCCCCCTTGGGGTCGAGGACGTCGCGGAGGCCGTCTCCCATCAGGTTGAAGCCCAATGAGACCAGGAAGATCGCAAGGCCGGGCATGGTGGCGACCCACCATTGCTCGAACAGGAACTTGCGGCCGGCGGAGATCATGACGCCCCATTCCGGGTCCGGCGGCTGCACGCCAAGGCCGAGGAAGCCCAGGCCCGCGGCGGTCAGGATGATGCCTGCCATGTCCAAGGTGACTCGGATAATCACCGAGGGCAGGCACATCGGCATGACATGGCCCCAGATGATCCGCGTGGCGCCCGCGCCTTGCAGCCTCACGGCGGCGATGTAGTCGGAGTTTCGGACGGTCAGGGTCTCGGCCCTTGCGACCCTTGCATAGGGCGGCCAGGAGGTCAGGGCGATGGCGAGGACGGCATTCTCCATCCCCTTGCCGAGGACGGCGACGAGGGCGAGCGCCAGGATCAGCTTGGGGAAGGCGAGGAAGATGTCGGTGATCCGCATGAGCACCGCATCGACCCAGCCGCCGAAATAGCCCGCCACCGTGCCGATGATCAGGCCAGCCACGGGGGCGGTCAGGATCACCAGGCCCACGATGTAAAGCGTGATGCGGCTGCCGTAGAGGATGCGGCTGAGGATATCGCGGCCGAAATCATCCGTGCCCATCAGGTGGCCCGGGGTCAGGGGCGGCTGCAAGCGGTCGGCCAGAGACTGCGCGATAGGGTCATGCGGCGCGATCCAGGGCGCGAAGATCGCGGCCAGGACCAGGGCGAGCGTGATGAAAAGCCCCGCCATGGCCAGGTGATTGCGCCGAAAGCGCAACCATTGCAGCCAGGCCTGCCCCGCGCGGGACTGGGCGCGGGACTTGGGGTTGGGGTCAAGGAGCCATTCGTTCCAGGTCATCGGGCCCTCGGATCTGCCAGGCGGTACAGGATGTCAGAGAGCATGTTCAGCCCGATATAGACGGCGCCCACGACGATGGTGCCGCCCAGAACGGCAGGCATGTCGCCGATCAAGAGCGCGTCGGTGATGTAGCGGCCAAGGCCCGGCCAGGCGAAGATCGTCTCGGTCAGGACGGCGCCCTCCAGGAGATAGGCGTAGGAGAGCGCAATCACGGTGATCAGCGGCACCATCGTGTTGCGCAGCCCATGGACCCAGATGACGCGGCCCTCGGGCATGCCCTTGACGCGGGCGGTGGTGATATATTCCTGCCCCATCTCATTCATCATGAAGGACCGCGTCATGCGCGAGATATAGGCCATCGAGAGCCAGGCGAGGATCCCCGCAGGCAGGATGATGTGGGACACCGCGTTCCTCCACATGTCCCACTCTCCGGCCAGCGCCGTGTCGATCAGGATCATATGGGTGACGGCGGGGACCTTCATGTCATACATCATGTCATACATGCTATCGAGCCGCCCCGGCCCGCCGACCCAGCCCAACTGGCCGTAGAACAAGAGAAGCCCGATGAGGCTCAGCCAAAAGACGGGGACCGAATAGCCGATCAACCCGAAAAGCCTGGTGAACTGGTCAAAGACCGACCCGGGCCGCGTCGCGCCCAGCACGCCCGCCGGGACACCGAAGAGGACGCCGAAGATCGTGGCGAGGGTGGACAATTCCAGGGTGGCGGGGAAATAGCGGCCGACCTCCTCCAGCACCGGCTCGCGGGTGCGGATCGAGGTGCCGAGGTCGAAATGAATCACATCCCAGAGATAGATGCCGAACTGCTTCCAGATCGGGTCATCGAGGCCGAGCTTGGCCCGCATCTCGGCGATCTGTTCGCCCGTCGCGCGCTCGCCCAGGATGGCGGTGACCGGATCGACCGGGACCACGCGGGCGATGATGAATGTGACGATCAGCAGGCCCAGAAAGGTCAGGGCCAGCGAAAACAGGGTCTTGCCCGTTTGCTTCAGGAAAGGGGTCATGGGAAAGGCGCCGTGGGTCATCCCCACGGCGCCATGCCTTTACTTCGTGGCCAGCCAGTAGGCGGCGGCATCCACCGCGCCACCGGTATAGAAGCCTTCGACCCCGGCCCGCAGGCCGGTCTGACGCGCCTGCTGGAACATCAGGATGAAGGGCGAGGTCTCGCGGTGCTTCTTCTGGATCTCGGCATACATCTCGACGCGCTTGGCGGGATCACGCTCCATCACGGCGGCCTGGCTCATGGCGGTCATCTCGCCCGGGTCATAGGCGTTGCGCCAGGCCAGGTAGCCCGTGTTGTTGGCCTCGTCCGAGTTGTCGGGGTTTTCCGCGAAGGTCGAGGAGTTGGTGTTCGGATCAGGATAATCCGGGCCCCAGGTCTGCAGCGTCGCATCATGGGTCCGGGCGCGGTAGGCCTTCAGCTGATCGGCACCCTCACCCACGTCGAGCTCGACCTTGATGCCCGCCTGGCCGAAGGTGTTCTGGATCGAGGTCGCAACGTCGATCCGGTCGGCCGAGTTGCGGACCGAGAGCTTGATCGTCGGGTTTTCGATCCCCGATTCCGCCAGAAGCGCCTTGGCCTTTTCCAGGTCGAGGCTATAGGGCAGGTCGTCCAGCGCGCCGAGATAGCCCTTGGGCAGGAAGGCCTGGTGCGGGATGACCGCGCCCTTCATGATCGTGTCGGCCATGCCCTGGTAGTCGATGGCCCAGCGCATCGCATCGAGGAACTTGGCGTTCTTGTAGTTCTCGTTCTTCTGGTTGAAGGCCATGTAGTAGACTTGGCCGCCCACGTCGGACTGGATCTTGACATCGGCATTGCCCGCCATGCCCTCGACATCGGTCGGCGTCAGGCTGCGCGCCACGTCGATGTCACCCTTTTCCAGCTGCAGACGCTCGGTCGCGGCTTCGGGGATATGCTGGATGAAGACATTGGCGATCTTGGCATCGCCGCGCCAGTAGCCCGGACGCGCGGTCAGGACCATGCCCTCGTTGGGCTTGAAGGAGGCCAGGACATAAGCCCCGGTCCCGGCCGAGTTCGACTTCAGCCATTCGTTGCCCATGTCGCCCGCGACGTCATGGGTCTTGACCGTCTCGGCATCGACGATCGAGGCCACGCCAGCGGTCAGGCAGTTGTAGAGGAAGGTCGGCGCGAAGGGCTTGTCGACCTTGATCGTCAGCACATCGCCCGAGGCGGTGATCATGCTGTCGACATTCTCCGCCGTCCAGCCGAACTGGTTCAGGATGAAGGCCGGGGTCTTGTTCAGCTTGACCGCGCGTTGCAGCGACCAGGCGGCAGAATCCGCCGTCACCGGATTGCCCGAGGCAAAGGTGACGCCCGACTTCATCTTGAACGTATAGGTCACGCCATCATCGGCCACCGACCAGCTTTCGGCCAGGCCCGGCTCCAGCTCCAGCGTCACCGGGTTGATTTCCACCAGCCCGTCATAGACGTTGTTGACCATGTCGAGGCCCGAGAACTCATAGGCCTCGGCCGGGTCCAGGGACACGATATCGTCGATGGCCGAGGCCACCACGAGCGTATCGGCAGGCGTCTCCGCGAAAAGCGCGGTCGGCGCCGCGGTCAGCAGCAGCCCTGCGAGGGCAGCAGCCCCAGCCTTGCGGGCAAGAGGAAGAAAGGTCATCAGCAACTCCCTGTCATCGTTGGAATTTTATCTTCGCGGGATGAGTCCCGTCTTTGGTTCCTGACCGATTGGGCAACTTCTTCACGCAGATGTCAACAGAACCTTTGCCCCCGGCGAGCGCCCTGCCCGTTCTTCAGGCAAATGCATCGGTGGCGCGCACCATGGCATCGGCAATCCCGGGTTCGACCCCGGTATGGCCCGCGTCGTCGATGATCACCAACCGCGCCTCGGGCCAGGCCGCAGCCAGATCGACGGCGTTCTTGACCGGCGTGCAGGCGTCATAGCGGCCATGGATGATGACCCCGGGGATGTCCTTCAGCCGGTCGGCATGGGCCAGGATCCAGTCGTCGCGGTCGAAGAAGCCCCGATGCATGAAGTAGTGATTCTCGATCCGCGCGAAGGCCAGGGCGAAACGGTCATCCTCCCAGGCCGCCTCGCGCTTGGGGTCGGGCAAGAGCGAAATCGTCCGCGCCTCCCACAGCGTCCAGGCCATGGCGGCCCGGCGCCGCTCGGGCGTGTCGGGCCCGGTCAGGACCCGGTGGTATTCCGCCACCAGCGACCCGCGCCCGCTCACCCCCGCCGCGTAATCCGCAAAGGCCTCGGGAAACAGGAAGGACGCCCCGCCCCATTCATAGAACCAGTCCACCTCCTCCTGCCGCAGCATGAAGATGCCGCGCAGGACCAACTCCGTGACCCGCGAAGGATGGCTGATCGCGTAGACCAGCGCCAGGGTGGACCCCCACGACCCCCCCACCACCTGCCAGCGCTCCACCCCCAGGTGGACCCGCAACTTCTCCATATCGGCCACCAGGTCCCAGGTCGTATTGCCCTCCAACTCCGCAAAGGGCGTCGAGCCGCCACAGCCCCGCTGATCGAAAGAGATGATGCGATAGCGCGCCGGATCATGCCCGCGCCGGATGAAGTCCGACACGCCCGACCCCGGCCCCCCATGCAGCACGACCACAGGCTTGCCCAAGGGATTGCCGCTCTCCTCCCAGCGAATCTCGTGCAAGGCGCTCACCCGCAGCCGCCCCTCGCGGCCAGCCGGGATCGAGGGATACAGGGGACGACGGTCAGCAACTGGGGTCATGGGGCTCTCCTTTGGCCCCATCCTGACGGCCAGGCGTCCGAACTCAAGCCCCTTTCATGCTTGCCCAAATACTCCCTTGCCGCCCCCGGCCCCCTGCTTTCAATTTGGCTCAAATACTCCCTTTCTTCCTTCCCCCTTTCACACTTGGCCCAAATATCCCGGGGGAGGCCGCAGGCCGGGGGCAGCGCCCCCTTCCCCCCGCAGGCGTCAAAAGCTACCCTGCGGCGAAAGGAGACCCCCATGCTTGCCCTCGTCACTGCCGGAACCTCGGCCATCGGAAGCCACCTCGTCAAAGGACTGGCGAGCGCGGGCTACAAGGTCGCCTTCACCCACCTGGACGCGGCCACTGACCTCGCCGCCGAAGTGGGCGGCCTTGCGCTGCATTCCGACGCCGGAGACCCCGCCCAGGTCGCGGATTTCCACGCCAAGGCAGTTGACTGGGCCGGAGAGGCCCCCCGGGTGATGATCTGCAACGCGGGCATCCAGACCTGGTCCTCGCTTCTGGACCTGGGCGCCGACCAATGGGACCGCGTCATGGCGACGAACCTGCGCGGGACTTTCCTGAACACCCAAGCGGCGGCGAAAGCCATGATCGCCGCAGGCCATGGCGGTTCGATCATCACGCTCGGCTCTGGCTGCAACAAGCACGCCTTCCCGCGGCTTGTCGATTACACCGCTTCCAAGGGCGGGATCGAGCAATTCACCAAGGTCGCCGCCAGTGAACTCGGGCCACACGGCATCCGCGTCAACTGCATCGCCCCCGGCGCCATCGCGACCGAGCGCACGGCCTCCGAATCCGGCGACTACGCCGCCACCTGGTCGCCCATCACCCCCCTCCGCCGCATCGGCACGCCGCAAGACCTCGTGGGGCCGATGCTCTTCTTCATCTCGGAGGCCGCGGCCTTCGTCACGGGCCAGACGCTTTACGTCGACGGCGGCACCTTCTCCCAGGCGCCCTGGCCCTATCCGGTCACGCCTTGACCCCCTCGCCCCGTCCCCTATCTGCCTGACATGAAAGCGCTCCTCGTCGCCCATGGCCAGCCCTCGGACCCCGAACCCGCCCAGGCGGCACTGGGAGAGCTTGCCTGCCAGGTCGCGGGTCACCTGCCCGGCTGGGACATCCGCTTCGCCACCCTGGCCCTGCCCGGAGCGCTGGCCCGGGCGGTGGATCCAGAACCCGGTTATGTCTATCCGATGTTCATGGCAGGCGGCTGGTTCACCAAGACCGAACTGCCCCGCCGCATGGCCGAGGTCGGGGCGGACTGGCAGCACCTGGCCCCTTTCGGTCTGGCTGAGGAGGTCCAGGACCTCGCAGTGACCCTGGCGACCGAGGCCGCCGCGCGCCTCGGCCAAAGCCCCGCCACCACGCCCGTGCTGATCGCAGCCCATGGCTCCGGCCGATCCCGCGCGCCTGCTGAGGTGGCGGAAAGCCTCGCCGCCCGCCTGTGCGCCGCAGGCTTCACCCGGGCGGAGGCCTATTTCATCGAGGAAGCGCCCTTCATCGCCAGCGCCCAGGGCTTTGGCCCAGGCGCGCTCTGCCTGCCCTTCTTCGCGGCAGAGGGAGGCCATGTCACCGATGACCTGCCCGAAGCCCTGCAAGAAGCGGGCTTCCAGGGGCTTTGCCTGCCGCCCCTGGGATTGGACCCCCGCGTCCCCGCCCTGATCGCCGCAGCGCTCAGACGGTCTGCAAGTAAAGCTTGAGGTCCAGCTCCGAGACCTCGCGCGCCACCCTGGCATATTCCGCCCCGATGACGGCCAGGAAGGTGCGGTGCATCCCCTCGCCCAAGGCCTCCTTCAAAAAGGTGCTGCCCCTTGCCATGTCGATCGCCTCGCGCCAATCGCGCGGCAGGGCGGGCGCATCCGGGCTTTCGGCATAGCCGTTGCCGGTGGTCTCGGGCCCTGGATCGATGCCCTCGGCCAGGCCCTTGCGGATCCCCGCAAGCACGGCCGTGGCCACAAGATAGGGGTTCGCATCGACGCCCGAGGGCCGATGTTCGATCCGCCGCCCCGCCTTGGCCCCCGCCGGAATGCGCAAGGCGACCGAGCGGTTGTTCACCCCCCAGGTCGGCTTCACCGGCGCATAGGAATTGCCGACGAAGCGGCGCCAGGAATTGGCATGGGGGGCAAAGACCAGCATGGCCTCGCCCATCGTCGCGGCCAGCCCGCCGATGGCATGGCGCAGGGCTGCGTTCCACTCGCCCTCGACCTCTTCGACGAAGATGTTCCTTTTGCCGTCCCACAGGGAGACATGGAAATGCATCCCCGAGCCCGCACGGTCTTCATGCGGCTTGGCCATGAAACAGGCGAGCCGCCCATGTTTGCGCGCCGCCGCCCTGACGATGCGCTTGAGCCGGCACAGGTCATCGGCCGCCTGGAGCACGTCGTCGCGGTAATGCAGGGTCAGTTCGAATTGGCCGGGGGCATATTCGGAAATCGCCGTCTCGGCGGGAAGATCGGCCAGGCGGGCCGCTGCGTAAACGTCGTCGAGGAAGGGCAGCATGCCGTGCAGGGCATCGACCGAATAGACATCGGTCCGCCGCCCCGTGCGGCCATCCAGCACATCCCGCGCCGCCACGACCTTGCCATCGGGGCCAAGCTCGGGCTCCAGAAGGAAGAACTCCAGCTCGAAAGCGCCACTGGCCCGCAGGCCATCGGCGGCCAGGGCCTGGACCTGGGCCGCCAGGGCATGCCGGGGATCGCTGGTCATCGGCGCGCCGTCCAGCTCGTAAAGCGAGACCTGGACCTCGCCCCGGTTGGTCCCATGCAGCGCCTTCAAGCCGCCGGGCAAAGGCCAGGCGCGGCGGTCGGCATCGCCCTGGTCCCAGACGAGGCCGGTCTCGTCGACATCTTCACCCAGCACATCCAGCCCCAGGATCGAGATCGGCAGGTGGCGGCCCGAGGTATAGACGCCCGTCAGCTCGTGCCGCCGGATGATCTTGCCGCGCGCGATGCCATTGGCGTCGATCAGGACGAGGTCAAAGGCCTCGATCTGGGGATTTGCGTCCAGGAAGGCCTGGGCCTCGGAAGGGTCAGCTCTCATGTCAGCGCCTCCAGCACCTCTTCAAAGGCCCGGATCAGCGCGCGGACCTGGGGGGCGCGCGTGGCGGGCGAGATCAGCATCATGTTGTGGAAGGGCGCAATCAGGCAGCCGCGATTCAAGAGCGCGACATGGACGGCGCTTTCGACGGCATGGACATGGGCCAGCGCCGCCTCGGTCCCGTTCTTCAGGGGTCCGGGGGCGCAGATGAACTCCACCCGGGCGCCGACGCGGATCGCGTGCCAGGGGAGATTGTGCTGGGCGATGGCCTTGGAGAGGCCCTGTTGCAGGGTCTCGGCCAGGCTTTCCATATGGGCATAGGCCCCAGGCGTCATGACCTGGGACAAGGTCGCCTCCAGGCAGGCGAATTGCATCGGATTGGCCGAAAGCGTCGTCCCCATGCCGGAATGACCCGAGGCGCGGGCCGCATTGGCCTTGTGGTAACGCGCGGCGGTGGCGGCGTTCAGCCCCCAGACCGAGGTCGGTATCCCCCCCGCCACGCATTTGCCGACGACGAAGATATCGGGCTGGAGCCCATGCACCCGCGTATAGCCGCCATGGCCGGAGGAGATCGTATGCGTCTCGTCGATGATCAAGAGCGCGCCATACTGGGTGGCCAGCGCCCGCAACCCCTCATGGAAGCCCGGCGCGGGCAGGACCATGCAGGAGTTGGTCATCACCGGCTCGGTCAGGATGGCGGCGACATCTCCGGCCTTGAGCGCGGCCTCGACGGAAGCCAGGTCGTTGAACTCCGCCGCCACGGCCAGTTGGGTGAGGTCCGCCACCTGGCCCAGAAGCCCGGGGCGGTTGACCGTCACGCCATTCTCAAGGCAGACCATCGCGTCATCCACCGTGCCGTGATAGCAGCCGTGAAAGACCAGGACCTTGGGCCGCCCCGTCACCGCCCGCGCCACCCGCAGAGCAAAGCGGTTGGCATCGGTCGCGGTCGTCGCAATCTGCCATTCAAAGGCGCCGAAGGTCGCGGTCAGCAGCCGCCCGGCCTCCAGCGCGGCCTCGGAGGGCAGCATGTAGGTCAGCCCCCTGCCCGCCTGGGCCTTGATCGCGCGGGCCACGGGGGGCGGAGAATGGCCGAACATCGACCCCGTGTCGCCCAGGCAGAAGTCATGGATCGTATGGCCGTCGATATCGGTGATCCGCGCCCCCTTGGCGCTTTCGACCACCGGCAGATGCGGCATCGGCCAGTCCTTCATCCAATGCAGCGGCACGCCGTCCAGGTAGTTCCCCGCCCCGCGCGCCAGGGCCGCCGCCGATTTCGGATGCGCCGCCACGAAACGGGCGGCCTCACGGCTGCGCAGAGCCTCCAGTCGGGCGGGGTCGATACCGGCAATCAGGGTCATGGGGTCATCCGGGGCTTGGGAATATGCCCCGTTATGGCAAGGAATTTGATCAAAAGAAAGTCCCGGGGGAGAAAAGTCCGGCGGCGCTTGGGCGGGGGCATCCCGGGGCGCGGGGAGCGGGTCCAAGGTCGGAACTTCGGATCGGCTGCGGCAAAAGGAAAGGGCGGCTTCCTTCATGTGGCAGAGGACCACGGAAACCGCCCCGAAACCTTCCCATTCCGTTTGTAACGGCCGCAGCAAGGATGAGGCGCCTTTGCAGGTCTTACCCCTTCACCCTCACCTGTCGCGGTGGGATCCAACAAGACGGAATTTGGCGCAATCTGGGCAGCTTGTCAAAAACTGCGGCGCATTGGGGTCCGTGTTTTCCACAAGGTGGTTAGCCAGGGGTTATTGGTTAACGTCCGGGATCAATCCCGCCACAATCGGTGCGAATCGGGCCAAAGGAGCTGCGAATCGCCGGGGGCGGAGGTCGGAAAAGGCCAAGTCCGGGGCTTGGGTGTTTTCCTTGGAGCCAAAGGCCCAAGGGCGGCTTGGCGGTGCGGAGCCCTGCCCTGGGCGTCAAACCCTTGAAGCCAAAAAAAATGGGGTCGGCGAACCGACCCCAAGGACATGCTCTCACAGCAGGCAAAAGCACGAGGGAAGCAACAGGGAGGAGATCCGCAAAGTCTCTGGCAAGGCCTTGCGGCAGGACCCGGGGGGAGGACCCCCGGGGAAATTCAGCGGGCGGCGACAGCCTGCGGTTGGGAAACCGGCGTCGGCGCGGGTTGCGAAACGGCGGGCATCATCGAGGCCGGGCGGCGACGAGAGCCACGGGCCCAGGGAAGCGCAACCTGGGGCTCATTGGCGGCAGCGATGGCGGACTTGAGCCAGCGGCGTTCCTTTTTCATCTCAGGTTCCTTTCTTCGTTTCGACCATGGAGACAATCTGCCCCCCGTTTGGGGCATGTCTTGGGCGGCGAAACGACAGTTTGCGATTATTTCCGTGGCGGAAACGATGGGGCGGGAGTTTGGCTTTCCCCTGAACAATCGCCTGAAATTGCTTAACAAAGCGTAACCCGCGCGGCCGGGACCGCGCGGGTTTGTGGCAAACTTGCGGCAAATGCTGGCCGGGAAGGGGATCGCGGGCCAAGCGGCGGCGGGCTCCCCCGGGGCCTGGACCGAATCTAAAGCCGGATGACCGAGATCAGGCGGCCGTAATCGGCCTCTTTCTGATGCGTCGTGCGGCGATAGGAGTAGAATCGCTCTGGGTCGCGATAGGTGCAATGGCCGATCCAGGCGGCTTGACCCACGCCCGAAGCCCTCAGCCGCCCCAGGGCATAGCCCGGCAGGTCGAAGAGCATCCGGTCGCCCTTGCCGTTGATGAAATAGCGCGCGGCGGCGCGGTCGTCGTCGGTGAAGGTCTCGAAGAACTCCGGCCCGACCTCGTAGGCGGCCTGGCTGATGGTCGGGCCGATGACGACCGAGATATCCTGAAGCCGGGCGCCAAGGGCCTGCATGGCGGAGAGCGTCGCCTCGAGCACGCCATCGCGGGTGCCGCGCCAACCGGCATGGGCGGCGCCGATCACGCCCGCTTTCGGGTCGGAGAACAGGACCGGCTGGCAATCGGCGGTCAGGATGCCAAGGCCGATCCCGGGGGTCGCGGTCACCATGCCATCGGCCGAGACGCGGCCCTGGGGCGGCGCGGTCAGGGTCACGACATCGGCGGAATGGGTCTGGTTCAGGCTGACCAGCGCCTCGGAGGCCAGCCCCATGGCCTCGGCCACGCGGGCGCGGTTGACGGCGACGGCCTGGGCCATGTCGGAGGAGCCCGGCCCGCAGTTCAGCCCGGCGAATATCCCCGAGGAGGCCCCGCCCTTGCGGGTGAAGAAACCATGGCGCGCGGTGATGTCGTCGGAGGTCAGGATTTCAAGCATCGGGGAACCCGGGTGGCTGGGGGGCGCCGGCCGGAAAGAGGGCCAGCGCCTTGAACAGCGTCCCCATTTCCGAGGGCGCGGTCAAGCGCTGCGTGGCGGCGAGGTGGTTTTGCAGGGCGGCTCCGGTCATGTTGCGGGCCAGCCTTTCGGAGCGGGCGCCGATGCCAAGCGCGGTCAGAAGCGCGCCTTGAGTCGTATAGGCATGGGCGCAGGGGGCGGCCTGGGCGAGGGCGGCGAAATCGACATGGGCGGTCAGATCGGCCTCTCCGGGCGCCGCGAAAGGGTCGGTGGGTTTATGGGCGCGCAGGGCCTGGAAGGTGTCGCCTCGGCTCTGCCAGCCGCCGTAGTCGAGGATCAGCGCCAGGCCGAGGCGCGGGGTGATCTGGGCGAGGATGCCGGGGGCCTGGGGGCAGAGCTCGACGATCTGGCCGTCGGTCGTGTCGGCAAGGCGGTGGGAGAGCTCCGGAACCGGCAGGACGGGGCCGAGGCCAAGGGTCAGGCGGCCCTCGACCAGCCCGACCATGCGCTCGCGCCAGGCGGGGCCCGTGCGCAGGAACTGGCGGATCGGCAGGGCGTCGAAGAACTCGTTGGCGACCAGGAAGAGGGGCCCCTCAAGCGCCTCGATCTCGCACCACTCGGGCGCATAGCCCTTCAGCGCCTGGGCCTGAAGCGCGCGCAGGCGGGGCGAGGCCTCGACCAGGCGCAGGCGCATGGCGGCGTGAAAGCCCGGCACGCCCCGGGTGGCGCGCAGGATATCGGCCATCAGCGTGCCTCGGCCCGGGCCGATTTCGGCGAGCGTAAAGGGCGATGGGGCCCCCTGGTCGAGCCAGGATTGCGCGAGGCAGAGGCCCAGGAGCTCGCCGAACATCTGGGAGATTTCCGGGGCGGTGATGAAATCGCCCTCGGCGCCGAAGGGCGGCCTGGTGGTGTAATAGCCATGAGTGGGGTGCAGCAGGCATTCGGCCATGTAGTCGGAAAGCCGCAAGGGCCCTTCGGCCCGGATGCGGGCGGCCAGGATCTCGGCCAGCTCCGTCACTTGGAGCCCTGGACGTGGCGGGCCCGGGCGAAGAACCAGAGCCCGGCGGCGATCATCGGCAAAGAGAGGGCCTGGCCCTGGGTCAGGCCATAGCCGCCGACCTGCCAGGCGAGGCCCAGGGGATTGCCCTCGGTGATGAATTGCACATCGGGCTGGCGGAAGAATTCGACCACGAAGCGCGCGATGCCATAGCCCGCGATGAAGGTCCCCATGATGCGCCCTGGGCGGCGGAGCCAGTCGCCACGCCATGCGGCCCAGAGGACGATGGCGCCGAGCAGCAGTCCCTCGAGCGCGGCCTCGTAGAGTTGCGAGGGATGGCGGGCGCAGATGCCGACCACGCCGGGGCAGAGCTGGGCCTCGTCCCCCGGGAAGGCCACGCCCCAGGGCATGGTCGTGGGCCGTCCCCAGAGCTCGGCATTGATGAAGTTGGACAGGCGGCCCAGGAAAAGGCCGATGGGGGCGACCATGGCGAAGAGATCGCCCACCGTCAGCGCAGGGATCTTCTCGCGCCAGGCGAAGATCAGGCCCGCAATCGTCACGCCGAGGAAGCCGCCGTGGAAGGACATGCCGCCCTCCCAGACCCGGATGATGAGCTCGGGATGGGCGGCGAAATGGGCGGGCTGGTAGAAGAGCACATAGCCGAGCCGCCCACCGATCAGCACGCCCGCGATGACCCAGGTCAGCAGTCGGTCGAGCTGGTCCTCGGTCATGGGCACCGCGTCCCAGAGCCGCGCGCTCCGCAGGGCGCGACGGATCAGCCAGACCCCGGCCATGAGACCCACGATATAGGCCAGGGCATACCAGCGCAGCGCAAAGGTCATGCCGCCGATGTCGATCGAGAAGATCTCGGGCGAAAGGGGCGGAAAGGGGATATAGGACATCGGGCCTCCGGGTTGGCTGCGTTTTCCGGGGCGGCGGGAGGGAAGTCAACCGCCGATCCGCTGGGGCTCCCTTGCCCCGGCAGCCCCTTGCCGCCATATAGGGGGAAAGAGATGGAGACCAAAGATGCAGCCCGGCAACAAGTTCTTCGACGACATGAGCAAGCTGATGACCAATGCCATGGGCGTGGCGCAGGGCGCACGCTCCGAGGCAGAGACGGCGATGAAGGGCTTCATCGACCGCTGGATGGCCGACCGCGATTTCGTGACGCGCGAAGAGTTCGACGCGGTGCGGGCCATGGCCCAGAAGGCGCGGGAAGAGAATATCGCGCTGGAAGAGCGCATCGCGGCGCTGGAAGCCAAGCTCGGCAAGTAAGGCGGAAGATCGGGGCGGCCCTGGGGCTCTGCCGACTGGCAGGGCGCGCCTTGGGGCCAGCCCCTGTCCTGCCGACTGCTGCGGGGGCGCGGCGGAGCGGTTTCCCCTTGCGTCAAGGGGTAGCTGCGGCACGGTGGCGCGACTTGATTGTCGCCCGGGGCTTGGTCGGAAAGCCTCTGGCCAGGGGCGCGCGGCCCCCGTCAGAGAAGGGGGGCCGCGAGTGCGCTTTCGACGCCCCAGGCGCGCGTGTTGCTCTCGCCCCGGGCGGCGCGCTCGACCAGGTCGTCGCGCAGGGCAAGCCCCAGCGGCCAGGGGCCGAAACCCGCTTCGATATTGACATGTCCGGCCCGGCCGAGATCGACGAAGCGGGCCTGCCAATGCCGGGCCAGCTCGCGCGCGCGGTCATGGCGCATCCAGGGGTCGTTGCGGCTGGCCACGACGGTCGCGGGGCGACGCAGCGACAGTTCCGGCAAGGGCGTGAAGGGCTTGGCACGCGGGTGGGAGGGGTCCTCTGCCGGGGCCACGAGAAGCGCGCCCTTCACATCCAGATGCGGCCATTGCGCCAGGACCCGGGCGATCAGCACGGCGCCGAGCGAGTGGCCGACCAGGATGGCGCCCGGGTGGTCGAGGATGGCCGAGACGAGCTCGACCTCCCAGGCCTGGGGGACGGGGTTGTAGAGCTCGGTCAAGAGCACGGGCCGGGCCGTGGAATCGCTGTCCAGCCACCATTGCTGCCAATGGCCCTCACGCGAGCCGTCGAGTCCGGGGATGATCAAGGTCGTGGTCATTGCGAACCTCATTCGAAGCTGGTGCGCCGCGACTGCGGCAGGGTGGGGGCGAAGAGCGCCGAAGCCCAGGCGGCGAGGGCGGGGAGCGTCAGGCTGGGGCGAGGGATTCGGGGCATCTTGGTCTCCTTGCGGGCAGGATGACATGGAATCAACTTAAACTCTAGCGCTTTTATCGTGTATTAGTCTGCGGAGGGGTTTTCCGCCGCCTGAACGGGTGGGGATTGGCGTGACGGGGGGCTATTCGCCGCCCAACCGGGCGCCAGGTCGGCCTGGCGCGGGGCCTTGGAATGGCAGGCGCGGAGGTCAGGGAGGGGCCCGCCTGCCCTAAGGTGCCCTGCCGACTGGAGCCTCGCCCTGTCCCGTCGTGCCCTGCCCCGCCGACTGCACGGGTTCGCCAGAGGCTCTGCCGAGGGACAGGTGTTCTGCCCGGATTGGCGCGGGCCCTGCCGACTGCGAGGACGGGGCCCGGCGGCTCAGGCCTCGAAGAGGTCGCTTTGGCCGGGGGGGCGGGGGGCCTCGAGACCCAGGTGGCGCCAGGCGCTGCGGCCCAGCATGCGGCCGCGCGGGGTGCGCAGGATCAGACCCTGTTGCAGGAGATAGGGCTCGATGACCTCTTCGATGGCGTCGCGCGCCTCGGAGAGGGCGGCGGCGATGGTTTCGACGCCGACGGGGCCGCCGCCGTAGTGCTCGGCCAGCAGCGTCAGGTAGCGGCGGTCGTTGCCATCGAGGCCAAGCTTGTCGACGCCAAGCCGGGTGAGGGATGAGTCGGCGATCTCGCGGGTCAGGACACCATTGCCCTCGACCGTGACGAAATCGACCACGCGGCGCAACAGGCGGCCCGCGATGCGCGGGGTGCCCCGGGCGCGGGCGGCGATCTCGCGGGTGCCCTGGGGCTCGGGGGTGATGCCGAGGAGCCTTGCGGCGCGGGTGACGATGAGGTCGAGCTCTTCGACCGTGTAGAACTCCAGCCGCGTCGGGATGCCGAAGCGGTCGCGGAGGGGCGTGGTGAGGAGGCCCAGGCGCGTCGTGGCGCCGACCAGGGTAAAGGGTTGCAGCTCGATCCTCACGGTGCGGGCGGCGGGGCCCTCGCCGATCACCAGGTCGAGGGCGAAGTCTTCGAGGGCGGGGTAGAGGACCTCTTCGACGACGGGGGAAAGGCGGTGGATCTCGTCGATGAAGAGCACGTCGCGGGGTTCGAGGTTGGTCAGGATCGCGGCCAGGTCGCCCGGTTTGGCGAGCACGGGGCCGGAGGTCATGCGGAAGCCCACGCCCAATTCGCGGGCCATGATCTGGGCGAGGGTGGTTTTCCCCAGGCCGGGGGGGCCGTGGAAGAGCGTGTGGTCCATCGCCTCGCCGCGCTGCTTGGCGGATTGGATGAAGACGCGGAGGTTGGCCCGCGCCTCGGCCTGGCCGGTGAAATCGTCCAGCGTCTGGGGGCGAAGCGCGCGGTCCAGGTCTTCGGGCTGTTTTTCGGGCGAGAGGGGGCGGTCAGGGGTCATCGTGTGGCTGGCTCCAGGCGCTGGCGGAGCCAGGCCACGACCTCGGCGCCCTCGGCCTCGTCCAGCCCTGCGGCGAAGGACTGGCTGCGGCCGCCATAGGTGAACTGCACCCGGCCCATATGCGGGCCGAAGCCGCGCGGTTGGAAAAAGCCGCCCCAATTGGGCTGCACGGTCACGCTCAGCGCCTTGACCTCGCGGCCGCGATAGAGCTTGCCGCGCGAGAGGCCAAAGAGGCTGCGGCGGATTTCCAGGTCTCCGGCGATCACCGACACCGTCTCGACCCCGGCGGCCATCCGGGCCAGGGTGAGGGCCGCAAATCCCCAGCCCAGCGCCCAGCCGCAGAGCCAGAAGCCGAGGAAGGCCTGGGGCTGCGCCAGGAACTGGTGGATTGTCGCCACGCCCCCCGCCGTCCAGCCGCAAAGCCAGACCGCCAGAAAGGCCGCGACAAAGAGATTGCGCTGTGCGGGGATGCGCAGGGCCGGGCCATTGGGCGTGTCGATGATGCTGAAACGCGCATCGGGAAGGGGAACATAGGTCATTTCGGCGCCAGGCGTTTCAGGGCCATGCGGATCAGCGTCGCGGTATCGGCCTCGGGCGTCTCGTCGGAGGAGAGGGTGACGGCCTCGGCGGCCTCGGAATGGCCATAGCCCAGGTTCAACAGCGCCGAGAGCGCGTCGGAGGCAAAGGCGGCGCGGTTGGGGCCGGGGGGCGGCGGGGGGGCCTTGCGGCGGGAGGGTTTGGGCTCGGGCTCGGCCAGGGGCTCGACCAGGGGGCTTGCGGTATTCAGCGACCCGCCCATGACCATCATGCCGGGGGCCTTGGACTTCAACTCCAGGATCACGCGCTGCGCCAGTTTCGGCCCGACGCCATTGGCGGCCTGGATCGCCCGCGCATCACCCAGGGTGATCGCCCGAGCCACGCCATCGGCGCCCAAGGCCCCCAGGATCGACATCGAGGCCTTGGCCCCCACCCCCTGCACCGTCATCAGCACCTTGTGCCATTCGCGCTCGAACAGCGTCAGGAAGCCGAAGAGCTGCAGCAGGTCCTCGCGCACCAGGAGGTCGGTGTAAAGCGCCACGGCCTCGCCCGGGGGGGGCAACTGCGCCAGGGTCCGGTCGTTGACATGCACGATATAGCCCACGCCGCGCACATCCAGCAGGACCTGGTCAGGCCCCTTCCAATCCACGATGCCCGAAAGCTTGCCGATCATGCCTGCGCCCTTGCTACTGCGGCCTGAAGCCGGCCCGCGCTTTGCATATGGTGCGCATGGCAGATGGCGATGGCAAGGGCATCGGCCGCATCGGGGCCCGCGATCTGGACGCCCGGCAGGTGGATGCGGATCATGTGGTCGATCTGCGCCTTGGCCGCATGGCCCACGCCGACGATGGTCTTCTTGACGGCATTGGGCGCATATTCCCCCACCGTCAGCCCGGCCTGGGCGGGGACCAACAGCGCGATCCCCCGGGCCTGGCCCAGCTTCAAGGTCGCCACCGCGTCCTTGTTGACGAAAGTATGCTCCACCGCCGCCGCATCCGGGGCGTAAAGGCGGACTACCTCGGTCAACTGGGTATGCAAGGAGACGAGGCGGAAGGCCAGGTCGCCCTCCTTGCCGTCCGAGTGGCAGATGCCATTCGCGACATGGGTGATTCTCGCGCCCTGGACGTCGATCACGCCCCAGCCCAGATTCCTCAACCCCGGATCGATGCCCAAAACCCGCATGCCCGCCCCTTTATTATCGTTAGGGAAGGGTTAGCACGAAAGGGGAACACGGGCCAAGTGATATTCCGGGGTCGCCTGCGGATGCTGCATGTGCAAAAAGCGACGGGATGGCGGCTGCGGGCGACGCGGACCCCGGGAGAATATGTAAAAGTTCTGTAAAATCAGTATAGAAGCGGATGTTCTTGCCATGCACGCAATGCAAGGCGGCCTTGCCGTGGCGCGGCTTGCTGCCGCTTCGCAGCAAGACTATTTAGGCTGCATCGAAGGCGAATGAACGCCTTGCGTTTGTGCAAATTGTGAAAGGATACCCGCTATGGCCGCCTATGAGACGTCCGCCGCGGCGCCGTTCGGCGCCATCACCGTGTACCGCTTCGTGCAGACCCTTGCCGAAGGCTCGGAAGCCTTCCGCCGCTGGAATTCGGCGCGCGTGACCCGCAAGGCCCTGCACCGCCTGTCCAACCGCGAGCTCGACGATATCGGGCTGTGCCGCGGTGACATCGAGATGATCGGCCGCTGAAGCGCCGCCACATGAGTGATCGAGGGCCGCAGCTTCTGCGGCCCTTTTGCTTTTCCGCGACCCGGCGCACCGCCCTGGACATGAAAAAGGGGGCCGAAGCCCCCTCGCATGGTCTGAACCTCCGGCTTAACGCAGCGGCGGGATCAGCGGCCCCAGCTTCTCGGCCACGAGGGTCGAGACCGGGTCGACCTGCATCACCCATCCGCCCAGCGGCTCGATCCCCTTGCCCGCGCGCAGACGGTCGACCCGCGCCTGGTAATCGGAGGTCCCGATCTGGCTGATCATCAGCCCTTTCATGAGAAAAACCGCCGCCAGCAGCAAGAGAACAGGGCCAAGAAGCCCCCGGCGCTGCGTGCGCGGACGATAGTAGTGCGACCGCCCCAAGGTGCCCGGTGCCTCGAAGCCATAGCCCTTGGCACGCGCCTTCTGGATCCGCTCCACGCGGCGATAAAAGTCGCTCATATTCGGGTCGGCCATCCCAAGCTCCTGATTCCGACCCCACCCAAGGTTTATTTACGAAGAAATTGTGGCGAGATTAGGGCAAGCCCACCGCATCCGCCCTACTGGCGTTGCAGGACCAGGGCCGACCATTCACCCAGGTCATCGCGCGAGACGGGTGTGAAGCCCGCCGCGACATAGGCCGCGGTTACCGCCTCGGCCTGGATGACCAGGAGGCCGGAGAGGATGACCAGCCCTCGCGGCGCGGTGTAGCGCGCCATCTCGGGGGCCAGTTCGATCAGCGGGCCCTTGAGGATATTGGCGAAGACCAGGTCGAAAGGCGCCTTTTGCAGATCGGGATGGGCAAAGCCCGCCGCCTCCATGCAGGCGATGCGGCCCTTCAGCCCGTTGATCTCGACATTGGCCAGGGCCACGTCAACGGCCACCTTGTCGATATCCGAGGCCATGATGACCGCATCCGGCAGGACCTTGGCCGCCGCCATGGCCAGGACGGCCGTGCCGCAGCCGATATCGGCCACCCGGGCGGGGCGGAAGCCACCGTCGAAAAGCCGGTCCCAGGCCAGAAGGCAACCCAGCGTCGTGTTGTGATGCCCGGTGCCGAAGGCCACCGTCGCCTCGATCTGCAAGGCGATGCGGCCGTCATCGGGCACCTTGTCGGCGTCATGGCTGCCATAGACGAAGAAGCGCCCCGCCTCGACCGGCGCCAGTTCGCGGCGCACATGGGCAACCCAATCGACCTCGGGCACCTCGGAGACCACGAAAGGCTTGGCCTCGAAAGCGGTCGACAGCAGCTCCAGGAAGGCCAGGTTCGGCTCTTCGGTGTAATAGGCGCCGACCTCCCAAAGCCCGCTGTCATCCTCGATTTCAAAGACGCCGACGCCGATGGGTTCGGGCTGCAGCTTTTCCAGCGCCTCGCCCAAGGCCTCGGCGCGGTCTTCGCCCATCAGGGTCGTCAAGGCGGTGTAAGTGGGCATCGGCAGTCTCCGCAGGGTTTCCCCCCGGTTAGGCCGCGCGCCCTGTGACGTCAAGGGCCGCAGGGTTTCCAAAGGGGGATGCATCCCCCTTTGGGCAGGGGGGTGCGGGGGGGCGGCAGCCCCCCCGCTTGCCCGGAGAGGAAGCCAGGGTTAACATCCCCCAAACACAAGAAGGTCACCCATGCCCCGCCCCGCCCTCTCCGCCGACAAGATCACCGCGGCGACCCTTGCCTTGATCGATGCCGAGGGGCTCGAGGCCTTTTCCTTCCGCAGCCTCGCCGCGCGGCTCGGCTGCCAGGCCATGAGCATCTACCACTACTTCCCCAGCAAGCAGCATCTCTTCGAAGCCCTGGTGAACCTCCTCCTGGCCGAGGCGGGCGACTTTCCCGACACGGGCGAATGGCAGGCACGCTACCGCCAGGCGGCGACGGCCTGGCGCGAGATGGCCCTGGCCCATCCGGGCTTCTACCCCTATCTCGCGCAGTTCCGCCTGAACCACGGCCCCGGCCTCGCGCTCCTCGAACGCCAGCTTGCGATCTTCGAGGCGGCGGGCCTGCAACCCAAGGGCCGCAGCCGCCATTTCCGCGCCTTTGGCTTCTACCTCAACGGCGCCTGTCTCGACGAGGTCACGGGGCCGCATTCCCCGGCCGCCGTCACGCCCCTGCCCGTGGCCGAGGCGGCGACGGCCTTCCCCGGCCTCATGTCCATCGCCCCGCATTTCGCGCCCGAGCGCCGGGCAGCGACCTTCCAGCACGGGATCGAGCTGATGATCCGGGCCATCGAGACCGAGCTGGCCGTCAAGCGCTGACGCCAACCCCGATCGGGCAGGTGACGCCGGTACCGCCGATGCCGCAATAGCCATCGGGGTTCTTGGCCAGGTATTGCTGGTGGTAATCCTCGGCGAAGTAGAAGATCGGCGCCGGGATGATCTCGGTCGTGATCGCGCCATGGCCCCGGGCGGTCAGCGCCGCCTGGTAGGCGACCTTCGAGGCCCGCGCCTCGGCCTCTTGCCCCGCGTCGGCAAAATAGATCCCCGAGCGATAGGTGGAGCCCACGTCATTGCCCTGCCGCATGCCCTGGGTCGGGTCATGGTTCTCCCAAAAGACCTTCAGCAGCGCCGCGTAGCTGACCTTGGCGGGATCGAAGATCACCCGCACGACCTCGTTATGGCCAGTCAGCTGGGTGCAGGTCTCCTTATAGGTCGGGTTGGGCGTGAAGCCGCCCGCATAGCCCACCATGGTCAGCCAGACGCCCGGCACCGCCCAGAACTTGCGCTCCACGCCCCAAAAGCAGCCCATGCCGAAGAGCGCGACCTGGAACCCGTCCGGCACCGGGGATTTCAGGGGCAAGCCGCTCAGGAAATGCGTCTCGGCGGTGGGCAGGGGATCGGCGCGACCCGGAAGGGCGCGGTCAGGGGTCACCATCTGCATCTTGGCGCGGTCGAGCAGGAACATGAAAGCCTCCATCATTGCCCGCTCAATATAGGACGGGACCGGTCCCTTGCACAGGGCCGGTCCCGAAAGCGTCAATCGCTGCAACACTCAGCTTGGCCGGTCGTCCTTGAAGCTGCGATGCCCCGAGATCATGGTCGAGACGATGCTTTGCCGCGACATGATGTCCTCGCGCACCGCCGCATAGATATGGACGATCATGAAGACCACGATGGCCCACATCCCCAGGTGATGCAGAGTGTGGAGCCGCTGGGAATTGCCGACCAGCCCCAGAAGCCAGCCCATGACCAGGTCGGGCAGGCTGCCCTGCCCCGCGCCTTCGGCATAAAGCGCCCAGCCGGTCAGCAGCATGAAGGTCAGGCCCAGCGTCATGAAGAAGAACATCGCGCCCTGGGCCAGGGGATTGTGGCCGACGTATTTCTTCGGCTCGGGCTCCAGGAAGGCATACCAGCGCAGTTCAAAGAAGACCTCCTTCCACCAGCGGCGGTTGAAGATCGGCAGGACGAACATCTGCCGCGCATGGGAATTGCCGACGAAGGCCCAGTAGATGCGGCCGAAGAAGCCCACCGTCACCAGTTGCGCCGCCGCGAAATGGGCGAAGCGGATGTAACCCATGACGAATTGGTCATAGGCCTCGGCGATCTGCATGGACGGCAGGGGCCGCCCGATGAAATAGCCCGTGACGATCAGCACGACGATGGCCAGGGCGTTCAGCCAGTGCCAAAGCCGCACCGGAGCCTCATAGACATAGACCGTGGTGCTTTTGCGCAGCGTGGCCAGGTCTTCCTCGGTGGCGTCGCCCGTCAGATGCGAGGCCTCGTAGCCCTTGGGGATTTCGGCCATGTCAGGCCACCATCAGGGCAAGACCAAGGGCGCCGACGCCCCAGCCGAGCGCGCGCTGCGTCCGGGCCGAGACCATCTGGGCCAGGCCGATCCCCAGCCCATGCAGGACGGCCGACCCCGCCAGCATGCCCAGGACAAAGCCTGCGCCGGAGCCTTCCGCCCCATGGGCCATGCCATGGGCCAGGGCAAAGCCGCCGATCAGCACCAGGGGAGCGACGACCGCCCCCCCCTTGCGCGCCGTGGCCACCATGGCCCCCAGGGCCAGCAGCGACGCAAGCACCAGGGGCTCGGCGCCCAGCGTCACCCCAGACAGCGCTCCCAGGGTCAGCCCGGCCATGAAGACCAGGGCCCCCGTCCAGACCCGCCGCAGCGCGATCCCCGACCAGAGCCCCACGGCCAGCATCGCCGCCATGTGATCCGCCCCGGTCAGGGGATGCAGCATGCCATCGGGAAAGCCGAAGCCATGCCCCGGATGGGCCATCGCAGGCCCCGCCACCAGGGCCAGGAGCAGTGCAAGTTTCTTCATCGTGACCTCCCTTTAGCGGACTTTGACCCGGGTCAGTTCCTGACCCTCGGGCGAGATGACATGGGTGGAGCAAGCCAGGCAGGGATCGAAAGAATGCAGCGTGCGCAGGATCTCGACCGGCTCTTCGGGACGCTCCATCTTGGTGTCCATGAGGCTGGCCTCGAAAGCGCCGATATTGCCCTGCGTGTCGCGGGGGCTTCCGTTCCAGGTCGTCGGCACCACGCATTGATAGTTCTCGATGCGGCCGTCCTTGATCTTGACCCAGTGGCCCAGGGCGCCACGCGGCGCCTCAGTCGCACCGACGCCCTTGGCCTCCTTGGGCCAGGTCGAAGGGTCCCATTTCGCCACATTGGCCGTGGTGCTGTCGCCGTTCTTGATATTGGTCACCAGCTTGTCGAAGAAATGCTTCTGCAGGCGGCCGCAGTATTCCGACTCCAGCGCCCGGGCCGCCGTCCGGCCCAGCGTCGAGAAGATCGCCGTCAGGGGCAGCCCCATCTCGCCCAAGAGGCCATCCACCTGGTTCTTGATGTCCTCATGCCCCCCGGCATAGCCCACGACATAGCGGGCCAGGGGCCCCACCTCCATCGCATGACCCTTCCAGCGCGGCGCCTTGATCCAGGAATACTTGGCCGCCTCGTCCAGCTGCTCGATATTGGTCTTCGTGCCCTTGGCGTTCGGCCCCAGCTCGAACTTGGGCTTGGTCTCGCCATCCCACGGGTGCAGGCCCTTGCCCGGCTCGCCATATTCATACCAGGAGTGATCGACGAATTCCTGGATCTGCTCGGGGTCGCGCTGATCGACCTCATGGACCTCGTTGAGGTTGCCGTTGATGATCGCGCCGCGCGGAAGGTGCAGCTGGCCGGGCGAGAAGTCATTGGCGTTTTCCGGGATATCGCCATAGGCCAGCACCGACTTGCCCGAGAGCCCGCCGCCGTAAAGCCAGTTCTTGTAGAAGCCGCCGATCGCCTTGACGTCGGGGATATAGACGTTGCGGTTGAACTCGATGCATTTGTCGATGATCGACGACACCAGGTTCAGCCGCTCCATATTGATCGCGCCGACAGCGCCCGTCGAATGGACATTGATCGGGCAAGGCACGCCGCCCACCAGCCAGTTCGGATGCGGGTTCTTGCCGCCAAAGATCGTGTGGACCTTGACGACTTCTTTCTGCAGGTCCAGCGCCTCGAGGTAATGGGTCGTGGCCATCAGGTCGGCCTCGGGCGGCAGAAGATAGGCCGGGTTGTCCCAATAGCCGTTCTTGAAGATGCCAAGCTGGCCGGATTCCACGAAAGCCTTCAGCCGGTTCTGCACATCGCGGAAGTAGCCCGGAGAGGACAGCGGATGGCTGGGCGAGACCGCCTGCTGCAGCTCCGACGTCGCCTTGGGATCGGCGCGCAAGGCATTGACCGGGTTGACCCAGTCCAAGGCATGCAGGTGGTAGAAATGCACGATATGGTCATGGATCTGCAGGTTCAACTGCATGATATTGCGGATCGAATTGGCATTGTCCGGGATGGTGATGCCCAGCGCATCCTCCACCGCCCTGACCGAGGTCAGCGCATGGGTCCCGGTGCAGACCCCGCAGATCCGCTCGGTAAAGGCCCAGGCATCGCGGGGATCGCGGCCCTTCAGGATGACCTCCAGCCCGCGCCACATGGTCCCGGTCGAGACCGCGTTGCGGATGATGCCCTGGTCGTCCACGTTCACTTCGCAGCGCATATGGCCCTCGATCCGGCAGACCGGATCGACCACGATACGCTGGCCCGTGTTGTCGAGGTTGAAGCCGTTCGGCGTCGCTCCCATGGCTTAACCCTCCACTTTCTCGTTTTTCTTCTGCGCGCGCTTCAAGGCGCTGACCGCCGCATGGACCGCCACCGCGCCCCCCACGACGCCCGCCGCCGCCATGCCGACCTGGTCGGCATTGGCCTCGATGCCGAATTGCTTGATATTGGTCAGCCGGTCATAGAAGGAGCCCTGGTCCCAGAACCCGTCCTCGGAACAGCCGATGCAGCCATGGCCCGACTGGATCGGGAAGCTCGTCCCCTCGTTCCACCTGACCGTCGAGCAAGCGTTGTAGGTCGTAGGCCCCTTGCAGCCCATCTTGTACAGGCAATACCCCTTGCGGGCGTTCTCGTCGTCCCAGTGTTCGACGAACTGGCCCGCGTCGAAATGCGGGCGGCGATAGCATTTGTCATGGATGCGCTGGCCGTAGAACATCGCGGGGCGGCCCTGGCGGTCCAGTTCCGGCAGGCGGTCGAAGGTCAGCATATAGGTGATGACCCCGGTCATGACCTCGGCGATGGGCGGGCAGCCCGGGACCTTGATGATCGGCTTGTCGGTGATGACCTTGTGGACCGGCGTCGCCTGCGTCGGGTTCGGAGCCGCCGCCTGGACGCAGCCATAAGAGGCACAGGCCCCCCAGGCGATCACCGCCTTGGCATCCTTGGCCACGCGTTTCAGCTGTTCGACAAAGGGCTTGCCGCCGACGATGCAGAACATCCCGTCCTCGTTCAGCGGAGGGTTGCCCTCGACCGCCAGGATGTAGTTGCCCTTGTATTTCTCGATCGTCTCTTCCAGCGCGGCCTCGGCATGATGGCCCGCAGAAGCCATCAGCGTATGCGAGTAATCCAGGGAGATCATCGACAGGACGACATCCTTGGCCAGCGGATGGGCGCCGCGGATGAAGGACTCAGAGCAGCAGGTGCATTCCAGCCCGTTGACCCAGATGACCGGGGTGCGGGGCTTGGTCTCCATCGCATGGGCGATCTGGGGGACGAAGCTTGGCCCCAGCCCAAGGGCGCTGGCGGTCAGAGAACAGTATTTCATGAAGCTGCGCCGGGTGATCCCCTGTTTGCGCATGACCTCGTAAAAGGTCTCGATCTGGCTTTCGACAAGACTCATGGGGCGGCCTCCCTCCTCGTGGTGTCCCATGGTGTGCCGAAACGTGGCGCTGCCACCAACAGAAGCGCAGCCCCTGAGATTTCGCAGAAAATTCAGGCAATTCATGGGATTGAGCGCGGAATGCGCCGCCCTGCCCGGCAAGACCCTGACCAGAAGCCGCCAGCCCTGGTCAGCCCCTTTCCAGCCGCGCCAGGGCCACGACCGCCTGACCGAGCGCCAGCCCACCATCGCCGCAAGGCGTCTGGGCATGGGTCAGGACCGTAACACCGCCCAGGTGCCGCACCAGCGCCCGGTGCAGGACCGCGTTCTGCAAGCACCCGCCCGAGAGCGCCACGGCCTCGGCCCGGCCCTCTTCAACCAAGGCCCGTGCGACCCGGGCAAAGGCCAGGGCCAACCCTTCATGGAAGCGCCCCGCGATCACCCCGGGCGGAACGCGCCCAAGGTCGCGGGCGATCTCGCGGAACATCGGCGCGGGGTCCAGCCCGTCGAAAGGGTATGGCTCCAGCCCCTCCACCGCCAGGGCCTCCAGCCGCATGGCGGCCTCCCCCTCATAGCTCTGCGTACCGATCCCGAGGCAGGCCGCCACCGCATCGAACAGCCGCCCCGCGCTGGAGGAGAGGGGCGCATTCACCCGCTTTGAGGCCATGGCCCGCAGGGTCTCGACCGGCCCGTCGAAGAGCCTGTCGGCCAGATCGCCCTGCCCCGCCATGTCCAGCCGCATCAGCGCGTTCCGCCAGGGCTCCCGCGCCGCCCGGTCGCCCCCGGGCAGGGGCGCGGGCGTGAGGCTCCCCACCCGCTCATACCCCAGGCAGTCGCCCAAAAGCAGCTCGCCGCCCCAGATCGTGCCGTCCTCCCCGAGCCCCGTGCCATCCAGCACGATCCCTGCAACCTTGCCGCCCTGCCACTGGTTCTCGGCCAGGCAAGCGGCCAGATGCGCATGGTGATGCTGGACCCTTTCGACCGGCAGCCCCATCGCCTCCGCCGCCCGTGTCGCGGTGAAATCGGGGTGCAGGTCGCAGGCCACGACCTGCGGCTTCAGATCGAAAAGCGCCGTGTAATCGGCAATCGCCCGGTGGAACTCCGCCGCGTTCAGAACCCCGTCGAGGTCGCCCAGGTGATGGCCCAAGAGCGCCTGGCCCTTCTTCACCGCGCAAATCGCCCCCTTCATCTGCCCGCCAAGGCCCAGGGCCTGGCCCTGGAACGGCACCGGGAAGACCCCCGGCACCCGCCCCCGCCCCCGCCGCAAGACCATGGGAGGGCTTGCCCGCTCCACCCCGTCATCCAGCCGCCGCGCGATATCCCTGTCATGCATCAGGAACCCGTCGACGAAAGGCGAAAGCTTCTCCCGCGCCTCGTCGTTATGGATCACCTGCGGCTCGCCCGACAGGTTCCCCGAGGTCATGACCAGCACCCCGCCGAAGGCCGCCACCAGCAGATGATGCAAGGGCGTCGCGGGCAGCATGACCCCCAAAGTCACCATCCCCGGCGCCACGCCCTCGGGCAGAACCCCGCGCGAGGGCACCAGGACCACCGGCGCCGCGGCCGAGCGCAAAAGCCCCTCCGCCCCTGCGACCTCCGCCACGGCGCCCAGCGCCTCAAGGCTGCCCATCACGGCAAAGGGCTTCGACACCCGCCGCTTGCGTTCACGAAGCAGCGCCAGGGCCGCAGCATTCCCCGCATCGCAAGCCAGGTGAAACCCGCCGAGCCCCTTGACCGCGACGACACCGCCCGCCCGCAAGACCCCGACCGCCAGCGCCAGGGGATCGCCCGGAACCTCCGCGCCCCCGGTCTCGAACCAAAGCCGAGGCCCGCAGGCGGGGCAGGCAATCGGCTGGGCATGAAAGCGCCGGTCGGAAGGGTCGCGATACTCCGCCGCGCAGTCGGGACAGAGGCCAAACTCGGCCATGGTCGTCTGCCCCCGGTCATAGGGCAGGCCCTTCAGGATCGAGAACCTGGGCCCGCAATGGGTGCAGTTGGTAAAGGCATAGCCCGCACGCCGCCCCGGCCCGAGGACCTCCGCCAGGCAGTCCGGACAGGTCGCCGCATCGGGCACGACCCGGGTCTCGGCCCCCCTGCCCCGGCTTTCCGCGATCTCGAAGCCCTCGGGCGCCGCCCCGTCAAACGCCTCAACCTCCACCGCATCGACCCGCGCCAGCCCCGGCGCCCGCGCCGTCAGCCCCGCGACAAAGCCCTCCAGCGCCGTGGAAGTGGGCCCCCAAGCCTCGATCCCCACGCCTTCCGGGTCATTCCAGACACGGCCCCTCAGCCCGAACTCCCGCGCCAGGGCCCAGACGAAGGGCCGGAAGCCCACGCCCTGCACCTGGCCCCTGACCCTGATCCGCCATCCGCCCGCCCCCAAAGCGCCGCCTCCCCTTCATCTGGTCACAAATCCCCCGGGGGTGAGGGGGTCACCCCCCAGCACTTCGCCCCCCTCACCCGCCCCTTCACCCGCCCCCGATGCGCCGACCCCTCATGGCTTTCAATTTGGCTCAAATATCTCCGGGGGTTTGGGGGCAGCGCCCCCATGCGACCTCAACGCCCCAAGCGACCTCAATGCACCGTGCAGACCATGCAGGGATCGAAGGACCTGACCACATGCTGCACCTCCACCCCCGGCTTTGCCCCCACCAAGGCCGCCTCCAACGGCCCCGGCACGCCCCCCGCATCCCGGGGCGAGAAGTTCCAGGTCGTCGGCGCGATGATCTGATAGCCCGCGATCCGCCCCTTCTCGATCCTTATCCAATGGCCGAGCGCCCCCCGCGCCGCCTCGACCAGCCCCGCCCCGCGCCCCTCCGATGGCATCCCCCCCCGCGCCATATACTCCGCCCCCGGGACGATGCCCGCGACCAGCTCTTCCATCAGCACCTGCGTCCGGGCGAGCTCCAGAAGCCGCCCCGCCACCCGTGCGAGAACCCCGCCCCCCGCCATCTCCAACCCCAGGGCATGGCCATCCACCACCATCCGCGCCAAGGCCCCCACCTCGACCGGCCGCCCGCCAAGCCTTGGCGCCTTGCACCAGGAATAGCCCGAAGCCATCTGCGGATCGGGCTCGGTCCGTCCGTCGTAGGGATGCGCGGCCTCCCCCTCCATCCAGGAATGGCTGAGGTCCTCGACAATGGCGCCGGGGTCGAAGACCTGCGCGCCGCCCTCCCAAAGCCCCGAGGCAAAGAACGGACCGCGCTCCCGGCGATAGGCGCCGAAGCTGAGGTAACGCCCCGAACCGCGCCCGAGGTCCATCAGCCCAAGATCCGCAGCCAGGGTCAGAAAGAGCCCGACATCGCCCCGCCCCCAGGACATCAGCGAAGGGACATCGCTGAGGCCGATGAACTCCTCCAGCGGCCCGCCGAAGAGCACGCCCTCCAGATAGCGGCGAAAGGCGCGCAGCGTCGCCGTCAGCCGCGCTTTCTCCCGCGCGCCCGGAGCCTTGGTCACCCCGCCCGGCTGGATCGCCAGGGTATGGGGCCATTTCCCCGCCAAAAGCCCCATGACATGCAAAAGCTCGGCCCGTGCCGTGATGGCCTGCCGCTGGGCCGAACCCTCCATCGCGGTGAAGCGCTCGACCACACGGCCATGCCAGGGCCGCCCGGCATAATCGGGCCGCGCGAAATCGGGCATGAAGAACAGGTGGAAATGCGTCAGGTGATCGGCGGCATTCTCGGCCGCATGGATCAGCGCGGCCATATCGGCCCCCGCAGGCGTGGGGGCAAGCCCCATAGCCGCCCCCAAAGCGCTCGCCGCCGCCGCCGACTGGGAGATGCTGCATATCCCGCAGATGCGCGGCGTGATGACCAGCGCGTCGCGGGGATCGCGGCCCTGCAACATCACCTCGAAGCCGCGATACAAGGGCGCATTGACCCGCGCCTCGGTCACCACGCCGTCCTCGGCCTCCAGCGTGACCTCGAGGTCGCCCTCGACCCGGTTGAAGGGCCCGACAACCAGCTTCATTTCTTCCTCAGGGTTGGCGGCACGACCACCCGGTCGGCCCGCGCATTGGTGCCGATCCTGGCAGGCGTCGCGGCCTTGGAGAGCGAGGCCAGGGCCATGAACCAGGCCTTGGGCATGTCGGTCGGCAGCCCCACCGGGATGCCCGCGATCTTGGGCGTTTCCACGAAGGCATGGGAAGGGTCCTCGAACCCCGGGCTCGTGCAAGAGATGCAAGGGTATCCGCCCCGCGTGCAGGAGCCTTCCCCGTTCCAGGGCCTTATGTTGCAATCCCCTACGGCCTGGGTGCCGATGCAACCCAGGTTCTCCATCATGCAGCCGATTTCCGACAGGTCGCGGGCCGAGGCCTTGTATTCGTAGAACTCGTTCTTGGGACAGCCATGGTGGACCAGGTGATCGGCATAGAACCGCGGCCGGCCAAGGCCATCGAGCTCGACGACCTCGCCCCCCGCCAGCATCGACAGCGTCTCGGTCACCCAGCCCGGATGGGTCGGGCAGCCCGCGATGTTGACGACGGGGCGGTCGAGGACCCCGCCCTCGCGCGCCCCGTCATAGGCCAGGCCCACGGCATCGGTCGGATTGCCCCCCGCCGCCGTCACCCCGCCATAGGCCGCGCAGGTCCCAACGGCCACCACATGCCGCGCCCGGGCGGAAAGCCGCTGCACCCAGGCCATCATCGACAGCCCCGTCCCCGAGAGCATCTGGAACCGCCCCGAGCCACCCGGCCCCCGTGCCACCGCGCCCTCGACACAGAGGATATCCAAGGGAACCCGCCCCTCCGCCGCATCCTCCAGGATCTTGCGCGCCTCCTCCCCGGTTTCCACCGACAGGGCCGGATGCCACAACAGCCTTATGCCCGCATCCTCCAGCATCTCCAGCGCGCCGGGGCTTTCGGCGCAAAGCAAAGACATGGTGCAGCCGCCGCAGCCCGAGGCCTGGAGCCAGATCAGGTTCATGATGCCTCCAAGGGCAGGGACAAAAGGAACTCCGCCCCGGTCGCCGTATCGGCCAGGGTCAGGCTGCCGCCATGTTCCTCGGCGATCTTGTGGCTGATCGAGAGGCCAAGCCCCGTGCCGCGCCCCACGGGCTTGGTCGTGAAGAAAGGATCGAAGATCGAGGCCCGCAGCGCCTCGGGCACGCCCGGCCCCTCGTCGGCCACGCGGAGCACCGCCATGCCGCCCTCGGCCCTCAGGCCCATGCGGATCACCCCCGAACCCATGGCATCCACCGCATTCTGCACCAGGTTCATCACCACCTGCTGCACATGGCCCGGCCTCCCCCGCACCTTGACGGGCGCAAGCTCGGCCTGCAACTCCACCGGCTGCTTCATCCCGCGCAAGACCCAGGAGGCCGCGATCCGCGCCACTTCCGCCAGGTCGAACTCCACCATCTCGCCCGACCCGTCCGAGGAGAGCCTGCGCAGGTCCTCGACGATGTCGCGCACCCGTTCGGCGCCGTCCTTGGCGCCCCGGATCGCCTCGCGCAGGTTCTGCACCTCGCGATCCAGCTTCAGACTGGCGCGAAGCTGGATCAGCTCCTCGCGGCTGGCGCCCTCTTGCACGCGGGCGAAATAGGTCTCGAACTTGGCCGAATAGCGCTCCAGGGCATGGGCATTGGCATAGACGAAGCTGATCGGGTTGTTCAGCTCATGCGCCACCCCCGCCAAAAGCCGCCCCAGCGAGGCGAGCTTTTCGTTGCGCACCAACTGCGCCTGGGTCTCCTTCAGCGCGTCATGGCTTTGGGTCAGCTCGGCATAGGCCTGGCGGAGCGCCCCCAGGGGCCGCCCGGTCAGGACAAAGCCATCGACCCTGCCCTGGTCGTTCACCCGGGGCGCGATGGACAGGTCCAGGGGCTCCCCCACCGCCAGCCGCACCTCGACCGCATGGGCGCGGCGCGCGTCACGCACCTTCTGCATCAGGGCCAGAAGCAGCGCCCGATCCTCGGCGGCAAAGACCTCGGCCACTGGGCGCCCCCTGGCCTCCGCCCCGCCCCAGGTCTGGTCCAAGGACTGCGAGACCTCGGCCACGACCCCCTGCTTGTCCGCCACGATCAGCACATCCGAGACCGAGCCCAGGATCGCGGTCAGGAAGGTCCGCATCTCCAGAAGCTCGGCGTTCTGGCGCTCCAGCTGCTCCTGGTAGCCCACAAGGTCGGCATAGGTCCGGTCGACCGCCGACAGGACCTCGACCCAGGCATCATCGGTGAAATGCGGGCGGGCAGAGAGCTCGGGATGGGGTGGGGGCAGGATGGGCATGGGGCGATGTTAGGGCCGATGCGCGCGGGGTTCCAAGCGGAAAAACGGCGGGGGAGGGGGATTGTCGGGGCGAAGTGGAAAGCGGGAAGACGGGCGGCCGCCAATAGTGGAAACAAGCTTTCCATCCCCATACCCCGCGCCCTGGCAATTTCCCTTGCCGCCCCGTCACTTGGCCCAATGCCCGTCGAATCGACATTCCCCCTGCCAAGCCCTGCAAATTTCCCTTCCACTGGGGCCAAGAACCGGAAACGGCACGCCCGAAAAGGGGGGGGGAACCATGCGCGTATTGATCCTCGGGATCGGAAATGTCCTTTGGGCCGACGAGGGCTTCGGCCCGCGCTGCGTCGAGGCCCTGGCCGAGAGCCATTCCATGCCCGACAACGTCCGCCTCCTCGATGGCGGCACCCAGGGGCTTTACCTCCTGCCCTTCCTCGAAGAGGCCGAGGCCATGGTGGTCTTCGATGCCATCGACTATGGCCTGCCGCCCGGCACGCTGCGGCTGATCGAGGGCGACGAGGTCCCGGCCTTCATGGGGGCCAAGAAGATGAGCCTGCACCAGACCGGGTTTCAGGACGTGGTGGCGACGGCGAAGCTTTTGGACCGCTGCCCGCCCCGCATGGTGCTGATCGGCTGCCAACCGGTGGAGCTCGAGGATTTCGGCGGCGGATTGCGCCCCGAAACCGCCGCCCGCATCCCCGAGGCCATCGCCATGGCCCTGGCCGTCCTCGCCCGCTGGGGCATCACGGTCACCCCGGGCCGCACCGCGACCGACGACCTCGCCGATGCCTCGATCCGCCGCGCCGCCTATGAAACCGGCCGCCCCTCCGAGGCCGAGGCCTGCCGCATCGGCGACGCCCGCTTCTTCCCCACCTCCGTGGAGCCCGCCTGATGGCCCGCGCCGCCTCCCTGTGCCCCCAGTCGGCAGGGCCCAAGCCCCAATCATGCACCAGGCGGTCCAGTCGGCAGAGCCTGGCCTCGCAGTCGGCAGGGCCCAACTCCATCGCCCCAGCGCCACGGCGCAGTCGGCAGGGCCGCAACCCAAAGTCGGCAGGGCCCCGCCCCCTCGCCCAATCCCCCCGGCGCAGTCGGCAGAGCCCGAAAGGACCCCGCTGATGTGCCTCGGCATCCCCCATCGCCTCGCCTCCGTCCAGGGCATCCTCGGCCTGACCGAGACCGGCGAGGCCATCGACCTGACCCTCACCCCCGAGGCGCTTCCCGGCGACTGGCTCCTCACCTTCCTCGGCACCTCGCGTGAGGTCATCACCGAGGCCCAGGCCGCCCTGATCGCCGATGCGCTCCAGGGCCTCGCCGACATCATGGCGGGCGGCACCGGCGCCGCAGCCTTTGCCGATCTCGACCGCCCGCCTGAGCTCCCCCCCCATCTGCAAGCGGCCCTCGCCGCCGGACAGGAGACCGCCTGATGCATGACCTCGCCCCCGACACGCTCCCCAAGGCCAGCGCCACCCATCCCCTCATCGCCAGGCTGGAGACCGAATTCGGCTATCCCCGCCTGCACTCTGCCCATGACATCGCAGAGTTCACCCAAAGGCCCGGGGCGCATTGCCTCTTCGTCCCCGGCGATCCGCGCCGCAACCTGGAAACCCTGGACGCCGCCGTCATCCTCCCCGAGCTCGTCATCGCCTTCCAGCGCGCCTTCGACTGCGCCGTCGTGGATGACGCCATCGAGGCCCGCCTGCGCGAGGAAACCCGCGCCCTGAAAACCCCGGGCTTCCTCTTCTTCCGCGAGGGCCAATATCTCGGCGCCATCGAAAAGGTCCGCGACTGGTCCGATTACCTTGGCCGCATCACCTTCCTCCTGGGATCCCGCGCATGACCCCCTTTACCCTCCCCCCCACGGGCTTCGGCCCCGGCAGCCAACCCGACCCCGAGGGCGAGCTGCAATACATGCCCATGCCGTCGGGCATGCGGACCTATTCCCCCCATATCCCCGAAGTCGCCGAAGAGGGCATGGCCGAGGCCCTGGCCCTGCTGGCCGAAATCTCCGCCGCCTGCGCCATCGCGGCCCAGGGCGGCCCGGGGGCGGAGTTCGACCTCTCCCCCCTCTCGCCCCCCGCCCGCCGGATCATGGCCGATGCGCTCGGCTCGGGCGAGGTCTCGATGAAGCTGCGCGGGTTGCCCGCGATCCTGGTGCAGGAAAGCGTCTTCGCGGGGGTCTGGATGCTGGTGGCCGCTGCCACGCCCACGACACCCGCCATCGACCGGGTCGAGGTCGCGCCGCTGCCGCGCCTCGCGCTTTCCCGCGCCCATATCCCGCACAAGCCCGCCGTAGGGGTGCTCGCCAAGCGCCTGCCGGGCCTGGCCAATGGCCCCTCGATCCTGGCAGAGCTCATCGACCGCTCGGCCCGCCACAAGCCGGGCGGCCTGCATGTGGTGAACCTGACGCTTCTGCCCCATACGCCCGAGGACCTCGACTACCTCTCCGAAGCCCTGGGAGAAGGCGCCCTGACCCTCCTCTCGCGCGGCTATGGCAATTGCCGGATCACGGCGCTTTCCCTGCCGCATCTCTGGCGCGTGCAGTTCTACAACTCGATGGACACGCTGATCCTGGATACATTCGAGATCACCGACACGCCCGAAACCGCCCTTGCCGCGCTGGAGGACCTGAATGACAGCGCCGCCCGCATCCTGGACGTGATCGAGGCCATCAAATGACCAGTTTCGAAGGCAGCTACCTCGGCGCATCCGACAAGATCTCGCCCCGCGCCATCATGGAATGCAAGATCTGCTGGACGCCCTATGACCCCTCCGAGGGCGACGACAGCCGCCAGGTCCTGCCCGGCACGCCCTTCCTCGCCCTGCCCGACGACTGGTCCTGCCCGGGGTGCAACGCCCCCAAGGCGCAGTTCCTGGTCCGCGAGGACCCCGGCAATGCCGAAGAGGCCCGCATCGAGGCGCAAACCCGCGCGCTCGTGGCCGATTTCACCGAGATCTTCCACGCAAAGATGCGCGACCTGCCCATGGTGAACCAAGCGCTGCATGTCCAGGCCGTGGGCTTCCGTCGGCATGAGGCCCCGGAGCTTCCCGGCACCCTGGGCGTGCTCATCGCGCCCTGGTTCATGAACCTGGTCCTGATCCCCGATCAGCCCCTGGCGCTGAAACCCGGCGAGAAGCTGACCCTGACCTTCCCCTCGGGCGCTTACGAGTTCATCTTCAACACCCGCGAGCAGACCGGCGACTACCTCGCCTGCGCGCTGTTTTCGCCGATGGGGGATTTCACCTCGCAGCTTCAGGCGGTCGAGGTCGCCCATGCGGTGATGTCCGAGCTGATGAAGTCCGAAAACCGCGCCGAGACCGACCGCAGCGCCGAAATCCGCGCCCGGGCTGAGGGCAGCCTGACCGAAGTGGCGCAAGACGAGGCCGAGCCCAGCCCGCCCGAGGTGCCGACGCTGATCGCCCCCACCCGCCGCGCGCTTTTGACCGGGGGCCAGGGGTGACCGCCGACCACGCGCATTTGGCCGCCCCGGCCCCGGGTCAAGCCCGGGGCCGGGGCGGCGCGCCGCTGGGGGCCGAGGTCTGGCTCTCACCGGGCCGCGCCCGTGTCCATCTGCCGCCTGCCCTGCCGCTGGACCGGCTCCTGTCGGGCAGGACGCCGGAGGAGGCCGCAGCCCTTCTCCCCCGGCTGTTCAACCTGTGCCCCATGGCGCAGGAACAGGCCGCCCGCCTCTCACTTCGCCTGGCCCCCCTGCCCGACACCGGCGCCGAGGTAATCCGCCTGCATCTCTCGCGCCTCTTCGTTACCCTGCGCGCGGCGCTGGACCTGCGGCCCCTGCCGCCGCCGCCCGCCTCACCGGCGCTCTGGGGCGGTGCTTTCCCCCAAACCCGTGACGACCTCGCCCGATTCCTGGCCGCCGACCTGCCCCTGGCGGAACTCGCCCGCGCCCTGGCCCTGGCCTTCCACGAGGGCGAGGCCTTGACCCCGCCCCTGCCCTTCCCCAAGGGCCGCGAGGCCCTGACCGACCACCCTTTCGAGAACTCCCCCGCCGGGCGGCAGGCCCATCACCCCCTCATGCAGGCGCTGGAGGCCGCCGAGGGCCGCTCGCCCTTCTGGCGGCTGATCGGGCTCATGGCCGATCTCGAGGCCGCGCGCCTCGGCGCCCTGCCCCCCGACTTTTGCGAAGAGGGCATCGCCACCGTCCAGGCCTCACGCGGGGCCTATGCGCTGCGGGTCACCACCGAAGGGGGCCGCATCACCGGCCTGACCCGCCGCACGCCGACCGATCACCTGATGGCCCCGGGCGGCGCGCTGGAAATCGCGCTTTCCACCACCCGGCGCCCCCTTGCGCCGCTGGTCCTGGCGCTTCACGATCCCTGTATGGCCGTGACGATCCGGGAGGCCGAGAATGCATGAAATGAGCCTCGTCGAGGGCATAAGGTCCATCGTGATCGACCAGGCCGCCGCCCATGGCTTCACCCGCGTGACCAGGCTGCGTCTGGAGGTCGGGCGGTTCGCGGGCGTCGAGAAGCCCGCGCTGAGCTTTGCCTGGGATGTCGCCATGCGCGGCTCCCCGGCGGAGGAGGCCGAGTTGGAGATCATCGACCTGCCCGGACAGGCCTTGTGTTTCGACTGCGGCACGACGGTCGAGATCGCCGACCGGCTGGACCCCTGCCCGCTTTGTGGCGGCGGCAAGCTTTTGCCCCAGGGCGGGGATGAGATGCGGATCAAGGATATGGAGGTTCTGTGAATGTGTACCGTCTGCGGCTGCCATGATGTGCCCGTCTTCGACGCCAAGCCTGCGGCCAAATCCGCGACGGCGCCCTTCGCCAATGTGCTTGCCTCGAACATCGCGCCGAAGCCCGACCACCACCACTACGGCCAGGGCCCGGCGGGCGTCTCGGTCCCGGGGCTGAGCCAGGCCCGGCTGATCGAGGTCGAAACCGCTGTCCTGTCGAAGAACGACGCGCTCGCCGAGGGCAACCGCCGGGTGCTCTCCGCGCTGAACGTGCTGGCCCTGAACCTGGTCTCCTCGCCAGGCTCGGGCAAGACGACGCTTCTGTGCAAGACGATCGAAGCCCTGGGCGACACGCCCCTGGCGGTGATCGAGGGCGACCAGCAGACCAGCAACGACGCCGAGCGCATCCGCGCCACCGGAGCCCGCGCGCTTCAGATCAACACCGGCAAGGGCTGCCATCTCGATGCCGAGATGGTGGGCCGCGCCATCGACACTTTGCGGCCCCGGCCTGACTCGATCCTCTTCATCGAAAACGTCGGCAACCTGGTCTGCCCGGCGGGCTTCGACCTGGGCGAATTCGCCAAGGTCGCCATCCTCTCGGTGACCGAGGGCGAGGACAAGCCGCTGAAATATCCCGACATGTTCACCGCCTCGCGCCTCGCCATCCTGACCAAGGTCGACCTCGCCCCGCATTGCGACGTCGACCTTGACCTTTATGAGGCCAATCTGCGCCGGGTGAACCCGCAGATCGAGATCCTGAAGCTGTCCTCCCGCACCGGCGAAGGCATGGCGGCCTGGCTCGCCTGGTTGAAGGCGCAGATGGGGGATCACCCGTGAGCCGCCCCGCCCTTCTCCTCGTCGATGACGAACCGCATTCGCTTTCGGCCATGCGCATGGCGCTGGAGGACGAGTTTGACTGCCTGACGGCGGGCGATGTCGAGGGCGCCTTGAAGCGGATGGAGGAGGATTGGGTCCAGGTCGTGATCTGCGACCAGAGGATGCCGGGGCGCACCGGGGTCGATTTCCTGACCGAGGTGCGCGAACGCTGGCCCGAGGTCGTGCGGGTGATCATCACCGGCTATACCGATGCCGCCGCCATGGCCCAGGCGATCAACGAGGCGGGGATCCATCAGTTCCTGACCAAGCCCTGGCATCCCGACCAGCTTCTGATGGCCGCCCGCAACGGCGCGCGGCTGTTCCAGCTCGCCCGCGACAACGAGCGCATGGCGCTCGAGATGCGCTTCCTCGCCTCGACCGCCCAGGGCAAGCTGGACCGCAAGCGCCAGGCGCTCATCGAGGGCATGGGCTTTCAGACCATCCTGCGCGCCCCGGGCTCGCCGATGAATGCCGTGGTCGAGGCCGCCCGGCGCTATGCGACCTTCGACGTGCCGGTCCTGATCACGGGGGAACCCGGCACCGGCAAGGCGCGGCTGGCGCGGGCGATCCATTATGGCTCCTTGCGGTCGGACAAGCCGGTCCAGGGGCTGAACCTGGCGGGCCTGCCCGAAGACCTTGCGGCGCTGGAGCTTTTCGGCGCCAAGCGGGGCATCCTGGCGGGCGGCGTCGGCAAGATCGGCCTGGTGCAAAAGGCCGACCGGGGGACGCTGTTCCTCGATGGGGTCGAGCACGCCTCCCCCAGCCTGCAACTGGCGCTGTGGCGGCTGGTCGAGGAGGGCAGTTTCTCTCCGGTGGGCGGGCAAGAGGTCCTGACGACCAACCTGCGGCTGATCTTGGGGGCAGGCGCGGACCTGGCGCGGCGCGTGGCCGAGGGCGCCTTCCGCCCCGATCTTTACTATGCCCTGGCCGTGGCGGAACTGCCCCTGCCGCCCTTGCGCGCCCGGCGCGGCGATGTGGCGCTTTTGGCGCAGCATTTCCTGGGGGAACTCTCCGCCCGCCATGGCAAGGCGGCCCATGGCTTCACCCCCGCCGCGCTGGAGTTCCTTGAAGGCTACGACTGGCCCGGCAACCTGCGCGAGCTGACCGCCGAGGTCACGCGGATGCTGGTCTTTGCGCAAAGCCCCCTGCTCGGGGCCGAGCTGATTTCCAGGCCGATCCTGCAGGCGCCGCCCAGCGACAGCGGGGCCGACCGCTCCGCCGAGGGGGTTCTGACCGCCGATGGCACGCTGAAGGACCGGGTCGAGCTGATCGAGATGCGGATCCTGCGTGAGACCCTGACGCGGCACCGCTGGAACAAGAGCCGGGCCGCGGCGGAGCTGGGCCTGTCGCGCGTCGGACTGCGGGCGAAACTTGACCGTTACGGCATTCACGACCCATCGGGCCGGGTCTCGGAAGAGGAGGAAGACTGATGTGTCTGGGGATTCCGGGGCGGATCATCGCCTGGGTGGATAAGGCCTCGCTTATGGCCATGGCCGAGGTCTCGGGCGTGAGGCGCGCGGTCAACGTCGCCTGCGTGGCAGGTGAGGACCCGATCGGCAAATGGGCCTTGATCCATGTGGGCTTTGCCATGGCGCTGATCGACGAAGACGAGGCCGCCCGCACGCTGGAGGCGCTCCGCGACCTCGGCGAGGCGCAGGAGGCGGTGGAGCAGATGCGGGCCGCCGACCTGGCCTTGGAGGCTGCCCCATGAAATTCGCCAGCGAATTCCGCGACCCCGCCCTGGCCCGCGCGCTCTTGTCCGCCATCGCGGACAAGGCCGATGCCCTTGGGGCCTCCAGGGCCAAACCGCTCCACATCATGGAGATCTGCGGCGGCCATACCCATTCGATCTTCCGCTATGGCCTCGACAAGCTGGTCCATGAGGGGATCGAGTTCATCCACGGCCCCGGCTGCCCGGTCTGCGTCCTGCCCATGGCGCGGGTGGATGAATGTGTCGAGATCGCCGAGAGGCCCGGGGTGATCTTCACCACCTTCGGCGATGCGATGCGGGTGCCGGGGCACAGAAAGAGCCTCATGCAGGCCAAGGCCGGGGGCGCCGATGTGCGGATGGTCTATTCGCCGCTGGACGCGCTGGAGCTGGCGCGCAGGAACCCCGAGCGGGAGGTGGTGTTTTTCGGCCTGGGGTTCGAGACCACGACGCCCTCGACCGCGCTTTCGGTTCAGCAGGCCGCGCGCGAGGGCTTGCGGAATTTCAGCGTCTTTTGCAACCACATCACGGTGCCCGAGCCGATCAAGGCGCTCTTGGACGACCCGGACATGGTGCTGGACGGCTTCATCGGGCCGGGCCATGTGTCCATGGTCATCGGCGTGCATCCCTATGATTTCATTGCCCGCGACTATGGCAAGCCCATCGTCGTGGCGGGGTTCGAGCCCACGGACCTCTTGCAGTCCATCCTGATGATCCTGACCCAGGTCGCCGAGGGCCGGGCGGCGGTGGAAAACCAATATGGCCGGGTGGTGCCCGAGCATGGCAACCCAGTGAGCCTTGCCGCTATCGACGATGTCTATGAGAAACGCCCCTCTTTCGAATGGCGGGGCCTGGGCGAGATCGACGCCTCCGGCCTGCGGATCAGGCCGAAATACCGCGCCTTCGATGCCGAGGAGAAATTCGGCATCGGCTATGCCAGGACCCGCGCCCCGGTGCCGGAAATCGCGGGCTGCGAATGCGGCAAGGTCATGGTGGGCAAGCTGAAACCGACCCAGTGCCCGCAGTTCGGCAAGGGCTGCTCGCCCGAAATGCCCTTGGGGGCCTTGATGGTCTCGTCCGAGGGGGCCTGTGCGGCCTATTGGCAATACGGGTCGCGGGTGGCGGCGGAGTAGCGGGGCTATGCCCCGCACCCCGGAGATATTTGGGCCAAATTGAAAGAGACAAGATGCGCGATACCCATGTGACCATGGCCCATGGCGGCGGCGGGCGGGCGATGAAGGAGCTGATCGAGGCGGTCTTCACCTCGGTCTTCCAGCCCGAAAGCTCGGAGGACCAGGCGCGGCTGATGGCGGCGGCCTTGCAAGAGCCCGGCGCGCGGCTGGCCTTCACCACCGACAGCTTCGTCGTGACGCCTTTGGAGTTCCCCGGCGGCGATATCGGCAAGCTGGCGGTCTGCGGCACGGTCAATGACCTGGCGGTGGGCGGGGCACGGCCGCTCTGGCTTTCGGCCGCCTTCATCATCGAAGAGGGCTGCGAGATCGCCCTGTTGCGCCGCATCGCCGCCACCATGGCCGCCGAGGCGCAAAGCGCGGGCGTCCGCATCGTCACCGGCGACACCAAGGTCGTCGAGCGCGGCAAGGGCGACGGGGTCTTCGTCACCACCTCGGGCATCGGCGTCATCCCCCCGGGCTGCGACATCGGCGCGGCCCATATCCAGCCCGGCGATGCCGTCATCGTCAACGGCGTCTTGGGCGACCACGGCGCCACGATCCTGGCCGCGCGGGGCGACCTGGCGCTTTCGACCGACATCCAGTCCGATTGCGCCAGCCTTGGCGCCCTGATGCAGGCGGCGCTGGCGGCAGCGCCCCTCCATGCCGCCCGCGACTGCACGCGGGGCGGCCTCGCCTCGGCGCTGAATGAGCTGGCGACCGAGGCGGGCGTCGCGGTCGAGATCGACGAGGCGCTTCTGCCCCTGCGCCCCGAGGTCGTGGGCGTCTGCGAGATCCTGGGGCTCGACCCGCTCTATCTCGCCAACGAGGGCCGACTGGTGCTCTTCTGCCCCGGGGCCTCGGCCCCCGCCATCCTGGAAGCCATGCGTTCCCTGCCCGAGGGTGAGGGCGCCGTCGTCATCGGCCAGGTCAAACCAGGCCCCGCGGGCCAGGTCTCGATGCGCACCCGCTTTGGCGGCGCGCGGCGGGTCGACATGCTGGTCGGAGAACAATTGCCCCGCATCTGCTGAAGGCGCAGGCGAATCCTTCCAGGGGCCCTGCCCCGGGGCAAAGCACAGTTGCATTCCGGTCCGATTCTGTCGCAATCTTCGGCCCGAAGCGCGATGGTATTCGGCATCGCTCATTTGGCGGCGGGCTCTTGGCGCCGCCGCCGCAACGGAGAGTTTCACATGCCCGGCGTGAGCGTCCTGCCAGAGCTGAACCCGGCCGAGGACGCCCCCCCGTCCCCTCAGCGCGATCTCTTGCAGTCTTGGCTCGATGCCCGGATCGCCGACATGCGGGCGATCTTTGCCAGGCCCGCCAGCGCCATGACCAAGGCCGATCCCGCAGCGATCCTCGCGCTGTTGCAACACCACGAGTTCAACTACCAGTCCAAGGGCAAGACCGCCCACCTGGCCCCGGACCTGCTGGAGACCTTTGGTCGCCTGATTGCGGCGGATCAGCCCCTGCCGATCTATTTCCTGTTTCACGGCGGCTACCGCACCAATGTCAGGGGTGGGGCGCTGGCCCATACTTTCGCCCCCGACCAGACCGAATTGATGCTTCTGTGGCAGGTCGCCCGGTTGAAGGCGCGGCTGGACCTGATCCATGCGCCGGGTCTGCGCTTTGCCATCGTCATCAACAACGGCGTCGCCTTTCACACCAACGCCATCCCCTATGAAAAGACCAATGCCTATGTCGCCCATCTGCGGCGGATGATCGAAAGGCTTGGGGCGCAGGATCATGTCTGGGTGCTGAACCAGGCCGAGCTGGGCGATTTCTCCGCCCATATGGCCAGGGTCGAGGTCCTGCCCAAGCCCGGCATCTCGGAGGCCGAACATGGCATCGTCGAGCGATTCCTCGGCCGGTCCTGTTCGGTCGAGGAGGCCAGCCTGAAGATCGCCACCTATGAACGCGCCGAGGCGGTCTGGGGAGCCGAGGTGCGCGCCATCGTGGCCGAGGCGGGCGGCTTCTTCTGCCGCCAGATCGGCCACCCGGCCTGCCTGTCCTTCCGCCCCTTCCCCGGCGGCGCCATCAGGGTGCAGAACGGCGCCGTCACCTTTCGCCTGGCCGGCGGGGCGGTCAAGCCCGCCTTCGTCACACCGCTGACCTGGGACCGCGAGATGCCCCAGGGCCTGCCCCTGCGCCTGAGCCTCTTCGACGGGATCCACCCGGCCCCCTTCCCGGCGGAAGAAAAGGCCCGGCTGCGGGCATGACGCCGCCCGAGACCTGGATCACCTCGGGCTTTCCGGCGCCCGAAGCGCGGCTCTTGAACCAGGGCCTGGTCCGGGCGCTGCGCGAGGTGGCCAAGGCGCAGCCGGATGCCGTCGCGCTGATCCAGGGCGGCAAGGTCACGCGGTTCGGCCAGCTCTTTCGGCTGGTCAAGGGCCTGGCCGAGGAGCTGCGCGCGGTGCAGGCTCCGCCGGGGCCGGTCGCGGTCCTGATGCAGGCCAGCCCCCTGTCGGTGGCGGCCTGGTTCGCCTGCGCCTGGGCGGGGCGGCCGCTGCTTCTGCTGGAGCCCGGCAATCCCGAGGCGCGCAACCTCATGCTGATCCAGCGGGCGGGGGCGCAGGTTCTGTTGCACGACCTTCCGCTGGCCGGTGCGGGCATCGCCACGCTGACCCCCTCGGGCCGTCCGGGAACCGGCCCTGCCCCCGATCCCGGCCTTGGACCCGAGGCGCCCGCGCTGCTGTTCCCGACCTCGGGCTCGACCGGAGAGCCCAAGATCATCGCCTATGCCGCCCGGACCTTGCAGGCGAAGCTGCGCGCCTCGCAAGGGCTGATGCGGGTCACGGAGGGGGACCGGGTGCTGATCGCGGGCAGCCATGCGAATTACGGCTTCCTGCATCACGCCCTGGTCTTCCTGCTGGCCGGAGGGGCGCTTTGCCTGGTGGATGTCAAGACCGAGGGTCTGGCCGGGCTTTTCGCCGCGATCCAGACCCAGGGCGTGCGGCATGTCCGCTTCACCCCCTCGCTCTTTCGCCTGGCCGCCAGCCAGCCCGAGGGCGCGGCGGCCTTGGGCCTGTTGCAGGGCCTGCGCTTTTCGGGCGAGCCCTTCCTGACCTCGGACCTGGACCTTGCACGGCGCGTGGCGCCTGCTGCGCTGATCCAGAACGTCTATGGCAGCACGGAAAGCGCGCTTTTCATCTGGACCGACCTTGGGCAGGACCTGGCACCGGGAACGGTGCCCATCGGGCGGATCTATCCCCTGTCCTCTTTCACCCTGCGCGGGCAAGAGGGGCCGGGGGATGCGGGCGAACTGGTCATCAAGTCCGGCTTCCACGCCCTGGGCGACTGGCAAGAGGGCCGGATCGACACCAGCCGCTTTGCGGGCGGGCTTTATGCGACGGGCGATGTGGCGCGGCTGACGGCTTCGGGAGACCTCGAGGTCCTGGGCCGCCAGGACCGGGTGGTCAAGATCAACGGCCAAAGGGTGTCCCTGGACGAGATCGAGAGCCACTTGGGCGGCCTGCCCGGACTTGGCCCCGTGGCCGTGGCGGTCCGGGAGGGGGCGCATGGCAATCCCCTGGTGGCCTTCGTGACCGGCACCCATCCCGACCCGCGCGGCGCCCTCTCCCGCCTCTTGCCGCCGCACATGATCCCGGGCCAGTTCCAGTGGCAGGAAAGCCTGCCGCTGCTTCCAGGGGGCAAGACCGACCGCAAGGCGCTCCTGGCGGGGCTGGAGCCGCTGGCCACGCCTGCCGCTGCCTCGGCCGAGGGTCTGGCCGCCCTCGTCGCCCGTATCCTGAAGCTGCCCTCGGTCGGGATGGAGGCCGATTTCTTCTCGCTTGGCGGGGACAGCCTCTTGCTGATGGACCTGCAACTTGAAATCCAGCGCCTGTTTGGTCAGCGGCTGGATGTCGAGGCCTTTGTCGCCCGCGCCACGCTGCGCGAGCTCTTGCGGCAACTGGGGCCGCAGGTGGCCTCCGTGCCGGTCACGGGCCGGGCGGAGGGGGTGGAGCTGGACTTCCGCCAGATCACGCCGGGCGCCCAGGTGGCGCTGATCCCGCCGGGCCTGGTGGGCGGGGCGGGGGCCGAGACCTGGGTCGCGGCGGGAAACTTCCCCGACCATGCGCTTTGGGCCTGTGATGCCCGCTTTTCCCAGGGTCGCACGATCGACGGCGACAACTGGCAAAGGGCGGTCCTTGCCCTGGCCCAGGCGATCCGTGGCGGCAAGGCGCCCGAACCCGCTCTGATGGCGGGCTATTCGCTGGGCGGCTTCCTGTCCTGGGCCACGGCGCGGGAGCTGGCGCCAGAGCTTGCCCCGCGCCTCGTGCTCTTGGACGCCTGGCCCGTCCACCGCCTGCCCCGGCCCGATACCCGGCCCTGGGCGCCGAGGCCCGGCGCCAATCCCGAAACCCTGCTCCTCGCCTGCGAAGACCTGGAGCGGCTGCGGCTGTTGAACACGTTCAAACGCCGCTGGTCGCCCGAAGATGGCGCGATGCACCGCCTGACCGTGCCGACGCTGGATCACATCGAGATCGGCAAGCCTCAGGCCATGGCGACCTTGGCGACCCTGACCCGGGCCTTCGCGGCTCATGGCCTGACCCGCCCCCTGCCCACCCCGCCCGCGCAGATGGACACGATGGCCGGGCGGTTCCTGCAAGCCTGGAAGCGGCAGAGCCCTCCCTTGGAGATCGAGGCCCTGGTGCTTGACCGCAAGACCCTGCAAGGCGCCGAGGCACGGATGGCGCTTTTGTATCTCGCCGCGCTCTTCGCCCGCCCTGCCCTGGCGCGCGACCTGGCCGCCGAGCTGGCCGCCTTGCCGATGAACATTCCCTTCTTTGCCGCCGCCCCCGCGATCCTCTCGCGCCTGCCCGAGACGGCGCCCCCGGCCGATTGGGCGCGGGTCTTCCCGCGCAGCGCCCCCCTGGCCAACAAGCCCGAGACGCTGGAGCGCGCCATCGCCTTGCGGCTTTAGGCCTACTTGCCTCCGCCCGCAGTCTCGGACCCGCCCCGCGTCAGGTAAAAGGCCAGGAGAATGGGCAGGACGGTCGCCGCAAAGACCACCATGGCGACGACATTGGTCACCGGGCGCTGATGCGGGCGGATCAGCTCTTCCAGCATCCAGATCGGGATGGTGGACTGCTGGCCTGCGGTAAAGGTCGTGACGATGACCTCGTCGAAAGACAAGGCAAAGGCCAGCATGCCCCCCGCCAGAAGCGCCGAGCCGAGGTTGGGCAGAAGGATATGGCGGAAGGTCTGGAAGGAATTGGCGCCCAGGTCGGCCGAGGCCTCGAGGATGGCGCCCGACAGCCTGCGCATTCGGGCGACGGCATTGTTATAGACGATGACGATGCAGAAGGTCGCATGGCCCAGAACGATGGTCAGGGTGGAAAAGGCCATCCCCATCTCGCCAAAGGCCGACCGCAGCGCAAGCCCGGTGACGATCCCCGGCAGGGCGATGGGCAAAAGGACCAGGAGCGTCACCTGGTCGCGGCCAAAGAACCGCGCCCCGCTCATGGCGCCAGCCGCAAGCGTGCCGAGGATCATGGCCAGGGCCGTGGCCCAGGCCGCGACCTTCAGCGACAGGGCCATGGCGTCCCAGATGTCCTGCCGCTCCCAGGCCACGGCGAACCATTGCAGCGTCAGGCCGGGGGGCGGGAAGGCGTAAGAGCGCTCTTCGGTGGTGAAGGCGTAGAGGAAGATCAAAAGGATGGGCAGGTGCAGGAACAAGAGCCCGAGCCCCGCGGTGATCTTCAGCCCCCAGGAGGCGCGGTCAGAGTGCATCGAAGGCTCCCATCCGGCGGGCGATGGCGAGATAGACCAGCATGATCAGGATGGGCACCAGGGCGAAGGCGGCGGCGAGGGGGATGTCTCCGGCCGTGCCCTGCAGCTGATAGACCGCCATGCCGATGAAGCTGGCCGAATTGCCGATGATCTGGGGGATGATGTAATCGCCCAGGGTCAAGGAGAAGGTGAAGATCGACCCCGCGATCATCCCCGGCATGGCCAGGGGCAGGACCACGGTGCGGAACGTCTGCGCCCGGGTGGCGCCCAGGTCGGAGGAGGCCTCCAACAGGCTCTGCGGCACGCGTTCCAGTGCCGCTTGCAGGGGCAGGATCATGTAGGGCAGCCAGACATAGAGAAAGACCAGGAACATGCCGAGGTAGGAGGTGGAGAGCGAGTTCCCCCCGATGACGGGCAAGGACAGGACGGCATCGAGGACCGGGGTCGTATGGGTGGCCTCGGCGGCCCAGCTGACGATGCCCTCCTTGGCGAGGATCAGCTTCCAGGCATAGACCTTGACCAGGTAAGAGGACCACAAGGGCAGCATGACGCCCAGGTAGAAGACCGCCTTCCACCGCCCCTTGGCAAAGCGCGCCGCATACCAGGCGATGGGAAAGGCCACCAGGATCGAGGCCAAGGACACCGCCGAGGCCATCATCAGCGTCCGCCAGATCACGCTGAGGTTCGAGGGTTTCAAGAGCCGCCCCAGGGTCGTAAGCGTGAACTCGGGCACGATCAGGCCCGAGAAATCGTCGATGGAGTAGAAGCTCTGCAACAGCAAAGCGGCCAGGGAGCCCAGGTAGACGACGACGAGCCACAGGAAGGGCGGGCTGAGGAGAAGCGCGGTCAGCACCCCCGGATGGCGCCAGAAGAGCCCGGTCAGCCGATCTGCGACCCCGCGCGAAGGCAGAACAGCCGTCATGCCGTGCCCTCCACGCCCACCCAGGGGGGCGCCGTCCCCCTATCCCCCCCGGAGATATTTGGGCCAAATTGAAAGCCAAAGGCGGCGGGAGCGAGGCGGGAGGTTTCAACTCTGCCCCTTGATGGCGCGACGAAGTATAGGCTGCGGCACGCGGGGACAAGGACTGCGCGGCCCCTTGCGGAGCCTGACCTTGCGGCTTTCAATTTGGCCCAAATACTCCGGGGAGGATGAGGGGTCGGACATCCATTGGAGGGCTTCCCCGATGACCGCCCGGCCGGTGGCTGGGCTGGGAGGGGGCTGGAGCGCCGGGCCTGGGGGGCTTGCATCATTGCCCCTCCATCACATGCAGGGCAGCGGGGGCGAAGGCGATGGAGACCTCCTGGCCGGGCTCGGGCAAGGGGGCGCCCGCCGGGATGAGGGCCGCGACTTCGCTGCCCTGGAGGTCGATCACGACCCGCGTTCCCGCGCCTTGATAGCGCAGCGCTGTTACGGGCCCGCGCACGGCGCCCGGGGGGGCCAGGCCGGTGACCTCGGGGCGCAGCGAGGCCCAGGCCTCGGGGCCGCCCAGCGCCCTTGTCAGGGCCGGGGGCAGGACGTTCGAGGACCCCACGAAATCGGCCACGAAGCGGGAACGGGGGCGGGTATAGACCTCCTCGGGCGTGCCGATCTGCGCGATCTTGCCCTCGGAAAAGACGGCGAGGCTGTCGGCCATGGACAGGGCCTCGTGCTGGTCATGGGTCACGAAGACGAAGGTGATGCCAAGCCGGTGCTGCAGGGCCTTCAGCTCGTCCTGCATCGCCTCGCGGAGCTTCAGGTCCAAGGCGCCGAGCGGCTCGTCCAGAAGCAGCACCCGGGGCTTGTTCACCAGGGCCCGGGCCAGGGCCACGCGCTGCCTTTGCCCGCCCGAAAGCTGGCCGGGCTTGCGGTCGCCGTAGCCGTCGAGCTTCACCAGGGCCAGCATCTCTTCGGCGGATTTGTAGCGTTCGCTCCGCCCGACGCCCTTGACCATCAAGCCGTAAGCCACGTTATCGCGCACGTTCAGGTGCGGAAACAGGGCGTAATCCTGGAAGACCGTGTTCACGTTGCGCAGATGGGGCGGGGTCTGGCTGACATCCTCGCCGAAGATGCGGATGGCGCCGGAGGTGGGCGTCTCAAAGCCCGAGATCAGGCGCAGGCAAGTCGTCTTGCCGGACCCCGAGGGCCCCAGCATGGCGAAGAAGGAGCCTTCGCGGATCGTCAGGTCCACGCCATCCACGGCGCGCACCAGGCCACGGGACGAGGGGAAATGCCGCGAGACGGCCTGGAATTGAACGGCGGACATGGGGTCTCCTCCCGCGGGGCGGGCTGTGGCTCCCCGGGGCCCAAGGGCCCCGGGGGTCGCGCATCAGTCAGTTGTTGCCGATGATGGCGATGTAATCCTCGACCCACTGGCGATAGGGCACGCAGGTCCCCGCCGCGCATTCGGCCACCGGAGTCTTCCAGAAGGCGATCTTGTCGAAGAACTCCGACCCATTGGCCGCGCAGCCCTCGGCCGTCTGCATCCCCGAACCATCCGTGCAAGCCGCGGGCACCACCGGCACCGAGCCGAACCAGACCGAGAGGTCGCTTTGCAGGTTCGAGCTCAGCGAGTGCTCCATGAACTTGTAGGCGCAGTTCGGATGGGCAGAGTCCGTCGCCAGCATCAGCGTATCGGCCCAGCCGGTCGCGCCCTCGGAGGGGATGGTCTGTTCGACCTTGGCGCCTTCGCTCTTCAAGAGGTTGACCTGGTAGGGCCAGGAGGAGGAGGCCACCAGCCCCTCGTTCTTGAAGTCATCGACCTGCACGGCCGCGTCATGCCAATAACGGCCCACGAGGTCGCGCTGGCCGCGCAGAAGCTCCAAGGCGGCATCGTATTGCGCCTGGGTCAGGGCATAGGGGTCGGTGATGCCCAGCTCGGGCTTGGTGGCCTTCAGGTAGATCGCGGCATCGGCGATGTAGATCGGGCCGTCATAGGCCTGGACGCGGCCCTTGTTGGGCTTGCCATCGGGCAGGTCCTGGGCCTCGAAGACCACCGACCAGGAGGTGGGCGCGGTCGGGAAGACCTCGGTGTTGTACATCAGCACATTGGGGCCCCACTGATAGGGCACGCCGTAATGCACGCCGTCCACCGTGTGCCAGGGCGCATCCTTCAGCCGGTCATCGACCTTGGACCAGGAGGGCACCAGGTCGATGTTCACCGGCTGGACCTTTTTCCCCGCCACCAGGCGCAAGGACGCATCGCCCGAGGCCGTGACCAGGTCGAAGCCGCCCTGGTTCATGAGCGACACCATCTCGTCCGAGGTCGCCGCCGTCTTGACCGTGACCTTGCAGCCCGAGGCTTCCTCGAACTTGGTCACCCAGTCATAGGCCTTGTCGCTTTCGCCGCGCTCGATATAGCCGGGCCAGGCGACGATGGACAATTCGCCCTCGCCATCGCCGACGGCGGTGGCCTGGGCCAGGACCGGCCCCGCACCCAGGCTGAAGGCCAGGGTCGAGGTCAGCAGGATCTGCAAGCTTTTCATGTCAAGGCTCCCTGTTTGCCGCCTCTGACGGGCGGCGATTCATTTGATCATATTGAACCGCCGCCAGAGTTAAGCAAGCAGGAACTGCGTCAGCCCTTCACCCCATCGGCCGCCTTCGCACGGCCTGCCAGCGAAGCCACCACCAGGAGCAGGATGGCGACCGTGGCATAGGTGTAGCGGAAGCCCACATACTGGGCGACGAAGCCGATGACCGAGGGCGCCAGCAGGTAGCCCGCATAGCCGATCATGGTCGTGGTCGCGATGCCGGAGCCCGGCGGCAGGCCCGGGTAATTCCCGGCGGCCGAGAACATGATCGGCACCATGTTGGCCACCCCGATGCCCGCAAAGGCAAAGCCCGCGATGGCCACCTCGGTCGAAGGCGCCAGCGCCCCGATCACCAGCCCGACACCCCCGATGATCCCCGAGGCGCGCAGCGTCGTCACCGCGCCGAAGCGGTTCCTGACCGCGTCGCCCATGAAGCGCACCACGGCCATGGCGCCCGAGAAAAGCCCGAAGGCCAGCCCCGCCTCGGTCAGGTTGGCGCCAAGCTCGCGCTGGACATAGACCGCCGCCCAGTCCAGCACCGCGCCCTCGGGCACCATGGAAAACAGGGCCATGGCGCCCAGAAGGTAAAGCACCGGCACCGGCGGGAACATGCGCGCCTTGGGCTTTTCGGCCGCCTCATGCGGGGGGTCGGTGACGATGTAGCGCGCCATGACCAGAAGCGTCAGCGCGCACAAGGCCGCCACGGCCAAGGCCTGGCCGCCATAGCCCAAGGTCTCGATCGCCTTGCCGCCAAAGGCGCCGCCGATGAAGCCGCCCAGGCTCCAGAACCCGTGGGAGGAGGACATGATCGCCCGGCCGAGCTTTTGTTCGACCGAGACCGCATTGGCATTCATCGCCACATCCATGCAGCCGCCAAAGGCGCCGAAACCGATCAGGAAGGGCACGGCCAACCAGGGTGAGGGCATCAGGATCATCAGGGGGAACATCGGGATGAAACAGCAGGCAAAGACCAGGACCATGCGCCGCGACCCATGGGCCGCGATGAGCTTGCCCGCGAAGATCATGGCCGAAACCGCGCCCAGGCCGATCATGACGATCAAGACCCCCATGAGGCCGGAGTCGATGCCGTGACGCTCCATCATCTTGGGGATCTGCGGCGCCCAGGCACCCATGTTGAAGCCGTTGATCAGAAACAGGGCGGCCACCGCCCAGCGCCCCATGGCAGCATTCTCTTGCATCGCTCTCCCTCCGTTTGGGACTCTCTACAGGCCGGGGTGCTGCATCGGAAGAGACTGGCGATGCTTTGGTTTTTCACGTTTTGTGACGGGGGCGGGGCAAACTGTAACGTTATAGCAGCAGCGTCCCGCCCTCGTGGCGCAGAAGCCAGACCTTGGCCTCGACACCCCCCGGCGCCGAGAAGCCGCCCAGGGTCGTCGCCCCCAGCACCCGGTGGCAGGGCACGAGGATCGGCAGCGGATTGGCCCCGCAGGCCTGGCCCACGGCCTGGGCCGGGGCCTTCACGGCACGGGCGATCTGGCCATAGGTCCGCGTCTCGCCCTTGGGGATCTGCACCATCTGCCGCTGCACCGCGCCGGTCAGGCCGGGGCGAAAGGCCAGGGGCAGGTCGAAGGCCATGAGCCGGCCCGCGAAATACGCCTGCAGCTGGGCCAGGGCCTCGGTGATCAGGGGGGAGCTATCGGTCCCCTCGCGCCAGTGCAGCGCGGTCAAGGCGCCATCCTCCTCCGAGAGGCTGATGGGGCCAAGGGGGGTGATCAGGGTCTGGCGCATGGGGTCCCAAGGAAAAGGGGGCCCGAAGGCCCCCGATTACAGCGCGTCGTTGCAGCGGGCGCAGGTGCCCGGGTGCTTGTGGGTTCCGACATCGGGCAGAACCTTCCAGCAGCGCTGACATTTCTCGCCCGTTGCATGTTCGAAGACCACGCCGACGCCTTGGACTTCGGGCAGGCGGAAGGCCTCCGCAGGCTCGGGGTCGGCGGTCAGTTGCAGGCCAGAGGTGATGCAGAGGTCGGCGAAATTCACCGACTTCAGCGCGGCCAGGATCGCGGTATCGGTGACATGGACGACAGGCGCGGCCTCGAGGGAGGCGCCGATCACCTTGGCCGTCCGCTGCACCTCCAAGGCGCCGGTGACGGTGCGGCGGGCGGCGCGGATGCCCTCCCACTTCTGGGCCAGGGCCTCGTTGCGCCACGCCTTCGGCGTCTCGGGCAGGTCTTGCAGGTGGACCGAGCTATCCTCGCCCGGGTGACGGCAAAGCCAGACCTCTTCCATGGTGAAGACCAGGATCGGGGCCAGCCAGGTCGTCAGCCGGTCATACAGCGCCTCCATCACCGTGCGGCAGGCGCGGCGGGTGAGGCTGGAGGGCGCGTCGCAGTAAAGCGAGTCCTTGCGGATGTCGAAATAGAAGGCGCTGAGGTCGGTCGTGGCAAAGGTAAAGAGCTTCTGGAAGACGCCCTGGAAGTCATAAGCCGCATAGCCCGCGCGGACCTGCTCATCAAGCTCGGACAGGCGGTGGAGGACCCATTGCTCCAGCTCGGGCATGTCAGCGGCATCCACCCGCTCGGCGGCCTCGAAGCCGTTCAGCGCGCCCAGCATATAGCGCATCGTGTTGCGCAGGCGGCGGTAGCTGTCGGCCGTGCCCTTCAGGATCTCTTTCCCGATGCGCAGGTCCTGGGTGTAGTCCGACAAGGCCACCCAAAGCCGCAGGATATCGGCGCCATATTCCTTGATGACCTCTTCGGGGGCGACCGTGTTGCCAAGCGACTTGGACATCTTCATGCCCTTCTCGTCCAGCGTGAAGCCATGGGTCAGAAGGCCGCGATACGGTGCCCGGCCCTTGGTGCCCGAGGCCTGCAAGAGCGAGGAATGGAACCAGCCGCGATGCTGGTCGGTGCCCTCGAGGTAAAGGTCGGCGACGCCGTCCTCCGAGCCGTCCTCACGGTCGCGCAGCACGAAGGCATGGGTGGAGCCACTATCGAACCAGACGTCCAGCACGTCATAGACCTGTTCATATTGCGACGGATCGGCGAGGCCAGCGAGGACCTTTTCCTTGAAGCCTTGCACATACCAGACATCCGCGCCCTCGGCCTCGAAGGCGGCCTTGATGCGGGCGTTGACTTCCGCGTTGCGCAGAAGGAAGTCGGCATCACTCGGCTGCGCGCCCTTCTTGACGAAGCAAGTCAAGGGCACGCCCCAGGCGCGTTGACGCGAGAGCACCCAGTCCGGGCGGTTCTCGATCATCGCTTGCAGGCGGTTCTTGCCGATGGCGGGGGTGAAGGTCACGAGCTCGCGGATCGAGGTCAGCGCCCGCTCGCGGATCGTGGAGCCATAGTTCCCCAGCCCATCCTCCAGCTTGCGGTCGATGGCGGCGAACCACTGCGGGGTGTTGCGGTAGATCAGCGGAGCCTTGGAGCGCCAGGAATGCGGATAGGAATGCAGCATCGTGCCCTTGGCGAAAAGCGCGCCGACGCCGGCCAAGGCCTTGATGTTGGAGACATTCGCCGCCCCCTCCCAGGGGTTGCGCTTGTTCTTGGGATCAGGCTCGGAGCGCAGGATGGCCTGGCCGCCGAAGAGCGGCAGGCTCTGGCGATAGGTGCCATCGGCCTCGACGTTATAGGTCATGGGAAGGCCGAACTTCAGCCCCATCTGGTAGTCGTCATCGCCATGCGACGGAGCCGTATGCACGAACCCCGTGCCCGCGTCGTCGGTCACATGCTCGCCCGGCAGCATAGGAACCGGATAATCCCACTCGCCCTTGCCGCCCTCGATACCGCGGTAAGGATGGGCGAGGACCATCCCTTCAAACTCTGCGGGTTCCACCGAGCGAAGACGCGTAAGCGCTTCAATTCTTGATGCAGCTTTTACAGCCTCACTCAGCGCGTCTGCGATGATGAAGGTCTCACCAATGACAGTGCTAGAATTCTCGGCCTTAGCGTCGACCCGGTAGAGACCATAAGAGATGTTCGGGCCAAACGACACCGCGCGGTTTTGTGGGATGGTCCAAGGCGTAGTCGTCCAGATCACAACATTTGCAACATTGAGATCCATGTTGCGATACTTGGGTGTGCTTGACGAGGTGTCAGCTTCAAAATGGGACACCGGAAACCGCACCCAGATCGTGTGCGAGGTGATATCGTGATACTCCACCTCGGCTTCCGCGAGCGCCGTCTTTTCGACCGGCGACCACATCACCGGCTTGGAGCCCTGGTACAAAGCCCCGTTCATCAGGAACTTCATGAACTCGTCGGCGATGACGGCCTCGGCGTGGAAGTCCATCGTCAGGTAAGGATTGGCCCAGTTGCCGGTCACGCCCAGGCGCTTGAACTCTTCGCGCTGGATGTCGATCCAGCCCTCGGCGAACTTGCGGCACTCTTGCCGGAAGGTCACGACGTCGACATCGTCCTTGTTCAGACCCTTGGCGCGGTATTGCTCCTCGATCTTCCACTCGATCGGCAGTCCGTGGCAGTCCCAGCCCGGCACATAGCGGGCGTCGCGGCCCATCATCTGTTGGCTGCGGACGACCATGTCCTTCAGGACCTTGTTCAGCGCATGGCCGATGTGGAGGTGGCCATTGGCATAGGGCGGGCCGTCGTGGAGGGTGAAGTCCTTCCGCCCCGTCTTTTCGCGCAGGCGGTCATAGACGCCGATCTTCGCCCAGCGGGCCAGCCATTCGGGCTCGCGCTGGGGAAGGCCGCCGCGCATCGGGAAATCGGTCTCGGGCAGGAAGACGGTGTCGCGGTAGTCGGGAGTATCGGTGCTCATCGGGGGCATCCTGTGAGGTCGGAAAGGGCAGAAATGGCGAAATCCCGGCGCCTTAGGACGCCGGGCCGCTAATTCGGGCGATGAACACGCGAAATGCCATGCGGGCCTTATAGAAAAGGCCGCAAGGGGGGTAAAGGGGGCAGCGCGGAAAAGGCGCCCACTCGGGCAAAGCGTCTCATGGACAAGCGCCGCCCCGCGGGCAAGATGGCGCCATGGATCAGACCCAAGCCCTGCCGCCCCGCTTTATCGTGACCGATGCCGAGATCGCGCTCGTCGTCGAAGAGTTCTACGAGGCCATCCGCCAGCACCCGGGCCTTGGCCCGGTCTTTGCCGCCCATGTCACCGACTGGCCCGCGCATGAGGCCAAGATCGCGGGGTTTTGGCGCAATGCCATCCGGTCCGAGCGGAGCTATGAGGGCAACCCGATGCGCGTCCATGCCCAGGCGGGGGATGTGCGACCGGGGATGTTCATTCCCTGGCTCGGGCTTTTCGACAGCGTCCTGAAGCGCAACCTGGCGCCGGAAACGGCGGCGGCCTGGTCGGCGCTGGCGCATCGGATCGGCGAGAGCCTGATGATGGGGCTGATGCGCTGGAACCAGGGCGTGCCGAACCTCAAGGGTGGTGCGTGAGATCACGCACCCTACTGGGCTCGCAACATGGGCGGGGGAACCCGGGGTATACCCCGGGCTACGCGGTGGGAAGGGAGCGCCTGGCGCCAATGGGTTCTTCGGTTGAACCCGCGCGCGGATGCTCTATCATCCCACCCATGGAACCTTCGATCAACGTCCTTGGCGAAAAGCTGCAACCCTGCTCGACCGAGCCGATGACGGGGTTTTTCCGCAACGGCTGTTGCGACACGGCCCCGCAGGATCGCGGGCGCCACACGGTTTGCGCGGTGATGACGGCGGAGTTTCTCGCCCTGTCGAAATATCTCGGCAATGATCTTTCCACGCCGAAGCCGGAATGGGGCTTTGCCGGGCTGAAACCCGGCGACCGCTGGTGCCTTTGCGCCAGCCGCTTTCTGCAAGCCCATGACGAGGGCGCGGCGCCCAAGGTGAACCTGGCCGCCACCCATATCCGCACCCTGGACATCGTGCCCCTGGCCGTCTTGCAAGAGGCCGCGATCTAAGCCTCGGCCTGGGGTCTCAGCTTCGGGTCGTCGCGCATCAGGTCGTCGATGAACAGGCTCAGCAGTTGTGACCGCCCCGAGACCCCCGCCTTGCGGTAGATCGCGTTGGTCTGCGCCTTGACCGTCCCTTCCGAGGTCTGGCGCAGCACGGCGATTTCCGCCGTCGACATGCCCTTGATGGCAAAGAGAGCCACGTCACGCTCGGCCGGCGTCAGGCTCCACTCGGCGAAACGCTCTTCCAACAGGTCGAGGAAAGCCCCCGAGGCCCGCCGCAGCCGCTCTTGCGCCTTGTTGCGATCCAGCACCACGCGCCGCAGCGCCATGGCGCCCAGGATCAGGCCGATGATCAATCCAAGGGCGGCGCCGATTTCCAGGAGCTCGCGCATCTCCCAGCTGAGCGGCGTGTCCTCGAAACCGAAGATCGACGAGAAGATATCGGAGATGAACAGGATCGCGAAAAGCGCCTGGATAAAGAAGACGAGGGCGAAACCTGCAAGCCTGCCCATCACGCGTCGCTTCCGTCAGACGTCACGAAGGGATGCTCCCAGTTGCGGCAAAGTCAATTGTCGTCCTTCCCGCTGTCGTCATCTGAATCGTCCGACTTGTCGTCATCCGAATCATCCTTGCCCGAATCCTTGTCGTCGGAATCATCCTTGCCCGAGCCCGAGCCGCCATGCGACCCGCCGGAATCGCTGTCGTCGTCCTCTCCGTCGTCGTCGGAACCGGAGCCAGAACCAGAACCAGAAGACCCGGAACCCGAAGACCCCGAGCCCGACGTGCCGCCGCTCGAGGCGCCTGCATCGTCGTCCACATCGTCCAGGATCGTGGTGCGCGTGCCATCGCGCGCCCCGGTCCAAACGTCGCGGAGGATCTCTCCGGTGCGGGGATTGGCGATGATCTCGCGCTGGCCACCCCCGCGCGTGGCCAGGATGCGGATGCGCCCAAGCCAGGTCGTTTCGATATCGATCTGCGTGTAGCCCTGGGCGCGAAGCTGCGCGACGATGCTCTCACCGACATCCTGGGCAAAAGCGCCAAGCGCTGGAAAAACCAGCGCCCCCGCCATGACTGTGATCAGCTTCCGTCTGTTCATCACCACACCTGGCCTTCCTGGCCCAATTCATTTAGCGGAACACCGCCTCCACCTGCAAGTCACCCGGCCCCAAAGGACCGGGTGCAGTTCGTTTCGACAAGGCTCAGTCGTTGTCGCTGTCGTCGTCGTGGTCATCGCCACCGCCATGGCCGGAGTGGTCCGAACCGCCGCGGTCGTCGTCATGATCGTCGTCAGAGCCGTGACCGCTGGAATCGTCGTCATCGCGATCGCCGCCGTGATCGTCGCCCACATCGTGGTCCGCGCCGTCATCCGACCCCCGGCCACGGCCATGGTCATCATCCGAATCGTCGTCCGACCCATCCGTGAAGTCGGTCGCCGAGGTCTGGACCTCGACCGAGGTATCGTTCAGGTCGCGGGCCCGGGCCGGCTTTTGCTCCTGCTTGAGGATCGAGCCCGAGGCGATGTCATAGACGACCTCGACCTTGGTGCCATTCTTGACGGCTTCGACCTTGATCTGGGTGATACCGGTCGTGACCTCGATCGCGTTGAACCCATCGGCCTGGTAGGAGGCGACCAGGTCGTTGGCGGTGACCGCCGCGAAGGCCGAGGCGGCCGAGAGAACGAAGGCGGCGGAGAGAAGCAGTTTTTTCATCGTCAGTCCTTTGGGTGGCACAAGGCGGCGGTTGGGGATCGGCCCCGGGGGGAAGGGGCCACCCTGCCTCGGGCCGGCTGGGGGACAGCGCTGGGGGGCGCTTCAGCCGAAACCCGGGCAGGGTGGCACAAAATCGGGGCATTTCGGGCTCTGGCCTTGCGGGCCGGGGACAGTCGAGCCCGCCTCCGATCTTGAGGGGTGATCCGTAAGCCTCCACGTTCTTGCATCTGGTGCAGCGGCGGGATTGCCGTTGCGATGAGATGACCTTGCCCCGGGGCTGGACGGCAGGAAATGCGTCTGGGGTTTAGGTTTGGCGCCTTCTTACCGCCGTAACCCGGCATAAACCCCAGTTTAGGGGACTTCCGGGGCCGATCTTCAGACCTTGGTCCGAGGGATTCGGCGCACCGGATCCGACCTCGGTCGGCAGCGGCTTACCAGGGGATGGTCAGGCCCTGCGCATCGACGAATCGCCCGCTGTCCGACGCGGTGCAGCGTGACAGGACCGAAAGGAGATTCGCCGCCGCCTCGGCGGGAGGAACCGCCGGATGGGACCCCCTGTGGGCGGCGGTCAGGCGGGTGTCCACCGTCCCCGGGTGAAGCGCCAGGAGACAGGCCCCGGGATGGGTGCGTGCCACCTCGATGGCGGCGGTGTGGATCAGCTGGTTCAACGCCGCCTTGGCCGCGCGATAGGCATACCAGCCGCCCAGGTGGTTGTCCCCGATCGAGCCCACCCGGGCCGAAAGCGCCGCGAAATGGCAGGCCCTGTCGCGCGGCATCAGGCGCAGCGCGTGCTTCAGCACCAGGAGCGGCCCCGTCGCATTCAGCGCGAACTGCGCCGCCAGGGCCGCAGGGTCCAGCGCCCGAAGCGTCTTTTCAGGCCCGCGCGCGCCGATCACCAGGGCGCCGGTCGCCACGAAGACCAGGTCGAAGCCCGGCTCCAGCCCGCCCAGCGCCGCCGCGACCGAGGCCTCGTCAGTGACATCCAGCCCTTCGGCACGGCCAAGACCCGTCACCGCCACGCCCTGCGCTGTCAAGGCCGAAGCCAGTGCCGCCCCGATCCCCCCGCTGTGTCCCACGACCAATGCCCGTTCCATCCCGCTCTCCCCTTCCCTGAAAAACCTGCGGCAGCAGCCCTTGGGCGGGCCTCGATGGCCCGCCCAAGGGCAGACTTCATCTGGTGCAGCCGCGCCAAAGGTCCAGATTCTGCCGCGCCCCCCCTTTTCTTTCGCGATTCCCTCCTTATAGTCGCCCCCCATGACCAAGGATCGCATCAGCATTCACGCTTTGCCCGGGGGCCCTGCCCTCTCCTTGGGGCTGCTTCTTCTTACCCGCCTCTGAGCGTGCCCATGGGCGCGACCGCTCGGAGGTGACCAGCGCCCGAAGAAGCAAAAAACCTCCGAGGACAAGATGACTCAATCCCGCGTTCTGATTTTCGACACCACCTTGCGTGACGGGGAACAATCCCCCGGCGCCACCATGACCCACGAGGAAAAGCTGGAGATCGCCTCCCTCCTCGACGAAATGGGCGTGGACATCATCGAGGCGGGCTTCCCCATCGCCTCCGAGGGCGACTTCGCCGCCGTCTCGGAAATCGCCAAGCGCTCGAAGAACTCCACGATCTGCGGCCTGGCGCGCGCCAATTACAAGGACATCGACCGCTGCTGGGAGGCCGTGAAGCACGCCCACTCGCCGCGCATCCACACTTTCATCGGAACCTCTCCGCTGCACCGCGCCATTCCGAACCTCGACATGGACCAGATGGCCGAGCGCATCCATGACACGGTCTCCCATGCCCGCAACCTCTGCGACAATGTCCAGTGGTCGCCCATGGATGCCACCCGCACCGAACATGACTACCTCTGCCGCGTGGTGGAAATCGCCATCAAGGCCGGTGCCACGACGATCAACATCCCCGACACCGTGGGCTATACCTATCCCTTCGAAAGCGCCAAGCTGATCGCCATGCTCCTCGAGCGTGTCCCCGGCGCCGATGAGATCATCTTCGCGACCCATTGCCACAATGACCTCGGCATGGCGACGGCCAACTCCTTGGCTGCCGTCGAGGCCGGCGCCCGCCAGATCGAATGCACGATCAACGGTCTGGGCGAGCGCGCGGGCAATACCGCGCTGGAGGAAGTCGTCATGGCCATGCGGGTCAGGAACGACATCCTGCCCTATCAGACCAAGATCGACACGACCAAGATCATGAACCTCTCGCGCCGGGTCTCTGCCGTCTCGGGCTTCCCGGTGCAGTTCAACAAGGCCATCGTCGGCAAGAACGCCTTCCTGCATGAAAGCGGCATCCACCAGGATGGCGTCCTCAAGAACGTCCAGACCTTCGAGATCATGCGCCCCGAGGATATCGGCGTCACCGCCGACAATATCCAGATGGGCAAGCACTCCGGCCGCGCGGCCCTGCGCGCGAAGCTGAAGGCCTTGGGCTTCGACATGGCCGAGAACCAGCTGAACGACGTCTTCGTCCGCTTCAAGGCCTTGGCCGACCAGAAGAAAGAGGTCTACGACGAGGACCTGATCGCACTGGTCAAGGATGAGGCCATCAACGACGAGAACGACTTCCTGCAGGTCAAGCGCCTGCGCGTCGTCTGCGGCACGGAAGGGCCCCGCGAGGCCGAACTGACCCTGCTGATCGACGGTGTCGAGCATTCCACCGACACGACCGGAGACGGTCCGGTCGATGCCGCCTTCAACGCGGTGGACGACCTCTTCCCGCACAAGGCCACCTTGGAGGTCTACCAGGTCCATGCCGTGACCGAGGGCACCGACGCCCAGGCCACCGTTTCCGTCCGCCTGTCGGAAGACGGCCGCATCGCCACGGGCTCTTCGGCGGATACCGATACGGTCGTGGCCAGCGTGAAGGCCTATGTGAACGCCTTGAACCGGCTGATCGTCCGGCGGCAGAAGACCGCGCCGGACAGCGACGTCAAATCGGTGAACTACAAGGATCAGCACTGATCACGGCCCAAACAGGGCCAAAGTGTTCGAAAATGACAAGCCCAGGAACGCCGCGCGGGCTTCCGCGCGGCGTTCCGGTTTCGACTCGCACTTGGGACCGCTGCTCTTTATATGCAGGTGATCGTCTCGGGCTGCCCGAGTCGGCTGCGGAATCGGGGGCTTTGCCATGTCAATTCTTTCCAACATCTTCTCGTCGGATATGGCGATCGACCTTGGGACGGCGAACACGCTGGTCTATGTCAAGGGTCGCGGGATCATCCTGAACGAGCCTTCCGTCGTGGCCTATCACGTCAAGGACGGGAAGAAGCAGGTCCTGGCCGTGGGCGAAGATGCCAAGCTGATGCTGGGCCGGACGCCCGGTTCCATCGAGGCCATTCGGCCCATGCGCGACGGCGTCATCGCCGATTTCGACACCGCCGAAGAGATGATCAAGCACTTCATCCGCAAGGTGCACAAGCGCTCGACCTTCTCCAAGCCCAAGATCATCGTCTGCGTCCCCTATGGCGCCACGCCCGTTGAAAAGCGCGCGATCCGGCAGTCGGTCCTGTCCGCCGGCGCCCGCCGCGCGGGCCTGATTGCCGAGCCCATTGCGGCGGCCATCGGCGCGGGCATGCCCATCACCGATCCGACCGGCAACATGGTCGTCGACATCGGCGGCGGCACGACCGAAGTCGCGGTCCTGTCGCTGGGCGACATCGTCTATGCCCGCTCGGTCCGCGTCGGCGGTGACCGGATGGACGAGGCGATCATCAGCTATCTCCGCCGTCACCAGAACCTCTTGATCGGCGAATCCACCGCCGAGCGGATCAAGACCACCATCGGCACGGCGCGGATGCCTGACGACGGCCGTGGCGCCTCGATCACCATCCGGGGCCGCGACCTGTTGAACGGCGTGCCGAAAGAGACCGAGATCAACCAGGCCCAGGTCGCCGAGGCCCTGTCCGAACCCGTCCAGGCGATCTGCGACGCGGTCATGCAGGCGCTGGAGACCACCCCGCCCGACCTCGCCGCCGATATCGTGGACCGTGGCGTGATGCTGACCGGGGGCGGGGCTCTCCTGGGCGACCTGGACCTGTCCTTGCGCGAACAGACCGGGCTCTCGATCTCGGTGGCCAACGAACCTTTGAACTGCGTGGCTCTGGGCACGGGCAAGGCTTTGGAGTATGAAAAGCAGCTTCGCCATGTGATCGACTACGACAGCTAAAGGCCCGTCATGGCCCGCGCCCGCTACGAGACCGAAGATTTCACCCGGCCGCTGCGCCGGGTGCTTGTGGGCCTTCTGGTCCTTTTCCTGCTTGTCCTTTTTCTGATCTGGCGCATCGACAGCCCAAGGGTCGAACGTTTTCGCACGGCGCTTCTGGACCGCGTGGTTCCCGACTTGAGCTGGGCCATGGTGCCGGTCACCAAGGCCTCGGGCATGGTCGAGAACTTTCAAAGCTACGCCCGGCTTTACGAACAAAACCAGGAGCTGCGCGACGAGTTGCAGCGGATGAAGGCCTGGAAAGAGGCAGCACTTCAGCTGGAACAAAAGAACGCCCGCCTTCTGGATCTGAACAACGTGCGGCTCGATCCGATGCTGACCCAGGTGACGGGGCAGGTCCTGGCCGACAGCGGCAGCCCCTTTCGGCAATCCGTCCTGTTGAACGTCGGACAAAGGGACGGCATCCGCGACGGCTGGGGGACGATGGACGGCATCGGCCTGGTCGGGCGCATCTCGGGCGTCGGAGAGCGCACGGCGCGGGTGCTCTTGCTGACCGACAGCTCCAGCCGCATTCCGGTCGTCGTCCAGCCCTCGGGGCTGAAGGGCATCCTTTCTGGCGACAATTCCATGTATCCGGCGCTGGATTACCTGGAACATCCCGACCAGATCAGCCCGGGGGACCGCGTGGTCACCGCGGGGGATGGCGGGGTCTTTCCGGGCGGGCTCCTGGTCGGAGAGGTTGTCCTTGGCGCCGACAAGCGCCTGCGGGTGAACCTCGCCGCTGATTACCAGCGGCTGGAATATCTGCGCGTGTTGCGGTCCTATGCCTCGGCGCCGATCTCCGACCCCGGCGCGCTTCTGGTGCCCGAGCCGCCCAAGCCCCTGCCCGCAGGCTTCCAGGGACCGCTCTTGCCGGCCGAGGGCCTGCCCGTCACCAACACCGACCCCGCCGCCTCGGCGCCTGCCGCCCCGGTGGAGGATGCCACGAACGAGGCGCGCAGTGATTAGGGCCTGGATCGGAGAGCTCTGGCTGCACCGGCTGGTCTTCCTGGCCGTGGTGCTGGTGCTGCTTTTGGTCCGCCTCTTGCCCTTGAACACCACGGCGGGCCATGTCCCGGGGCCGGACCTCTTGATCTGCCTGATCTTCGCCTGGATGGTGCGGCGGCCGGAATACCTGCCCGCGCCGATGATCGCCGCCGTGGTCCTGGTCGAGGACCTGCTTCTGATGCGCCCCCCTGGCCTTTGGGCGGCCCTGGTGCTGGTGGGGGCGGAGTTCATCCGCTCGCGCTCTGCCCTGACGCGGGAACTGTCCTTCGGGGTTGAATGGCTTCTGGTCGCGGGGGTCATGATGGGGGTCTTTGCCGCCAACCGCCTGCTTCTGGGCCTGGCCTTCGTCGAGCAACCGGCCTTTGGCATGGGCCTGGTGCAGATCCTGTGGTCGGTGCTGGCCTATCCCGCCGTCGTGGCCTTCAGCCGCTATGGGCTTGACCTGCACAAGCCCGCCACCGGAGAAATCGACGAAAGGGGGCGGCGGCTATGAGACGACCGGTGCGCGACAGCGAGGACAGCCACCGCAAGCTGACGCGGCGCGCCCTGGTCATGGGCGGCGCGATGGCGGCGACGATTGCGGTGCTGGGCGGGCGGATGCGCTATCTTGGCGTCGACCAGGCCGAGGACTTCGCCCTTCTGGCCGAGCAGAACCGCGTCAACATCCAGCTGATCCCCCCCGACCGCGGCCTGATCACCGACCGCAACGGCAAGCTGATCGCCGGGAACGAGCAGAATTACCGTGTCGTCATCACCCGGGAGGGCGCGGGCGATGTCGAGGCCGTGCTGAACCGGCTTTCCCACCTGATCCCCCTGACGCGGGGCGACATGGAACGCGTGTTGCGCGATGTCGGCCGCAACCCCTCCTTCGTGCCGATCCCGGTCAAGGATCGGCTGTCCTGGGAGGAATTCTCGCGCGTGACGGTCAATGCGCCCGCCCTGCCGGGCGTGTCTCCGGATGTGGGCTTGAGCCGGGTCTATCCGCGCGACACCGATTTCGCCCATGTCGTGGGCTATGTCGGCCCGGTGTCCGAGAAAGACCTCGAAGGGATCGAGAACCCCGATCCCCTGCTGCGCATCCCCAAGTTCCAGATCGGCAAGATCGGGGTCGAGAAGTGGCGCGAGGATGTGCTGCGGGGAGCGGCGGGCAACCGCAAGATCGAGGTCAACCACGTCGGCCGCGTCATGCGCGAGCTGGAGCGGACCGAGGGCGAGGCCGGCGCCGACCTGATGCTGACCATCGACGCCGATGTGCAGAACTTCGTCCAGGTGCGGTTGGGCGAGGAAAGCGCCTCTTGCGTCGTCATGGATGTGACGAACGGCGATATCATCGCGGCGGCCTCGGCGCCCTCTTTCGACCCGAACCTCTTCGTGCGCGGGATTTCCTCGGCCAATTACAACGTGCTGATGCAGAACGACCACCGACCGCTTGCCAACAAGGTCGTGCAGGGCGCCTATCCGCCGGGCTCGACCTTCAAGATGGTGACGGCGCTGGCGGCGCTGGCCGATGGCAGCCTGGACGTCGAGACCACGGTGCGTTGCCCGGGTTACCTGGAGTTCGGCGGGCGGCGCTTTCACTGCTGGAAGCATGGCGGCCATGGCAAGGTGGACCTCGCCCGCAGCCTGGCCGAAAGCTGCGACGTCTTTTACTACGAGATCGCCCAGAAGGTCGGCATCGACAAGATCTCCGAGATGGGGCGGCGGCTTGGCCTGGGGATGCGCCATGATCTGCCCATGTCGGCCATCACCGAGGGCATCCTGCCCACCAAGGAATGGAAGCAGACCAAGTACAAGCAAGACTGGCGGATCGGCGACACGATCAATGCCTCGATCGGTCAGGGCTATGTCCTGGCCTCGCCGCTGCAACTGGCGGTGATGACGGCGCGGACGGCGACGGGGCGGGCGGTCGTGCCGCGCCTGATCCGCGCCATCGACGGGGTCGAGACCAAGGTGGCCGAGGCCGAGAGCCTGGGCATCCCCGAAAGCCACCTGGAGGCGGTGCGGGCGGGGATGAACAGCGTGGTCAACAGCCAGCACGGCACCTCTTACGGGGCGCGGGTGGCGGCGGCGGACAAGAAGATGGCGGGGAAGTCGGGGACAAGCCAGGTCCGCAACATCTCGGCCAGCGAGCGTGAGACGGGGGTCGTCGCCAACACCGACCTGCCCTGGAAATTCCGCGACCATGCGCTGTTCGTGGCCTATGCCCCGGCCGATGCGCCGCGCTATGCGGTGGCGGTGGTGGTGGAACATGGCGGCGGCGGGTCATCGGCGGCGGCGCCGGTGGCGCGGGACGTGCTTCTGCGCGTCCTGACCGGCGCCCTGCCCGACCCGGCCGACTATCCCGAGACCCAGCGCAAGCGCATCCAGTCGATGCTGGAGGAGCTGCGCCTGCGCAACCCCGATGGCACGATGCCCGCCGAGAAGAAGGTCTAGGACGATGTCATTCCTGGAATACCGGGTCAAATTCGCCCCCACCGGCTTCGGCAAGGTGCTTTACGTCAACTGGGGGCTTTACCTTGTCATCACCGCCTGCGCGGCCATCGGCTGGCTGATGCTCTATTCGATCTCGGGCGGGGATATGGACCAATGGGCCGGGCCCCAGATGAAGCGCTTTGCGGCGGGCCTGGTCCTGTCACTGATGATCTGCCTGACTCCGATCTGGTTCTGGCGGTCCATGTCCGTGGCGGCCTATTGCGCGACCTTCGTGCTTTTGCTGATCGTGCAGTTCTTCGGCGTCGTGGGCATGGGGGCGCAGCGCTGGATCGACATCGGCTTCATGCGCCTGCAACCCTCCGAGCTGATGAAGGTCGCCCTGGTCATGATCCTGGCGACCTATTACGACTGGCTGCCCGACCGGCGCGTTTCGCGGCCCTTGTGGGTGCTGGTCCCGGTGGCGCTGATCCTGGCGCCCGCCGCCCTGGTCTTTCTGGAGCCCAACCTCGGCACCACGCTGATGCTGGTCGTCGCGGGCGCCGGGGTGATGTTCGCCGCCGGGGTGAGCCTGTGGTATTTCGCCGCCGTGGCCGGGGTCTTCGGCGCCGGAGTGGCGGGGATCTTCCTGTTGCGCGGCACGCCCTGGCAACTGATCCACGATTATCAATACAAGCGGATCGACACATTCCTCGACCCTTCCGCCGATCCCTTGGGCGCAGGCTACAACATCACCCAGGCCAAGATCGCGCTCGGTTCGGGAGGCTGGACGGGCAAGGGCTTCATGCAGGGCACCCAAAGCCGCCTGAACTTCCTGCCGGAGAAGCACACCGACTTCATCTTCACGACGCTGGGAGAGGAGTTCGGCTTCGTCGGAGCAATATCGCTCCTGACGCTTTACGCCGTGATCCTGGTCTTCCTGTTCTGGGCCGCGCTGCAAAACAAGGACCGCTTCTCGTCGCTTCTGCTCATCGGCATCGCGATGAACTTCTTCCTTTACCTGGCCGTGAACCTCGCCATGGTCATGGGGCTCGCCCCCGTGGTCGGCGTGCCCCTGCCCTTCCTGAGTTACGGCGGCTCGGCGACGCTGGTTCTGCTGATCGCCTTTGGCCTGGCGCAAAGCGCCATCGTCCACCGGCTGAGATGAGGCTTTGGCGCAAACATAAGCGCTTCCTGCTGGCCCTGGCCCTGGGGCTGGCGATCTGGGCTGCGGGCTTTGGCCTTGCGCCCGAGATGCGGGCCCTGGCCGGGGTGAACGGGTTCTTCTTCACTTACCTCCTTCTCGTGGCCCTCATGGGCCGCAGCCTGACGCCCGAGGCCCTGCGCGCCCATGCCGAGATCGAGGACGAGGGCGCCGCCCTGATCCTGATCCTCGCGCTCTTGGGGGTAGGGGTCAGCCTTTCGGCCGTCTTCCTGGTCTTGAACCGCGAAAGCAGCCTGCCCGAGGCGCTCTTTGCCCTGGCCGCCGCGCCTTTGGGCTGGGCGACGTTGCAGGTCATGGCCGCCTTCCGCTATGCCCATCTCTGGTTCGCAGCCGAGCCCGAGGGCGGCCTTGTCTTCCCCGGCGAGACGCCGCCCGACATCTGGGATTTCTTCTACTTCGCCCTGACCGTGGGGATGACTTTCCAGGTCTCGGACGTGGTCGTGACCTCGCCCCGGCTGCGGCGGATGGTGATGCTGCATGGGCTGGGGAGCTTCTTCTTCAACACCGTCATCCTGGCCCTGGCGGTGAATGCCGCCCTGGCCTTATCGAGGTAACATGCTGATCCTTTTCGCCGCCCCCGCACTTTGGCCGGAATACGAGACCCTTCTGCCCGCTGCCCTGGCCCGTGCGGGGATCGAGGCCCAAGTGGTGACCGAGGCGGATCCGGCCGAGGTCGACATCATCATCTATGCCCCCTCCTCCTGGCTGCAGGACTTCACGCCCTATGTGAAGGCCAAGGCGGTCTTGAACCTTTGGGCGGGGGTGGAGCGGATCGTGGGCAATGCGACCCTGACCCAGCCCCTGGCCCGGATGGTCGATCCGGGCCTGACCGAGGGGATGGTGGAATGGGTGGTCGGTCATGCGCTCCGCCACCACCTGGGGATGGATCGCCAAATCGTGAACCCTGGCCATGTCTGGGACCCCACCTGCCCGCCGCTGGCCCGCTCGCGTCCCGTGGCGATGCTGGGGCTCGGCGCGCTTGGCCTGGCCGCCGCGCGTGCGCTTCAGGCGATGAACTTCCCCGTGACCGGCTGGAGCCGCACGGCCAAGGAGATCCCCGGCCTGACCTGCCTTTCCGGCAAAGAGGGCCTGCGTCAGGCGCTCTCGACCGCGCAGATCGTGGTGACGCTTTTGCCCAAGACGCCCGAGACCGAGAACCTCTTGAACGCCGAGCGGCTCTCCTGGCTTCCCAAGGGCGCCGTGATCCTGAACCCGGGGCGCGGGCCCCTGATCGACGACGAAGCGCTTCTGGCCGCCCTGGACGCGGGCCAGGTGGCCCATGCGACGCTGGATGTCTTCCGGGTCGAGCCCCTGCCGCAGGATCACCCGTTCTGGGCCCATCCGAAGGTCACCGTCACCCCCCATATCGCCGCCGACACGCGGGCCGAGACGGCAGTCGAGGTCCTGGTGGCGAACATCGCCCGCGCCCGCGACGGCCTGCCGCTCTTGCATCTCGTCGACCGGAGCCGCGGCTACTAAGCGCCGGGAGGGCGCTGCCCTCCCGGACCCTCCCGGAGATATTTGGGCCAAATTGAAAGCCATAGAGGTCGCTTTCCTGCCATCAGCCCCGCGCGCCCCCGGTTAAGGTCGCGGGAAAACGGGGGCTTGGATGCGGTATGGGACGGGGGCTGCGCTGGTCGTGGCGGCGGGCGTGGTCTGGTCGGTGCAGGGCGTGCTGATCGGCAATATCGCCGAGGCTGGGTCTTGGACGGTGCTCTTGTGGCGGTCGCTGGGGATGCTGCCGGTGATGCTGTTGTGGATCGGCCCGGGCCAGACCTGGGAGGCGATCCGCGCCATGGGCTGGGCCGGGGTCCTGGGCGGGCTGGGCCTGGTCTTTGCCTTCGGCGGCGCCATCACCGCGCTGCAATCGACCACGGTGGCCAATGCGGTCCTCTTGTTCTCGGCCTCGCCCTTCCTGGCCGCGCTCTTCGGCCGGGTGATCCTGGGCGAGAGGGTCAGCGCCCTGACCTGGGGCGCCATTGCGCTGGCCCTGGGCGGCATCCTCGTCATGGTGGGCGGCGTGGGCCAGATCGGCGGCGGCACCGGCTTTGGCACACTGGCGGCGCTCCTTTCGGCGGCGGGCTTTGCGGCCTTCACCGTGGCGGTCCGCTGGGGCCGGGTCAGCGACACTCGCCCCGCCGTGCTTCTGGGCGGGGTCTTCTCGATGCTGGTGGGCGGGCTCGTAGCCCTTGTCACGAGCCAGCCGCTCCTCGTGCCGCCCCTCGACATCTCCCTGGCCTTCGGCATGGGCGCCGTCACGCTGACAGGCGGCATGGCGCTTTACACCGCAGGCTCCCGCGTCGTCCCCGCCGCCCAGGCCACGCTCTTCTCCCTGATCGAGGTCCTGCTGGCGCCCCTCTGGGCCTGGGCCTTCCTGTCGGAGACCCTGTCCAAAAACACCGCAATCGGAGGCGCCATCCTCCTGACAGCCGTCGCCCTGAACGCCGCCCTGGGCCTCCAGCGCCGCTGATCCCTTTCAGCTTTTCATAAATATCCCACGGGAGGGTCCGGGAGGGTGTGAAACCCTCCCGGGGGTGAAGCTAGCGATGCCGCCGAAAGAACCGCGTCCGCGCGTAAAGCTCTTCCAGCCGCCGAAGCCGGGGCTCCGTCACCTCCCAGGTCGCGTTCTGCACCGCGGCCAGAAGCGTCTCGACCAGGACCATCAGCACCGCGTTGCTGTCCCAGGCGCTTGGCGCCTCGACATGGGCGCACATCACGTGCCGCGCATGGGTCGCCGCCGGAGAGACCCAGCGGTCGGTGATCAGCACGATCTCCGCCCCCTGCTCCTTCGCCATCTCGGTCACCTGCAGCACCGCATTCTCATAGCGGCGGATGTCGAAGACCAAGAGCACATCGCCCGCCTGCATCTCCAAGAGCGCAGGCGGCCAGGTGGCGGAATTGTCGGACAGCAAGGTGACCTCGGGCCGGATCGCCGACATCAGGCTTGCGAAGTAATCGGCCAGGGCATGGGTGATCCGCCCGCCCAGCGCAAAGACCCGCCGCGAAGGGTCGGCCAAAAGCCCCACCACCGCGTCGAAATCCTGGGGGTCGATCTGGTTCAGCGTCGCCTGCAGATTGGCCACCACGGCTTCGGCGAAGCGGGTCAGCATATGGCCCGAGGGCACGCCCTGGGCCCGCATCGCCTGCTTGGTGATGGGCGTGACCAGCATGGCCTCGACCTCGCCGCGAATCGAGCCCTGGAAGTCGGGATAGCCCTTGTAGCCCAGCTTTTGCGCCAGCCGCACGACGGTCGGCGTGGACACCTGGGCCGCCTTGGCCAGCTGGGTGATCGAGCCCAGGGCCGCCACCGGGTAATGCGACAGGATATGGGTGGCCAATTGCCGCTCGGCCCGGGTCAGATCGGGAAGCGCCGTGCGCAGTTGATCGTCCAGTGTCATGCTCACCTCCCCGCGATGTAAACATCGTAACAGGATTCCCACGCAGGAAACAATCTTGACAGTCGGCCCGCGCCACGACAGCCTGCGAAAAACAGGGAGACTGCGATGGCCGCAAAGGTCCTTGCGCCGATCATCGAAAACGAGGCCTCGACCGGGCGGCTGGTGCTGGTCTGCGAACATGCCTCCAACGCCTTCCCGGCGCCCTGGGGCGACCTGGGGCTGACGGCAGAGCAGCGCCGCGCCCATATCGCCTGGGACCCGGGCGCGCTGGCCGTGGCGCGAGGCCTGGCAAGGCGGCTGGACGCGGTCCTGATCCATGCGCCCGCGACCCGGCTGATCTATGACCTGAACCGGGCGCCGGATATGCTGGGCGCCATGCCCGCGCGGTCGGAGATCCACGACATCCCGGGCAATGCGGCGATCTCGGCCACGGAGCGCCTCGCGCGGACCGAGGCGCTGTACCTGCCCTGGGCCAATGGGCTGCACAACCTGATCGCAAGGCGCATTGCCCTCGGCCTGGCGCCGGTCCTGGTCACGATCCATTCCTTTACGCCCATCTATCACGGCCGTCCACGCTCGGTCGAATTCGGCGTGATCCATGACGCCGATGCCACCCTGGCGGTCGCGATCCATGACGCGGCCCGCCGCCTGACCCGGCTGAATGCCGAGCTGAACGCGCCCTATTCCGCCGCCGATGACGTGACCCATACCCTGCGCGTCCAGGCGACGCCCTATGGCCTGCCCAATGCCATGCTGGAAATCCGCAACGACCTGATCGCGGATGACGCGGCGGCGGATCAGATGGCCGCGACCCTGGCCCCGGTGATCAACATGGGCCTGACCGAGATCCAGAAGCAGGCGAAGGCGTCCTGAGGGCGCCTCGACCTGCCACCTTGAAGCCCCGGAAAGGGGCCACACCCAACAGAGGAACCCAGATATGCCCGGCAATCTGACCCTAGACCAATTGAAAGACCTCGTCGACCAAGGCCGCATCGACACCGTTCTGGTGGCTGCGGTGGATATGTGGGGGCGCCTCGTCGGCAAGCGCTTCCACGCCGCCTTCTTCGTCAATGGCGGCTACAAGGAAACCCATTGCTGCGACTACCTGCTGACCGTCGATCAGGAGATGAACACGGTGCAGGGCTATAAGAGCAGCTCCTGGACCACGGGCTATGGCGATTATGTCATGAAGCCCGACCTCGGCACCTTGCGCATGGTGCCCTGGCTGGAGGGGACCGCTCTGGTCCTTTGCGACCTGATCGACCACCACACCCATGCAGAAGTCCCGCACTCCCCCCGCGCCGTGCTGAAACGCCAGGTCGCCCGCGCGAAGGCCATGGGCTTCGATGCGATGATGGCGACCGAGCTGGAGTTCTATCTCTTCGAGAACTCCTACAACAACCTGCGCGATGGCGGCTTGAAGGCCTTGCAGCCGGTCAGCGCCTATAACGAGGATTACCACATCTTCCAGACCACCAAGGAAGAGGACGTGATGCGCGCCGTCCGCAACGGGCTTTACGGCGCGGGCATCCCGGTCGAGAACTCCAAGGGCGAGGCCGATGCGGGGCAGGAAGAGATCAACTACCGCTATTCCGATGCGCTCGACACGGCCGACAACCATTCCATCGTGAAGAACGGCGTCAAGGAGATCGCCTGGAAGGCGGGCAAGTCGGTCACCTTCATGGCGAAGTATGACACCAAGAAGGCCGGGTCCTCCAGCCATATCCACCAGAGCCTCTGGACCCTGGACGGCAAGCCCGCCTTCCAGGACGAGGCGGGCGAGCATGGCATGTCCGACCTGATGCGGCACTACATGGCAGGCCAGCTGCACCATGCGCGCGACATCACGGCCTTCCTCGCGCCCTACGTCAACAGCTACAAGCGCTTCTGCGTGGGGCTTTTCGCGCCGACCAAGGCGGTCTGGTCGTCCGACAACCGCACGGCAGGCTTCCGGGTGTGTGGCGAGGGCACCAAGGCGATCCGGGTGGAATGTCGCATCCCGGGGTCGGACGTGAACCCCTATATGGCCTGTGCCGCGCTTCTGGCGGCGGGTCTGGACGGGATCGAGAAGAAGATGGCGCTGGAGCCCGAAATGCGCGGCGACATGTACCAGACCCAGGGCATCCGCGAGATCCCCAAGACGCTGCGCGATGCGGCGGCGCTGATGCATGGCTCGGCGATGCTGCGGGCGGCCTTTGGCGATGACGTGGTCGAGCACTACCATCACGCCTGCCAATGGGAGATTTCCGAGACTGACCGCGTGGTGACGGATTTCGAACTGCAACGCGGCTTCGAGCGGGCTTAATGCGGAGGGCGGGGTTCACCCCGCCTTTCGCCGAACGGCGGGGTGAACCCCGCCCTACGAGGTGTATGATGATCCAACTGATTTCCCCGGTCGATGGCCGGGTCTATGCCGAGCGGCAGCCGTTGTCCCAGGACGCCGCCTTTGCCGCTGCCACCCGGGCCCGCGCGGCGCAGAAGGCCTGGGCCTCGCGTCCCCTGGCCGAGCGCATCGCCCTGGTGCGGGCGGGCATCGCCAAGCTGAACGAGAAAAAGGCCCAGATCGTCGAGGAAGCCGCCTGGCAGATGGGCCGCCCGACCCGCTATAACGAGTTCGGCGGCGTGAATGCTCGCACCAACTATATGGCCGAGATCGCCGCCGAGACCCTGGCGCCGAAGGTCATCGAGGATTCGGCCTCCTTCCGCCGCTATATCGCGCGCGAGGCTCTGGGCGTCGTCTTCGTCATCGCGCCCTGGAACTATGCCTACCTGACCGCGATCAACACCATCGTTCCGGCGCTGATTGCCGGGAATACGGTCGTGCTGAAGCATGCCTCGCAGACCTTGCTGGCGGGCGAGCGCCTCGCCGAGGCCTTCCATGCGGCGGGCGTGCCGGAGGATGTCTTCCAGAACGTGGTCCTCGACCATGCGACGACCGAGGCGCTGATCAAGGCGCGAAGCTTCAACTTCGTGAACTTCACGGGCTCTGTCGCGGGCGGCCAGGCCATCGAGCGCGCAGCGGCGGGGACCTTCACGCCCCTCGGGCTGGAGCTCGGCGGCAAGGACCCGGGCTATGTCCGCGCCGATGCCAACCTCGATGCGGCGGTCGATACGCTGATGGATGGCGCGATGTTCAACGCGGGCCAGTGCTGCTGCGGGATCGAGCGGATCTATGTCCATGAGAGCCTCTACGACGCCTTCGTCGAAAAGGCCGCCGCCTGGGCCAAGGCCCTGACGCTGGGCAATCCCTTTGACGAGGGCACGACCCTGGGCCCGATGGCCAATGTCCGCTTCGCCGCCGTGGTGCGCGATCATGTGGCCGATGCGCTCGCCAAGGGCGCCAAGGCCCTGATCGATCCGAAGGACTTCCCGATGGACGGCGGCGCCTATGTCATGCCGCAGGTCCTGGTCAACGTGGACCATTCCATGAAGGTCATGACGGAAGAGACCTTTGGGCCCGTGGTCGGCATCATGAAGGTCAAGTCGGACGAAGAAGCGCTCGCGCTGATGAACGACTCGCCCTATGGCCTGACCGCCTCCATCTGGACCGAAGACTATGACACCGCCGCCCAGATCGGCGCGCAGATCGAGACCGGCACGGTCTTCATGAACCGCGCCGATTACCTCGACCCGGCGCTGTGCTGGACGGGCTGCAAGGACACCGGGCGGGGGGGCTCGCTGTCCTACCTCGGCTATATGTCGGTCACCCGGCCGAAATCCTATCATCTGAAGAAGGTCTGAGACATGACGCACAACGTTCCGAACCGGAATTGGAACTACCCGACCGCGATCAAATTCGGCGTGGGCCGGATTGCCGAACTGGCCGAACATTGCCTCTCGGTGGGGATCAAGAAGCCGCTTTTGGTGACCGACAAGGCCCTGGCCTCCTTGCCGATCACCACCCAGGCGCTGGACGTGCTGGAAAAGGCGGGCCTTGGCCGCGCGGTCTTCTCCGAGGTCGATCCGAACCCGAACGAGAAGAACATGGAAGACGGCATCGCTGTCTACCTGGCCGGAGGTCATGACGGCGTCGTGGCCTTTGGCGGCGGCTCGGGGCTGGACCTTGGGAAGATGATCGCCCTGATGGCGCATCAGCGGAAGGACCTGAGCGTCTGGGACCTGGAGGATGTCGACGACTGGTATACCCGCGCCGATGCCTCGAAGATCGCGCCGATCATCGCGGTGCCGACCACGGCGGGGACGGGGTCCGAAGTGGGCCGTGCGGGGGTTTTGACCAATGCGGCGACGCACAAGAAGAAGATCATCTTCCACCCGGCCCTGATGCCCAAGGTCACGATCTGCGACCCGGCCCTGACCGTCGGCATGCCGCGTTTCATCACCGCTGGCACGGGGATGGACGCCCTGGCCCATTGCCTGGAGGCTTACAGCAGCCCCTTCTACCACCCGATGTCCCAGGGCATCGCGCTGGAGGGCATGCGGCTGGTCTTCGAAAACCTGCCGAAGGTGTATGACAACCCGAATGACCTGGATGCCCGCGCGCATATGATGAGCGCTGCCGCCATGGGCGCCGTGGCCTTCCAGAAGGGGCTCGGCGCGATCCACAGCCTCTCCCACCCGATCGGCGCGCTTTACAACACCCACCACGGCACGACCAACGCGGTCGTCATGCCCATGGTCCTGGACTTCAACCGGGCGGTGATCGAGGACCGGATCGCCGCCGCCGCCGCCTACCTGGGCTTCAAGGGCTTCGACGGCTTCAAGCAAGCCGTCATGGAGCTGCGGGCGAAGCTCGGCATCCCGGCGAACCTCACCGCCCTTGGCGTCAAGAGCGAGGACCTCGACCAGCTCACCGAATTCGCGCTGGAGGACCCGTCCTGCGGCGGTAACCCGGTGGTGATGACGGCGGAAAACACCCGTGCGCTCTTCGAGGCCTGCATGTAACCTCTGACGGGCCGGGGGGATCGCCCCTCGGCCCGGGAGACGCAAATGGTTCAGCACATCTCTACCGAAATCGCCGTGGTGGGCGCGGGGGTCGTGGGGCTCGCCATTGCCGAGGCGCTTTGTGCCGAGGGGCTGGAGGTCGTGCTGATCGACCCCGAGCCTCCGGGTTCGGGGGCGAGCTATGGCAATGCCGGGACGATTGCCGATTACGCGGTGATGCCGGTGGGCAGCCCGGATGTGCTGAAGTCGCTGCCCTCGCTCTTGTTCAACCGCAACTCGCCTCTGGCCATCCGGCCCGGCGCGCTGGGGGCCCTGGCGCCCTGGCTCTTGCGGTTCGCGCGCCAAAGCCTGCCGGGGCCCGCGCTGCGCAATGCCATGGCGATTGCGGGGCTTTTGGAGGGCGCAAAGGACCTCTGGACCGACCTTGCCGCAAGGATCGGCGGCCTGGACCTGATGCGGGCCGAGGGCTGCCTTTATCTCTATGAGACCGAGCGCGCCTTGAAGGGCGCCGAGGCCGATATGGACTTCCGCCGGTCATTGGGGGTCGAGGTCGAGCTGATCGACGACCGGGGGCTTGCGCAGCTGGAGCCGGGGTTGCAGGGCATGGCGGGGGCGGCCTATTTCCCCAACGCGGTGTTTCTCTCGGACCCGGGTGCCATGGTCACGCGGCTGGCCCAGGCGGCGCTGCAATATGCCGGGCTCCTGACCGGGCGGGTCGACCGCCTGACCCGGCAATTCGACGGCATCCTTCTGGAGGGGGAGGCGTTCAAGCTTCATGCCAAGAGGGTGATCCTGGCGGCAGGGGCGCATTCGCGCGACCTGGCCCGGATGGCGGGCGACAAGGTGCCCCTGGACACCGAGCGCGGCTATCACGTCGAATTCGACATGGACCGGCCACTGTTGAACCGGCCCTGCTGCCCGACGGCGCGCGGCTTTTACCTTTGCCCCATGACGGGGCGCTTGCGGGTGGCGGGGACGGTGGAGCTTGGGGGGCTGACCGCGCCGCCCTCGGCGCACCGCATCGCGCGGCTCTTGGAGGGCGCCCGGTCGGTCTTTCCGCATCTGGGCGAGCCGGACCGGACCTGGATGGGCTTCCGGCCCTCGATCCCCGATTCGGTGCCGGTGATCGGGCCCAGCCGGGCGGGGGGAGAGGTGATCCATGCCTTTGGCCATGGCCATATCGGCCTGACGCTGGCCCCGGTGACGGCGCAGATCGTGACCGACCTGGTGATGGGGCGCGAGCCCGGGCGGGATATCAGCGCCTGCCGGGCGGACCGGTTCTAGGGGTCACGGTCGAGGGGGGCGCTGCCCCCCGCCCTTCGGGCCCCCCCCCCCGGATATTTGATCCAGTATGAAAGAGATCAGTCGCCCACGGCCTCGCGCCAGTGGCGGCGGCAGAGGCTGACATAGGTCTCGTTCCCGCCGATCTGCACCTGGTCGCCCTCCTTCAGCGCCCGCCCATCCGGGCCGCGCCGGATGACCATCGTGGCCTTCTTGCCGCAATGGCAGATCGTGCGGACCTCGCGCATCTCGTCGGCCCAGGCCAGCAAAGCCGCCGAGCCGGGGAAGAGGTTGCCCTGGAAATCGACCCGGAGGCCATAGCACATCACCGGCACGCCCAGGTCATCGACGGCCCGGGCCAGTTGCCAGACCTGCTCTTTCGACAGGAACTGCGCCTCGTCTAGGAAGATGCAATCGACGCGGCCCTGGGCCAGCCGCGCCGCGATCTTCGCGAAAAGGTCCTCGCCCGGTTCGAACGTATCGGCCTCCTCGCCGATGCCGATGCGGCTGGCGATCCGCCCCTCTCCGGCGCGGTTGTCGAAACGGGCGGTGATGAGATAGGTCACCATCCCCCCCTCGCGGTAATTGTGCGACGCCTGCAGTAGCAGCGTCGACTTGCCCGCATTCATGGTGGAGTAGTGGAAATAGAGCTTGGCCATGGCGCCCTTTAGCCGAAAGCCACGGCCCAAGGCAAGGTGGGGACGGGTCCGCCAAATCCCCGGTTTGCGAGACATAGGCCCCGGCGGACCCCCACCCATTACCGGTTTGCACCGGTCACTCGCACAATCCCGAACATCGGGCCACCTTTATGCATGACAAACCTTTAGTTCCTGATTAATGGGAAAAGTTGCGGGAATTTCCCGCGCCTCAGGGTTCAGCACATGTCGGTCGAAGGTTATCTGAAGAAACACGCCGAGGCTTTGGTCAAGGATGTCGGCATCGAGGCCGCCTGCGCCCTGACCGGCAAGTCCAAGGCGACGCTCGGGCGCTATTACTCGGACCAGGACGAACACGGCGACCGCTTCATGCCGGTCGATGTCGTGGCGCAACTGGAAGCGGCGGCGCGCTTTCCCCATGTCACGGCCGCCCTGGCCGATCTGCGCGGCATCACGCTGTCCTACAGCCCGGAAAAGCGCAACGCGACCTCGGGCGGGGTGAACCATGACGTCGTGACCCTGGCCCAGCGCTTCGCCCAGCTGATGGCGGAATACAACATCGCCATCGAGGACGGGAAGATCTCGCCGAACGAGGCCAAGAGGCTCTTGCGCGAGACGCTTTCGCTGCAAGAGGTGCTTTTGACGATGAAGCTGAACCTGGAACAGGGGATGAGCTGAGGTCTTGCGAAAAGGGCGGTCTTGCGACCGCCCCTTGCATCACTTCGGTTTGCGTTGCGGGGCCTGGCCGCCACCCGCCGGACGGGCGGGCTTGGCTGCGGGACGCGGGCCGCTACCAGCGGGCTTGGCGCCGGGCTTGCCCTGCCAATGCGCGGCGGGCTTGGCGCCTTGCGGACGGCCCTGGCCTTGCGGGCGCGGCGCGTCGGAGGGGCGGTTGCCCTGGCGGCCCTTGCCTTGGCCCGGCTTGGACGGGGCCGCAGCCACCGCCGCAGCCGACCAGGGCGCCCCACCCACGACCGCGATGGTCTTCTTCAACAGCTTCTCGACGGCCTGCAATTCGCCCATCTCGGAGGGCGAGACAAACGAGGTCGCATTGCCCTCGGCCCCCGCACGCGCGGTGCGGCCGATGCGGTGGACATAGTTTTCCGGCACATTCGGCATGTCGAAGTTATAGACGTGCCGCACGCCCGGAATGTCGATGCCCCGCGCCGCCACATCGGTGGCCACCAGCACGTCCAAAGCGCCATCCCGGAACTCGGTCAAGGTCCGGTCGCGCTGGTTCTGGCTCTTGTTGCCATGGATGGAACCCGCCTTGAAGCCCCAGGAGACCAGGAGCTTGAAGAGCTTCTCCGACCCATGCTTGGTGCGGCCAAAGACCAGGGCCTGCTCGCCCGGGTGCTTCTTCAGGTATTCTTCCAACAGCTTGGCCTTGTCGCCATTGGGGATGTAATGCACCGCCTGGACGATCTTGTCGGCAGGCTTGCCCGGAGGCGCGACCTGGACCTTGACCGGGTTGCGCAGATAGGTCTCGGCGATCTCGCTGATGTCAGCGGGCATGGTGGCCGAGAAGAGCATGGTCTGGCGCTTTTGCGGGATGAACTTGGCAATCTTGCGCAGGGCATGGATGAAGCCCATGTCCAACATATGGTCCGCCTCGTCCAAGACCAGGTAGCCGCAGGATTCCAGCGTCACATCGCCGCGGTCCAGGAGGTCGATCAGACGGCCCGGCGTCGCCACCAGCACATCGGACCCGCGCTTCAGCCGCTCGGCCTGTTTGAAGATCGAGGCGCCGCCCACGACCATGGTGATCTTGACCGCCGTCCCCTTGGTGAAGGAGGCGATGTTGTCGAAGATCTGGGAGACGAGTTCGCGCGTCGGCGCCAGGATCAGGGCGCGGACATGTTTGGGCGCAGGGGGATGGCCGATGTCCAGAAGGCGATGCGCCAAGGGCAGGCCGAAGGCCGCCGTCTTGCCGGTGCCGGTCTGGGCCAGGCCCATCAGGTCGGCGCCCTTCATGATATGGGGGATCGCCTGGGCCTGGATCGGCGTGGGCGTGGAAAGATTGGTGGCCTCGAGGGCCTTGAGCAGTTTGGGCGAAAGCCCGAGTTCGGCAAAAGTGGTCATTTGTGACACCATCGCAAAAGGACCAAAGGCCCTCGGCGCCAGAACATCCTGACACCCGTGCCTTTGTGGGCACCCCTGCGTGATGGTGGGAACCTGTGTCCGGGTCGATCAAGTGCTCACGCGGCACGGACATCGGACCCCCGGCAGATGGGGCCCTTTCGCCGCAAAGTCAAGCCTTATGCGAATTGCTCGACGATCAGCCGTTCCTCCAGCCCATGGCCCGGGTCAAAGAGGATGCGGTGACAGGTCTCCGGCGCCGAGCGGATCTCGACAGAGACGACATGGGTTACCGGCATCGTATCGGCATCGGCGCGAACCGGGCGTTTGCCGGGGTCGATGACCTCGAACCGCACCACGGCGGACTTCGGGAGCAGCGCGCCACGCCAGCGCCGGGGGCGGAAGGCCGCGACCGAGGTCAGGGCCAGGACATCGGCCCCGATGGGCAGAATGGGCCCATGGGCCGAATAGTTATAGGCCGTCGATCCCGCAGGCGTGGCCAGAAGGCAGCCGTCGCAAACCAGCTCCGGCATGCGTTCCACCCCGTCCACCAGGATGCGCAGCTTGGCCGCCTGGGCTCCCATCCGCAGAAGCGAAACCTCATTGATCGCAAGGGCTTCAGTCACCCGCCCCTCTTCATCCACCGCCGTCATGTGCAGCGGGTTCAGACTGACCTCCTGCGCCGCCTCCAGCCTTTCGGCCAAGGCCTCGACGCTATAGGCGTTCATCAGGAAGCCCACCGTGCCGCAATTCATCCCGTAGACCGGCAGCCCCGAGGCCTGGACCTCATGCAACGTCTGAAGCATGAACCCATCGCCACCCAGTGCCACGATCACCTCGGCCTCGGTCAGCGGGCTTTGGCCATGCAGCGCGGTCAGGGCCGCAAAAGCCTCCTGGGCCGCAGGCGCACGCGAGGCACGAAAGGCGATGTTGCGGGGCATGGTGTTCCTCCGGCCGCCATCTTGACCGGGGAGTGGCGGAACTCAACCCCCCCGGAGAAATTCGGTCGCATCTTAAAGGAAGTTTCCGATCGGAAACTTTTTTCGCGCTTGTGGCGAAACCTGTCGTTTTTCTGCCTGTCCCTGTCGCCCAGTTGCGTCTAAATGGCGCCAACCAGCAGGAGAAACCCATGTCGAATTTCTTCACCGAAAGCCTTGCGACCCGTGACCCCGAGCTTTTCGGCTCGATCACCGATGAACTCGGCCGTCAGCGCGACGAGATCGAGCTGATCGCCTCGGAAAACATCGTCTCCCGCGCCGTGATGGAGGCCCAGGGCTCCGTCATGACGAACAAATACGCCGAGGGCTACCCGGGCAAGCGCTATTACGGCGGCTGCCAGTTCGTGGACGTGGCCGAGCAGCTGGCCATCGACCGGGCCTGTGCGCTGTTTGGCGTGGCTTACGCGAACGTCCAGCCGAACTCGGGCTCCCAGGCCAACCAGGGCGTGTTTACCGCGCTGATCAAGCCCGGCGATACGATCCTGGGCATGAACCTGGCCTCGGGCGGTCACCTGACCCATGGCGCGGCTCCGAACCAGTCGGGCAAGTGGTTCAACGCGATCCAGTACGGTGTCCGTCAACAGGACAACCTGATCGACTATGACCAGGTCGAGGCGCTGGCCGTCGAGCATCAGCCCAAGCTGATCATCGCCGGTGGCTCCGCCGTGCCGCGTCAGATCGACTTCGCCCGCTTCCGCGCGATTGCCGACAAGGTGGGCGCTTACCTGATGGTGGACATGGCCCACTTCGCAGGCCTGGTGGCCGGCGGCGTGCATCCCTCGCCCTTCCCCTATGCCGATGTGGCGACGACCACGACCCACAAGACCCTGCGCGGACCCCGTGGCGGGATGATCCTGACGAACTCGGAAGAGATCGCCAAGAAGATCAACTCCGCCATCTTCCCGGGCATCCAGGGCGGCCCCCTGATGCATGTGATCGCGGCCAAGGCCGTGGCTTTCGGCGAGGCCCTGCGCCCCGAGTTCAAGGCCTATGCCGCCCAGGTGATCAAGAACGCCCAGGCCCTGGCCGACCAGCTGATGAAGGGCGGCCTCGATATCGTCACCGGCGGCACCGATACCCATGTCATGCTGGTGGACCTGCGCCCGAAAGGCGTGAAGGGCAATGCGACAGAGAAGGCCCTCGGCCGCGCCCATATCACCTGCAACAAGAACGGCATCCCCTTCGACCCGGAAAAGCCCACCATCACCTCGGGCGTGCGCCTCGGCACCCCCGCAGGCACGACGCGCGGCTTCGGTGAGGCCGAATTCCGCCAGATCGGCCAGTGGATCGTCGAGGTCGTCGACGGCCTGGCCGCCAATGGCGAAGAGGGCAATGCCCATGTCGAAGCCGCCGTCAAAGCCAAGGTCGAGGCACTCTGCCAGAAGTTCCCCCTCTACCCCGGCCTCTGACCCCGGAACGCAGTGACAAAAAGGGGCTGGCCCAACCGCCAGCCCCTTCCCCATTTCATCTTTTCACAAATATCCACGGAGGGGGTCCGGGGGAGGGGCGTGCCCCTCCCCCGGGCGGGGGTGCGGGGGCGGCAGCCCCCGCTTCCGCCGAAGGCGTCAGCCCCGCAGGTTCCCTGCGGCGCTGGCCCTCGGCCCGTCACTTCTTCTCGCCCACGAATTCCGCCAGCATGCGCTCGTTCTTGGCCTCTTCGATCAGCCGGATGCGGTCGTCGAAAAGCTTGGCATCCATCCGGTACTTGACCACGTTGATCAGGCTGATGGTCAAGAGCATGACCCCCATGCCCCAGTATCCCTTGGTGGCCAGCGGCACCTCGGTCGAGAGCCACAGTGAAATCCCCAGAAGCACATAGGCCACGACGACGCCGCCCAGGTTCAGGTTGATGATCAGCCCATTATCGTTCTTCATGATAATCCCTCATCCTTTGGCGGCTCAGGCCGCGTTGCCCTGCGATTTCAACCGCGCCATGACCTCGGCGCCCGTCACCTTCAGCGCCGGTCCAAAGCCCGCCGCCGCCATCTGTTCCGCCACATGCGCGCCCGAGAGACCGCGGTCGATCTCGGCCAGCACTTCCGCCTCCTCAAACCGGTCCTCGCGGCCCAGGACTTGGGCGATCAGCGTCTCGGCCTCCTCCATCGCGCCGGGGCCCCCACGCCCCGCCCGGAGCTTCGCCTGCAAGCCCTGCTCGTCGCGGTAAGCCCGGGCCGAGACCGCGCCCTGGCGCAGGTCGATGATCTTGCGATGGCTCGCCGCCACGCTTTCCTGCAGCCGCAGGATGCGGGCCTCGAGCCGGCTCCGCGTCTCACGCCGCATTTGCGCCTCGTTCTCCAGGGCCGCCATGGCCTCGGCCGCCTGAAGGCCCAGGTCCTCACGGCCCGCAGCCAGGGCCGCCATGGCCCGCGAGGTCAAATCGGCCAAGCGGCTCTCCAGCACGGCCAGCCCCTTGGCCTCGGCCCGCTCGCGCAGGATCAGGCTGGCCAGCACGGACTTGGCCTGGCGCAGCGCTTCTTCTGCCTCGCGGATTTTCTGGTCGATCAGCTCGACCGCATAGGTCTGACGCAGTTTTTCTTCCGCCCGCGCTTCGGCCCCAGCCCACAAAGTCCTCAGTGTTCCGAACATTCGACCCTCCATGAACGCTGTTCATGGGATCTTTGTAGCAGAGTTTGAACGCCGTTCAAGATATTTATTGAACGGCGTTCAAGTTTTTGCAACGCGCAGCAGCAGGGCCTCGATCATCGCCTCGACCCGCTCCAGCGGCACGCCCGAGAGCCGGTTCTGCAGCCCCAAAGAGACGATGCCATGGACCGAGGAAAACAGCGTCCGGGCCATCAACTGCACGCCATCCGGATCAAGCTCTTGAAAAAGCTCGGAGACCGGGCGGGCGATGTGGTCGAAAAGCTCTTCCAGCGCCTGGTTGTAGGCCGGCGGCACATCGGAATCGCGCGGCATCTCCAGGTCGAAGAGCGCCTTCCACAGGTGGTGGTTCTGATCGGCAAAGCGCAGATAGGCGCGGGCCAAGAGGACCAGCCGCCGCTCGGGGGCCAGGGCCTCATGGCCAACCACCGCCCCCGCCACCTCGACCCCGATTCGCAGGAAGGTCCGGAGGTTCACCGCCATGATCAGCGCGGTCATGTCGGGGAAGACGTTGTAGATCGCACCCACCGCGCAACCGGCCTTGCCCGCAAGGTCGCGCGCCTTGACGCTGGACATGCCACCCTGAACGATCTGCGCCTCGGCCAGGGCCACAAGGGTCTCGCGCAGCTCGGCGCGGCGACCTTCCACTTTGGATGGGGCTTCGACTTTCGACATGGGGCCTCCTTGAACGGCGTTCAGGATAGCATGCCCCGGCCCAGGCTTAAATATGCCCGCGCCAATAAAGCGCCGCGACCCAAAGGACCGCCACGACCAGGACCGCAAAGGCGATGCGGGCGGCGATGTCCAGGACCATCCCCTTGCGCCGCTCGGCCCGGTTCACGCTGTTCAAGTGCTTGACCAGGATGTCATAGGCGACCGACACGGCCTCGAGGTCGATGCGCGGCAGGAACTTGGGGTTGGCCGAAAGCTGCACGGCCTCGACCAGGGCCTCCGCTGCCGCAAAGACTTCGCGCGGGAGCTGGCGCTTGGCGCGCTTGACCTGGGTCTCCAGGTTGCCCTTGATCTTCAGCCGCTCGGCCATCAGGCCCGAGACGCGGTCAGCCATCTGCGTGATCGTGGTTCGGCTCATCTTGCCCTCGCTTGCTCCTGATCCTTAGACCTGAGAAAAGGGCATTTCAACGAGGAGAAGACGGCGAAAATGCTGAACCAGGTGCTTCATCCCGCAAAAGAGACGCCCAGCCTGCCGACCTTGCTGATCGTGCATGGGCTTTTCGGGTCGGCGCGCAACTGGGGGGCGATTGCGCGGAACCTGGCGGGGCCGCGCGACGTGGTGACGGTGGATCAGAGGAATCACGGGTCCAGCCCGCGCTTTCCCACCAACAGCTATGAAGACATGGGGGAGGACCTGGCCGAGGTCATCGAGGCGCTGGGTGCCCCGGTCGATCTTCTGGGCCATTCCATGGGCGGCAAGGCCGCCATGCAACTAGCCCTGACGCGGCCCGAGCTGGTCCGCCGCCTGGTCGTGGCTGATATCGCCCCGGTCGCCTATACCCATGACCAAAGCGGCCATATCGCCGCGATGCGCGGGCTGGACCTGACCGGCCTGACCTCGCGGCTGGAGGCCGACCGCCGCCTCGCCCTGGTCGAGCCCGACCCCGCGCTGCGGGCCTTCTTCCTGCAATCCCTGGACCTGAAGGCCAACCCGCCCGAGTGGCGGCTGAACCATGACGTGCTGGAGGCCGAGATGGACAAGATCATCGGCTGGCCCGGCACGCCTGGCGCCTTCCCCGGCCCGACGCTCTTCCTGTCAGGCTCGGAGAGCCACTACGTCCGCCCCGAATACCGCGACGCCATCCGCGCCCAGTTCCCCAAGGCACGCTTCGCCAAGCTTCCCGGCGCGGGCCATTGGCTGCATGCCGACAAGCCCCGCGAATTCGAAGAGACGGTCCGGGTGTTCTTGTCGGCCTAGCGCGGCGTCCGCATCCGGTCCAGAAGCCCGTCCTTCAGCACGAACTGGTGATAGAGCGCCATGACGACATGGCCCAGGATCAGCACCCACAACAGCGCCTTCAGCGGCCCCTCGTGCAGCTCGGCCAAGATGTCGATGCCCGCGAAAAAGGCCAAGAGCCCGGTGACCGGCAGGCCGATCATCAGCGCATAGATCGCCAGGTGACCGATCTTGGCCGCCGTCTCCATCGCCGGGGTGGAATCGGGCGCATCTGGCACGCCGCGGGTCAGCCGCAGCACCAGGCGCCACAGGACCAGCGCCAGGATCAGCACGCCGAAGAGGATATGCAAGAGCCCGCCCAGCGTCATCGTATAGCTGCCATTGCGCTGCAACTCGTCCCAGAGCGGCTTCATGTCCTCGCCCATCAAGAGCTGATACAGGATCAGCACGCCAACGACCCAGTGCAGGATGATCTGAAGCCGCGAATAGCCCTGAACCATGGTTACTCCCTCCGTTTCGCCGCAGGAAAGCCAGAGCCCGGCGGAATGTCCAGCCTTTTCAGGTCTCGCGGTTCAGGATTGCGCGTGCGACCAGCCAACTGACCGGAAGGCCGAGGACAAAGCCCAGAACGGCTGAGCCGATCAGCGCCTGGGCCGTCACCTGCCCCATGGTCAAGGCGGCCACCATGATCGTCCCGGCCAGTGTCGTGCCGATCAGCGAATAGAGCATCATTGTCAAACGAAGCATTTCTGCCTCCATGCAGAGGCGCGGTCGGCCTTGCATGACATGGCGGCCCCGGGGGCCGCCATGATCTGCGTCAAACTTTCAGCGAAAGCCCGCCTTTGGCCGCCGATTGCTCGGCGCGGTCCAGCATCTGTTGCAGCTGCGCGCCCCGGGCGAAGTCGGGATCGGCGGCGCCCTCGCCCCGGATGGCCGCGATGAAGCGCTGGTAGATATTGGCCAGGACCGGCGCCTCGACCTCGCGCCACTCGGCCTTTTCCAGGTCGCCAAGGCAGGCCCGCAGGGTCGAGACGTTGCGCTCCCACAGGACTTCCATGCCGCCCTTGGTGCCATAGAGCCTGAGCCGCAGGTCGTTCAGGTGACCGGTGGCAAAGCGCGTGGCCGCAACGGTGCCAAGCGCGCCGTTGCCGAGGACGACCTGCATGGTCGCACTATCATTGGCATCCAAGGGATATTCGCCGATCTGGTCTCCGGGCGCCTTGTGGAAGGTCGCGAGCCGACAGGAGATCTCGTCCACCGGAAGCCCCGCGATGAAGGTCGCATAGTCCAGGATATGGATGCCCACATCGCCCAGAACCCCCTTCGACCCATGCTTGGTCGAAAGCCGCCAGAGCCACTGGCTCTCCTTGTCCCAATGCCCCCAGGCAGGCTGGGTGAGCCAGGATTGCAGGTAGCTGGCCTCGAAATGCCGGATCTCGCCAATGGCGCCCTCGCGCACCATCTTGGCCGCCTGCTGAAGCGCCGCGACGTTGCGGTAGGACAGGTTGACCATGTTGACGACGCCCGCCTTGGCGGCGGCGGCAGCCATCTCGTCCGCCTGCGCCTCGTTGGTCGCCAGGGGCTTTTCGCAGAGGATATGCTTGCCCGCCGCCAGCACCGGCATGGTGGTGGCATAATGGGCCGCATCCGGCGTCACATTGGTCACCGCGTCGAACTCACCCCAGGCGAGCGCCTCGGCGAGGGAAGCGAAGCCATGCTCGATCCCATGCTTCTCGCAAAAGGCCTTGAGCTGTTCGGGCCGCGTATCGACGCCCGCGACAACCTTGACGCCTTCGATCTTGTTGAACTCGGTGGCATGGTTGTTGGCCATGCCGCCGGTGCCGATGATCAGGATGCGGATCATCACTTGAACCCTTCTTCGCCGTCATGGTGCAGACGGGGGCCGCGCTCCACGATGGGCTCCAGCGCCTTGTCGACCGGGGTGTTCGGCGCATCGTTGGGCTTTGCGATCCGCGCCTCGGGGTTGAAGGCCCAACGCACACCGTTCGCGATCACCTTCTGCACATTCGCATCGTGATAGGTCGGATAGGTCTCGTGCCCCGGGCGGAAGTAGAAGATATTCCCCGCGCCACGACGATAGGTCAGGCCAGACCGGAAAACCTCGCCGCCCTGGAACCAGGAGATGAAGACCGTCTCCAGGGGCTCCGGCACGCCGAAGGGCTCGCCATACATCTCCTCGGTTTCCAGCTCGAAGTGATCGGGCAGGCCGCGCGCGATCGGATGCTGGCGCGAGGTGACCCAGATACGCTCCCGTTCCCCGGCCTCACGCCAGGTCAGGTTGCAGGGCGCGCCCATCAGCCGCTTGAAGGGCTTGGCGAAATGGGCGGAGTGCAGGAAGATCACCCCCATGCCGCCCCAGACCGCGTCACAGACCCGCTCGACGATCTTGTCATCAACCTGGCCATGGGCCGCATGGCCCCACCAGATCAGCACATCCGTCTCGGCCAGCTTGGCCTCGGTCATGCCATGCTCAGGGTCCTGCAAGGTCACGGAGGACGCCGTGATCCCCTCTTCCTTGTTGAGGAACCCGGCAATCGTGCCATGCATGGTCAGGGGATAGACCCCCGCCACGACCTTGTTCTTCTGCTCGTGAACGTTCTCGCCCCAGACGGTGACGCGAATAGCCATCTTCGTTTCCTCTCGAATGGGGGACCGCCCCCCATTTCATCTTTTCATAAATATCCCGGGTGGGGTCCGGGGAGGGCAGCGCCCTCCCCGGGGGGGTCAGCGCAGAGGCTTCCCATCCTTGTCAAAGCGATGCAAGTGGTCCGGATGCGGGCCGACCTTCACTTTCGTGCCAAGCGCGATATCGGTCTTGCCCGGGCGGCGGCAGATCAAGGGCTCCGAGGCGCCCAGCTCGATGAACAGGAAATGGTCGCTCCCGAGGTCCTCGACATGCAGGACCTCGCCCGCCCAGGGCTGATCCTCGCCCAGGACGACATGTTCCGACCTTATGCCCAGGGTCTCGCAGCCATGTGCGGCGGCGAAGGGACCGGTCAGGAAGTTCATCTTCGGGCTGCCGATGAAGCCCGCCACAAAGAGCGAATTGGGCCGCTCATAAAGCTCGGTCGGCGTGCCCACCTGCTCCAGCCGCCCATCGCGCAAGACGGCGATGCGGTCGGCCAGGGTCATGGCCTCGACCTGGTCATGGGTGACGTAGATCATCGTCACATTGCCCATCTGGTGATGCAGCTTGGCGATTTCCAACCGGGTCTGCACCCGCAGAGCAGCATCCAGGTTCGACAGCGGCTCGTCGAACAGGAAGACCCGCGGATCGCGCGTGATGGCCCGCCCGATCGCCACCCGCTGACGCTGCCCGCCCGAAAGCTGCTTGGGCAGACGGTCCAGGAGATGCTCGATCTGCAAGAGCTTTGCCGCCTCGCGCACGCGCTTGTCGATCTCCTCCTTCGAGGATTTCGCCAGCTTCATCCCGAAGGCCATGTTGTCATAGACCTTCATATGCGGATAAAGCGCATAGCTCTGGAACACCATGGCGATGCCGCGCTCCGAGGGCAGGATGTCGTTCACCCGCTCGCCGTCAAAGAGCATGTCGCCCGTGGTGATGTCTTCCAGCCCCGAGACCAGGCGCAAGAGGGTCGACTTGCCGCAGCCCGAGGGCCCGACGAAGACCATGAACTCGCCCTTTTCGATGGTCAGGTCGATGCCCTTGATGACATCCACCGCGCCGTAGGATTTCTTGACGTTCTTCAGTTCGATCTTGGCCATGGTTTAACCCTTCACGCCGCCCGCGGTCAGGCCCGCGACGATCTTGCGTTGGAAGATGAGGACGAGGATGATCAGCGGCACGGTCACGATGACACTGGCTGCCATGATCGGGCCCCAGGGGATCTCTTGCACCGAGGCGCCCGACAGAAGTGCAATGGCCACCGGCACGGTGCGCTCGGTCTCCGAGATGGTGAAGGTCAGCGCGAAGAGGAACTCGTTCCAGGCGCCGATGAAGGCCAGAAGGCCGGTCGTCACCAGGGCGGGCCACAGAAGCGGCATGAAGACCTGGGTGATGATGATCCAGGGCGTCGCACCATCGACGATGGCGGCTTCCTCGATCTCGACGGGCAGATCGCGCATGAAGGTGGTCAGCACCCAGACGGTGAAAGGCAGGGTGAAGATCGTGTAGGACAGCATCAGCGCGAAGGGCGTGTTGTAGATGCCGAAGAGCTTGATCAGCTCATAGAGCCCCGACAGAACCGCGATTTGCGGGAACATCGACACGGCCAGGATGGTCATGAGCAAAAGCCCCCTGCCCCGGAACCGCACCCGCGCCAAGGCATAGGAGGCGGTGACGGCCAGGAACAGGGCGCAAACCACCGTCACCCCGGCGATCAGCACCGAATTGCCGACCGAGCGGATAAAGTTGCGCCCGTTCATGACGCTGGCGTAATTGTCCAGCGAGAACATCTCGGGCAGGATATTGGGCGAGAAGATCGCCGTTCCCGTCTCGAAGCTGGTCATGACGGCGTAATAGAAGGGGAAGACCGCGATCAGAACGATCAGGGCGACGCCCAGATAGAACATCACGGTCCAGAAAGGAGTGCGGCGGGACATCAGGACTTCTCCCCCGAAAGATCGACGCGGCCGAGCTTGATATACAAGAGCACGAAGGCCGTGATGATGAGGAACAGGAGCGTCGACATGGCCGAACCCTCGCCATAGTCGCCGAACTGCTGGATCTGGCGATAGGACAGGACCGACATGGTCACCGTGGCATCCGATTGCGGCGTCAGCACATAGATCAGGTCGAAGATGCGCAGGGCATCCAGCACGCGGAAGATCACCGCGACCAGGAGCGCGGGCTTCAAGAGCGGCAAGGTCACGCGGAAGAAGACCTTGACCGGATGGATGCCGTCCAGCTTGGCGGCCTCATACATGTCACGCGGGATCATTTGCAGACCCGCCAGGATCAGAAGCGCCATGAAGGGCGTCGTCTTCCAGACGTCCACGATCAGGACAGCCAGCATCGCCGTATCGGCACGGGCGGTCCAGGCGATGGGCTCGGAAATCAGGCCCACGGTCAGCAGCATCTGGTTGATGACGCCGAATTGGTCATTCAGCATCCAGCCCCACATCCGGGCCGAGACGATGGTCGGGATGGCCCAGGGGATCAGGATGGCGGCGCGCACCAGGCCGCGGCCCTTGAACTCGGCGTTCAAGACCAGGGCGACCAGAAGGCCAAGCACGGTCTCCAGCGCAACCGAGACCAGCGAGAAGCGGACGGTGTTCCACACCGCGTTCCACCATTCCGCGTCCAGAAGCACGCCGCGCCAGCGGATCTCGCCGTTCGAGCGCACGCGCTGTTCGATGTAATTGTCAAACCCCACCCAGGCGGCCTTGCCGTTGAAGATCGTGTCGGCCGTCGCATCGGTGAAGGAAAAGCTGATCGAGCGGAACAGCGGCCAGGCGGCCACGATGGCCAGCATCACCAGCATCGGGGCCAGGAACCAGAACGCGGCTCGGACGCGTTGCTGTTGCAGGCTGGGCCCCTTCGCAATCTTGGAAGTCGTCATCAATGCCTCCCGTCAGCCGGTCAAACGCCCCTCCCGGCCGCCGATCCGGCAAGAGGCCCGGGCAGATTGCTCCGCCCGGGCCGTTCACCCCTGGGGGAAGGTCACTTTTGCAGCAGGTCTTCCAGGTCGCCTTCAAGGGCGGCCAGGGCGTCGGCAGCCGGGGTCGAGCCCGAGAGAACCGAGTGGACCGCCGTGAAGAACAGGGTCGAGACTTCGTTGTAGTCGCCACGGGTCGGAGCCGAGGGCCGCGGAACCGCCTGCAGGAAGACGTCCTTCCAGCGCGGGATGATCGGCTGGGCGGTCGCGATGTCGGCATCGTCATAAAGCGCGACGATGGTCGGCAGGCTCGACTCGTTGATCGCGCGGTTCTTCTGCGCCTCGGGGCCAGCCAGATACATGGCCAGCGAGATCGCGGCCTCTTGCTTGGTCGAATACTTCGACACGGCCACGTTCCAGCCACCCAGCGTCGCCGCCGAGGACATGCCCTCGCCGCCGGTCGGCAGGGTGGTCACGTCGAACAGGCCCTTGACGGCGGAGTCATCGCCATTGCCCAGGCCATAGGCATAGGGCCAGTTGCGCATGAAGGCCGCGTTGCCGGTCTGCCAGACGCCGCGCGATTCTTCTTCCTGGTAGGACAGGACACCTTCGGGCGAGATCGTGCCGACCCAGGCCTTGGCCTGTTCCAGCGCGGCCACGGCCTGCGGGTTGTTGATCGAGATCGTGCCATCGGGCTCGACGATCTGGCCGCCGCCATGGGACTTGACCCATTCCAGCGCGTCGCAGGTCAGACCCTCATAGGCATTGCCCTGCCAGACGAAGCCCCAGAAGTCACCCTTGCCGGCAGCGCGCTCGCCGTCCTGGATCTTTTGCGCGGCGGCAGTCAGCTCCGCCCAGGTCTTGGGAACGGCGACGCCATACTTCTCCAAGAGGTCCTTGCGGTAGTAGAGCGCGGGCGCATCGGTGAAGATCGGCAGGGCGACCAGCTTGCCGTCGACGGTCTGGCTCTCGATGATCGAGGGGAAGTGGGTCGGCGCCAGGTCCTTGGCGGCTTCGGTCAGGTCGACGAAGTGATCGGCCAGTTGCGGAGCCCAGATCACGTCGGTCTGATAGAGGTCGATGTCGCCATTGCCGGCGGCGAGCCACAGGCGATACTGGCCGAACTGGTCGGTGGTCGAGGCGGGCATCGGCACCAGCTTGACAGTGTTGCCGGTGGCTTCTTCCCAGGGCTTCACCAGCGCCGCGAAGTTTTCGACCGCAGCGCCCACGGCGCCCGAAACATAGGTGATTTCCTCGGCCGCGACCGGCGCGCCGAAGACAGCCATCATCGCGGCAAAAGCCGTCGCCCGATATCCATGGGACATGGGTTTCCTCCCTAAACGATTGATATGCGCCTTGACGGCGCGTGCTCCCTTAAAACGCCACGAACCTTCCCGTCTGTTGCGGGCCTCCTCCGAAGCGTTTCGGGTGGTCTAGCGCAGGATCGCCGCATAAGTCAACGATTCTCGCTTCAAAGCGCTTTCAATTCTCCTTCGCAGCCGCAGAAATGCGAAGCCCCAGCAGGGCCGAGAGGTCTTTTCAAAGCGCTTTCAAGCCCATGTCCCTGCAGGGCCCCGGAAGGCCACCTTGCCAAGGCGCCCGTGGCAGCCCATCCTGTCGCCTTGAACGCCATCGCGAAGGAGCGACCGATGCAGACGATTTCCGTGGGCGGCACCCTGCCCGCCTCGCAAGTGATCCTTGGCCTGATGCGGATTGCCACGATGGAGGATGCGGCCATCCGCAACCTGGTTGCCGCCAGCCTCGAGGCGGGGATCACCATGATGGACCATGCCGACATCTACGGCCGCCCGCCCGTCCACACCTGCGAGGCGCGTTTCGCCGAGGCCCTGGAGCTGACACCCTCCCAAAGGCAGCGCATGCTGATCCAGACGAAATGCGGCATCCGCGAGGGGTTCTTCGATTTTTCCAAGGACCATATCCTGGCCTCGGTCGAGGGCAGCTTGCGCGCGCTCAAGACCGATTACATCGACATCCTTCTCCTGCACCGCCCCGATGCGCTGGTCGAGCCCGAAGAGGTCGCGGCGGCCTTCGACCTCTTGCACGCCCAGGGCAAGGTCCGGCATTTCGGCGTGTCGAACCAGACCCCGGGCCAGGTGGAGCTGTTGAAGCGCAGCCTGAACCAGCCGCTGATCTGCAACCAGGTGCAGCTTTCGATCACCCATGCGACCCTGGTCGCGCAGGGGGTGGCGATCAACATGGAGGGGCTGGAGCAATCCATCGACCGCACGCTTGGGCTCCTGGATTACTCCCGCCTGAACAAGATGACCCTGCAGGCCTGGTCGCCCTTCCAGAAGCGCTGGTTCGACGGGGTCTTCGTCGGCGACCCCGAGCTTCCGGCACTGAACCGGGCGCTCAACGAGATCGCCGAGGCCCATGGCATCACGCCCACCGGCGTGGCCGTGGCCTGGATCACGCGCCATCCCGCCCAGATGCAGGTGGTTCTGGGCACGACCAATCCGCAGCGCGTCCGCGATTGCGTCGCGGGCGCCGGGGCGCGGCTCACACGCGAGGAATGGTATCGCCTGTTCCGCGAGGCGGGCTATTCGGTGCCCTGAGCGCCCCCGGGCTGCGCAGACCCGCCCGAGCCCCGCCCCGGGATCGGGCGCTCTGCTTCAGCAGCGTAGCCCGGGGTATACCCCGGGTCTGCCCTAGTCCTCGCGGATCGCCTTGGTCAGGCTGCCCGTGGCCGGGTAAAGCGGGATCAGGCAGGCCTGGAGCGCGTGGTAGATATCGCCCTTGCCCGGGAAGATCTCGTAGGAGGGTTTCAGGTCCTCGGTCCGCTCCTCGTGCCAGCCGCCGTTCTGGCGGTCGACGAAATGGCTGCCGATGACATCCCAGATGCGGCGGTAATCGGCCTCCCAATCGCCGGGGACCAGTTCGTTCAGCCAATGCGCCGCCGCCGCCGCCTCGCAAAGCGGCCACCAGAGCTTCATCCGCTTGGCGGGCTTGTTGTCCCAATCCAGCGTATAGAAGAGCCCGCCCTTCTCGCGGTCCCAACCGAGCCCCATGGCCTCGCGGAAGAGCCCCTGCGCCGCCTCGACCATCCAGGCCTCGCGCTTGCCGTCCAGGACCCAAAGCTGCAGGATCAGCCGCGCCCATTCCATCGCATGGCCCGGCGTGGTGCCCGCCGGGCGGAACATCTCGTTGGGGTGGTAGTAATCACGGTCCAACGTCCAATCGGCGGTGAAATGCTCTGCCACCCGCCAGTTGCAAGCCCTTGCCGATTGGCCGATCACCCGTTCCGAGATCGCCTTGGCCTTCGACAGGTATTCGCCCTCCCCCGTCGCCTCATGGGCCGCCATCAGCGCCTCGGTCAGGTGCATGTTGGAGTTCTGCCCGCGATAGCTCCCGCCCTCCAGGGGCTGCCAATCGGCGGTGAATTCCTCGGCAATGGCGCCGAATTGCTTCTCCCAGAAGCGGGCGTTCAGAACCTCGGTGATATCCCCCAGCATCTGATCGGCCAAAGGATGCCCCACCAGCTTGGCCGAAGAGGCCGCCAGAAGCACGAAGGCATGGCCATAGCCCTGCTTGTTGCCATCGACCGGGGCGCCGCCCTTGACCGACCAGAAATACCCGCCGTTGACTTGGTCCCGGTGCTGGCGCCAGAGCATCTCCATCCCGTGATCGACCACCGAGGAAGACCCGGGCCGCCCCAAGAGCTGCCCGATGGCAAAGCAATGCACCGCCCGCGCCGCGATATGGATCGGATGGACCTGGCCCGCCGGGTCCAGGGGAACGCCCGAAGGCGCCAGGTCATAGAACCCGCCCGAGGGATCGACGAAGCCCTTCTGGAAGAAGTCCCAAAGCCCCTCGGCCTGCCCCCAAAGCCATTCGCGGTGCAACAGCTTGTCCGTCCAACGATCCATCAACGCCTCCCCGGTTTGGCCGCCAAACTACAGCCCCAACCGCCGCCGCCAAGCCCCCTCTTTCATCTTTTCCGAAATATCCACGGGGTTTCCAAAGGGGAGTGTGCTCCCCTTTGGTTGGGGGGTGCGGGGGGCGAAAGCCCCCCGCGTCCTCCTGCAGGTTTCAGTGGCATTTCATGCCTCTGAAACCTGCAGGACCCCTCACTTCATCAGCGCATCCATCACGGCCAGGGCCTCGGCCCCGCCCCAATCCGCCCCGCCGATCAGCCGGGCGACCTCCTGTCCCTCCGGGTTCACGATCACCGTCACCGGCAGGCCCAGGACCCCGGCCTCCCGCGCGAATTGCTGCCTGGGGTCGCGCAAGAGCCCGATATGGGTCGCGCCCACTTCCTCCATGAAAGCCGTGATCTTGGCCACCGGATTGGGCCCCACGGCCACCGCCGTCACCGCCACATCGGGCCGGGCCACGGCCAGGGCCTCCAGCGCGGGCATCTCTTCCCGGCAGGGCAGGCACCAGGTCGCCCAGAAGTTCACCACCTGCCACTTGCCCCCGGGCAGGGCCGCCACGCCATCGGCCATGTCCAGAAGCTCGACCCCCGGCAGCGCCTTGGGCTCCGAGGGCACGAGTTTCGCCATCTCGCCCGTCAAGAGCGCCGGATCGACCTCCGCCAAAGCCATGTTTGCGCAAGCCAGCGCCAGGGTATAAACAGCCGCCCGAATGATCCGCATCTCACCTCCGAAAGGGGCCATCCCATGACCCAGGACAATTCCGCCAATAGCATGTGGGGCGGCCGCTTTGCCACCGGCCCCGATGCGATCATGACGGCCATCAATGCCTCGATCTCCTTCGACAAACGGCTTTACGCGCAAGACATCGCAGGATCCCGCGCCCATGCCGCCATGCTGGCCGCCCAGGGCATCATCACCGAGGAAGATGCCACGGCGATCCGGCAAGGTCTCCTCACGATCCTGTCAGAGATCGAGGCGGGCCGCTTCCAATTCTCCGAGGCGCTGGAGGACATCCACCTCAACATCGAATCCAAGCTCACAGAGATGATCGGCGAGGCGGGCAAGCGCCTCCACACCGGGCGGAGCCGCAACGACCAGGTGGCCGTCGACTTCCGCCTCTGGACCCGCGACCAATGCGACGCGGCGATCACCGGCCTGACCGCGCTGATGCAAGCCTTCCTCGCCCAGGCCGAGGCCGGGGCCGACTGGATCATGCCCGGCTTCACCCATCTGCAAACCGCGCAACCCGTGACCTGGGGCCATCACATGCTGGCCTATGTCGAGATGCTGGCCCGCGACCGGAGCCGCTTTGAAGACGCCCGCCGCCGCATGAACGAATGCCCCCTGGGCGCAGCGGCGCTCGCCGGCACCGGCTTCCCCATCGACCGCCACATGACAGCCAGCGCCCTCGGTTTCGACCGCCCCACCGCCAACAGCCTCGACTCCGTCTCCGACCGCGACTTCGCGCTGGAGTTCCTGAGCGCCTCCGCCATCTGCGCCACCCACCTCTCGCGCTTTGCCGAAGAGCTGGTGATCTGGTCCACCGCCCAGTTCCGCTTCGTCAAGCTCTCGGACAAATGGACGACCGGCTCCTCCATCATGCCGCAGAAAAAGAACCCCGATGCGGCGGAGCTTCTGCGCGCCAAGATCGGGCGGATCCTGGGCTCGACCGTGGCTCTGTTTACCATCATGAAGGGCCTGCCCCTGACCTATTCCAAGGACATGCAAGAGGACAAGGAACAGGTCTTCGACGCCGCCGACACGCTGATGCTGTCCTTGGCCGCCATGACCGGCATGGTCAGTGACATGACCGCCAACCGCGAGGCCCTGCACAAGGCGGCATCCAGCGGCTTCTCCACCGCCACCGACCTGGCCGATTGGCTGGTGCGCAGCCTTGGCCTGCCCTTCCGCGAGGCGCATCACGTCACGGGCCGCCTGGTGGCCTTGGCCGAGGAAAAGGGCTGCGACCTGCCCGACCTGTCGCTCTCCGAGATGACCTCCGCCCATCCCGGGATCACCCAAGAGGTCTATTCAGTCCTCGGCGTCGAGAACTCGGTCCGGTCGCGCATGAGCTACGGCGGAACGGCGCCGGACCAGGTCAGGGCGCAAGTGGCGCGCTGGAAAACCCTCCTGGGCTAAGCAAGATTGAAAACCCAAAGGAGATTTCCATGAAAAAACTCGCCCTCTTCCTGCTCCTCGCCGCCTGCGGCGCAGCCGGTTCCCCCGAAGCCCCCGCGCCGGGGGTCACCGTCACCGGCGAAGCCTCGGCCGGCGTGTCCGGCGGCCTTTAGGTCGGCATCCTTCTCGTAGCGGGGGGCTGCCGCCCCCCGCACCCCCCGCCCAAAGGGGAGCACGCTCCCCTTTGGAAACCCCGTGAGTGTTTGGGCAAGTATGAAAGACGACACAGCTTTCACACTTGCTCAAATATCCCCGCCGGAGGCTCTTTGGACCTGCGTGGACACGGGCGCGGCTTCTGCTAGAAGGGGGCGCGTGATCAGGAGGCGGGCATGGACCATTTCATCTACAAAGACGGCAAACTGCATGCCGAGGACGTCGACCTGACCGAGATCGCCCGCGCGGTCGGCACGCCCTTCTATGTCTATTCCGCAGCCACCCTGACCCGGCATTACAAGCTCTTCACCGAGGCGCTCTCTCCCCTGCCGCACCAGGTTTGCTTTGCCATCAAGTCGCTCTCGAACATCGCGGTCCTGAAGCTTTTGGGCGACCTTGGCGCCGGGATGGATGTGGTTTCGGGCGGGGAATACCGCAGGGCTTTGGCCGCGGGCGTGCCGGGCGACCGGATCGTCTTCTCCGGCGTCGGCAAGACGCGCGAGGAGATGCGCCTCGCCCTGACCCATGGCATCCGCCAGTTCAACGTGGAATCCGAGCCCGAGCTTCTGGCCCTGTCGGAGGTCGCAAGCGCCATGGGGGCCACGGCGCCCATCACCCTTCGGGTGAACCCCGACGTGGACGCCAAGACCCATGAGAAGATCGCCACCGGCAAGTCCGAGAACAAATTCGGCATCCCCATCGCCAAGGCCCGCGCGGTCTATGCGCTGGCCGCCACCCTTCCCGGCATCAAGGTCGTGGGCGTCGATGTCCATATCGGCAGCCAGTTGACCGACCTTGCCCCCTTCGAGGCCGCCTTCCAGAAGGTTGCCGAGCTGACCCTGCAACTGCGCGAAGACGGGCACGAGATCACAAGGCTCGACCTGGGCGGGGGCCTCGGCATCCCCTATACCCGCTCGAACGAGGCCCCGCCCCTGCCCACCGATTACGGCGCCATGGTCAAGCGGACCCTCGGCCACCTGAATTGCGAGATCGAGATCGAGCCGGGGCGGCTGATCTCGGGCAACTCGGGCCTCCTGGTCTCCGAGGTCATCTATGTGAAAGAGGGCGAGGGGCGGACCTTTCTCATCGTCGATGCGGCGATGAATGATCTGGTGCGGCCCTCGATGTATGGCGCCCATCACGACATCGTCCCGGTGATCGAAAGCACAGCCGACCGCCAGGATTATGACGTCGTGGGCCCGGTCTGCGAGACGGGCGACACTTTCGCCAAGGGCCGCGCCCTGGCCCGGCTGGAACCCGGCGACCTCATCGCCTTCCGCTCGGCGGGGGCTTATGGCGCCGTCATGGCGTCGGAATACAACACCCGCCCCCTGATCCCCGAAGTCCTTGTGATGGGCGATCAATTCGCTGTCATTCGGCAAAGACCGAGCTTTGAGGAAATCCTGAACCGGGATAGCATCCCCTCATGGCTTTGACTTGAAAGAGGAAGATGGCCAAACCGGATGAGGCCCTGAAGCGGATCGAGACACCCCTGCGCCTGACCCTCCTGGGGCTTTGGGCGGAGCGGTTGGCGCGTGGCTTCTGGCCGCTCTGGTCGCTGGTGATCCTTTCGGTGGCGCTGGCCTCCTTTGGCCTGCAGGACAGCCTTCCGCTGGAAGCATCCTGGTTCCTCATGGTCTCCCTGGCCGGTTCGGCGCTTTGGGCGCTGATCCATGGGCTGCGGGGCTTCCGCCGTCCGACGAGGGCCGAGGCGCTGATCCGGCTGGATAGCCGCCTGCAGGGCCGCCCCATCGCGGCGCTTCTGGATACCCTGGCGCTTGGCGATACCGACCCGGCCACGCAGGCGCTTTGGGCCGCCCACCGCGCCCGGATGGCCGAGCGCGCCGCCAAGGCCCGCGCGGTCGAGCCCGACCTGCGCCTCGCCTCCCGCGATCCTTATGCCCTGCGCTACATGGCGCTGACGCTTCTGGCCGTGGCGCTGCTCTTTGGGTCGGTCTGGCGCGTGGCCTCGGTGAGCTCCCTGCCCACCCCGGGCAGCGAGGCCCAGGCCGCCGCTGGTCCCGCCTGGGAAGGCTGGGCCGAGCCCCCGGCCTATACCCGCAAGCCCGCGCTTTACCTGCGCGACCAGGCGGAGGAGGCCCTGCTTCTGCCCCAGGGCACCAAGCTCCGCCTGCGGTTTTACGGCGCGCCGGGGGCGCTGATCCTGGCCGAGACCGTCTCGGGCCGCACCGATGTGCCCCCCGCCAGCGCCATGCAACAAGAGTTCACCGTGACAAGCTCGGGCCGCCTCGCCATCCAGGGAACCGGCGGGCGCGAGTGGCTCGTCACCATGATCCCCGACGCCGCCCCCGCGATTGCCACGGCAGGCAGCATCGACCGCGACGGCCAGGGCCGCTTCCGCCAGCCCTTCACCGCCAGCGACGACTACGGCGTCACCAAGGGCGAGGTCTCAGTCGCGCTGGACCTGCCCCAGGTCTCCCGCCGCTACGGCCTTTCCATCGACCCCGAGCCGCAAAAGCCCGAGACCCTGGACCTGCCCCTGCCGCAAAAGCGCGACCGCACCCAGGTCGAGGGCGTGATCGTCGATGACCTGTCCAAATCCGTCCTGTCGAACCTGCCCGTGACGCTTTCGCTGAAGGCCAGCGATGCGGCGGGCCAGACCGCCGCAAGCCAGCCCCTGGCCGTCGTCCTGCCCGGTCGCCGCTTCTTCGAGCCCCTGGCCGCCGCCGTGGCCGAACAGCGCCGCGACCTGTTGTGGAACCGCGCCAATGCGCCCCGCATCGCCGACCTGTTGAAGGCGATCACCTGGGAGCCCGAGGACCAACAGGACCCGATCTTCCGCGACCGCGCCCTGCGCGACCAGCTGCGCGGCCTGATCCCGCGCCTCGGCCAGCCGCTGGACGACAAGGCCCGCGACGACCTGGCCGAAGAGATGTGGAAGCTCGCCATCGCCATCGAAGAGGGCAAGCTCGCCGATGCCCGCGACCGCCTGGACCGCGCCCAGGACCGGCTGGACGAGGCGATTCGCAACGGCGCCTCTCCGGCCGAGATCGACCGCCTGATGAAAGAGATGCGTCAGGCGCTGAACGAGTTCATGAAGCAGGAGGCGCAGAAAAACCCCTCCGGTCCCGACGAGCCGAACAGCGGCGACCAGGGCGGCATGACCATGACGCAGGACCAGCTTCAGCAGATGCTGGACAAGCTTCAGCAGCTGATGAAAGAGGGCAAGACGGCCGAGGCGCAAGCCTTGATGGACCAACTGCGCCAGTTCATGGAGAACATGCAGGTCCAGCAAGGCCAGGGCCAGGGGGAAGGCGAGGGCCAGGGCGGTCCGGGCGGCCAGGCGATGAAGGACCTGGGCCAGACGCTCCGCGACCAGCAAGGGCTCTCGGACGATGCCTTCCGCGACATGCAGCAGGGCGGCGAGGGCGGCCAGGACCTGGCCGACCGCCAGCAAGAGCTGCGCGACCGGATCGAGGGGATGCAACAGGGCGGCGAGCTGCCCGGCGCGGGGACCGAGCTGGGCGACAAGGGGCGGCAGAACCTCGACGACGCGGGCCGCGCCATGGAAGAGGCCGAACGGGCGCTGCGCGAAGGCGACACCTCCGGCGCGCTGGACAGCCAAGCCGAGGCGCTGGACGCGCTGCGCAACGGCATCCGGAACTTTGGCCAAGCCCAGCAGCAGGCCGAAGACAACCGCGCCGCCGATGGCGAGAGCTTTGCCGAGAACGGTCCCAAGGGTCAGAAAGACCCCCTGGGCCGCGAGGCGGGTGAAGGCATGACCATGGGCAGCGACGGTCCGATCCTCCAGGGCGAGGATGTCTACCGACGGGCGCAGGACCTCTTGGACGAGATCCGCAAACGCGCGGGCGAACAGGACCGCAGCGCCGAGGAGCGCGGTTATCTGAAGCGCCTGCTGGACCTGTTCTAGGCCGGGGCCGTCAAGCCGACCTCCGCAGCCAGACCCGGGGTATACCCCGGGCTACCCGACGGAGCGCGCGCGTTCAGCCTCATGCCCTAGACCCCGTGTCGCGCGCCCTGGAACCCACGCTGTCCTTTGCCCCCCTAGCCCCGGGGATACAGCGGGGGGCTCGCAGGCCAGCAACCCCCCCTTACCCCGAGAGCGCGCACCACAACTCGGGCGGTCAGAACGCAGCCCCCGCGAGTCCGGCCAGCTTGTGAAGGCGAAAAGCCTCGGCCGAGGCTCCCCGCCTCAGCCGGCCGAGCCGCCTGCCAGCGACTGCAGCCAACCGATCAACCCGCGCACCTGGGTGTCAAGCGCGCGGCGCAGGCTGTTGACGGCCTGGACATAGGCTTCCATCGGGCCCTTCAGCGCCGGGAGCTTGGCCACGATCAGGGGCGCCATGACGTAAAGCGCCAGAAGGATCACGGCGAAGAGCAGCGCAAAGACGAAGCCGCGGCGGAAGCCCCCTTCGCCCGTCGCGGGCGCGCGCGCGGCGCTCTCGTCCTCGGGGTCGGCCGCGGGGTTCAGCGAGGACTTGATTTCCTCGATCTCGGGCAAGAGCGTGCGCTTGCGCGGCGCCTCCGGCAGAGTTTCGGGCTGGGCTTCAGGCTCGGCGACCACCGGCGAGGTCCGCGCCAAGGGGCGCGTCGGGCGCGGCGCGTCGGTCAGGGTCATCTCGGTCTGGGTCTCGATCCGGGGACGCTCGCCGCGCCGGGCGGCGGCTTCGCGCTCGGCCTCTTCGCGCAGCACGGCCAGGACGCTTTCGTCGATCGACCGCCGCAGGGGCTCGGGCTCGGGCGCGGGCTCGGGTTCTGGAACCGGGTTCAGAGGGACCGCGGCCTCGGCGGCCAGGACATCCTCGGGCTCCCAGGCGGGCAAAGTCTCGGGCTCTGCAACCACCTGGGGCGCAGGCGTTTCGACCGCTTCGGGGTCCTCAGCGGCCAAGGCGGGTTCGGGCGCATCCCTTTCGGCCGAGGGCGCGCCGAACAGCGCCTCTTCCTCTTCGGCCTCGGCCTTCACATGGGGATGTTCCTGGAACCAGGCATGACCGCAGGCCGAACACTGCACATCGCGGCCGCTTGCCGGGATGGCGGCGTCATCGACCTCGTACTCAGCATCGCAATTGGGGCATTGAAGCCGCATCAGAACCCGTCCCGCCGCGCAAAGCGGCCTTTTGCGTCCGGTTGTAGCAAGTTAACCAGCATCGTCCAATGGTTTGTCCCGCAAACGTTAACAATTTCGCCGCAGCCTTGGGATTGGTGCTGGATTCCCTCACATCTTTCGCCCCATACAGCACGGGGCCGATTGAATCCCGCGCCCATCTCGGCAATTCTCCGGCCCGGCCTGATGGCCCCAAACCAGCGGAACCCGCCCGTGATCGCCTTCGACAACGCTGCCTATTCCTATGGAGGCGGAGAGCTGCTCTCCGAGATATCGCTGCGCCTGGCGCCGGGGTCCTTCCACTTTCTGACCGGGCCTTCGGGCTCGGGCAAATCGACCTTCCTGAAGCTCTGTTACGGCGAGCTTCTGCCCACGGCGGGGCGGGTCACGCTTTTCGACCGCGAGGTCCGGGGGCTCAGCCGCGATGGCGTGGCGCTGACGCGGCGGCGGATCGGGGTGGTGCACCAGGATTGCCAGTTCCTGGACCATCTGCCGGTCGCCTCGAACGTGGCCCTGCCGCTTTTGGTCTCGGGCAGGCCGACGCCCGCGCGCGACCTGTCGGACCTTTTGGCCTGGGTCGGCCTGGGGCAATTGGCCACGGCCCTGCCGCCCTCGCTGTCGGGCGGCGAGCGGCAAAGGGCGGCCCTGGCGCGGGCGGTGATCACCGGGCCGGATGTGATCCTGGCCGACGAACCCACCGGGAACCTGGATTGGGAGCTGTCGCTCAGGCTTCTGACGCTGCTGGTCGAGCTGAACCGGATGGGCAAGACCATCGTGGTGGCGACCCATGACCTGAACCTGATCCGCCAGGCCAAGTCCCAGGTCTCGACCCGGGTGCTGCGGATTTCCAAGCGGCGCATCCAACTGGCGGGGGCGGACCTGTGAGCAACGCGGCGCCCGAGAATTTCCATGACCGGATCGTGCCGCCTTCGGGTGCGCCCGCCTGGCTGACGACCTTCACCGCCGGGGCGATGACCTTCCTTGCGGTCTTTGCCCTGGCCCTGTCCCTGGCCTCGGACCGCCTGGCGACCCGCTGGGCCGAGGCGCTGAACCGGACCGCGACGATCCGCATCTCGGCCCCCGACGACCAAATGGCGTTGCAGACCAAGGCGGTCCTGTCGCTCTTGGCCGAGACGCCGGGCATTGCCGCAGCGCGGGCGCTGACGGGGGAGGAGACGCGGGCGCTCCTTGAGCCCTGGTTCGGCCCCGACCTGCCCCTGACCGACCTGCCCCTGCCGCAGCTGGTCGAGCTGACCGAGGCGCCCGAGGGCTATGACGGCGAGGGCCTGCGCCAGAGGCTCGCCGCCGAGGCGCCCGGCGCGGTGCTGGACGACCACCTGCGCTGGCGGAGGCCCCTGGCCCAGGCGGCCAGCACGCTGCGGCTCTTGGGCCTTGGAGCGATCGGGCTGATCGGCCTGGCCATGGCCGCGATGATCACCCTGGCGGCCAGTGCGGCCCTGGCGGCCAATGCCCAGGTCATCAAGGTCCTGCGGCTGGTCGGCGCCACGGACAGCTATATCGCAAGGGCCTTCACGCGCCGCTTTACCATGCGCGCCGCGACCGGGGCCGCCGTGGGTGCCCTGGTCGGCGCTGCCGGGGTCTTTGCCCTGCCCGCCCAGGATGCGGCGGGGGGCTTTCTGACCGGCCTTGGCTTCACGGGCTGGGGCTGGCTTCTGCCCCTGGCCTTCATTCCCCTGGCCGCCCTGGTCGCCTTCGTGGCGACGCAGCTCGCGGCGCTACGCACCCTGAGGGGGCTGACCTGATGCGCTGGCTTTTGTCGCTGTTCTTCATCGTCCAGATGTATGTGGCCCTGGCCGTGGTGGCCCTGGGCTTCGGGATCCCCGCCCTGATCGACCGCCGCGCGGCTTTCCTGGCGATCCATGTCTATTGCCATTACGTGCGCTGGTCGGCGAAGGTCCTGGTGGGCCTGCGGTCGGAAGTGCGCGGAGAGGTGCCCCAGGGCGAGGTGCTGATCGCATCGAAGCATCAGAGCTTCTTCGACATCATCCTCCTGGCCTCGGCCCTGCCCCGCCCGAAGTTCATCATGAAGCGCGAGTTGCTCTATACGCCCTTCATCGGGTTTTACGGGCTGCGGACCGGCTGCATCCCGGTGAACCGGGGCAAGCGGGGGGCGGCGATTGCCAAGATGAAGCAGGATGTGATGGCTAGCCCGGTCAAGGGCCAGTTGATCATCTTCCCGCAGGGGACGCGGGTCGCCCCGGGGGCAGAGCTGCCCTACAAGGTGGGCGCCGGGCTGCTGTATGACCAACTGGAGCAGGTCTGCATCCCCGTGGCCACCAATGTCGGCATCTTTTGGCCGCGCCACGGGATCCTGCGCAAGCCGGGCCTCGCGGTGATCGAGTTCCTGCCCCCCATCGCGCCCGGCCTGCGGGTGAAGGAGTTCATGACCCAGGTCGAAGCCGTGATCGAACCCGCCTCGGAGGCCCTGATGCGCGAGGGCGGCTGGACACCGGCAGAGACCTGACCAAGCGGAGGCCTCCGGCCAAGCCTTTTGCCTCGGCTCCGGCTGCGCCTGCGCCTCAGGTGGGGGGCGCTGCCCCCGTCCCTTGCGGGACTCCCCCGGGATATTTGGGAAAAGATGAAACAGGGCGCGGGTGAAGACCCGAGCCCTTTGTCCTTTGGCGTCGCGCAGGCCATGCGCCTGAGCCGGTTGGGCCGCAGGCCCAGAGGTGAGGCAATTATCTTGCGCCGCAGGCGCTCCTTTTGGAAGCGGTCAGGCGGCGAGGCCCTTGACGCCCATGTCGAGGAACTTTTCACGGCGGTCCTTGATCAGGGCCTCGGGCTTCTTGCCGGAGAGCTCCTTCAGCATGGCCTCGATCGCCTTGCCCACCGCCTCGATGGTTTCCTTGCGGCCGCGCTGCGCGCCCCCCAAGGGTTCCTTGACGATGCGGTCGATCACGCCCAGCTTCTGCAGGTCCTGGGCCGTCAGGCGCAGGGCTTCCGCCGCTTCGCGCATCTTGTCGGAATCCTTCCACAGGATGCTGGCGCAGCCCTCGGGCGAGATCACCGAATAGATCGAGTGTTCCAGCATCGCGATGCGGTTCGCGGTCGCAAGGGCCACGGCCCCGCCCGAACCGCCCTCGCCGATCACCACCGAGATCACCGGAACGCCCAGCATCAGGCTCTTTTCCGTGGCCCGCGCGATGGCCTCGGCCTGGCCGCGCTCCTCCGCCCCTTTGCCCGGATAGGCGCCGGGCGTGTCGACCAGGGTCACCACGGGCAGGCGGAAGCGGTCGGCCATCTCCATCAGGCGGATCGCCTTGCGATAGCCCTCGGGCCGGGCCATGCCGAAATTGCGCTCGATGCGGGTTTTCGTGTCATGGCCCTTTTCCTGGCCCATGACCACGACGGCCTGGTCGTTGAACCGCGCGAGCCCGCCCATGATCGCATGGTCATCGGCGAAGTTGCGGTCGCCTGCCAGGGGCGTGAACTCGGTAAACAGACCCTCGATATAGTCCTTGCAATGCGGGCGGTCCTGGTGGCGCGCCACCTGGCATTTCTGCCAGGGGTTCAGGGCCTTATACAGGTCCTTCAGCATGGTCTCGGCCTTGCGGTCCAGGCCCTCGGCCTCCTTGGCCACATCCATCGACGGATTGGCCCGCGCCAAGGCCCGAAGCTCCTCGGCCTTGCCTTCGATCTCGGCCAGGGGCTTTTCGAATTCAAGGTAGTTCATCGCAGGCTCCAGAGAATGACTGCCCCTATATGGCGCCTGAGCCAGCCAAGTGCAACTCGGCAAGATTTGTCGCATCATGCCGGGTCAGAAAGGGCCTGCGAAAGGAGGCATCATGGCGCAGGATTACGAAAGGCGGCTGACCCGGGTCATCGACCATATTCACGACAACCCCGATGGGGACCTGTCGCTGGATGCCCTGGCGGATGTGGCGGCGCTGTCGCGCTTCCACTTCCACCGGGTTTTCCAGGCGATGACCGGGATGACCGCAGCGGCCCTGGTGCGGCAGATGCGGCTGCACCGCGCCGCCGTGGCCTTGGTCCTGGGCGACCAACCTGTCGACCAGATCGCCCGGGCCTGCGGCTTTCCCAGCCGGGCGGCGCTGGCCCGGGCCTTTGCCGATCACTTCGGCGCCACGCCTCTGGCCTTTCGCAAGTCGGGGGCCCACCGCCCCTTTACCCTCAGCCTTCCCCTGAAAGGACCTCTCATGCATCCCGTGACCCTGCGCACAGACCCCGCCCGTCGCCTTGCGGCCATGCCCCACAAGGGCGCCTATTACCAGATCAGCCGCGCCTTCGAGAAGCTCGGCGCCACGCTCGGCGCGCGCGGGCTTTACGGCCAGGCCGGGCTGATGGTCGGCGTCTATTACGACAGCCCCGGCGCCGTGGCCGAGGCGGACCTGCGCTCCCATGCCGGGGTGGAGCTCCCGCAGGGCGAGATCGCCGCGCCGCTGGAAGAGATCACCCTGCCCGCTGGCCGTCACGCCGTCCTGACCTTTCGCGGGCCCTATGCCGGGCTTCAGGCCGCCTATGACCAGCTCTTCGGCATCTGGCTGCCCGCCTCGGGCGAGACGCCGGCCGACAGCCCGGTCTTCGAGGTCTATCTGAACACGCCGATGGACACCGCGCCCGAAGATCTCTTGACCGAGATCTGCTTGCCCCTCGCGTGAAAAAAGCAGCGCCCCGCGAGCGTGTCGCAGGGCGCGTGCCTCCTCCCCAAGGTGCGACGGAGGGCCTCCTCTCCCTTCGTCGCCGGGTATGCCGTGGGACACAATGTCGCGCCCGAAGCGGAGATTGACCTTGGGTGAAGCCCCTGTCAACACACTTTTGTGACTGCCCGATTTTCAGGCGTCCGCCAGCAGTTCCGCCTGTTTCACGATCACTTCCGCCTGCTTGATCGAGGCGATATCGACCAGGCGCCCCTTGTAGACCGTCGCCCCCTGCCCTGCGGCCTTGGCGGCTTCCATGGCCGAGAGAATCTCCCGCGCTTCGGTCACCGTGGCCGCCGAGGGAGTGAAGACCTCGTTGGCCAGCGCGACCTGCTTGGGATGGATCGCCCATTTGCCGACCATGCCCAGCGTCGCCGCCCGGCGCGCCTGGGCGCGAAAGCCCTCGTCGTCGCTGAAATCGCCGAAGGGGCCGTCGACCGGCAGGATGCCATGGGTCCGGCAGGCGGCGACGATGGCCGCCGTCGCCCAGTGCCAGGGGTCGGGCCAATGGCGCGCCCCCTCGCGGGTCATGTAGTAATTCTCCTGCGTGCCGCCGATGCCGGTGGTCTGCATCCCCATCGAGGCCGCGAAATCGGCAGCCCCCAGGCTCATGGCCTGAAGCCGCGAAGAGCCCTTGGCGATCTCTTCGACATGGGAAATCCCGGCGGCCGATTCGATGATGACCTCGAAGCCCACGCGCTTCTGCCGCCCCTTGGCGCGCTCGATGGCCGTCACCAGGGCATCGACGGCGTAAAGGTCTTCGGCACAGCCCACCTTGGGGATCATCAGAAGGTCGATCCGCTCCGAGCCCTGCTCCAGAAGATCCACCACGTCGCGATACCACCAGGGGGTATCGAGCCCGTTGATCCGCACCGACAGCGTCTTGCGGCCCCAGTCGATGTCATGGCTTGCCCGGATGATATTGGCCCGGGCGGCGTCCTTGTCACTGGGCGCGACGGAGTCTTCCAGATCAAGGTTCACCACATCCGCCGCACTGGCCGCCATCTTTTCGAACAGCGCGGGTCGCGAGCCGGGGCCGAAGAGCTGGCAGCGATTGGGACGGGCGGGCGGGGTGGGTTGCAGCCGGAAGGACAAGATGGCCTCGCAAGGAAGTTTCAAACTGTGTGCCGCCATGGTTATAATCTTGCGCAACGCTGCGCAAGCGAATTCGCAGACGCAGCGAAGGCCGAGGCGTGCCGCCAGAGCTCTTGACGCCCGTTGCCCTTGACGGATTGTGCAATTGGGGCCAAACCGCCCCAAACCTGCAAGGAGGCCCCCATGTCCCGCATCGTCCATGTCAACGGCGAGTTCCTTCCCGAGGCGGAGGCCAAGGTCTCGGTCTTCGATCGCGGCTTCCTGATGGCCGATGGGGTTTACGAGGTCACCTCGGTGCTCGGCGGCAAGCTGATCGACTTCGCGGGCCATTGCCTCCGGCTGGCGCGGAGCCTGCGTGAGCTCGAGATGACCAACCCGCACACGGATGCCGAATGGCTGGAGCTGCATCGCCAGCTGGTGGCGCGGAACGAGATCGTGGACGGCATGGTCTATCTGCAAGTGACGCGCGGCAATCCGGGCGACCGGGATTTCGCCTATCCGGCGGCCGATCTGCCCCCCACGGTGGTGATGTTCACCCAGTCCAAACCGGGCCTGGCCGAGAGCCCTGCCGCGAAAACGGGCTGGAAGGTGATTTCGGTCGATGACATCCGCTGGGGCCGCCGCGACATCAAGACGGTGCAGCTGCTTTACCCCTCGATGGCCAAGATGGCGGCCAAGAAGGCCGGGGTCGATGACGCCTGGCTGGTCGAAGACGGTTTTGTCACCGAAGGCACCTCCAACAACGCCTATATCGTGAAGGGCAACCGGATCATCACAAGGGCGCTGTCCAGTGACATCCTGCACGGCATCACCCGCGCCGCCGTCCTGCGCTTCGCGGTCGAGGCCCAGATGGAGGTGGTCGAACGGAGCTTCACCCTGGCCGAGGCACAAGAGGCCGACGAGGCCTTCATCACCTCGGCCAGCGCCTTCGTGATGCCGGTGGTGCAGATCGACGGCAAGGACCTGGGGACCGGCAAGCCCGGCCCCGTGGCGGCGCGGCTGCGGGAAATCTACCTCGACGAGATGCGCAAGGCGGCGGTCTAAGCGCCTCGGCGCCCCGGGCTTGACCCGGGGCCTCGACTCCGATGGCAAAACCCGGGCCGCATCCCGGGCGTGGCGGCGGAGTCAGCGCCCTGCCCTTTCACACTGGCCAAAATATCCCCGCCGGAGGCTCCGACATCAGCCGAAGAGCCTCAGGCGGGGATATTTTGGCCAAATTGAAAGCAAGGACCGCAAGCGACCGGCTTGCGCCCCGGCGCTCTCGTGTCACAGCGTAGCCCGGGGTACACCCCGGGTCTCAGCCCTTCGGCCCAACGTTCTGCGCGAAAGCCACGTCAAAGGCGGCCTTTTTCGCCGCATCGGCCTCGGTCTGATTCTGCGCCACCCAGTCGGCATAGGGCATGCCGTAGACGACTTCCCGCGCCTCGTCCTTGGTCATCTCGATGCCGCGTTCGGCGGCGGCCTCCTGGTACCAGCGACTCAGGCAGTTGCGGCAAAACCCGCCCAGGTTCATCAGGTCGATGTTCTGCACATCCGGGCGCTTGACCATCAGGTGATGGATCAGCGCGCGGAAGGCTGCGGCTTCAAGCTCGGTCTTCTGGTCGGTCATAGCGCCTCCAATACGGCCTTCAGGTGCGGCGCGAGGCGCGCGGCCCAGGCACTCTGGCCCTCTGCTTCAGATATCAGGTCGTTCCTCACCTCGATCAAGGTGTTGTGGCGGCCATGTTTCAGCCCGTGGCGGTCGATGCTGTCGCCGGGCAGCGCGCCGGCATAGGGCTCGTTGTCGCCGACACACAGGTCGGGCTCCGCCATCAGCCGCGCGATCAGGGGACGCGAGAAGCGCGGGTCCTCGTCGGCGTAAAGCACGCCGACATGCCAGGGCCGAGGCGCGCGCCCGCGCAGGCAGGGGGTGAAGCTGTGCATCGCCACCACGACCCGCCCATCGGCCATCTGCGCCAGGGCATCGTGATAGGGGCGGTAGAGCGTCTCGAGCCGCCGCTCCACCTCGGCCTCGGTCACCCGCGCGTTGCCCGGAATGATCGTGCCGTCATAAAGCCGCATGACCAGGGTCGGATCCTCCTCCCCCCGGTTCGGATCGATCACCAGCCGCGAGAAATCACTGGCGATGACGGGACTGTCCAGAAGCTCCCCCAGGGCCAGCGAGACCCCGAGCGCGCCGACATCCCAGGCGATGTGGCGCGCCATGTCTTGCGGCGCGATGCCAAGGTCTCCGCCGCAGACATCCGGGGGCACGCGGTTGGACGCATGGTCCACCGTGATGAGGAAAGGGCCGGGGCGATCCGCCCCGTGAAGGTGAAAAGCGCTCATGCCCTCCACATAGGCCAATCGCGGGAAAATGGGAATCACAATGCCGCTTTCGGCCCGAAGAGGCCCTTTTGCGTCGGTTGCGCCGCCAAAACCGGCAAAATGCGCCCCGGTCTTCGCAGAATGTTCATTTCGGTGGCATATGGCGTCATGGCAGTTGCCCCCCGTTGCCGGATCGGCCATAAGACGCGCGGCCCACCGCAAACCGAGACACGACGAAAAGGATCAAGGCATGAGACGCCTTCGGAACGTTAAGATCGTGGCCACTCTGGGCCCGGCCTCCAGCGACTACGCCACCATCCGCGCCCTGTTCGAAGCCGGGGCCGATGTGTTCCGCCTGAACATGAGCCACGGCACCCATGATGACATCCGAGCGCGGCATGTCCATATCCGCAAGGTCGAGGCTGACCTTGGCCGCCCGATCTGCATCCTGGCCGACCTCCAGGGCCCGAAACTGCGCGTCGGCACCTTTGCCGATGGCCCGGTCGAGCTGGTCGAGGGTGCGAAGTTCCGCATGGACCTGTCCACCGTTCCCGGCGACGTGACCCGCGTGAACCTGCCCCATCCCGAGATCTTTGCGGCGCTGGAGCCTGGCGCGACCCTGCTGGTCAATGACGGCAAGATCGCCCTGCGCGTCGATGACTGCGGCAAGGACTTTGCCAATTGCACCGTGACCGTGCCCGGTGCGATTTCCAACCGCAAGGGCGTGAACGTGCCCGACGTGGTGCTGCCCGTGGCCGCGCTGTCGGAAAAGGACCGCGTCGACCTGGAATTCGCCTGCGAGCTGGGCGTGGACTGGCTGGCGCTCTCTTTCGTGCAGCGCCCCGAGGACGTGCTCGAGGCCAAGGACCTGGCGCGCGGCCGCGCCCTGGTGCTGGCCAAGATCGAAAAGCCCGCCGCTGTGAAGGCCTATGACGCGATCCTCCAGGTGTCCGATGGCATCATGGTCGCCCGTGGCGACCTCGGCGTGGAACTCCCGGTCTATACCGTGCCGCCGATCCAGAAGCGCCTGATCCGTGGCGCCCGCGCCGCCGCCAAGCCCGTGATCGTCGCCACCCAGATGCTCGAATCGATGATCGAAAGCCCCGTGCCGACCCGCGCCGAGGTCTCCGACGTCGCCACCGCGATCTACGAGGGCGCCGATGCCGTCATGCTCTCGGCCGAATCGGCAGCGGGCAAGTATCCGATCGAGGCCGTGACGACGATGAACAACGTCGCCATCTCGGTCGAAAAGGACCCGACCTACCGCCAGGTGATCGAGGCCAGCCGCAACATCCGCCGCGAATCGATTGCCGATGGCATCGTGGCGGCCGCGCGCGAGATCGCCGAGGCCACCAATATCAAGGCCATCGCCACCTTCTCGCAATCGGGCACCACCGCCAGCCTCGTCTCGCGCGAACGCCCGCGCGTGCCGATCATCGCCCTGACGCCGCTCATGTCCTCGGCCCGCCGCATGGCGCTGACCTGGGGCCTGCACTGCGTCATCTGCGAGCCGCAGATCCGGCTGAAGGGCGCGGTCCTCGCCGCCGTCAAGGCTGCGCGGGAGGAAGGCTTCGCCTCGGTCGAGGACAATATCGTCCTGACCGCCGGCGTGCCCTTCAACGTCAAGGGCACGACCAATGTCCTGCGCGTCGCGCCCTGTGATGAGCGGTTGATTTCCAACGTCGATCCTGAATAATCGGAGGGGCTGAAAGGCCCCTTTTCCGAGGAATTCATGGATACCGATTTGATGCTCGTCGTGGGATCGCTGGCCCTTGTGCTGTCGATCCCCTCCCTGATGTCGGCCTGGATCGAGGGGCAGGTGCCGCGAATCGGCTCCATCCTCGTGCTGATCGGCGGGGTTCTCGTGGTCATGGCGCTGACCAGCCATGGCCGCCCCTATACTTTCGCCGAATTGCCCGATGTTTTCCTGCGAGTCTTTGCCCGCTGGATGCCCTGACCCCTTGCACCCCGCGCCAAGGCCGCCTATACGCGGCCCCCTGAATACCCTGCACGACCGGGCGAATGTGGCATGCCCGCCGTGCTTAAGATCGGAGATCAAAATGCCCAAGATGAAGACCAAATCCGCTGCGAAGAAGCGGTTCTCCTTCACGGCCAATGGCCATGTGAAGGCAGGCAATGCTGGCAAGCGCCACGGCATGATCAAGCGGACGGCCAAGTTCGTCCGTGATGCCGCCGGGACCATGATCCTGTGCGACAGCGACGAGAAGATCGTCAAAAAATACATGCCGTATAACCGCTAAGGAGAGCCAGATATGTCCCGCGTCAAATCCGGCAAGGTCACGCACGCCCGTCACCGCAAGGTCATTGCCAAGGCGGCTGGCTATTACGCCGCCCGCTCGACCAACTTCAAAACCGCTACGCAGGCCGTCGACAAGGCCCAGCAGTATGCGACCCGCGACCGCAAGGCCCGCAAGCGTCAATTCCGCCAGCTGTGGATCGCCCGTATCAACGCCGCCGTGCGGTTGTTCGACCCGGCCTTCACCTACTCGCGCCTGATCGACGGCCTGAACAAGGCCGGCATCGTCGTCGACCGCAAGGTCCTGGCCGACCTGGCCGTGCGTGAGCCCGAGGCTTTCAACGCCATCGCCGCGCAAGCCAAGGCCGCCATGGCCGCTGCGTAAGCTGTCTTGACTTCAAAAACCCCCGTGGCCCTCAAGGCTGCGGGGGTTTTTCTTTTGGAGCCCCCATGAACGCCCTGTTCCTCTGCGGCAAGGCCCGCGCCCGCAGTCCGACCTGTGCCGACCTGGCGACCAGCTGGGGGATTGCCTCTGATTTCGCCGGGCTCAGCGCCGATGCCGACGAGAAGGTCGGGGTCGAGCATCTGGACTGGGCCGATATCGTCTTCGTGATGGAGGCGCGGCAGCGCAAAAGGCTGCAAGCGCTCTTTCCCGCCGCGCTGCGGGGCAAGCGGCTCGTCGTCCTGAACATCCCCGACCGCTTTGCCCGCAACGATCCCGCGCTGGTGGCGCTTGTGACCCCGAAACTCCGCGTCGCGCTGCGGCAGGACTGACGCGCCACTTGCATCCGGGGCCTTCGGGCGTTAGCACCAACCCCGATTGAAGGAGGCCCCGATGGACGGTCTGGACGCGCTGAAAGCCAAATATCTTGCTGCCCTGGGCAGCGCCACGGGCGAAGCCGCGCTCGAAGAGGTGCGCCTGGCCGCCCTGGGCAAGAAGGGCGAGATTTCCGCCCTGATGTCCACCCTTGGCAAGATGGAGCCCGAGGCCCGCAAGGCCGCCGGCGCCATGCTGAACGTGGTCAAGGACGAGATCGACGCGGCGCTCCGTGCCAAGAAGGCAGCCCTCGCCGATGCGGCGTTGGATGAGCGTCTGCGCTCCGAATGGCTCGACGTCACCCTGCCCGGTCGCCCGCGCCCGCGTGGGACGATCCACCCGGTCTCCCAGGTGATGGAAGAGCTGACCGCGATCTTCGCCGATATGGGCTTCTCGGTCGCCGAAGGTCCGCAGGTCGAGTCGGATTGGTACAACTTCGACGCCCTGAACATCCCGCCCGAGCATCCCGCCCGGCAAGAGCACGACACCTTCTTCATGGCCCGCGCCTCGGATGATCCGCGCCCGCCCCATGTCCTGCGCACCCACACCTCCCCCGTGCAAATCCGCGCCATGATGGCCCAAGGCGCGCCGATCCGCGTGATCGCCCCGGGCCGCGTCTACCGGATGGACATGGACCAGACCCATGCGCCGATGTTCCACCAGGTCGAGGGCCTGGCCATCGACCGCGACATCTCGATGGCCAACCTGAAATGGACGCTGGAGGAATTCTGCCGCGCCTTCTTCGAGGTGCCTTCGGTCGAACTCCGCTTCCGTGCGTCCCACTTCCCCTTCACCGAGCCTTCGGCCGAGGTCGATATCCGCTGCAGCTGGAAAGACGGCCAGCTGAAGATCGGCGAGGGCGACTCCTGGCTGGAAATCCTCGGCTCCGGCATGGTCCATCCCAAGGTCCTGGCCTCGGCAGGCGTTGACCCGACCCAGTGGCAGGGCTTCGCCTTCGGCATGGGCATCGACCGCATCGCCATGCTGAAATACGGCATCCCCGACCTGCGGGCGTTTTTCGACAGCGACCTCCGCTGGCTTCGGCACTATGGGTTCTCCAGCCTCGACATGCCGAATTTGCCGGGCGGCCTTTCGCGCTGACACCTCGCACCTCGGGGTATACCCCGGGCTACGCCAACGAATTCGCGCCCGCACAAGGGGACTAGACATGAAATTCACCCTCTCCTGGCTGAAAGATCACCTGGATACCTCGGCCACCCTGGAGGAAATCTCCGAGGCCCTGACCGATTTGGGCCTCGAGGTCGAAGAGATCGCCAACCCGCTGGCGAAAATCTCCGCCTTCACCCTGGCCAAGATCCTCGAGGCCGAAAAGCACCCCGATGCCGACAAGCTGCGGGTCTGCAAGGTGGAAACCCTTGAGGGCGTCAAGCAGATCGTCTGCGGCGCGCCCAATGCGCGGGCGGGGATCACGGTGGTTCTGGCCCGCCCCGGCGATTATGTGCCGGGGATCGACGTGACCTTGGGCGTCGGCAAGATCAGGGGCGTCGAGAGCCAGGGCATGATGTGCTCTGAACGCGAGCTGATGCTCTCGGATGAGCACAACGGCATCATCGAGCTGGATAGCGGCACCGTGGGCGAACGGTTTGTCGACTGGCTGGCCGACAACCGCCCGGCGCTCGCCGATCCGATGATCGAGATCAAGATCACGCCCAACCGCCCCGATGCCTTGGGCGTGCGTGGCGTGGCGCGTGACCTTGCCGCCCGCGGCCTTGGGGTGCTGAAGCCCTTGGAGGTCGCTGCGGTTCCCGGCGGCTTCCCCTCGCCCATCGGGGTGAAGATCGACGCCGACCTGAAGGCCAAGGGCTGCCCGCATTTCGCGGGCCGGGTCATCCGCGGCGTCAAGAACGGCGCCTCGCCCGATTGGCTGCAAGCGCGGCTCAAGGCCATTGGCCTGCGGCCGATCAACGCGCTCGTCGATGTGACCAACTATTTCACCTATGACCTGAACCGCCCGCTGCATGTCTTCGATGCGGCCAAGGTGAAGGGCGACCTGCGCATCCATGCCGCGACGGGCGGCGAGACCCTGCTGGCGCTGGACGGCAAGACCTATACGCTTGCGGCTGGCATGATGGCGATCTCCGATGACACCCAGGTCGAAAGCCTCGCGGGCATCATGGGCGGCGAGGCCTCGGGCTGCACCGAAGAGACCGTCGATGTCTTCCTGGAAAGCGCCTGGTGGGAGCCCATCATGGTCGCCGCCACCGGCCGCGCCTTGAAGATCAACTCCGACGCCCGCTACCGCTTCGAACGCGGCGTGGACCCCAACTTCTCGCTTCCGGGGCTGGAGCTGGCCACGCAGATGATCCTCGACCTCTGCGGCGGGGAAGCCTCTGACGTGGTGCAGGACGGCGCCCCCAAGGATGTCTCCCGCGCCTATCGCCTGGACCCGGCCCGGCTGATCAGCCTCGTGGGCATGGAGATCCCCGAGGCCACCCAGCGCCAGACCCTGGAGGCCCTGGGCTTCACGCTCAACGGCGATATGGCGACCCCGCCGACCTGGCGCCCCGATGTGCTGGGCGAGGCCGACCTGGTCGAAGAGGTCGCCCGGATCGCAAGCCTGACCAAGCTGCAGGGCAAGCCCCTGACCCGCGCCGTGGCCGGTGTGCCGCGTCCGATCCTGACCACGCTCCAGGTCAAGGAGCGCGCCGCACGCCGGACCCTGGCGGCCCTGGGTTACAACGAATGCGTGACCTATAGCTTCATCGACGGCCAGGACGCCGCTCTCTTCGGAGGCGGCACCGACGCCGTGCGGATCGAGAACCCGATCTCGTCGGAAATGACCCACCTGCGCCCCGACCTCTTGCCGGGTCTGCTGCGGGCTGCGGCGAGGAACCAGGCGCGGGGCTTCATGGACCTCGGCCTTTTCGAGGTCGGCCCGGTCTTCTCGGGCGGTGAGCCCGGGGAGCAGGCGCTGATGGCCACCGCTTTGCTGGTTGGTGCAAGCGCTGCGCGTGACCCCTTCGCCTCGCGCCGCCCGGTGGATGTCTATGACGTCAAGGCCGATGCCGAGGCGGTCCTGGCCGCCCTGGGCGCCCCCGCCCGCATGCAAGTCTCACGCAAGGTCGCCGCCTGGTTCCACCCCGGCCGCTCTGGCGTGATCGGCCTTGGGCCGAACATGCTGGCCACCTTCGGCGAGATCCATCCCAAGGTGCTGGCGCAGATGGGCGTCAAGGGCCCGGCCATGGCGCTGACCATCGCGGTCGCCAATGTCCCCGACCCCAAGGTCAAGACGCCCACGCGCCCCGCGCTTGGCCTCTCGGACCTGCAAGCGGTGGAACGCGACTTCGCCTTCGTGGTGGACGCACGCGTCGAGGCCCTGACGGCGGTCAACGCGGCGCTCGGCGCCGACAAGGTCCTGATCGAGAAGGTCGCGGTCTTTGACCAGTTCACCGGCGAAAAGGCCGAGGCGCAGATGGGCGCGGGCAAGAAGTCGATCGCGCTCTCGGTGCGGCTGCAGCCCCGCGACAAGACCCTGACCGATGCCGATATCGAAGCCGTCTCGGCCAAGATCATCGAGAAGGTGACCAAGGCCACCGGCGGGACCCTGCGGAAGTAAGGCGGCGTCCCGACCGCGCGTCTGGCCCAAACCCTTGGCCTGACGCCGCCGTCACTCGGTCGTCTGGCACGACGGCGGGGAGGCGCTGCCTCCCCGAGCCCCACCGTATGCGGCGGTTGCGTCCCATCTATTTTGGGGTTGTGGCGGTTTGATGTGCGGGATCGACCGACGGGTGAGCACGTCCGGGAGTCCCGGATGAGCTTATGAAGAGGGGTAGGCGCTGCTGGCT
>NZ_JAABNR010000009.1 GCF_009925085.1 Stagnihabitans tardus | reverse complement strand
TGGGAAAGAAGGGCCGAAGCCGGTCCATCTGGGCTTCGGTCAGCCAGAACAAGTTGCTCATAAATCAGGTCTCCTGGCCGACCGTGAATCACGGTCTTAGAGCGTGATCAATGGGTCCTGACCCTAGGCAAAGCCCTTGGGGATGGCGCGGCCCGGGTCGGGGCTCAGGCCCTCTTCGGCCAGGAGCTCTTCGGCCATGGCATCGGCATTGGGCCCAGCATGGGCGAGTTGGCGCCAGATCTCCTTGACCGGGGCCAGGATGCGCGGCTCGGACAGGGCGCGGGCCGAATGCAGCCAGATGGTCAGCCCATCGGCCTGATCCCAGGTGCGCGCCTTGCGCAGCGCGTTGATCCGGGTCTGGGTCGCGCTGGTGAACTTCTTCAGTGCCGGGGCTTTCCAGGAGGCCATGGCGTAAAGGTCGGTGCCTTCGACCGCCTGGCGTGCCGCCCAAAGCCGAGCCATGGCGGCATGGGCGTCCAGGATATGCGGCTTGGCGGTGCCGAGCTTGTCCGAAAGCTCTTGCGCCTCGGTCACCAAGCCTGCCACGGCCTTCTCGGCTTTCCAGTCGTTGAACATCGGCGCCCCCTTCGGTCGGGCCAGCCTTAGCCCGGAATGCCGCCGCCGGAAAGGGCGAAGCCCTCGCGGTCCAGGGGCCACACCGGGCGGCGCACGCGGGTATAGGGCCGCAGATGTGCCTGGGGCGTGGCCAAGGCGCCCGTGTCACAGACCACGACCCTGGCCGCGATGGGCTCATAGGCCGCGCGGAAATGCTGCATCGACTTGACGACCAGGAAGCGCAGGGCTTCCGGCGCAATCCCAAAGGCGCGCAGCTGTTGCAGGTCCAGCATCTGGCCCGAGAGCGTCACGACCAGCACGTCGATCCCCTGCACCCGGAAAACCGCCGTCTTGCCCCAGGAATGGGTGATCCCGCCCAGGATCGGCCCGTCCCCGGTATAGGTGCCGTCCGAGAGGTGGATGATCTCGCCCGTCACCGTCAAAGGCCCCCCGCCGAAGGAGGCATCACATTTGCCGCCCAAGGCCAGGGTAACGCGGTCGCCGACCCCGTGGCGATGGAGCTCCGCCGCCGCTTCGGGGTCGATCATCGGCGCAAAGGCGCCTCCCCCGGCCCCCGCCTGCAAGAGCGCGCCCAAAAGCGCCGTCGCATCGCCGTAGGCCCCTGCCCCGGGGTTGTCGGCGTAATCGGCAATCACCAGTGGAGGCGCTGCGGGATGGGCCAGGGCGAGCGCTGCTGCCGCCTCGGGCGTGAGGAAGGTGTTCGCCACCGTCCCGCGCTGATCCCAGATCGTCTGGGCCAGAGCCATGGCGATCTCTGCCGCGCGGGTGGCCTGGCCGTCATGGGTCACCAGCACCGTGGGCCCCATTTCCGCGATATCCGCCTCGGAGAAGCCCGCGTTGACCGAGACGGCAAGGATCCCCGGCTCGGCCTCATGCGCAGCGGCGCGGGTATAGAGCGCCGCCGTCTCCGGCACATCGGTGCGGCCCGCGTTGGCCTCGTCCAGCATCGGCACATGGACCCGCAGGGTGCGGGGCGTGATCTCTCCCCTCATCGTCCGATCCAGAAGCCTTGCCGCATGGGCCCCCGTCACCCGCATATCGACATGGGGATAGGTCTTGTAGCTGACGAAGATCTGCGCCTGCTCCACCATGGCCTCGGTCACCATGGCGTGGAGGTCCAGCGTCACCGCAATCGGCAGATCCGGCCCCAGGATGGCGCGGAGGCGGCGGAGAAGCTCGCCCTCGCCATCCTCGCAAAAGACCGGAACCATGGAGCCGTGAAGACTTAGCAGCACCCCGTCCAGCGTGTCCTTATGCGCCCGGGCGCCGTCACAGATCAGCCCCGCGATATGGTCGAAGGCCTCTTGCGCGACCCTTGCCCCAGGGGTGGCATGGGCCGAGACCGTATGGGTCAGCCGCCACCCCGCCTCATCGGCCACATCCATGAAGCCCGCCAGTTCCTCATTCACCCCGCGAAAGCGGTCCAGCGCGACCTGGCCCAGGTCCAAAACATCGTCGCGGAAGTCCTGCAACCGCGTCTCGCCCTTCTTGAAGGTGTTGCTTTCATGGACGAAAACGCCGGTCAGCACATGGAACATCGGTCAATCCTTCAGGGGGTGGAAGCAGGCCACGGGATGGGGCCCCGGCTCCAGCTCGGGCCGCTTCATGCGGCAAAGGTCAGAGGCGCGTGGGCAGCGGCCCGCGAAGGCGCAGCCAGGGGGCAGGTCGAAGGGGCTGGGGATTTCACCGGTCAGGGGGGCCAGGGCGCGCCTTTGCCCCGGGTCCGGCACGAAGGCCGAGGCCTGCAGCGCCGCCGTATAGGGGTGGCGGGGCGCGGCATCGGCACGCGGCAGGACCTCGACCACCGCGCCGAGATACATGACCAGAACCCGGTCGCAGAAATAGCGCACGAGGCCGAGGTCGTGGCTGATGAAGAGGTAAGTCAGGCCGCGCTCGTCGCGCAGTTGCGACAGGAGCGCGATGATCTGGGCCTGGATCGAGACATCGAGCGAGGCGGTGGGTTCGTCCAGGACGACCAGGTCGGGGGACAGCGCCAGCGCACGGGCGATACCGACGCGCTGCCTTTGCCCGCCCGACAGCTGATGCGGGTGGCTTTGCGCCATTGTCGCAGGCAGGCCCACGGTCTCCAGCATGGCGCCGGGGTCGGGGGCCTTCTGGTCCTGGACGGTGAAGGGCTCGGCCAGGACCTGGGCCAGGGTGAAGCGCGGGTCGAGGCTGGAATAGGGGTCCTGGAAGACCATGGCCATGCGTTGGCGCATCCGCCGCAGCGCAGGCGCGGAGAGCGCCCGAAGGTCGGTGCCGTCGAAAGTCACCTGCCCTGAAGTGGGCTCGATCAGCCGCAGCACCAGCCGGGCCAGGGTCGATTTCCCGCAGCCGCTTTCGCCAACGACGCCCAGGACCTCGCCTTTCCGCAGCGAGAAAGAGACCTCGCGGACGGCCATCATGGTGCGGGGGCGCTGGAAGAGGCCGCCGCCGGATTGGAAGCTTTTGGTCAGGCCCTTGACGGTCAGGAGGTCAGGCATCGGCGCCTCCGGGGAAGTGGCAGGCGGGGTTGCCCTGCGGGGTCTGCGTCGCGCAGACGGCTTGCGCGCGGGGGCAGCGCGGGTGAAAGCGGCAGCCCGGGGGGAAGGTGAGCGCGCCCGGCACCGTGCCCGGGATGCCCTGAAGCGTGCCCTTTGCCATGCCCTCGGTCGGGATGCAGCCGATCAGCGCCCGCGTGTAGGGATGACCGGGGGCGGCGAAGATTGGCGCGGTCGGGCCCTCTTCGGCCAGGCGGCCCGCGTAAAGCACGGCCACCCGGTCGCAGAGTTGGGCGACGACGCCCATGTCATGGGTGATGAGCAAAAGCGCGAGGCCCCTGTCGCGCACCAGGGCGCCGAGGATCTGGATGATCTGCGCCTGGACGGTCACATCCAGCGCGGTCGTGGGCTCGTCGGCGATGATCAGGTCGGGGTCTCCGGCCAGGGCCATGGCGATGACGATGCGCTGCTTCATCCCGCCCGAGAGCTGGTGCGGCCAGGCATTGGCCACGGTCGCGGCCTCGGGGATGCGGAGCTGGGTCAGGAGGTCCACGGTCCGGGCGCGGGCCTGGGCGCGGGTCAGGCCGAGGTGCAGCCGCGAGACCTCGTCGATCTGGGCGCCGATGCGGGTCACCGGGTCCAAGGCCGTCATCGGGTTCTGGGTGACAAAGCCGATACGACCGCCGCGCTGGGAGCGGCGCTGCGCCTCGGTCATCGCGGCCATGTCCTTTCCGTCGAATGCGACGGCTCCGCCGGTGATCCGCCCGCCGATCAGCGGCAAAAGCCCCATGGCGGCGAGCGCGGTCAGCGACTTGCCCGAGCCACTTTCTCCCACCAGGCCCAGGATTTCTCCCTTGGCGACCGACAGGGAAATCCGGTCCAGCAAAGCCACCTGGCCGATGGAGACGCTGACGTCTTTAAGCTGCAAGAGGCTCATACCGGGCCTCTTAGTTTGGCCTTGATGTCGAGGGAGGCGACCAGGGCGTCTCCGGCCAGGTTGATCGCCACCACGGTGAGGGCGACCATCAGGCCGGGGAAGATGATGATCCAGGGCGCCTTGAAGATCAGCGCCGAGCCCGCCGACATCATGCCCCCCCAGCTTGGCGTCGGCGGCTGCGCGCCAAGGCCGAAGAAGCCAAGCGTGGCCTCCAGGATGATCGCGTCTCCGGTGGCCAGCATGGCCGAGACCAGGACGGGGGCGAGGGCATTGGGGAGGAGGTGGCGCAAGAGGATATGGGTGTTTCCGGCGCCCAGGGAGCGGGCGGCCTCGATGAAGGTCTCGCCCTTCAGGGTCAGTATCTGGGCGCGGGTGAGCCTGGTGAACTGCGCCAGGTAGGCGACCGCGATGGCGACCATGGTCCCGGTCGTGCCGGGGCCGATGATGGCCACCAGGATCAGGGCGATGAGGATTTCGGGGAAGGACCAGGTGAGGTCCACGGTGACGGTCACCGCCCGGTCGAACCAGCCGCCGAACCAGGCGGCCGCCGCCCCAAGCGCCATGCCGCAGGCGACCGAGATGGCGATGGCGGTGACCGAAACGCTCAGCGAGGTCCGGGCGCCATGGATCAGCCTTGTCAGGAGGTCGCGGCCGAATTCATCGGTGCCGAGCGAGTGGAGGGCCGAGGGCGCGCCATAGGCCTCTTTCAGGACCTGGATGTCGTATTGATAGGGCGAGAGGTCGGCCAGCAAGGCCGCCAGCACGACCAGCACCAGCCAGGCAAGCGACAGGGCGGGGATGGGGTGACGGAAGGCCCTCATGAGAGCGAGGCCCTGACGCGGGGGTCCATCAGGGCTTGCAGGATATCGCCCAAGAGGGTTCCCAGCATGACCGCCATGGCGAGCATCAAGAGACAGGCTTGCACGACGGGGTAGTCATGTTGGCTGAGCGACTTGATCAGCAGCGTCCCGAGGCCGGGCCTTGCAAAGACGACCTCGACGGTGACGGCGCCGCCGAGGATCCAGCCGATCCTGAGAGCAAGGATGGTCACCACCGGGATCAGCGCATGGCGCAGGACGGCGCCAAGCTGGATGCGCAGCGGGCTTAAGCCCTTGGCGTGCAGGAGGAGGACGAAGTCGCGCCCCGAGGCCTCGATCATCGAGACGCGGGTGATGCGGGCGACGAGGGCCGTGCCGCCGAGGCCTATGGTCAGGACGGGCAGGACGAGCGAGGACCAGCCCCGCGCGCCCGAGACCGGGAACCAGCCCAGCCAGACCGAAAAGACCAGCATCAGGATCAACCCCAGCCAGAAGCTTGGCATGGTCGATCCCACCAGGACCCCGCCCATGATGGCGCGGTCGGCCCAGCCGTCGCGCTTCAAGGCGGCCACCACGCCCAGAACCACCCCCAGCACCGAGGAAAACAACAGCGCAAAGCCCCCCAGCATCAGCGAATGCGGCAGGGCGGCCGCGATCAGGTCGGCCACCGGGCGGCGGGCCACAATGGCCGTCCCGAGGTCTCCGGTCACCACCTTGCCCAGCCAGATCGCATATTGCACCGGCAGGGGGCGGTCCAAGCCGTAGCGCGCCTCCATCTCGGCCCGGGCCTCAGGTGAGGACCCGACCTTCAACAGGTTGTCGATCGGGTCGCCCGGGATGAAATGCAGGATGGCAAAGATCACCACCGAGACGGCGAGAAACACCGGCACGAGCATCAGGACCCGCTTGATCAGGTATGACATCATGCCGGCGGCCTTTTACTCTTTGACTTCCATGTCCATGATCGCGATGGCGCCGACGCCGATGCCATTGATCACCTCGGGCAGCGCCAGGCGGTCCTTGTTATAGGCCACCGCATCGACCGGCTGATAGATCGGCGCCATGGGGAACTGGGTCAGGACATAGTCGTGATAGGCGGTGAAATTGGCCACCCGCTCTTCCATGTTCTTGGAGCCGGTCATGGCCTTGGCGCGCAGCTCTTCGGCCTTGGGATCGTTGAACATCGAGACATTGGGATAGCCCAGACGGTCGCCACCGAAGAACCAGTCGACGATATCGGCATTGTCCCAGTTGTAGGAGCGGACGGCGGCCTGTTGCTCACCCGTCTTGTATTGGTCGCGGATCATGGAACTGTCGAAGGTCGTGATCTCGGCCTCGATCCCCACGGCTTTCAGCTGGGCCTGCACGACCTCGGTCAGGCGGCGGAAGACGCTGTCGCTTTGGGTCCAGAGGGTGATCTTCAGGGGCTGGCCGTCCTTCATGCGGACGCCGCCCTCACCCATCACCCAACCGGCCTCGTCCAGCAGCGCATTGGCCTTGGCCGGGTCATAGGAGATCTTGGACGTGTCCGAGACATGGCTTTCCGGCAGGGCCGAGATCAGGAAGGTGTTGGCCACCGAACCCACGCCGCCAAAGACCGAGGCCAGGATTTCCTCCTGGTTGATCGCCTTGGCCGCGGCCTCGCGCACCTTGATGTCGTCGAAAGGCGCCTTGGTCACGTTCATCGGCATGTAATAGACGTCCTGGCCGGGCATGGTCAGGAGGGTCAGGTTGGCCTCCTTCTGGACCTCGCCCATCAGGTCGGCCGGCACCGTCATCAGCATGTCGACGCCGCCGGTCTTCAGCTCCAGGAAGGCGGTGCTGTCTTCGGGGATCTCGCGGAAGGTCAGCCGCGCGATCTTGGCCGGGCCCTGGTTCTTGGCCAGGGGCGAGCCCCAGGTGTAGTCGTCGTTCCGCACCAGAACCGTCTCTTGCCCGATGGTGAAGCTCTCCAGCTTGAAGGGGCCGGTGCCATAGACCTCGGTCACGCCGTAGTTGTCGCCCAGCGCCACGAAGGCCTTGGGCTCCACCACCGACATGAAGCTGGAGGAGAGGTTGTACAGCATGTTCGGCTCGGGCCGCGACATGACGAATTTGACGGTCAGGTCATCGACGACCTGAACCTCGGCAATGGCCTCGACCATATAGGCGTTGTCGGACCCGGCAAAGAGCGGGATCCAGTCCTTGATCGTCTGGGCGTTGAAGGGCTCGCCATTGTGGAACGTCACCCCGGGCTTGAGGTGGAAGGTCCAGGACATGCCGTCGGCGGCCTCTTCCCAGCTTTCCGCCAGCCAGGGGTGATAGGAGAGGTCGGCGGCCTGAGAGACCATGCGGTCGAAGATCAGCGTCGTGGCCTTGTTCAGGTTCCCCGCCTTGATCGGGTTATAGGTCGGCGTGCCGACCTCGGAGGTCGCCAGCACGAAGACCGCCTCTTGCGCCTTGGCCGCGCCCATCAGGGCCGCCAAGCTGACCGAGGCGGCCAGAAGGGTCTTTTTGAAGGAAAAGGTCATGATATCCTCACTGTTGCTAGGGTTTGCCCGGGTTGCGCCCCGGGGCGGTATGTCCGATGAAGTCGCTGTAAAGCGCCGAGACGCGGGCCATGCGGTCCTCGACCTCGGCGCCGAGTTCGGCAAAGACCCCGTTGACCAGGAGCCCGATCAAGGAGGACATGGCAGAGGTCGTGTCCCAGAAGTGGTTGAGGTCGGTGGGCACCGGGAAGACCTCGGTCACAAGGCCGGGCGCCCAGTCGCAATAGGGATCGGTGATCAGGGTAACCGGGATGCCCTCGTCCCGAGCAGCAAGGGCCAGGTCGCGGGTCAGGCGGGAATAGCGGCGGCCGTCGACCAGGACGAGGGTGGTCTCCTCGGGGTCCGACAGCAGGACCTCGGCGAAATGCCCGCCCGCGACATCGGCCAGCTGCACCCCGGGGCGGAGGTATTGCAGGTTATGCACCAACTCTGCCGCATGGCCCCGCTCGGTCTGAAAGCCCGCGACAAAGACATGCCGCCTGCGGGCCAGCCTTTGCACCGCCGCCGCAAAGGGCGCGCTGGCGGCCAGTTCATAGACCGTGACCAGGGCGGCAATCTCACGCTCAAGCGCGCGGGAGAGTTCATGGCCGTCGCGCGAGCGCGCGTGGAATTCCTTCAACCGGTCGCCGATCAGCCAGGCCTTGTCGCCAAGGTCGGCCTGCAAGGACCCCTTCAGCTCTTTCAGATGCCGATAACCGATCGACCGGCAAAACCGCCCCACCGAGGCCTCCGACACGCCCACCTTGGCGGCCACGGTGGCCGCCGTCTCGAAAGGGAGCGCCGAGAGGTTGGTCAGCAGGTAATGCGCAATCGCGCGTTCGGAGGGCGTGCCCGCGTCCTGCGCCTGGGCCAGGCGGTTGCGCAGATCGCTGGTGCTGTCGGACCCGTCGTCCACCCTGATCTCCCTTGGTTAAAGAAAGAGTGACAGGAAACTTTCAATCGGTCAATCTTGCAAGTAAGCTGAAACGAACCCTCCGGGACAGGAGCCCAAAATGACAGCACCCTTGAAGATCGAGGCCGCCACCCTGCGCCTGGTGCGCCTGCCGCTGGTCACGCCCTTCACGATTGCGACGGGGACCTTGACCGAGAAGGTCTTTCCTCTGCTGACGCTGAAATCGGGGGGGCTCGAGGGCTATGCCGAGGGGGTGATGGACCCGCTGCCCGACTATCTGGAAGAGACCGTGGCAGGGGCCATGGACCTGTTGGAGAAGGTGCTTCTGCCGCAGGTCCTCGGCCGCAGTTTCGCCAACCCCGAGGCGCTGGCTCGGGTTCTGGCGCCCTGGCGGGCCAATCACATGGCCAAGGCGACGGTCGAGATGGCCTTCTGGGACCTTTGGGCGAAGAGCCTTGGCCTGCCCTTGCAGACGCTACTGGGCGGTGAGGGGGATGCGATCGACGTGGGCGTCTCGCTGGGGATCGGGCCGATTGCGCAGACGCTGGAGCGGGTGGGCAGCCACCTGGACCAGGGCTACAAGCGGATCAAGCTGAAGGTGAAGCCGGGCCATGACCTGGGGCTTCTGCGGGCGGTGAGGGCGGAGTATCCGGACGCCCATCTGACGGTGGACGCCAATTGCTGCTATACCTTGGCCGACAGCGGGCTGATCGCGGCGATGGATGACTTTGGGCTCGATTACATCGAACAGCCGCTCGCCTGGGACGACATCCACGACCACGCGACCTTGCAGCGGCGGATCAGGACGCCGCTTTGCCTCGATGAATGCATCCGCACCCTCGACCACGCCCGCAAGGCGCTGCAAACCGATGCGGCGCGGGTCATCAACATCAAGGTGGGCCGCGTCGGAGGCCATGTCGAGGCACGGCGCATCCATGACCTTTGCTCCGCCTTCCAGGTGCCGGTCTGGTGCGGGGGGATGCTGGAATCAGGCGTGGGCCGCGCCCATAACATCCATATCTCGACGCTCCCCGGCTTCACCAAGCCCGGCGACACCTCCTCGGCCAGCCGCTATTTCACCCGCGACATCGTGGAACAAAAGCTGGAAACCACGGCGGGCCGGATGCCGGTGCCCAAGGGCCCGGGGATTGGCGTGACGCTGGATCTGGATTACCTGCCCCATGCCACAATCTCGCTTGAGGATTTTTCCGCATGACCGACGTCACCTTCCGCGATTTGCACGGCATGGCCGAGCTGCAAGAGGCCGAGGCCCTCCAGCGCGCGGTCTGGGGCGAGGGCGACCAACCCGACCCCGCCGACCTGATGCTGGCGATCCAGGCCGCGGGCGGGCTGGTGGGCGGCGCCTTCGTTCAGGGGCGGCTGATGGGCTATGTCTTCGGCTTTCCGACGCGGGAGGCCACAGTCCAGTACTCGCACCGCCTGGCGGTCCTGCCCCAGGCGCGGGGTCTGGGGCTTGGGGTGCGGCTGAAGCTTTACCAGCGCGGCTGGTGCCTGGCGCGGGGGATCGCAAGGGTGCGCTGGACCTTCGACCCTTTGCGGGTGGTCAATGCGACTTTGAACATCGACCGCCTGGGCGCCGAGGCCGGGGTCTATCTGCGCGATTATTACGGCGAGATGGCGGGGATCAACCGGGGCCTGGGCTCTGACCGGCTCTTGGCCGATTGGGAGCTGGCCTCCCCCGGCGTCTCCGCCCGGCTTGGCGGTCAGGCCCCGGCGGTGGCCTCCGAACCCCTGGCGCTCCCCCTGCCCGAAGATATCGCGGCCCTGGCCGCCCAGGACCCCGACCAGGCCGCAGCCCTGCGCCAAGCCCTGCGCGCGGCGCTCGAGGCGGCCTTTGCATCAGGCCGCCGCATCGTGGGCTTTGACCGCAGCGCCCGGGTCTATCACCTGTCGCTTTAGCGGGTCGAGATCCTTGCCTTAGCGGGTCGAAATCTCCGGCCCCGCGATATGCACGGCCAGAAGGCAGCCGTTCGGGGTGTAGGAGTGATGCTCGGTCCCGTCGCGGTAGAAGACCAGGTCGCCCGCCTTGAGGACGCGACCATCGTCCTCGATCAGCTCGCCCTCCAGGATCAGGAACTGCTCATGCCCGTTGTGGATATGGCGGCGCGTCGTCATGCCGGCGGGCATGCGGTAGACGTGAAAGCCCTCTCCGAGCGGCGTCGTCGGGTCGAGTTGCAGGATATCGTCGCCCAAGGCCACACCGTCGGGATAGACGAAGGGGGTAAAGGTGGCCTCATGGATATTGGCGATCTTGCGGTCGTCGTCAGAGAAGGTCATGCGGGCTCCTTACAGGCGCAGGGTTTCCAGGGCGGGCCAGTCATCGGCAGGGATGACGAGGGCGGGTTTGTCGGTGTCTCGGGTCCAGCCGTAAAGGCAAAGATAGGGCATGGGGCCGATCTTGATCAGGTGGGGCTGCAGGGACGGGTTCCAGACCGGCTGGTGGGCGGGTTTGATCACCAAGGGCGCCTTGGGGTCAAAGCGCCAGCCGTGGGGGCCGGTGAGCGGCGCGTAAAGCTCGGGCGCGGGGTGGTTGTGGTCGCGGTAGACCACATGGGGCGCGATCAGGAAGAGACCCAGGTGGAAGTCGGGCGCGGGGATCGGGGCGCCCTCGCCGATCAGCAGGGCATAGGCGTTGCCGTGCAGGAAATCGGCGCCGATGGTCTCGGCCGGGTAGCGGTCATAGGGGTGCCAGTGCAGGAGGGGCGCCACCTGGGCCAGGGCCTGGGCCAGGGCGGGATGGGTTTCGTGCAGGGCTTTCAGGGCTGGGGGGAGGTGCGTCTCCACCACCGGATGGGACTGCGGGTCCGGCGGGAGGGGTGCCGCGCGGTGGGCGGCGATCCCGGCGCGGACCTCGGCCAGGCCGGGGCCCTGGAGCGTCGCGAGGTAGCGGTCGGCCTCATCCACCGCTGTCAGGATCGGGTCGTCAGGCCAGGAGTCTTGCGGCAAGGGCAGTCCTCGATCGGCGAAGGTGGCATTGGGCGGCCCGTCATGGGCGGCGGCGACGCGGTAGGCCTCGAGCTGGGCGGGGCTGAGCGCGCCTTGCGCGTAAAGCGCCATGGCGCGGGCATAGCGCGCGCGGCCTGCGCCGGGGGCGGGGGGGATGCCGAGGAGGCTCATCCTTGCGCCCTATAGGCCAGGCGCTCGTCCGCCATGCGCCGCGCCTCGGCCCGGTTCATCGCGATACCGGCGATGACGACGCCAAGGCCCACGACCAGGACCATCAGGGTCGCCAAGGCGTTGATATCCGGCGTGACGCCGAGTTTCACCTTGGACCAGATCAGGAGCGGCAGGGTCGTGCTGCCGGGCCCCGTGGTGAAGGAGGTGATCACCACGTCATCCAGCGATATCGTAAAGGCCAGAAGCCAGCCCGACAGGATCGCCGGAGAGATCACCGGCAGGGTGATGTCCCAGAGCACCTGCCAGGGACGGGAGCCCAGGTCCATCGCGGCCTCCTCGATGGCGCGGTCGGATTGCAGGAGCCTTGCCTGGACGATGGTCGTCACGAAGACCATGGAAAAGGTGATATGGGCCAGGGTGATCGTGGTGAAGCCGCGTTGGGCGGGCCAGCCGATCCAGTTGGCCAGAAGCAGGAAGAAGATCAGCGAGGAGACGCCGGTGATCACCTCTGGCATGATCAGGGGGGCGGTAACGAGGCCGGAGAAGAGCGTCCTCCCCCGGAATTTCGTGAACCTTACCAAGGCGATGCCCGCGAGCGTCCCAAGGATCGTGGCGAGCGTGGCCGAGACGAGGGCGATTTTCAGCGACAGGGTCAGGGCCTCGATCACCTGCTTGTTCGAGAAGAGCGAGACATACCACTTGGTCGAAAACCCGCCCCAGACGGTAGCAAGCCGGGAGGCGTTGAAGGAATAGACCACCATCGACAGGATGGGGACGTAGAAGAAGGCGAAGCCAAAGCCCAGCATGGTGATGAGGAATGTCGGGCGGCGGTTCATTTGCTGCCCTCCGCCCTTGCCTGGTAGTGGCTGTAAAGCATCGTGGGGCCGACCATCAGCGCGAGGAGCGCCACCGCCACCGCCGAGGCCATGGGCCAGTCGCGGGCCTGGGAGAACTGGTCCGAGATCACCCGCCCGATCATGGGGGTAGAGGCATCGCCCACCAGGGTCGGGATCACCAGCTCTCCGGCGGCGGGGATAAAGACCAAAAGCCCGCCCGCGATGATGCCGGGCACGGATTGCGGCAGGGTGACGTCCAGGAAGACCTGCCAGGGGCGGGAGCCCAAGTCCAGCGCGGCCTCGTCCAGGGTGGGGTCGAGGCGTTCCAGGCTGGCGTAAAGCGGCAGGATCATGAAGGGCAGATAGGTATAGACCATGACCAGGATGACGGCGAAGTTGGAATGCATCATCGGCAGGGATTTCACCGCCCAATCGGCAGGCACCAGCCAGTTCCAGGCATCCGTCAGCCCCTGGTTGAACCAGGAGGATTTGCCCATCAGCCCCATCCAGGCATAGACCCTGAGCAGAAACGAGGTCCAGAAGGGCAGGATCACCAGCATCAACAGGATGTTGCGGGCGGAGCGCGACACCCGGGTCAGGCCCAAGGCCATGGGATAGCCAAGCAGAAGGCAAAAGACCGTCGTCCCCGCCGCATTCATCAAGGAGATCAGGAAGGCGCGCAGGTACAGGGGCTCGGAGACCAGGCGTTGGTAGGTTTCCAGGTTAACCCAGGGGTGCTCCCCGCCAAAGGAGAAGGGCGGCGCGGTCGGCGTCTTGGTCGCGACCGACATGGCGACGACGATCAGGAAGGGCACCAGAAAGAAGAGGGCCAGCCAGAGATAGGGCAATCCGATGATCAGGTCGCGCCAGCCCCTGCGGTGGAACCAGTTCATCCTAGCCTCCCAGCACGATGGCGGCGGAAGGGTCGAAGGAGAGCCAGACCTGGTCGTCCCAATCGGCCACCATGGCCACGCCGCGGGCCTGGTTCACCGCATGGGCCTGGACCAGGGCGCCCGAGGCGAGCGTGATGCGGTAAAGGCTGTCCTTGCCGAAATAGGCCAGGTCCTTGACCACGCCCTGCACCGCATTGCCCGGGGGGCGGGTCTTGGAGATCACCAGCTTTTCCGGCCTCAGCGCCAGGGTCACCTTGGCGCCGGGGGCGAAATCGGCCTCGCGGGTGGTGACCTCTTGCCCGAAGGCCGGGACATGCAGGGTCAGGGTGCCGGGCGCGCGGGCGGTGACCTCGGCCTCAAACGAAGTGATGGCGCCGATGAAGGAGGCGACAAAGCGGTTGACCGGGTATTCGTAGATCTCGGTCGGGCTGCCCACCTGCTGGACCTGGCCCTTGTCCATGACGGCGATGCGGTCGGAAAGGGTCATCGCCTCTTCCTGGTCATGGGTCACGACGACGAAGGTGACGCCGATGCGTTCCTGGATCTCCATCAGCTCGAACTGGGTGTGTTCGCGGAGCTTCTTGTCCAGCGCGGCAAGGGGTTCGTCCAAGAGAAGCAGTTTGGGTTGCCGCGCAAGCGCCCGGGCCAGCGCCACCCGCTGCCGCTGCCCGCCCGAGATCTGGTGCGGCTTGCGGGTCGCCATGGGGGTCAGCTGCACGAGGTCCAGCATTTCGCGGACGCGGTCCTTGCGCTGCGCCACCGAAAGCGGCTCGTGCTTCAGCCCATAGCCGATATTCGCCTCGACCGTCATATGGGGGAAAAGCGCATAGCTTTGGAACATCATGTGGACCGGGCGCGCCCAGGGGGGGACGCCCGCCATGTCGCGGCCCTCGATCAGGATGCGGCCCGCGCTTGGCTCTTCGAAGCCCGCCAGCATGCGCAACAACGTGGTTTTCCCGCAGCCCGACCCGCCCAGAAGCGAGAAGATCTCGCCCTTGGCAACCGAAAGCGAGACATTTCGGACGGCCTGGAAGGGGCCGAAACTCTTGGAGACCCCCTCGATTTGCAGGAACTCAGCCACCGGTCTTGATCTCTGTCCAGATGCGGGTGATGGCCTCTTCCTGGGCATCGGTCAGGGGGGCGGGGGTATACATCCGCGCCAGGGTCTCGGCATCGGGATAGATCGCCGGATCGCTGGCGATGGCGGCGTCGACGAAGGCGGTCGCCGCCTTGTTGGCATTGGCATAGCCGGTGAAGTTGGAACAGGCCGCCACGACCTCGGGGCGCATCATGTAATCCAGGAAGAGATAGGCGTTCTCCAGGTTCGGAGCATCCGAGGGGATGGCCCAGAGGTCGAACCAGGCGGGGGCGCCGGATTTGGGCACGAAATAGGCGAGGTTCAACTCGATCCCCGCCTCGGCCGCCCGGGCCTTGGCCACGCCGTAATCGCCCGACCAGGTGTTCGCCACGCAAAGCTCCTTGTTGGGCAGCGTCGTCAGGTAGTTGGCATTGTCGAAGGTGGCCACGAAAGGCCGCAGGGGCGCCATGGCCTCGGCCATTTTGGCATATTCGGCCTCTCCGGCCGTATTGCTGTCCAGCCCGATATACTTCAGCACCATATAGCCCCAATCCGTCGGGCTATCGAGCAGCGAGATCCCGCAATCGGCGAGCTTCTCGGCATTTTCCGGCTTCAACAGCACGTCAAGGCTGTTCAGGTCGATATCCCCCAGCCGCTCGCGCACCATGTCCAGGTTATAGGTGATGCCCGTAGATCCCCACATATAGGGCGAGGTATAGGCATTGCCGGGGTCGAAGCCCTCGACGATCTTCAGGATGGCGGGGTCCAGGTTCTTCCAATTGGGCAACCGCGCGCGGTCGAGCTTCTGATAGACCCCGGCCGCCACCATGCGCTGCAGCTTCATCCCCGACTGGATCACCAGGTCATAGCCGGTCGATCCCGCCAGCATCTTGGCCTCGGCCTCTTCGGAGCTCGCGTAAAGGTCATAGACGACCTCGACCCCGGTCTCAGAGGTGAAATCGGCCAAGGTCGTCTCGCCGATATAGTCCGACCAGTTATAGACATTGACCACGCCAGAGGCGGCCCAGGAGGGGCGGACCCAAGGCGCAGCAAGACCGGCCCCAAGGCCAAGAAGGGCGGAACGGCGGTTCGGACGCATGGTGATCTCCCTGGGTGTCGCCTCTGCTGGGCTTTTGCGAAGTCTGTCCCCGGTCAGGGGAGTTTGCCAAGCATTTCCGCATTGAGCCGCGCGATTTCCGATTCAGGCGGGGCCTTGGCCAGGCGCATGACCGGGATAAGGGCGCGCAAGCGGTCGTGATGGGCGCGGAGCCCGTATTCCAGGTCAGAGAGGTGGAAGCCCTCGAAGGCCTGGGACTTCATCGACTCGTTCGACCAGATCGTCAGCTGCTGATCCTCGGCCGAAGTGTCGCGGTCGATCCGCATCGCCAGGTAGCGGGCGAGGCGCTGGCGGCGGGTCTCCTCGGGGTAACGGTATTGGCGGCCCGTCAGGCGGGTCTGGCCGGGACCGATCGGGATTTCATGGTAGAATTGCGCGCCCTCGGGGGTGAAGGCGAAGACGATGGCGGGGAACATCCCGTAATAGGTCCAGGTCTTCTTCAGGTGGTCAGGCAGGCCCGGCGGGTCCTCCGACAGCTTGACATATTCCTTCACCGACCAGCGCCGCCCCGGCTTGTCACCAAAACCCCCGCGCGAGAAGTTGATGCCGCCCTGAAGCTGGTGGTCGGCATAATCGCGCCCGTAAAGCTCTTGCAGCGAAGGATGGGCCAGCGCCACATGATAGCCCTCGTTGTCGACATCGCGCACCGATTTCCAGTTCACCGGCAGCTCGGTCAGCCAGCTCGATTCCCCCACCGCCAGAAGCCCCGCCGCGCGATAGGCCGCGAAATCCTCGGCGAAGGGCGCCAGAAGCTCGGCGACCGAGGGCTGCGGGCCGGGGTGAAAGCGCAGGAAGAGGAAGCCGTGGAAACACTCCATCTCGATGGGTTTCAGGCCGAATTTCTCGCGGTCGAGAGCCCCGAAGCTCTCGGGCCGCGCCGCACCGCGCAGGGTGCCGTCCAGGTTATAGACCCAGCCGTGGAAGGGGCAGACCACCGCGCCCCGGCAGTTGCCCTGCACCCCGTCCACCACCCGCGCGCCGCGATGGCGACACAGGTTATGGAACGCCCGCACCACCCCATCCTGGCCGCGCATCACCACCGCGCGCTCGCCCAGGATGTCGAAGGCCAGCCAATCCCCCGGCGCGGGAATGTCGCTGGCATGGCCCACGACCTGCCAATGGTTCAGGAAAACCTCGCGCTCCAGGTCAAAGATGGCGGGCGAGTGATAGGTCCAGGCGGGCAACCCGCTGCGGTCCCAGTCGTTCGGCGTGGCTTCGGTCGGAAAGGGCAGTTGCGCGGTCATGGGCGGCTCCTCCTTGGCACAGGATTTCCCGCCATTGACTGACTTGTCAATCAGATTATAACCAGCCCGTCCCTCGCAGGAGCCCGTCTTGACCGCCGATCCCGAAAAACCCCCACGCACCCTGGCCCGCGAAGCCCGCCGCCTTCAGGTGATCGAGGCGACGATTGCGACGCTTGCCGCAAGGGGCCATGCGCGCACCACCCTGACCGAGGTGGCGCGGACGGCGGGGATCAGCCATGGCCTGGTGCTCTTTCATTTCGACAGCAAGGAAAAGCTTCTGGCCGAGACCCTGGCCTTTCTGGCGGAGGAGTATCAGACCCATTGGCAGGCCGCGCTGGACGGGGCGGGCGAGGACCCGGCGGACCAGATCCTCGCCTTGATCGCGGTGGATTTCGCCCCCGCGCTGACGACCCAAGCCCGGCTTGGGGCCTGGTGCGCCTTTTGGGGCGAGGCGCAGAGCCGCCCGGATTACCAAACGGCCTGCGGGGAAAAGGACGCCTCCTATGTCGCCAAGATGGAGACCATCTGCGCGGCGCTGATCCGGCAAAGGTCCTATCCCTTGGACCCGGTGATCGCGGCGCGCATCCTGCGGGTGGTGATCGAGGGCACCTGGCTTGACCTGATGACCCTGCACACGCCCTATGCCGTCGACGAGGCGCGGCGCACGGTCATGACGGCGCTCGCGCTGTGCTTCCCCCGACACTTCGCGCAGGACGGCAGCCGGTTGCGGGCTTAGGCTGCCCCGCCTATGCTCCTGGCCAGTCGTTCAAGGCCCTTGCAAGGCGGGAAAGCCCGTCCTGCAGCTTGACCCCTGCCCCGCCACCGACGCCCAGGCGGATATGGCCCGGCAGGTCATAGGCGCTGCCGGGCAGAAGGAAAGTCCGGTAGGGCGGCGCCAAGAGGAAACGCGCAAAGGCCTCGCTGTCCATCCCCGGGGCCAGGCGGCCAAGGCCGATGAGGCCTGCACGCGGCGGCACCCAGGTCACCCGATCTTGCGCTGCGACCCAAGAGGCAATCTCGGCCAGGTTGGCCCTGCCCTCGGCCCTGGCCCGCGCCAGGGCGGGGGCGTAGCGGGCCGGGCGGAGGGCCACCTCGGCGATGACCTCACCCATGATGTTCATGATCTCGCTGGCGTTTTCGCGCAGGATCAGCGCATCCCGCATCAGCCCCGCATCGCGGCAGATCAGCCAGCCGGTCCGCAACCCCTGCAGCCCCAGGGCCTTGGAGACCGAGCCCGTGGTGATCCCCCGAGCGTAAAGCCCCGCCACCGAAGGCGCGCGCGGGGCGTCCCATTCGAGTCCCGCATAGACCTCGTCGACCAGAAGCCAGGCGCCCACACGGTCGGCGATGGCGACCACCTCGGCAAGCTCCTCCGCCTGCATCAAAGCCCCGGTCGGGTTGTTCGGATTGGTCAGGAAGACCAGGCGCGTGCCGGGCGTCACCGCCTCGGCCAGCCGGTCCAAGGGCAGACGCCAGCCAAGGGCCTCTTCGCGCCAGACCTTGACGATCTCGGCCCCCTTGGCCTTGGCGATGACCTCGGCTTGCGGCCAGCCCGGGGCCTCGATTACGATCCGGTCACCGGGCTGGAGAAACTGCATCAAGACGAGGTAATTCGCCTCCGCCGCCCCTGCGGTGATCAGCACATCCTCGGGGGCGCATAGCCCCACCAGCCCGGCCTGGGTCAGCACATGGTCGCGCAACTCCGGCAGGCCGCGGAAATCGCGGCCGTTCCAGTCCAGGCTCAGGTCGGGGTCAAGGTCGGCCAGGAACTCCCCCAGCTTGGGCGAGGCCGAGAGCGAAAAGCCGACGATAGCCTCGGGCGCGGATTGCGTGGTTTCCAGAAGATACTGGAACAGCGTGTGTATCTTGACTTTCATGGCCCCGCCCCTCTTGATCGGCCCATGATGGAACAGTTTGCGCTGCGGGGGAAACCCCTCTCTCTGGCCGTGCTGGATTACGGGCTCTTCAAGGTCCATTCCGGGCCGCGCATCATCGGCATCTGCGGCTTTGCGATCCGGACCGACGCCGGGGAACTGGTGCTGATCGACACGGGCTTTCCGGGGAAATATGTGACCGACCCCCAGGCCGCGACGGGGGAGGACGGGCTCGGCGCCTTTGGAGAGCTTCTGGAAATCGGCCCACAAAACACACCCCAGGCCCAGTTGGCGCTTTTGGGGCTGCGGCCTTCCGATGTCACGCTGATGATCCAAAGCCACACCCATATCGACCACCTGGGCCATATGGGCGCCTTCGCCCCGGCCCCCATCCTGATCGCCAAGGCCGAGCGCGACCTGCCCAAGCCGCTCTACTGGTCGGGCGGGCAGAAGATGGACTGGCCCGAGGCCGATTACCGGCTGGTGACCGAGGACCTGACCCTTGGCCCGGATTTCGAGGTGCTGTTTTGCCCCGGCCATGCGCCGGGCCAGCTGGCCTTCCTTCTGCGCCTTCCCCAGACCGGCTGGATGCTCCTGACCTCGGACGCGATCAGCCGCCCGGCAGAGATCGACGAGGGCTTTGCGGGATCGTGGAATGTCCCCCTCGCCATTCACCACGGCGCGCGGATCATGGCGCTTGCGCGGGCGCGCGGCGCCCGGGTGATCTATGGCCACTGCCCCGCGCAATGGCCCGACCTGCCCAAGGCGCCCCGCTGTTTCACCTGACGTCGCGGCCCTGGTTCAGGATGATCACATTGCCGCTGGAGACATCCCCGGCCGAAGAGATCAGGAACCCCACCCAGGCCGCGATTTCAGAGGGTTGCATCGCGTGGCCATGCGGCATGGCCGAGATGGCGCGGGCCAGGACATCCTCGGTCAGGACCTTGAAGAGCGGCGTTTCCGTCATGGCGGGGGCAATGGAATTGACCGCGATCTTCTCGCGGGCATAGCGGCGGGCGAGGTCCTTGGTCAGCGTGTCCAAAGCGGCCTTCGAGGCCCGGTAATGCGGCGGGTCGAAGACCTCGAAGTTATAGGCCCCGTTCGAGGAGATATTGACGATCTTGCGCACGCCCGGGCGGCCCTCCATCAAGGGGATCGCCGCCTGGCAGCAATGAAAGGCGCCCGAGAAGTTCAGCCGCATCTGGGCCTCCAGCTCCTGCGCCGGGATATGCGGGAAGTCCGACATGAAACAGGTGCCCGCGTTGTTCACCAGCGCATCCACCCCGCCGTGAGCGGCCCCCACCTCGGCAAAGGCCGAGGCAATCGCCTCCGCGTCCATCAGGTCGACCCGCAGCCCGGTGAAGCCCGGCGCGGCCATCTCTGCCAGCCCCGCAGCGTCGATATCCATGCCCACGACATGCAGGCCATCGGCCATCAGCCGCGCGCTGATCGCCCGCCCCAGGCCCCCCGCCGCCCCCGTCACCACTGCCACTTTCGTCATCATATCCCCCTCTGTCGCGCGCCAGTTGACCCCAAGAGGGCCCCGCCCGCAAGGCTCAGACCAGGTCCAACAGCCGCGCCTTGATCGCGGCCTCGGTCCGGTTGGCGGCGCCAAGACAGGTCAGCACATGGCTGATGTGGGATTTCACCGTCGAGGGCGAGAGGTCCAGAGCCCGGGCGATCTCCTTGTTGGACTGGCCCTTGGCGATCAGGTGCAACACATCCATCTGCCGATCGGTCAGCCGGGCGGTCAGTTGCGCCACATCGTCGCGCTGGAGGGTTTGACTGCGCGAGGTGGCGATATCGGCCAGGCGCGGCGGCAGGTAGCGCCCGCCCGCCAGGATCAGCCGCATCGCCGCCTCGATGATGGCGCCGCTGGCGGACTTGGGCGCAAAGCCCGCCACGCCCCGCGCCAGAAGGTCCAGGAGAAGCGCGTCATCCTCGGTCCCGGTCACCACCAGGACCGGAACCCCCGGCGCCGCCCGGATCAGCCCGTCGATCCCGGCCAGGGGCGCGGCCCCGGGCATCACCAGGTCACACAGGATCAGGTCATGGCCCAAGGCCGCCTTGGCCCAGGCCGTGGGGAAATCCCCGGCAAGATCGACCACCGCCCCGGGCCAGCCCATCGAGACCGTGCCGCCCAGGGCCTCGCGCACCAGGGCATGGTCGTCGCAGATCAGAAAGCGCATCGTCACTCCTCCTTCAGGCCGGGGAATTCCAGGTAAAAGGCGGCGCCTCGGGTCCAGGCGGGTTCCAGCCCCGCAGAGCCCCCCATGAGCCGCGCGATCCGCCGCACCGAGGCGAGGCCGAGGCCGAAGCCGCCCTTGACCCGCGCCCCGCTGTCGCCACGGTAGTAGTCGTCGAAGACCCGGCCCATATCGACCCGCGCGATGCCCGCGCCATTGTCGATGACCCAGACCCGGACCAGGCCGCCCGCCTGGCGCACCCCCACCAGGATGCGCGCGGCGCGCGCATGGGTGATGGCATTGGCGACCAGGTTGCCCAGGGCGCGCTCGAAGAGCACCCGGTCGACCCGCACCCTTGCCCGACTGGGCAGGACCGTGATCCGCGCCCCCGCCTCCTCGGCCGAGGGCGCGAATTGCGCCGCGACGCGGGCCAGGACCGGGCCAAGCTCCAGCGTCACCAGATAGGGATCGACCGCATCGGCCTCGAGCCGCAGGTGGTTCAGCATATGGGAGATCAGCTGGTCGGCGGCGGCAAAGGCGCGGCGGACACCATCCTCGGCCCGCGCCCTTTGCGCCGGATCGGGGGCGCGCAGGACCTGGTCGAAGAAGAGCCCCGCCGCTTGCAGGGGTTGGCCGAGGTCATGGCTCGCCGCCGCGATGAAGCGCGTCTTGGCGTCGCGCTCTTCGGCTACGGCTTGCAGCGCGATCTCCAGCCGGGCGCGGGCCTCTTCGGCGGCGCGGCGGGCGGCCACCGTCTCGATCACCGTGCCGGGCAGATAGCCCGCGAGGACAAAGAACATCCCCCCGACCCCGAAGCTGAATGCCGCCATGGCAAGATCCAGCCCCCCGCCCCGCAGCGCGAACCAGGCCACCAGCGACCCCGCGCTGGCCAGGATGCCGAAGCGGTTGGCCGCCACGTTCTCGGGCGCGGCGATCAGCTGCGCCGGAGAGCAGATCAGGAACATCCCCGCCAGCATCATGCGCGGCGCAGGCTCCAGCGCCGGGAAGAAGCCCCAGATCGCCCAGGCCACCAAGAGCTGCGAGACCAGGATGATATAGACCGAGGCCTTGCCCCAGATCAGCACGGTTTCACGCGGGCCGGGGCGGCGCCAGGCCATGACGGACACCAGGGCGGCCCAGGAGGCCAGGAAGACCAGGGCCGCGCCGATCCAGAGTCCGAAGCCCTGAAGTCCCCGCGCGATGAACCAGACCACAACCACGCCGCAGCCATAGGCGAGCAGCGTCACGACCCCGGCCAGAAGCAGGGGCCGCAAGGGATGGGAGACCGCGAAGTCCCGGTCGGCATCCTCGAAGGGGGAGGGGCTGGTGAACATGGCCCATGTTCCCATGCCGGGGGCAGGCTTGGCAATCGGCGAGGCCCCCTCTGCGATGGCATGGGCCATCCGGCCTAGGCCATCGCCTCGGCCATCTGGCCGATAGGCCGCCCTGCCCCGCACCGTTAACCTGTTTGCAGAAGGGGGCGGTCTTCAGGCCCTGCGCAGATTGAACAAAGGGAATAGCACATGCCGATCATGACAGGCACTTCGGGCGACGACATCATCCCGCGCGGCTCCGCCACGATCGACGGCGGGGGCAATGTCTCCTGGGATGTCGACGACACGATCTACGGCCTTGGAGGCCATGATTTCATCAACGGGGGCGGCGGCAACAACCTGATCTATGGCGGTCAGGGCAACGACAACACGACGGGCGGAAACCGGCTCGACACGATCTATGGTGGACTGGGGGACGACTTCCTGTCCGGCAATGCGGGCGACGACACCCTGATGGGCGACGCGGGCAATGACTTCATCTGGGTCTTCAACGGCGATGGCGCCACCGAGGGCGGCAGCGATGTCGTCAATGGCGGCACGGGCAATGACATGGTCCAGCTGGACGAATACGGGCTTTCGACCGGGGCCACGGTGACCGGAGGTGCCGACACCGACAAGTTGCAGATCAAGCTTGGCGGATATTACCACACCGATGGCACGCTGGACCGCTCGGCCTACCTGGTGGATCTGTCGCGGATGTGGGGCGGCGGGGTCGGCATTGTCGGCGGCTCGAGTGTCCGCGGCTTCGAGGCCCTGAACGGCATCCAGGGCGGGGCCGGGGATGATACGATCATCGTGGGCCGGGCCTATACCGTCAACACGGCCACGCTGGTCAACGGGGTCCTGGCGCAGAACCTCTATCGCGGCTGGGACGGCAACGACTATATCTCGGGCGGCGATGGGTCCGAGCAGGTGAACGGCGATGCGGGCAACGACACGCTGATCGGCAACGGCGGCGACGACTACCTGGAGGCAGGCGCTGGCAACGACAGCGTCCATGGCGGCGATGGTCATGACGTGCTGTTCGGCGGGCCGGGCCATGACCTCGTGCAGGGCGGAGCGGGCAACGATTCCATTTATGGCGATGACGGCAACGACACGATGGATGGCGGGTCTGGCAATGACAACTTCGCAGGTTACGACGGAAACGATGTCTATATCGTCGACAGCCTGGGGGATTATGTCGGCGACACCGGAGGCATCGACACGGTGCGCACCGGGATCGATTACAGCCTCAGCGCCTGGCCGATGATGAACAGCATCGAGAACCTGCTCCTGACGGGGACCGCCGTGTCGGGCATGGGCAATGGGCTGGACAATGTCCTGACCGGCAATGGCGCGGACAATGTGCTGTCAGGGCTCGCGGGGCGCGACACGCTGACGGGCGGGGTCGGATCGGACAGGCTGAAGGGCGGGGCGGGCAGTGACCTGCTCAATGGCGGCACCGGGCCGGACAGTTTCGTCTTCGACACGCTGGAAACCAGCGCCCAGCGCGACAGGATCACAGATTTCATGCATGGGATCGACATGATCGTGCTGGACCGCTCGGTCTTCACGGCCTTTGCCGCAGACCCGGCCGGAGCGCTGGCCCCCCTGGCCTTCGTGGCGGGCACCCATACGCAGACGCCCGACCAGCACCTGATCTACAACGCGACCACCGGCGTTCTGCTTTACGATGCAGATGGCAAGGGCGGGGCGGCGGCGGTGCATGTCGCGCTTCTGACCACCAAGCCGCTGTTGGATGCGGGTGACATCTGGCTGATCTGACCAGGCCTCGACCCGCTGGAGCCCGGCCCGTCCCCAATGCCGGGCTCTCCCGGCCCCCTTCCCGGGGGGCCGGGCCTTTTTCAGCCGAGGCGCTTGGTGAAAAGGATCCACTCCGTCGCCGCCACATCCCAATCCTGTTTCACCACGGCGCGGCGGGCCACCTCTTGATAGCCCTTGGCGCGGTAAAGCCGGAGGGCATCCAGATGGGTATCGGCGGCGATCAGGCTGACCACCTGGCGCCCCGTGGCCCGCGTCACCGCCTCGGCATGGGCCAGAAGCGCCGAGCCGCAGCCCTTGCCGCGAAAGGCGCCATCGGTGGCCAGGACGTTCAGATACCAGGACCCCGGCGCCAGGGCCTCGAGCTCCAACAGAGGCACGAAGATCGGCGGGGTATCGGGGTCGATGGGGCCGGGTTCATCCTCGGCCGGATAACCGAGGAGACAGGCGGCCACCTGGCCTTCGACCTCGGCCAGCCAGGCGTTGCGATAGGAAAAGCCGCCCGTCTCGCGCATGGCCCTTTCGCGGCCCCAGGCCCAGGGGTCACCCTCGGGCCCCACGGACCTCTTCCAGAAATGCAAGGGCAGGTCATCGGCGGCCATGTTGATATACCGCACGAGATCGGCGGCATCCGAGGCCTTGGCTTCGCGGATCAGCATCTGGGTCTCCTTTTGGTCGCGTTCAAAGCAGAAAGCCCGGCGCCCTGCAAGCAGCCCGCTTGTCAGGAAAGGCCGCGCGTCCTACCACGGGGCCAGACCGCCACCCGAAAGGACAAAACATGGCCGATATGGTTTTCCGCTTTCCCGCCCCGGGGCCCGAGCCCCTGCTGACCGACCTCGATGGCTGGGTCAAGATCGAGGGCAATCCCACGATGAAGACCTGGGTCCAGCACACTTCCATCGACGGCAGCGTGATCAGCGGCACCTGGGAGGCGACGCTGGGGACCTGGTCTACGACCTATAAATTCTACGAATTCGTCCACCTGATCGAGGGCCAGATCACCATCACCGCCGAGGGCGCGGACCCCGTCACGCTGCACCCCGGCGATGGCTTCGTGGTCGAGCCGGGCTTCAAGGGGACCTGGAAGATCGAAAAGCCGGTCCGCAAGCATTTCTGCATCAAGCTGAAGTAAGCGCGCCGGTCGGACCTCAGCTTGACAGCCGGGAGAGAAGCGCCCGCGCCGCCATCTGTTCGGCGATGCGCTTCGAGCCCGCCTTGGCCGCCTCGGTCTCGCCATTGGCCAAGGTCACCCGCACGGTGAAGACCGGCTGGTGATCCGGCCCCTCGCGCCCCGTCTCTTCATAGACCGGAGGCGGCATGGCGCGGCCCTGGGCCCATTCCTGCAAGCTGGTCTTGGGGTCGCGGGCGTCGCTTTCCACCTTGGCGATGCGCTCGCCCCACAGCCGCAGCACCAGGGCCCGCGCGGCATCGAAACCGGCATCCAGGTAGACGGCGGCAATCACCGCCTCCATCGCATCGCCCAGCAGAGCCTCTTTCTTGCGCCCGCCCGAGATCATCTCGGACCGGCCAAGCTTCAGCACCTCGCCAAGTCCGCAGTCGCGCGCCACCTCGGCGCAGGTCTCCTTGCGCACCAGGGCGTTGAAGCGCGGCGCAAGCGCCCCCTCGGCGGCCTTCTTGTCGGCCTTCAGAAGCGCCTCGGCCATGACCAGGCCCAGGACCCGGTCGCCCAGGAACTCCAGCCGCTGGTTGTCGGCCCTTGTGGCCGAGGACATCGAGGCATGGGTCAGCGCCTGGGTCAAAAGCGCAGGCTGGCCGAAGTCATGGCCGATCCGGGCCGCAAAGGCCTGGATATCGGCAGCCAGCTTCATTCCACCGCCTTGAAGAACCGGTCGCCGCGCCAGGTCCAGAAGTAGAAGAGCGAGGAGCCCGCCGACGAGAACATGATCCGATCCGCCCGACCCACCAAGAGATCGGCCGGGACGAAGCCCACCCCGCCCGCCGTCTGGCTGTAGCGGCTGTCCATCGAATTGTCGCGGTTGTCGCCCATGAAGAAATACTCGCCCTCGGGCACGGTGAAGACATCGGTGTTGTCGGCATGGCCGTTGGTGTCGATGTTCAGGACCGAATGCTTGGTCCCGCCCGGCAGGGTCTCGATCGCGCGTTCCTTCTCGCAGATGCCGCCGACGCCGACCGGGGCATTGGAGCAGCGCGGGGTCGAGTCCATCGAGCCCTGGGGTTCGAAGACCTCTTCGAAGACGCCGTCCGGCGTCTGGGGGGCCTCTTCGCCGTTGATGTACAGGACGCCCAGCTTCATCTGGATCTTGTCGCCCGGCAGGCCGATCAGCCGCTTGATATAGTCCTGACCCGAGACCGGGTGGCGGAAGACCACGACATCGCCACGCTCGGGCTTTCCCGACAAGAGCGGCAGCTCGACCCGGCCCGACCAGGGGCACAGGCTGATCTTGGTGAAGGGGATCTCGCAAGAGACCGAGGAATAGCCATAGGCCATCTTGTTCACGAAGAGGAAGTCGCCGACCAAAAGCGTGTCCTTCATCGACTCGGAGGGGATGAAGAAGGGTTGGAACAAGAGCGAGCGGAAGCCCACGGCGATGACGCCCGCCCAGAACAGGGTCTTGAGGGTTTCGACGATGCCGCCGTCTTTCGATGCCATGCCTGTGTTCCTTGCCTATGGACCCTCGCGCTCTTGGCGCGCGGCGGGGCTTGTGTCAAGCGGGGGCCGCTTGATCCGGGGTCAACTCGCCGGGAGGCGGGGGGGTCGTCTCGGGCAGGGCCTCGATCACGACGAAGGCCTGGGCCCAGGGGTGGTCATCGGTCAGGGTCACATGAACCACGGCGCGGTGGCCCTGCGGGGTCATCTGGGCGAGCCTTTCGGCCGCCCAGCCGGTCAGCGCCATGACGGGCTGGCCGGTCCAGAGGTTCGAGACGGCCATGTCCTTCCAGGCGATCCCCATGCGCAGCCCGGTGCCGAGCGCCTTGGAGCAGGCCTCTTTCGCCGCCCAGCGCTTGGCATAGGTGGCCGCCACCGTGCGCGGGCGGCCCTCGGCGCGGGATTGTTCCTCGGGCGTGAAGACGCGGTTGCGGAACCGGTCACCGTGGCGGGTCAGCGTCGCCTCGATCCGCTCGATGTTGCACAGGTCCGAGCCGATGCCGAGGATCACGACCCGCGTGCCTCGTCCATGCGGCGGCGCATCTCGCGGATGGCCTCTTCAAGGCCGAGGTAAATCGCCTCGCCGATCAGGAAATGGCCGATGTTCAGCTCCATCACCTCGGGCAGCGCGGCGATGGGGGCCACGTTGTCATAGGTGAGCCCATGGCCGGCATGGACCTCGAGGCCAAGCGAATGGGCAAGGGCCGCGCCCCGGGCGAGCGCCGCAAGCTCGGCCGCAGCCTCGTCCTCGCGGCCCTCGGCGTGAAGGTCGCTGTAGTGGCCGGTGTGAAGCTCGACCACCGCCGCGCCGATCCGGGCCGAGGCCTCGATCTGGCGGGGATCATGGCCGATGAACATGGAAACCCGAGCCCCGGCCTCGCGCAGGGGGGCGATGTAATCGCGCAGCCGCGCCTCGTCGCCCGCGACATCGAGGCCGCCCTCAGTCGTCCGCTCGGTCCGCTTTTCCGGCACCAGGCAGACGGCATGGGGACGGGTTTCCAGAACGATCCGCGCCATTTCCTCGGTGGCGGCGCATTCGAAGTTCAGCGGGATGCCGATGCCCGCCTTCAAGGCCGACATATCGGCGTCGCGGATGTGGCGGCGGTCTTCGCGCAGATGGGCGGTGATGCCATCGGCCCCCGCAGCCTCGGCCAGAAGCGCCGCCCGCAGCGGATCGGGCCAGGCCGAGCCGCGTGCATTGCGCACGGTGGCCACATGGTCGATGTTCACGCCCAGACGCAGCTTTCCAAGGTTTTTCATGGCTCTCATCCCCGTTTGCCCTGTTCTAGGGCCTTGGAGCGCCGGGGGGAAGGCCCCCTGCCCCTATTTGCTGCGGTCGCGCTCCGCCGCCTCGCGACGCGCCGCGACGCGCTTCAGCAAGGCGCGGTGGCGCAGGGCCTGGTAGGCGGTCAGGGCCGGGATCGTCAGCTTGTAAAGCACGCTCGAGGTGATGAGCCCCGGGATGATCGAGCCCACGAGGTAGGGCAGGTAGATGTTGTTCCAGAACTCGATCAGGCCATCCCAATGGGCTTCCTTCTTGGTGAAGATCGCCAGGAAGTTCTGCCACAGGTCATGGCCCGCCGCGCTGAAGGCGGCAAAGACGGTGTGGAGCGTGAAGTCGGCCTCGACCCCCAGCATCCAGTACCCCATCTTCAGCGACACGACCGCGATGACAGGCGTCGTCACGGGGTTGGACAGAAGCGTGGCCAGGGCCGCCGCCAAAAGGTTGCCGCGCATGACCCAGGCGAGGCCCAGGGCCGAAAGGACCTGAACCCCAAGGATCGGCGGGAAATTCACGAAGGTTCCGGCAAAGACCCCGCGTGCGATGCGGTGCGGCGGGTCAGGCAGGCGGCGCAGCCGGTGCCATAGATAGGTCGTGGCCCGCTTGAAGCCGCCGCGGGGATAGACCTGTTCCTTCGCCCATTGGGCCCAGGACAGCGGATTGCGACGGCGAAACATGGGCTTCCTTCAAGGTTTCAGCGAGACATTCCTCACGCGCGAGACTTGGGCCACATCGGTCTCGGCTTCGAGGGCCGTCATCACCATGTGCAGATGTTCGACATCGCGCAATTCCACATCGACCAGAAGTCTGTAAAAATCTGGTTTACGTTCTGTGAACTTCAGGTCGCTGATATTGGCCTTCTGATCGCCCACGACCGAGCAGACCCGCCCCAGGACCCCGGCATCGTTGGAGATCGCAAGCTCCAGCGTCACACTGTAAGCCGCCGCATGGCGTCCGGGCTGCCAGTGCAGATCGACCCAGCGGGCGGGCTGTTCCTCCAGTTCCTCCAGCGCGCGGCAGTCGATGCCATGCACGATGACGCCGCGGCCCGGATAGGTGATGCCGACGATTCGCTCGCCCGGCACCGGCTGGCAGCAGAGCGCGCGCTTGAAGGTCTGATCGGCGCCGAGCCCGATGATCGGGCGCTGCGCATCGACCACATCGGGCTTGCCGGTGGAGAGCTCGGGGTAGAGCGTCTCCAGCACCTTGCGGGCGGTGAGTTCGGCAGAGCCCAGCCGCGCGAGAAGGTCGTCCTCATCCGCCAGCCCCAGCATCTTGGCCGCCGTGCGCAGGGCCTTGTCAGAGGCCTTGCGGCCGACATGGTCAAAGGCCGCGCGGGCAAGCTCTTGGCCGAGCTTGACGAAACGGCTGCGGTCTTCCTCGCGCAGACTGCGCCGGATCGCCGCCTTGGCGCGGCCCGTGGTCACGATGTCGATCCAGGAAGACTGCGGCCGCTGGCCCTCCGCCGTGATGATCTCGACCGACTGGCCGTTCTTCAGCCGCGTCCACAAAGGCACGCGGATGCCGTCGACCTTGGCCGAAACGCAAGAGTTCCCGATGCGGGTATGGATCGCATAGGCATAGTCCAGGGGCGTCGCGCCGCGCGGCAGCTGGATCACGTCGCCCTTCGGCGTAAAGCAGAAGACCTGGTCGGAATACATCTCGAGCTTGACGTTTTCCAGGAACTCGCCCTCGTCCTGGTCGCCCTCGAAGAAGCGCTCGGTCAGCGTCGAAATCCATTTCGACGGGTCCACGGCGAAGGGGTTCCGCGCCCGCACGCCCTCGCGATAGGACCAGTGGGCGGCCACGCCGGCTTCCGCGACCTCATGCATGTCACGGGTGCGGATCTGGACCTCGACGCGCTTGCCATCCCGGCCCGAGACCGTGGTGTGGATCGACCGATAGCCGTTGCCCTTGGGCTGCGAGATATAGTCCTTGAACCGCCCCGGCACCGCCCGCCAGCGCTGGTGAATGACCCCCAGGATCCGGTAACAATCCGCCACCGAGGCGCAGATCACCCGAAAGCCGTAGATGTCCGAGAGGCTGGAGAAGGCCAGGTCCTTCTCCTGCATCTTGCGCCAGATCGAATAGGGCTTTTTCGCGCGGCCATAGACGGCGGCATCCAGCTTTTCGCGGTCCAGTTCGGCGCGCAGGTCGGCGCTGATCTGGTGGACGACGTCGCCCGATTCTTTCTGAAGCGTCAGGAAGCGGCGCATGATCGAATTGCGCGCCTCGGGGTTCAGGACCTTGAAGGCGAGGTCTTCGAGCTCTTCGCGCATCCATTGCATACCCATGCGGCCGGCGAGCGGCGCATAGATATCCATGGTCTCGCGGCTTTTCTGGACCTGCTTTTCCGGCTTCATGCTCTTGATCGTGCGCATGTTGTGCAGACGGTCGGCGAGCTTCACAAGGATCACGCGCAGGTCGCGCGACATGGCCATGAAGAGCTTGCGGAAGTTCTCGGCCTGTTCGTTCTGGGCCGAGGAGAGCTGAAGGTTGGTCAGCTTGGTCACGCCATCGACCAGCTCGGCCACCTCATGGCCGAAGAGCCGCTCGATTTCGGTATAGGTGGATTTGGTGTCCTCGATCGTGTCGTGCAAAAGCGCCGTCACGATCGTGGCGTCATCCAGGTTCTGCTCGGTCAGGATCGCCGCGACAGCCACGGGATGGGTAAAGTAGGGTTCCCCCGACTTCCGCCACTGACCCTCGTGCATCTGCATTCCGTAGGCATAGGCCTGCCGGATCAGATCAGCATTGCTGCGCGGATTGTAATTGCGGACGAGTGCGATCAGGTCTTCGACGTCGATCATCCGCAATCAGGCCTTCAGTTGTCGCCCAGATCAGTTGTCGCCCTGGGCTTCCATCAACGCGCGCAGAAGCTTTTCTTCGGACATGTCGTCCTGCATCGGACGGTCGATCTCGCCCGACATCAGAAGCGCCATCTGGTCTTCTTCCGGCTCGTCGACCTCGATCTGGGTCTGGTAGCTTTCGATCATCCGCTCGCGCAGAACGGATGCGATCTGGGTCTCGTCCGCGATTTCGCGCAGCGCCACCACGGGGTTCTTGTCGTTGTCGCGGTCGATGGTGATCGGCGAGCCGGCCTGGATCTCGCGTGCCCGATGGGCCGCGATCATCACCAGTTCGAACCGGTTCGGAACCTTGTCAACGCAATCTTCAACCGTCACGCGGGCCATGGGAACTCCAAACGATGGGGGCACGGGAAAGGCTCTCATAGGCCCGCGAAAAAAACTTGACAAGCGAAATCAAGTTGAAATCGGGCGGACCGCGTCGATTTCCGCCTGCGGCAGCGCCCCCAGCATCTGGCGGACGGTCAGGCCCAGGACCGGATGGGTCCAATCGGGCGCGATATCGGCCAGGGGAACCAGCACAAAGGCACGGTCCTGAAGCCGCGGATGGGGCAGGATCAGGCGGTCGGGCGCCTCCTGCGCCTGGGCCTCGGGCGGGAGCCTGTGCCAGTGGCTCCAGGCGGCGCGGTCGGGCAGGACGCGGTCGCCCATGGCGATGAGGTCAAGATCCAGCGTCCGCCCCGCCCAGCGACTGATCCTTTTCCGCCCGAAGGCGGCCTCGATGGCGTGAAGTTGCGCAAGTGTCCCTTCGGCCGTCTTTTCTACTTCCAGTTGAGCGCAAGCATTGGCATAGTCAGGTCCAGCCCCCGCCGGGAAACAGGGTGTGGCGAAAATCCGGCTTTGGGCGACACGGGCCATACCCGCCTCTTCACAGGCGCTCAAGGCTTCGTGTAGGATGTTAACGGATGCTTTACCTTGCCATGGAAGATTGCTTCCAAGTGCTACCAGGATTTGGACTTTCCCTTGCGTCATGGGCGATACACTTCCGTATAGGTGGCCTTGTTGCCGGACTTTCCGGCTGCTACGTGATCCAACGCGCCTGTAGGCACCGCATTACCAGATGCCCGCGCCGGGCAGAAATTGAGGGGAAACATCATGTTTTACAAGGACGAGCGTCTGGCGCTGTTCATTGACGGCTCAAATCTCTACGCGGCCGCCAAGGCGCTGGGTTTCGACATCGACTACAAGCTCCTGCGGCAAGAGTTCATGCGCCGGGGTCGGCTCCTGCGCGCCTTCTACTACACTGCGCTGTTGGAGAACGACGATTATTCGCCGATCCGCCCGCTGGTCGACTGGCTGAACTACAACGGCTTCACCATGGTGACCAAGCCCGCCAAGGAATATACCGACAGCCAGGGCCGCCGGAAGGTCAAGGGCAACATGGATATCGAACTGACGGTCGATGCCATGGAACTGGCCCCGCGCATGGATCACGCGGTCCTGTTCTCGGGCGATGGCGACTTCCGTCCGCTGGTGGAAAGCCTGCAACGTCAAGGGGTTCGCGTCTCGGTCGTCTCGACGATCCGCTCGCAGCCGCCGATGATCGCCGATGAACTCCGCCGCCAGGCCGACAATTTCATCGAGCTGGATGAACTCCGCGAAGTCATCGGCCGCCCGCCCCGCGAGCCGCGTCCCCTGATGGACACGGTGCCGACGGCGGAACCGGTCGAGAGCAAGTAACTGATCGAAGGGCCGGCCGAGAGGCTGGCCCTTTCCCCTTGTCGCGGCTGCGTCGGGCGGCCTTGTCCGTCGCTCGCAAGCCCCCGCCGCTCCCTTGGCCTGAAATCGCAAGCCGCTTTTCCCGCATCGGGACCTGATCCTTTTCGGCCTCGCGCCAAGAGATGGCCCTGCCGCGTCGAAGATCGCGGGAAACCTTCCTCCGACGGCCGCACCCTCGCCCTGAACCGCACCTTTTCCGACCGGTCGCGCCCTGCCCCTCGCGCGTTACGGGGAAAACGCCCGGCCCCCTGCCTTGGGTGGCGCGGGCGGTGGACCTTCCCTCCGCGCCGGATTAACCTGCGGCGCAAATGGAGAGGCCGATGCACCCCCTGACCCTTTACCTCGCCGCCCCGCGCGGCTTTTGCGCCGGTGTCGACCGCGCCATCAAGATCGTCGAACTGGCGTTGCAGAAATGGGGCGCGCCGGTCTATGTCCGCCACGAGATCGTTCACAACAAATACGTGGTCGATGCCCTGCGCGCCCAGGGCGCCATCTTCGTCGAAGAGGTCTCCGACTGCCCCGCCGACCGGCCCGTGATCTTCTCGGCCCATGGCGTGCCGAAGTCGGTCCCCGCCGAGGCGGCATCCCGCAACATGATCGCCGTCGATGCCACCTGCCCCCTGGTCACCAAGGTCCACAACGAGGCCGCCCGCCACCACGAGAACGGCCTGCAGATGATCATGATCGGCCACAAGGGCCACCCCGAGGTCATCGGCACCATGGGACAGCTCCCCCCGGGCGAGGTGCTCCTGGTCGAAACCCCGCAGGACGTGACGACGCTGCAAGTCCGCGACCCGGGCAAGCTGGCCTGGATCACGCAGACGACGCTGTCGGTCGATGACACGGCGCAGGTCGTGACGGCCTTGCAGGCGCGGTTTCCCGCGATCCTCGGGCCGCACAAGGAGGACATCTGCTACGCCACGACCAACCGCCAGGCGGCGGTCAAGGCCGTGGCGGGCAAGATCGACGCGCTTCTGGTGATCGGAGCGCCCAACTCCTCGAACTCCATGCGGCTGGTCGAGGTCGGGCGCGCGGCGGGTTGCGCCTATTCCCAACTGGTGCAACGGGCCGCCGACATCGACTGGCGCGCCTTGGCGACGGCGAAAGCGGTGGGCGTCACCGCAGGCGCCTCGGCCCCCGAAGAGCTGGTGAACGAGGTCGTCGCAGCCTTCCGCGCCCGCTATGTCGTGACGCTGGAACAGGTGGAAACCGCCGTTGAAGACGTGGAATTCAAAGTCCCGAAAATCCTCCGCGACCCGATTGGAGCCTGATCGTGAAACCGACCCTGATTGCCCTGGCCCTGGGCGCCGCCGCCCTCCCCGCCCTCGCCGATACAACGGATGTCGTCGCGCTGTGGGGAGAGCACAGCGGCAGCGTCGCGCCGGAATATGCCTGGAGCTACACGGTCTCGTTCCAGCTCGATGGCCTGGTGCGGGCCGAATACTGCAAGGGCTATGCCGACGAGGCGCCGGGCTGTGCGACCTCGACCAAGCAGCTTTCCGACGCCGAGATCGACGCGCTGGATGCCGCCGTCCTTGCCTTGGCCGAGGATATGAAGGCCCATCCGCCCAAGCCGGTCTCGCCCGAGGAGATGGCGATCGGCGGCGGCTCGACCTTTGGCTGGATCTGGCTGGGCGATGAGAAGTTCGACCTTCCCGGCCAGCCGCGCAAGACGGATGCCGCAAGGGTCGCGGCCATGCTGCGGGTCTTGCAGGAGCACACGCCGCCGCGCCTTGTCCAAAAGGCCGAGACCAAGGCGAAAGCCCCCTGATGCCCGATCTTTTCGCCTATACCGACGGCGCCTGTTCGGGCAATCCGGGCCCTGGCGGCTGGGGGGTCCTGCTTCTCGCCCGCGACGGGGCCACGGTCGTCAAGGAACGCACGCTTCAGGGCGGCGAGCAGATGACGACCAACAACCGGATGGAACTGCTCGCCGCGATCTCGGCGCTGGAATGTCTTTCGCGCCCGTCCGAGCTGACCATCGTCACCGATTCAGCCTATGTGAAGAACGGCGTGACCGAGTGGATCCACGGCTGGAAGCGCAAGGGCTGGAGGACGGCGGGCGGCAGTCCGGTCAAGAATGTGGACCTCTGGCAACGGCTGGAGGCGGCCCAGGCGCGGCACAAGGTGAAATGGGCCTGGATCAAGGGCCATGCCGGCCATGCCGAGAACGAGCGCGCCGACGAGCTGGCCCGGGCGGGCATGGCGCCGTTCAAGCCGGCCTGAGCAGGTTCCAGCCTGTGTCCCGCCCGCTGCGGCGGGATTTTCTGCCGATCGCCGACGGAAGCGCCGTCCCGGGGCGTAAGACCGATTGCAATCCACGGCCCCACTGCCCAACTGACAGGGCAGACCGGTAACAAGCGGAGACCCAGATGGAAGCCCCCAGCCTGCTCGAGGACATCCGTTTCGGCTATGGCCCCCTGGCCGGTCGCACGCCGGGTCAAGGCGGGATCGACCCTGACCGCGTGCTGGCCCAGCTTGCCGCGCCCGACGCCTCGGCCGCGACATGGGACCGCCCGCCCCTGGCCAAGCGCTGGAACCTGATCGAGATCTATGCCCAGGACCGCAAGGCCGGGCTTCTGAGACAGGGCGCCAAAGAGGCCGATCCCCGCTCGCGCAAGCTGATCCAGATCGAGGAAGAGGACGCCCAGAGCTTCATCAGCCGCCCCGCCGTCGCCCAATGCGGCTTTCGTGAGCGCCTGGTGAACTTCTGGGCCAACCGGATCACGGTGGCGGCCTCCGGCCAGATTCTGCGCCACCTCATCCAGTCCTATCGCGACGAGGCGATCCGCCCCCATGTCACCGGCCGCCTGACCGAGATGCTGAAGGCGACGCTCTGGCATCCGGCCATGCAGACCTACCTGACCCAGACCCAGTCGGTCGGGCCCAATTCGAAACTTGGCAAACGCCAGGGCAAGGGGCTGAACGAGAACCTCGCCCGCGAGTTTCTCGAGCTGCACACCATGGGCTCGGGCTATAGCCAAGAGGATGTGACCGAACTGGCGCGGCTTCTGGCGGGGATGAAGAACGACGCCGAGGGGCCAAGGGTCGAGGACAACCGCGCCGAGCCGGGGCGCAAGACCATCCTCGGCACAAGCTATGACCCGGGCCGCGACGAAATCGACCGCCTGGTCGAGACCGTGGCCCGCCGCCCCGAAACCGCTCGGGCCACCGCCTTCTTCATGGCGCGGCATTTCATCGCCGATGCCCCGCCCGAGGACCTTGTCGCCACCATGGCCCAGGCTTACCTGGACCATGACACCGACCTGACCGCGCTTTACCGCGCCATGCTGACCCACAAGTCCGCCCGGTCGCGGGAGCGCCAGAAGCTGCGCACGCCCCATGAGCTGGTCGTGGCCTCCTTGCGCCTCACGGGCCTGACGGGCCTTGAAACCGGTCTGCGCGGCTTTCGCAAAGAGGGGATGAAGCTGATCGACCGGCTCAAGATCATGGGCCAGCCGGTCTATCTGCCCGCCCGCCCCGATGGCTGGCCCGAAGTCTCGGAGGCCTGGTTGACCCCGCCGATGGTCTCGGCCCGGGTGGATTGGTCGATCGACCTTGGCCGGGCGGTGGGCGAACGCGCCGATCCGGTGGCCATGGCCGACTTTGCCCTGGGCGACCTGGCCAGCCCGATCCTGCGCCGCGCCGTGGCGGGCGCCGAGCAAAGATGGGAGGGCGTGACCGTCCTTCTCTCCTCTCCCGATTTCAGCCGGAGGTGATCATGACCGACCTGCTTCTTTCCCGCCGTGCCTTCCTGATCGGCTGCTCGGTGGCGGCCTCTCCCCTGGTGACCCCGGTCAGCTTTGCCTCGGCCTCGGGCGAGAACCGGCTGGTGGTCATCGTCCTGCGCGGGGCGATGGATGGGCTGGACGTGGTGCGCCCGGTGGGGGACACGGCCTTTGCGGGCCTGCGCCCGACCCTTTCGGCCAACCCGGGCCCGGCGCTGAACGACTTCTTCACCCTGCATCCGGCGGCCGAAAGCCTGATGCCGCTGTGGAAATCCGGAGAGCTTGGCTTCGCCCATGCCGTGGCCACCCCCTATCGCCAGGGCCGCAGCCATTTCATCGGCCAGGACGCGCTGGAAAACGGCACCGACCAGACCGACGGCACGATGACCTCGGCCCATGACGGCTGGCTGAACCGTGCCATCGGCCTGATGAAGGACGCCACGCCCGAGACCGGGGTCTCGGTGGGTCAGCAGCGGCTCTTGGTGCTGGAGGGCGATGCGCCAAGCGACCACTGGTTCCCGGTCGAGGAAAGCCAGCTCTCGGGCCAGGGCGCCGAGCTGATCGCCGCCCTGAACGCCGCCGACCCTCTCTTTGCCGAACCCTTCGCCGAGGCCCAGCGCCTGGCCGATACCAGCGACGGGATGACGGGCGGCGTGCCGCGCGGCAAGATGCAATATGCCCAGCTTGGGACCTATGTGGCCCAGCGCCTGATGGGGCCTTCGCGCATCGCCAGCTTCTCGCTGGGCGGCTGGGACATGCACCGCGACCAGGTGCGGTCGATGGCGGGCCAGCTCAAGGGCCTGTCCGATGCGATCCTTGCGATGAAAGAGGGCCTCGGCCGTGCCTGGGGCACCACCTTGGTCATCGGCATCACCGAATTCGGCCGCACCGCGCGCGAGAATGGCACGGGGGGGACGGATCACGGCACGGGCGGTCTGGCGGTCCTGGCAGGTGGCGCGCTGAAAGGGGGCCATGTCTATGGCAAATGGCCGGGCCTGGGCGAAAGCGACCTCTTCGAGAACCGCGATCTTCTGCCCACCGCCGATGTCCGCGCCTTTCCGGCCTGGGCGCTGCGGTCGATGTTCGGGCTGGAGGCAGCGGGCCTTGAAGCCACGGTCTTCCCCGGTCTCGACCTTGGCTCCGACCCGGGCTTCCTGCTTTAGCGCGGTTTTGTCGCAGGGCGCAGCGCTGTCCTGCGGCTTGGTCCACATCATTGACCTTGTATAGTTCTCAAACAGGCATACGCTTGATCCATGGCCAGACCTCGTTTGCTTCCCGATTCCCAAGTCTTCGCCGCCGTCCTGTCGCTCCTGGCAGCCGATGGCGAAAAGGGCGTGACCTTTTCCTCGGTGTCGCGCAAGACGGGCCTGGCCGGGGCCTCCCTGGTGCAGCGCTACGGCGGGCTTGACGGGATGATGGCGGCCTCTCTCGCCTGGGGCTGGACCGAGTTCGAGGCCGCGCTGGAGCGGACGGTCTCCAAGCCCCAGGGCATCGAAGAGCGCACGGGCCATGGCTTCCTGAAGCTCTTGGCCGAGGAGATGCCCGACCTGCCGCTTTGCGCGATCCTGGCGCTGAGCCAGCGCGACGCGGGCCTGCGCCAGAGGGCCCAGGACTGGCGCCAGAGGGTGGAGACGGCGCTTTCCACAAGGGGCGAGGGCGCAGCGATGCTCTTTGCGCTTTGGATGGGGCAATGGCTGTGGGAGCCGATGGGCGGCAAGGGCTTCAAGCTGAAGGACGCCGCCAAGCGCCTGGGATGACGGGCGCATCCAGGGCCTTGCGCCCGGCAAGCCCAGGGGCCAGGCCTCTCGGCACATTGCGTCGATCGTCGGAGGGATTGGAGCGGGCGACGGGAATCGAACCCGTGTCTTTAGCTTGGAAGGCTAAGGTCTTACCATTACACAACGCCCGCGCTGGGGGCTTGATAGCACCGCCGCGCGGCGGGCTCAACACCCCTTTGGCGAGAAGCGCTGCAACGCAGGTCTCACAGTCGGCAGGGCCGAAGTCGGGCAGCCCGGTGGAACAGGACAGTCGGCAGGGCCCAAGGGTCGGCCCAGCGGCACCCCCGGGGAGGCGCTGCCTCCCCGGACCCCACCGGAATATTTGCGCCAAGTTGAAAGGGAAAGGGTCAACCCTTGATGATGATCCTTGGGCCGATGGTCGAGATACCGCGCAGGTTTTCCCAGTCCTCCGCATCCATCTTGCTGATACAGGGCACGTCCGTCACGGGAAGCGGATCCTCTCCATCAAAGGGGGGACAATTCATAGCAATGGTCGCCGCTATGAAATGGCAGTCGAGGTCGCCCGCGCAAGTCGGATGAGCGGACCCGCTCCAGTAAAGGCAATACTGGCTCAGACGCCGCGCGAGGCCTTTGCCGATCACCTCGGGACAGGCCCTCGGATCATCTCCAGACAGAAGCGCCGCCGCCCAGGCACGTTCGAGCAGACCGGCTGCGACCTCCTCGGCCCCGATCTCCTGGGCCCCGAGGTCTTGGGCCCCGATCTCCTGGGCCCCAGCCGAAAGGGAGATAAGCAAGAGGAGCGGCCACAGCACTTGGCGCATGATTCCTGACCTGACCTGACCTGACCTGACCTGACCTGACCTGACCTGACGTTGGGCCGCCACCCTCTGCCCTGTCAAGCAAGGTCCTTGGGCGGCCTCACCCGAAGGTCGCAAACCTGTCTTGGCAAGCGGACGCAGGGCAGCCGGAAGAGGCCTTTGCCGAGACGCCATCCGCCCTGCGGGAAACCGGGTCGCTGTCACCGCTGAACCGGCCCAGTCGGCAGGGCCCCGGTCCCGAAGGCGCGTCGCGGCCAGGGTCGGCAGAGCCCCCCGCCAGCGCTCCACCCCACCGCAATCACCCAGCCTCGCAGTCGGCAGGGCCCAGGTCACCGCAAGAGCGCCAGGGCCGCAGTCGGCAGAGCCCGCCCAAGGACAGGGCCGGTCAGGAGCGCCCCCTCAGACCCTTTCGATCAGCTCGGGCCCGCTGGCCCGGTTCGAGTTCACCGCCTTGCCCACCCTGTGGCTCTGCAAGACCCCCGGCGCTGTCGCCTTCATCAACCGTGCCGCCCCATGCCCCGCCTCGCCCAGCCACAGGGGCCAGTCCTCAGGCTCCAGGATCAAGGGCTCGCGGTCGTGGATATGTTCAAGGTTCGGCCCCGCCTCCAGCGTCACCACCGCACAGGTTGCCATCTCCCCCCATTGGCTCCACAGCGCCCCCAGCGCCAGCGGAGCGCCATCGCTGCGCGTGATATGCCAGGGCAGCCGCTCCTTCCCCTCTCCGGCGCTCCATTCATAGAACCCGCTCGCCAGAAGGATGCAGCGCCGCTGGCGGATCGCCTCGCGGAAGGCGGGCTTCTCGGCCACGGTGTCGGACCGCGCATTGATGATCAGCGGCCCATCGGTCGGCGTCTTGTACCACGGAGGCACCAGCCCCCAGCGCATAGGTCGCAGCCGCCTGCCCCCGTCCGAGGTCACCACGGGTACCTGCTCCGTCGGGCAGAGGTTGTAGATCGGCCCCTGCGGCAGATCGTTCGAGGGCGTGGCCGCGAACAGCGCCGCCAGCGCCTCGTTCGGATGGGTCAGGGTCAGGCGTCCGCACATGGGCCCATCATGGCGCCATTTCCCGCCCCCTGCCACCCCTTCCCTTGCCCCTGCCTCCCGACGCTGATTCGCAATCAAACGATTCGCGCCTTGATTCTGCCCCCCCGGCCTTGTATTGACCCATGGCCCCTCCTTAATGACGATGGACGGGCAGATCAGCGGAAAGAGGTGAGCCCATGTCCTGGACCGACGAGCGCGTCGAGACGCTCAAGAGAATGTGGGGCGAGGGTCAATCCGCCAGCCAGATCGCCAAGGAACTGGGCGGCGTGACGCGCAATGCCGTGATCGGCAAGGTGCATCGCCTGGGCCTGTCCAACCGCGTGGGACCGGGCGAGGAAGAGGCCGAGGAGGCCGCCCCGGTCGCAGCCCCCGCCGCCCCTGCCCCCGCGCCCAAGCCCGAGCCGGTCAAGGCCGAGCCCGCGCCCAAGCCCGCCCCGGCCCCCGCCCCGGCGCCGCAACCCGCCCCCGCCGCGGCCGCCCCGGTGGCCGATGTGCCCGCCGTGGTGCCGATGCCCGCGCGCAAGGTCATCATCCCGGCAGGCCAGCCCCTGCCGCCGCAGCCTTCCGCCAACGAGATCTCGCCCGAGGCCCTGGCCTCGGTGCGCGAGGTGGAAAAGCGCGCCCGCAAGCTGACGCTGATGGAGCTGACCGAAAGGACCTGCAAATGGCCGATCGGCGACCCCGCGACCGAGGATTTCTGGTTCTGCGGCCTGCCCTCCGTGGCCGGCAAGCCCTATTGCGAGGCCCATGTCGGCGTGGCCTTCCAGCCGATGTCTGCCCGGCGCGACCGCCGCCGCTAAGCGCGCCCTCGAAACCCAACCCAAGGCCCGCCCCATCGGCGGGCCTTTTTCGTTTGATCCCCGGGGTATACCCCGGGCTACGCGGCTGAAGCAGAGCGACAGTCGGGCCAAGGGGCGCTCGGCCGGGTCTGCGTTGCCCGTTGCATACCCCGGGTCCCCTTCACGTCCCGCGCGGTTTCGCCCGCAGGGTGGGCTCGGCCTCGGTCGGGTCCTCGGGCCAGGGATGGCGCGGATATTGGCCGCGCATGTCCTTGCGCACATCGGCATAGGACGACCGCCAGAAGCCGGGGATATCCATCGTCACCTGGATGGGCTTCTGCCCCGGGCTCAAGAGCGTCACGCGCAAGGGCCTGCGCGCGGCGCCCACCACGGGATGGACCGTCACGCCGAACATCTCTTGCAGGCGGATTTCGATGGCCGGGTTCTCGCCCTCGTAGTCGATGGGCACCTTGCGGCCCAAGGGCGTCTCGAAATGCGCGGGCGCCAGGCGGTCGAGCTCGGCCCTCTGCTCCCAGGACAAGAGCCCCAAGAGGGCCTCGGTCAGGTCAAGGCCGCGCAGGTCGGCATCGGTCTTGCTCTTGGCCAGCCAGGGCAGAAGCCAGTCGGGCTCGGCCAAGAGCGCGGCATCGGTCACCTCGGGCCAGCCCTCGCCGCGGGTCAAGGCGATGCGGGCGCGCAGGCGGCGGGCGGCGGGGGTGAAGGGCAGGCCCAACTCGCGCAGGCCGTCAAAGGCAGCGCGGGAGATCGCCTCGGGCGGGGCCTCCCAGATGCGGTCCTCCAGCACCAGGGCGCCGAAACACTCCTGGCGGCGCGACAGGATGCGGCCCTCGCGGCGGCTATAGGCGCAGGTCTCGCGCCAGGCGATCCGGGCGCCATGGACGGCACGCAGCTCGGCCTCGGTCAGGGTCACGGCCTGGCGGATCGTGGCCTCGCGCGGGTCGCCATCCAGGTCGGTGGCGACCAGGAGCCGCGCCTCGGACAGGGGCGTGCCGGGGGGCATCGCCGCCCCCTTGCCGCCAGAGAGCAGCCAGCGCGGCTGATCCCCCTTGCGGCGCAGCCCCACGCGGTCCGGATAGGCCAGGGCCGCCATCTGGCCCAGGCTGGGCTCCCGGTCCTGGCCCCGGTCCTGCCCCGGCACGGCACGGGAGAGCCGTTTCGCCTCGAGCCGGATGCGGTCCAGGGCCAGCCGGTTGATCTCATAGGGATGTTCGCGCGCAAAGGCCCCGGGGTTTTCCAGTGCCTTGACCCGCAGGGCCAGGTCAGGCGGCGCGCCTTTCAGCGGGTCGCGGTCCTCCATCAGGGCGGCCAAGGGGGCGGCGGAGGGCCCGGCGATCATCAGCATATGGCCCAGGCGCGGATGTACAGGCAGCGCGGCCAGGGCGCGGCCATGGGCGGTGATCCGGCCCTTCTCCACGGCGCCGAGGCTTTCCAAAAGCGCCTTGGCCTCGGCCAAAGGTGCGGCGGGCGGGGGCGTCAGGAAGGGCAGAGCCTCCTCCCCCCAAAGCGCCAGCTCCAGGGCAAGCGGCGCAAGGTCCGCACTTTCGATCTCGGCCGGGGGATGGGAGGCGAGGGCGCCCTCCTCTCCCCTTGTCCAAAGCCTGTAGCAGATGCCGGGCGCCACACGCCCCGCCCTGCCCCGGCGCTGTTCGGCCTCGGCCTTGGTCACCCGTTCGGTCACCAGCCGCGCCATGCCGGAGGCCGGGTCGAAGCGGGCGCGGCGCGACTTGCCGCCATCGACCACGACGCGGATATCGGGCAGGGTCAGCGAGGTTTCCGCAATCGAAGTCGCCAGCACCACGCGGCGCCCCGGCACCGGCCCCAAGGCCGCCCGCTGCGCCGCGAAATCCATGGCACCATAAAGCGGCAGCACCGTGCAGCCCGGCAGGTCTCCGAGAAGGCCCTGGACCCGCCGGATCTCGCCCTCGCCGGGCAGGAAGGCCAGAAGCCCGCCCTCCGTCTCCTCCAGCGCCTCCCGGATCAACCCGGCCATGGCGGGCTCGAAACGCTCCGGCGAGCGGCCCAGCCAGCGGGTCTCGACCGGAAAGGCGCGCCCCTCGGAAGTCACGACGGGCGCCCCCATCAGCGCCGCGACCGGGGCGGCATCCAGGGTGGCCGACATCACGAGGATGACCAGGTCCGGCCGCAGCGCGCCCCGGATCTCGAGCGTCAGAGCCAGCCCCAGGTCGGCATGGAGGCTGCGTTCGTGGAATTCGTCGAAGATGACGCAGCCGATGCCGGGAAGCTCGGCGTCCGACTGGATCATCCGGGTCAAGATGCCCTCGGTCACGACCTCGATGCGGGTCTGGGCACTGACCTTGGCCTCGCCCCTTATGCGGTAGCCGACCGTCTGGCCGCAGCTTTCCCCAAGCGTTTCGGCCATGCGCTCGGCCGCGGCGCGGGCGGCAAGGCGGCGGGGCTCGAGAAGCAGGATGCGGCCCTGGACCCGATCCAGCAGGTCCAGCGGCACGATCGTGGTCTTGCCCGCCCCCGGGGGCGCCTGCAAGACAGCCTGGCCCGAGGTCAGGGCCGCGCGAAGCTCTGGCAGGATGGCGTGAATGGGCAGCATGGCGCCTTATGGCCGGGGGTTCCGGCCCGCGCAAGCGCCTGCTAGGCTGGCGCGATGTTGCAGATCATGGACACCGTGCGGGATCGGGGCTCGCGTTATGCCGCCTCAGGGGGAGAGGTGGCCGACGCGGCCGCGATCAAGTCCTTTCTGACCGCCCTGAAATCCCAGAAGAAATTCGCCAAAGCCACGCATAACACCTGGGCCGCCCTGTTGCCCGATGGCACGGCGCTGAAGGATGACGACGGCGAAAGCGGCGCCTCGGCCGTGATCCTCAAGATGCTGGAGCGCGAGGGCAGGCGGGGCCGCATCGTCGTGGTCACGCGCTGGTATGGCGGGGTCAACCTCGGCGGCGACCGCTTTGCCCATGTCGTGACCTCGGTCCGGCTCTGGCTGGCCGAGGCGGCGAAACAGTAAAGGGGCCCCCGAAGGGACCCCTGGGCGTCGTCACGAGGAACGCCTTGGGAGCGCTCAGAAGCCCGCGTGCGAGGCGTGGACCACGTCTTGCGCGGTGCCGTTCTGCACGGTCACCAGCTCGACCTGGTTGCCCAGCGTCAGGCCGGTGGCGAAGTCGGTGCCCACGTCATAGCGCACGCCCTCGACCCAGACATAGCCGTTCGGCCCATCGATCTGGGTCACGCTGCCCGAGACCTTGTTGGCGGCGAAGGCGGCACCCGAGGCCAGGGAGGCGGCGAGGGCGACGAAGAGGATGCTTTTGCGGATCATGATGTTTTCCTTTGTGTTTTCAGGGATTGGAAGGTTGGGTTACAGGCCGGCGGGCTGGGCCGAGACGACGTCGAAGCCGGTGCCGTTCTGCACCACGACCAGCGAGACGCCGTTGCCCGGCAGGACGCCATGGGCGAAGTCGGTGCCAACGTCATACTTCACGCCGTTGTCCAGCCAGACATAGCCCTGGGCGGCGTCGACCTTGGCGACGGTGCCCGAAACCTGGGTTCCGGCGAAGGCGGTGCCAGCGGCGAGGGTCGAGGCCAAGGCCACGAAGAGGATGCTTTTGCGGATCATGTTGTCGTCTCCTTAGGGTGCCGTCCCCTGGTTCAGTTTGGGGCACGGCGGTCAGCGGGGCAGTCTGGAGATGTCGTGTCGACCTCATCAGGTCCGGCATCTCCCTGCCTTGCCCAACCGATCTGGGGGCGGGTGAAAGCGCCCGCAAGGGGCTTCACCCTCGCGTGATAAAGGGTGAAAACCTTGCGATTTCAATAGGCTACTTCTGGCTCAGCACAGTGACTGTGCGCAACGGAACAGTTGAATCCCGGCGTTCAATTCCAAGGCGCCGAGGTCCGGGCTGCGGCGGGTGGCCATAAGGGGGGGCAGAAAAAGCGAGGCCCCGGGTCAAGCCCGGGGCAGCGCGGTGACATCTGGGGCCGGGGGCAGCTTGGGCCCCCGCTCCCATGGCAAGAGACTGTCCGGCCTTCGCGCTGGCGCGCCCAAGCGCCTCAGAGGTTGCGGATCAGGTTGACGAGCCAGGCCAGGGTCGCGAGGAAGACCACCCCCTCGGCCGCCGCCATGACCGGCACGATCGCCGGCATGGTCCCCGAAAGGAGCAGGTAAAGCCCCGCCAGCGTGACCAGGGTGCCGATCTGGTGGCCCCAGAAATGGAGCCTCCCGAAGAGCCCCTCGGCGAGCTTGGGCACCAGCCGGTAAGAGAGGCCAAAGAGCGTCATGAGCGTGAAGCCCAGAAGGTTGACATGGGCATGCACGGGGGCAAGCGTAAAGTTCTCGGACGCCCCCATATGCATGCCGAGGCCCATGCCGAAGAGGAGCCAGAGCGCTCCGGTGATGAAGAAAGCTTTCGAAATGTTCATGGTGTCCCTCCCAAAGGCGACGGGTTCCCGTTCGCGGGGGGGAGGGTAGCATGGGTGGGGGAAGGGGCGGATAGGAATCTTGCGGCTTCGGCTGGACAAGGATGACCTCACGGCCGAAACCGTTCACCGGTGGCTTTGGGGACGACGAGAATGCCACTTTGACTTTCCGCGCCGGACCTCGGGTCCTCAGTGACTTTGAAATCACAGCTCGAAGACTGGATCCAGGGGGGCTTGTGTAGCCGAGCCGCGAGACGGAAGCGGCACGATCGACCCGTTCCACGCGCCTTGGTTCGTGCATCCCTTAAGGGCGAAGCGGCAGGGCGGGGTTCACCCCGCCGCCTCGCGCAGAAGTCGAGGCCCCGGGTCAAGCCCGGGGCGCGGCGGAGAGGGGGTGGCTCAGGGAAGCGGAAGGATGGCGCCCGCGTGCCAAAGGAAGAGTTCGGGCGTGATGCCATGTCCCGAGGACTTGAACTTTTCCAATGCAAGGGCGCGCAATTGTTCCAAAGGCGCATCCTCCCGGGCCATGACCAGAAGAATGCCCTTTTCGGGATGCATGATCACCAGGTCGCCCCGGGCCTTCGCCAGATCGGTGAAAGCCTCGGGTACGGTTAGCAGGCTGCCTTCCAGCGTCTCATCCAGATAGGCCCAGCCGATCCAGGGGTCTTCTTGCGCCACCTCCCAGATCACTTCGGGCAGTCGTGCGGCCAGGTTTTTGCGGGCCAGTGCGTCCACCTCGGGCAGGCCAAGCCCCAGCTCATCGGCCATGGATTGCGACAGGAAGGCCAGGCTGCCGGGCTTGTCCAGCGCATAGCCCAGGTCGAGCCCCGCCATGAAGGGCTGAAAGACCATCCGGTCCGGGCCATCTCCGGCCGCCGTGAAATACCCGGCCGGGCGTAGCACCGGGACCAGGCTGGCCTCCAGCTGATCCAGGGCCGGCATGGTGATGCCCGCCATCGCAGCCAGGCCTTTTTCCAAGAAGTCCCGTGTGATCCGGTCCTTCTCTGCTTCGCCCTCGGCCGCATCGAGATCGACCTTGAGGTTGTTGGGCATGAAGCGAAGCTGATTGCCGTGGCAATCGCGCACATCAAGGGCCGTCTCGACCATTTCGACGGAGGCCACACAAGGCAGGGTCGCAATGACGCGGTCCATGCGTTGCAAGACGGCGCTGGTGTCCTCTGCGAAGGCAAGGGCTGGCCAAAGGGCCAGCCCCGCTGCGATCAGACCAATTTTCCCCACAGATCATACTCCCCGGCCTCGTCCACCTCGACCGTCACGATATCCCCCGGCTTCAGCGCCTCGAAGCCCTCGTCGATGAACAAATTCCCGTCGATCTCGGGCGCATCCGCCTTCGTCCGGCATGTGGCGCCGTCCTCGTCCACCTCATCCACGATGACCTGGATCGTGGTCCCCACCTTGGCCGCCAGCTTGGCCTCCGAGATGGCTTGCGCCTTCTCCATGAAGCGGTCGTAGCGGTCTTGCTTGACCTCGTCGGGCACATGGTCGGGGAGGTCATTCGACCGCGCGCCTGCCACGTTTTCATATTGGAAGGCGCCGACGCGGTCGAGTTGCGCCTCGTCGAGCCAGTCGAGCAGGGTCTGGAACTCCGCCTCGGTCTCTCCCGGATAGCCCACGATGAAGGTCGACCGCAGGATGATATCGGGGCAATCCCTCCGCCAGGCGGCGATCTCGTCCAGGGTCTTGGCCGCCGCCGCAGGCCGCGCCATGCGGCGAAGCACATCTGGGTGGGCGTGCTGGAAGGGGATGTCGAGATAGGGCAGGATCAGGCCCTCGGCCATCAGGGGCACCAGGTCGCGGACATGGGGGTAGGGGTAGACGTAGTGGAGCCGCACCCAGGCACCGAGCGCCCCCATCTCGCGGGCGAGGTCGGTGATATGGGCCCGGACCTCGGCACCCTTCCAGGGGGACAGGCCATGCTTGATATCCACCCCATAGGCGGAAGTGTCCTGGGAGATCACCAAAAGCTCCCGCACCCCGGCTTCGACCAGCTTCTCGGCCTCGCGCAGGACGGCATGGGCGGGGCGGCTGACCAGGCGGCCGCGCATGTCGGGGATGATGCAGAACTTGCATTTGTGGTTACAGCCCTCGGAGATCTTGAGGTAGCTGTAATGGCGCGGCGTCAGGGTCACGCCGGTGGCGGGGAGAAGGTCGATGAAAGGATCGGGCGCGGGGGGAACCGCTTTGTGGACGGCGTCCAGGACCTGCTCATACTGGTGAGGCCCGGTCACGGCCAGGACCTTGGGATGGGCGCCGGTGATATACTCCGGCTCGGCCCCGAGGCAGCCCGTGACGATGACCTTGCCGTTGTTCTGCAGGGCCTCGCCGATGGCGGCCAGGCTCTCGGCCTTGGCCGAGTCCAGGAAGCCGCAGGTGTTGACGATGACCGCCTCGGCCCCCTGGTAGTCGGGCGAGATCGCGTAGCCCTCGGCCCGGAGCCTGGTCAGGATGCGTTCTGAGTCCACCAGGGCCTTGGGGCAGCCCAAGGAGACCATGCCGATGGTCGGCTGGCCCGGGCGGGGGGCATCGGTGATCAGCGCACGGGGCGCGAGGTCGGGGCGGAGATTGGGCGGGTTCTGGGACATGCCCGGCTTATACCGGAAGAGAGCGGGGCGGGAAAGGTGGGGGCTTTGCACGCGTGCAAAGGGGGGATAACTTAGCGACAACAAGGGCTTGGTCGGGCGGGTTAAGGAGTTGTTAGGGAATGGATGGGTGAGGGCGGCAAACATCACCAAAGCCCTGCCCCATGGCGAAGGCCCAATCCCCCGGAGGGCCGCAAAGGCTCAGGACGCAGCGACCGCCCCGGGAACGACTACCTCGTCAGGCGTCCGTCCCGCCTGTGAATGGTTCGCATAGGTGTTCCAGGTGGGCGTGTATTCGTCCGCCTGATTGCCCCAGACCTCCCACCCGGCCCTTGGACCGCGCGCAAAAAGCTCCAGCCGGTCTTCGGGGCTGCATCTTTCGATCAGACCATATTGCTCATCCGGCTTGCGGCTGTGTTCGCGCTTTTGCGACGAGATGATGTTTTCCTGACTGCGCCCCGGCGCCAAGGTGCGTGCATTCTTGCCGCGCACCCCGAACAGCAAAACCTCGGTCACATTGCGGAAATAGAATCCGACGCCGCGCCGATCGGGTCCGCCATCCTTGCGGATCTTGTACCAGATGATGTTGCTTTTATAAGAAAAACCCCAGTCCTGCATGACACGCAGACCATCCGGCAAAAGCGCGTTCGGCACCCAAAGGTAAAGATGCGCCGTATCGGCTGCGACCTCGCGCACCGGAAGCCCGCAGACCTCCTCCAGCGTCATCGTCGGATACCGCGACAGACGCTTGTGCTCGGGCGCCATCTTGCCCGTCCGGTTTTCGAACTGCCACGGCGGATCCGCCAGAATCGTCCGGAACTTCCGCCCCGCCACTTTGGCCCGAAGATCGTCAGCAGCCGTGGTCATGCGTCGTCCTCTTCATAAAGCGATTTCCGTATCCCGAAGACCAACAGTGGACAGCCAGCACCGCCGCCACCTTCGATCCGAGGCAGGAGCTTTGACATATGGGTCGTCGACATACCATAGGACGATCCTCGTCCAAGATGGTTAAAAATATCTTGCAGCTCGTCGGCGCGCGTCACGATCACCCCGACGCTGACGGCACGCAGGTCAAACAAGAGGCGGAAGTTGTTCAGATCCCGGTCAAAGAAGGGATCCTTGTTGTTCCACTCGATTTCAAGCGCGACCCCGTTCCGATAGCAATCGATCTTGTGGGTCGGAGAATCCACCCGTTGGTCATCGACAATGATGGCGGTCTGGAACTGCTTCTCCTGCCATCCTCGGGCCCCCAGAAAGGCGTCAAAGAACCCGGCCAGCTTCGACTTGTTGCCGCCGCCCACCGCGATCCATGACTTCTTCAGCCGCAAAGCTGTCAGGACAGCCATGATATCGGCCCATTCTTGCGGAAAATCCTGCGAAAGGATGGCGCTGGCATGTTTCCACTCGTGGCATTCGTAGTTCTCTGCGACGAAGGGGGGCAGTCGTTTCTGCAACATATTGTGGGTCCCAAGGGTGACTCAAAGCTTATGTAGCGCCTCAGCGTGAGGCAAGCGCAAAAGCCAGACACCAAGATGCGTGAGATCACGCACCCGACCCAGCGCTGCGGCCCGAACCCGCGCCCTTCCCCTTTCACATTGGCTCAAATATCCCACGGGGGTGCGGGGGTGTGAAACCCCCGCTTCTTGTCCTGGGTGCGGGGGTGTGAAACCCCCGCTTCTTGTCCTGGGTGCGGGGGTGTGAAACCCCCGCTTCTTGTCTTGGGTGCGGGGGTGTGAAACCCCCGCTTCTTGTCCTGGGTGCGGGAGATCCCTGCCCGGCGCGCGCGCCAAGCCCCCCACCAGCGCGACCTCCGCAGGGTCCTCGCTCTCTCGCCGCCGCGTAGCCCGGGGTACACCCCGGGACCCGCGACGCCCTGCCCCCTTCCCCCCTGCCCCGGCTTTTGCCACAAAGGGCGCATGGATATCGCCCAACTCTCTGAAGCCCTTTCTCAAGGCGACCGCCGGGCGCTCGCCCGTGCCATCACCCTGGTCGAGAGCCAAAGGCCCGATCACCGGGCCGAGGCGCTGGAGCTGATGTCCGCCCTGCCCCGGCGCCAGGCGCTGCGGATCGGGCTGACGGGGACGCCCGGTGTGGGGAAATCCTCCTTCATCGAGGCCTTTGGGCTGATGCTGACCGGAGAGGGGCTGAAGGTCGCGGTCCTGGCGGTGGACCCGTCCTCGGCGCGGACCGGGGGCTCGATCCTGGGGGACAAGACGCGGATGGAGCGGCTTTCCCGCGATCCGCGCGCCTTTATCCGGCCCTCTCCCAGCCGGTCGGAGCTGGGCGGCGTGGCGCGGCGCACGCGGGAGGCGGTGGCGCTTTGCGAGGCGGCGGGCTTTGACGTGGTGCTGATCGAGACGGTGGGGGTGGGCCAGTCGGAAACCGTGGTGGCGGCGCTTTGTGACGTTTTCGTCCTGCTTTTGGCGCCTGCGGGGGGGGATGAGCTGCAGGGCGTCAAGCGCGGCATCATGGAGATGGCGGATGTGATCCTGGTCAACAAGGCCGATGGCGCCTTGCGGGCCCAGGCGGAGCGGACCCTGGCCGATTACAAGGGCGCCCTGCGGCTGATGCGGCACCGGCCCCAGGACCCGGAGGGCGGGCCTCTGGCCCTGGCGGTCTCGGCGGCCGAGGGGCGGGGGCTGGCGGAGGCCTGGGAGGCGATCCGGGGGCTGGTCGACTGGCGACGGACCCAGGGACATTGGGCGCGGACAAGGGCGGACCAGGCGCGGCACTGGTTCGAAGAGGAGCTGCGCCAGGGGCTTCTGGCGGTGCTGACCGAGCCCAGGATCCGGGCGCGGATGGAGGCCCTGGGGGCCGAAGTGGCCCAGGGGCGCGGGGCGGAGGAGGCCGCGCGCGCGCTTCTGCAAGAGATCGCCCCGGGTTCGCCACGCGGGGCCCGTTCCCCGCTTGACCTTCCGGGCGATTCCACCTAAAGCGACGTCAATCGAATTCGGACGCCGCCTTGTGGGCGGTGTTCTCGTCTTGACACACGAAGGAACACCACGATGTCGCGCGTCTGCGAACTCTCGGGCAAAGGCCCGATGTCTGGCAACAAGATCAGCCACGCCAACAACAAGACCCGTCGTCGGTTCTTGCCCAACCTGAACGAGATCACGCTGATTTCGGACATCCTGGGCCGCAGCTTCCAGCTGCGCATCACCGCCGCCGCGCTGCGGTCGGTCGATCACCGGGGCGGTCTGGATGCCTTCCTCCTGAAGGCCAAGGACGACGAGCTGTCGTCGGACGCCCTGGCGATCAAGAAGGACATCCTGAAGGCCAAGGCCGCTGCCTGAGCCAAGGGCTTGTGACGAAATGAAAAGACCCGGCGCCTCGCGGTGCCGGGTCTTTCCTTTCAGACTTTCAGCCAGATCGCCGGGGGCAGGCCGTTCGAGATCTCGCCGCTGTTCCAGCCCCAGGTCGTGGTTGCGGGCGTGGCATAGGCCAGGGTCCGCCGCGGGGTCTTGCGGGCGGAGGCGACCGGCGCTCCCCCGTTCAGGTCGGGGGTCGCATTGATGTTCCAGACCGAGATCGTCGCGGTCGAGGGATGGCGGGCGCCGATCCAGTAGGTCCGGTTCTGCCGGAAGGTCAGCGAGATCGTCACGGTCTTGACCCCGGTGGTCGCCAGGTTCATGTCGCCGGATTCGTAGACGAGAGAGCCCGGGCGGCTGAACTGGTCGCTGTCATAGATCACGAACTTCGCAAGCGCGGCGGCCACGCCGGTGGTCACGTTGATCGCAAGGCCCGTGGCGAAGTGATCGGTGCGCGGCGCAAAGGGGAAGAGTTCAATGCGCCCCGCCGCTCCGGCCGAGGTCGTGGCGGCTGCGCCCGCGCCGATCGTGGTCAAGACATATTCCCCAGCGGGCGGCGTCAGCCAGGGCACCGCCGCGGCCGTCGCGTCGATGACATTGGTCGAGACTCCTCCGGTGATCAGGGTCGCGCCTCCGATCTGGGTGTTGCCCGAGATCACGTTGTCGGTGCAGCCCGCGTCGATCCAGATCGCTCCGAACTGGGCGGTCGAGGTCCCCGGCCCCGTCCCCATCGTGTCGAAGACATTGTCCGTGATCACATGGCGATAGTTGTTGTCCGACGCGCCCGACACCGTCCCCTTCAGCCAGATCCCGGCCTTGGCATCCGAGAAATAGTTGCCCTCGATCTGGATCCCGTTCGAGGCCTGGATGTTGTTGACCAGGTTGATCGCCGCCTTGATCCGGTTGTTGCGCACCGTGATATCGGTGTTCACGCCGATGATCGTGTTCTTGGCAAAGCGCGAGCCGGTCGCCCCGTCGATCCCCACGCCGCCGACCCCGCCGCCGCCCGCCGTCAGGAAGCCGCTCCCGGCGTCCAGGTCGGGGAACTCCGTCACGCTGACCTTGGACACGTCCAGAAGCGTGTTGCCCGTCACCACCGACCAGTCGCATTTGTCGATCGTGATGCCCTCAGAGAAGACATTCTGGCAGACGCAGCGCGTGATGCGGGAATGGTGCATCTGCTTCTGGCTGAAGGCGGTGTTGCCCGCGCGGGTCACCCGGCATTCCTCCAGCCAGCAGCCCATGGGGAAGAAGGTCGCCGTGGTGAAGGCGCCGTCATCCGAGGTGCGGCCCTCGCTGTCGATCCCCCAGGACGTGTCGCCGCCGCCCTGCATGCCGAAGGGACGGTCGGGGCAGTTGTTGCACTCGACATCCTCGATCCCGGTGAAGCGGTCCTGGATGACGAAGCCGCGCCCCGAATAGCCGCCGCATTCCAGAAGCATCGAGCGGATGCGGTTGTTGGTGCCCGCGTAAAACCGCAGCGCCGCCGCCGTCTGGTTGCCCTGGCGCACCAGGCGCGTGCGGTTGCCCTCGCCTTCAAGGATGACGTTGGTCAGGCCCTCTTTCTGCAAGGACCCCGGCCAGTGATAGGTGCCCGCCGGAAGCTTGGCGATGCCGCCGCCCTGGGCCTGGACATAGTCGATCAGGGCCGAGACATCGGGGATGGCCGAGACCACGCCGGTCAGGTCGGCGCCGAAATGCACCGCCGTGGCCGTGCCATCGGGCACCCAGCCCGGCAGGTCCGAAATCGCCGTGCCGCTGCCGATATAGCGATAGCGATAGCCCTCTGCCGTGATGACGCGGCCAATCGAGGGAGTCTTGCCCGGGGCCCAGGCAACGAAGGCGGCGCGGGTCGGGAAATCCTCCTCGGACAGGACCAGCTCGCCGTCGAGATCCGGCACGGTCAGGACACGGGTCGTCCCGGTGGTCACGCCGGAAAGCTCGAACCGCGCCTTCTTGTTGGCATCGGCATTGTCGCGGACGGTAAAGTTGCTGTCCACCGAGGTCAGGGGGCCGGAGAAGGTCACCGTGCCGGAAAAGGTCTTGGTCCCGCTGATCGTCTGCGTCGAGCCCAGATCCACCGCATCGGTGATTCCATAGCCCGCGATGGTCGTGGGCTTGGCCGTCAGATCGGCAAAGCTGCCGCCAAAGGCCACGGCCGAAAGGTCGGCATGGTATTTCTGCGTCTTCTGCAGCGCCGTCAGCACGGTATCGGAGGCGGTGATGGCCGTCCGGCTGCCCGCCGCGACAAAGCCGGTCAGCGCGGTGCCCAGCGTCCGGGGCGCGGTGAAGTAAAGGTTGGTCGAACCCTCGGTCAGCTGGTCGGTATTGCCGGGCCCGGGCGAGATCTCGACATAGGCCGAACCCGACCAGCGCCAGGTCTTGTTGGTGTCGAGCGCGACATAGATCTTGCCAAGCTCGCCCGAGTCGGGGAAGGCGGCGAAATTGGTGAACTCCAGCACGTCATCGACGTAAGAGGGCAGCTGCGTGGCAGGCACGCGGCCCGCGGAATCGAGCCCCGCATAACCATTGGGCAGGCCCTTGTTCACCAGCTGCTCCGAGCCCAGGGCCAGGTCGACCAGGTCCACCGTGGTGCCACCCTGGCGGATGCGCAGCTTGCCGGTGGTCGAATTGTACCAGATGTCGCCGTTCTCGGGCGCGGAGGGGTCGCCTGCGACCGGGGAGACCTTGATCCCCCGCGCCGCGACCAGGCGCCCGGTCGCGGCCTCGATCGTGATGCCGTTCAGGAAGGTCGTGCCATCGGGCGAGACTTTCAGGACGAAGTCGTCATTGCCCACGGTCCCCATCTCGGCCCGGCCCGAGAAGCCGGTCTGGAAGAGGATCGAGGCGGTGTTGGCCGAGCCCGCCTTGTTGATCTTCAGCTGGTGGCCGGTGCCCGCGTTGTTGAAGAGGCTGGCGTCGGACGACAGGGCCAGGCGGTTGGTGTCATCGCTGTCGGCGGCGATGCCCAGCCGCGCGACGCGCTCGGGCCGGTCGGCCGAGGTCGTCCAGTCGGTGCCGTCATAGACCGCCTCGGCGCCCTCGCCCTGAACCCAGACGCGCCAGCCGGTCTTGGGCTCGTAGAAGTCCCAGAAGGAACCGTTGTAGACGGCGACGGAATTGTCCTCTCCCGTCCAATCCCCGCTGGCGCCCGCGCCCACGATATAGCTGTCCCCCGCGACCGGGGCCACGGGCGGAGAGGTCAGGAAACGGCTCTCGGCCGAGGTCTGGACCAGCACATCCAGAAGCTGGATGGCCGCGTTATAGGTCACATGCTTCTGGGCCTGGGAGGGCGCCAGATAGGGCAGGAGTTGCAGGGACGTCTTGTTCGCCATCGAAACCTCCGGGGGAAATCGCTTTGACCGGGGAGGATGGGGAAAAGGGTTAAAGGTCTGGTAACCATTGCGTGCGGTGGGGGGGGCAACGGGGGAAAGCGGGGGCTGCCGCCCCCGCACCCCCGCTTCAAGGGGGGCACGCCCCCCTTGAAAATCCCCGTGGATATTTGGGCCAAGTTGAAAGGATCAGCCCAAAAGCAGGCTGGCGGCGATGGTCCACATGGTCAGGCCGACGATGAGTTCCAGGATGACCCAGGCTCGGGGTTTGGCGAAGAGGGGGGCCAGGAGGCGGGCGCCGAAGCCCAGGGCGGCGAAGAAGGTCAGGGAGGAAATCGCGGCGCCGAGGCCGAAGGTGGCCTCGTGCGGGGTGTGCTGGGTCGAGATCGAACCGAGGAGAACCATCGTATCGAGGTAGACATGGGGATTGGCCCAAGTGAGCAAGAGGCAGGTGCCCAGGACCTGGCGGAGCGGCGCGGGGGCGGCGTCGGCGGGGCGGAGCGCCTCGCCCCCCTTGCGCGCGGCTTGCAGGCGCTGCCAGCCATACCAGGCCAGGAAGGCCGCTCCGAACCAGCGCATGGCGGGGACGAGCCAGGGCAAGGCCTGGGTCACCGTGCCGAAGCCCGCCACCCCCGCCGCGATCAGCAGGGCGTCCGAGATGGCGCAGACCGCAACCACGGCCAGGACATGCTCGCGCCTTATGCCCTGGCGCAGCACGAAGGCATTCTGCGCCCCGATGGCCAGGATCAGGCTGAGCCCGGTGAAGAAACCCTGGATCAGCGGGGTCAGCATGGGATTGCCCTCGGGGTCAATCGGGAGAGCGAGGCGGCACGCTCCCGGGCAAGGCTGAGCCGAGGGTATGGGGCCATGGCGGGATGGGTCATCGCGGCTGGGGTCAAGCTTGTCTCCTTTTCCCTTGACCTGCCCTGCCTTGCGGGTTCAATCAAATTAAACCTTCTGCCGCCGATGAAGAGAGGCTAATGTTCGACCCCGCCCAGTTGGCCGCCCTTGCTGCCGTCCACCGAAGGGGCGCCTTCGACCTCGCGGCGGCGGATCTTGGCGTCACGCCCTCGGCCATCTCGCAGCGGATCAAGGCGCTGGAGGAGGCCACGGGGACGCTGCTGATCCGCCGCGGCCAGCCCTGCGAGGCCACGGTGACCGGCCTGCGCCTGGTGCGCCACCACGAGGAAATCTCGCTTCTGCATCAATCGCTTGCGGCGGAGCTGCGGCTGACCTCGGGCCCCGCCGTCACCCGCATCGCGCTGAATGCCGACAGCCTGGCGACCTGGGTCATGCCCGCGCTGGCCAGCGTCGAAGGGCTTTTGTTCGACGTGGTGATCGACGACCAGGACCACAGCCAGGAGCTCTTGAAGTCGGGCGAGGTCGTCGGCGCCATCACCTCGCATCCCGGGCCTTTGCAGGGCTGCGACACGATCCCCCTGGGCGCCCTGCATTACCTGGCGACCTGCGCCCCGGAATTTGCCGCGCGCTGGTTCGCAACGGTCGACGCGGCCAGCCTCTCCCGCGCCCCGGCGCTGAGGTTCAACGACAAGGACCGGCTGCAAGAGGCCTGGGTCGCGGCGCAGACCGGGCGGAGGCTGGCGCTGCAATGCCACCGCATCGCCTCCTCGCAGGGCTTCGTCGATGCCTGCCTTTCGGGGCTCGGCTGGGGGATGAACCCGGTCCAGCTTGTCCGCGCCCATCTCGCCTCAGGCGCCCTGGTGGAACTCATTCCCCACACCGGGCTGAGGGTGCCTTTGTACTGGCAATTCAACCGCTTGACCGCCGAGGCCCTGGCCCCCCTGACCCGCGCCCTGCGGCGCGAGGCCCGCAGTCTTCAGACCTGAATCCGCGCGGGGAAGGTGAACTCGTCCTCCGCCACCGGACCGCCCTCTTCGGCCATGGCATAGCACCGCGCCCGCAGCCAGGCCACGACATTGCCCTTCTCCATCGCCCCGCACTCGACCGGCGCAGCGATGCGCATCCAAAGGGTCCGGTTCAGCCGCCGCCGGGTCTCGTGGAAGATCAGCGAGACGCGCAGCGCATAAGACAGATGGCTCGCCAGCTGGAAAAGCCGCGAATTGCGCCCCTGGACATAGATCGCCAGGGTCTGAACCCCCGCCCGCCGCGCCAGCCGCGCGACGAAGGGATGCCAGAGGAAATCGGAGGCATTGCGCGCGAAAGGCGTCACCGAGGTCGCAACCCCGCCCGCCGGGAAGATGATCAGCGCATGGCCCTGATCGAGCCACTCCACCGCCTGCCGCCGCGTCTCGGCCGAGGTGCGCCGCGCCTCGGGGCCGGGGCCAAAGTCGATGGGCATCAAGACCCCCCGCGCCTCATGCGGCTTGCACAGAAGCGAGTGGCAGATCAGCTTCACATCGGGGCGCACCTTGGCGATCAGATGGCCGATGGAAAGCCCATCCGCGATGCCGAACGGGTGGTTCGCCACGATCAGCAATGGCCCCGTGGCGGGGATATGGGCCATGTCCGCCTCCGAGGCCTGGGGGTCGAAGCCCAGGATCCGCACCGCCTCCGAGAAGATCGGCGCATCGGGGTCGCGGGTCGCCTGCCAGTGGCGGTAAAGCTTCTCGAAGCGGCCGCTGCCCGACAAACGCTCCACCACCCGAATCACGGTGCGGCGCAGCCAGGGCATGTCCGGGCTGGAATAGGTGAAGAGCGGTCCGGGGTCAGCCACCTCCGGCTCGGGATAGTCCACCAGGAGACCCGCCACATCTTCCGTCATCATCGCCTCCACGCTTTTGCGAAACCTATGGTGCAATTGCGTGACGGGCCTATGACAGGGTCAAAGCGCCTCACCCCTCGAGCGGAACCAGTCAACGATGGCGGCGCGCTCTTCGGGCTCCATGTACGACAGGTTCGCGGGCGGCATGGCGCGGGTGAGGCCCGCCTGTTCGTAGATGCGCTGCGCCTCGCGGAGGATATCCGATTGCGTCTCCAGCAGGACCCCCTTCGGCGCCCAGTGGATGCCCTCTTGCACCGGCTCGCGGGCATGGCACATGGAGCAGCGGCCCTGGACGATGGAGACCACGTCCTCGAAGCCCGGGGCGGCGGCCAGGGTGATCTCTGGCCCGGTCAGGGCGGCCTCTTCAGGCGGATGGCGCATCGGCGCGGTGGCCAGCCAGCAGATGGCGAGGAAGAGAAGCGCCGTGGCAGCCCAGGTCCAGATCGGCCGCCCCTTGCGGGCGTGAAGGGTGTTGAACCAATGGCGGATCGTCACGCCCATCAGAAAGACGAGCGCCGCGATGATCCAGTTGTATTCCGTAGCAAACACCAAGGGATAGTGGTTGGACAGCATCAGGAAGACGACCGGAAGCGTCAGGTAGTTGTTATGGGTCGAGCGCTGCTTGGCGATCTTGCCATATTTCGGATCGGGCTTCCGCCCCGCCTTCAGATCGGCCACCACCACCCGCTGATTGGGCATGATGATGAAGAACACATTCCCGCTCATGATCGAGGCGGTGAAGGCGCCCAGGTGCAACAGCGCCGCCCTGCCCGAGAAGACCTGGGTGTAGAACCAGCTCATCCCCACCAGGACCACGAAGAGCGCCACCATGACCAGGGTCTGGTTCGCGTTCACAAAGACCTTGCAGATGGCGTTATAGGCCAGCCAGCCAAAGGCCAGCGAGGCGACCGAGATGGCAATCGCCTGCCAGACCTGAAGCTCCATCACCTCGGGGTCGATGAGGAACATCTGCGCGCCCTGGTAATAGACCAGGCACAGCAGCGCAAAGCCAGAGAGCCAGGTGGAATAGCTCTCCCATTTGAACCAGGTCAGGTGTTCGGGCAGGGCAGCCGGAGCCACCAGATATTTGCGGATATGGTAAAAGCCGCCGCCATGGACCTGCCATTCCTCGCCATGGGCTCCGGGCGGCAGGTCGGGCGCCTGGCGCAGGCCAAGGTCCAGGGCCACGAAGTAGAAGCTCGACCCGATCCATGCCATGGCCGTGATCACATGCAGCCAGCGCACCGCAACTTGCGCGAAATCCCACAGGACGATCCAGTCATACATCGCGGTCTCCCCTTTTGGCTGACCCTATACCGGGGGGCACTTGTCTGTTAATCCTGCGAATGTCGCAGGACTTTCAAAAACCTCCGACAAGCTGAAGGCTTGGGCAATGTCCTATGTGAACAACCTGAAAATGTTCGTGCGGGTCTACGAGCTCGCCTCGATGTCCGCCGCGGCCCGCGATCAGCGCACCTCTCCGGCCGTGGCCTCGGCCCGGATTTCCGAGCTGGAGAAGCACCTGGGCGTCCGGCTCTTCAACCGCACGACCCGAAGCCTGCAGCCGACCGAGAACGGGCGGCTCTTCTATGACGGCGCCAAACGCGTGCTCGAGGCCATCGAAGAGGCCGAGGCCGCCGTGATGGATGTGGCGCAGAACCCGCGCGGGGTGATCTTCGTGGCCGCCCCCCTGGGTGTCGGTCGCCGCTTCATCGCGCCCCATGTGCCCGCCTTCACCGCGCTTTACCCGCTGATCGACATCCGCCTGCGCCTCTCGGACCGCGTCATCGACCTGACCGCCGAGGGGCTGGACGTGGCCTTCCACCTCGGCCAACTGGAGGACTCGACGCTGAAGGTCCGCCAGATCGCCGAATGCCCAAGGCTCCTGTGCGCCGCCCCCGCCTATATCGCCCGGCGCGGCATGGCCCTGGACGGCGCGGCGCTGGCGACCCATGACTGCCTGAACCTCCGCTTCCCCGGCGCGAAAGAGTTCCAATGGACCCTTCAGACCCCCGAGGGCCTGCGCCGCTTCGAGATCTCCGGCCCCTTCGAATCTGACGACGGCGACGTCCTGACCCAATGGGCGCTGGAGGGCCATGGCATCGTCCTGAAACCCGCCTTCGAAGTGGCCGAGCACCTGGCCTCGGGCGCCCTGGTTCCCGTGGCCGAGGCCACGCCGCCCCTGCCGGTGCAGCTCTCGCTCCTCTCGCAGTCGCGCAGCCAGAAAGACAGCAAGATCAGGCTCTTCTGCGATTTCATGATCGCCCGGATCAAGACCGACCTTGCGGCAAGGATGGCGCTGTTATGACGCCCCTGGTGGCCGAGGGGAACTACCACCTCCTCTACCTGCCCGGCACGACCGAGACCCTGATCCTCACCTGCGCCTCGATCGGCCATGATCCCTCCCGCCCCCCGGTCCCCGAATGGGCCCGCAGCACAAGACCCCATCCGACCCTCTTCCTGATCGATGTGACCCGCTCCTGGGGCACCGCGCCGGGCCTGGCCGAGACCCTGGCCCTGGCGCCGAAACACCCCCAAACCCTGGCCCTCGGCGCCTCGATGGGCGGCTTCCTGGCGCTGCAAGCCACCCATCACCTGCCCATCGACGCGGTGATCGCCATAGGCCCCCAGCACCAGCCCGCCGCAGACTGGGAGACCCGCTGGCGCGCCCATACCGATGCCCTGCCCAGGGACCTGACCGCGCCCCCATCCCGCGCCCGCCAGACCTATATCCTGCACGCCGCCGACGACCTGGCCCAGGCGCAGGGCTTCACGGAAGCCGACCAGATCCTCTTCCCCGACCAGACCCATTCCACCCTGGCCGCCCATCTGAAACCCGCAATGCCCGGCCTGATCGAGGCCGCACTCACCGACCGCCGCCGCTTCCTGCGCCTTGTCTCCCAGGCGGGCGGTCGCCGCAAAACCCCCACGAGGCCCCCATGCATATCCAAGCCCTCCCCCTGACCCCTGAAGCCTTCGCCCCCTTCGGCGATGTGCTGGAGGCGACCGGAGACTTCCGCCTGATCAACGAAGGTCTCTGCCGCCGCCACCACGACCGCGCCCTGATCGACGTGGCCGATGCCCGCCCCGGCATCTCGATCTTCCTGGCCGAGCCCCGCGCCCTGCCCTACGACTTCTCCCTGATCGAGCGCCACCCCGAGGGCTCCCAAGCCTTCCTCCCGATGCACCAGAACCCTTTCCTGGTCATCGTCTCCAAAGGCCCCGAGGCGACGCCCCAGGCCTTCCTCACCAACGGCGCCCAGGGCATCAACCTGCATCGCGGGGTCTGGCACGGCGTGCTGACACCGCTCCACGCCCCCGGCCTCTTTGCCGTGGTCGACCGCATCGGCACGACGCCCAACCTGGAAGAGTTCAGCTACCCGCGCCCCTTCACTGTCCGTGCTCCAGAGTGACCCCAAGCGGCACCGCCGGAGCCTCTGCCGCAAGGCCCTTCAGATGCCGATCCAGGAACCAAAGCGCAAAGCCCTGGGCGATGTTGTTCATCCGCAGCGTGTCCCAGATCGCATCGGCATAATGTTCGAAGGGCACGAAGCTCAGCCCCTCCGTGCGCTCCCAGGCCTCGGAAGGCGCCGGGATCGGGGCCGCCGCATTATGCCCGGCGCCCTGGAAGGTCAGAAGATGCCGCTCCCCCCGCGCCTCCGCCCAGATCCGCCGCATTGAAGGGTAATCCGAGACGTGATCCTCCGACCCCGCCATCAGGAACATCGGCACCGCCAATTCCGCCATGCCCGAGGCATCCCAAAGATCCCGCTGCCGCCCCCAGGGACCGATGGGCAGGATGGCCTTCAACCGCGCGGGCACCTCGGGCAGGGGCAGGTCGAACCCCTCCCCCGCCGCCCAGTCCCGCGCCGTCTGCGACAGCCGCGCGCCCCCCGCCACCAGGGCCCCATAGCCCCCCATCGAATAGCCGATGATGGCGTAATCCCCGCCCAGTTCCCCCGCCACGAACCCCGTATCCGCCGCCCGGTTCACCAGGGTCGAGGGGAAGGCCTTGCCCCCAAGGTAGGCCGCATCGCCATAGGTGCTTTCCTCGTGGTCGATCGAGGCCACGCGGTAGCCATGGCTGGCCAGGAACTCGCCGAAATGGCTCATCAAGATCCGGTTGCCCGGAAAACCATGGCTCAGGATCACCAGGGGGTAATCGCCCGCCAAGGCCTCCGCCCCCCGGCCCGCCCGCCCCCGCAACACCACCGCGCGCCGCCCGTCGCGCAGAAGCGTGCGGTACTCCGCCCCCCCGCCCGCAACCGCCGGATACCAGTATTCCACCGTCAGACGCCTGTCCCTGACCCCGCCCCGCAGCACATCCTTCCGCCCGGCATGCACCAGCTCCAGCGTCCTGACCCCCACGGCCAGCGCCCCAAACCCCGGCCCATCCGGACGCATCCCGTCGATCCGGTTCAAACCCGCTTCCTCATTCATCTCTTCGCAAATATCCTCAGGGAGTCCGGTGGCAGGATGCCCCCGTCCTTGGAGCCAAGATGCGCCTTCTCAGCTACAACATCCAATACGGTTACGGCCAGGACAATGGATATGACCTGTCGCGCATCGCTCATATCGTGACACAGTCCGACATTGCCGCCCTGCAAGAGGTCGACCGCCACTGGTCGCGCACGGGCTTCGACGACCAGCCCGCCCTCCTCGCCCGCGCCACGGGGCGCTTTGCCGTCTACGGCGCGGGCTTCGACATGGACGCCGCCACGCCGGAAGAACCGCTGAGACGCCGCCAGTTCGGCCCCCTGATCCTGTCGCGCTGGCCGATCCTCTGGAGCCGCACCCATCTCCTGCCCCTTCACCGCATGATCCAGCCCATCAACACTCAGACCTGCGCGCTCGAGGCGGTGATTGCGACGCCCAAGGGCCCCCTGCGCCTCTTCAACCTGCATCTCGCCCATGTCGGCCGGGCCGAGCGCCTGGCCCAGATCGAGCACCTGAAGACCCTCGCCGCCCAGACCTCCGGCCCCTGGAGCGGCCAGGACGACGAGCCTTCCCGCAACTGGACCGCCAGCCAGCCCGAGCCGCCCTGCCCAATGACCCAGCTCTGGATGGGCGATTTCAACATGGAACCCGGCGCGCCAGAATACCTGGCCATCACCGGCGAGACCCCCTATCACCCCGGCGCGCTTTATGCCGGTCAGATGGTCGATGCGGTCGCCCATCTCGGCCAAAGCCTGCACACCCATGAGAAGGTGATCGCGGGAGAACTCCGCCTGCGCCAGCTCGACCATATCTTCGCTTCGGCCGAACTCGTCCCCCGCCTGCGCCGCGCCTGGACCAGGCCCGAGATCGCCTCCGACCACTTCCCCCTTTGGGTAGAGATGGACTGACCCCAGGACCCGGGGTCACGACCCCGGGCTACGCAGCCCGACGAGAGCCCCAGGACGCCAAACGAGGTCCCCCGACCTTGGGCTGCGTGTTCACACGCCCCCGCGATCCCACCGCATCTTCTCCACCGCCCCCATTGACACCGCCCCGCCCTTCCCCCCCAATCGCCCCATGCCGCTCGGTTCCAACCTCACCACCCCGCCCCCCATCCTGCCCGAGGCCGAGGCCCGGGCGCTTCTCTCCCGCCATTGGGGCATCGAGGCGGAGCTGACGCCCCTGACCTCCGAACGCGACCTGAACTTCCGGGTCGAAAGCGCTCCGCGCCATGTGCTGAAACTCGCCAACCCGGCCGAGCCCCATGAGGTCACCGATTTCCAGACCCAGGCGCTCTTGCATCTTTCGAACTCCGGCCTGCCCGTGCCCCGGGTTATCCCTGCGCGGGACGGCCAAACCCTGGTGAAAACCGAACATGGGCTCCTGCGGCTCCTGACCTATCTCGAGGGAGCGCCACTGCACGCTGCTCCGCGCAGCGATGCCCAGCGCGCCGCCATGGGGCGGCTGAACGCACGGCTGACCCAGGCGCTGGCACCCTTCCGCCACCCCGGAGAAGCCCAGGACCTGCAATGGGACATCCGCCACACCGCCCGGCTGGCGCCGCTTCTGGCCAATATCCCGCCGGACCTCCGCCCCCTGGCCGAAGCCACGCTCGACGCCTTCGAGACCCAGGCCCTGCCGCTTCTCCCGTCCCTGCCCTGGCAGGTGGTCCATAACGACCTGAACCCGCACAACCTGCTCGTCGGCGATGATCCCGACCAGGTCACCGGCATCCTCGACTTTGGCGACATGCTGCGCACGGCCCGGATCTGCGACATGGCGGTGGCGGCCTCCTACCAGGTCGACCCCGCACGCCCCGGCGAAAGCCTCGGCGCCTTTGCCCGCGCCTATCATGCCACCCTGCCGCTTCTGCCGCAGGAACTGGCCCTTTTGCCGCTGCTGACCCGCGCCCGGATGCTGACCACCCTGGCCATCGCCCATACCCGCGCCGCCCGCTACCCGGACAACGCCCCCTATATCCTGCGCAACACGCCCTCCGCCGCCGCCGGGCTTGCTGCATTGATCGACCTCGACTGGAGCCCGCGATGAGCCGCGACGAAACCATGGTGAATGCCTTTGTCCCCGGGCTGGGAAATCTCCCGCCCGAAACCGAGGCCCTGGTCGCCCGCCGCCAGCGTCTCTTGGGCCCGGCCTACCGGCTCTTCTACGAGACCCCGGTGCATTTCGTCCGCGCCCAGGGTGCCTGGCTCTACGATGCCCAGGGCGCGGCCTACCTGGATTGCTACAACAACGTGGCCTCGCTGGGTCACGCGCACCCCCGCGTGCTGGAGGCCACCGCGCGCCAAGCTGCGATCTATGCCAGCCACACGCGCTATCTGAACGACACGGTCCTGGACTGCGCCGAAAAACTGCTCTCGCATTTCCCGCCCGAGCTATCCCAGGTCATGTTCACCTGCACCGGCTCCGAGGCCAATGACCTCGCCCTGCGCATCTGCTTTGCCGCGACGGGCGGCACGGGGCTGGTGGTGACCGAAAACGCCTATCACGGCGTCACCCATCTGATGGCCGGAGCCTCGCCCAGCCTTGGGCCGGGCGTGAACCTCGGCCCCCATGTGCGAACGGTGCCCGCGCCGCGCGATGCGGCCAGCTTTGCCGCCGATGTCGCCGCCGCCTTCGCCGACCTGTCGCGCCACGGGGTGAAACCCGCAGCGCTCCTGGTCGACACGATCTTCTCCTCCGACGGCGTGATCCCCGGCGCCTTCCTCGGCCCGGCGGTGCAGGCCACCCATGAAGCCGGAGCCCTGATGATCGCCGACGAGGTCCAGCCCGGCTTCGGCCGCACCGGCGCCCATTGGTGGGGCTTTCAAACCCACGGCATAACGCCCGACCTGGTCACCATGGGCAAGCCCATGGGCAATGGCTACCCCGTCGCGGCCCTGGTCGCCAAGCCCGAGGTCCTTCTGCCTTTCGGCACCAAAGCCCGCTATTTCAACACCTTCGGCGGCAATGCGGTGGCCTGCGCCACGGCCATGGCGGTGATGGAGGTCATCGAGACGGATGACCTTCTCGCCAATGCGTCGAGGATCGGCGCCCTGATGGCCGAGGGCCTGCGCAGCCTGACCCATGAGGCGCTTGGAGAGACCCGCCAAGCCGGCCTCTTCCTCGGCCTTGACATCCTGGAGGACGGCCACCCCTCCGCCGCCCGCGCCGCCCGCCTGGTGAACCTCCTGCGCGAAGCAAGGGTCCTGATCTCGGCCACCGGCCCGAAAGGCCATGTCCTGAAAATCCGCCCGCCGCTGATCCTGACCGAGGCCCAGGCCGACCTCTTCCTGACCGCGACCAAAGCCGCTCTTCGGCTCCTCTAAGAACCCCGCCGCCCCGGGCTTGAACCGGGGCCTCGACCCGAAAGGCGCACCGTATCCGTCGAGGCCCAGGGGCTCAAGCCCGGGGCGGCGGGGCGAAAGTGTCGGCCTCAGCCTTCCGCCGCCGCCCGCAAAGCCGCGATATTGGCGCCGTAAACCTCAGGCTTCATCACCGAACCGCCCTTGAACACCGTGGACCCCGCCACCAGCACATCCGCCCCGGCCTTCACCAGGGCCCCGGCGTTATCGTTGGTCACCCCGCCGTCGATCTCGATATGGATCGGCCTGTCGCCAATCATCGCCCGCAAGGCCCTGACCTTGTCATAGGCGCTCTCGATCAGCTTCTGCCCGCCGAACCCCGGGTTCACCGTCATCACGCAGACCACATCCACCAGGTCCAACAGGTAAGGCACCGCCTCGATCCCGGTCCCCGGGTTGATCGCCAGGCCCGCCTTCTTCCCCAGGCCCTTGATCGCCTGCAAGGTCCGATGCACATGCGGCCCCGCTTCCAGGTGGGCCGAGATCACATCGGCCCCCGCCTTGGCATAGGCCTCAAGGTATTGATCCACCGGGGAGATCATCAGATGCACATCCATCACCCCCCGGATATGCGGCCGGATCGCGGCGCACATCGCGGGCCCGAAGGTCAGGTTCGGCACGAAATGCCCGTCCATCACATCGACATGGACCCAGTCCGCCCCCTGGTCCTCGATCGCCCGACACTCCGCCCCGAAATTCGCGAAATCCGCCGAAAGGATCGACGGCGCGATCTTTACCTTGCGAGAAAATTCCATGAGAGCCTCCCTTTTCTTCCGACTGCCGCCCCGCGCCCCGGGAGTCAAGCCCGTTGCCCCCGCTGCGACAATATGATCAAAAGCAGCAGGAGGACCCCTCATGCAGATTTTCCTCAACGGTTTCGGACGGATCGGAAGGTCGATCCTGCGCGCCTGGGCAGCAGAGCCCACCCGCTGGCCGGGCCTGGTGATCGCAGGCATCAACGACATCACCGATGCGCAGATGGCGGCCTATCTCTTTGAATATGACAGCGTCTTCGGCCCCTGGCGCGGGACCGTGCGGCTCGAGGGCTCGACCCTCACTGTCAACGGCCACGCCATTCCCCTGCACCGCACGCCCGACATTTCAACCCTGGACCTGGGCCGGATCGACCTGGTCATGGAATGCACGGGCCGCGCCGACAGCCTTGATATCGCCTCGCGCGGTCTGACCGCAGGGGCCAAACGCGTGCTGATCTCCGGCCCCTCCAAGGCGGCAGAGCTGACTGTGGTGCTGGGCGCGAACGAGGGCCGGATCGGCAGCCAGCGCCTGATCTCCAACGCCTCCTGCACGACGAACGCCCTGGCCCCCCTGGCCAAGCTGATCCACGAGACCTGGGGCATCGTCACGGGTTCGATGACGACGATCCACTGCTACACCGGCTCACAACCCACCACCGACGCCCCCGCCGCCGACTACGCCCGGAGCCGCGCGGCGGCCCTCTCGATGGTCCCCACCACGACCTCCGCCCAAAGGCTCCTCGACCTGGTCCTGCCCGAGATCGCGGGCCGCATCGAGGGCTCCGCCGTCCGCGTCCCCACGGCTTCGGTCTCCGCCGTGGACCTCGCGTTGATTCTGGAACGCCCCACGACCGTCGAAGAAGTCAACGCCGCCTTCCACGCGGCGGGCGGCGTCATCGGCGCCACGGATCGCCCGCTGGTCTCCTCCGACCTGCGCGCAAGGCCCGAGAGCATCGTCATGGCAACCCCGGAAACGCGCATCACCAAGGGCGGCATGCTCAGGGTCTTCGGCTGGTACGACAACGAATGGGGCTTTTCGAACCGGATGCTGGACATAGCCACCCGCCTCTGACCCCTTTCATATTGGCTCAAATACTCACGGGGTTTCCAAAGGGGAGCGTGCTCCCTTTTGGGCAGGGGGCTCGGGGGGCGGCAGCCCCCTGATTGCGGGGGGTGCGGGGGGCGGCAGCCCCCCGCTTCCGCCTGATGGACCCAAGGGCGCCAGCCCGCCAGGGGCCATCAGGCCATATGCCCACCCCAGGGCCCATGCAGCCCGGTCCCGGGTTGATCCAGCCGCTCGAACCCATGGGCCCCGAAGAAGTCCCGCTGCCCCTGGATCATGTTGGCCGTCGAGCGCCCCGTCCGCATCATGTCGAACCAGGCCAGACCCTGTGAGAGCGCCGGCATCGCCAGCCCATGGGCCACACCCGCCGCCACCACGGAGCGCAACCCGGGGACCGAGGCCTTCAGATGGGCCGCAAAGAAGGGCGCCAGCATCAGGTTGCGGCCCGGGTTCTCGGCCAGCGCGGTGGCCATGTCATTCAGCATGCTCGAACGGATGATGCAGCCCTCGCGCCAGACCCGCGCAATCGCGGGCAGGGGCAGGTCCCAGCCAAACTCATGCCCCGCCGCCACGATCAGGTCGAAGCCTTGGGCATAGCACAGGATCTTGCCCGCGATCATCGCCTGCTCAAGCTGGGCCACCGTCACAGCCCCCGGGGGCAGCGCCATTGGAGCTGCGCCGAACTCCGCCTCGCCCCGCCGCCGCTCATCCAGCCTGGCCGAGACATTGCGCGCCATCACCGCCGCCTCGATCACCGGGATGGGCGAGGAGAGGTTCTGCGCCTCGATCACCGTCCAGCGCCCGGTGCCCTTCTGGCCGGCCTTGTCGAGGATCACGTCCAGCATCGGCTTCTCGCCATCGACCGCCTTGGCCACCGCAGCCGAAATCTCGACCAGGTAGCTCTGCAAGGGCCCCGCGTTCCAGGCTGAGAAGACCTCACCGACCGCCGAGGCCTTCATCGAGAGCCCATCGCGCATAACGCCATAGATCTCGGCGATCATCTGCATATCGGCATATTCGATGCCGTTGTGCACCGCCTTGACGAAATGCCCCGCGCCCCCCGGCCCCATATGGGTCGCGCAGGGGATGCCCTCGTACTTGGCCGAGATCGCCTCCAGCACCGGGGCCACGCGGTCCCAATCCTCCCGCGCGCCGCCGCCCATGATCGAGGGCCCATGCCGCGCGCCCTCTTCGCCGCCCGAGACGCCCATGCCGAGGAAGCGATAGCCCGAGGCCGCCGCCGCCCGCCGGTCGGTGTCGTGGAAATTCGCATTGCCCGCGTCGATGATGAGGTCCTCGGGGTCGAGGAGCGGCCTCAATGCCTCGATCTGCTGATCCACCGCCGGACCCGCCGGGACCATCAGGATGATCGCCCGGGGCTTGGCGATGGCCGCCACCAGTTCCTCCAGGGACTCGGTCGGCACGATGCGAGAGGAAAGCTCCCCCGCCCCCGCCGCGAAGTCCCGGGTCACTTGCGTCGTCCGGTTCCAGACCGCGATGGGAAAGCCCTTTTCCGCGATGTTCAGGGCGAGCATCGCCCCCATGGTGCCAAGACCGATCAGGCCAATCCTTGCCGTCATGGTTGCTGCACTCCCTTCCTGTTTAGCGCTAACGCATAGAGACTCGTGGTCGCCGTGATGTAAAGCACATGCTTCTCCCGCCCGCCGAAGCACAGGTTGGACACGATTTCCGGCACGAGGATCTTGCCCAGCAGCTTTCCGTCCGGCGCGATGCAATGGACCCCATCCCGGGCCGAGCTCCAGATATTGCCCTCGCTGTCGGCCCGGATGCCATCGGCCACCCCGGGAGAGATCACGTGGAAGACACGCCCATTCACCGGGCGCCCGTCCACCATGTCATAGACCTTGATATGGGTCGGATCGGAATGCCCCATCCGCCCGGTATCGGCCACGTACAAAAGGCTCTCATCTGGCGAGAAACACAGGCCATTGGGGCACATCATGTCGGTGATCATCGCCTGCATCGTCCCATCGGGGTCGATGCGATAGACATGGCAGGGGATTTCCTGCTCCGCCTGGTGGCCTTCGTAGTTCGACCCGATCCCGTAATGCGGATCGGTGAACCAGACGGCCCCATCCGAGGCCACGATGACGTCATTGGGAGAGTTCAGGCGCTTGCCCCCCCAGCCCTCGGCCAGGGTCACGACCCGGCCGTCATGTTCCGTCCGCGTCACCGACCGCGTGCCATGCTGGCAGGAGACCAGCCGCCCCATACGGTCGCGGGTATGGCCATTGGTGAAGTTCGCGGGCTGGCGGTAGGTCGTGATCCCCAGACCCGGCGTATAGCGCAGGATGCGGTCATTCGGGATATCGCTGAACAACAGGCAGCCCGCATCGCCGAACCAGACCGGGCCCTCGACCCAGTCGAAGCCCGTCGCCAGTTGCTTCAGCGGCGCGTTGAACATGACATAGCGGTCGAACCGCGGATCATGGCTTTCGTAAAAGGACATCTCCCCCCCTTGCGGCAAACCCGCCCTCATGCGCCGGAATCACCCGAACAGCGCTGCGTTCCACCATATGTGAACGATAACACTGGCGCCATAGCCCAAAGCGACGGCCCAGGCCCAGCGCAGATGGGCGCCGAATGTATAGGTCCCCTTCGCCAGCCCCATCAGCGCCACCCCGGCGGCCGAACCCACCGAGAGGATGGACCCGCCCACCCCGCAGGTGAGCGTAATGAGCAACCACTGGCCGTGGCTCAGGGCCGGGTCCATGGTCAGCACGGCAAACATCAGGGGGATGTTGTCGACCACGGCCGAAGCCAGCCCCAGGACCACATTGGCCGTCGTCGCCCCCACCCCGTCGTAAAGTCCGGCGCTGAGCAGCCCCAGCCAGCCCATGACGCCAAGTCCGCCGACCGCAAAGATGATGCCGAAGAAGAAGAGCAGCGTGTCCCACTCCACCCTCTGCACCTGGGCGAAGCTGTCCAGCACCATGTCCCCGTCATCGGCCCGCGCCCCGCGCCGTTGCAGCGCATAGGCCAGGACTTGCAGATACCCAAGGCCCAGCATCATCCCCATGGCGGGCGGCAGGTGCAAAGCGTTCTTGAAGATGACCGCCGTGACAATGGTGGCGGCAAAGAGCGCCACGACGCCCCACATGCCGGGTTTCGCCACGACCTGCGCCTCCGAGGCCACGGGCCGCCCCCCCGGCAGGCCAAAGGACATCAAGACCGCCGGGATCAGCCAGTTGACCAAAGCGGGCAGGAAGAGCGCAAAGAAGTCGAAGAACCCCAGCTTGCCCTTCTGCCAGACCATCAGCGTCGTGATATCGCCAAAGGGCGTAAAGGCCCCCCCGGCATTGGCCGCCACGACGAGGGAGACGCAGGCAGGCACCGCAAAACGCGGGACATCGCGCCCCAAGGCCATGACCACCGCCCCCATGACCAAGGCCGTCGTCAGATTGTCCAAGACCCCCGAGAGGCAAAAGGCCAAGCCCCCCGTCAGCCAGTAAAGCGCCCGATATCCCAGCCCCGCCCGCACCAGCGCGGCCCGCAGCACCTCGAAGGCGCGGCGCTCTTCCAGCGTGTTGACATAGGTGATGGCGACCAGAAGGAAGAGCAGCAACTCGCCGTAATCGGCAATGACCTCCATCGCGCGCTCATGCGCCGTCTCGGGCATCGAGACCCCGATGAGGGCCCAGATCAGCCCCGCCGCCAGCACCACGGGCTTGGACTTTGCCATGTGGGTCTTTTCCTCGAAGACCACCAGAAGATAGGCCAGGACAAAGATCCCCAGCCCCGCATAACCCGCCCAATGTCCCGTCATCACCACTTCCCTGACCGTTTGGTCAATTTTTTGCCGCCAACCGGTCGCGCCACCTTGCCAGCCCTGCCCCACACGTGCAAACCTTGACCCGAGCCGGGGAGGCAGCCATGCAGACGACACTTGATATCTCGACCCATCACTTGCCGCAGGTGACCCATGCGCGCAACCCCGGCATGGGCCTCGATCTCGATTGGGTCGCGAGCGTGCACGCCAATACCTCGGCCATCGAGCGCCGGGCCGCGACGATCGGCGCAAGGCGGTCGGTCAAGAAGGACTTCCAGGCGGCCTGGCTCTTGAAGGCGATCAGCCTCATCGACCTCACGACGCTGTCGGGCGACGACACGGCGGGGCGGGTGAAGCGGCTCTGCGCCAAGGCCCGCCAGCCGGTGCGGGCGGACATGCTTCAGGCCCTGGGACTGCCCGGCCTGAAGGTCGGCGCGGTCTGCGTCTATCACGACATGGTGGCGACCGCGGTCGAGGCGCTGGAGGGCTCCGGCATCCCCGTGGCCGCGGTGTCCACCGGCTTTCCGGCGGGGCTGTCGCCGCTGCATCTGCGGATGCAGGAGATCGGCGAGAGCGTCCGCGCCGGGGCGCGCGAGATCGACATCGTCATCTCCCGCCGCCATGTGCTGACCCAGAACTGGCAGGCTTTGTATGACGAGATGCGCGAGATGCGCGCTGCCTGTGGCGATGCCCATGTCAAGGCGATCCTGGCCACCGGAGAGCTTGGCACGCTGCGCAACGTCGCCCGCGCCTCGCTGATCTGCATGATGGCGGGCGCCGATTTCATCAAGACCTCGACCGGCAAAGAGAGCGTCAACGCCACCCTGCCCGTGACGCTCACCATGGTCCGCGCCATCCGCGACTATGAGGACCGGACGGGCATCAAGGTCGGCTACAAACCCGCCGGTGGCATCGCCAAGGCCAAGGACGCCCTGACCTATATGGCGCTGATGAAAGAGGAGCTGGGCCAGCCCTGGCTGCAGCCCGACCTCTTCCGCTTCGGCGCCTCCTCGCTGCTGGGCGATATCGAGCGCCAGCTGGAGCACCACCTGACAGGCCATTATTCTGCCAGCAACCGCCATGCGATGGGCTAGCCAGAGGGGCGCTGCCCCTCGCGCCTGCGGCGCTCACCCCGGGATATTTCTGAAAAGATGAAACGAAAGAGCCCACTTCTCATTCATCTTTTCAAAAATATCCCCGCCGGAGGCGCACCTCTGCCCCCAACGTTCCCCTTCGATCCTTCGGGAGACCGCCATGACCAAACCCACGATCCGCGAGATTTTTGACTCCATGGACTATGGCACCGCGCCCGAGGGCAATGCCGAGGTCAAGGCCTGGCTGGCCAAGCATCAGCGTTTCGGCCATTGGATCGACGGCGCCTTCACCGCACCGGGGAAGACCTTTGCCACGCGGAACCCGGCCACCGGGGATATCCTGGCCGAGGTGACGCAGGGCACCTCTGAGGACGTGGCGGCCGCCGTGGCCTCTGCCCGCAAGGCCCAAACCAAATGGGCCAAGTCAGGGGGCGCGGCGCGGGCGCGGGTGCTTTATGCGCTCGCCCGGCTCGTGCAAAAACATGCCCGCCTATTCGCCGTGCTGGAGACGATGGACAACGGCAAGCCGATCCGCGAGGCGCGCGACATCGACATCCCCCTTGTCGCCCGGCATTTCTACTACCACGCGGGCCTCGCCCAGCTGATGGACACCGAACTGCCGGGGCTGGAGCCGCAGGGGGTCTGCGCTGCTGTCATCCCCTGGAACTTCCCGCTTCTGATGCTGGCCTGGAAGGTCGCCCCGGCGCTGGCCGCCGGCAACACCGTCGTCCTGAAGCCCGCCGAATACACCCCCCTGACGGCCCTGCTTTTCGCGGAAATCTCGAAAGAGGCGGGGCTCCCCAAGGGCGCCCTGAACATCGTCACCGGCGATGGCGAGACGGGGGCGGCGCTGGTGGCCTCCGATGTCGACAAGGTGGCCTTTACGGGCTCAACCTCGGTGGGCCGCAAGATCCGCCAGGCCACGGCGGGCACGGGCAAGGCGCTGACCCTCGAGCTTGGCGGCAAGTCGCCCTATATCGTCTTCGATGACGCGGACCTGGATTCGGCCGTCGAGGGCCTGGTCGATGCCATCTGGTTCAACGGCGGCCAGGTCTGCTGCGCAGGCTCCCGCCTCCTGGTGCAGGAGGGCGTGGCCGACCGCTTCCATGCCAAGCTGAAACGCCGGATGGATGCCCTGCGCATTGGCGACCCCTTGGACAAGTCGATCGACGTGGGCGCCATCGTCGATCCGGTGCAGCTGGCCACGATCAAGGGCCTGGTGGAGGCCAACCGCGCGGGCGAAATCCATGTGGCGGCCTGTGCGCTCCCCGAGGGCTGCTTCTATCCGCCCACCCTGATCACCGGGCTTTCCACCGCCGATATGCTGATGCAGGAGGAGATCTTCGGCCCCGTCCTCGTCTCCACCACCTTCCGCACGCCGGCCGAGGCGGTCGAGATCGCCAACAACACGCGCTATGGCCTCGCAGCCAGCATCTGGACCGAGAACATCAACCTGGCCTTGGACCTCGCTCCCAAGATCAAGGCCGGGGTCATCTGGGTCAATGCGACCAACCTCTTCGACGCGGCGGCGGGCTTTGGGGGCCTGCGCGAGAGCGGTTTTGGCCGCGAAGGCGGGTGGGAGGGGCTGCGCGCCTACCTCAAGCCCGGGGCAAAAACCAAGGCCCTGGCGCCGGTCGCGATCCCCGAGGCCCTGGTCGAAGAAGCCCCTGCGATGGACCGCACGGCGAAGCTCTTCATCGGCGGCAAGCAGGCGCGGCCGGATGGCGGCTATTCGCGGGCCGTGACCTTCAAGGGCAAGCTTTTGGGCCATGTGGGCCTCGGCAACCGCAAGGATATCCGCAACGCGGTCGAGGCGGCCCATGCGGCCAAGGGCTGGGGACGCACGACGGGCCACAACCGCGCGCAGATCCTTTACTACATCGCCGAGAACCTTTCGGCGCGCAGCACCGAGTTCGCCCAAAGGATCAAGGATCAGACTGGGAAATCCGGGACAGATGAGGTGGCCGCAGCCGTGGACCGGCTGTTTACCTATGCCGCCTGGGCGGACAAATACGAAGGCGCGGTCAAGCCCGTGCCGATGCGGGGCCTGGCCGTGGCGGTGAACGAGCCCGTGGGCGTCATCGGTGCGCTCTGCCCCGACGAGGCGCCTTTGCTCGGGCTCGTCAGCGTCATGGGCGCAGGGATTGCCATGGGCAACACCATGGTGCTGGTGCCCTCCGAGGCCGCGCCCCTGTCGGCCACCGACTTCTACCAGGTGCTCGAGACCTCCGACCTGCCCGCAGGCGTGGTGAACATCGTCACCGGATCGGCGCAAGAGCTCGCCAAGCCCCTGGCCGGCCACCTCGATGTCGACGCGGTCTGGAGCTTCTCCAGCCAGCCGCTTTCGACCCTGATCGAGAAGGAAGCGGCCGGGAACCTCAAGCGCACCTGGGTCAACCACGGCCGCGCGCGCGACTGGACTCGGGCCGATGCGCGGGAGTTCCTCGCGCAGGCCACCGAGGTCAAGACGATCTGGGTGCCCTACGGCGAGTGATCGCCGCCAAGCCTGCCCCCAAGCGCCGCCCTCTCCCCGAGGGCAGCGCGGGTGGCGCGGGGTGGGTGGGCGGGAGCGCCACCCGCGCTGCCCGGGCTCCGTGCCTCAGACCCCGTAGTAGTCGCGGTACCAGTCCACGAATTCCTGCACGCCCTTGCGCACATCGGTTTTCGGCGCATAGCCGGTCAGCCGCCGCAAGAGATCCGCATTGGCCCAGGTCGCCGGCACATCGCCCTTTTGCATCGGCATGTAGTTGCGGATGGCCACCCGCCCCGTGGCGGCTTCGATCGCCTCGACGAAATCCAGAAGTTTGACCTTGTCGGAGTTCCCGATATTCACCACCCGCCAGGGCGCGGCAGGCGACAGGCTGTCGCCCTCGACCGGCTGACCCAGCACGGGCGCGGCATCGATCAGAAGCCGGATCCCCTCGACCAGGTCGGTGACATAGGTGAAATCGCGGTACATCTCGCCGTGGTTGTAGATATCCAGCGCCTCGCCCTTCAGGATCGCCTGCACGAATTTATACAAAGCCATGTCGGGCCGACCCCAGGGGCCATAGACGGTGAAAAAGCGGAACATCGTCGTGGGGATGCCCCAGAGATGGGCATAGGCATGGCCCATCGACTCCGTCGCCTTCTTGGTCGCCGCATAGATCGTCAGCTGGTGATCGGCGCGGTCGGTCTCGGTGAAGGGCATGACCTCATTCGCCCCATAAGCCGAAGAGGTCGAGGCCATCAGGAGATGGGCCACCTTGTGGCGCCGCGCCACCTCCATCACGTTGAAGGTCCCCACGACATTGGCGTCGATATAGGCCCGGGGGTTCTCCAGCGAGTAGCGGACCCCGGCCTGGGCGGCCAGGTGGACGATCACCTCGGGGGCGAAGTCGTCGGCCACGCGGTCCAGGGTCTCGCGGTCCTCGAGCTGGGCCTCGACCGTGGTGAAACCGGGGTTCTGCAACAGGATCTGGTGGCGGCGTTGCTTCAGCCGGACATCGTAGTAGTCCGACATCCCGTCATAGCCCTGGACCCGGAAGCCATGGTCCAGCAGAGCCTTGGCCAGGTGAAAGCCGATGAAACCCGCCGTTCCGGTGATGAGGACCTTGCGCATGGGATATCTCCTTTGCGCCTGAATGGCGGAGGCCTCGGCACTTGTCCAGCCTTGCACCTGTCCAGACCGGGGCTCAGGCCGCGGGGAGGGCCGCGTTCTGGATCAGCCCGGCCAGGCGCTGCAGCGGCAGGGCGGCCTCGGGCTCCAGGGCGGCGGCCTGCAAGAGCGCGCCGGGCTCGGGGAAATCGGCGGCAAGGCCCGGGTCGTCTTCCAGCACCCGCAGCGCGCGGCTGGCGTAAAGCGCCAGATCGCCTGCCGCCGGGGGGAAGAGGCTCGCGGCATAGCGGCTGCCCGCGAAGAAAGCCGCCATGTCGGGGTCCGTCGCATGGATCAGCCGGGCGCGGGCGGCCACGGGGCCGGGCTGGCCCGCCAGGGCATCGCGGATCGCCTGGGGATCGGCCCGGCTGGCCATCAGATGGGCCTGAAGCTCGACCTCGCCCACCGTCTCGGGCAGCCGCGTCAGGGCGGCCAGCAAAAGCGCCGGGCTTTCGGGCTCGGAGGTGGCGAGGCGGTGGGTCAAGGGGTCGAAGCCCGGCGCGGTCTCGGACGAGGGGCCCGACCACAAGAGCCGCGACAGGGGCACCGACAGGAAGGACAGCGCCGCCGGAAACCAGAAGGGCAGGTCGGGCCTGATCCCCATGACCCCGCCGAAGCCACGGCCGAGGGCAAAGCACAAGATCACCAACAGAGCCTGGGTCGTGACCAGGCTGGCCAGGGCCACCAGGGCCTCGCTGCGCAGCGCCTCCGCCGGGCTGGGCCAAAGATGGGGGCGCAGGATCACGCTCCACAGCACGAAGATCGCGAGGAAAGCGCCGACCATGGCCCAACCATGGCCCGAAAGCCCCGCCAGAAGCGGCCCGAGATAAAGAAGCGCAGTTGCGCCTTGCAGCAGGCGCAGACGGGTGGTCATGACGAGCCCTGGTATCGGAGGGTGGAAAATCCGGGCACTGGCACGTGGCGAACCGGGAGGAGTCTTGCCCATGATTGAGGCAAGGTCCAGCCCTTCGCCGGGCCAATGCGCGGGTTTTGTGCCGCCTCTGACCGCGCTTGCAGCCTGGGGGCGCCGGGAACCTCGCCCCTGCCCGCAAAGGTTGCGCGGATCCGGCTTCGGCTATTCCACCCCCTCGGGCGGATTGGCGACGATGCGCCGCGCGGCCAGGTCGACCGTCGGGATCACGGCGAGCGTAAAGGGCAAGAGCAGCACCTTGGGCCCGGCGACCTCGAGGATATCGCCCGCGCCGTGGTTATGGACCGCCCGCACCGTGCCCAGCAGCACGCCGCCGGTGTCGCGGACCTCGAGTCCGATCAGGTCGGCATGGTAGAATTCATCGTCGGGCAGGCGCGGCAGGCGGGACTTTTCGGCGAAAAGCTCGCAGCCCTTCAGCGCCTCGGCCTCTTCCCGCGTCTCGATCCCCTTCAGCCGCGCCGAATAGCCCCCGGCGACGGCCCTTGTGAGCTTGATCTTGAAGGACCGCGCCCCATCCGCCGTATAAAGCGGCCCATAGGAGGCGATGTCCTCGGGGTTGGCACAGAAGCTTTTCAGCCGGACCTCGCCCTGGACACCGAAAGCGCCCGAGAGGACGCCGACACAGATGAGGTCATTGGGATCGGGCATGGGGGCCTCTGACAAAGGACTGCGGGCGGCAAGGTGCCGCCCGCGACAGGATTTGTAAAGCCGGGCCGGGTTCGGCCCCCGGGCCGATCACTCGGCAGCGGCTTCGGCCTTGGCGGCCTTCTTCTTGGCGCGCTCGGCCATGGCCTTGCCGGGGACGGCCGCCTTGGGGTTGTTGCGGACCGTCTTGGCGATGACACCGGCGGCTTCCAGGAAGCGGGCGACGCGGTCGGTCGGCTGGGCGCCCTTGGCGAGCCAGGCCTTGACCTTTTCCAGGTCGATCTTCACGCGGTTTTCGTTGTCCTTGGCCAGCATGGGGTCATAGACGCCCAGCTTTTCGATGAAGCGGCCGTCGCGGGGCATGCGGCTGTCGGCAGCGACGATGGCATAGTGCGGGCGCTTCTTGGAACCACCACGGGCGAGGCGGATTTTCATGGACATGGGCTTAGTCTCCTTGGTTTGGCTTGGATGCATCCGCATCCGGTTTTGGGTAGGGTGCGCTTGAGCGCACCATGGGCGGTTATTTCTGCAACTTCTCGTGGTGGCGGATCACTTCCGAGATGATGAAGTTCAGGAATTTCTTGGCGAATTCGGGGTCGAGGTCGGCATCCTTGGCCAGGGCCTCCAGCCGTTCGATCTGCCGCGCCTCACGCGCGGGGTCCGAGGGCGGGAGCGCGTGTTCCGCTTTCAGCCTGCCCACGGCCTGGGTGTGCTTGAAGCGTTCGGCGAGCGTATAGACCAGGATCGCATCCAGTCGGTCGATCGAGGCGCGGTGATCGCGCAGGATCTGAGCCGCGCGCAGGGTGGCGTCGGTGTCGCTCATGCGGGCCTCCTGTGGCGGTAGACAAGCGTTTCGGGGCCCATGCTGACGGCTTGGCTGTCGATCACGGCACCGAGCTTTTCGGCCACCCGGCGCGAGGGGCCATTGTCGCGGCCGACATAGCTGACCAGCGTCGACAGGCCGCGCGGACCCAGGGCCCAATCGCGCACGACCGCCGCGGCCTCGGGCGCATAGCCCTGGCCCTCATGGCCGTCATAGACCATCCAGCCGATCTCGGTTTCGGGAAAGAGCGGCCCGGCGTTCAGGCTGATCGAGCCGACGAGGACCCCGTCGCGCTCCATCATCAGCGCGCCAAGGCCCTGCAAGGCCCAAAGTGCCACATCCGAGGTGAAATAGGCCCAGGCGCCCTTGGTGTCCAAGGGCCCGCCCACCCCGCCCGAGCGCGGCCCGGCCAGGAAGGCGGCATAGGTCGGAAAGTCGGCCATGACCGGGGCGCGCAGGGTGAGGCGCGCGGTCCGCAGGACCGGCGGCTCCTGACGGCCCGCGCCGCCAAGAATTTTCGACGAAAATTCTTGTCCCACCGCGCTCATTTCTTCTTGAACATCCCCGAGAGACCCGAGGGCAGGCCCATGCCGCCACCCAGACCCGGCAGGCGGGGCATGCCGCCCATCCCGGATTTCATCGCCTTGGCGGCCTCTTCCAGCTGCTTGGGGTCCATGTTCTTGAGGTCGGGCATGCCGCCGCCCTTGCCCATCATTTGCGCAATGGCCTGCTTCATCATGCCGCCCTTGCCCATCTTCTTCATCATGTCAGCCATCTGCTGATGCTGCTTGAGAAGACGGTTCAGCTCCTGCACCTCGACGCCCGCGCCCGCCGCGATGCGCCGCTTGCGCGAGGCGGCCAGCAGGTCGGGATTGGCCCGTTCCTTCTTGGTCATCGACTGGATCAGCGCGATCTGGCGCTTGATCATGCGGTCATCGAAGCCCGCCTTCTCGGCCGCCTTGGCCGCAGCCCCCATGCCCGGCAGCATGCCCATGATCGACTGCATGCCGCCCATCTTGAGCATCTGCTCCAGCTGCATCTTCAGGTCGTTCATGTTGAACAGACCCTTCTGGAACCGCTTGGCCATGCGTTCGGCCTGCTCGGCCTCGAAGGTCTCGCGCGCCTTTTCCACAAGCGCCACGATGTCGCCCATGCCGAGGATGCGGCCCGCGACGCGTTCGGCGTCAAAGACCTCCAGCGCGTCCATCTTCTCGCCCAGGCCCACGAAGCGGATCGGCTTGCCGGTAACGGCGCGCATCGAGAGCGCCGCACCGCCGCGCCCGTCGCCGTCCATCCGGGTCAGCACGACGCCCGAGATGCCAACCTTGCCGTTGAACTCCGCCGCCACGTTGACCGCGTCCTGACCGGTCAGGCCATCGACGACCAGAAGCGTTTCCCGAGGCTGCGCGATATCCCGCACCGCCTGGACTTCCTCCATCAGCACTTCGTCGATGTGCAGACGACCAGCGGTATCGAGGAACAGAACGTCATAGCCGCCAAAGCTCGCCTGCTGCTTGGCGCGCTTGGCGATCTGGACGGCGCTTTCGCCCTTGACGATGGGCAGGCTGTCGACGCCGATCTGCCCGGCCAGGATCGCCAATTGCTCCATGGCCGCCGGGCGGTTGGTGTCCAAGGAGGCCAGGAGCACCCGCTTGCCGTTCTTCTCCTTCAGCCGTTTCGCCAGCTTGGCCGTCGTCGTCGTCTTGCCCGAGCCCTGAAGGCCGACCATCAGCACGGTCGCCGGAGGGTTGTCGATCTTCAAGGCATCCGGCGCGCCTTCGCCCGCCAGGACCGCGATCAGCTCGTCATGGACGATCTTGACGACCTGCTGGCCCGGGGTCACCGACTTGGTCACCGCCTGGCCCGTGGCCCGCGCCGTGACCTTCTTGATGAAGTCCCGCGCGACGGGCAGCGAAACGTCAGCCTCCAGAAGCGCGGTGCGGACCTCGCGCAGCGCGGCCTCGACATCGGCTTCGGACAGGGCCCCCTGCTTGGTCAGGCGGTCGAAGACGCTGCCAAGGCGTTCGGACAGGCTCTCGAACATCATACGCTCCATCGCGCGTTAAGAACTTCGGCGACCAAAGCGGAAAGGCACCCGTGGGCGCGACGCGCTGACGGATGGCGATCCCGGCCATGGCCAAGGGACCGGAAGCCCTGTGCCTCCGGGGAATTGGCGTCCGGTTACGCCGCAAGGGGGAAAGAGTCAAGCGGTCTTGGGCCTAGCGCCGCAGGTCGGCGCGGTGGCGCAGGGCCAGGACGGCGCAGATCACCGCCAGCGCCAGGGCGGGCGGGGCGGAATCCAGCCCCAGGACGGCGAAATGGGCCGCCACGGCGGCTCCCGAGGCGAGAAGCCCCATCAAGGCGCCATAACCCAGCCGACCTGGGATCATGAGAAAGACCCCCGCCGCCACCTGCCACAGCCCCGCAGGCACCCGCAGGGCAAGGGGCAGGCCCAGGACCTCGGCCCGCTGGCCCATACGGTCATAGCCGAAGGCCAGGGCCAGTCCCGCCGCGACGAAGATCACGGCCAAGCCAAATCGGAAAAGACGTGCCGCCATGGGACCCTCCGCCCCCTAGATGCCGGGGCGGAGGGGCGAACTCAAGAGGCCTTCGCGAGGGCCAACTGCCCGCGGTTGGCGTAAAGCGTGACCAGCGCCAGGACCAAGAGCACCATGGCCGGGATGGCCGCGCCCGGGCCCTGGGCGGCGAGCACCGTGAAATGGGCGATGATGGCGCCGACCATGGTGCAGGCCAGGAGGCCCGCCGCCCAGGCTTGCAGGCCGGGGATCCACAAAACGATGGCCGAGCCCAGCTCGAGGATCCCGGTGACATAGCGGAACCACTGGCCGACCCCCACCGCGTCGAAGGTCTGGACCATCATCTCGACCCCCATAAGCTTGGCGATCCCTGCCGAAGCGAAGGCCGCTGTCAAAAGCACCCTGATCCCGATCAAAGCGTATTTCATGTCCCGTTCCCGTGTTGTTGGTTCCTTTCGCCAGTGTGCCACTTGCATTTTTCAAAGCTATTCCCACAATTCTGACAGACACTGTTCAACTGCGCACAGAAGAGCCCCAATCCATGAGCCTGACATCATGAGTCTCGACACCTGGGACGAGATCCGCACCGCCTATCAGGTGGCCCGTCTGGGCACCGTTTCCGGCGCGGCCGAGGTGCTGGGCGTCCACCATGCCACCGTGATCCGCCATATCGACGCGCTGGAAAAGCGGCTCGGCGCCAAGCTCTTCCAGCGCCATGCGCGGGGCTATACCGCGACCGAGGCCGGGCGCGATCTCTTGGCCACGGCCCAGCGCAGCGACGAGCAGTTCAGCCAGCTCGTCAGCCGCATCAAGGGCCAGGGCGAGACGGTGACGGGAGAATTGGTGGTCACCACGATCACCGGCATGGCCAAGCTCCTCGCGCCGATCTTCGCCGATTTCCAGGCCGAGCATCCCGGCGTGGTGATCCGCTATCATTCCGACATGCGGCTTTACCGGCTGGATTACGGCGAGGCCCATGTGGCGATCCGCGCCGGTGCCATGCCCGAGGACCCGGATTACGTCGTCCAGCCCCTGCTGCGGATGGGCATGGGTCTTTACGCCGCGCGGTCCTATGTGACGGCCCATGGCCTGCCCGAGGGTGCCAAGGACTATGCCGCCCATCGCTTCATCGGCCCGGCCGATCCGGAAAGCCGCGCGCCCTTCAACCGCTGGCTGCGCGAGAATGTGCCCTCCGAGCGCGTGACGATGCGGATCTCGGAGCCCGAGGCGATCACACCGGCCGTGCGGGCGGGCCTGGGCCTGGGCTTCCTGCCGCTGCGCGAGGCCGAGGCCGATCCCGACCTGGTCGAGGTCCTGCGCCTCGGCCCCGACTGGGAGAGCCCCTTGTGGATCGTGACCCATGTCGACCTGCACCGGACGCTGAAGGTCCAGGCCTTCCTGACCGTGCTGAAGAAGGCCGCCGCCGGCTGGAACTGCGCGTGAAGGGGGCTGAAGGGGGGAAAGCCGGGGGCTGAGGTCGAGGGCTGAGGTCGAGGGCTGAGGTCGAGGGCTGAGGTCGAGGGCGCCCTGCCGACTGCACGCCTCCCGCCCGAGGGCCCGACCCCGCCCCGCCGACTGCGCCTTCACGGCGGGTGACGGCGGGCGCCCATCCGACAGGGCCCGGGCACAGTCGGCAGGGCCGCGCCCAAGCATGACCTCCATCCTGTCAGTCGGCAGGGCCACCGCCCTCCAAGTCGGCAGCGCCAAGCCCGTCGCTCGCCGCCCCCCCCTGCAGTCGACAGAGCCCCCCTTGACCCTCCCTCCCTGCGGCCCCAACACTGGCCCGTCCCTTCCCGGAGCCCGCATGTCCCCCTCTTCCCAAGGCCATCTCGCCATGCTGGCCTTCTCGGCCCTCGTCGCGGGCTCCTTCTCGCTGGGCGCGCTGGCAGCGCCCCTGATCTCTCCCGCAGCCCTCACCGTGGCGCGCTTTGCCCTGGCCGGGGCGGCCGTGGGGCTGGTGGCAAGCCTCACCTCCGGCCTGCCGCGCCAGGCCGCGACCGCCCCCTGGCGCTATCTCGTGCTCGGAGGCCTCTTGGCCGCCTACTTCGTCCTGATGTTCAAGGGCCTGCAAACCGCCGAGGCCATCCCGACCGCTGCCGTCTTCACCCTGACACCGCTGATGGCGGCAGGCTTCGGCTGGGTCCTCCTGCGCCAGGTCACCTCGGCGCGGATGGCGCTGGCCCTGGGGCTTGGGGGGATCGGCGCGCTCTGGGTGATCTTCCGTGGCGATCTCCGGGCGGCCCTGGCGCTGCATGTCGGACGGGGCGAGGTCATCTATTTCTTCGGCTGCGTGGCCCATGCGATCTATGCCCCCATGGTGCGCAAGCTGAACCGGGGCGAGAGCGCCCTGGTCTTCACCTTCGGCACTATGCTGGCGGGCTTCGTCCTCCTGGTGCTCTGGGGCGCGCGCGATGTGCTGGAGACCGATTGGACCGCCCTGCCGCCCATCGTCTGGATCTGCCTCGTCTACGTGGCCTTCGCGGCCTCCTCGATGACCTTCGTGCTCTTGCAATATGCAGCGCTGCGCCTGCCTGCGGCCAAGGTCATGGCCTATACCTACCTGGTGCCCGCCTGGGTCATCCTGTGGGAACTGGCGCTTGGCCATGACCATCCGCCCTTGAACGTCCTGGGCGGAGTGGGGCTGATCCTGCTGGCCCTGGGTCTCCTGCTGAAGAACGAAAGCCCCTGACGCCGCCCGCCACCCAGCCCGCCGCCCTGGCGGGCATCGCGCCCCCTCGTCCGGCCCGCGCAGTCGGCAGGGCCGCCCCCCGCCAAACCCATCGCCCCCGGTCCAGTCGGCAGAGCCCCCTCCCCAGACTCACTGGCAAACCCCGCCGCATCGCGCTAATGTTCGCTTTATGTTCCTGAACAGCGCGGTCTCATGCCCTTCGTCGAACTCAGCGCCATCTCCAACTTCACCTTCCTCACCGGGGCCTCCCACCCCGAGGACTACATCACCCGCGCCCTCGAACTGGGCCTTCCCGCCATTGCCATCGCCGACACCAACTCCGTCGCGGGCATCGTCCGCGCCCATACCCGCGCCCGAGAGATCGCCCGCGACACGGGACAGGACACTGGGGCGCCTATCCGCCTGATCCCCGCCGCCCGCCTCGTCCTGACCTGCGGCCTGACCCTCACCGCCCTGCCCCGCGACCGCCTGGCCTGGGGCCGCCTCTGCCGCCTCTTGACCCTTGGCCGCACCCGCGCGCCCAAGGGCGACTGCGCAATCACCCTCCAGGACCTGCTGGACTGGGGCGAGGGCATGGCCCTGATCCTCCACCCGCCCGAGACCAAGGCCGGCAAGACACAGGCCGCCGCCAGGAAAGCCGCCACCCCGCCCGAAAGCGAAGCCGACAGCGAAGCCGACCGCGCCGCCCCAAGCTCCGCACAAACCCCGCCCCCGGTGGGCAGCGGCGCGGGTGATTGGGTGAAACGGGCGCAACGGGTCACGCGCCGCTTTCCCGGCGCCTGCCACCTGGCGATGGCCCCCGCCTATGACGGCCAGGACCCCCAGCGCTTCGCCCGCCTCACCCGCCTGGCCACCCGCCTCGGCATCCCTACCCTGGCCACGGCCCGCCCGCTCATGCACCACGGCTCCCGCCGCAGGCTGGCCGATGTCCTGACCGCCATCCGCCTCGGTCGCCGGATCGAGGCCCTGGGCTTCGACGCCGCCCCCCATGCCGAAACGCGCCTGCGCTCGGAGCCCGAGATGCTGCGCCTTTTCAAGGGCTTCGAAGACGCCGTTCACCGCAGCGGCGCCCTGGCCCAGACCCTCACCTTCTCGCTGGACGAACTCCGCTACGAATACCCATCCGAGGTGGCCAATGGCGAAACCCCTGCCGCCCGCCTCGCCCGCCTCGCCTGGGAAGGGCTGGCGCAGCGCTACCCCGCGGGCATCCCGGACCGCGCCTCGGCCCAGATGCGCCACGAGCTCGACCTGATCGGCAAGCTGAAATATGAGCCCTATTTCCTGACCGTCCATGACATCGTGGCCTTTGCAAGGTCGCGCAACATCCTCTGCCAGGGACGCGGCTCGGCCGCCAATTCCATCACCTGCTATGCCTTGGGCGTCACCTCGGTCTCGCCCGAGATCGGCACCATGGTTTTTGAGCGCTTCATCTCCGAGGCCCGCAACGAGCCTCCCGACATCGACGTCGACTTCGAACACGAACGCCGCGAAGAGGTCATCCAGCACATCTACGAGAAATACGGCCGCCACCGCGCGGGCCTTTGCGCGACCGTCATCCACTATCGCGGCAAACGCGCCGTGCGCGAAGTGGGCCGCGCCATGGGCCTGACCGAGGACACTTTGTCCGCCATGTCCTCGCAAATCTGGGGCTTCGGCTCCTCCAAGACCATGAACGAACAGCGCCTGCGCGAAATCGGCCTCGACCCTTCCGACCGGCGGCTGCAACTCACCCTCAACCTGATCGAGGAGATCCAGGGCTTCCCCCGCCACCTCTCGCAGCATGTCGGCGGCTTCATCATCACCGAAGGCCGCCTGGACGAGCTTGTCCCCATAGAGAACGCCACGATGGAGGACCGCACCGTCATCTGCTGGGACAAGGACGACATCGACGCCCTGGGGATATTGAAGGTCGATATCCTGGCGCTCGGGATGCTCTCTTGCATCCGCAAGGCATTCGACCTGCTGCACAAGCACCACCACACGGATTACACGCTGGCGACGCTGCCGCCCGAGGACCCGAGGGTCTATGACATGCTGGGCCGGGCGGATTCCCTGGGCGTCTTCCAGGTCGAAAGCCGGGCGCAGATGAATTTCCTGCCCCGGATGCGGCCGAAAAGCTTCTATGACCTGGTCATCCAGGTGGCCATCATCCGCCCGGGGCCGATCCAGGGCGACATGGTCCATCCCTATCTGCGCAGGCGGAACGGACAGGAAATCGTCACCTTCCCCTCCGACGCCCTGGGTCGCGTCCTGGGAAAAACCCTCGGCGTGCCGCTCTTCCAGGAACAGGCCATGCAGATCGCCATCATCGGCGCGGGGTTTACGCCGTCAGAGGCCGACCGCCTGCGCCGCTCGCTCGCCACCTTCAAGAAACACGGGAGCGTCTCCGAGTTCCAGGAGCGTTTCCTGACCGGCATGGCCGCCAATGGCTATGACGCGGATTTCGCCGCCCGCTGCTTTGCCCAGATCGAGGGCTTCGGCTCTTACGGCTTCCCCGAAAGCCATGCGGCAAGCTTTGCGCTCCTGGTCTATGCAAGCGCCTGGGTGAAATGCCACCACCCCGGCATCTTCGCCTGCGCTTTGCTCAATTCCCAACCCATGGGCTTTTACGCCCCCGCCCAGATCGTCCGCGACGCGCGGGAGCATGGGGTGATCGTCCTGCCGCCTTCGATCAACCGACCCGCCTGGGACAATGTGATGGAAGAGACCGAAGCCGGTCTCGCCCTGCGCCTGGGGTTCCGCCAGATCACCGGCCTCGCGGAGGAGGAGGCCATGTGGATCACCGCCGCCCGCCGCAATGGCTATGCGGGGGTCGAGGATGTCTGGCGCCGCTCGGGCGCCACGCCTGCGACGCTGGAGCGCCTGGCCGAGGCGGATTGCTTTGCCGAGTTGGGGATCTCGCGGCGGGAGGCCCTCTGGGCTGCCCGCGCCCTGGTCAAGGGGGGCGAGCTGCCGCTTTTCGCAGGCGACCTCGACGGTGAGGGGATCCAGGAGCCGGCGGTGATCTTCGCCGCGATGAGCGAGGGCGAGGCGGTGGTGGAGGATTACCTGAGCCTGCGCCTGACGCTCCGCAGCCACCCGATGGCCCTTTTGCGCCCCTGGTTCACCCCCGAGATGCCCGGGGCGCCGCCCGGCCCACCAACCGCAAATCCCACCCCAGCCGCCGCAATCGGGGGCATCGAGCCCCCTCATGCGGCCCTGCCGGGGAAAGCGGAACCCGGTCGCCCAATGCCCCAGGCGCGCAAGCCCCCCCTGCGCCGCCCCCAACCGCCGCGCTGGCTTTCCCGCCTCGCCAAGGACGAAGCGCGCCAAGGACCGTGAGAGGGGGGGAAAGCGGACAGAAGCCAAGAACCGGGGCAGAGGAAGCCAGGGCGCCTGCAGCCAAGGCACGTCAAACTGCAGCCAAGGCAACCGTGACCTGAACGCCCAGGCCCCGTGGGAGCCCGAGGGACGACACCATCCCAAGCCGAGACGCCGCTCCCGCCCACAGGCTGGCAAAGCCCGCCGCCCCCCCAAAACTCCACCGCCCCCCGAGCTTCCCCATCGGGCGCCCCGCACCCCTTCCAGCCTCCGCCATCCGCCGGATTCCCGTTGCACCTGGCGCCCCCCCCGTCCCCTTTCACACTGGCCCAAATATCCCGGGAGAGGTCTGGAGAGGGCAGAGCCCTCTCCAGCCACCGCCGCCGCGCGGGCCGAGCCAAAGGCGAGGCCCCCCTTGCCCGGAAGCCCCCCCTCAGCGCCCTCCCCCCGGCCACCTCCCGCCCATCGCCCCACCCCACCCTTGCCCAGGCCCCGCACCTCCCCTACCCTCGCGCCATAGCCCCGGAGGATTTCATGACCCGCTTGCCCCCCCGTCTCACCCTGATCGCCGCCCTCCTGCTCACGGCCCCCGCCTGGGCCGACCAGATCGCCGCAACCTCCCGCATCACCGCCGTCACGATCTATCCCATGGGCGCCGAGGTCACGCGCGAGGTCACCTTCACCGCAACCGCAGGCGCCCATGACCTGGTGATCACCGACCTGCCCATCGACACCGAAACCACCTACCTGCGCCTCGCCTCCCCCGACACCGACCTCGGCGCATTCGCGCTCCGCACCGACCGCCTGCCCCCCTCCGAGGCCCCGGAATCCGAGGCCACCAAGGCCGCCAAGGCCAAGGTCAAAGAGGCCGAGACCGCACTTAACGCCGCCCAATCCGCCCTCGCCTCGGTCAACGCCAGGATCGAGGCGCAGAATGCCGCCATCGCCCTCCTCTCGGGTCTGAAACTCGATGCCGCGGGCCAAAGCGCCGAGAGCCTGACCGCGATCTCCGACATGGTGGCCGCCAAGGTCCTCGCCGCCCGCGAGGCCGCCATCGCAGCAGGGGCCGACCTGCCCGCCGCCACCGAGGCCCTGGCCAAGGCGCAGGAGGCCCTGACCGCTGCGCAAGAGGCGGAAGCCGCCCTCGCCCAGGGCGCCGAGGACCGCGCCGCCCTGACTGTCGCCGTAACCGCCAAGGGCGGCGAGGGCCATGTGACGGTCAAGCATTTCGTCTCCGACACCTCATGGCGCCCGGTCTATGACCTGCGTCTCGACCGCAAGGCGGGCACGGTGACGCTGGATCGCGGCCTCCTCGTCACCCAGTATTCCGGCGAGGACTGGACGGGCGTCGACCTCACCCTCTCCACCGCGCAGCCCGGGCAACAGGCCCAGGCGAGCAACCTCTGGCCCGAACTGCGGCAGGTCTATGACCCGGCGGAACTCGCCAAGCAAAGCGACGCGACCATGGATGAGGAGGCCATGGCAGGGGCAATCATGGAGGCCGTCGCCCCCGCCGTCGAGGCGCGCTCGATGATGTCAGCAGGCATCCAGTTCCAGGGCGACACGGTGACCTATCACTACCCCGTCCCGGTGGACCTGGCCAACGGCGTCGAGGACCTGCGCCTCGCGCTCGACAGCCAGAGCCTGCCCGCCGATATCCTGGCGCTTGCCGTGCCGCGCTACGACCAGACCGCCTTCCTGCAAGCCGAGATCACCAACTCCGGCGCCGATATCCTCTTGCCCGGGACGGCTTTCCTGTACCGCGACGGGATGCTGACCGGGCAGACCGACCTGGCCTCCCTGGCGCCCGGCGACAAGACGAAGCTCGGTTTCGGCGCGATCCCGGGGCTCAAGCTCACGCGCGAGATGCCCGAGACCATGACCGGCGACCGGGGGGTCTTCACCACCTCGACCGAGCGGCAGGAGAAGGCGGTCCTGAAGATCGAGAACCTGACGGAGGAGGCCTGGAAGGTCCGCCTGATGGACCAGGTGCCCTATTCCGAACAGGAAGAGCTGAAGGTGACTTACGAGGCCAATCCGGCGGCCACGGAAGAGAATCCCGAAGGCCAACGCGGCCTCCTGGCCTGGGATTTCGACCTTGGCGCAAAGGAGACGAAGGAGATCGCCCTGACCACGACGCTCTCCTGGCCCGAGGGCAAAGAGCTGCAATAAGCCGCAAGAGCTGCAATAAGCCGGGCGGCCACCAAGACCCAAGCGTGGCGCGCGTGAGCGCGCCACCCCCGCCGGGCGGCGCGAGGGCTTTGCCCGAGCGCACCCTGTCCGGAGGAGGGCGCGCGGGACGCCAGCTGTGACCGGTCCAAGCTTCGGCCCAGCGCTTCGCCCCAAGGCTTCCCCGGATCGCCGCTCCGCACTCCGGGCCCTGCCGACTGCCAGCCCTGCCCCCATATGAAACCCGGCGCTCCGCCGACTGACAGACGGGCGCTGAACCCCGCCGTTTCCGGGGGCGCCCCTTCAGACCGCGATGAAACCGCGTTGGGCGTCGTATTGCTCCAAGAGCCCCTCGCCCGTGTTGTTCCAAAGCCCATGCAGGGTCAGCATGTCTTCCTTGACCGCCTTGGCGACGAAGGGGAAGGTCATGAGGTTTTCAAGGCTCACCAGCACCGCCTGGCGCTCCAGCGCCGGGATGCGCTCACCGTCGGGCAGATGGGCCACGCGCTGGAACCCCGGGCGCAGGATGTCCATCCAGCGGCCCACGAAGGACGATTTCTCCAACAGTTGCGGCGCATGGCCCGAGCACATGTCGTCGCAGCCCTTCACCCCGCCGCAGGACGAATGCCCCAGCACCACGATATGGGCCACCCCCAGCGAGGTCACCGCATATTCCACCGCGGCCGAGGTCCCGTGATACTCGCCATCCGGGTTATAGGGCGGCACCAGGTTCGCCACGTTGCGGTGGATGAAGAACTCCCCCTCATCCGCCCCGAAGATCGAGGTCACATGCACGCGGCTGTCGCAGCACGAGATCACCATGGCACGGGGATGCTGGCCCTTCTCGGCCAACCTGCGATACCAGGCGCGGTTTTCCTGGTAGGTCGTGGCTCGCCAGCCCTGAAAGCGGCTGACCAGGTAAGCGGGAAGGGGTCTGGCGTATTCCATGCAAGCTCCTCGGGCAAGGCTCCTTGGCGGTTCCCCCCTGATAGGCTGCAATCGCAGCAACTTCGAGAGGAATCTTGCGCATTTCCCCGCGCAGCCCAAGCCCGCCCGCAACCAATTCTAAAGCAAGGCGGCGCAATTTCGGCCCTGGGTGTGTGAACGGAGATGGGACATGACTTTGGGCGAAACAACCCTGGACAAACGGACTGGCAACAATGTCTTCACCTTGCGGCCGAAGGAGCGGGTGCGCCAAAGCGTCGAGCCGATTGCGACGATCTACCGCAACCTCGGGACCTCTTCGGCCGAACAGGTCGTGACACGGGCCCTGACCGAGCTGGCGATCACCATGGCAAGCCTGGCCGCGCAGGTGCAGGCCCATGACCTCGAGGACCTTGGCCGCAAGCTCCGCCGCCTTCAGCGCATGGCCGAGAACATCGGCATGATCAGCCTCGGCGCCGTGGCGGGCGATGTGCGCGACTGTCTTGAAGGGGCGGACCCCACGGCATTTGCCGCCGTCTGGGCGCGGCTTCTGCGGGTGGCGGAACGCTCCCTGGCGCAGGATTGCATCGCCGATCAGACGGTGGTCTGAAGGCGCTCGGTTCGCGCTGCGTAGCCCGGGGTAATCCCCGGGTCTTGCCCCAATGGGCCTTGGGCGTGACCCTTGGGCCACCCGGGGTTTACCCCGGGCCACGCGGCGCGGCCAAGGGCCCTTTGCGACTTGGCCGCGACATCCGACGCTGGGTCTTGGGCCCGGCTGCGCCCGGCCCAAGGGGGAATTTCCGGCAAATTCCATCCTAGCCGGGGCGCGCGGGTTGAATTAGGCTCCGGTCCAGACCGGAGACCCTCATGACCTATCCCCTGACCCAGCCCCGTTTCGCCCCTGCCGAGGCCCAGGCCCTGAACCTGACCGTGATCCGCGCCGAGGACTGGCCCGCCCTGTCCGAAACCCATCCGCAGCGCGACTGGCTCCGGGCCTCGGGCTTCGAGGCAGGGCTTGGAGAGCTGCGGCTTCTGCCCGGCCCCGGGGGGATCCTGGGCGCCGTGGCGGGGCTGGGCAGCGCCCAGGCTCGGCGGCGCCAGCGCTTTGGCCTGGCCAAGGCCATCGCCGCCCTGCCCGAGGGCGCCTGGACCCTTCAGGGAGACCTCACCCCTGCCGAGCGCGAAGAAGCCGTCCTCGCCTGGCTGCTGCAGGGTTATCGTTTCGACTGCTACCGCGCCAAGGGCCGGGCGGGCGCGCTCCTGGTTGCCCCCGAGGGCGTCGATGCGGCCAGGCTCCTCGCCATGGCCGAAGGCGAATACCTGACCCGCGACCTGGTCAACACCCCCGCCCAGGACATGGGTCCCGCCCAGCTCCAAGCGGCCTTCGCCGATCTGGCCGCGCGGCATGGCGCCAGCTTCCAGGCCGTGGTGGGGGATGACCTGCTGCCCGGCTATCCGATGGTCCATGCCGTGGGCCGCGCCGCAGCGCCCGACCGCGCGCCCCGCATCATGGAGCTGCGCTGGGGGGCGGAGGGCCCCGCCCTGACGCTGGTCGGCAAGGGGGTCTGCTTTGACACGGGCGGGCTGAACATCAAGCCCTCAAACGGCATGCAGCTGATGAAGAAGGACATGGGGGGCGCCGCCACGGTCATGGGGCTTGCCCATATGATCATGACCCTGGGGCTGAAGATCAGGCTGCGGGTCATCGTGCCCTCGGTGGAGAATGCGATTTCCGGCAATGCTTTGCGCCCCAAGGACATCCTGACCTCCCGCAAGGGGCTGACGGTCGAGGTCAATGACACCGATGCCGAGGGCCGCCTGATCCTGGGCGATGCGCTGGCCTGGGCCTGCGAGGAGGAGAGCGACCTTCTGGTCTCGATGGCGACGCTGACGGGGGCGGCGCGGGTGGCGGTGGGGCCGGATCTTGCGCCCTATTACACCGATGACGCGGCAGTCATGGCCGCGCTGGAAGCGGGCGCGGTCAAGGGCTTCGACCCGGTTTGGCGGCTGCCCTTCCATGACGCCTATGAAAGCGTGATCGAGCCCGGGATTGCCGATCTGGACAATGCCCCGGGCTATGGCTTTGCGGGCTCGGTCACGGCGGCCTTGTTCCTGCGGCGCTTCACCGATCAGCGGCCTTACCTGCATTTCGACCTTTACGCCCATTCGCCCTCGGACCTGCCCGCCCGCCCGAAAGGCGCCGTGGGCCAGGGCGCCCGGGCGGTCCTTGGCGCCGTGCAAGGCCTGTGGGGGGTGTGAGTTGGACCGCCGCCTCACCCCCGCCACCGCCCGCATCGCCCATGCCAGCCTGGCAGGCCAGACCGAGTTGCCCCTGACCGAGGGGCAAAGCCTGCGCATCACCCTGCCGCTGGTGGACCTGCTGCGGGCGCCTCAAGGCCCGCGCGAACGCCAGCTCTGGCTGGGCGAGCGCTTTACCGTCATCGACCGCGAGGGCGGCTTCGTCTTCGGCCAGGCGCAGAAGGACGGCTATTGCGGCTGGCTGCCCGAGGCTGCGGTGGCCGAGGGGCCGCAGCCCACGCATTGGGTGGCGGTGCCCGGCAGCCATCTCTACTCCGGCCCCAAGGTCCAGGCGCCCGAGATCGCGGCCCTGCCCATGGGAGCGCGGGTGACGGTGACCGGCGAGACGGGCGCCTTTGCAGAGACGCCGCAGGGCTTCGTCCCCATGGTCCATCTTTTGCCGATCGGGCGCTGGCTCTCCGATCCGGTCTCGGTCGCCGAAAGCCTTCTGGGCTCGCCCTATCTTTGGGGCGGCAATTCCCGGGCGGGGATCGATTGTTCGGGCCTGGTGCAGCTGGCCTGGCACGCCTGCGGGGTGAGCCTGCCCGCCGATTCCGACCTTCAGATGGCCGCCCTGCCCGAGGCCTCGGGCCCCTATCAACGCGGCGACCTGATCTTCTGGAAGGGTCATGTCGCGATGGCGGTCGGAGAGAGCCTTTTGATCCACGCCAATGGCCACCGCATGGCCGTGACCTACGAGCCCATCGCCGCCTGCATCGCCCGGGTCGAAGCCGCCGAGGGCCTGAGCCCCTCGGGCCACCGCCGCGTCTGAACCAGGCGGAGGCCTGCGGCCAAGCCCATGTCTCGGCTGCGCCTCGGGAGGGGGGCGCTGCCCCCCGCTGCGCTCCCCCCGGGATATTTGTGAAAAGATGAAAGGCGGGGGGCCGGGGTCTGGCCTGGGACGTCGGGGCCCGAAAACGGGGGGGGGGCCTGGAGGCTTTCGGTATTTCCGGGCTGACGGGATGTGAAGCAGGGCTTGGGCCTGCGTCGGGACGATGTTTGGGACGAATTGGCCGTCAGTCCACCGGCCGCACCGGCTTTTCCAGCACACGCAGCACCTGGGCCAGGTCATGGCCCCGGCGCAGGACCCTGCCGTCCTGGCCAAGGACCGCGAACATGCCCTGTCTTGCCCGCAGCTCTGGCCGTTTTTCGATGCGGTAAAGCGGCACTTCGGCGGCGCGGCGGAAGATGGCAAAGACCGCCACCTCGCGCCCGGTGCTGAGCGCGTAATCGCGCCATTCACCCGCCGCGACTTGCCGCCCGTAGACCGAGAAGATCGCGCCGAACTCGCGCCGGTCGAAACAGACGACCTCGGGCGAGGGCAGGGGAAGGGGCGTGGGCGCGTTCATGTCACAAGATTATCGCAGGAGCTTTACAAATCAAGACGCAGGGGACAGGGCGCTGTGCGTCTTGATCCCCTGAAGCGGATGCAGTGGGCCCGCTCCGCAAGCGCCAGGAGACAGAAGGGGCGCCCGGGGACCGCAGCCTTGGGCCGCGTCACAAAGGGGCGGAGCCTCTCGAGAGACCGACTTCTCCACAGGCAAAGCGCCTCGCCCGCAGAAAGGCCACGCCTGCGTCACGAGCCCGCCACGAATCTGGGGCAAACAGGGCCCAGGACAGGATCAGGCCGGGTGGACGAAGCCCCCACCCAGACCACCCGACCCCTGACCGCAGCAGGAAGCCCCCCGCCAGGACGGCAGGGGGCTTTCGATGCTTTGGGGGTCCGCAAGGACGGAGGCGATCCGCAAGGATAACCCCGCAGTCGGCAGAGCCCCGGGAAGCAGCCCATGACCGGAGGGCGCAGTCGGCAGGGCCCCCTTACAGGAACCCTTCCGCCAGTTTCAGCACCCCGGTCTCGATGCCGCGCCAGTTCTTCTGCACCGCGTTCAGCCGCTTCTTCGCCGCCGGGTGGTTGGCGTCCAGCACCCCGAGCCGCACCAGCAAAGCCACCATCACCGCATCCGAGGCCCTGGCCCCGCCATCGACGATCTTCAGCGCAATCCCGCGCTTGAGCTCGGGGATGATCGCGATGTGATAGGCCTCGGCCCCGCCCTTCAGCGCCACGCGGCCATCCATGGCCCGCATCAGCTCGGTATCGGCCCCGGTATCGCCCGAGACCATCTCGGGGAAGGCCCGCATCGCGGAAGCGAGCCGGAACATCGCCCGGTCACGCGCATCGCCCTCTCCGCTCGCCCCCGCAAAGCGGCCCATGGCCCGCGCCATCCCGGCAACCGTCAGCGCGAAATTCGGCGCCGAGCAGCCATCGACGCCCCAGCCCGCCGCCTCTTCGCCCGTCACTTCCGCCATGGCCTGGACGATGGCCTTCTGCAGCGGATGGTCGATCTCGACATATTCCGGACCGGCGCCAAGGTGCTTGGTCACGGTCAGGAAGCCCGAATGCTTGCCCGAGCAATTGTTGTGGAACTGGCAGGGGCGCTCTCCGGCGGCGATCAGCCGGTCGCGCTCGATCTTGTCGCTGGGCTCATGCGCCCCGCAGCGCAGATCGGCCTCGGAGAGCCCCAGGCCCTTGACCCAGGCCTCGGCCATCTTCACATGAAACCCCTGGCCGATGTGGCTGGCGCAGGCAAAGGCCAGTTGCGCCTCCTTCAGCCCGAAGGCATCGGCCGCGCCCGTCTCGATCAGCGGCAGGGCCTGGAGCATCTTGGCCGAAGAGCGCGGATAGACCACGGCGCCGGGATCGCCCCAGGCCTCGATCACCTCGCCCTTGTCATCGCAAATCACCGCATGTCCTGCATGGTAGCTCTCCAGCAAGCCCCCACGCCAAACCTCGATCATCCGTTCCGCTTGGTTGTTTCCCGCCATTTTCCCTCGCTCTCAGCGATTTTACGCCCTCGGGCGGCCCATGGGGCTTTCGCAGGCCGCACCTTTTCGCTACCACATCACCTATCGAGTGATGTAATCCCGCGCCACAGGAAAAACCCCTTTTCAAGGGTCCGGGCGGGGCCGAGGCTGGAGGTTCTAGGATGACGAACTGGAAGATGCGTTCTGTGGCAGGCCTCGTGCTGGCCCTGGCGGCGGGCGGAGCGCTGGCGCAGACGTCCGACAACGTGGTGGCCTCCAAGACCGCCTGGAGCGTCTTTGCCGAGACGGATCCCGTCGAATGCTGGGGCGTCTCCAAGCCGCAATCCACGGTCAACACCCGCGATGGCAAGGAAGTGACCGTCAAGCGGTCCGATATCCTGCTTTACATCACCTATCGTCCGGGCCAGCCCGGCGAGGTCTCCTTCACCGGCGGCTATACTTTTGCCGAAGGGTCCAATGTCGATGTCACGATCGACGGCAATTCCTTCAAGATGGTGACGCAGGGCGAATGGGCCTGGGCGGGCTCTCCGGCCGATGACGCCAAGCTCTTGGCCGCGATGCAAAAGGGCTCGACCGCCGTCCTGGTGGCACGGTCCGGCAAGGGCACGCAGACCAAGGACACCTTCAGCCTCTCGGGCTTTTCCGCCGCCGTGGGCGAGGCCTCCAAGCGCTGCAAGTAAGGGCCCCGGGCCTCAGCCGATCAGGAAGATGTCAGAGGCGGTCAAGAGGTCGGTGTGAACAATCGCGACCGTCTTGGCGCCCCAGTCGTTGCCTGACCCGTCGGGGTCGATCATGAGTTCCTTGGTCGTGCTGTTGAAGAGCACCCATTGCGCGCCGTTCTTCGGCACGGGCGCATTGGGGAAGCCGTCCCAGACCATGAAATGCGACGGATCAAGCGCGCCCGAAGGCAGGCCCTCCAGCCAGAAGGGCAGCTCGATCCGGTCTTCGCCATGGACGAAGTCCAGGAAAGTCGGCCGGCCCTGGGCAAAGGCGTCGAGCAGCGAGAAAGTATCGGCCCCTGCTCCGCCGGTCAGCTTGTCATAGTCGCCAAGCCCGCCGTCCAGCGTGTCGTTCCCCGCCCCGCCGTTCAGCGTGTCGTTGTGGGCGCCGCCCCAGAGGCTGTCATCCCCGGCGCTGCCCGTGATCAGGTCCGGCATCCCGGTGCCCCAGACCTCTTCGATGCCCGCGACCGAGGCCGTCTTGCCCGTGCCGTCGTTGCGCAAGAGCCCGAGGGCGAGGTCGATGTCGATCCCGGCTGTCAGGGTCTCGCCGGGGCGGAAGAAGCTGAGGATGTCCCAGTCCAGCCCGCCATCGATGCGCCCGCCGCCCGTCCCGGGCTCGAGCCGGTCATTGCCCGCCCCGCCCAGCAAGCGGTCGGCCCCTGCCCCGCCGAACAAGAGGTCGTCGCCCTGGAAGCCGGACAGGCTGTCGGCCCCACCCGCGCCCCACAGCGTCTCGGCCCCCGGAGTGCCGGACATCTGGTCGCCATGGCGGCTGCCCAGGATGATCTCGAAGCCCTGGATGGTCTCGGTCGCGCCGTAGCCGTCATCAAGGACCTGGCCCCTGATCCGCGACAGTTCCAGGACCACGCCATGGCCGGACTTGTCCACCCCATCAAAAGACAGCACGTCGATGCCAAGCCCCCCGGCAAGGGTATCGACCCCGCGCCCGCCGGCCAAGGTGTCGTTGCCCGCATTGCCGGTCAGGAAATCGTTGCCCCCCTCGCCCGAGAGGAAATCGTCGCCGAAGCCGCCATCCATCGTGTCATGGCCAAGTCCGCCCCAAAAGCCGTTGGACTTGGCATTGCCAAAGATCCGGTCGCCAAAGCGCGAGCCCTCGACCGTCAGGATCCCGGAGGCGGTCTCGACATTGCCGAAGCCGTCGTCCAGGATTTGCCCGGTGGCATTGAAGGTCTGGACCGAGACCCCGTGATCGGCGGTCACGAACAGCAGGTGCGGCACATCGCCCACAAAGGTATCGCGTCCCGCCCCGCCGTCGAAAACATCCTCCCCGCCCGAGCCCGCCAGGGTGTCGTCCCCGGTCCCGCCATAGATCGTGTCCGGTCCCAGGGTCGCTGTGATGCGGTCGTTGCCCGCATTGCCCCAAAGCTTCATGCCCAGCTTGTATTGCGACTCGGCGACATGGATGTTGTCGGCCCAGGCGCTGGCCGAGATCATCTCGATATCGGTGGCCTTGTCATAGCCGCCGAACTGGTCGCGGATGGCCAAGGTGGCGCCGTGGTCAAGCATCGTGACCACGATGCCCCGAGTTCCGGTCTCGAAGTCATAGGCGATGCCATCCCAGGGCGAGACATTGGTCCTGCGGTCGGAATCCCCCATCAAGAGGTCGTCGCCCGCCCCGCCAAAGAGCCAGTCGTTGCCCGCCTCGCCCTGCAGCGTGTCGTTCCCGCCAAAGCCATGCAGGCCCAGATCCTGGGAATAGGCGCCCGACACCACATCGCCCTGGGCGAAGATCTTTTGCAGGAAGGCCGCGCCATCGGTCGGGCCCGTCCTTGTGCCGCCCACGACCCCGAGGCTGGGCAAGAGCTGGGCCAGACTGAGGTAGGGCATGGGAAAGGTTATCAGCACGCCGTTCTCGGCCCCGGCGGGCCGGATCGCGACCCCACTCACATTGCCCGACAGCGGCACCCCATCCTTGAACGTGAAGCTGTTGCCCCACAACCTGACCGTCCCACCGGCGGCGGTCGTCCAGGACATGCCATGGACGCCATTGTCCAGGACGAATGTGCCAGTAACGAGGTCCTGCACGTTGCCGGTGATCAGGGAGATGTCGACTCCGATGGTGACGGTGGCCATTCGGGCTTCCTTTTGCGGCCTCGTCCCTTCGGGGGCGGGGGATCAGGTGGCTGCTTCCGGGATTGGACGCGGCTCTGGCAGGACCGGGGGCGCCATGGCCCCCGGCTGAACTGGCTCAGCCGATCCAGATATCGGAGGCCGTCAGCGCGGCCAGGTTGGTCAGCCGCGCAACCAGCACCGACCCAATGCCGCCAAGCCCGTCGCTGTCGATGTAAATATCCCCGGTCGTCGTGTTGTAAACCACGCGCTGCAGGGTCGTCGCCGCAGAGGTCATCCCGGCCCCGGAGCCGAACCGCGCCGCAGCCAGATAGGCATCCAGGCCCAGGTCGGAGGCGAAACGCCAAAGCTGCAGCTCGTCCACGCCCGCCGCGAAGTCCAGGACGACATCCGCCCCCGTGCTGTTCAGGACAAAGAGATCGGCCCCGGACAGTCCCTCCAGGGTATCGACACCCTCCCAGCCCCAGAGCTCGTCTTGGCCCTGGCCACCCGACAGAAGGTCATTGCCCTCGCCGCCGATCAGGATGTCGTTGCCGAGGAAGCCACGCAGCGTGTCGTTGCCCTCGTTGCCCCAGATCGTGTCGCTGCCCGAGCCGCCGACGATCGTGTCGTTCCAGAGCGTCCCCGCCACCTGCTCGAAGCCGAAGACGGTTTCGACATTGCCATAGCCGTCCTTCAGCACCTGGCCCGAGGCCAGCGAGAGATTGACCGAGACCGCATGCTTGGCCCCGTCATCCTCGTTCCAGAAGGCCAGAAGGTCATTGCCCGCACCGCCCCCCATGGCATCTCGGCCCTTGCCGCCCATGACCGTGTCATCGCCATCCCCGCCCCAGAGCGTGTCATTGCCAAGGCCGCCGTAAAGCTCGTCCCAGCCGCCGCGACCTTCAAGCGAGTCATTGCCCGAAAAGCCCCAGAAGACATTGTCGAGCGCATCGCCCAAAAGCGTGTCGCCAAGGATCGTGCCCGAGACCGCCTCGATGCCCGAGACCTGTTCGATGGACCCGAACCCGTCGTTCAGCACCCGTCCCGCCGCCAGATCGACCCGCACGCCGACCGTGACGTCGGTGTCGTCCATCACAAGCTCGTCCCAGCCCGCGCCGCCGTCGATCGTATCGACCCCGGCCCCGCCACCGATCACGTCGTCCTCCAATCCGCCGCTGAGCGAGTCATTGCCCTCCCCGCCATAAAGCGTGTCGCCATACCAGCCGCCGGTCAGGGTGTCGTTGCCCTCGTTGCCGTAGAACTCCATCGCGATCGATCTGGCTGTCATCTGGTCGGCAAGCTTGCTGCCATAGACCCCGAGCAGCGCTTTCGACTTGTTTTCCCAATTGAAGAAACCGTCATTGATGACACCCGAGGACGTATCGTAACGGATGCCGGTCCAGGCCGTGTCGGCCGACCAGAAGGCCAGGTAATTCGCGGTGATCTCGTCGCGCCCGTCGCCGCCATCTGCCACATCGGCGCCGCGCAAGGTGTCATCACCGTCCCCGCCGTAAAGCGTGTCCTGCGTGGTGCCCGTCATGCTGGAGACCAGCGAGTCATTGCCATCCATGCCCCAGACCACCAGGGGCGGAGCCGCGCTGTTCGGCTGGATGATCATCGTGTCGTTGTAATTGGTCAGCTCGAATTGCTCTGCCCGGTAGACCTGGTCGGTGCCCGAGCCCGTGACGACCTCGGCCAGGAAGGTCCCGGTCGGGTCCAGCTTGCCGGTCATCCGCACGCCCGCCGCCAGGGTCAGCCAGGAGACAAGGTCAAGCCCCGCCCCGCCATCCAGCCGGTCAGCCCCGACGCCGCCATCGAGGAGGTCGTCTCCCGCCCCGCCGTTCAGCGTGTCATTGCCGACGCCGCCATAAAGCCCGCTGTCCCCCGCCCCATCGTTGATCAGGTCATTGCCGAGATAGCCCGCGATGGAGCGACCATAGTCGACCACGTGGTTGACCGTGTCATTGCCCGCGCGGATCGTCACCTGGAAAGCCTCTGCCTGGGCCGTGGTCGAGGGCGTGCCGCCGAAGAAGCCCAAGAGCTGGTTGACCATGACGCCCACGCCCAGCGACAGGCCCGAAATGGTGAAGGTGCCGCCCCAGCTGGGCTCGCTTGCCACGATCTGGCTGATGGTCCCGGTCAGGGGCTTGCCCGTGGCGCCATAGGTAAAGCCCGTGCCCGTGACCGTGATCAAGACGCCGGGGGTCGCGCTTTGATAGCTGAAGCTCGTGGCGGTGCGTCCCGTGGCCAGGATCGAGGCGCCGATCAGCACGTCATAAGAGTTGAATTCCGCCGCCGTCGCATAGGTAAAAACAGCCACTGTCACATTCCTTCCAGCATGCACCGACTGGCGATTTCGCCAGCTTGACCCTTGGCGCATTTGGCAAATCGCTCCCGCCCCTGTCAATCGGGGGGCAAGGTTTCTTTTACGAATGGCCATATGGTTTTCGCGCGAACCGCGCCCCGGGCCGCGTGACCATCTCTGCCAGGTCAAGGCCGCCTTGCGCCCGCCCCCCCAGCCAGCGGCTTTCTTTTTCCCTTGCCCTGAATTATAGGAACCGCTTGCACGGAGAGAGCCGATGACCGCCCCCATCAAGTCCCCAGTTTCTGCCCCGATCACGCAAGATGTCCTGACCCTGCCGCGCAAGCTGGCCGAGGGGGGGAAGTTGAACATCATCGGCCTGACGCGCGACCAGCTGAAGGAAGCGCTGATTGCGGCGGGCACGCCGGTGGGCCAGGTCAAGATGCGGCTCGGCCAGGTCTGGCAATGGGTCTATTACTGGGGCATCCGCGACTTCATGGCGATGTCGAACCTCGCCAAGGATTACCGCCAGCTGCTCGCGGACAATTTCGTGATCGAGCTGCCCGAGGTCGTGACGCGGCAGGTGTCTTCGGATGGAACGCGGAAATACTTGGTCAAGGTGGCGGGCGGCCATGAGGTCGAGGTCGTCTATATCCCCGAAGAGGGGCGCGGGACGCTTTGCATTTCCAGCCAGGTGGGCTGCACGCTGACCTGTTCCTTCTGCCACACCGGCACGCAAAAGCTGGTGCGCAACCTGACCGCCGGAGAGATCGTGGGCCAGGTCATGCTGGCGCGCGACGACCTTGGAGAATGGCCGGTCAAGGGGGAACCCAAGCCGGAAGTGCGGCTTCTCTCCAACATCGTCCTGATGGGCATGGGCGAGCCGCTTTACAATTTCGACAATGTGCGCGACGCGATGAAGGTCGTGATGGATGACGAGGGCATCGCCCTTGGCCGCCGCCGGATCACGCTGTCGACCTCTGGCGTGGTGCCCGAGATCGCCCGCTGCGCCACCGAGATCGGCTGTCTCCTGGCGGTGTCCTTCCACGCGACCACGGACGAGGTCCGCGACGTGCTGGTGCCGGTGAACAAGAAGTGGAACATCGCCACGCTGTTGGAGGCTCTGCGCGCCTATCCGGGCCTGTCGAATTCCGAACGGATCACCTTCGAATATGTCATGCTGGACCATGTGAACGACAGCAAGGAAGACGCGCATCGGCTGGTGAAGCTCCTGGACGGCATCCCGGCCAAGGTCAACCTGATCCCCTTCAACGAATGGCCCGGCGCGCCGTATAAACGGTCGAGCGGCAACCGGATCCATGCCTTTGCCGATATCATCCACAACGCGGGCTATGCCTCGCCGATCCGCACCCCCCGGGGCGAGGATATCATGGCGGCCTGCGGGCAGCTGAAATCGGCGACCGAGCGGGCGCGCAAGAGCCGCGCCGAGATCGCGCGCGAGGCGGGGCTTTAAGGCCCAAGCCTTCCCCCCTCTCCCCGCCGTCCCGGGCTTGACCCGGGACCTCGACGCGGAAAGCGCAGCGCTTGGTCAGGGGAGACCCGGGGTATACCCCGGGTTCACGCCCCCCCTGTGCCGCTGCCAGCCGATGCGGTCCAACAGCGGCCCATAGGCCTGGGCCAGGGCGCGGAGGCTCGGGCCATCGACGCTGTCCCTGCGGTCCCAGGCCTTGTTGGCCAGGCCCAGGATGCGCGGCGCCACCATGGGTTCCATTTCGACGTCTTGCGTGGTGAATTCGCCCCAGAAACAGCCCTCGACGCCTGCGACCTTGTCGGCAATGTCGGGAGCGCTGTCTGGCACGGGCTTCCAGTTCACCACTTGCTCAAGCGGCGTGATCCCCGCCCAGGTCGCGCCCCAGTCCTCGGGGTCGGGGCTATGGGCAATGTCGAAATAGGTGTTCTGCGCCGGGCACATGACGACCTGGTGGCCCTTGCGCGCGGCATGTATCCCCTCGCCCTGCCCCGTCCAGGAGAAGATCAGCGCGTCATGGCCGATGCCGCCCTGGTTTCCCCGCGTGGCCTCCTCCCAGGCGGCGGTGCGGATGCCGTGCTGGGCCAGGTATCCCGCCATCTTGGCCATGGTCCAGCCCTGGACGTCGAGATGGGTCGCAAGCCCCTCCCGCGCCTTCAGCGCCGTCACTTCCGGCGAGCCCGCCCAGGCGTCGGGCGGCAGCTCGTCGCCGCCGAGGTGGATCATGCCCATCGGGAAGAGGCTTGCCACCTCCAGCGCCAGGGGTTCCAGGAAGGCCCAGGTCTCGGGCAGCGCGGGGTTCACGATATTGTCGCGGTAGCCCTGGATCGAGACCTCGGCACGGTTGTCGGCGCGGTCTTGCAGGCCCGGGTGGGCGAGGTTCAGGCAGAAGCTGTGGGCGGGGACCTCGATCTCGGGCAGGACCTGTATATGCAGCGCCTGGGCATGGGTCAGGATGCGCTGCACATCGGCCTTGGAATAGCTGCCCCCCGAGGAGATGCCGCCGCCGAAGACGGAAGGCACCGCATGGCCCTCGCCGCGCAGCGCGGTCTTCTCCCAGATCTCGGGGGTCGAGGTGGTTTGCAGCCGGAAGGCCTCGTCGTCGGCGAAATGCCAGTGGAAGCGGTTGAGCTTCAAGAGCGCCATGAGGTCGAGGAGCTTCAGGATCGTCTCGACGGCGAAGAAATGCCGGGCGCAGTCGAGATGCTGGCCGCGATAGCCGAAGCGGGGGCCGTCTTGCAGGTTGCCATGGGGAAGGGCTCCATGGGTCTCGCGCAGGGTCAGGAGGGTGATGGCGGCGTGGAAGACAGCCGCCTCGTTACCCGCGCGGATCGTGATCTCGGGGCCGATGGTGATCTCGTGGTCGTCTTGCAGCGCGGGGTCGAGGGTCACGGTGACCCTGGGCCCGGGGCCGATGAGGGGCGCGATGCCCCGGCGGCGGGCCAGGGCATCGGCGGCGGCAAAGGCGGGATGGCTGGCGTCGAGCGTGGTGAACCGGGTCTCGCCCGGGGCGGGGTGCCAGCTCTGCGGCTGGGGGATCAGGCGCAGGCCCGGGTGGTCGGGCACGCGGGGCGCCTCGGCCTGGCGGATGCCCTGTTCCAGCGGCGGCAGTTGGATCGGGCCCTGTTGCGTCCGCAGGTAGGCGCCGAGCGGCAGCCAGGCACGGTTCCTCGGCACGAAGCCGGGGTTCTCATGCGCCAGGGTCAGCTCATGGGGCTCGCCGGGTGCCAGGTCCGGCAGGGCGACCTCGAGGTATCCGGCGACCTGCCGGGTCAGATGGCCGCCGGCAATCACGGTTCCAGGCGCCATCAGCGAGGCGCAGAAGGTGGGGGATTTCAGCGCCCGATCCGAGGTGATCGTGCAGGCGATGTGGGAACCTTGGATCTTGGCGGTGAAGTGCATGGCGGGTCTCTTTGCGCTGTTCGGGTCGAGGCCCCGGGGCTCAAGCCCGAAGCGGCGGGGAATGGGTGATACCGTCGCGCTGCGTAGCCCGGGGTATACCCCGGGGTTTACGGGTTGGGCTCTTGCCGCAGCTCGGCCACGAAGTCGTAGATGTCCGACCGATAGAGGCCGCGCGTGAACTCGATGGGGCGGCCCGAGGGCAGATAGGCGGTGCGGTCGACGCGCAGGACCGCCGTCCCCTGGGCGAGGTTCAGGAGACGCGCCTCCTCGGCGCCGATGTTGACGGCGTTGATGCGCTGGACGGCGCGGGTGGGGGCCGTGCCACTCGCCCGCAGCACGTCGTAAAGCGAGGTCTCCACCGCCTCGGGGTCGGGCAGGACATCCAGGGGCAGCGAGGAATATTCCAGCGCGATCGCCGCCCCATCGGCGGAGCGGATGCGGTCCACCCGCGCCACCCGCGTGGCGCCCGCAAGGCCCAGCGCCACCTGCTCATCCGGCGTGGGCAGGAATATCCCGCGCCGCAGGATGCGCGAGGTCGAGGTCATCCCCCGCGCCCGCATATATTCGGTGAAGGAGAGAAGCGCGGAGAGCGACTGCTCCATCTTGGGCGGCTGGGGGCGCACGAAGGTCCCCGCGCCGCGCCGCTGCTCGAGAAGCCCCTCTTCGACCAGTTGCGCCACGGCCTGGCGAACCGTCACCCGGCTAACCTCGGCCAGGTCGCCCAGGTCACGCTCGGGCGGGAGTTGGGTCCCGGGCTCCAAAGCGCCAGAGCGGATCAGCCCGGCGATATGCTGCGACAGCTGCATGTAGCGCGGGCCACGGTCGGCGCGATACCAGGTTTGCAGGGCGAAGGGCGCATCCATATTGGTATTACTTTCCCGGATGTAAACCAGACCACTTGCCGTAGATGACCCCTGAATCGGGATAAAAACAAGCGGAAAATCCGGTGGATGCAAAAATTCTGCCGGATTGGTATTAATTAGGTAGCATCGCGAAGAAGATTTGGTAACATTCCCGTAACGAGAGATTCGGGGCTGGCACAGACCCCGGACAGGGAACCCGAAGCGGAACCCATACCGGGAGAGGAATGACCATGACGGACGCGCCTGCGATCCAGACCGCACAACGCCGGGGCCTGTCGGACGCGGCCTTCGCCTGGCTTTTGATCTCGCCGGCACTGGCCTTCATCGCGGTCATCGTGGCCTGGCCCCTGGTCGAGACCATCCGGCTCTCCTTCACCGATGCCACGCTGGGCGGCGAAAACTATATCGGGCTGCAGAATTACATCGACCTCTTCTCCAGCCCCAAGTTCTTCGACACGGTGGGGCGGACCTTCTACTGGATGTTCCTGTCGGTCAGCCTGAAGCTGATCGTGGGCCTGATCGGGGCCACGCTGTTGAACGCCGCGATCCCGGGCAAGGCGCTCTTTCGCATCCTGGTCATGCCGCCCTGGGTCATTCCGGTGGCCATCGGCGTCATCGGCTGGAAATGGATGTACAACGGCTATTTCGGCCTGGTCTCGGGGCTCTTGCAGGAGTTCGGGCTGATCGAGGGCCAGATTGCGCTTCTGGCCACCAAGACCTCGGCCTTCTATGCGGCCATCGTCACCGATGTCTGGGTGGGCACGCCCATGGTGACGCTCTTCTTCCTGGCCGCCATGCAGGGCGTCAGCCGCGATCTTTACGAGGCCGCCTGGGTCGATGGCGCGGGCCGCTGGTATCGCTTCCGCCGCATCACCATTCCGCAGATCATGCCGGTCATCGTCTCGATGGCGCTTTTGTCGGCGATCTGGACCTTCAACTCCTTCGAGATCATCTGGATCCTGACCGAGGGCGGCCCGCGCGGGGCCACGACCACCCTGATCATCGACACCTACAAGGTCGCGATCTCCTCCCAGCGTTTCGGCGAGGGGGCTGCGCGGGCCGTGGTCATCGTGGCGCTCCTGGCCATGTTCTCGCTGGCCTACCTTTACTTCCTGAACCGGGTGAACCGGCATTACGGGGCGAAATGACATGCTGATCGAGCGGCTTTCCATCTGGCAGAAGATCGGCGTCTATGCGGCGACCTTCGTCTTCCTTCTGTTCATCCTGATGCCCTTCATCGAGATGTTCCGCGTCTCGCTGCGCCCCATGTCGCATCTGATGACGGCCGATTTCACCTGGTGGAGCGATGACTTCTCCTGGCAGGCCTATCGCGACATGTGGAAGACCGTGCCGCTCCTGGGGCTTTACATCTTCAACTCGATCTTCATTGCCACGGCGGTGACGGTCCTGACCATGGTGGTCGTCGTGCCCGCGGCCTATGCCTATGCCCGGCTGGAGTTCCCCTTCCGCGCCCTGTCGCTGGGCGGGTTCCTTGCCGTCAACATGTTCACCGGGGCGGTGCTTTTGATCCCGCTTTACCGGGTGCTGCGGTCGCTGTCTCTGCTCAACACCTACTGGGCGATCATCATCCCGGGCGTGGCCTTCCTGATCCCCACGGGCATCTGGCTCTTGCGGTCTTACCTGGAGAAAATCCCGCGCGAGCTGGAGGAGGCGGCTTTCGTCGACGGCGCCTCGCGGATGTATACGCTGCGCCGCGTGGTCATCCCGCTGGCCGTGCCGGGGCTGATCGTGGTGGGGACCTCGGTCTTCATCGGGGCCTATGCGCAGCAATTCCTTTTTGCGATCACCTTCAACAATGTGCGCGAAATCCAACCCCTTCCGGCCGGGCTTTACGAGTTCGTCGGATACCAGGACGTGACGTGGAACGAGATGATGGCGGCGGCCCTGACGGGTGTGCTTCCGGTCATGCTCTTCTTCCTCTTCCTGCAGAAATACCTCGTCGCCGGTCTGACGGCGGGCGCGGTGAAAGAGTGACATCAGACAGCAACCAAGGGAGACTAGAATGAATATCAAGACCCTGACCATGGCGGCGGCCCTGCTGGGCGGCACGGCCCTCTCGGCCCAGGCTGAAGAGCTGCATTTCATCATGTGCGGCGGCGAAGTCCGCCCGGCCGACCAGAAGGTCATCGACAAGTTCCAGGCCGACAATCCCGGCGTGACGGTCAAGATGGAAGCCGTCGAATGGGGCACCTGCCAGGACAAGTCGATGCAGCTCGCCGCTGCGGGCGATCCGCCCTCGCTGGCCTATATGGGCTCGCGCACTTTGCGCCAGCTGGCGGGCAATGACCTGATCGTCCCGGTGACCTTCACCGCCGAGGAAGAGGCCATGTTCCAGCCCGGCGTCCTGAAGACCGTGACCAACGGCGGCCAGTATTGGGGCATCCCGCATGCCTTCTCGACCAAGGCGCTGTATATGAACTGCGCCGTGATCCAGGCCGCTGGCGCCGAGTGCAAGGCCCCTGCCACCTGGGCTGACCTGGTGGCCCTGGCCAAGCAGGTGACCGACAATACCGACGCCGCTGGCATCGGCATCGCCGGCAAGGATTTCGACAACACGATGCACATGTTCCTCGACTTCCTCTACTCCAACGGCGGGGCGGTCTTCGATGCCGAGGGCAAGCCGGCGCTGGACAGCCAGCAGACCCGCGAGACGCTGCAGCTTTACGCGGACCTCCTGCCCTATATGCAGGCCGGCCCGACCGAGTGGGAGCGGGACCAGATGAAGGACCTGTTCAACGACGGCCAGATCGCCATGTATGTCACCGGCCCCTGGGGCAAGGGCCAGCATGCCGAAAAGGTTCCGACCCAGCTGATCGCGCCGATCCCGGCTGGCCCCTCGGGCCCCTCGGGCACCATCCTGATCACCGACTCGCTCGCCGTCTTCAAGGGCACCGGGCATGAAGAGCTGGCCATCAAGCTCGCCAAGGCCCTGACCTCGGGCGAGGCGCAGTATGACCTCGACAGCTCCTGGGGCCTGACCCCGATCCTGGACTATGAAAAGGCCGGGATGACGGATGTCTACTACACCAAGGACAGCTGGCCGATCTTCGTCGCGGGCATCTCGACCGGCGGGCCGGAGCCCATGGTCGAAGACTTCAAGGCGCTGCAGGCCGTCTTCACCAACATGGTGCAGGGCATCATGCTGGGCGAAGGCTCGGTCGACGAGCTGGTGACGACGGCTGGCGAAGAGCTCGCCGCCGTCCGCTAAGTGACCTGGGGGGGCGCCAGCCGCCCCCCCTCCCCCCGGGCCGGACCCCGCCCCCATCCCCCTTTCGACGGAGCTGCCCATGGCCACGCTTGACCTTCGTTCCATCACCAAGTCCTTCGGCACCGCCTCGGTCCTGAAAGGCATCGACCTGGCCATCCGCGACAAGGAGTTCGTGGTCTTCGTCGGCCCCTCGGGCTGCGGCAAATCCACCCTGTTGCGCATCGTCGCCGGGCTGGAAGAGGCGACCTCGGGGCAGATCGTGATCGGGGGCACCGACGTGAGCGCCCTCGCCCCGGTGGATCGCGGGATTTCCATGGTCTTTCAAAGCTATGCGCTTTATCCCCACCTCTCGGTCTTTGAGAACATCGCCTTCCCCCTGCGCGTGGCCAAGCTCTCCGAGGCCGAGGTGAAGTCCAAGGTCGGCAAGGCGGCCGAGATCCTGCAGCTGACCGACAAGCTGCATCTGAAGCCCGGCCAGCTTTCGGGCGGCCAGCGCCAGCGGGTCGCCATCGGGCGGTCCATCGTGCGCAACCCCAAGGTTTTCCTGTTTGACGAGCCCCTGTCGAACCTCGACGCGGCCTTGCGGGGCGACATGCGGGTCGAGCTTTCACAGCTCCACCGCGACCTCTCCGCCACCATGGTCTATGTCACCCATGACCAGGTCGAGGCCATGACCATGGCCCATCGCATCGTTGTCCTGAACGCCGGACGGGTCGAGCAATTCGGCACGCCGATGGAGCTCTACCACCACCCCGCCACCCGTTTCGTCGCCACTTTCATCGGCCAGCCCAACATGAACCTCCTGCCCGCAAGGGTCGTGGGCCAGGATGCAAGCGGCCTGACCGTCGACATCGACGGCGGCCCCCGCATGACGCTCCCGGTCGAGGGGCGCGCGGCCCCGGGCGACCGCGTCGAGGTCGGCATGCGGCCCGAGAACCTGCACCTTGGCCAGGGCCTGACCATGAAGGTCCGCGTGCTGGAGCGGCTGGGCGGGGTGTCCATCACCTATGGCATGCTCGCCTCCGGTCAGCGGCTTTGTGCAGCACTTCCGGGCGATGCGCCGATCCGCGAGGGAGAGGAGCTCTCGGTCGCGATCAACCCCGCCGATGCCCATGTCTTCGATGCCTCCGGTGCCGTGATGCGCCGGACCCAAGCCCCTGCCCTTGCCGCCTGAAGGAAGAAAAATGCGTATCGTCACCGCCGGGATCGGCCTTCGGGCCGGCCATGTCCTTTCAACCCTGAAAGCCGCCATGCCAGAGGCCGAGATCGTGGGCTTCTACGACCCCCAGCCCACGCATCTGGAGATGATCGGCCTGGACACGCCGCGTTATGACAGCATCGAGGCGATGCTGGCGCAGGCCAAACCCGACCTCTACTGCGTCTTTTCTCCGAACGTCTTTCACCTGGAGCAGCTGCGCATCGGGCTGGAAGCCGGGGTTCAGATCTTCACCGAAAAGCCGGTGGTCGTCTCGATCGAGGAGACCCTTGAACTGGCGCGGCTTCTCTCCATCCATGGCGGGGCCAAGCGGGCCATGGTGGGCCTGGTCCTGCGCTATTCGCAGCACATGGTCGACCTGCGGGCGGCCCTGTCGGCGGGGCAACTGGGCCAGGTGGTCTCCTTGGAGGCCAACGAACATATCCCGCCCTATCACGGCGCCTTCTTCATGCGCGATTGGCGGCGGATGGCGGGGCTGACCGGCGGCTTCATGCTGGAGAAATGCTGCCACGACATCGACATTTACAACATGGTGACAGGCTCGCGGCCCCGCAGGGTTGCGAGTTTCGGCGGGCGCAAAAGCTTCCTCCCGGCGAATGCGCCCGCCTCGAATGCCGAGGCCGAGATCTTCCACGTCAAGAAATCGGTCTGGAACTCGGTCGCTGACCCCTTCCATTCGGATGGCGATATCATCGACTGGCAGACGGCGATCCTTGAGTATGAATCGGGCGCTTCGCTCGCCTTCCACACCAACCTGAACGTGCCCGACGACCAGAGGCGCTTCTGCGTGCTGGGCACCCATGGCATGGCCGAGGGCGATTTCGTGCGCGGCTATCTGAAGGTCACGGCGCGGGATGGCACCAGGCTGGCCGACCACGACTATACCGCAGGTGCTGCCGCCAAGGGCGCCCATTACGGCGCCGACGAGATGATGTGCCAGGACATCACCGCCTATCTGCGCGGGCAGTCCAAGGGGCTCCCGGTCTCGATCCTGGACGCGATGGAGGCGGGGATTGCCGCCATCGCCTTGGACCAGGCCCGCATCACGGGCCAGGTCGTGGACCTGACCGAGACCTGGGCGAAACTCGACTCCTATGGGTTGCGCAAATGAGCCCCGGTCACCACATGCGCGCCGAGCTGGCCGAGGCGGCAGGGGTCTTCCGCGCCACGCTCGAGGGCGCGGTCAGCCCCGAAGCGGCGGCCGAGATCGCCCGGCTCTCGCCCCGCGCGATCTATACCATTGCGCGCGGGTCGTCGGATGCGGCGGCCAATATCCTGTCTTACGAGTTCATGCGCGAGCTTGGCGTGCCGATGACCTCGCTGCCGCCCTCGGTCTTTTCCGTCGGGCGCGGCGTGGCGATGGACGAGACCCTTGCGCTGGTGGTCAGCCAGTCGGGCGCCTCGAATGACCTGGTCCTCTCGGCGGAGGGCGCGCGGGCGCGGGGGGCCAGGGTTGTGGGTCTGATCAACGCAGCCAGCAGCCCGGTCTCCGCCCATGCCGACCTGATCCTGCCCATCGGCGCGGGGCCAGAGTTGGCCGTCCCCGCCACCAAATCCGTCGTCGGCGCCATCGCGGCGGGCATGGCGCTTTTGGGCGCCATGGTGCCCGATTACCGCGCCCGCGCCCTGGAACAGGACTTCCTCCTCACCGCCCTGCCCGAGGCCAAGGCCGTGCTCTCGGCCCTGTTGCGCGCCAACCATGTCTATGTCATCGGCCGCGACACCGGCTATGGCGCGGCGCAAGAGCTGGCCCTGAAGCTGAAAGAGACCTGCGCGATCCATGCCGAGGCCTATTCCTCTTCCGAGGTCCTGCATGGCCCCCTGCAACTGGCGACCAACCCGCTCTTGGTGCTGATCCTGGACACCGGCGCCGAGGATGTGCAGGCCAGCCTCGACACCGCCGAGGCGCGGTTCCGTGCAGCGGGCGGCACGGTCCACCGGCTGCGCACCGGGATCGCGGGCCTGACCCCGGCTGCGGCGGCGGCCTGTCTTCTGTGCCTGACCTATCCGCTGGTGCTGGAGACCGCCCTGGCGCTTGGCCATGACCCCGACCGGCCCGAGACCCTGTCGAAAGTGACGCAAACAATATGATCATCGCGGCTGGCATCGACCTGGGCGGGACCAAGATCGAAGCGCAGGTCTTCGACGCCCTTTGGCAGCGGGTGGATGCCCGGCGGATGCCCACGCCGCGCGATTACCCTGGCCTCGTCGCCGCCATGGCCGAGATGGTCGCCTGGGCCGAGGGCTTTGGCCCCGGCCTGCCCGTGGGCATCGCGGCGGCGGGGCTGATCCACCCGGTCACCGGGATTGCCCTGACCGCGAACCTCGCCGCCACGGGCAAGCCCTTCCCTGCCGACATCGCGGAGGCCTCCGGGCGCGGCGTCACTTATGTGAACGACTGCCGCGCCCAGGCGCTCTCCGAGGCGCAGTTCGGTGCGGCGCGGGGTTATCCCACGGCGCTCACGCTGAACCTCGGCACCGGGCTTGCCGGGGGGATCGTGGTGAACGGGCGCCTCCTGGAGGGCCCCTCGGCCACGGGCGGCGAGTTCGGCCACTTCGCCCTGCCCGCCCATCTGATGACCGACCTGCCGCTCCTCGCCTGCGGCTGCGGGCGCCTGGGCTGCACCGAGACCCTGATCGCGGGCCCCGGCCTCTCGCGCATCCTGGCGCATCGGACGGGGCGAGAGCTGCGCGCCGAAGAGATCGTCGCGGGCAAGGCCCTGGACCCTGACCTCGCCCAGGCCTGGCAGGTCTGGCTTGGCCTGACCGCCGAGCTGATCCACACCCTCGTCATGGTCGTCGATCCGGGCTGCATCGTGCTGGCGGGCGGGCTCTCGCGGGCTCCGGGCCTGGTCGCGGACCTTTCGGACGCCTTGACCCGGGTCGCCTTGCCGGGCTATGGCGCGCCTCCGATCCTCTTGGCCGAGGGCGGGGACACGACCGGCGCAAGGGGCGCCGCCTATGCTGCCTTTGCCCAAGGGAGGGCGGAATGACCCGTCTGGAACCCGACCTGATCTTCGACGGCGAGACCCTCCGCAAGGGCGTGGTCGAGATCGAGGAGGGCCGCGTCGTGGCCATCGGTCAGGGGCGGGGCGACAGGGTTCCGGGCATCCTGACCCCGGGCTTCGTCGATTTGCAGGTGAATGGCGGCGGGGATGTGCTCTTGAACACCTCTCCGACCGTCGCGGGGATGGAGGCCATTGCCGCCGCTCATCGCCGCTTTGGCACGGTTGGCATCCTGCCCACGGTGATCACCGATGCTCCGGGCGTGCTGGACGCGGTGACCGAGGCGGCCCTGGCGGCGCGGGGGCGGCCGGGGATCCTGGGCCTGCATATCGAGGGGCCGCATATCTCGACCGCAAGGCGGGGAACGCACAAGGCCGAATTTGTCCGGCCGCTGGATGCGCGCACGCTGACCGCCGTGGCGCGGCTGCGGGCTGGGGGCGTGCCGATCCTGCTGACCCTTGCCCCCGAGGCCGTGCGCCCGGGCCAGGTGGCCGAGCTGGTCGCAATGGGTGCCGTGGTCTCGATCGGCCATTCCGATGCGACGGCCGATGAGGTGCGCGCGCTGCTGGCCGAGGGCGCGCGCTGTTTCACACATCTTTTCAACGCCATGTCGCCCATGCTGAACCGTTCCGAAGGCGTCACGGGGGCCTGTATCAACTCCAGCGCCTATGCCGGGATCATCTGCGACGGCATCCATGTGGCCGATGCGATGGTGGGCCTGGCCTTGCGGGCCCGGCCCGTGGCGGACACGACCTTCCTCGTCTCGGATGCCATGCCGACGGTGGGCGGGTCCGACCGCTTCACGCTTTACGGCAATGAAATCCATGTCGAAAACGGGCGGCTGGTGAATGCGGAAGGATCATTGGCCGGCGCCCATGTCACCATGGCCCAAAGCCTCAAGCGGCTGATCGAGGTCGTGGGCCTCGCCCCCGAGGCAGCCCTGCGGATGGCCACCACGATCCCTTCGCGGGTCATGGGCCTGCCCGAGGGCATCATCGGACAAAGGGCCAGCGACCTGATCCTCCTGGACGCCTCCTGGCAGGTGCAAGAGCTGTGAGGCCCCTGCCCCCCGGCCTGCATGACCTGGGCACGCTTGCACCCGGGGACCATTGGCAGACGGGCCACGTCACCGTTTCAGCCGAGCGGATCGCGGAGTTTGCCCGCCTGACCGGGGATCAGACCGCGCTTCACCTCTGCGACAAGGCGGCCCGGGCTGCGGGCTTTCCGGGCCAGGTGGCCCATGGGCTTTTGGTCGTCAGCCTGATCGAGGGGCTGAAGGCGCAGGCCCCGGTGCAGCTCGCGACCCATACGGCACTGGGATGGGAGGTCACTTTCCGCGCCCCGGTCCTGGCGGGCGGCACCCTCTCGGCGCGGCTGCGGGTCGAGGAAGTGCGGCGGGTTGGCGCCAAGGGCCTTGTGGTGCTGGCGGTCGAGGGCTGGACCGAAACCCGGGTCCTGACGGCCCGCGCGCGGTATTTCGGGACTTTCACGCCGGCCGGAGCGTGAGATCAGTCAGCGTCACTTCACCAGATAAGGCCGCCCGCGGCGGGACGCGGCGGTGGTCGGGTCCTCCCCGGTCGGGAAATCGCCCATCATCACCGGCTGCATGCCCTGGTTGCGCAGGTTTTGCAGGAACTGGCCAAAGCCCTTGAGATCCGCCAGGCGCGGCGCCTCGGTCAGGCGGCGCTGCGAGCGCGGGCTGATCTCGTCGATGATCGACTGCAAGGGCTCCATCGGGTTTTCGACGAATTCGGCCAGGGTCCAGATCCGGATCCGGGCCTTGGCGTAATGGCTGCGCAGGATGCCGACATGGTCGCTTTCCAGCTTTTGCAGCCGCGCGGCCTCGCGCCTGATGTCGCTGAAATTGCGATTGGAGTGGAAAAGCGGGATGGCCCAGGCCCCGGTGATCACCGAAATCTGCGCATTGGGGTCGCAGGCGACGAACCAGGAAATCTCCTGGTTGTCGTTCGGGCCGAACTGGAAGCACTGACGCTCGCCCCGCGTGTTCCAGATGAGGTTCGAAAGGAAGTTCTTGGGGGCATAGTCGCGCAGCGCGGCGCTGTCCGAGAGAGCGCCCGAGAACACCGTCTCACCGCCCGCATATTCGACCCGACCCGGCGCAAAGAGATGGCCATGCGCCCGCGTCCCTGCGACCTTGCCGAGCCAGGCTTCGAAATTCTCGAAGACCTCGGAGAAGCCCTCGAAGACGGAATAGGGTGCGGCGGTGCGGCCATTCTCCCAGTTTTCATTGGGATAGCGGCTTTGCATGTAAAGCCCGGCGCGGCCCTTGGTGCGGCGGTCGACGGCCTTGGAGAAGAGCCGGTCGATCTTGCCGGGATTGGGCTCGGCGCTGGCCTGGCCGTGAGAGTTGCCACGCAGGAACGTGTCGTAAAGCTTGTCGGCCTGGGGCCAGATCTTGCGGGCGACGAAGCAATCCGACCGCCTGAGCAGCTGCAAATGGTCGTCGTAGAAGATATGCGGCTTGCCCTGGTAGTCGAACTTGGCCAGCGTCAGCGAGCGGCTTTCGACATTGGTCGAAAACCGCCGCACCATGGTCTGGAAATAGCTCTCATCCGGGATCCAGACGCGGCGGAAATAGCGGTCCAGCTTGGCGCGGTCGGGGTTTTCCAGGATGGCCGAGAGGGTCTGGCGCGTCAGGCACCACCATTGGCTGCCCAGGTGCGGCACGATGCCCTCGGGGATCGGGCGGCGAAAGCCCACGCGGCGTTGCAGGCTGACGTAAAGATCGAAGGCCTTGCGCTGCGACCGCCAGGAAAACGGAAAGCGCAGGGTGAAGCGTTCGAGGTTCAGCCCCCCCACCGTCCAGCCCACATCCGTCGTCGTCACGCTTTCGATGAAATCGGTGCGCGGGCGGCTTTCGAGATAGGCGCGCAGCTCCTCGACCGGGCGGAGCGGCAGGCAGGAGCCCGAGGCGAGGTAGACATGGCGCACATCGTCAAAGCGTTCCAGCATCAGGCTGGAGGCCGCCTGGGTGGCCGCCACGATGCCCCAGGTGCCCCATTCGCAGGCAAAACGCTGCGAGAACAAGACGTTGGGCAGGTCGGTCAGCGACTGCACCAACCCGTCATAGGCCAGCTTCGCCACGCGCTTGTCGACATGGATGACCACGGGGCAGCCCCGCTCGGCCCAATGCCGCGCGACCTCTGCCGCGCGTTCCAGCGCCGTGTGACAGAGCATGACGAAGCCCACGCTCATGCCCAGTTCCCCTTGGACATGAGGCCCAGGATCTCCAGCTGGCGCCAGTTGATGTATTTCTCGGAATACTTGCACCAGAGGTCGGGATGGCGGGCCAGCTTGTCGTGATAGGCCTTGTATTCCTTCGAGGCGCCGTAATGCTGGCCCCGCGCCATCTCTTCCGCGGCCTTTTCGGCGAAAGTATCGAGGAACTTGGCATGCAGAAGGCAACCCGAGGCCTTCTCCCCGCCGCGTTCGTCATAGACCAGGTTCAGACCGCGCGGCAGGATCATATGGGTCGAGGAGAGATAGGCGTAGGACCGCTGCCAGCGCACCAGCGGCACCTTGTTCAGCGCCGGTGCCATCTCGGGCCGGTCGGCGAAGAAGACCCGCGCCCTGGGGCCCCCTTGAATCCACAGGTTGCCCATCGCGTGGTTGCGGTGGATCGTATAGTTGCCGCTGTCGAACCACTGGGCGATCTCGAAAGGGTTCTGCCCCTCGTGATAGGGCTGGGCGGTGATCGAGCCCTTGGGATACATGTCCAGCATCATGGCCGAAAAGCTGCGCACCGCGCTGGCGTCCAGCCAGTCGGTCAGGGCACGCAGGGGCCGCGTCTCGCAGAAGGGATAGACGAAGAACTCGTCGACATCGACGGTCAGGCACCAATGGTCGTGGCAATAACGCCGCTGCAGATGGGCCAGCCAATCGACGCCAAAGCGCGAGCGCTTGTAGCTGCCCTTGGTCGTCCAGAGCGAAACGTCGGGCTGCGGTTCCAGGTATTCGCGCGAGCCATCGGTGCTGTCATTGTCGACGAAGAAGAAGTGTTCGACGCCAAGGTCGCGGTAATAACGCAAAAAGAACGGCAGGCGGATGCGTTCATTGCGCAGGGTGCAGAGAAGGATGATCGCATCCCGGGGCATGGTCCGGGTGCGGTCGGCCACGACGCGCATCTCTCGCCCCTTGATCCTTGCGCGAAGATGCGCAAGACGGCGGCGATAGCGCAGCTTGATGGCCTCTGTGATCTTCAACCCGCGCCTCCGACGTCGATCGGTGCCTTTCCCTTGGTCTATGCCTCAATGCTGAAGGAAGCCTTGACGCGACAGACCTTTCCCCGGGCAACCGGTTCTTTCTCGACGTATTGTTCACGTTTTGAAGTCAATCGCGGAAAAAATCCAGCGTTTCCCTGCGGGATTTGTTACAAATCCGCGACCTGTCGCCAAAGTCCACGCTGGATCAGGCCCAGGGCCTCGAGCTGGGCGGGCCCCTCGTAGCGCGCCGAACCCGCGTGCCAGAGGTCGGGACCGGCGATGATCCCGTCGTAATAATCGCCATAGCGCTCGGGATGGGTGAAGTGTTCGGCCCTCTCTCGCTCTTCGCGCGATTTCTGGACGATTTCGGGCAGGAATTTCGTGTGCAACAGCGCCCCGGTCGGCAGATCGGGGCGCGAGAAGCCGGCGTTCAGGCGCACGGGCAGAACGAGATGGGTCGAGGAGAGATAGGCGTAGCGCCAATGCCAGAAGACCAGCGGCGTCTTGTGCAGATGCGGCGCGCGGGAGGGGTCGTCGGCGAAGAAGACCCGCGCCCTTGGGCCGCCCCGGATCGAGACATGGTCATAGCGGGCAACCGGGGTGCGGCTGTAACCCGTGGGGTCGAAATAGGGCAAGACTTCCAAGGGGTTGACGGCATGGATTTGAGAACCAAGCGGCCCCTTGGGGTAAAGGTCCAGCATCAGGGCGGACATGAAATCCACGCCCCTCGCGCGGAGCCAGGCGGTCAGGGGACGCAGGCCGCCCGCGTCGTCGGGGAAGGTCAAGAGCTCATCCGCGTCAAGCGTCAGGCACCAATGGCCCGAGCCATGGCGCAAGAGCAGCCAATTCACCCAGTCCATCCCGAATCGGCTGGCCTTGTAGCTGTGGGGCGTGGTCCAAAGCGAAACATCGGGCTGGGCGGCCAGGTGGTCAGCGCTGCCATCGGTGCTGGCATTGTCGACAAACAGGAAACGATCCACGCCGAGCTTGCGATGGTGATCCAGGAACCAGGGCAGGCGGGCGGCTTCGTTGCGGATGCAGCCGAAGCCCAGAATCGCGCCCTTGGGCAGGTCGCGCCGCGTCACCTGCGTCAACTGGGACCGGGCACGGAAGGCCCGGACAAGCAAACGCCTGCGCAGATGGCGCAGGCGCAGGGCTTCCCAAAGGGAGGCCAAATCTATTGTGCCGCCTTTTGCATGGCGACCATGTCGTTCAGATAGGCCGAGAATTCCTCGCGCAGATCGGGACGCGACAGGCCGAAGGCCACCGTCGCCTGAAGGAACCCGGCCTTGGAGCCGCAGTCATAGCGCTGGCCCCGGAAGCGGAAACCGAAGACCTGGCCGGGCTTCTTGGTCTCCATCGCGATGGCGTCGGTGAGCTGGATCTCGCCGCCGGCGCCGGGCTTCATCTTGTTGAGGTTGGCCATGACCTTGGGCGTCAGGATATAGCGCCCGATCACGGCCAGGTTCGAGGGCGCCTCGGCGGCCTTGGGCTTTTCGACCATGCCGCGGACCTGGACGATGGAGCCCATATCCTCGGACACATCCAGCACGCCATAGGAAGAGGTCTTTTCGACCGGCACTTCCATCGCGGCAACCATGTTGCCGCCGGTCTGTTCATAGGCCTCGATCATCTGCTGCAGGCAGGGCTTTTCGGCGGCGATCACGTCGTCGGGCAGCAGGACGGCGAAGGGCTCGTTCCCGATCAGGCGACGGGCGCACCAGACGGCGTGACCGAGCCCCATGGCGCGGTTCTGGCGGACATAGGCGATGGCGCCGCTGTCCATGTTGGTCTCGCGCAGGGTTTCCAGAAGCTGATCCTTGCCGCCGCGACGCAGCGTGGATTCAAGCTCGGGCGAGTGGTCGAAGTAGTCTTCCAGCGCCGACTTGCCGCGCGCGGTGACGAAGATGAATTCCTTGATGCCCGCAGCCCGCGCCTCGTCGATGGCGTATTGGATCAGGGGGCGATCCACCAGGGTCAGAATCTCTTTCGGGATGGACTTGGTGGCGGGAAGGAACCGCGTTCCCATACCGGCCACCGGGAACACCGCCTTGGTGACCTTCTTGATCTTGCGGGCCAATTGTACTGCCATCTGATCTCTCTTTAACTGAGTGCCTTGCCGCAGAATGCCCGCGACTCGGGGAAGAGTTGTTACTGTTTACCCGGTTTTCTTTGCCAAATCGTAGAGCAAACGTCGAAAAATTTATCATTCTTGTGAAGGGTCGGTAAAGTTGTTGCACGAAAGCGACCCGGTCGACAAGGTATGATCATTTTTTGACCGCGTCCATGGCCTGCATCATGGCTTCGATCACCGCGACATCCGAGGGGTTGTTCAGCTCCCAGAACTTGCGGCCATGGGCTTGAACCTGCACGCAAAGCACCTTGCGACCCTGTTCCAGGAAACGCAGCTGTTCCAGCCCCTCGAGCCGCTCCAGCGGGCCCATGGGCCAGGTCGGATAGGCGGCAAGCGCCTGGGGCCGATAGGCATAGACGCCGACATGGTGGAAGACCGGGGTCTCATCCTCGGGGGCGAAGGTGCGGCCGGTATAGGGGATGACCTCTTTCGAGAAGTAAAGCGCCCGGCCCCCGGACCCGAAAACCGCGGTCGTGCCGCCGACGCGGCCCGCGCGGCGGTCGGCCAGGAAGCCCTCGACGGCCGCACCGTCACAGGCCAGGACCGGCGTGGCGATATCGGCCTCGGGATCGGCCAGGAGACCCTTGACCAGGTCCTCGACGAACCAGGCGGGGGTCAGCGGCGCATCGCCTTGCAGGTTCACCACCACGTCATGGCCCGGCAGCTTCTGCACCACCTCGGCGCAGCGCTCGGTGCCGTTTTGCGCGTCGGAGGAGGTCATGACGACCTCGGCCCCAAAGCCCGCCGCATGGGTCGCGATGCGGTCATCATCGGTCGCCACGACGACACGGTCGACGCCCTTGACGGCCATCGCGGCCTCCCAGGAACGGCGGATCAGGGTCTTGTCGCCATCCGGGCCCTTCAACGAAACCAGGGGCTTGCCCGGGTAGCGGGTCGAGGCATAGCGGGCGGGGATCGCGATCAGGACGCTCATTTTTGCAGCGCGACCCCGGGGGCATAGGCGATGAAGAAGGGGTTGTCCCAGCCGGGCTTGCCATAGGCCAAGGGCGTGTGGTCGTCAAAGCGCACGACATGGCCGCCCGCCCCGCGCAGGACCGCATCGCCCGCCGCCGTGTCCCATTCCATGGTCCGGCCAAGGCGCGGGTAAAGATCGGCCTCTCCGGTCGCCACGAGGCAGAACTTCAGCGAGGAGCCGGCCGACTTCATGTCGGCCACGTCATACTTGGCGATATAGTCATCGGTGGCCTGGTCCCGGTGGCTTTTCGAGGCCACGACCATCAGCGGCCCCTTGGGCGTCGAGACGCGGATCGGCGCCACGGGGCCCGCCACGGCGGCGTCATGGGCGCCGGTCTCCTCGACCGAGGTGCCATCGGCCAGGGTATAGAAGAGCCGATTCTGCGCGGGCGCATAGACCACGCCGCGCAGGGGCACGCCGTTTTCGACATAGGCGATGTTGACCGTGAAATCGCCGCGCCGCTGGACGAATTCCTTCGTCCCATCCAGCGGATCGACGATCAGGAAGGTCGAAGCGGTCAGCGCATGCGAGGCCGCCTGCTCTTCGGTGATCAGCACCAGGTCGGGGAAAGCCTCACGCAGGCCCGCCGAGATCAGCGCATCGGCGGCCTCGTCCGCCTCGGTCACCGGAGAGCTGTCGCCCTTGGCCTTCACCGCGAAGTCGGGGCCATTGTAGACCTCCATGATTCGGGCCCCGGCCTCGATGGCCAGGCGGCGGAGGACGGGAACGAGGCGGTCGAAATCCATTGCGGCTCCTGATGGACATGATCTTGCCGCGTCCTTATGCTGTAATGGTTAAGGGATCGGCAAGGTTTCCCGTTCAAACTCGCAAAGATTGAGCAGATCGGCGCAGGAAAGAGGCAGGCATGTTCCATATCGGTGCGCCCCGGACCACGGCCGGTGGCTTTGTGCGGACGGTCGAGCTGATCTTCAACGTCGCGGTGCGCGATATCCGCAAGGCCCATGGCAATGCGATCATCGGGCTTTTGATCTCGATCGTGCAATCCGTGACGATGGTCCTGTTCTTCTGGCTGATGTTCACGCTTCTGAACATGCGCGGCACGGCGGTGCGTGGCGATTTCATGCTCTATTCGATGAGCGGGATCTTCATGTACATGACGCATATCAAGGCGATCAGCGCCGTCGCCAAGGCCGAGGGGCCGACCTCCGCCATGATGAAACATGCGCCGATGAACACGATCGTGGCCATCGGCGGCCAGGCCCTGGCGACGCTCTATCAGCAGGTCCTGGCGATCTTTGTCATCCTGTTCTTCTACCACACCTGCTTCAACGAGATCACGATCCACCAGCCCGTGGCCGCCATGGGGATGATCCTGATGGCCTGGTTCTCCGGCATCGCCATCGGCATGATCTTCAAGGCCGCCACCCCCTGGTCACCCAGCTTCTTCGGCATCGTCACCTCGGTCTATACAAGGATCAACGTCCTGGCCTCGGGCAAGATGTTCCTCGCCAATGCGACGCCGACCTGGCTTTTGTCCTGGTTCTGGTGGAACCCGCTCTTCCACATCATCGACCAGCAGCGCGGCTTCGTCTTCCTGAACTACAACCCGCATTACTCCTCGCTCTGGTATCCGGTCTGGGTCTCTTGCGGGCTCCTGGTGCTGGGGCTGATGGCCGATACCTTCACCAACAAATACGCCAGCGCCAGCTGGAGCGCGGGCCGCTAGGCTTTTCGCGCAATCCGGTGGAAATCGGCGCGCGGCGCCCATTGCAGGGCCATTTCGCCCCCCTTATATACGCCTCGAGCCCGGAGCGATCCGGCTCTCGTTCGGGATCGGGACGGACGCCTGATCGGGTCCGCCCCAACATATCGCCTTAGAGAGGACTATCACATGGCCAAGATCATCGGCATCGACCTCGGGACCACCAATTCCTGCGTCGCCATCATGGACGGCTCGCAGCCCCGCATCATCGAAAACTCCGAAGGCGCGCGCACCACGCCCTCCATCGTTGCCTTCACCGAGAATGAGCGTCTGGTCGGCCAGGCCGCCAAGCGCCAAGCCGTCACCAACGCCTCGAACACCATTTTCGCGGTCAAGCGTCTCATCGGCCGCCGCGCCGATGATGCGATGCTGGCCAAGGATCTGAAGAACCTGCCCTACAAGGTCTTGAACGGCGGCAATGGCGACGCCTGGGTCGAAGCGCGCGGCGAGAAGTATTCGCCCAGCCAGGTTTCGGCCATCATCCTGCAGAAGATGAAGGAAACCGCCGAAGCCTACCTGGGCGAGACGGTGACCCAGGCCGTCATCACCGTTCCGGCCTATTTCAACGACGCCCAGCGTCAGGCCACCAAGGATGCGGGCAAGATCGCGGGCCTGGAAGTCCTGCGGATCATCAACGAGCCGACGGCTGCGGCCCTGGCTTATGGCCTCGACAAGAAGGAAACGAAAACCATCGCGGTCTATGACCTCGGCGGCGGCACCTTCGACATCACGATCCTGGAAATCGACGACGGCCTCTTCGAGGTGAAATCGACCAACGGGGATACCTTCCTCGGCGGTGAAGACTTCGATATGCGCATCGTCAACTACCTGGCGGACGAGTTCAAGAAAGAGCATGGCGTCGACCTGACCTTGGACAAGATGGCCCTGCAGCGTCTGAAGGAGGCGGCTGAAAAGGCCAAGATCGAGCTGTCGTCCTCCAGCCAGACCGAGATCAACCAGCCGTTCATCAGCATGGACCGCAACACCGGGCAGCCCCTGCACCTGGTGGTCAAGCTGACCCGTGCGAAACTCGAAAGCCTCTGCGAAGACCTGATCAAGCGCTCGATCAAGCCCTGCCAGGCCGCGCTGAAGGATGCGGGCGTCTCGATCTCCGACATCGACGAGGTCGTCCTGGTCGGCGGCATGACCCGCATGCCCCGCGTGATCGAGGAAGTGACCAAGTTCTTCGGCAAGGAGCCCCACAAGGGTGTGAACCCGGATGAAGTCGTGGCCGCTGGCGCAGCGATCCAGGCCGGCGTGCTGCAAGGCGACGTCAAGGACGTGGTTCTCTTGGACGTCACGCCCCTGTCCTTGGGCATCGAAACGCTCGGCGGCGTCTTCACCCGCCTGATCGACCGCAACACCACGATCCCGACGAAGAAGAGCCAGATCTTCTCGACCGCCGAGGACAATCAGAACGCCGTGACCCTCCGCGTCTTCCAGGGCGAGCGTGAAATGGCGGCCGACAACAAGATGCTCGGCCAGTTCAACCTGGAAAACATCCCGCCCGCCCCGCGCGGCGTGCCCCAGATCGAGGTGACCTTCGACATCGACGCCAACGGCATCGTGACGGTCAAGGCCAAGGACAAGGGCACCGGCAAGGAGCAGGCGATCACGATCCAGGCCTCGGGCGGTCTGAGCGACGCCGATATCGAGCGCATGGTCAAGGACGCCGAGGCCAATGCCGATGCCGACAAGGCCCGCAAGGAGCTGGTCGAGGCCAAGAATCAGGCCGAAAGCCTTCTGCACTCGACCAAGAAGTCGATTGCCGAGCATTCGGACAAGGTCGACCCCTCGACCGTCGAGGCGATCGAACTGGCCATGGGCGCGCTGGAGGAAAACCTCAAGACCGAGGACGCCGGCAAGATCAAGGGCGGGATCCAGAACCTGACCGATGCGGCCATGCGTCTGGGCGAGGCGATCTACAAGGCCCAGGCCGAGCAGAACGAAGCGCCTGAGGGTCGCGATGGCGGCGATGACGATGACATCGTCGATGCCGACTTCGAGGATCTGGGCAACTCCAAGCGGAAGTAACCGCGCCGCATGGCGAAGGCTGCCCCCTTGGGGGCGGCCTTATCGCTTTCAGAAAGGTCAGAAATGGCAAAGCGCGATTACTATGACGTGTTGGGCGTGGCCAAGGGCGCTTCTGCGGAAGAGCTGAAGAAGGCCTATCGCACCAAGGCCAAGGAGCTGCACCCCGACCGCAACTCCGACAACCCGGATGCCGAGGCCCAGTTCAAGGAAGTGAACGAGGCCTATGACATCCTGAAGGATGAAAACAAGAAGGCCGCCTATGACCGTTACGGCCATGCCGCCTTCGAGGGCGGGGGCCCGCGGGGGGGCGGTCAGGGCTTCCAGGGCAATGGCGATTTCGCCTCTGCCTTCTCGGATGTCTTCGAGGACCTCTTTGGCGATTTCATGGGCCGGGGCGGCCAGCAGCGTGGCGGCGGCGGACGCCGGGCGCAGCGCGGCCAGGACCTGCGCTATAACCTGCGCGTGACGCTGGAAGAGGCTTTCAAGGGCGTCCAGAAGACCATCACCGTTCCGACCTCGGTCGGTTGCGACACCTGCAACGGCACCGGGGCCGAGGGCGGGGCGGAGCCTGTCGTCTGCCCGACCTGCTCGGGCATGGGCAAGGTCCGGGCGCAACAGGGCTTCTTCACCGTCGAACGCACCTGCCCGACCTGCCAGGGCGCGGGCCAGACGATCAAGAACCCCTGCAAGTCCTGCCATGGCGCCGGTCGGCTGGAGCGCGAGCGCTCCCTGTCGGTCAATATCCCGGCCGGGGTCGAGACCGGAACCCGGATCCGCCTGGCCGGAGAGGGTGAGGCGGGGATGCGCGGCGGCCCCTCGGGCGACCTTTACATCTTCATCGAGACCCGCGACCACCCGATCTTCCAGCGCGACGGGGTCAACCTGTTTTGCCGGGTTCCGGTGTCCCTTATCACGGCGGCGCTGGGGGGCGAGGTCGAGGTGCCCACCATTGACGGCGGCAAGGCAAGGGTGAAGGTCCCCTCGGGCACCCAGACCGGCAAGCAATTGCGCTTGCGCGCCAAGGGCATGCCCGCGCTGCGCGGCGGCGGGGTCGGCGACATGCTGATCGAGCTGGCGGTGGAGACACCGGTCAATCTCTCGACCCGGCAGAAGGAATTGCTGCGCGAGTTCGAAAAGCTCGAGGCCGACGAGAACAACCCGGAAGGGTCCAGTTTCTTCGCCAAGGTCAAGGGCTTTTGGGACGGGATGAAGGGTCAGTAACCCAAGCGCGCTTGCCCGAATCATCGGGCAAGCGCAATCTGGCACCGGATTTGAGAACCGGAGATTGCCATGGTCGTTGCCCTTCCTGTTGTTTACACCTCCAAGACCCTCGTCGTGAATGGGGATGCCGAAACCGGCCCCGTGGCCCAGAACTTCGGCACAAATGTCGCGCCTGCGGGCTGGACCACTTCGGGAACCTTTACCGGCGTGGCCTATGCGGCCGGGACCAGCAACGATCTGAACCCGACCACGGCAGCGGCGCTGCAAGCGGGCTCGGCCTATTTCTCGGGCGGCACCTCGGCGGCCCTGTCCGTGGCGCGGCAAACCGTCAGCATCGCCACCTATGCCGCCCGGGTCGACGCGGGCCAGCTGAGCCTGGACCTCGCGGCCCAGCTGGGCGGCTTTGCCTCGCAGGACGACCATGCCAGCGTCGTGGCGAATTACCTTGCGGCCGATGGCGTTACGGTCCTGGGCAGCGTGACCCTGACCGGACCGCTCTCGGCGGGGCGGGGCGCGGTCAGCACGCTTGTGGACCTCGAGCAGATCAGCGCAATCGCGGTGGGCACGCGGTCCATCGAATTCGTGGTGACGATGGAGCGCACCGCCGGAAGCTATAACGACGGCTATGCCGACAACATCAGCGCGCATCTGGTGGGCCTGACGCGCGGCCAGGTCCAGGTCATGGCGACGCGGGATTTCTCGGGCGCGGCCCTGGCGGCCAGCACGGGGGTCAGCTTCCTTGGGGCTGCGGATGCGACGGCCTCCTTCGGGGCGGCGCAGTTCGGAGCGGGCGGCATCGCCCTGGCCGGGCTGATCGAGGGCAACACCCAGGACAACACGCTGAGCATCCAGATGGCTCCGGGTGCCGCGTTCAACGCCAGCCGCCTGGCCTTTGCCAGCTGGACCGAGGGGCACGACCTGGTCACGATCACGGGGACCGACACGGGCGACAGGGTCACGGGTTCGGGGCGCTCGGACGTGATCGAGACGCTGGATGGATCGGACACCGTGGTGGGCGGGGCGGGCAATGACACGATCGACGGCGGGGCGGGGCTGGACCGGTTGATCGGCGGCTTCGGCGCTGACCGCTTCGTGCTGGCGGCCACGACGCAGAACCGCGACACCATCACCGACTTCGTTTCGGCACAGGACAAGTTCATCGTCGAAGTGGCGGATTTCCCGACCGCGTCGGGCCTGGTCGCCGGGACGGCCCTGGGCAGCGCCTTCCTCGCCCATGGCACGGATTTCGCCGCCGGGATCGAAGATCGCTTCATCTATAACACCTCGAACGGCAAGCTCTGGTTCGATGTCGATGGCACCGGGGCCCTGGCTGCCAAACTGGTGGCGGTCCTGTCCGGCTCCCCGGTCCTGGCCGATTTTGACTTCGTTTTGATCTGATCCATTAACCCTTCGTCAACCATGCCCGTGGCAGGATCGCGGGCATGGCACATCAGGGTTTCTCAGACAATCAGGCCGGGCTCTTCACCCTTGGGGATGGGGACGAGGCTGAACCGCTGCCGCTGGGCGCGCCCGGCGGCAAGATCCCGTCCTATATCGCCGATCACCGCAAACGGCTGCGCGCGCGCTTCATGGAGGGTGGGGCGGCAGCCCTGCCTGACTACGAGATGCTGGAACTGGTCCTGTTCCGTGCCATTCCGCGCCAGGATGTCAAGCCGCTGGCCCGGCTGCTTCTGGACACGTTCGGGGATTTCAACCGGGTGATCTCGGCCTCACCCCAGCGGCTGATGCTGGTCAAGGGCGTGGGCGAGGCGGTGGTGCAAGAGTTCAAGATCGTCGAGGCGGCGGCGGGGCGGCTGATGCGGGCCAAGGTCATGAACAAGCCGCTCCTGTCCTCCTGGGACGCGCTGTTGCAGTATTGCCAGACCGTGATGGCCCACCGCGAGACCGAGCAGTTCCGCATCCTCTTCCTCGACCGCAAGAATGTGCTGATCGCCGATGAGGAGCAGGGAAAGGGCACGGTCGACCATGTACCGGTCTATCCGCGAGAGGTGGTCAAGCGGGCGCTGGAGCTGAATGCCTCTGCCATCATCCTGGTGCACAATCATCCCTCGGGCGATCCGACGCCGTCAGAGGCGGATATCTCGATGACGATGCAGATCCAGGACGCGGCGCAGGTCCTGGGCATCGTGATCCACGACCACCTGATCATCGGCAAGAGCCGCGAGCTGTCATTCCGGGCCGAAGGCTATCTGTAACCCAGTGGAGCGCCTTTCAGGCGCAAGTCCATTTCTCGCCTCTGGCTGACGCCAACCGGCTCGGCGCTAGGGCAAGCTGCCGCACAATGCCTGCCCTCGGCCGCAACCAGCAAGCCGCGGGCGCCATGCGCACCAGAACCGTTTTTCGCAGAAAAACGGCCCCCTCCCTGCGCGACACGAGCCCCGCAGGGGCTTGGGGCGCTCAGGGACACCCACCCGGGCCCCAACCAAGGCGCGACCAGATCCCCCCGCACCCCCGTTTTTCGCAGAAGAACGGCCCCCTCCTTGCGGCGCCCCCGCCCCGCAGGGGCTTGGGCGCCGCAAGGACCCGCTCACGGCACCTCGCCATCCCCCCGGATCGGCTGCTGAAAGGCCGGGCGCATCCAGAGCTCCACTCGCCGGTTCAGCCGCCGCCCGGCCGGAACCCGGTCGCAGGCCATCGGCAGAGCCTCACCGAAGCCCTCGACCTGCGGCAATTGACCGACCTCGAGACCCGGCACCAAGAGCTCCAGCGCGGCCAGCACCGCCTCGGCCCGACCCAGCGCCAGATCGCGATTGGTCGCCGCACTGCCCTCGCCATCCGAGAAGCCCGCAAGCGTCAGGGCCTGGCCCTTGAAGAGTCCCGCCTCCAGCATCTGCGCCAGGTCCGCCAGGTTGTCGCGGCTGGCCGCGTCCAGCGTCGTCGTCCCCTCCTCGAAGCGGAAGGTCAGCGAGAGCCGGTCCGCCCCCTCCATCGCCCCCACCAGGGCCTGGAGATCGGCCAGCGTCGTCTCCTCCCCTGCCCCCTTGATCGCGTTGATCAGCCGCGTCCCGTCGGCGCCGACGGCCAGGCGCTCGACGCTGCGGTCGGTCAGGCCGGTGCGGGCGATGACGGCCTGGGCGGCGGGGGTCGAGAGAAAGGCCAGGAAGTCGCGCGCCACCAGGGGCAGGCGGTGGCGCGGCTTCAAAAGGAAGACCGGCAGGGTCAGCGGATAGTCCTGCGCCTTGACGGCCAGCCGCCCCGGAGACAGCGGAAAGCCGCAGCTGTCGGTCAGGGGCAGGACGCGGGCCGCGCCCGCCTCGCTGCGCCCCGTCACGGCAAGCGCCCAGGGGTCGCGGGCCACGGCAAGGGCCAGCTCCGCCGCCGAGCCATGGCGCACCGCCACCACCGGGTCACGCCCCAGCCGCGCGGCCAGGGCCCGGGCCAGGTCGCTTTCGGCCTGCAGCCCATGCAGCACCAGGGGCATATCCGGCCCACCGATCTCGGACCAGTTCGACACCTCGCCCGAAAGCACCCGCGCAAGGTCTGTCGTGGCGATGCGCGGCACGGGGTTGTCGGTCGCGACGATGGGCACCATGGCATCCAGCGCCACCGACTGGCTGCCAAGGTCCGGCTCGGTCAGCGAGGAGAAGGCCAGCTGCGCCCCACCCGTCAAAAGCGCATCGCGGGCGGCCTCGGGCGTGGCAGGCGTAAAGGAGACCTCGGCCAGGGTCTCGCCCTCTGCCGTGGTGAGGATCATCGGCGTGCCTGCCCTATAGCCCCAGCCATGGGTCTTCGCGAATTCCCGCACCAGGGGCTCCAGAAGGCGCGAGGCCATGTCGGCGCTGCCGGTGATCGCAATCACGGCCTTGGGTGCGGTCATCTCCGGGCAGGCAGGCCCGTCGCAGGTCACGCCCTCGGCATCGACGGTCAGGGGGCCAAAAGGCGTCTGCATGCGGAAGAACTCGCCGTCATAGCCGTTCAGCGTGCCCGCCACCGACAAGGCACCATCGCGCGAGGTCAGGGTGATGTCCTGCGCCCCGCCCTGAACCGGAATCAGAAGCGCGGCGAAGACCGCCGCGCGCGCACCCTTGACCATCCCACACCCCGCTTACCGCGAGGCGACTTTCACGTCTTGGTCGAGATTCTTCAAGTGCATGACGACCGGACCCGCCGAACATTCCGGCAAATCGACGCGCAGACCCGTGGCCTCGGCCTGGCCCAAGCGGCTGGAGAAGGTCCGGGCGATCAGTTTCTCGCCGCAAAGGCCGGGAAGCGAGGTCGCCCGCAGCGTCACCTCGGCCTGCGCCTCGGCGGGATAGGTATAGACCTGCGCCAGGGCCGGGTGCGGCAAGGCGGCATCGCCGAGCTCGGCCATCCAGCCCGCATCCGTGCCCAGCGTGGCGCGGGGCTCGGCCAGGCTGACCTCGACGCGCCCATCCCAGGCCACGAGGTCAAGCGCTTGGGGGCCCGTCCAGCTGACAGCAAAGCGGCGATGGTCTTTCATATCCGGCACGGGGGCGGCCTCGGCGATCTTGCGCCCGTCCTGCAGCAGGATCTCGACCTCTCCGCTGGCCTCAAGCGCGGGGAGGGTCAGGCGCAGGGGGCGGCCCACCGGCATGGGCACGGCAAAGCGCAGACCCGCATGGGAGATCTCGACCCGCTGATCGGCCAGGCAAGGTGCCTCCAGCGTCAGGACGATCAGCGCCCCGGTCTTGGGCTCCAGGGTCAGGGCCGACGTGCAGGCATGGCCCGGCGCCAGCCGCGAGAGCGGCCAGGTCGGCCCAGAGGTGCCGACAGGGCTTGCGGAAAGCGGCGTGATGGCCTGGGGGGCCAGATCGAAGCGCCGGGCGTCCTGGCGTTCCCGCGCAGCGCTTTCGACGAAAAGCCCGCAGGACAGCGCCAGGCCCAGCACGAATGCCGCCTGAGTCACCCGCCACAGCGGGGTCAAGGACAAGACGGGCGGGGCATCGCGCATCAGGATCTCCTGTTAACCATACAGAAAGACCTGAGCCGCAATCCGGGCTTGCTTAGGGTCGGAATGGGGAATTCTTGCGGCGAAGATGGCCCGAATGTGGCCAACTTCGCCGCAAGTGTTAATCCAGCCTGCCGTGGCAGTGCTTGAACTTCTCGCCCGAGCCGCAGGGGCAAGGGTCATTGCGCGAGGGATTGCCCCAGGTCGCGCGGTCCTCGGGGTCGAAGCCCGCAAGGGCTGCGGCTGCCGCCGGAGCCGCAGCCTGCAGGGCCGGAACCGGCTGCGCCTGCACGGGCTCGGACTGGGTCGCCTGCTGCTGCGCCACAAGCTGCGCCATCATCGCCTGCTGCTCTTCCTGGGTGATCGGCCGGATCAGGCCCAGCTTGTGGGTCACTTCCTGCCGCAGGGAGTTCAGCATCGATTCGAACAGCGCGAAGCTTTCGGTCTTGTATTCGTTCAGCGGGTCGCGCTGCGCATAGCCCCGGAAGCCGATGACCGAGCGCAGATGCTCCAGCCGCACCAGGTGCTCGCGCCACTTGGCGTCGATGGTCTGGAGAAGCAGCTGTTTTTCGATTTGGCGCATCGTGTCGGGGCCGAAGGCCTGCGTCTTGCCCGCCATCATCTTGTCGCTTTCCGCGATGATGCGCTCCAGCATGACGGCCTGGTCAACGCCCTCTTCGGCCGCCCAGGCAAGGATCGGCAGGTCCATGTTCATCTTTTCGATGACAGCGGCGTAAAGCCCCTTGGCGTCCCATTGATCGGCATAGGACTTGGGCGGCAGGAAGACATCGACCAGGTCCTCGGCCACCTGGTGGCGCATGTCCTGGGCGATCTCCTCGATATCGGAGGCCTCCATGATCTCCAGCCGCTGGCCGAAGATCGCCTTGCGCTGGTCGTTCATGACGTCGTCGAACTTCAACAGCTGCTTGCGGATGTCGAAGTTGCGGCCTTCGACCTTGGCTTGCGCGCGTTCCAGCGACTTGTTGACCCAAGGATGCTCGATCGACTCGCCATCCTTCAGCCCCAGGGTCGAAAGCACCTTGTCCAAGCGTTCCGAACCGAAGATGCGCATCAGGTCGTCTTCCAGCGAGAGGAAGAAGGCCGAGCGGCCCGGGTCGCCCTGGCGGCCCGAACGGCCACGGAGCTGGTTGTCGATCCGGCGGCTTTCGTGGCGCTCGGTGCCCAGGACAAAGAGCCCGCCAGCCGCCAGAACCCGCGCCTTTTCCTCGGCATGTTCCGCTTCGACACGGGCGCGGACCTCGTCGGGATGGGCGGTCGGATCGGCGGCCAGGGCCTCCATCACCGTCATGTCCACATTGCCGCCCAGCTGGATGTCGGTGCCGCGACCGGCCATGTTGGTGGCGATGGTCACCGCGCCGAACTTGCCGGCATCGGCCACGATCTTGGCCTCTTGCTCGTGCTGGCGGGCGTTCAAGACGTTGTGCTTGATCCCCGCCGCTTGCAGAAGGCCGCTCAGGTATTCCGACTTCTCGATAGAGGTCGTGCCCACCAGGATCGGCTGGCCCTTTTCATGCGCCGCCGCGATGGTCTTGACCACGCCGTCGTATTTCTCTTTCCCGGTGCGGTAGACCTGGTCGTGGTCATCCTTGCGGCTGATCGGACGGTTGGTCGGCACCTCGATCACGCCGAGCTTGTAGATTTCCATGAACTCTTCGGCCTCGGTCGCCGCCGTGCCGGTCATGCCCGCAAGCTTGCTGTAAAGCCGGAAGTAGTTCTGGAAGGTCACCGAGGCCAGGGTCACGTTCTCGGGCTGGACCTTGACGCGCTCTTTCGCCTCCAAGGCCTGGTGGAGCCCCTCGGACAGGCGACGGCCGCGCATCATGCGGCCGGTGAATTCGTCGATCAGCATGACCTCGCCATCCTTGACGATGTAGTGCTGGTCCTTGGCGTAAAGCTTGTGGGCCCGCAGCGCCTGGGTCACGTGGTGGACCACGGTGGTCGATTCCGGGTCGTAAAGCGACTGGCCCTCGGGCAGGACGCCCATGGCCTGAAGGCGGCTCTCGACGAATTCGTTGCCCTCTTCGGTATAGGTCGCCTGGCGGGACTTTTCGTCCAGCTTGTAATGTTCGGGCTGCAATTCGGGGATCAGCAGGTCGATCTTCTGGTAAAGGTCGCTGCGGTCCTGCGAGGGGCCAGAGATGATCAGGGGCGTGCGCGCCTCGTCGATGAGGATCGAGTCGACCTCGTCCACCACGGCGTAGAAATGCCCGCGCTGCGCCATTTCGGCGATCGAGCCCTTCATGTTGTCGCGCAGGTAGTCGAAGCCCAATTCGTTGTTGGTCGCATAGGTGATGTCGGCGCGGTAGGCCGCCATCTTCTCGGCCTCGGGCTGATAGGGATAGACGACGCCGGTCGTCATCCCCAGGGCGCCGTAAACCTTGCCCATCCAGGCCGCGTCACGCTTGGCCAGGTAGTCGTTGGCGGTCACCACATGCACGCCCTTGCCCGCCAAGGCGTTGAGATAGGTCGGGAAGGTCGCCACCAGGGTCTTGCCCTCACCCGTCCGCATTTCCGCAATATTGCCGCGATGGAGGAAGATGCCGCCCATCAGCTGCACATCGAAGGCCCGCAGGCCCAGGGCGCGCTTGGCGGCCTCGCGGCAGTTGGCGAAGGCCTCGGGCAGGACCGCATCCAGGTCCTCGCCGCCTTGAACGCGGGCTTGCAGGGCCCGGGTCTTCTCGATGATGCCTTCGTCGGTCAGGGCCGCGAATTCAGGCTCCAGCGCGTTGATCTGCGCCACCAGCGGCCGCACCGCCTTGACCGCCCGATCATTCGGCGTCCCAAAGATTTTCCGCGCAAGCGATCCGAAACCCAGCATCACGTCTCTCCGGCCAAGGTCATCACCGCCAATCGGCGGCTGACAGCATCGTGTGAGGCTTGGCCTTGCCCGCACAACTGTCACCCCCTAGAAGGGCCGGGAGCAGGGCCTTCATCCTGTCCAGAGGACGCCCGGGATTTAAGGGTTGGCCCTGCCATAGTCAACGCTGCGTGATCCGCAGCCGCTTCAGGAGCGTGTGAGATGATGAAACTTTCGGGATTCTGCGCGGTTCTGGCGCTGGCGGCGGGCCTTGGTCAGCCGCTGATGGCCGAAACCGCGGCCACGCCGGCAGCAGCCGCGCCGACCGCCGAGACGGTGCTGGCCACCGTGAACGGCGTGAACATCACCCTGGGCGATGTGATCGTCACCCGCGAGGGCCTGCCCGCGCAGTACCAGGCCCTGCCCGACGAGCAGCTCTTCACCGGGCTTCTGGACCAGCTGATCCAGCAAGAGACCCTGCGCCAATCGGCCGGGCAGAGCCTGACGCCGAAGCAGACCCGCGCCCTGGCCGCGCTGGAGCGCAACTTCCTGGCCAACGAGGCCCTGTTGAACGGCATCAAGGACGCGACCTCGGATGCGGCGATCCAGGCGGCCTATGACGCGAAATATGCCGGACAGGTGCCGACGCTGGAATATCACGCCTCCCATATTCTGGTGGACAGCGAAGAGAAGGCCAAGCAGCTCCTGATCGAGATCCAGGGCGGCAAGCCCTTTGCCGAAGTGGCCAAGACCAATTCGCTGGATGGCTCGGCGGCGCAGGGCGGCGACCTTGGCTGGTTCGGCCTGGGCGTCATGGTCAAGCCCTTCGAAGAGGCCGTCGTCTCCGCCAAGACGGGCGAGGTCGCAGGCCCGATCAAGTCGGATTTCGGCTGGCACCTGATCCTGGTGACCGAGACCCGCGACAAGGCGGCGCCTCCGCTCGAAGAGGTCAAGCCGCAGATCGCGGCCGAATTGCAGCAGGCCGCCATCGACGCCTTCATCAAGGGCAAGATGGATGCGGCGAAAGTCGAACGCCCCGACATCTCGGCCATTGACCCGGCCGTGATCAGGGATACTGCTTTGCTGGACCAATAAGGGGATGACCATGGGCAAGACCGACTGGAAGGCCGAGGCGAAGTCGCTGAAGAAGGAACTGAAAGCGGCAAAGGCCGCACCGGAGCCCAAGGCCAAGACCAAGGCGGCCAAGCCGGTCTCGCCCCTCGCGCCCGCCGCCTTCCCCGACCTGCCCCTGGTGCGCGGCGCCTCTTTCGCCGCGGCCGAAGCGGGGGTGAAGTATCAAAACCGCAAGGACGTCATGCTGATCAAGCTGGACCCCGGCACCGCCATGGCCGGGACCTTCACGCGGTCCACGACCCGGTCGGCCTGCGTGCGCGATTGCCAGCAGAAGATCGCCTTGCCCTCGAAAGAGGGCGCGGCCATCATCGTGAACTCGGGCAATTCCAATGCCTTCACCGGCAAGCGCGGCGAAGCCTCGGTCAAGGCCATCACCGAGGGCGTGGCCAAGGCGCTCGGCCTGCCCGCTGCCCGCGTCTTCTCCTCCTCGACCGGCGTGATCGGCGAGCCCCTGCCCCATGAGAAGATCGTGGCGGTGCTGCCCTCCCTCGTCGAGGGTCTGAAGGAGGACGCGATCTCCATGGCCGCCCAGGCCATGATGACGACCGACACTTTCCCGAAAGGCGCGGCTGCGACCATCGCGGGCGAGGGTGGCGACATCCATATCGCGGGCATCGCCAAGGGTTCGGGCATGATCGCGCCGGATATGGCGACGATGCTGGTCTATATCTTCACCGACGCGAAAATCCCCCAGGCGACCCTGCAAAAGCTCCTGTCGCGCAATGTCGATGCGAGTTTCAACTCGATCACCGTGGACAGCGACACCTCGACCTCGGACACGCTGCTCCTGGCCGCCACGGGCCAGTCCGAGGCCGCCGAGCCCAAGGGCGCCGTCCTCAAGGCCTTCGAGGCGGCCCTGTCCCAGGTCATGCTGGACCTCGCCCACCAGGTGATCCGCGACGGCGAGGGCGCGACCAAATTCGTCGAGATCAACGTGACCCGCGCGGCCTCCCCGGGTGACGCGGCGAAAATCGCCTTCGCCATCGCAAACTCGCCCCTGGTGAAGACCGCCATCGCAGGCCAGGACCCGAACTGGGGCCGCATCGTCGCCGCCATCGGCAAATCCGGCGCCATGGCCGACCGCGACCGCCTGACGATCAAGTTCGGCGATATCCTCGTGGCCGAAAAGGGCTGGCGGAACCCGAAATACCGCGAGGAAGACGGCGCGGCCTATATGCAGCAGCCCGAGCTGCAAATCTCGGTCGACATCGGCCTTGGTCGTGCCAACCGCAAGGTCTGGACCTGCGACCTGACCAACCGCTACATCGAGATCAACGCGGATTATCGCTCGTAACCGGCCCCCGAAAAGGGGCGCGCCCTCGCCGCGCGCGCCCCTTCCCCTTTCACATTGGCTCAAATATCCCACGGGGGTCCGGGGGTGTGAAACCCCCGGGATATCCACATGAAACTGCTCCTCGTCTCTGCCGTAGCGCTCATCGACCAAGATGGCCGCGTCCTCCTCGCCCAGCGCCCGCCGGGCAAGTCCATGGCGGGCCTCTGGGAATTCCCCGGCGGCAAGGTCGAAGAGAATGAGACCCCCGAGGCCGCGCTCATCCGCGAGCTGCAAGAGGAACTGGGCATCGAGACCCATAGCTCCTGCCTCGCCCCCCTGACCTTCGCCAGCCATGCCTATGAGAAGTTCCACCTGCTTATGCCGCTTTTCGCCTGCAGGCGGTGGCAGGGCATCCCCACCCCGCGCGAGGGTCAGACCCTGGCCTGGGTCGCGCCGCAGAGGCTGCGCGACTACCCGATGCCGCCCGCCGATATCCCGCTGATCCCGATCCTGCGCGACTGGCTCTGAAATGAAAACGCCCGGGGCACCAAGGGCCCCGGGCGTTTCCTTCCGCACTGCGCGAAGCTTAGCGGCAATAGCCCTGGTCGCCGGCCACCGCGCCCAGAACGCCACCGGCAATGGCCGATTGCGCGAGGTTGTTGCTGGTGGCCGCACCGAAGGCCGTGCCCGCGACCGCGCCCAAGGCGGCGCAGTTCGAATTGACCGGACCATTGCAGCCCGCGAGAACCGCGGTCAACAGGGCCATGGCTGCGAGAGATTTATACATGTTCTGCCTCATTCCTCGTTATGCACACTAAAGATGCTTCGCCATTGTCCCTCATTCGAGGACAATAGGCAAAGTGGTATCCCCCCGACCGGCAAAGCTCCGCCCAAGAAACGAACCGACCAGGAGGCAGGGCCGAAGGGGGAAAAAACGGCCCGACCTGGTGGCCGGGCCGAAGGGGAAGGAAGGGTCAGGCTCAAAGGGATCGCTTTCGAACCCGCATTCACCATGTTCCGGCCCAGGCCGCTTGGCAAATAACGCAGATGTGTTGTGGCTGCTTCCCGCCCGGGAGCCTGGGAGGTTTCGGCAAAAGCCTGCCGATCAGTCCCAGTCCTCGTCGTCCTCGCCCTCGAAGAAGTCCTCGGCGTCTTCGGCAAAGACCTCGGGAAAGGCGACCTTGGCCTTGGCCAGGTCGATGCGGAACAGCGTCTCGTAAGAGGCCGGGTCCCAATTGTCGGCGACCGGAACGACCTCGCGCCCGATGAGCCAGGAAAGCCGTCCGGCATCCAGGTTGCCGCGCTCGAACTCCTCCTCGCCGAACTGCGCCCACAAGGCCGCCATGAAGGCCGTGTCGGCCTTGCGGTCCAGGACCTTGCGGTCGCGGAACCTCTCGCGACGGACGATCTTGGAGGCGCCCTCCTTCACATTCGCCCGGCGAATGGTGAATTGCATGTCGGTGCCCGGCAGGCGGCTTGGGAATCCCCGGTGTTTTTGCATGGCGCGTCCCTCTCAGAAGGGTTCCCATAGGCAGTTTCCGGCCTCGATGGAATAGGCGTTGAAGAATTGCGTGGCCTCGGGGTCGCTTTCGCCGAAGGGCACATCGCGGTCCGACATCGAGATGATGATTTCGGCGGGCATGGGCCCGTTCACCGGCAGCTTTGGCAGGGCATAGGTCTGGCAGAGCCAGTCCATATCGGCCCCCGCCGTTTCGGCATCGACCGTGCCGCCCTCACGCGCGACCTCTGGCGCCAGGAAGCGGTAGCGCAGGGCCAGGCCATAGGCGCCGGGGACATTCGAGATGACCTCCAGGAGCGTGACCTCCTGCCCCGAGGGCAGCACGACCTTGCCCCCGGTCTCTGCCTGCACGGGCAGAGCCAAAGCCACAAGGCCCAGCCATACCGCTTTGCGCATCCTGCCCCCCTTTCGACCGGCCCCAACATAGGCGCGGATTTCCGCCCCGAAAAGCCCCGCCCTTCCCCCGGCGCCCCCCTTGCGCTATCTGGGCGCCATTCCCGGAGGTCCCATGTCCATTCCCGCGCCGATCCTGACGATTCTCCTCTTGGCCGCCTCGAACATCTTCATGACCTTCGCCTGGTATGGCCATCTGAAGTTCAAGACCGCGCCGCTGGTCGTGGTCATCCTGGTCTCCTGGGGCATCGCGCTCTTCGAATACATGCTGCAGGTCCCCGCCAACCGCATCGGCCACGGGGTCTATAACGCCGCCCAGCTCAAGACGATCCAGGAGGTTCTGACCCTGACCGTCTTCGTGGCCTTTTCCTATTTCTACCTGAAGGAGCCGATTTCCTGGTCCCAGGGCATCGGATTTGGCTTTATCGCGCTTGGCGCCTTTTTCATCTTCCACAAGTTCTGATGTTCCTCAACCGCAAGACCCCGCCCAAGATCGTGACCCTGACCCTGCTGGCGGGGCTCTCTTCCTTTACCCTGTCGCTGATGCTGCCCGCCCTGCCCGCCATGGCTTCCTGGTTCGGGACCTCGGTTTCGACGATGCAACTGGCCGTCTCGCTTTACCTCGCGCTCTCGGCGGTGGTGCAGCTGATCATCGGGCCGATCTCGGACCGCTTCGGCCGCCGCCCGGTGATCCTGGGGGCGCTGGTGGTCTTCCTTCTGGCGACCATCGGCACGATCTATGCCCCCGATGCCGGGACCTTCCTGGCCTTCCGCATGGCCCAGGCCGTGGTTTCGACGGGCCTCGTCCTCTCGCGTGCCGTGGTGCGCGATATGGTCGAGGGCCCCGCCGCCGCCTCGATGATCGGTTACGTCACCATGGGGATGAGCCTTGTCCCCATGATCGGCCCGCTGATCGGCGGCGCGCTGGAGGAGCGTTTCGGCTGGCAATCGACCTTCTGGCTGCTTTTTGGCCTTGGCGTCGCGACCACGGCCCTGGCCTTTGCCGACCTGGGCGAGACCTTTACCCGCCGCGAGGGCGGCACTTTCGCCCAGATGCGGCTTTACCCGCGCCTGTTGAAAAGCCGGATCTTCTGGGCCCATTGCGGCGTGGCAAGCCTGGCCTCGGGGGTCTTCTACGCCTTCCTGGGTGGCGCGCCCTACGTCGGCGCAGAGGTCTATCACCTGTCGTCCTCGCAGATCGGGGCGGCCTTTGCCCTGCCTTCGGTGGGCTATATGGCGGGGAACTACCTTGCGGGGCGCCATTCGGTAAGGGTGGGCATGGTGCGGATGATCGTCATGGGGACGTCGGTCACCACCTGCGCCATGACGGGGCTGGCGCTGATCACCGCGCTTGGCCTGTCGGGGCCTTGGGTCTTCTTCGGCGCCATGGTCTTTTTGGGGCTAGGCAACGGGATGAGCCTGCCCAATGCCAATGGCGGCATGCTGCAAGCGGTGCCCGAGCTTGCCGGTTCGGCCTCGGGCCTTGGCGGAGCGATCTCCATCGGCTCGGGCGCCGGGGTCTCGGCGCTGGCCATCTGGCTCTTGCCGCCGGGCGCGGGCGACCTGCCGCTGATCGTGCTGATGGCGGTGTCCTCGGCCCTTTCCACCCTCTCGCTCTTGATCCTGCCGCGCCGCAGCCTGGCCTTGCAAGCCTGACCCGCCTTGGCTAAGCAGGGCCGCATTTCATGTAAGGACGATGCCCATGCTGCTTGAAGGGAGTATCCGCACTTCCGGCCCGGCCGAGACCGTGCTGCTTGGCCTGACCCGGGTCGAGACCCTGACCGCGATCTCGCCCGCCGGGTTCGAGTTCCGCACTGTCGAGGGCGGTGTGGCCGAATTTGTGATCCGGCGGGGCTTTGGTCCGATCACCCTGACGCTGCAAGGCAAGATGAGCGTGGAAAAGGCCGACGCGGGCTACAAGCTGGAGATCAAGGCCGCCCATCTGATCGGCGGCAGGGTCCTGGTCGCCCTGGATGCCACCTGCGGCGAGGCCGAGGGCCAGGGCATCCTCTCGTGGAAGGGCGAGTTGACCGCCCAGGGCATGGCCGGCCGGCTCTTGTCCGAAAGGTCCGACCGCGCCAACGAGATCCTGGGCAACCTCTTCATCCGGCTGCGCGACCATGTCGAGGGCGCAGCCGCCTAACGCTGCGCCGTCCGCCAGTTCGGGTTGATCCAGGGCTGAAGGTTCGAGCGCGGAAGTTTGCGACCAAGGATATGATCGGCGATCTTCTCGCCGGTCATGATCGAGGGCCCGTTCAGGTTGCCATTGGTCACCTGCGGGAAAATCGAACTGTCCGCCACCCTCAGCCCCTCGACCCCGATGACCCGCGCTTCGGGATCGACCACGGCCAAGGGGTCATCCGCCCGCCCCATCCGGCTGGTGCCGCAGGGGTGATAGGCGCTTTCCACATGTTCACGGATGAAGCCATCGAGCTCGGCATCCGATTGCAGGGCCTCACCGGGCTGGATTTCCGATTTCACATGGCCCGCCATGGCCGGTTGAGCAAAGATCTCGCGCGTCAGGCGGATGGCCTTGCGGAAATCCTCCCAGTCCGAGGGCTCGGACATGTAGTTGAACAGGATTTTCGGCGAATCCTTCGGATCGGCCGAGCGCAGGCTGATGCGCCCCCGCGACTTCGACCGCATCGGCCCGGTATGGACCTGGAAGCCATGGCCATGCGCGCTGGCCTTGCCGTCATAGCGCACGGCGATGGGCAGGAAGTGATACTGGATATCGGGATATTCCAGCCCCGCACGCGAGCGGATGAAGCCGCAGCTTTCGAACTGGTTTGAGGCCCCCAGCCCCTTGCCGGTCAAGAGCCACTCGGCCCCCACCAGCGCCTTGCCCCAGAGGTTCCAGTATTTGTAGAGCGTGATGGGCTTTGCGGCCGCGAATTGCAGGTAAAGCTCCAGGTGGTCCTGCAGATTGCCGCCCACGCCGGGACGGTCGGCCACGACCTCGATCCCCATCTCGCGCAGATGCGCGGCGGGACCGATGCCGGACAGCATCAGGATTTTCGGCGTGTTGATGGTCGAGGCCGAGACGATCACCTCGCGGCTCGCCCGGATCACCTCGATTCGGTCGCCGCGATTGACCTCGACGCCGACCGCGCGGCCGTTCTCGATGACGACCTTGCGCGCATAGGCCCGGTAAAGCTGCACCCGCCCCGATTTCATCGCGGGCTTGAGGTAAGCCGTCGCCGCCGACCACCTTTTGCCCTTCCAGATCGTGGCCTCCATCGCGCCGAAACCCTCCTGGGCCTCGCCGTTGTAGTCGCCCGTCACGTTGTAACCCGCCTGCCGCCCGGCCTCGACGAAAGCGTTGAAGAGCACGTTGTTCCGAGGGCCGCGCGTGATGTGCAAAGGCCCATCGGTGCCGCGATACGCGGACACTTCCGAGGTCCCATCCGCCTCGCCGTGCCAGTTCTCCATGCGCTTGAAATAGGGCAGGACATCGGCATAGGCCCAGCCCTGGGCGCCCATCTCCTCCCAGGTGTCATAGTCCCGCGCATGGCCGCGCACATAGACCATGCCGTTGATCGAAGACGACCCGCCGATCACCCGCCCCCGGGGCGTCGCCAGGCGGCGCCCCCCCAGATAGGGCTCCGGCTCCGACTGAAACCCCCAGTCATAGCGCTTCATGTTCATCGGATAAGAGAGCGCCGCCGGCATCTGGATGAAGGGGCCGGCATCCGTGCCGCCCTCTTCGATCACGATGACCGAATGGCCCGCCTCGCCCAGGCGGTAAGCCACCGCCGATCCCGAGGACCCCGACCCGATGATCACATAATCCGCCTGCATATCCGTCTCCTAGATCATCCGCTTGGGCGAGGGGGCCCCGGCGCCCGCCACAGACTCTTGGGGGGTGGGCGGGTGGGAGGGCGCCGGGGCCCCCTCCTTCCCGAGCTCTGCCGCCAGGTATTCCAAGGCCATCGCCACGGCCGCCGCCCCATCCGGAGCGCCCGATTTCAACACTTCCCGCAGGTAAAGCCCGTCGATCAGCGCCCCAAGGCCATCCGCCACCGCCTCGGCCCGCTCGCCGCAGAGGGGCCTCAGCCCCGCCAGGAGATTCGACCGCAGCCGCCGCTGATAGACAGCCAAGAGCCGCCGCGCCTCGGGAACCGACTGCGCCAGGACCCAGAAGTTCAGCCAGGCCCCGATCGCCTCGCGCCGGAAATTCGCCGCACTGAACGAGGCCCGCAGCACCGCCTCGACCCGCGTCAGGGGCGTCTTGGCCAGGTGCAGCGCACCGCGCACCTCAGCGCCGTAGATCGTCAGGACATGGCGCATCGCGGCCAGGAACAACTCTTCCTTGGACCCGAAATAGTGATGCGCCAGGGCCGAAGACATGCCCGCCCGCTTGGCGATCTGGCTGACGGTCACGTCCAAAGACCCCGTCCGCCCGATCTCGGCGATCGTGGCTTTGACGAGAGCCTCTTTACGGATAGGCTGCATTCCAACCTTCGGCACGGCAGTCCTCAAAAAAAGCTTGATTTGGGATGCTTGCTTGAAGTTTATTGACTCGTCAATCAACAAAAACGGGGAGCTTGGAATGAAACTGAAAACGGCGCTGATGGCTTCGGCCGTCACCTTCGCCCTTGCCGGTTCGGCCTTTGCCGAAGGCTGCGACAAGGTGACCTTCTCGGATGTGGGCTGGACGGATATCACCGCCACCACCGCCGCAACCACCTTGGTGCTCGAGGCGCTCGGCTATGAGACCGAGACGAAAATCCTCGCGGTTCCGGTGACTTACACCGGCCTGGCCGAAGGCGACATCGACGTCTTCCTCGGCAACTGGATGCCCACGATGGAGGCCGACATCGCGCCCTATCGCGATGCCAAGACCGTCGACACCGTGCGCGTGAACCTGGAAGGCGCCAAGTACACGCTCGCCACCAACGAGGCCGGTGCCGCGCTTGGGATCAAGGATTTCAAGGACATCGCCGCCCAGAAAGAGGCGCTGGAAGGCAAGATCTATGGCATCGAGCCGGGCAATGACGGCAACCGCCTGATCTCGGACATGATCGCCTCGGGCCCCTTCGGCCTCGATGGTTTCGAAGTCGTCGAGAGCTCTGAACAGGGCATGCTGGCCGAGGTCGCCAACAAGGACGGCGAATCCAAGCCCATCGTCTTCCTCGGCTGGGAGCCCCATCCGATGAACGCCAACTTCAAGATGACCTACCTGACCGGCGGGGACGACTATTTCGGCCCGAATTTCGGCGGCGCGACCGTCGCGACCAACACCCGCGCGGGCTATGTCACCGAATGCCCGAACCAGGGCAAGCTGTTGCAGAACCTCGCTTTCTCCCTGCAGATGGAGAACGAGATCATGGGCGCCATCCTGAACGACGGCAAGGACCCGCGCGATGCGGCCAAGGCCTGGCTCGCGTCCAATCCCGCCGCCTGGGAGCCCTGGCTCGAGGGCGTGACCACCAAGGACGGCGGCGACGCCAAGGCAGCCGTCGCGGCCGCCCTGCAATAAGCCCTGAGCCCCGGGAAGAACTCCCGGGGTTTTCCTTTCCGCGCGGGGGATAGATGGACTTTCTCAGCTCTTGGGTCATCCCGGTCGGAGCCACGGCGAAATGGGTTTTCGACGGGCTCAAGGCCAATTTCAAACCGGCTTTCAAGGCCTTTGGCGATGCCACCGAAAACGCCATCGAGGGGCTGACCGACCTGTTGCAATGGCCCCATGCCCTGGTCGTCGTGGCGCTCTTCGTGGCGCTGACATGGGTGATCCAGCGCCGCTGGCAGCCCTGCGTCATCGTGGCGCTTGGGTTTCTCTTCATCCTGAACCAGGGCTACTGGAAGGAAACCACCGAGACCCTGGGCCTCGTGGCCTTCGTCTGCATCATCTGCATGGCGATCGGCGTGCCCATGGGGGTGCTGGCCGCGCATCGGCCCCGGCTTTACCAGGCCATGCAGCCCGTGCTTGACCTGATGCAGACCCTGCCCGCGCCGGTCTACCTCATCCCCTTCGTCATCCTCTTCGGCATCGGCCTCGTGCCCGCGCTCTTCGCCTCGATCATCTTCGTGGTGCCGACCTCGATCCGCCTGACGCATCTGGGCGTGTCCTCCACGCCCACCGCACTGCTCGAGGCCGCAACCTCCTTCGGCGCCACCCCGCGCCAGGTCTTGTGGAAGGTCGAACTCCCCTGGGCGCGGCCGCAGATCATGGCCGGGTTGAACCAGACCATCATGCTCTCGCTGTCCATGGTCGTGATCTCGGCCTGGGTGGGCGCGGCGGGCCTCGGCGTCCCGGTCGTCAAGGCGCTGAACCAGGTGCGTCCGGACCTGGGGTTTGAATCCGGCACCGTCATCGTGGCGCTCGCCATCCTTCTGGACCGCATGCTGAGGACGCCGAAATGACCCTGCCCGCTGTTGAATTCGACAAGGTCTCCATCGTCTTTGGCGACCACGCCGACCGCGCCCTGCCCTTGATGGACCAGGGCCTTTCGCGGGGAGAGATCCAGGCCCAGACCGGCCAGGTCCTGGGCGTGCATGACTGCTCGCTCTCGGTCGCCGAGGGCGAGATCCTCGTGCTGATGGGCCTCTCGGGTTCTGGCAAATCGACCCTGCTGCGCGGGGTGAACGCCTTGAACCCGGTCGTTCGGGGCGAGGTGCGGGTGGCGGATCAGGGCCGCATGGTCTCGGTCACCAAGGCCGAGCCCGAGGCTTTGCGCAAGCTCCGCCTTTCGAAAATCGCCATGGTTTTCCAGCAGTTCGGCCTGCTGCCTTGGCGGACGGTGCGGGAGAATGTCGGCCTCGGGCTGGAGCTTGCGGGGATGGAGCCCGCCAAGCGCGCCCCCAAGGTCGATGAGCAACTGGCCTTGGTGAACCTGACGCAATGGGCCGAGCGCAAGGTCGGAGAGCTCTCGGGCGGGATGCAGCAGCGTGTCGGCCTCGCGCGGGCTTTCGCGACCCAGGCGCCGATTCTCTTGATGGACGAGCCCTTCAGCGCCTTGGACCCGCTGATCCGCGCCAAGCTTCAGGACGAGCTTCTGGACCTTCAAGCAAGGCTCAAGCGGACGATCATCTTCGTCAGTCACGACCTCGACGAGGCCTTCAAGCTGGGCGACCGGATCGCCCTGATGGAGGGCGGGCGCATCGTCCAGATCGGCACGGCGCGCGAGATCATCGCGAACCCGGTCAGTGACTATGTCGCCGATTTCGTCGCCCATATGAACCCGCTGGGCGTGTTGACCGCGCGGGATGTCATGGTGGCGGGAGGGTCGGAGGCCACGGCCTCGGTCGATTGCGAGACGCCGGTCAAGGCGGTGATGGAGCTCCTCTCCAAGGGTGTCGAGGAGCTTGCGGTGACCGAGGGCGCGGCGCGGATCGGGCGGATCAGAAACGCCGACCTGATGGCCAAGCTCTTGAATCCACGCGGGTAAACTGCAGGCCCCGGATCACCCCGGACTTGATCCGGGGCCTGGCACCTCAGTTCTGGCGGATGAAGGTGACCTGGCCTTGCGTGCCGGTGAAATCGCGCAGGTCCATCTCGGTGTCGGTGGCATATTCCAGCTGCCAGCAGACCGCCGAGCCCGGGTCGCCGCCCATCGGGATCAGCGACAGGGCGATGCCGCCCGGCGTCACCCCATCGGCGCAACCGTCCGAGGCCTGGATCAGGAAGCTGGCCGCAACCTCTCCGTTCACGACCTCATCCCATTGCAAGCCGTTGATCTGGATAAAGAAAGGCGTCTCTTCGCCCATGGGCTTCCAGGCGCCCTGGATATAGCGGAGCGTGTCCTGGTAGAGGTCCTCCGGTTCCGTCTTGATATAGGTGACCTGGATGGGGGCGGAGATATCGCCCAACTCCCCCAACTCTCCGTCGAAGGAAACCGCCGTGATCGGGTCGAGCCCGGCCATGAAGTCCCAGACCTCGGGGGCGGTCGCCTCGACTGCAGCCGTCAGGATGAAGCCCGAGGCCACGATGGTGCAAGCGGCCTGGTCGCAACCCAAGGCATAGCCCCGGTCGGAAATCGGGTCGGCCAAAGCGGGTGAACCCGCGAGGGCGGCAAGCAGAATCAGGCGCATCGGTCTCTCCCCTTGGGTCAGGCGATCATGAGGCCGATGTCTTGACAGCCGGTTTCTTCGCGGCGGGTTTCTTGGCGGTTGCGGGCTTCTTGGCAGCGGGTTTCTTCGCCGCCTTGGGCGCGCCCTCGGCCTTGGGGGCGGCCTTGCGTGCCGGTTTCTTCGCCGGGCTCTTCCCCGCCTTTTCCGCAATCAGAACAAGGGCTTCCTCGATGGTCAGCGTCATGGGGTCAGCGGTCTTGGGGATGGTCGCATTGACCTTCTCCCACTTGACGTAAGGCCCATAGCGCCCCGGCATGACCTGGATCGCGCCGCCATCGGGATGCGCGCCCAGTTCTTTCAGCGGCCCCGCAGCAGGCGCCCGACCCGGACGCAGGGCCTTTTGCGCCAGGACCTCCATCGCGCGGTTCATGCCGATGGTGAAGACCTCTTCGGGGTCGGTCAGGTTCGCATAGGTGCTGTTGTGCTTGATATAGGGGCCAAAGCGACCAAGGCCCGCCTCGACCAAGGCACCGTCGTCGGGGTGAGGCCCGATGGCGCGGGGCAGGTTCAACAGCATGATCGCGCGTTCGAGGGTGATCGACTCGGGCGACCACCCCTTGGGCAGGGAGGAGCGCGGGGGTTTCGGCTGCTCGGTCGTCGCCTCTCCCTTTTGCACATAGGGACCGAAGCGGCCGGTTTTCAGGCTGATATCAAGACCTTCGTCCTGACCCAGGACCCGGTCGCCCGAGGCCTCATCGGCGCCATTGATGGGCCGGGTATAGCGGCATTCGGGGTAGTTGCCGCAGCCGATGAAGGCCCCACCCGAGCGGGCGGTCTTCAGATGCAGGCGGCCCTGGCCGCAGGTTGGGCAGATGCGGGGGTCAGAGCCATCCTCGCGGGGCGGATAGAGATGGGGCGCAAGGAACTCGTCAATCTTGTCAAGGACTTCGGTGATCCGCAGCTCTGCCGTCTCGGCAATCGCCGCCGAGAAGTCGCGCCAGAAGCGCGAAAGGACTTCCGTATAGGTCCGGCTGCCGTCCGAGACGTCGTCGAGCTCGGTCTCCAGGTCCGCCGTGAAGTCATATTCGACATAGCGGCGGAAGAAGTTGGTCAGAAAGGCCGTGACCATCCGCCCCTTGTCCTCGGGGATCAGGCGGTTCTTGTCTTTCCGCACATATTCCCGGTCCTGGATCGTGGTGATGACCGAGGCATAGGTCGAGGGCCGGCCGATGCCGAGCTCTTCCATCCGCTTGACCAGCGTCGCCTCGGTGTAACGCGGCGGAGCCTGGGTAAAGTGTTGTTCCGGCGTGACTTTTCGCTTCTCCGCCGCCTCGCCCTCCATGATCTGCGGCAGGCGGCCCTCGTCGTCGCCGTCGTCGTCGCGGCCCTCGTCATAGACCTTCAGGAAGCCGTCGAAGAGCACGACCTGGCCATTGGCGCGCAAACCCACCTGGCCATCGGGAGAGAGGACATCGACCACCGTCCGCTCCATCCGGGCGGCCGCCATCTGGGAGGCAATCGTGCGCTTCCAGATCAGGTCGTAAAGCTTGCGCTGATCGGGATCGGCCAGGCGCAGTTTCTCGGGCGTCGCATGCATGTCGGTCGGACGGATGCATTCATGCGCCTCTTGCGCATTCTTGGCCTTGTTCTTGTACATGCGGGGGCTGTCCGGCACATAGGCCGCGCCGAATTCGGACTTGATCGCGTCGCGGGCCTGCATCACGGCTTCGGGCGCCATGTCGATGCCATCGGTGCGCATATAGGTGATGTAACCCGCCTCATAAAGCCGCTGCGCCGCCGACATGCACATCTTGGCGCCCATGCCGTATTTGCGCGAGGCCTCTTGCTGAAGCGTCGAGGTCATGAAGGGCGGATAGGGGTTGCGGGTGGCGGGCTTCTTCTCGACCGCCTTCACCGAAAATGTTCGATGATCAATGGCCGAGACCGCCAATTCCGCCGCCGTCGCGGTCGGAATATCGAATTTGTCCAATTTCTTGCCGCCAAGCGTCACCAAGCGCGCCGCATATTCCGTGCCACGCGGCGTGGCCAGGACGACATCGACCGACCAGAATTCCTGCGGGCGGAAGGCCTCGATCTCCATCTCGCGTTCGACGATCAGGCGCAGGCAGACCGACTGCACGCGCCCCGCGGACTTGGCGCCCGGAAGCTTGCGCCACAGGACCGGCGAGAGCGTGAAGCCCACGAGGTAGTCCAGCGCGCGGCGGGCCAGATAGGCCTCGACCAGGGGGACATCGACCTGGCGGGGCTTGGCCATGGCCTCGGTCACGGCGGCCTTGGTGATGGCGTTGAAGGTGACGCGGGAGACCTTCTTGCCCTTCTTGATCGTCGAGGCCAGGGCCTCTTGCAGGTGCCAGGAGATCGCCTCGCCCTCGCGATCGGGGTCGGTGGCGAGGATCAGTTCGTCATCGGTCTTCAGCGCATCGGCGATGGCCTTGACATGCTTGCGGCTTTCCGCCGCAACCTCCCAGGTCATGGCGAAATTGTCGTCGGGGTTCACGGACCCGTCCTTGGGCGGCAGGTCGCGGACATGGCCGTAGGAGGCCAGGACCGTGTAGTTGCTGCCCAGGTATTTGTTGATCGTCTTGGCCTTGGCCGGGGATTCGACAACGACGACGGGCATGGAATTCCTTTCACCACAAGCCTTGCGACCCAAGGGCCTCAGGCGGGGCTAGATGGTAGGCTTTGGGGGGGAAAGTCAACCGGGGGGATTTCGCGCGGGTCCGGCCCCCGGAAACCTTGGTCCGAAAGGGACCGGCGTGGCGCGGGGGAATAGCGCCGCGATCCCGCGGCGCTATTCCCCCGCGCCACCCTGGTCTCCGGTGACACCGTTTCCGGTGGGATGGTGGGGATCACACCCGCGACAGCATCCCCCCGGCGCGACGCTCGATCTTGCCTTCCAGCTCCAGCGCGATGAGTTCGGGGTTCAGGGCCGAGGGCGGCATGGCGAGATCGCGGATCAACTGATCCTCGGGCAGCGGAGAAGGCCCAAGCCGCGACAGGATCATGTTGTGCAGCCGCGAGATATCCAGGAGCGGTTTGCGCGGCGGCACGGGGCCGGGCAGCGGCGCGGGCTCGTGCAGGGCGGGTTTGGTGGAGGTGTTCCGCGCCTCTTCGGCCGGGGAGGGGGAAGCTTTCCCGGCCTGGGAGCGCAACTCTGCGCTCCCATCCTCTGCGGTCGGCCCGGGCCGGGGCATCTCCTCGCCCAGCGCCGCGAAGATGTCGCTCACCCCGCGCACCAGGGCCGCGCCGTCCTTGATCAGGCGGTTGCAGCCGGCGGCGCGGGCGTCGAAAGGGTGACCCGGCACGGCCAGGACCTCACGCCCCTGTTCCAGCGCGGCTTCGGCGGTCAGCAAGGACCCCGACCGCGCCGCAGCCTCGACCACCACCACCGCCCGGGACAGGCCGGAGATGATTCGGTTGCGCAGGGGGAAATGGCGGGTCTGCGGCTCCATCCCCGGGGGCATTTCTGACACCCGGCACCCCTGCTCCAGGATTTGCTGTGCCAGGGCCGTATTCTCAGCCGGATAGATGTGATCCACCCCGCCCGCCTGCACCGCCACGGTCCCCGTGGCCAGGGCCGCGCGATGCGCCTCGGCATCGATCCCGCGCGCCAGGCCCGAGACCACGACCTGTCCCCCCTGCCCCAGCCCCTCGGCCAGTTTGCGCGCCATGCGCAGGCCCAGGGACGAGGCATTTCGCGCCCCGACCACGGCCACCATGGGCCGCGACAGCAAGCCGATATCGCCCTGAACCCAAAGCACCGGCGGCGCGTCGGGCAAATCCATCAGCCCGGCCGGGTAATCCCCCTGGCCATGGATCAGAAGCCGCGCCCCCGCCTTCTTGCCCGCCGCCATCTCGGCCCGCACGACGCCCAGGGGGCAAGGCTCATAGCCCTCGACCCCGGCGGCGGCGGCGATCTTCGGCAATTCGGCCAAGGCCCCCTCGACCCCATGCTCGGCCACCAGCCGATGCCAGGTCACCGGCCCCACGCGGCGCGAACGGATCAATTGCAGGCAAAGAATCGGGTCCAAGGCGGCACCTCCTGCCCAGACCCTCCCGCCTTAAGGTTAACAACCGGTGAATCGCTCTGGACTGATGCCTGCGGCGTCTCTGGCCCTAAGCCTGCGGCATCTCTGGCATTGTGCAAAACCGTGAAATTTGATCATATGGCGCCAACCATTGATGGAGACCCAAATGAAGAACGCAGAGGTGGCGACCCGCCGTGTCGAGGCGATTTCGCGCGGTGTGGGCATGCAGACCCAGATCTATGTCGACAAAGCCCTGAACTCCGAGGTTTGGGACATCGAGGGCAACCGCTATATCGACTTCGCGGCGGGCATCGCGGTGGTCAACACCGGCCACCGTCACCCCAAGATCATGGCGGCGGTGCAGGCCCAGCTTGAGCGTTTCACCCATACCTGCCACCAGGTCCTTCCTTACGAGAACTACATCCACCTGGCCGAGCGCCTGAACGCCGCCGTCCCCGGCGAAGGCCCGAAGAAGACGATCTTCGTGACCACCGGCGCCGAGGCCGTCGAGAACGCCATCAAGGTCGCCCGCATCGCCACCCAGCGCCCCGCCGTCATCGCCTTTGGCGGTGCCTTCCATGGAAGGACCTTCATGGGCATGACCCTGACCGGCAAGGTCGAGCCCTACAAGAAGGGCTTCGGCGCGATGATGCCGGACGTCTACCACGTCCCCTTCCCGCAAGAGGTCCACAATATCTCGACCGAGGACGCGCTGGCGGGCATCACCAAGCTCTTCAAGGCCGACCTCGACCCGGCCCGCGTCGCCGCCATCATCTTCGAACCCGTCCAGGGCGAGGGCGGCTTCTATCCGGCGCCGAAGTCGCTTGTCGTGGCTTTGCGCAAGCTCTGCGACGACAATGGCATCGTGCTGATCGCCGACGAGGTCCAGACCGGCTTCGCCCGCACCGGGACTTTGTTCGCCATGGAGGCCTACGGCGTCTCGGCGGACCTGACCACCATGGCCAAGGGCCTGGGCGGAGGCTTCCCGATCGCTGCAGTGACCGGCAAGGCTTCGATCATGGATGCGGCCCATCCGGGCGGTCTGGGCGGCACCTATGGCGGCAATCCGATCGGGATTGCGGCGGCCCATGCCGTGCTGGACGTGATCGAAGAGGAACAGCTCTGCGCCCGCGCCAATGAGCTCGGGAGCCGCCTGAAGCAGCGCCTGGAGGGTCTGCGCGCCGTCACGCCGGAGATTTCCGACATCCGCGGCCCGGGCTTCATGGTCGCCGTGGAATTTGCCAATCCGGCCAACCATGCCCCCGATGCCGACTTCACCAACCGCGTGAAGAACGAGGCGCAAAAGCGCGGGCTGATCCTTCTGACCTGCGGCGTCTATGGCAATGTGGTGCGCTTCCTGGCGCCGATCACCATCCCGGACGCGATCTTCAACGAGGCCATGGGCATTCTTGAGGAATCCGTCGCCGCCGCCCGCGCGGTCTGATCCCAAGGCATATCACCGCAAAGGCCGCCCTTGGGGGCGGCCTTTTCATGTCGACAGCTTTCCTTTCCCCCGCAAAGGTTTATCTTCCCCCGCGGGAGGACCGCCGATGCTTCTGCACGTTCAAGACCTGCGCAAGACCTATCCGGGCAGCGAGACGGAAGTCCTGCGCGGCGTCTCCTTGACCCTGGCCGCGGGTGAGACCCTGGCGCTGACCGGCGAATCCGGCTCGGGCAAGAGCACGCTTTTGCACCTGATCGGCGGGCTTGACCGGGCCGATGCCGGGATCGTGGCGGTTGAGGGCACCGACCTGACGGCGCTTGGCGATGCCGAACGCGCGGCGCTGCGGCGGGGGACGGTGGGGGTGATCTTCCAGCAGTTCAACCTGATCCCCTCTTTGACCGTGGCGGCCAATATCGCCTTTCAGGCCCGGCTCGCGGGGCGGCACGAGCCCAAGCGCGACCGGGGCCTCGCGGAGCGTCTGGGCCTGACGGATCACCTGGCGAAATACCCCGAGCAGCTTTCGGGCGGCCAGCAGCAGAGGGTGGCCATTGCGCGGACGCTCGCCGCACTCCCCCGGCTGGTCTTGGCAGACGAGCCCACGGGCAACCTGGATGAGGCCACCGCCGACCGGGTCATGGACCTTCTCTGCGAGCTGGTGGCCGAGACCGGGGCGGGGCTGATCCTCTGCACCCATTCCGAGCGCATCGCGGGGCGGATGGGGCGGCGGCTGCACCTGCGGGCCGGGGTCGTTTCGTGATTTGGGCGATCCTCTCCGCGCTTCTGGGCCATTGGCGCCGCAACCCCTTGCAGCTTTTGACTCTTCTGGCGGGGCTGGCCCTGGGCACCGCGCTTTGGTCCGGCGTCCAGGCGATCAATGCCGAGGCGCGGGCGAGCTATGACGAGGCGGCCAGCGCGCTCGGTGCGGGCCTGTCGGAACTCCGCGGGCCGATCACGCTGGAGACCTATGTCGCGCTCCGCCGGGCGGGGTGGAATGTCTCTCCGGTGATCGAGGGGCGGCTGGGGGGCGTCCGCCTCCTGGGCATCGAGCCCCTGACCGCGCCAAGGGGCCCCGTGACCCAGGGCGCCGATATCGCTTCCCTGATCACCGGCGGGGACCAGATCTTCGCCCGGGAGGAGGTCCTGGCCCGCCTGCCCGAGACCGGGGCCAAGGGCGTGGTGGCCGAGACGCCGCCCGACACCGCCCTGGCCGATATCGGGCTGGCGCAGAGGCTCCTCGGTCGCGAAGGCCAGATCGACCGGCTGATCGTCGCGGCCGACCAACCGCTCTCCCGCCCGCCGCTGACAGAGGTCGCCCCGGGCCTGACCCTGCGCGCGCCTTCTTCGGGCCAGGATGTTGCGCGGCTGACCGACAGCTTCCACCTGAACCTGACGGCCTTTGGCCTTTTGTCCTTTGCCGTCGGCCTCTTCATCGTCCATGGCGCCATTGGCCTCGCCTTTGAACAACGCCGTCCCATGGTCCGCACGCTGCGGGCGCTTGGGGCTCCTCTGAGGGGCCTCGTCGTGCTGATCGCCGCCGAGCTGGCGCTTCTGGCCCTGGTCGCGGGGGCGCTGGGGGTGGTTTTGGGTTACCTCGTCGCCGCGACGCTTTTGCCCGATGTGGCGGCGACCCTGCGCGGGCTTTACGGGGCCGAGGTGTCGGGGGCGCTTTCCTTGCGGCCCTCCTGGTGGCTTTCGGGGATGGCCATGGCGCTGGGGGGGACGGCGGTGGCGGCGGGAGGCGCGCTCTGGTCGCTGGCACGGACGCCGCTTTTGGCCAGCGCGCAGCCCCGCGCCTGGGTCCTGGCGCGGCGGGGGAGGTGGCAATTGGCGCTCTCCCTGGCGCTTCTGGCCCTGGCGGGGGGGCTGGCGCTTTGGGGCCAGGGGCTGATCTTGGGCTTCGTCATGCTGGGGGCGCTTTTCATCGGCGGCGCTTTGGCCCTGCCGACACTTCTGGCAGGGGCGCTCGGGCTGGGCGGAGCCCGCGCCAAGGGCCCCGTCGCGCAGTGGTTCTGGGCCGATACCGAGCAGCAACTGCCGGGCCTCTCCCTGGCCTTGATGGCGCTGCTTCTGGCCATGGCGGCCAATGTCGGGGTTTCGACCATGGTCTCGTCCTTCCGCACGACCTTCGTGGCCTTCCTCGACCAGCGCCTCGCCTCCGAGCTTTACGTCACCGCCACCGACGCCACCCAGGCAAGCGCCATCGAGGCCTTTGCCGCGCCAAGAACCGATGCCGTCCTGCCTATCCTGATGACCGAGACCCGCATCAAGGGCCTGCCCGCCACGATCTACGGCGCCCGCAACCACCGGACCTATCGCGACAACTGGCGCTTCCTCGAGGCCGCGCCGGGGGTCTGGGAGAGCTTGGCCCGGGGCGAGGGCCTCCTGGTTAACGAACAGCTCTTCCGCCGCGCGGGGCTCAGGCTTGGCGCCATGGTGCCTGTGGACGAGACCCTGAGCCTGCCGGTCCTGGGCATCTATGGCGATTACGGCAACCCGGTGGGGCAAGTGGTCATCACCGAGACGACCTTCCGCCAGCACTTCCCGCAAGTGACGGCGCAACGCTTTGGCCTGCGGCTGGACCCCAAGGGCGTCCCCGCGCTGCGCCAATCCCTGCGCGAGGGGCTTGGCCTCGATGACAGCGCCATGATCGACCAGGCCGGGCTGAAGGCCATGTCGCTCGCCGTCTTTGAACGCACCTTCACCGTGACCGCCGCGCTGAATGTCCTGACCCTGGCCGTGGCGGGCTTTGCCATCCTGATGAGCCTTCTGACGCTGGCCGCCATGCGCCTGCCGCAACTGGCCCCGGTCTGGGCGCTTGGCCTGACCCGCGCGCAGCTCGCCCGGCTGGAGATGGCGCGGGCCATGGTCCTGGCCGCGCTGACCGGGGTCCTGGCGCTGCCCCTGGGGCTCGCCTTGGCCTGGGCGCTTCTGGCCGTGGTCAATGTCGAGGCCTTTGGCTGGCGCCTGCCGCTTTACCTCTTCCCGCTGGATTACCTGCGGCTTGGGCTCTGGGCGCTTCTGGCGGCGGGGTTGGCCGCGCTTTGGCCGGCGTTCCGGCTGTCGCGGATGCCGCCCACGGCGCTTTTGGGGGTCTTCCGCCATGAACGTTAAGCTTCTGATCCTGCTTGTCCTTCTGCCCTTCCAGGCCCTGGCCCAGGGCTTCGCGGGCCTGGGGTCAGAGGCCGGCGACTTCGCCCAGCCCGAGCGCGGCCATGTCCTGACCTTTCCCGAAGATCACGGCGCCCATCCGGCCTTTCGCATCGAATGGTGGTATATGACCGCCAACCTCAAGGGCGCGGATGGCCGGGATTACGGCTTGCAATGGACGCTCTTCCGCTCGGCCCTGGCGCCCGTCGATGGCCAGGGCTGGGAGACCCCGCAGGTCTATATGGGCCATGCCGCCGTCACCACGCCGGAGGCCCATTTCGTGGCCGAGCGCCTGGCGCGCGGCGGCATCGGACAGGCCGGGGTCACGGCTTCGCCCTTTGCCGCCTGGATCGACGAATGGGCGCTGATGGGGCCCGATTTCGACCATCTGACGATGCGGGCCCAGGGCAGCGACTTCGGCTATGATGTCGCCTTGACGGCCAAGGGGCCCTTGGTCCTGCAAGGCGACAGGGGCTATTCGTTCAAATCCGCCTCGGGCCAGGCGAGCCATTACTACTCGCAGCCCTTCTTCGACCTGACGGGCACCTTGACCCTGCCCGAGGGCGAGGTGGCGGTCACGGGGCAGGCCTGGTTCGACCACGAATGGTCCTCGCAGCCCCTGGCGGAGGATCAGACCGGCTGGGACTGGTTCTCGCTGAGCTTTGACACGGGCGACAAGCTGATGGGCTTTGTCCTGCGCGGGGAGAGCGACTACACCTCCGCCACCTGGATCGCGGCGGATGGGACGGCGACGCCCCTGCCCAATGGCGCCTTCCAGGCCGAGCCGGTGGAGCAGACCGGCCTTCCCACGACCTGGCGCGTGACCCTGGCCGAGCAGGGCCTTGACGTCACGGTCACCGCGCTGAACCCCGGGGCCTGGATGACGACCTCGGTGCCCTATTGGGAGGGGCCGGTGACGATCACCGGCAGCCACCAGGGCCGCGGCTACCTGGAGATGACGGGCCGGGGCGACTGAGGTTCACGCCTGACGGGTGAGAATCGCGGCGAAGAAGCCATCCGTCCCATGGGCCTTGGGCGTCAGCGAGAGGTGATCGCCCAGGGCCTGCAACGGCGGGAAGGCCTCGCCCAGGGGCAAGAGCGCAAAACCCGGATGGGCGGCGAGGAAGGCCGCCACCTGGGCCTCGTTCTCTTCGACCAGGACCGAGCAGGTGGCATAGACCAGCCGCCCACCGGGCCGCACCAGGCGCGCGGCGCTGGCCAGGATGCGGGCTTGCAGCGCCATAAGGGCCGAAAGCCCGAGGTCGGGGGCGCGCCAGCGGGCATCGGGATTGCGCCGCCAGGTGCCCGTCCCGCTGCAAGGCGCGTCGATCAGCACCCGGTCATAGCCGCCCTTGTGACGCTTGACCCATTTGTCGGTCTCGGAGGCCAGGACCCGGGTCTCCACATTGTGCAGCCCCGCCTTGCGCAGCCTCTCGGCGCAGCGCTTGAGCCGCGCCTCGTTCACGTCGCAGGCCACCAGGTGCCCCCGGTTCTGCATCTGCGCCGCCAGGGCCAGGGTCTTGCCCCCCGCCCCGGCGCAGAAATCGACCACCCGCTCTCCGGGCTTGGCCTCGACGAGATGCGCCACGAGCTGGGACCCCTCGTCCTGGATCTCGATCTCTCCACTCTTCAGCCCCGGCAAAAGCGCCAGCGAGATGCGGTCAGGCAGGCGGATGCCAAGGGGCGACAGGGCCATGGGCTCGGCGCGCAGGCCAAGGCGCGACAGCCCGCGCAGGGCCTGATCGCGCGAGGTCTTGACCGGGTTGACCCGCAGGTCCAGGGGCGGCGCGACCAGGGTCGCGGCCATCTCTGCCGCAAAATCCGCGCCGAAACGGCGGCGCAGGGGCTCCAGCGCCCAGTCCGGACACTCCAGCCGGACGGGTTCGGGCATCTCGGCATGATCCAGCGCAGAGCCGTGCAGCGCGGTCACAAGGGCTGAATCCGCGGCCGAAAGCGGGGTGGGAAACAGGCGCGCGACCTGATCGGGGCCCTTGCGCTCGCCCAGGGCAAGCCAGGCCAAAAGGCGCCCACGGGCTGTTTCGGCCCGGCCCTGGCGGCTCAGCCACCAACCCAGCCGCGCCCGATGGCGCAGGATGGCATAAAGCGTCTCGAGCATGGCGCCGCGGTCCTGGTCGTCGATATGCCGCCGGGCGCGGAAGAAGGCGGATGTGACGGCATCGGCCGGGCGCGGGGCGCTTTCGACTTCGGTCAGAAGGTCCAGGATGGCAGCGAGCCGGGAAGAAGGGGTCACGGTGACAAGATCGCGATGAGAAGCGCCGCCAGCGGTTTAACCGCTTGCCGCGCTTTTGGAAACCGGCTTTCGCCCTGCGCGCCCTGGCGCTGCTTTCAGAAAAATCGCCGCCCACCAAGATTTTTTCCGCAGCCCTGTCGAAATCTGCAAGCCTGTGACGTCCTTGGGGTATCGAAACCCTGAAGCCATGGAGTTCTCATGCTTTTTTCCATCACGCCGCTCTACGCCCTGCCTGTTGCCATGATCTACCTTGCCCTCTGGTTCCGCGTGACCTCGATGCGGTCGGCCCGGGGCATTTCGATCGGCGATGGCGGCGACCGGGTGCTTTTGCAGCGCATGCGCCAGCACGGCAACTGCGCCGAATGGTCCAGTTTCGTCCTGATCCTGATGATCCTGGCCGAAGGCATGGGCACCCCTGCCCCCTGGCTCCATGTGTCGGGGGCGCTCTTGCTGGTGGGGCGCATCGCCCATCCCTTCGGCCTGCTCCCGGACAACGCGGGCCATCCGCTGCGCTATGTCGGCAACGGCACCAATATCCTGGCCGCGCTGAACGCCATGATCTGCATCGCCATCCATCTCCTCGGGCTGTGAAAGGACCCTTGCCATGCAATACATGCTCTTGATCTATAACGACCCCGCCCTTGAACCCGCCTATGGCACCCCCGATTTCCAGGCCATGATGGCTGGCTTCTTCGCCGCCAACGAGCGGATGAAGGCCGATGGCGTCCTGCGCGGCGGGGAGGGGCTGCAAGGCACCCATACCGCCACCAGCCTGCGCATCAAGGCGGGCAAGGTTGAGACGATGGACGGCCCCTTCGCCGAAACCCGCGAGCACCTGGGCGGCTATTACGTCATCGATGTCCCCGACCTCGATGCCGCCCTGACCTATGCCGCCCTGATCCCCGCCGCGCATTTCGGCACGATCGAGGTGCGGCCGCTGATGGACTACAACCCGGCAGGCTGACCCATGACCGCTCCCGCCTCCGCCATTTTCGTGACCAAGGCACTTGACCGCGTGATGAGGGCGGATCGGGGGCGGCTTCTGGCCATCCTCGCGGCGGGGCTGCGCGACCTGGCCCTGGCCGAAGAGGTCCTGCAAGAGGCCGCCATCTCGGCCCTTGTGCATTGGGGGCGGTCGGGACTTCCGGCCGCCCCTGCGGGCTGGCTCTTGCAGGTGGCACGGCGCCGCGCGATCGACCGGCTGCGCAGCGCCAGCCGCGACAGCGCCCGGGGCCGCGCCCTGGCCATCCTGGCCGAGGAAGAGGCCGCCCCCGACCACCAGGCCATCCCTGACGAGCGGCTGCGGCTGATCTTCGCCTGCTGCCACCCCGCGCTGGATCCGAAGTCCCGCGTGGCCCTGACCCTGCGCAGCGTCTGCGGCCTGACCACGGCCGAAATCGCCCGCGCCTTTCTGGATGCCGAGCCCACGATGGGCCAGCGCCTCTCGCGCGCCAAGGCCAAGATCGCGGCGGCGGGCATCCCCTTTGCCGTGCCCGATGCCGAACATTGGCCCGAGCGGCTGGATGGCGTGCTGACCGCGATCTACCTGATCTTCACCACGGGCTACCTCTCCCCGCCCGCAGAGGCCCGCGACCTGTGCCACGAGGCGCTCTACCTGATCCGGCTGGTCGACCGGCTGCGCCCCGAAGACCCCGAGATCGAAGGGGCCATGGCCATGATGCTCTTGACCTCGGCCCGCAGGCGCGCCCGGATCGGGGCGGATGGCGCGACGCTGCCGCCCATGGCGCAGGACCGCAGCCTCTGGGACCGGGCGCAGATCGAAGAGGGCCGCGCGGTGCTGGCCCGGGCCCTGGCCCGCCGCCGCCCTGGCCCCTTCCAGATCAAGGCCGCGATTGCCGATTGCCAGATGGCCGAGCCGGGCCCCGACTGGCCGCAGATCGCGGCGCTTTACGCGGCACTTTGGCAGCATGAGCCAACCCCGGTCGTGACGTTGAATGCCGCCGTGGCGGTGGCCGAGGCCGGAGACCCCGCGCGCGCCCTCGCCCTGACCGAGGGCCTGTCCGAGGCGCTGAGCGATTTTCAGCCCTATCACGCCGCAAGAGCCTCCCTTCTGGCCGCGACCGGGGCGTCAGACGAGGCCCGCAAGGCTTATCTTCGCGCCATCGCGCTGGCGCAAAGCCCCTCGGATGCGCTGTTCCTGCAAGCGGCCCTTGCCCGATTGCCCTGATCGGCCGGAGGGACGGCGCCGGGGATGACGGGCCCGGGCGTATGCGGCCCGTGGACGGCAGGGCATCCGGCTTGTGCGCCCGGTCAGGCGGCTCAGCCTTGGGCGATGCGATCACGCGCCCCGTGGTGGCGGGCAGCCGCCTGCACGTCGCCCAAGACGGGCTCCCGACCGCTGCCACCGTCGCAGAGCGCCTGGCCAGGCTGGGTCGGCGGAAGCGCGACCTTCCCGCCGAACCAGTCGGCCCCGGCCGAGATCGTGTCCAATATCCAGGGGGCGCCGACCCGTGTTCCTTCCATCACCCCGCTGCGCGGCCTGGCCGCTTCGCGGGGTTCTTTCCCCTTATCCCCGAACCGGCTCCGTGACCTCGGCGCGGATCACCGAGGTCACGGAGCCGGCGATGCGGCGAAGGTCGCGGCCGTCAGCTCCTTTGCCACTCTCACGGCACTTGCGGGTTCTTCGAGACTGCCAGGAACGACGGTGAAATCATCCCTGATCAGGCATGGGTGACGCGGACAAGCGTCGTTCAGGCCGCGGCCGGATGCCTCATTTGCAAGCGGCGGAGTGAGCCCATTGGGGGCGCCGAGTGGGAGCCTGCGGCCGCGATTGAAAAGCACGTGTTTGTCAGGAGCGTGATTTGGGGCGCGGAAAGCCCTTGGGCGCTTGGATGGGGGTCACCTGCGCGCCGCGTTGACAGACTTGGAACGAGAGCTTCAGGTCTTGGCGAAAGGGCGAATTTCCTCCAGGGACAGACCCATGTTCAGAGCAGCCCCCATGGTCACGACCAAAGGGGAGTAAAGTGGGGCGCGGCTTGCCCGAAGAAAGCTGTGCGCGACGCCGAACCTCCGCATCCGGCCCATCGCTGCGATCCTCGGGCCAATGCGAGCATCCTCGACCAAGGGAAAACCTGCCTCCGGTCAAGGGAGGCTCGTGTCGGGCGCAGTCAGACCTGGCTGCGGCATCCTCGCCCAGCCGCCATATCCCATGGGGATGCCTCGGGAATTGACCTTGGCCATCGAGAGGCGGCGGAGACGGCGCCCTCCATGGCCCGCGTGGTGAAATGGCCGCCACCTGGGACCTGGCCCCCTAAATCGAGGGATCGTGCAGGGTCACGAGCCGCTGCGGATCGCAAAGGGACAACCTTCGCCTTCCGCCAGGAAACCGTTCATCCGCCGAGGCCAGGTCAGTATCCGGATGGACCTGGATGATCCTCGCACCGGGGTGATCAAGGCGACGCTGCGCCTCGCAGATATCTCGCGCCCATAGAAGTCCGGAAGATCTCCCGGTCGGGCGAGGCGGGGTGATGATATAGCGAAAGATTGTCATGCCGCGCATTTTGGCCGTGGCGTGGTTAAGGGCGGGTGAAGAAGAGATGTGGTTCGCAAGTTGCCCATGGCGGCTTGCATGGGCCTCCGCCAGGGATCTGCGACACGACATGCCCCGGAGCCGCCTGCCCTCCCGGGCCAGGGCTCGACGCGACAGCGGCCGGCATTTGCAGGTTATGGATCAAGTCATTGACATCACCTGACATTTCATGACGCACACATGGCATTTCTTGGCGCGGTGTCCGGCCCGCGTCTCCGAGGGGCCGCGGAGGCTGAGATCGTCGGGCGCGATGTTGGGCTCTTCGTTCCGGGAGCAAAGGGCCCATGAGATAGGACGAGGCAACTGCGCTGGGTCGAGTTCCCAGCCCTTGCCGTTCCGGCGGACGCTGTCGCGGGGCCTTGGGAAAAGCTGCGGCGCGTCAAGGTTCGAGGGCCCTTTCTCGCCGAGCCTGCAAGAACGGCGGGTCGGGCTTCGTCGCCGTGGTCTAGCCGTCTCGGCCTCTTGGTCTGCACGACGCAGATCAACCACTTTGGGGGCGGCGTCGATACCTGGGGCAAGCGGTTCCTTGACCCGGCGGCTCTTGCACGATCCATCGGATTGCGGGGCAAGATCGCTTCGTCAGCAGTCTTGCGAAGGGTCATGTCCCGGCCCTGCGGAAGTCAGGTTTGCGGCCCCTTTCGCCGGGCGGAGTCGCCTGTGGCGCCATCTTCCTCCGGGACGAAGGGCAGGCCGCCACCCGCTGGGCTGGAAATTCGTTACCAATAAAAGAACTGTCTCAAGACCGCCAAGGGCAATGGATCGGATGCTGTGGTATCCGGAAAAGCCATGCTGTGGCGGGCAGGTGCGGAAATGTGGCGACCCCGGAAGGAATCGAACCCTCAACCTCGGACTTAGAAGGTCCTTGCTCTATCCAGTTGAGCTACGGGGCCAGGTGGTCTGCCACGGGGTCTTCTTGCCCAAAGGGCCCGGGGCTTGCAAGGGGTCAGGCCAAGACCTTGGTCATATAGACCGACATCGGGTCCAGCCGGTAATCGGCGAAGGGCGGGCATTCGGTGAAACCGGCCTTCTCGTAGAGCCTGCGCGCCGGAAGGAACATCGCCTGGCTGCCGGTCTCGAGGCTGAGGCGGGCCACGCCCGCAGCCTTCGCCTCGGCCAGAAGGTGATCCAGCATCAGGCGCGAGAGACCCCGGCCGCGCTCTTCGATCAGCACATGCATCGACTTGATCTCGGCATGACCCGCTTCGATCACCTTGAAGGCGCCCATGGCGACCGGGCGCGCCCCGTCGCGCATGACAAAGAAGGCGACCTCTGGAACATCCAGCTCCGAGGCATCCATCATGTGGATGCTCTCGGGCGGGGTGTCGGCATGCATGTCGGCGGTGTGGCGTTCGAACAGAAGCGCCAGCTCCGCCGACTGCGGGTTTATGCGAGAGACCGTCAGGCTCACTGGCCGCCCATCATCGAGACGCCGTTGATCAGCGGGTTCATCGGGTTGGTCGCGTCGATCTCCCAGATCAGCTTGTCGCCCTCTTGCTTGGCCATGCCCTGCGCCATGCCGAAGCCCATCATCGCCTGCATCTTCATGTCTTCCGGCGCGCCATTGATCGCGGCTTGCAGTTTGTCGGCGCCGGTCAGCGTCACAAGCGCCTTGCCCGAGGGCATCTCGCTGGCGATATCCACCGTCATGTCGCCCTGGTAGGTCAGCTCATAGCCGTCGCCCGTGATGGCGGAGGGGTTGATCGAGACCTGAACCGTGCCATTGGGCAAGAAGCCCTTCTCGACAGCGGCGTCGAACGCGGTCGTGTCGGCCATCCCGTCTTCGGGCAGATCGAAGGCGCCAAGCAAGGCGGTGACCCCGGCGGCGGCATCGAAGCCCGTGGCCTGGAAGTCGATCGAGACTTTCTGCGGCAGGATCGGTGCGGCCCAATCGGGCACCAGGCCCGGCGGCAGGGTCAGGCCCGAGACCGAGAAGGCCTCGCGGAACTTGCCTTCGGTGACGGCGCCGTTGAGATCGACCGTGAAAGTCACCTCGTCCAGCGCGACCGGGCCGACCGGGGTCTCGGCCGTGACGCCCGAAACCTTGCCGTCGACAAGGATGTTGTTCCACAGCGGCAAAGCAGCGGTGATCGCCGCCTTGGCCTCGTCCTTGGCGCCCTTGATCGCGGCCTCGTCGGGATGGGCCACGAAGAAGGCCAGGATGCCGAGGATGCCTTCGCTGCGCAGGCCGGTCAGCTTGCCTGCATAGTTGGCCGAGGCCGCCTTGATGGCGATGGGCATGGCGGGCATCCCCTCGCCCTGGGGCATCGACATGGTCATGCTGATGCCGGTCGAGTCATATTTGACTTCGCCATCCGCCCCGCCCGAAGCCCCCGCCACGGCGGTCGAGCTCGCGGTGGTCATCTCGACGATCATCTCGGAAGTCAGCGTGCTGCCATCGGGCATGGTCTGCGTCTGGACCTGCTTCAACCCCTCCAAAGTGCCGGTCGAGGAGGTCATGATCATCAGGCTCTCGTCGAAGACGCCTTCCATCGTCAACTTGGCGATGTCCTGCTTGCCTTCACCGCCCATGCCGTCCTTGGTGATGATCGAGAAGGCCTGGTCCTGGCTCACGCCCCAGGTGCCGTCGCCATTGTCGGTCAGCGTCATCTCGATGGGCGACGTCGTGAACTCGGCGCCATTCATCGCGAGGCCCGCCATCAGGATCGAGCCATCCAGCGTCACGGCATAGTCTTCGCCGTCGATCTCGACCGAGACCACGCCCTCGGTCGAGCCGAGATAGGTCTGGAAGACTTCGGTCAGATGGGCGGCGCCCTCTTCGGTGGCGGGGCCCGCAATCGCGGTCGAGGCCATCAGCAGGGGGATCAGGGCAAGGCTATATTTGGTCATGATAATCTCCCGAAAGGGGGTCAAAGCAAAAGGGCCCCATGCGGGGCCCCGAGGATCATCGCGTGGTCAATGGGTCCAGGCGCCCTTGCGGTCGGTGGCGAAATTCTCGCCATAGCCACGGGCGCGGATGTTGGGACGGCGGTCATGCGGCAGGGTCACGTCAAAGGCGATCCCGCGCGCGGTGGCATAGGCCTCGGCCGCCTCGCGCGTCTCGAAGCGCAGCTTGACCTGCGCCTCCATGTCGCCGGAAGAGGTCCAGCCCATCAGCGGATCGACCTCCCGCGCCGAGGCGGGGGCGAATTCCAGGACCCAGCCATGGGTCTTGGCGGTGCCGGACTGCATCGCGGTCTTGGCAGGTTGATAGATGCGGGCGCGCATGGGGATTCTCACGTTCGGAACACGCAAGCTTTTTGATCCATGAGGGGGGAAAATGCAAGGTGCTGTCGGCTGGTAGCTGGGAGTGGGTTGGGGTGTGTGTGCATCCCAGCCGACAGTCTGCTGCTTGCAAACCCAATATGCATCGGGACTTTTTGTCGCGCAACCAAAAGATGTATTGTTTGACTTGTGTTTTCGCTAAAATTGCATCGACTCTTTCAACCCTGCCGCAACTTCGGTTGCCTTCTGGTTAACGCGCCCCTTCCCCGGGAACAAAAACGGAATAGATTGGGGGCTTGAAGGGAATCACCCATGCCGCACAACAATTCGAACGCCTTGACGGAACGCCCCGAGGTCCTGTCCAAGCCCAAGCTGGAGGGCGGGCGGCGCTTCGTCATGCACTCGCCCTTCCAACCGGCGGGGGATCAGCCGACCGCGATCCGCGAGCTGTCGGCGGGGGTTCTGGCGGGGGACCGCGACCAGGTGCTTTTGGGCGCCACGGGCACGGGCAAGACCTTCACCATGGCCAAGGTGATCGAGGAAACCCAGCGCCCGGCGATCATCCTGGCGCCCAACAAGACGCTCGCCGCCCAGCTTTACGCTGAATTCAAAGGGTTTTTCCCCGAGAATGCGGTGGAGTATTTCGTTTCCTACTACGACTACTACCAGCCCGAAGCCTATGTCGCGCGGACCGACACCTATATCGAGAAGGAATCCCAGATCAACGAGCAGATCGACCGGATGCGCCACTCGGCGACAAGGGCGCTTCTGGAGCGGGACGATGTGATCATCGTGGCTTCGGTCTCCTGCATCTATGGCATCGGCTCGGTCGAGACTTACTCGGCCATGACCCAGGACCTGATCGTGGGCCAAAGCTACGATCCCCGAAAAGTGATGGCCGAGCTGATCGCCCAGGCCTATCGCCGCAACGATCAGGCCTTTCAGCGCGGGACTTTCCGGGTGCGCGGCGATGTCATCGAGCTCTGGCCCGCCCACCTTGAAGACCGCGCCTGGCGATTCTCCTTCTTCGGCGACGAGCTGGAGGGGATCACGGAATTCGACCCTCTGACCGGGGGGAAGACGGATGTCTTCAAGCAGATTCGCGTCTATGCGAACAGCCACTATGTCACCCCGCGTCCGACGCTGCAGCAGGCGATGAAGGGCATCAAGATCGAGCTGGCCCAGACGCTGGACCGCATGATCAAGGAGGGCAAGCTCCTCGAGGCGCAGCGGCTGGAGCAGCGCACCAATTTCGACCTGGAAATGCTGGAGGCCACCGGCTCCTGCGCCGGGATCGAGAACTATTCGCGCTACCTGACGGGGCGGGCCCCGGGCGAGCCTCCGCCGACGCTGTTTGAATTCATCCCCGACAATGCCATTGTTTTCGCAGACGAATCCCATGTCTCGGTGCCCCAGATCGGCGGCATGTATCGCGGCGACTATCGGCGGAAGTTCACCCTGGCCGAACACGGCTTCCGCCTGCCCTCCTGCATGGACAACCGCCCCCTGAAGTTCGAGGAATGGGACGCGATGCGGCCCCAGTCGGTGTTTGTCTCGGCGACGCCTGCGGCCTGGGAGATCGAGCAATCCGGCGGCGTCTTTGTCGAACAGGTGATCCGCCCGACCGGCCTTTTGGACCCGGTCGTCGAGATCCGCCCCGTCGAGATGCAGGTCGACGACCTTTTGGACGAGATCCGCAAGGTCGCGCTCCAGGGTCTGCGGGTGCTGGTCACGACCCTGACGAAACGCATGGCCGAGGACCTGACGGACTATTTCCACGAGCAGGGCATCCGCATCCGCTATATGCATTCCGACATCGACACGATCGAACGCATTGAAATCCTGCGGGATTTGCGGCTTGGCGCCTTCGACGTGCTGGTGGGCATCAACCTCTTGCGCGAGGGTCTGGATATCCCTGAATGTGGCCTCGTGGCGATCTTGGACGCCGACAAGGAGGGCTTCCTGCGCTCGGAAACCTCGCTGATCCAGACCATCGGGCGCGCGGCGCGCAATGCCGATGGCCGCGTCATCATGTATGCCGACCGCATCACGGGCTCGATGGAGCGCGCCTTGGCCGAGACCAACCGCAGGCGGGCCAAGCAAGAGGCTTATAACATCGCCCATGGCATCACGCCGACGACCGTGCGCAAGAATGTCGAGGATGTGCTTCAGGGCCTGTGGGCCGGCGACACCGACCAGGCCCGCATCACGACCAAGGTGGAAAAAGCCAATGTCGGTCAGAACCTTGCGGCCCATCTGGACGCCCTGCGCACCCAGATGCGCAAGGCGGCCGAGAACCTGGAATTCGAAGAGGCCGCCCGTCTGCGCGACGAGGTCAAGCGGCTGGAGGCGGTGGAGCTCGCCGTCTCCGACGACCCGATGGCGCGGCAAAGCGTGATCGACGACGCGGTCGAAGAGGCGGTGTCGAAATCGGGCCGCTCCACCGCCGGGCGCGCGGGGCAAAGGGGCGGGAACAAGCGGCGGAGGTAGCGGGGCCTACGAAAGACGAAGCGCCGTGATCCCCGGGAATGAATGATGAAGAAGTCGATGTTGCTGATTTCACATCAAGGCCCCGATGTCTTGAAGGTTCATCTCGAACCCTGGCCTGAGCTGCACAGTCTACGGACCGGCCAAAGCCTTGAAGTCGTTGTTGAAAGAAGCGACGCGGCAACTGGGCCGTTCTTTGAGGTCAGCCATAAGGATGGCGCCCTCGTGGTCTATCCAGCAGGCAACATGAACCCTTTTGTCGATATCTTCGCTCTGCGGGATGGCAGCCGATTGGCGACAGAAGAGTAGCGAAAGATCCGCAGTCCATGGCGGATCAAACCGGAGCACAAGCCAGTCGGGAAGCTTGACGGCGAGGGATTGCCGTTGCGATCAGTCCTGGAACGCGTGGTGCGGCATCGGCTTGGCGCAAGGCTCGCGCTTCGGAGAGGCCCCGGGGACACCTTGGCTCTGCGGCAACCTCGGCGCCCCTTGCCAAAAGCCCATCGGATCGCCATGTCGGACAAAAGCCGCGAAAGAGAGCCCCATGCAAAAACGCCCCTTCCTGGACCCCGATCACCCGATGTTCGCGCGTGCCTGGGTGCGCTGGCTGGTCTCGATCGGTCCCATGGCCTGGTCGGTGCTGGAATTCTGGCAGTCCGAACCGATGTGGGGCATCATCTTCCTCGCCATCGGCGCCTATGCGTTTTGGGTGCTTATCTGGAACAGGAGGTAAGCTTCCCCCGCATCTCGCCGCTGTCGCCCGACAGGACATGGGGCGTGCAGCCGGTCACCTGCTGCACCACCAGCAGCATGTTTTCATAGATCGTATCCTGCTCGGACCGCGGCGCCCAGCCATAGCGGATGACCTCGAAGGTCTTGTCCTTGCGGTAGACGGCATAGTCATGTCCATCCACGGTCACACGGGTGCTTTCCGCCCCCGCCATTTGCCAATGCGGAGAGGCGTCACAGGCGGCCAGAAGGCCAAGGATCAGGATGTATCTCATGACCTGACCATGGCGCAGCTTGGTTAACGGACGGTTAATCCCCTAGAGGCTCGCGCGGGGCACCAGCCTTGGCGTGATCAGCCGGTGTTCGGGCACTGTGCGCCCCCCGATGCGGCTGAGAAGGGCCTGGGCCGCCATCTTGCCCATCCGCGCCCCGTCCTGATCGACGGAAGCCAGCGAAATCAGGGGCAAGGCCGCGACCGGGCTGTTGTCATAGCCCACGATGGCCAGATCATGCGGCACCCTTATCCCCAGCTGATGCGCCAGGTTCAACAGCGGCACGGCGTCGAGGTCCGACCAGCAGAAGACCGCCCTCGGCCGGTCCGGCGCGGTCAGGACGGCCCGCAACTCCGCCTCGCGCGGGAGGTTCGAGGGCGGGACCCGGATCACCCGCGGGACCAGCCCCGCCGCCGTCATGGCCGAGCGATAGCCGCTCTCGCGCTGGGGCGAGACATCGGCCGAGTGATCCGGGCCATGGTCCATCGCCAGCATGGCAATGTCGCGATGCCCGGCCTCGCACAGCGCCCGCACCACCATCCGCGCGCCCTCGAAGTCATCCGAGTTGATCGTGTCGAAGCTCTGCGCGGTCGGCTCGTGGTGGCCCACGACCACCGTCGGGATCTGCCGGGCATAGCGGTCCAGGGTCTCGCCCGAGATCTGGCTGGCCACCAGGATCAGCCCATCCATCCGGTTGTCGATCATCTGCTCGATCAGCTGCGCCTCGCGCCCCGCCCGGGCCGCGCCGATGCCCACCATGATCTTGTAACCGGCCGCATCCGTTATGCTTTCGATGCCGTGATAGACAGAAGGCAGGAAAGGGTTGGCGATTTCGACCAACAGAACCCCCAGCGTGAAGGTCTGCCCCCGCATCCCCCGCGCCGCCACCGAGGGCCGATAGCCCAGCTTCTCGATCGAGGCCTCGACCCTGCCCCGCAGACTGTCCGACACGCCGTAAGCATTGCGCAAGACCTTCGAGACCGCCGCAACCGACACCCCCGCATCCGCCGCCACCGTGCGGATCGTCACCCGGACCTCTTCCCTGCCATCAGCCATCTGCCACCCCTTCATGGCCACCTTATCAAAAACCTGTTGCAAGGCAAAGCGGATCGTAGAATGATTGACGTATAACGGTATACGAAACGCCGGAGGGGCGATTCGCATACCCAAGGGAGGATGACAGGATGGGCCTTGAGGGGCAGGCGCGGGGCGTTTCCGCGATGGATAAAGCTTTGCCTGCGTTCAATTTTACCGCCGCGATGATCGCTCCGGCCTGCGACGCTGGCACGGGGGGGCCGGGCAGTTTCGTGGCGCGCGACTTCGACCTGGCCGAGGTGCCCGCCCAGGCCATTCTGCACCTGACGGCGCAGGGGCTGTACCGCGCTTTCCTGAACGGGGTGCGGGTGGGCAATGACCTCCTGACCCCGGGCTGGACCTGCTATGACGACCGCCTGGCCTATCAGAGCTACGAGGTCGCGGCGCTTCTGAAGCCGGGCAAGAACCGGCTGGAGATCTGGCTCGGCGACGGCTGGTATCGCTCGCGGCTGATGTGGGCCTTGAACCCGATCCCGAACACCTGGGGCGACCGCATCGGCGCCATGGCGGAGCTGGTCGCCGGGATCACCCTTTTGCGCACCGATGCGACCTGGGTCTCGGGCCTGACCCCGGTGACGGCCAATGGCATCTACTACGGCGAGGACCATGACGCGCGGATCGCGGTCAGGGACTCCGCCGGGGTCGAGGTCCTGCCCTTTGCCACGAAGCTCGTCCCGCATGAGACCCATCCCGTGGTCGAACTGCCGCCCCATGCCCCGGTCGAACACTGGACCGATGGTGGCGAGATCTACGACTTCGGCCAGAATTGCGGCGCCTATGCGCGGATCACGGTGAAGGGCCCGGCGGGGTCGAAGGTCCGGGTGGAGTTCTCGGAAGTCCTCGGCCCCAACCGCGCCTTCGACAACCGCAACTTCCGCTCTGCCCGGGCCGAGAGCCACTACACCCTCGCGGGAGGCGAGGCCACCTGGGCGCCGATGTTCACCTTTTTCGGCTTTCGCTATGCCCGCGTGACGTTGGAAGGCTGCGAACTTGTGAAGATTGAACAAGTCCCCGTCACCTCGGTTCCGACGGTGGCCGGGGGCTTCACCTGCGGCGTGCCTGCGGTCAACCGGCTGGTGCAGAACACGATCTGGTCGCAGCGTTCGAACTTCATCGAAATCCCGACCGACTGCCCGCAGCGCGACGAGCGCCTCGGCTGGACCGGCGACGCCCAGGTCTTTGCCGGAACCGCTTGCTGGCTGGCGGACTCCCAGTCCTTCCTGACGAAATACCTGCGCGACGTGCGCCATGATCAGCGCCCGAACGGCGCCGTTCCGCACTTCTCTCCCGATCCGACCCGTCTGCATCCGATCGACCAGCGCGGCGACTGGGCGGGCTCGACCGGCTGGGGCGACGCCATCGTCATCATCCCCTGGCAACTTTACCTTCATTACGGCGACAAGGCGGTGCTGGAAGAGAACTTCCCGGCCATGGAGAAATGGCTGGACTACCTTTGGGGGATTTCGGACGGCCCGATCATCCGGCCGCCCTCCGAATGGGGCGCCCATGGCTTCACCTTCGGCGACTGGCTGCAACCGGTGGGCGACAACCGCAAGCCCAGGCCCACGGTGGCCGATGACTGCGCGGCCACTTTGTATCACTATATCTCCACCGACCTTGCGGCCAAGATCGCGGGCCTGATCGGCCGCGACCCCGCCCCCCTGCGGGCCCGCGCCGAGGCCATCAAGGCGGCCTTCAAGCACGAATACTTCAGCCCCTCGGGCCGGATCGCGCATAATGACCAGACCTCCTGGAGCCTCGCTTTCCTTTACGGCCTGGTGCCGCCGGAATACTACGAACGGGGCAAGGACTATTTCCGCAAGGTGGTCGAGGATGCCGATGGGCTGATCGGCACGGGCTTCATCGGCACCCCTGCCCTGCTGCCCGCGCTGACCATGCATGGCATGGCCGACCTGGCCGAAAAGATCTTCCTGAACCGCAAGGTCCCCGGCTGGCTCTACCAGGTCGAACGCGGCGCGACCTCGATCTGGGAGCGCTGGGACGCGCTGGGAGAGGACGGGACGATCTATGACCCGGACATGAACAGCTACAACCACTATGCCTACGGCGCGGTCTGCCAGTGGCTCTTCGAGGGCGTGGCAGGCATCCAGCCGGAGCCCGGCTTTGACCTGGTGACGCTCAACCCCTTGATCCTGCCCGCGCTTTCCCCCGTGGCCGCCTGGCATGACTGCCGCCATGGCCGGATCGAGGCGGGCTGGGTGCTGGAGGGCGACAAGGTCACCTATACCGTCACCCTGCCCCCGGGCACCAAGGGTCGCCTGGGCTTCACCCCCGACAAGGTGAACGGCGCGGCGCCGCAGGGCGACCTGCCCCCCGGCACCCATGTGATCACGTTCCAGATTTGACGAAACGGGCGGATCAACCGCCCGAAACCCGGTCCAATGGAGGAGAGACCATGAAACTGATCCCGAGCGCGGCCTTCCTGTCCGCCTTCACGCTCTTGGCGGGCCTGGCCCAGGCCGAGACCGTCCTGCAAGTCACCACCGACGGCAATGCCGAGACCGTGGCGGCGATGGAGGCCCTGACGGCGGCCTATACCGCGGCCAATCCGGATGTGACCTTCGAAATCGAGAACCGCCCCGGCGGCGCCGAGGGGGACAATCTGGTCAAGACGCGCCTGGCCACCGGCGAGGCGGGCGATATCCTGCAATACAACTCGGGCTCGCTCTTCCAGGCGCTGGACCCGGCCAAGAACCTCGCCGACCTCTCGGACATCCAGGGCAACGTGATCGACAGCTTCAAGTCGGTCGTCACCGCCTCGGACGGCACCGTGCGCGGCGTGCCCTTCGGCGCGGCCATGGGCGGCGGCATCTATTACAACAAGAATATCTATGCCGAGCTTGGCCTTTCGGTGCCCAAGACCTGGGATGAGTTCATGGCCAACAACGCCAAGATCAAGGAGGCGGGCAAGGTCGCCGTCGCCACGACCTTTGGCGACACCTGGACTTCGCAACTCTTCGTTCTGGGCGACTATTTCAACGTCCAAGCCGAGGTCCCGAGCTTTGCCGCCGACTACACCGCCAACAAGGCGAAATATGCCACGACCCCGGCGGCGATGCGCGGCTTCCAATACCTCGAAGACGTCTTCAAGGGCGGCTACATGAACGAGGACTTCGGCGCCGCCAAGTTCGATGACGGCGTGCGCATGGTGGCCACCGGCGAGGCCGCGCATTACCCGATGCTGACCTTCGCCCTGGGCAACATCAAGCAGAACTTCCCCGAGAACCTCGAGGATGTGGGCTTCTTTGCCCAGCCCGGGCCTTCGGCGGACAAGAACGGCCTGACGGTCTGGATGCCGGCGGGGCTTTACGTTCCTGCGGCCTCCGAGAATATCGAGGCGGCCAAGGCGTTCCTCGCTTTCGTCGCCTCGGTCGAGGGGTGCGAGCTGATGATCAAGACCAATGGCGCGACCGGGCCCTATCTGATCAAGGATTGCGCCCTGCCCGCCGATGTGCCCGCCGCCGTGGCCGACATGATGCCCTATTTCCAGGCGGGCGCCACTGCTCCGGCGCTGGAGTTCCTGTCGCCGATCAAGGGCCCGGCGCTTGAGCAGATCACGGTCGAAGTGGGTTCGGGCATCCGTCCGACCGCCGAGGCCGCGGCGCTTTACGACCAGGACGTGGAAAAGCAGGCCAAGCAGCTCGGCCTGCCGAACTGGTAAGACCCCGGGGGACGCTCCCTCCCCCGAACCGGAGAGGCTCCCGCCTGCGCGGGAGCCCCTTTGCGCCCCTGCAAGGGCTTTGCAAAACCCCGCCCCGCCGCGATCCTGTCCCGGCAGCCCGGAGCCCCCATGACCCGCCGAAGATCTCCCTATCCCTATTGGTTCGTCCTGCCCGCCGCCGTGGTCTTCGTCACCCTCTTCCTGGTGCCGACCGTGGCGAGCCTCTGGTTCTCGCTGACGCGCTGGGACCTGTTCGAGGCGCATTTCATCGGGCTGGACAATTACCGCCAGTTCTTCAAGGAGCCCTTCCTGGTCCAGGGCCTGGTCAACACGCTGATCTATGCGGTCCTGACCTCGGGCACCAAATCGGTGCTGGGGCTCTTGTTGGCAGTGCTGCTGACCTCGGGCATCCTTTGGCAGGGCTTCCTGCGCTCGGTGGTCTTCTTCCCGGTCCTGGTCTCGACCATCGGGGTCGGCATCACCTTTGCGGCCTTGATGCATCCGACCAAGGGGGCGATCAACGTGGCGCTGGCTTACGTCGGCATCGACGGCCCGGCCTGGCTGTCGGACCCGGGGCTGGCGCTCTATTCCGTGGCCTTCATCGACCTGTGGAAGGGCGTGGGCCTGGCCACCTTGATCTATATCGCGGGCCTCGCCGCCATCTCGCCCGACTATTACGAGGCCGCGCGGATCGACGGCGCCACCCGCGTCCAGCAGTTCTGGCGCGTGACCGTCCCCCTGGTGCGCCCCGCGACCGTGACCGTGGTGACGCTTTCGCTGATCGGAGGACTGCGGTCCTTCGACATCATCTGGGCCACGACCAAGGGCGGACCGGGCTTCGCCTCGGATGTCCTGGCCTCGGTCATCTACAAGCAATACCAGGCCGGGTTCTATGGCCTGGCCACGGCGGGCAATGTCATCCTCTTTGCCCTGATCGCCATCATCATCCTGCCGCTGACCTGGTGGTTCAACAAGCGCGAGGTGGATCTGTGAGCACGTCCTTCAGCCGCGCACGTCGGCGCAACATGGGCATTGCGGCCACGGCCGTGGCCTTCGTCGTCTTCATCCTGCCCTTCCTCTTCACCTTCCTGATGGCGGTGAAGACCAAGAAGGAGGCCGCGCTGTTCCTGTTCAGCTGGCCCAGCGAATGGCACTTCTGGGCCAATCTGACCGAGGTGATAAAGGCGCGCAACTACATGTTGTTGCTGGCCTATTTCAACTCGACCGTCATCACCGTGGCAGCCGTCGCGGGGCTTGTCGTCTTTGGCGCCATGGTGGGCTATGTCCTGCAGCGGCGCCCCTCGGGCTGGAACCGGGTGATCTATGCCGGGGTCCTGATGGGGCTGATGGTGCCGCCTGCCGTGGTGCCGACGATCTGGGTCCTGCAAGGTCTCGGCCTGTTCAAGACGATCCATGGCATGGTCCTGATCCAGGTGGCCTATGGCCTGGCCTTCTCGGTCCTGCTGTATCGCAGCTTCATCGGGACCATTCCGCGCGACCTGGACGAAGCCGCGATCATCGACGGCGCGAAACCCTTGGCGATCTTCTTCAAGGTCATCCTGCCGCTCTTGAAGCCCGTGACCGTGACGCTGATCGTCGTGCAATCCATCGCCATCTTCAACGACTTCACCAACCCGCTCTACTACCTGCCGGGCAAAGACAACGTGACGGTGCAGCTGACGCTCTTCAACTTTCAAAGCCAGTTCCAGAGCCAGTTCAACCTTCTGTTCATGAACATCCTCCTGGTGACCATTCCGCCACTTCTCGTCTTCATCTTCTTCAACCGGCAAATCGTCGCGGGCATGACAGCCGGCGCGGTGAAAGGCTGACCCATGACTGCTTCAAGCTCCTCCGTCGTCCTGAAAAACCTGGCCAAGAGCTTCGGTGCGGTCGATATCATCAAGGGCATCGACCTGGTGATCGAGCCGGGTGAGTTCTGCGTCTTCGTCGGCCCCTCGGGCTGCGGGAAGTCGACGCTTCTGCGGTTGATTTCGGGGCTGGAAGAGGCCACCTCGGGCACGATCGAGATCGCAGGCAGGGTCGTGACCGATGCGGAGCCCTCCGAGCGCGGGATTGCCATGGTTTTTCAAAGCTATGCGCTTTATCCGCATCTGACCGTGCGCCAGAACATCGGCTTTGGCCTGTCGCTGGCCAAGCGGCCCAAGGCCGAAATCGAGGCCAAGGTCCAGGCGGCGGCCTCGGTCTTGCAGCTCGGGCCGCTTCTGGACCGCAAGCCCAAGGCGCTTTCGGGCGGGCAGCGCCAGCGCGTGGCCATCGGGCGGGCCATGGTGCGCGACCCGGCAGTCTTTCTGCTGGACGAGCCGCTGTCGAACCTGGATGCGGCCTTGCGGGCGCAGATGCGGATCGAACTGACCGACCTGCACAAGAAGCTCGGCGCCACGATGATCTATGTGACCCATGACCAGGTCGAGGCCATGACCATGGCCGACAAGATCGTCGTGCTGAACGCGGGGCGGATCGAACAGGTGGGCTCGCCCATGGAGCTTTACAACCACCCGGTCTCGCCCTTCGTGGCGGGTTTCATCGGCAGTCCGAAGATGAACCTGATCACGGGACCTGCGGCGGCGGCCCTGGGCTGCACGACCTATGGGATCCGGCCAGAGCATCTTGACCTGTCGACGACCGAGGGCCAGTGGCAGGGCCGGATCCGCCATGTCGAAAGGCTGGGGGCCGAAAGCGTGCTCTACCTGCAGACCGAAGCCATGGGAGAGCTGGTCATCCGCCTGCCCGGGCAGGATTGCCCGGCACCGGGCAGCATCGCCTTCGTGACACCCCGGGCCGGGCGGTCCTTCCGGTTCTGACCGGCCTCAGGCCGCCCGCACCAGCCGCGAGGCGCCCGTCCCATCGATGCGGAAGACGGCGACCATCTCGGCCAGGTTGCGCGACTGGGCCTGAAGCGCCATGCAGGACTCAGTCGTCTCCTGCGCCATGGCGGCATTTTTCTGCGTCACCTGGTCCAGCTGGCCCACCCCGATATTGATCTCGCCCACGGCGGCGGACTGTGCCCCCGCGCCCCTGGCGATGCCAGAGATCAGCTGGGTGATGTTCTGCACCCGACCGACGATCTTGGAGAGCGCCTCACCCGCGTTCGACACCAGCTCGACCCCGCGCTCGACCTGCTGGGCCGAACCGTTGATCAGCGACTTGATCTCGCGCGCGGCATCGGAGGAGCGCTGCGCAAGCGCCCGCACTTCGCTGGCCACGACGGCAAAGCCGCGCCCCGCCTCACCGGCCCGCGCCGCCTCGACCCCGGCGTTCAGGGCGAGGAGGTTGGTCTGGAAGGCGATGTCGTCGATGACGCCGATGATCGTGGAAATCTGGCCCGAGAAGCGCTTGATGTCCTGCATCGCTGCCACGGCACTCTCGACCACGGCCCCGCTTTTCGCCGCCTCAGCCTCGGCGGAGTGGACGATGCTCTCGACCTCTTGCGTGGATGTGGCGGCCGAGCGCACGTTGGAATGCAGCTCATCCATGGCGGCGGCGGTCTCTTCCAGCGTTGCGGCCTGGTTTTCGGTGCGCTGCGACAGGTGACTGGTCTGCTGGCTGATCTCGGTCGCGGAGCTTTCGATCCGCCGCGCGGTGTCGATCACGGATTTCAGCACCGAACCCAGGCGCTCCAGCGCCGTGTTGTAATTGTCGCGCAGCTCTTCATAGCCAAAGGGCAAGTCGGCGGGCAGGCGCGCCGTCAGGTCGCCCGCAGACAATTGCCGCAGGCTGGCCGAAAGCCTCTCGACGACCAGGGCCTGATCGGCCTGCCCCTGCTCTTGCTGACGACGGGCCTCCTCGGCCATGCGCAGGTTGTGGCGCATGATGTCCAGCGCCTGGGCGATCTGCCCCGCCTCGTCCCGGCGATCCTTGCCCGCGATCTCGGTGTCGAAATCGGCATTCGCCACACGTTCCACCGCCTCGGCCAGCGCGGTCAGGGGCCGCTTCAGGCTGCGGTTCAGATACCAGCCGACCAGGCCGATCAAGGTCACGAAGACCACCGCCGCCAAGAGGAACGCCCGGTTCTGCTGGGCGCCGTAAGCCGCCTCGAGCCCGGCAGAGGACCACTGGAAGACCACTGCGCCCACCAGCGCCCCTTTCTCGCCGAACAGGGCGGGAGAGGCGACGAACATGCCCGTCGCGTCCTTTTCGATCTGGCCAGAGGCGATGGCACGCTTGGCCAGAACAAGGAACAGTGCCGAAGTATCGGCATCGGGCTGGCCCAGGACGACCCCGGGCTTGCCCTCGGCGTTGAAGGTCTGCCCGCCCACCAGACGGTCGCCCATCTGCTTCTGGATGCCCAACATCGCAGCACTCAGGATATCGGGCTTGTCGAACTTGATGGCGCCCGACACATCGGCCGCCACCCCTTCCGTCGCAGCAATGGCCAAGTCCTGCAGCCCGTTGCGCGCCACATCCTTCAGCAGGCTGGCGGCATTGAAGGTTACCACGCCTGCCACCAGGGCCGTCGTGAGGGCCACAGCCACCAGGCACTTCTGATAGATGGTCAGGCCCTTGCGGGGCGGGGCATTCGACTTGGTCATATCACCGTCCTTGAACAGGATTACATCAGGGACTCGGCATTGACCCCGACGGTCAGCGTGCCGATGACCTCGCCCGTGGCCGGATCGGTGATCGAGATGGAGATCTGGCCGGAATAGATCTGGGTCGATTCATCCAGCTCGACATCCGAGAACAGAACCCCGTCCTTGCCCTTGGGGAAGACCTCGGAGAACTTGGGCTCGTCGCCCTGCCACATGTCGGAGGTCGGCTCGGACACGGCGACATTCAGACCCTTGGCATCGGTGACGAAAGCCTCCGTCACGGCGCCGCCCGAAGCCTCGACCTGGGCGCGCAGGAAATCGGAAGCTGCGTTGGTCAGAACCGGCGTGATCGTGGGCGTGTCGGAGGTCCCGACCTCTGCCTTCCAGGCGGCGTCGAGCTCGTCGATCTTGGCCTGGTCGAAGGCGGCGCGTTCGGCATTGGCGGCCTTGATCGCATCGACCAGGGCGGCATTCTCGGCCCAGGGGCGGATCGAGGCGTTCAGATAGGCCTCTTCCGCGGCCTTGAAGTCGGCGGCGGCGGCCACGGTGGCGATCAGGGCGAAGGGCAGGAGAGCGGAGACGCGACGGAACATGGAAGCCTCATGATTGACCAAAAGTCGCGGAGATGCCGCGATTCAAGGCACAGATTCGCAGGCCCAGCTTTCCAACCGATTAATCCCGCCCCGTCTTGGGCAAAATTCTTTGCAGGCGCTCAATACCGAGCGCCTGTTCAGGTGTAACCGGGGCAAAGCGCAGCCGGTCGCCGGGGCGCAGACGGGCGGCGGCGTCAAGGTCGGCATCGATCACGGTGGCGATCTTGGGATAACCCCCGGTGGTCTGGTGATCGGCCATCAGGATCGAGGCCACGCCGGCGCCATTGACCTGCACCGACCCGCGCAGCAGGGGCTCGGAGGGGATCGAGAGGGCGCCTTCCGGTGGCAGATGCGGGCCCGTCAGGCGCAGGCCCATGCGGTCGATGGCGGGCGACAGGGTGAAGCTTTCCGAAAAGATCGCGGTCAGCGAAGTGCGCGAGAAGAACCGGTCCTGCGGCCCCGGGGTGGCCCGCAGTATCGAACGGGGGCGGGCGGTGACCGGGCAAGGGATCGCGGTCTCGGGCAGGGTCCGGGGCGTCTCGATGGTCAGGATCTGGCCCGTGGTCAGGCGCCCTCCGCCAAGGCCGGAGGGGCCGTGGGTGGCCTGCGCGCCAAGCCAGGTCGACGCCTGGATCCGTCCCGCCACGGCGACATAGGTCCAGGCCCCCCAGAAGCCGGGGCGAAGGCGCAGGGTCTCGCCCCGCCGCAGCGTCAGGACCTGCCAGGAGGTCCCCTTGCCGCGGTGCTCGGCGATGAACCCGCCCCCCGCGATGGCCAGGGTCACATCCTCGTCCAGGTTCTGCAGGGCCAAACCGCCGAGCGAGACCTCGATGGCGGCGCCCTCGGCCCCGATCGCCCCCTGTGCCAGGCGAAAGGCCAGACGGTCCATCGGGCCCGAGGCCGGGACTCCAAACCGCAGATGCCCCGGGCGGCCCTGGTCCTGCAAGGTCACATGAGGCCCCGCGAAGAGGACTTTCAGCCGGGTCACGGGACGAACCTGATGGCGTCGCCCACGGCGAAGCGGAAGGGGCGGGCGGGGTCATCGGTCAGGACTTTCGTCTCGGTATGGCCGATGATCCACCAGCCGGTGGGCATGGTCAGCGTGGTGATCAGGCACTGGCCCCCGGCGATGATCACCGAACCCGCAGGCACGTCGCGGACGGGCGCAGGTTTGCGGTCCAGCCGCAGCGCGGCGGGCAGGCCACCCAGATAGGCATAGCCCGGGGCGAAGCCGTAGAGACAGACCTTGTAGTCGCCGCTGGCATGGGTCCGGGCGACCTCTGCCGGGGTCAGGCCGGTCTGGCGCGCCACCTCGGCCAGGTCGGGGCCGTCATAGGTCACCTGGATGTCATGGCTCTGGCCCGTCCTGGTCAGCGGCGGGGCCCGGAGAGCACGGAGATGTGTTTCGATGGCGGCGGGGTCGGTGCGCATCGGGTCGAAGGTGATCAGCAGGTTGACGAAGGCCGGGACGGTCTCGACCAGGCCCTCGAAGGGCCGGGCCTGCAGGGCGGCATCAAGGCCCAGGACCTCGGCATGGGCTGCCTCGCTGATCGTGTCGGCGAACGCGACCAGCACGGCATGGCCGGCGATGGGGCGCAGGATCATGCGAAGGGGGCGAGGGTCACGCCCTCGGCCATCAGGCGGGCCCGCAGCGCCCGGGCCAGGTCCAGCGCCTCGGGGCTGTCGCCATGGATGCAGATGGACTGGGCTTGCAGGCGGATCGGGGCTTCGGTGGTGGGCATGAGGCCGGTCTTCAGGAAGCCGAGAAGACGGTCGACGGCAGCGGCGCCGTGGAGCATCGCGTCGCTGCGGGACCGGGGCACGAGGCGCCCGTCGGGCAGATAGGCGCGGTCGGCGAAGATCTCGGAAAAGACCTTGTGACCGGCCCGGCGTGCGGCTTTCTCCTGCTCGGTGCCCGAGATGGCCAGGAGCGGCAGATCGGGGGGGAGGGCTGCGACCAGCGCCTCGGCGACCTCGGCGCTTTCGGCGGCGAGGTTGGCCAGCGCGCCATGGGCCTTGACATAGGCGACCCTGGTGCCCGCCAGCCGCGCGATGCCCTGAAGCGCGCCGATCTGCGCCGCGACCATCCGGGTGATCTCGGCCGGCGCCATGGGGATGACACGGCGGCCAAAGCCCAGGGGGTCGGCGTAACCGGGATGGGCGCCCACCGTCACCCCCCGCGCTCGGGCCAGGCAGAGGGTGCGATACATGGTCTCGGGGTCGCCCGCATGGCCGCCACAGGCCACGTTGGCCGAGGTCACGAGCGACAAAAGCTCGGCATCGGGGCCCATGGTCCAGGGGCCATAGGCCTCGCCCAGGTCGGAGTTGAGATCGATCTGCATGGGGCGATGGAAGCGGAAGCGGGGGCGTTAAGCAAGGGGGAAGTGGCGAGGCGGCCTTCCGGGGCCGAGGGAGGCCGCCGGGGGATCAGGGCGGCGTGGTTCCTGGTGATCGGCCAAGGCCGAAAAGCCCCCGTGTCAAGGAACGCAGGCAAACGGCCACGCATCGGCTTTGCCAAGTGATGCGGTCCCTGGCTCCACCAAGCGGAAGCGGAGCGGGCGCACCGCTCTCCGGCCTTTCCCGGCAGTCCTTTGGGACCTTGGTGAGAGGGTTGGCGCAATGTCGCCCAGCGCCCTGCCCGTCGCCGCGCGCCGGGCCTTGCGCGCCTTGAAGCAGTGCCACCCCAATCCTTTGGCCCTGGTCGCACCATTCGTCCCGGGGCATTCCGCCTGGGCAAAGGCTCATCGGCGCGAGCCTCTCCTGGTCCCCGGATCGACCAACCACCCCTCGGGCGGCTCCAGACTGGCTGGAAGCGACGCCTCGGGGCGCGAGGCTGCCGCGCCCCGAGGCAAGGGGCTTTCGGCAGGGCAAGGACTTTCGTCACGGGGGCGACCTCATGCCTGGCGGGTGGACGAACCCTGGCCGCAGCGCCAAGGCGCCCGGCGAGGAACCGCTCAAAGGGCAAGAGGCAGCCCGGGCCCTATCGGCAGTTCAGAGCCACCGCCGCGCCACGCGGAGTGGCAGTGGCACCAGCGCGCCCTCCGCGTGGCGGGAGGCCTTCCAGACGGAAGCCCTCCTACCAGATGCGGCGCTCGACATGGTTTCAGGAGGGATTGCGTCAGGCTGGGGAGCAGCAGAGGGGCATGGGCAGCGAGGGAGGCCGGCAGCTTGCCGTGACAGGTCCCACGCGGGATGCGCCCGTTCTGCGGTCCCTCCTTGGCAGTCCGTTGCGGGCAAGGACGGGGCAAGGGGGCGCCGCGCCTCCTGCGGCCAGGTCATGCCGACAGGGTCCTTCCGGGCAACGCGGGGTCGCCCCCGTCGCGGTCGATGCGAGGAGGGCAGCCTGGCAGGGCGGCGCACATGGCTCCCCGCGTCGCGGTCATCGCTAGAGAAGGGAAAGCTCACAGGGCGGCGCACATGGCTCCCCGCGTTGGGTTCATCGCGAGGGGGGGGAAGCCTCGCAGGCCATGGCGTCACGCCGCCCGGTGATGGTCCGGCGAGGTGAAGACCCGGGGCGCCCGCTGGAACCACCCCCCGGGCCCGCGTCGCGTGAGCCATCGGCCCAAGAGCGGTCCCTGCTGTCGCTTCCGGACAGGGGCGGAAGGCGGGGACTTTCGCAGCAAAGCGAGAGCTGGGCTGACGCGGTCACTTCAGGCCCCGGAGGGCAGCGCGCATGGCTCCCTGCGTCGCGGGTCATCGCGAGAAAAGGGAAAGCTCGCAGGGCGGCGCATATGGCTCCCCGCGTCGCGTTCATCGCGAGAGAAGGGAAAGCTCACAGGGCGGCGCACATGGCTCCCCGCGTCGCGGTCATCGCAAGGGAAGAAGCCTCGCATGCCTTGGCGTCACGCCGCCCCAGTGATGGTCCGGCGAGGTCAAGACCCGGCGCGCCCGCGTCGAGCTGGTCTGCGGCGAGGGTATCCTCGGTGCCTTGGAGGTCGATCCGTCTTGGGGCCAAATTCGCGCGCCCTCCCGGGGAAAGGGGCCCTCCCAAGGCCCCTCGCAGGGAGCCTGGGCCCCGATCACACCCGGCGGCTTGGCCGCAGCGCGGGCGCAGCGCTGCTGTCTCCTGCCGGATTGCATCCTGCAACGCCCCCCTGCGCGGTCTCGCTCAGGCGATCCGGCGCAGGGGGGCGGGAGACGCGCTCGGCTGCGGACCCAGCACCTGCAACAGGGTCGTGGCCTGGGTCTCGGCATGGATCAGCGCGGTCACCTGGCGTTCGACGCACAGGGCGATGTGCTCGGCCGTCTGGGTCAAGGGCGCCCCCATGCCAGCCCCTGCCTCCAAGGGTCGCGGCCCTTGCACAAGCGCCACGATCCGCCCGGTTTCGTCCTGAAGCGCCCTGCCATCGGCCAGGGCATGGCGCAGCGTCTCTTGCAACTGCTGCGCCGACTGGGCGGCGGCTTCGACCTGGGCCGTGCCGCCCCCCGGGGCCGTCATCATCGCAAGGGCGGCAAACCTCTGCCGCAACCGTTCGGGCAGGTCGGAGCGCGGCGCCCTGCCCTGCCCCAGCGCATCGAGCGAGGCCAGGACCGCCGTCTGGCCGGCCGAGATTCGCACCAGCGCCGAGGTCAGCCGTCCGGAGAGATTGCCATGGACCCAGGCGGCGGGCAGAACCTCGTCCCCCGCCATCTGCTCGGCCAGGCGCACCGCCCCCTCAAGCCCGCGCCCGATCCGGGACAGGGCCAGCGTCACCGCGCCAAACCCCAGGATCAGCGCCAGGTCAGCCAGGACCACCAGCGTCATCTGCGAGCCCAGGGCCGTCTCTTGCGCGGCCGCCTCGATCGCACGGCGCCCGGTCTGGAACAGCGCGGCCAGGCTGTCCAGCGTCTCGAGCCGCTGACGATCCAGCGGACGCAGCTGATCTGCGAAGATCGCCGAGGCCGTCTCGTCCGCGCCATCGCGCAACAGGGCCTCGATCTCCTGGTCCATGAGGCCGAGTTCGGCCACCATCGCCTGAAGCGGCGCAAGGCCCGGGCTCGGCTCCAGCGCCAGGTCCTGAAGCGCCACCACCAGGTTGCCATGCGCCAGGGCCGCCGCGGTCAGCTGGCCGGTGATATTGGCCGGCTCGGGCCGCAAAAGCGCGTTCTTCTGCGCCGCCGCCAGCGCGTTCAGCGCCGCCTCGGCCTCGGAGGCGACGAGCGACTTGCCGGTCTGCGCCGCCACGACCCGCAAGCCTGCGATGAGCTCTGCGCGCAGGCCCGGCATCTCGATCGTGGCAAGGTCGGTGGCCCGTCCCAGCGCGTTGCGGGCCGAGATCGACACCACCCTCTGGCGCAGGTCGGCCGCCTGGCGGACCTGGTGCGACAGGTCGGCAACCAAAGCCGCCTCTGCCCCCTGGGCGAGGGTTGCCAGCCTGGCCAGCGCCAGCGCCTCCCGCGTGTCGGCGGCCAGGAGTTCGGCGGCGATGCGCGACTTTTCCGCCCCGGTTCGGGCGGAGAGATGCGCCTGGACCAGGCCCTGCGCCTCATGCGTGATGGCGCGCAGGACGGCCATGGCGTCGACGGCGGTTTCCTGTCTTTGACCGACCTCTGCCGCCTGGCGGACCTGATCGCGCAGCGTTATCGAGGACAGGACCGTCACTGTCCCCATCACCCCGGCCATCAGCACGAAGGCCAGGAAAAGCTTGGCACGAGGGGACATGGGCATGAGGCTCTCCTGATCGTTCAAGAGGCACTATGGCGACGTCAAGGTTAACATGAGGTTTAGAACAAAAAGCGAAAGAGGGGGCCGCAGCCCCCTCCGTCAAAGCCGAAGCTGGCCCAGGCGGTCGACCAGGTCCGGCGGCACCGGGGCGCCGGTCAGAAGATCGGCGCCATTGCCCGCAGGAACCTCGGTCAGAAGCGCGAGGGCCAGGGCCGCCGCCACCTTGGGCGCGGCGGAAGAGGTCCCCGACTGCGCCACCACCCCCGCGCCCTGCGCCGTCCAGGACAGGACCCCGGGCCGCGCCACGCCCCGATCCGCCGTGGCCGAGACATCGACCCCGCGGCCCACCCCCGCCGAGGAATAGCGCGAAGGCCGTGCCAGGCTGTCGATGCTGCCCCCGACGTTCAGCGACACGGCCTGCGTCGCCAGCCCGTTCAGCCCGTCCATCCGGCAAAGCATCGAGCCGTTGTCCTTCTGTCCCGGTGCTCCGGTGGCGTCATAGGGTTCGTAACAGGGGTCCAACAGCCGCGACTGCCGCGCGCCGGTGCGGCCCTGGGGCTGGTCCTCGTCGCGCTGGATGCGGATTTGCACCACCCCTGTCGCCGTCGCGGGCCTGCGCACGGCGATCCGCCATTCCCCGGCGGGCGCCGGGCCATGGGGCATCGGCGGCAGGGCCTTGGCCTCGGTGGGGGCAAGGCAGAAGCTGGCCCGCCACCTTGTGCCGCGCGGGCAGTCCAGCATGGCCAGCCCCACGGTCCGCCCCGCCACGGTCACATCCTGCCACCCCGGCGCGGCCAGGGTCGTCACCGTCCCATCCGGAGCGGTCAGGCTGACCTCGTATCCTTGCGGTCCGCCCGGCAGCCAGACCTCGGCGAAAGACGAGGTCATGTCGCAGGGCGGGGCAAACCAGCGCAACGCCGCCTGGCCATCGACGAAGTGCCGGTCCTCGATCCGCGCGGCAAGCTGGTCGGTGAACATGTTGCCCGAGGGCAGGACCAGCAGCGTCGGCGCCAGGGTCCGGCGGGCTTCGATGATCTCGGCCAGCGCGGCCTCGATCGGAGAGGTCCCGTCATGCGGCCCGCCCGACCACCCCAGCGAGATGTTCAAGACGACGGGCACATGGGTCAGCCCATGCGCCGCCGCGATCCGGTCGGCGCGGTCGAAGACGTAATGCACCGCCGCCAGAAGGAACATGTCGGTGCCGAAGCCCGAAGTGTCCCACAACGCCGTGGCAGGCAGGTCGACGCCGATCAGCCGGACATTGCCGGGCCCCTGTGCCGCCGTGCCCAGCACATGGGTCCCATGCGCCACGCGGCGCGCCAGGGGCATCGGCGGACGGTTGGCGCCGCCCAGGAGCCCCGCCTCGCGGTAGAGCGCCTCTGCATCGCCGGCGTCGATCTGCTCCCTGGTGAACTCGCGCCCGAAGAGCACGGTTTCACCCTCGCGGGACAGGGCCGATTGCGACCAGCAATAATCCATCCGGGTCTGGCCACCCGCCCGCAGGCGACGGTCGGCAAAGGCGATGCCGTGGTCGATCACCGCCAGCACGCTCAGCGGCGCGCCGGGGGGCTGGCTTGGTGTCGCCGCCGTCGGAGGCTGGGGCTTCGCATTCAGCGTCTCGGACCGGACCGGGAAGTTCAGCCGCAGATGCCGGGCGCCTTCACGCGGCAGGCGGCCAAGCAGCTCGGCCAGCCGGGAGGGGTTGTGCTCTTCCAGCGCGGTCTGGCCCTGGGGCGTCAGAAGCAGGGGCAGGAAATGCGGCCGAAAGCCTCCCGCGCTCCACAGCGTCGGGAAGCGCGGCTGCATGGTGATGCCGTCGTGGTTCAACAGATTGGCCACGGCGGTCAGGGGATTGCCGACCGGGTTCGGGAACTCGGCCAGGCAAGAGAGGCTGGGCTGGGTGTCCAGCCAGAGGCCCGGCAGGTCGTAATGCTTGCCGGGCCCGAAGAGCCAGCGCTCATGGGGTCCAAGGGGATAGGGCATCTGCGCCTCACAAGCCGAATTCGGCGGCGGCCTGGGACCAGAGCCAGCCCAGAAGCGGGTCGGGCTCCACCCCGATGGGCGTGCCTGCGGGCGTGGCGGTCCAGAGCGCATGGGTCTCTTCGTAGAGATAGTCCTTGCCGGGCGCCAGGTTCGGGTCAAAGGGCCCGAGGTCGGCCAGCGTGCCCCCCGTCGTGCCCATGGCCACGAGGGCCCGGCCGATCTGAAGGCCCATGCGGGCCCCGGCGGCGGAATCCATCGGGTAATGCACCCCCGCCACGGTGCGGTTGACCGCGATGCGCTGCGCCGCGCGGTAGCAGAGGTCGACGCGGATATCGGCATCGGGGAAATGGCCCGGGTTGGCGCGGATCAGGGCCTCGCAGACCACGGCCAGGGCCATGGCCTGGGTCGCATGGCCCGAGGGGAAGGCACCATGCCCCGGCGTGCCGATCAGGGCGGCGACACGGACATCGATCTCGGCCGGCCGGCGGACGGCGAAGACGTGTTTGGGCACCATGGTCGCAGGCCCTGCGATCGTGGGGACCAGGGCCAAGAGCTCCAGCGTCCTGGGATTGCGCGCCGAGGTCAGGCCCAGGAGATGGCCGAAATAGGCCGCGAAAGCGTCCATCTGGCTGAAGACTTCGGCCGAGCGGTCGCCGCGCTGATCGGCATAGAACCGCACGATGTCGCATTGCGGCGCGAGCGTCGCATCGGTCGGACGGTAAAGCGTCACCAGCGCATTGCCGCTCCAGGTCAGGCTGACATGGGTGCCAGCGGGGTCCACCGCATGGCCCAGCTGCCGCGCGACGGCCTGCTGGATCAAGAGGGCCCGCACCTCGGGCGCCCAGCGCCGCATGTTGGCGGCAGAGTTCGGGGTCAGCTGCGTGATCCCGGCGGCAGGCAGAGGGTCAAGCCCCGCCGCATGCAGGATCGCCTCGGCGGCCGACTGCTGGCCCGCCTCGGCCCCGGGGCCCGCCGCCCCCATCCCGTGCATGCCGTGCATTCCGTGCATCCCATGCATGCCATGCATCCCATGCATACCATGCATACCATGCATACCGTGCATTCCATGCATGCCGTGCATCCCGTGCATGCCATGCATTCCGTGCATCGTTCCCAATGTCGTCATTCAATCCTCCTCAGGTCAAACCAGCGTCCAAAAGCGAAGAAATCACCCGTTGACCGATCTTGGCATCGGCAGCGGGATGGGTGCGGCGGTATTGCGCCACGGAAAATCCAGGCTGGCGGCGCTTCATCTCGGCCGCCGCGGAACGGGCCTCTTCGCCCCGCCCCAGTTGGTTCAGCGCGCAGATCTTCACCCGCAAGGACGAAGAGTGACGGTCGTTGCGCTGCAAGGAGCGGTCGGCGAAACTCAGCGCCTTGCCCCAGTCCTCGGCGGCCAGGTAGGCGGTAGAGGCCATGCTGTCGTAGAAATAGCCGAAGGGATCGACCGGAGAGAGCCGGAGCGCCTGTTCGGTGCGCTCGACCGCCTCGGCCCCATCGTCGCGATAGGCGGCAAGGACGCCCGACAGAAGCCAGGCGATGCTTTCGTTGGGGTTCAGGTCCAGCGCGGCATGAAAGCGCGCCCCGGCGGTGTCGAGCCGCTGGAAGAGGTTGTTCATCACCACCCCGTCGATGGTCAGGGCAAAGGTATTGTCGGGGTCGATGTTCAAGGCCTGCTCGGTGCAAGACATGGCGCGGCCCGCATCGCGCAGGGTGTCATCCGACCAGCCGTTGAAGATCGACATGACATACCATTCGGCCAGCCAGGCATGGGCCTCGGGCACATCGGGGGCGCGGCGGATCGCCTCTTCGATCAGCTCGCGCGATTTCGAGAAGGAGGAGAGCCGCAGCTCGTGCATCATCCCGATCCCGGCAATCAGCGGATGGTGATCGGCCAGGGCCTTCAGGCTGCGCCCGCGCGCCTGGGCGACCGCCTCGGTCGCCACCGTCCGCCCGACCGACCGCACGATCTCGGCCACGGCTTCGGCGTCGGGCGTCAGGAAATCGGCCATCTTGCCTTGCGTCTGCCGGGTCCAGAGGATCCGCCCCGAGGCCACGTCGATGCAATCGGCATCCAGCACGATGCGATCCCCCAGGACCCGCAGGCTGCCCGTCACCGCGTAATCGACCCCAAGCGCCCGGCGCAGGCGCTGGGTGTCGGGCCGCTGGCCACTGATCTCGCGCGAGGAAAGATGCGAGATGACGCTCAGGAGCGGGCTGCGGGAAAGCGCCCGGCAGATCTCTTCGGCCAGCCAGTCGCCGAGGACGGTGTGGATCGCCTCTCCGGCCACCAGGCGAAAGGGCAGGATCGCGATGGCGGGCAGGATGGAACGGGCGGCGGGCGCGGGCGCCGCCTGGCCGCGCAAGAGCGCGAAATACTGGTCGGGCGATTGGCGGATGCCTTGCAGCCAGTGATTGAAGTCGTCGTCCTTGATGTCGATGCCCTCAAGGAACTCGCCCGCCCCCGGCGCCCCGGTGAATTCGACCTTCGACAGGTCAAGCGTGATCTCGGTATTGTCGACGCGCAGCACCTGGTCGAAGGTCCCCGCCATCTCGGTCCTGAGCTTTGAAAGCGCGGTGCGCAGCGACTGGCGCCCGCCGTCATGGGCCGAGGCGCCCCAGAGCATGTTCAACAGCCAGACCCGCGTCCGCCTGCCGCCATTGGCCGTGGCGAGAAGGGCAAAGAGCGCGCGATGCTTGGCAGGCTTGATCTCGAAGGCGCCGCCCGGACCCTTGCCCTGCACGCTGCAAGCCCCAAAGAGGTTGATCTGCAAAATCCTGGTCATCGTCCGCCCAATCCCGATGACGGGACTGTGACCTCAGCCCGGCCACCGGGCAAGACCTTTGACGTTTTTTTAACAGGCAGATTCGCAGACTGAAGCGACGGTTTCCCCTGATTGCGGGGCGAAAGGTCAATGACAGGATTTGAGATGCGCGATGGGTCCGGTATTGTCGGTGATGCTGCAAGGGGGGCGACAGTGAAGGGCCCCAAGAGGGTTCGGGACGTCGCGGATTTTCAGAATCGCTGGGCAGAGTTTCGCCCCGTGGCCTCGGGTGCCCTGCATGTCACGGGGCTGAGCCCGGCGCAGACCGACTGCCTTGGCTGGATGATCGAGGTGATGGACCGCATCGCCCCTCGCGACCTCGAGGGGGCCTGGCCTCCGGCAGAGGGTCCGGATGGCGGCGCCTGAGGGCGGGGAGACGCAAAGGCCGGGGCAGGCAAACGCGATGGGCCCTTGAAACCTTGGTCGTAAAGCGCGATGTGAAAGCGGCTGATCAGGAGGTTTCCCATGCCGCATTACCGTTCCCGCACGACGACCCATGGCCGCAACATGGCCGGAGCCCGTGGCCTTTGGCGCGCGACGGGGATGAAGGATGGCGATTTCGGCAAGCCGATCATCGCCGTGGTGAACAGCTTTACCCAGTTCGTCCCGGGCCATGTGCATCTGAAGGACATGGGCCAGCTTGTCGCCCGCGAGATCGAGAAGGCCGGCGGTGTGGCCAAGGAGTTCAACACCATCGCGGTGGATGACGGCATCGCCATGGGCCATGACGGGATGCTCTATTCCCTGCCCTCGCGCGAGTTGATCGCGGATTCGGTCGAATACATGGTCAATGCCCATTGCGCCGATGCCATGGTCTGTATTTCCAACTGCGACAAGATCACCCCCGGCATGCTGATGGCCGCCATGCGGTTGAACATCCCCGTGGTCTTCGTCTCGGGCGGTCCGATGGAGGCCGGCAAGGTCGTCATCAAGGGCAAGGAAGTGGCGCTGGACCTCGTCGATGCCATGGTCTCGGCGGCGGATGAAAGCTATTCGGATGAAGAGGTCGAGGCCATCGAGAAGGCCTCTTGCCCGACCTGTGGCTCCTGTTCCGGCATGTTCACCGCCAATTCGATGAACTGCCTGACCGAGGCACTGGGTCTGTCCTTGCCGGGCAATGGGTCCACCTTGGCGACCCATGCCGACCGCAAGCGGCTCTTCGAAGAGGCCGGTCACCTGATCGTCGAGATCACCAAGCGCTGGTATGAGGGCGAGGATGCTTCGGTCCTGCCGCGCAACATCGCGACGAAAGAGGCCTTCGAGAACGCCATGGCGCTGGATATCGCCATGGGGGGCTCGACCAACACGATCCTGCACGTCCTGGCCGCGGCCCATGAGGGCGGGGTGGATTTCGACATGGAGGATATCGACCGCCTGTCGCGCAAGGTGCCCTGCCTCTGCAAGGTCGCGCCCGCCAAGCAGGATGTCCATATGGAGGACGTCCACCGCGCGGGCGGGATCTTTGCGATCCTGGGTCAGCTGGACGCGGCGGGGCTGTTGCACCGTGAAGTGCCGACGGTCCATGCGCGGTCCTTGGGGGCGGCCATCGACAATTGGGATATCTCGCGCACCAACAAGGAAGAGGTGCGGCAGTTCTTCATGGCGGCCCCGGGCGGGGTGCGCTCGGCCACGGCCTTTACCGCCACGGGGCGCTTTGCCGACCTGGACCTGAACCGGGAGACGGGCGTGATCCGTTCGGCCAAGACGCCGTTTTCCAAGGATGGTGGACTGGCGGTCCTGTCGGGCAATATCGCCATCGACGGCTGCATCGTGAAGACGGCGGGGGTGGACGAGTCGATCCTGGTCTTCTCGGGGCCTGCGAAGGTGTTCGAGAGCCAGAACGCGGCGGTCGAGGCGATCTTGTCCAACAAGATCGTGGCGGGCGATGTCGTGGTGATCCGTTACGAGGGGCCGAAGGGTGGCCCGGGCATGCAGGAGATGCTTTATCCCACGAGCTATCTGAAGTCGAAGGGTCTGGGCAAGGCCTGCGCGCTTCTGACCGATGGGCGCTTCTCGGGCGGGACCTCGGGTCTTTCGATCGGCCATGTGAGCCCGGAGGCGGCCAGCGGCGGGACCATCGGCCTGGTGAAGGATGGCGATTTCATCGACATCGACATTCCGAACCGCAAGATCTCGCTGCGGGTCTCGGAGGAGGAGCTGGCGACGCGCCGGGCTGCACAGGATGTGGCCGGGTGGAAGCCCGCAAAGACGCGGCCGCGCAAGGTGAGCCAGGCGCTGAAGGCCTATGCGATGTTCGCCGCCTCGGCCGATCGTGGGGCTGTGCGGATTCTGCCGGGCGAGGAATGAGCGGGTCCGGTTGGTTTCGAAGGCATTTCATGCCTTTGAAACCAACCGGAGGAAGCGGGGGGCTGCCGCCCCCCCGCACCCCCCTGCCCAAAGGGGCCCACGGGCCCCTTTGGAAACCCCGTGGATATTTGGGCAGTGTGAAATCAGGCGGCCTTGGGCTTTAGCTCGAGGCCGCCTTCTTGTTCGAGGAAGGCCACGATGGCGTCTAGCCCCAGGCCCTTGCGTACCTGGGCCATGACATAGGGTTTCGTGCCACGGGCGCGCTTGGTATCCTCTTCGAGGAGCACCGGATCGACGCCGACATGGGGGGCGAGATCGGTCTTGTTCACCACCAGGAGGTCGGACTTGGTCACTCCGGGGCCCTTCTTGCGCGGGATGTCCTGACCGGCGGCCGTGTCGATGATATAGATGCTGAGGTCGGCCAGTTCCGGCGAGAAGGTGGCCGAGAGGTTGTCGCCTCCGCTCTCGATCAGGATCAGGTCGAGGTCGGGGAACTCCCGCCGCAGATCGGCCACGGCGGAGAGGTTGATCGAGGCATCCTCGCGGATCGCCGTATGGGGGCAGCCGCCGGTTTCCACGCCCCGGATCCGGTCAGAGGGCAGGACCTGGGCGCGGGTCAGGTAATCGGCATCCTCGCGCGTGTAGATGTCATTGGTGATCACCGCCATGGAACAGCGATGGGCCAAGGCGCGGCAGAGCATCTCGGTCAGCGAGGTCTTGCCCGCGCCGACCGGGCCGCCGATGCCGACTTTCAGAGGGCCATTCAGGGTCATGAGCGGAATATCCTTGGTTGCAGGGTTTCATGCGCCATGGCGGCGAGATCGGCCGCCAGGTGGGCCGAGGTGAGCTCGGGGGCGCTTTGGGCCTGGGTGACGATCAGGGGCGCGAGGCGGGCCATCAGCCTTTGGCCCAGGGTCGCCGAGAGCGGCAGAAAGCGCACCGCCGCCGAGGTCAGCTGGGCGGCGAGGGAGTGGAGGTAGAGCGCCAGGACCTCCGTGTCCGGCAAAGGCAGGGAGGAGGTCGCGGCCCCCAAGGCCACGGGATAGGGCAGGTCGGGGATGTCCAGCCCCAGGGCCCGGGCGCAGGCGGCGAAGGCGGCGCCCTGGTCGCGCAGCTCCTCGGCGCGTTCGCGGGCGGGGGCATAGGCCAGGGCCAGAGCCGCCAGGGCCGCAAGGTCGGCCCCGGGCGCGCGGGCCTGGGCGATCAGGGCCATGTCGATCCGGGCGGAGCCAAAGAGGATGACGCCCTCGATCCAGTCCTGCAAAGTCTCCACATCATGGACCCTGCCCGACGCCATGGCGACCTCCAGCCCCTGGGAATAGGCATAGGAGCCAATCGGAAAGGCGGGCGACAGGAGCTGGGTCAGAAGCAGGCGGGCCTCCGACACGGAGAGGCGAATCCGGGAGGGATCGAGGACTTCGGCCAGGGAGCCAACCTCTGCGTCCGGAGGCTCTGCACCATGGGGGGATGCTTCGGTCATGGCTTGGCGAAGGGGAAGAGCGCCACGGGGGCATGGGGGTCGAAGGCGGGGGCGTGGCCGTGGTCATGGCCCCCATGACTGTGACCAAGCGTGCGCCCATGGCCATAGGCGCCGCCTTCGGGGGTGAAGGGCTCGATGGCGCGCGAAAGGCCCGCGCCCAGTTGGGCCAGCATGGCCTCGATCACATGGTCCTGGCGGATCAGGAGCCGCGTGGGCTCGATCTGGCAGGGCGTGTGGCGGTTGCCGATGTGCCAGGCCAGCCGCGCGAGGTCGCCCGTGACGACGACGACCGGCTCTTCGGCGGCGATGACCTCGATCAGGCGGCCATCGTCCAGCTCGAAACAGTCGCCGTGGTTCAGCGAAAGGGTCTCGGCCAGGTTGACCATGACGCTGATGTCATGGGCGGTGACCAGGCGTTTGCGGCGCAGGAAGCGCTCGTCATAGGTCAGGGTCACGACGTCATGGGCAATCCGCCCGCCCAGGTCGGGCTGGCGGATCACCTGGCGGGCGGTGTTCAGAAGGCTCATGTCAGTACAGGAAATAGCGTTGGGCGAGGGGGAGCGACTTGGCGGGCTCGCAGGTCAGAAGCTCGCCATCGGCGCGGACCTCGTAGGTTTCGGGGTTCACCTCGATATGGGGCTTGGCCGAGTTGTGGATCATCGAGGACTTGCCGATCTTGCGGGTGCCTTCCACCGGAAGCGTCGATTTCGCCAGCCCCAAGGCGGCGCCCAGTCCATCGGCCTGCGCGGCCTGGGAGATGAACAGCACCGCGTTGCGCTCCACCGCACGGCCCATGGCGCCGAACATCGGGCGGGAATAGGTGGGCTGCGGGGTGGGAATGGAGGCGTTGGTGTCGCCCATCTGGGCGCAGGCGATCATGCCGCCGATCAGGACCATCTCGGGCTTGGCGGCGAAGAAGGCGGGGAACCAGAGGACCAGGTCGGCGCGCTTGCCGACCTCGATCGAGCCGATGTGGCGGCTCATGCCCTGGGCGATGGCCGGGTTGATCGTGTATTTCGCGATATAACGCTTGGCGCGGACATTGTCGTTGTCGCCGGTCTCTTCCGCGAGGCGCCCGCGCTGGACCTTCATCTTGTGGGCGGTTTGCCAGGTGCGGGTGATGACCTCGCCCACGCGGCCCATGGCCTGGCTGTCCGAGGACATGACCGAGAAAGCGCCCATGTCATGCAGGATATCCTCGGCGGCAATGGTCTCACGGCGGATGCGGCTTTCGGCAAAGGCCACGTCCTCGGGGATCGACTGGTCCAGGTGGTGGCAGACCATCAGCATGTCGAGATGCTCTTCGATCGTGTTGACCGTATAGGGCATGGTCGGGTTGGTCGACGAGGGGATGACGTTTTCCGAAGACACCACCTTGATGATGTCGGGCGCATGGCCTCCGCCCGCGCCTTCGGTGTGGAAGGCATGGATCGTGCGGCCGGCGATGGCGGCCATGGTGTTTTCCACGAAGCCCGATTCATTCAGCGTATCGGTGTGGATCATCACCTGCACATCCATGTCATCGGCCACCGAAAGGCAGCAGTCGATGGCGGCGGGGGTCGTGCCCCAATCCTCGTGCAGCTTCATGGCGCAGGCGCCGGCCTTCACCATCTCCACCAGGGCCTCGGGGCGGGAGGCATTGCCCTTGGCGGAAAGGCCGAAGTTCATGGGCAGCCCGTCCAGGGCCTGCAGCATGCGTGCCAGGTGCCAGGGGCCGGGAGTGCAAGTCGTGGCGAGCGTCCCATGCGCAGGCCCCGTGCCGCCACCCAGCATGGTCGTGATGCCCGAATGCAGCGCATCCTCGACCTGGCCCGGAGCGATGAAGTGGATATGGGCGTCAAAGCCCCCGGCGGTCAGGATCTTGCCCTCTCCCGCGATGATCTCGGTCGAGGGGCCGATGATGATGGTGACGCCCGGCTGGGTGTCCGGATTGCCCGCCTTGCCGATGCCCGAGATGCGCCCGTCCCTCAGCCCCACATCGGCCTTGTAGATGCCCGAGTGATCGAGGATCAGCGCATTGGTGATGACCGTATCGGCCGCCCCCCCTGCCCTTGTGACCTGGCTCTGTCCCATCCCGTCGCGGATCACCTTGCCGCCGCCGAACTTGACCTCTTCGCCATAGGTCGTCAGGTCGCGCTCGACCTGAATGATGATCTCGGTGTCGCCCAGGCGGACCTTGTCGCCCGTGGTCGGCCCATACATTGCCGCATAATCGGCGCGGGAAATCCGGTTGGCCATCAGAGGTCTCCCATCACTTTGCCGTTGAAGCCGTAGACACGGCGGAGCCCGCCATAGGGCACGAGGCGCACTTCGCGGCTTTGGCCGGGCTCGAAGCGGACGGCGGTGCCTGCGGGGATATCCAGGCGCTGGCCCCTTGCGGCCTCGCGGTCGAAGGAGAGCCCCGGATTGGTCTCGGCGAAGTGGTAATGCGAGCCCACCTGGATCGGACGGTCGCCGGTATTGGCCACCATCAGCACGGTGACCGGGGCGTCGGAGTTCAGCTCGATCTCGCCCTCCGGCGTGAAGACCTCGCCCGGGATCATCGCCGCACCTTCACGGCGACATAGACCACTGCCGCCACGGCCAGAGCCATCAACAGCAGGTGGTCGGGCTCGGTCAGGAGATGCAACAGGCCCGCATGCGAATGGTCGCCCTGGTGAGCGAAGGCGGGCGCGGGGATCAGGGCAAAGAGGGACAGACGCTTCATTTCGGGCCTCAACGGATCGGGTGATGGACGGTCACGAGCTTGGTGCCGTCGGGGAAAGTGGCTTCGACCTGGACGGAGTGGATCATCTCCGGGATGCCCTCCATGCATTGTTCGGCCGTGATGACATGGGCGCCGGCCTGCATCAGGTCCGAGACGCTGCGGCCATCCCGCGCGCCCTCGACGACGAAATCGGTGATCAGCGCCACGGCCTCGGGGTGGTTCAGCTTCACGCCGCGCGCAAGGCGGCCCCGGGCGACCATGGCGGCGACGGAGACAAGGAGCTTTTCCCGCTCACGGGGGGTCAGGTTCATGGGGTTCCTCCGCTGGCCCAGACGCGCGGCAGGGCGCGGCCGGAGAGTTGGGTGATGACGGCGGCCATCTGGCGCCGCAGGGCAAAGCCGCTGGAGGCGGCGATCCGGATCAGGGCGCGGCCGTCCCAGGCCGAGAGCTCCAGCCGCGCGCCCTCGGTCTGGGGCGGGCGGGGGATATCCTCGGCGCCCCGGGCCACCAGGGCCAGGACGCCAAAGGCCGTGGCGCCGCCCAGCAGGACGGGGCGCGAGAGCGTCTCGGGCGAGAGCATCTGCCCCTCGGCCCAGACCGGCACGCCATCGCGGCGGATCATGCGGCTGTCCGTCAGCCGCGCGCGGGTCAGGGTCTCGCCCATGGCATGACGGCCCAGGACAAGGCTTTCGCAGAGAAGGACCTCGGCCTCGCCCGAAAGGTCGATTTCGGTGGAGCGGGTCAGGTGGCTGTCCTGGAAAAGGATGGTCTCTTGCGGCAGCCAATGGAGGCTTGCCGCCTGAACCCTGGCGCGGAAGCAGACCTGGGCGGCGGGGCCCGGCGACTGATAGGCGCGCTCGGCCGTCTGGGTCGTGGCGGAAAGCTTCGTGCCGGGGGCAAGGTCGAGCGAAAGCTCGAGCAGGTCGCCGCCCGTCAGGCCTCCGGAGGTGTTCAGAAAGACCAACTCCGGGCGGTCGCCCGCGACGCGGGGCAGAAGCACCTTGGCCGAGCCCTGCTGGCGGAGGTCGGCCAGCCGCGTGCCCCCCTTGAGCGCAAAGGCAGCATGGGCGCGGCCCTTGGCGCGCTGCATCGGGATGAGGGGGGCGGCGTCCAGCATCTGTCCTCCGGTTCGGGGGAAGGATTGCGCCCTGTCCCGCCACAGGGCCAGAGCCGGGGAAAGCCGGGGGCGGGCTTGCCCCTGCGGTGCGGGGATGCCGCCCAAAATTGCGGCAAGTCGCCCGGAAAAGCGGCGCAAAAAGATCGGCGCCCGGGTGGAAACCGTTCCACGCGGCCTCTGGTCCTTGGCTTCGGGGCCAGCTAACATGCCAGTCACCCGCGCTTCGGAGGCCCCATGTCCCTGCTGTCAGATCCCGTCATCACCTGCATCGAAGACCTCAAGCGGCTGCACAAGCGGCGCGTGCCCAAGATGTTCTGGGATTATTGCGAGAGCGGCAGCTATACCGAGCAGACCTTCCGCGACAATGTCAGCGACTTTGCCCGGCTGCGCTTCCGGCAAAAGGTCGCGGTGGATATGTCGAACCGGACGATTGCCTCGACGATGGCCGGGGAGAAGGTCTCGATGCCCGTGGCCCTGGCGCCGGTGGGCCTGACGGGGATGCAATGCGCCGATGGCGAGATCAAGGCGGCACGGGCGGCAGAGGCCTTCGGCGTGCCCTTCACGCTCTCCACCATGTCGGTCTGTTCCATCGAGGATGTGGCGGCGCATACGACCAAGCCCTTCTGGTTCCAGCTTTACGTGATGAAGGATTGGGATTTCGTCGGCGCGACGCTGGAGCGGGCGAAGAAGGCGGGGGTCTCGGCCCTGGTCCTGACCTTGGACCTGCAGCTCCTGGGTCAGCGCCACAAGGATCTGAAGAACGGGCTTTCGACGCCGCCGAAGCCGACGCTCGCCAATATCATCGACATCGGGTTCCGCTGGCGTTGGGCCCTGGGGATGGCCGGGACCAAGCGGCATCACTTCGGCAATATCGTGGGGCACGCGAAGGGGGTGTCGAACCTCTCGTCCCTGTCCTCCTGGACGGCCGAGCAGTTCGACCCGCAGCTCGACTGGGGCAAGATCGCGCGGATCCGCGACATGTGGGGCGGCAAGCTGATCCTGAAGGGCATCCTGGACGAGGAAGACGCCCGCAAGGCCGCCGATTTCGGCGCGGCGGCGATTGTCGTGTCGAACCATGGCGGGCGGCAGCTGGACGGGGCCTTGAGCTCGATCCGGCGCTTGCCGGGGGTGGCGCGGGCGGTGGGCGACAAGGTCGAGGTCTGGATGGACAGCGGGATCCGCTCGGGCCAGGACGTGTTGAAAGCGCGGGCCATGGGGGCGCATGGGGTGATGATCGGGCGGGCCTTCGTCCATGGCCTGGGGGCCATGGGAGAGCGCGGTGTGACCAAGGCGCTTGAGGTCATCGGCAAGGAGATCGACACGACCATGGCGCTCTGCGGCGAGCGGGATATCGCGAACTTCGGCGCCCATAACCTGATGATTCCGGCGGATTTCGAGGGCGACTGGAAGGCCTGAGCGCCGATCTGGCGGCGACCCCAAGGGCCTGTGCCCCGCGCCACCTGCGGTGCAGAGATGAAGGTCGACCCGGTCTCGGGCAACGCTTGGGGGACGCCCCCCTTCAAGAAGATAGGGCCTGCCAGAATGCCTTTCGAAGAAAGGCATTTTGGACACGGCCGGGGGGCGGAGGCGGGGGGGCGCGCCCGGCCCATGCGGGCCGGGCGCGC